>NZ_JABSNM010000009.1 GCF_013294065.1 Sphaerotilus uruguayifluvii
CGCGGGCGGTTCCTCCAGACCGTCAAAGGCGTTGCCGATCTCGGCGTGTGGGTCTTTCGCCAGCTTCTGCCGGGCCAGCTTGTCGGCGGCGTCGGCGCGCATCTTGTGCAGCCGCAGCGCGTCGGCGTGCCCTTTGGCGTCGGCGTCGAACTGCTCGGCGCTCCGGACCTCAAGGCGTTCGAGCGGGGCCAGCGCGGCAGACATCGCCGGGCTCTTCATCATCCCCGGCCGGCCGACCACCAGCGCCCACAGGTTCGGCGACTCCTGCCACTCGGTCCGCTCCTGCGGGCGGATCGCCAGCCGGCGCGCCACCAGCGCGGCAGCCCCCACCAGCATCGGCACGCCCACGAAGTCCGGGGGGCATTGCATCCGCTCCGACACGTCGGCCACCCAGGGGCGCAGCGCATCGGGCAGCGCAGCCAGCGGCAGGGGCTCCACCGGCAGCAAGTCGGGCGGCAGCGGCAGCGGTGCCGATCCATCGATCAGCTCATCGGCGGCGGTGCTCATGTCGGTCATCAGTTCTTCGGCGCGGCTCATCGGGCGCCCTCCTTGTGGTGTTCGGTGGCGGCCGTCTTGGCTGCTGTGTTGCGCTGCTGGACCACATCGCACCAGTCCATTCCAGGCTGCTGCGGGGTCTTGGTGAGGACGGCCAGGCCGGCGCGCTGCGCTCGGGCTCTGAGCTTGGCGGCGGCTTCGGCGCCGGCCTCGTCGTGGTCGCTCCAGATGACCAGGCGGCGGGCTCCTGCCGGCCACTGCCAGGCAGCCAGGTTGCCGGCGCTGTACGCGGCGCAGACCGGCATCCGGCCACCGTAGTGGGCAGCCATCGCCGTTTCGATGCCTTCGGCCACGCCGATCACGCCCCGGTCGTCCGGCTCGCTCCACAGCGCGATGCCAGCGCCACCCAACGGGCCGCAGGTGCGCGACAGCTTCTTGACCGGGCCGGGCACATCGGCCTTCCGACCGTCTCGGCTGAGGTAGGTCCGGTGCAGCGCCAGCAGCTCGCCGGCCGGGCTGGTGATCGCGGCCAGCATCGCCGGGAAGCGGCCGACCTCCTTGCCGTCCTCGTTGAAGTACGGCAGCGCCGGCACGTACCGCAGCGCGGCCGGCAGTGGCCACAGCGCCACGCCCAGGCGGTTCTTCAGGTAGAGCGTGACCGGATCGCCGGGCACCAGCGGCCGGGCGCGTGACCACTGCAAGGCGATGTCGGCAGCGTTCTTCGCCCAGGCGGCGCGCTGCTCGGCTTCTCGTTGGCGGCGCTGCTGCTCTGCCCAGGCCCGAGCGGCGGCGCGCTCTGCCGGGTCCATCGGGCGGCCCAACTCGCTCCAGGTCTGATGTTCGCCCGTGCGCCAGTCGCCGAAGACGGCGGCGCGGCCATCGGTGAACAGCCGGACCCACAGCGGCCGATTCCGGCCACCGAAGCGGATGAACTCGCCGGGCGTGATGTCGCGCTCGGGCGCAGCGCCGAACGTGGCGCGCAGGGTGTCGTGAAGGCTGGCGGCGGTCTGTTTCGGGCAATGCAGCGGCCAGACCGACCTCTTGGGACGGTTGTTCATGGGGCTCCTTGGGTGTTACCGGACGGGGCCGGCTGCTGCCTGTTGCGCCAGGGCGGCGCGGCGTTGCGTGTGGTGGCGGGTCATGGGAAGATCACGTCCTGTTCTCGATCTGCGTTGAACACTGGCCCGGAACCGTTGCGAGCGGTTGCCGGGCCTTTCTCTTTGGCGTCGATCACTGTGCAGCGCCGGACTGAATCAGGCGCTCGATCGACGAACGGCGGATGCGGGCGGCGCGGCCGAACTTCACCAGTTCGAGGGCGCCACGCTTCTGCAGCGTGTAGATGAAGCCACGCGAAACGCGCAGGGCGGCGCAGGCTTCGGGGATGGTCAGCAGGGTGTCGGCGGGTTGAGATTGGGTGTTCATCGGTGCGGCTCCTTGTCATTGGGTAACTTCTGGGCGAAGCCTAGGGCGCTTTGTTGGCAGACCGAATCCAATCCGCCAACTACTTTTGCAGCGTCGCCAGGTGCTCGCGGATCGTCCGTTCTGCGCCCCGGCCGTACCCGAAGTCGGCGACGATGCGTGCAGCGGCGGCGGAGAACGACATTCGGCCGTTCACGGCCCGCAGCTCGTGCCATCTTGCCGCCCAGCGCTCGCGGTCCTCGTCCGTGTACTTTCGGCGGGCCTCGCCACCCTTGCGCAGCGCTGGCGCGGTCGTTTCGTCCGTGATGCGGTACACCTTCGCCAGTGCATCCAGGCGTCCAAGATGCAGGGCCGTGCTGATGATCTGGCTGGCCGGGTACCCTAGTTCTTCGTACCCGTCCAGGTGGTTGCACAGCTCCACGATGCGAGCGGCCAAGCCAAGCTCAGAGTCAGAGGGGTGGTCCAGTGAATTCCATACGTAGTCGCGCACAAGCGACCCGTACGGGGATCTCTCCAGCAACTCGGACACCGGGATGCCGGCTGCTTCGAGGATGCGAATCGAGCGGGCGCGCATCTCTTCGCGGGTGGCGTACATGGCGCGGTCCGGCTCCACCATGAGCCCATAGCCATCGACCGGGTGCTCAATCGCCCGCACCTTGGTGAAGCGCCTTCCGACCGTGACGCGGCGGGTTTTGTCGGTTTTGGCAGTGCCACGGGTAGCGGTTTTCGGCCGATCGCTCACAGTGCCAGCCCCGCAAGCGCATCGGCTGCGCGGTCGTTCTGCAAGTGGGCGTAGTGCTTGGCGATCATCGGCACCGATGTGCCGGCCAGCGCGGCGACGGTCGCCATGTCCAGCCCGGACACCACCAGGTCTGTGATCGTCGAGTGCCGCAGCGAGTAGGCGACGGCATCGGCCGGCAGACCTGCAGCGATCACGGCGGCCTTGACCGGGCCTTTCCATGCGTCCTTGTTCCATGCCTCGCCGTCTGCCCGCGCGAACAGCGGCGCGCCCGGCAGCTTGTCGCGGCTGCAGTCGGCCAGCAGTGCAGCAGCGCCGGCAGGAAGCTTGATGATCCGGCCGGCTCCGGCCTTGTCCGCGCGGATACGCAGCGTCCCCTGTTGGCGGTCGAAGTCGGCGACGGTCAGCGAGGCGAGGGCGCCAGGACGAAGCGGCAGGATCGCCAGGCCGCGCAGTAGCGGGCGGATCTCGTCGCTGGCGTTGGCGATCAGGTCGCGGCGCTGCTGCGGTGTCAGGTAGACCGTGCGGCGGCCATCTGCGCCGGCCGTGGCCTTCAGTGGCTCGTCCCAGGCGAACGACGATGCAACAGCGCCTTCGGCCAGAGCGTGATTCAGCGCGGCTCGAACGGCGGTCATGTCTCGGTTCACGGCGCTGTCGCTGCGCGGTCGGGTGTCTCCCGCCTTGCTGGTGATCGGCGCGGCGTGCAGGCGGGCTCTCCAGGCGCGGACATGCTCGCGCTTGAGCTTCAGCAGCTCCACCGGCCCGAGTGGGTCAGCGTCGATCCATCGGCGGTATCGGGCGCGCAGGTCATCGGCCTGCTTGTCCCCCTTGGTGCTGGCGATGTGCTCGGCGTAGACGCGGCAGGCGTCGGCGACCGTCACCACGTCGAGCCGGCCGCCTCGCTCCAGATGCGTCATCCAGGCCAGGGCGGCGCGGCGCGCGGCGTCGAATCGCTCGGACGGCGGCAGGTTCTCGAACGTCCCTAGCGGCTCGTGGATCTGGCGGCCGGTGTCCTGCTCGCGGTACCGGGCAATCCAACTGCCAGGGCTGGTGCTGGTCATCTTCCTGAAGCCGAGGGCCTTGCCGGTCTCCAGGCGCTGAAAGTAGGGGTCGCGACGGGGCGAGAGGCGATCTCGTCCGGCGACTTTGTGAAGTTCGATCTTCGCCATGCTCTTCAGATCCGTGTGAAAGGAGTCTGAAAAACATTGGAGCACAAGGATGAACTCAGAAGGATGCTGGATACTGGCTACAGAGGGAGAGTTGGTCTATGTTTGTGCATGGATGACTACAGATCCTGCCTTCACACGGCAGGGGTCGCAGGTTCGAACCCTGCACCGCCCACCAGAACAAGCCCCGTAAGTCGTTGATTTACGGGGCTTTTTCCTGTTGGCCAAGAGCGTGCAGTCTCGCAGCTCGTCAGTCCAGCAGCTGCTCGAAGGCCGACAGAGCGGCGCTGCGCAGGGTGTCGCGGCGGCGCACCAGCAGCGTGTCGACCGTCAGGCTGGCGGGTTCGAACGGCTCGAGGCGCAGGTCGGTGGCGCCACGGTGCGCCTCGACCACGCTGCGCGGCAGTCCGGTGATGCCGACGCCCGCGGCGACGCAGCCGAGCATGCCGTCGAGCGTGCCGAACTCCAGCCGCTGCAGCGGGCCCCAGCCGCGCGTCGCGAACGCCGCCTCCAGCCGCTGCCGGTAGGTGCAGCCGGCGCGGAAGACGATCACGGTGAGCCGGCCGCGCGCCAGCAGTGCGTCGATGCCGGGGCTGTCTGCCGCCTGCACCAGCACCAGCTCCTCGCTGAACGCCGGGCGGGCGTCCAGCTCCGGGTGGTCGAGCGGTCCGGCGACGAAGGCGGCGTCGAGCTGGTGGCGCTGCACCTGCAGCAGCAGCTCGGCGCTGGTGCCGGTGCGCACCTCCAGCTGCACCTGGGGATGGGCGTCGTGGAAGCGCCGCAGCAGCGGCGGCAGGCGCACCGCGGCGGTCGTCTCCATCGTGCCCAGGCGCAGCGGGCCGTGCAGCGCGCCGTCATCGCGCAGCGCCGCGCGCGCCTCTTCCTCCAGCGCCTGGAAGCGCTGCGCATAGCCGAGCAGCCGCTCGCCGGCCGGCGTCGGCCGCACGCCGCGGCTGTGACGAACGAACAGCGCGACACCCAGATCGGCCTCCAGCTGCTTGATGCGCGCGGTGACGTTGGACTGCACGGTGTGCAGATCCTCCGCGGCGGCGCTGACCGAGCCGCGGCGCGCCACCGCGACGAAGGTGTTCAGGGCGAGCGGGTCCATGCGATGTCATCTCCTGTACAGATATCTATGATCGCAACAAATCATTGGTACAGATGGTAGAACGGCCGTAACGTGATGACCATGGACACCTTGGACCGTTCGATGAACTCCTTTCTCGGCACGCGCTGGCCGCTGATCCAGGCGCCGATGGCTGGCGCGCAGGGCGCACGGCTGGCGCGGGCGGTCGGCGAGGCCGGCGCGATGGGGGCGCTGCCGGCGGCGATGCTCGATGCGGCGACGCTGGCGCGCGAGCTGCAGGTGCTGCAGGACGCCGGCCGGCCCTATCTCGTCAACTTCTTCGCCCATGTGCCGCCGACGGCGGAGGCCGCGGCAGCGGCCGAGCCGCGCTGGCGGGCCGCGCTGGCGCCGTATCACGCCGAGCTGGGCCTCGATCCGGCCGCGGCGGTCGCGGCGCCGAGCCGCCAGCCCTTCGGCCCGCCGGCGGCCGAGGTGCTGGAGGCCTTCCGGCCCGCGCTGGTGAGCTTCCACTTCGGGCTGCCGGCGCCGGATCTGCTGGCGCGGGTCAAGCGGCTCGGTGCGCGCGTGCTGTCGTCGGCGACGACGCTGCGCGAGGCGCAGTGGCTGCAGGCCCATGGCGCCGACGCGGTGATCGCGCAGGGACTGGAGGCCGGCGGCCACCGCGGCCATTTCCTCGACACCGATCCGGCGCGGCAGAGCGGCACGCTGGCGCTGCTGCCGCAGCTCGTCGCGGCGCTGGACATCCCGGTGATCGCCGCCGGTGGCATCGCCGACGCGGCCGGCGTGCGCGCGGCGATGGCGCTCGGCGCGGCGGCGGTGCAGGTCGGCACGGCCTTCCTGTGCTGCGACGAGGCGAGCACCGGCGCGCTGCACCGCGCCCGCCTGCTGCGCGATCCGGCCGAGCCGACCGCGCTGACGAACCTGTTCTCCGGCGGGCTGGCGCGCGGCCTGCCGAACCGGCTGATGCGCGACCTGGGGCCCGTCGCCGACGTGGCGCCGCCGTTTCCGCTGGCGTCGAACGCGCTGGCGCCGCTGCGTGCCCGCGCCGAGTCGCTCGGCCGCGACGACTTCACGCCGCTGTGGTCGGGCACGAACCGCACCGGCTGCCGCGCCGCTCCGGCCGCCGAGATCGTGCAGGCGCTGGCGGCCGGGTTCGACGCATGAGCACGGCGCCGACGGACCGCATGTCGCCGGCTGCCGATGCGGCGCGGCTGCGCGTGCTGGTCGCCGGGCTGTGCAGCCTGATGCTGACGATGGGCGTGGCGCGCTTCGCCTACACGCCGCTGATGCCGCTGATGCAGCGCGAGGCCGGGCTCGGCGTGGCCGAGGCGGGCGGGTTGGCGGCGGTCAACTACGCCGGCTACCTGTCCGGCGCGGTGCTGTTCGGCGCGACCTTCATCGGGCTGGTCAGCCTGGTGCTGACGATGGCCGGGCGCTTCCATCCGAACAGGCCGGCCCGGATGATGGGCCGCATGACGCTGACCTACGGCGTCGCGCAGATCATCGGGCCGGCCGTGACCGGATGGCTGGCCGCGCGCAGCGGCGGCAGCTACACTGGCGGGCTGCTGGGCGCGGCGGTCGTCATGGCGGTGGGGCTGGCGCTGCTGGTCGTCCTGCGCCAGCGCGGGCGTCAGCCCCGGCTGCCGCCGAGCCGCTGATCGGCGCGCACCACCTCGCGCGCCTGCACCTCGACGACGTCCCCGGCCTCGGCGGCCATGCCGCCGCCGTTCCAGCGCGCGCCGAAGCCGCCGGTGCGGGCGCGTTCGCGTGCGGCCTGCTGGAAGCGGAAGATGTCGACCGCCACCGGCCGGCGTCCGCGCAGCAGGCTCCACAGCGTGAATGCCACCGCGGCGATGACGCCGGCCAGCAGCAGGCTCATGAAGAACACCGCGCCCGCCGCGACGAAGACGAAGCGCACGACGAAGCGGATCAGGCGGCCGAGGGGATCGGAAGGTTGGTTCATGCGGGCTTGGAGCGCGGCGGCGCGTTCCGGTTCCGTGAAAAGACGGGTGTGCTCAGCGCGCGCGCATCGCCCGGGCGCATTCGCCCGCCAGCGCCGGGCCGCGGTAGATGAGGCCGGTGTAGACCTGCACCAGGTCGGCGCCGGCGCGCAGCTTGGCCTGTGCGTCGGCGCCGCTCAGCACGCCGCCGACGCCGATGATCGGATAGCCCGCGCCCAGCTCGGCGCGCAGCTGCGCGATCACCCGGTTGCTGGCCTCGAACACCGGCCGGCCCGACAGGCCGCCGGTCTCCTCGGCATGCTTCAGGCCCTTGACCGCGTCGCGGCCGATGGTGGTGTTGGTGGCGATCACGCCGTCGATGCCGTTGTGCTTCAGCGTCGCGGCGATGACCTTGACCTGCGCCTCGTCCAGGTCGGGCGCGATCTTCACGAACATCGGCGCGTTGCGGCCGTGCTGGCGCGCGAGCTGCTGCTTGCGCGCCTGCAGCCGCGACAGCAGCGCGTCGAGCGCCTCGTCGCTCTGCAGCGCGCGCAGGTTCTTGGTGTTCGGGCTGGAGATGTTGACCGTCACGTAGTCGGCGTGCGGATAGACGCCGTCGAGCGCGATCAGGTAGTCGTCGACCGCGTTCTCGATCGGCGTGGCCGCGTTCTTGCCGATGTTCAGGCCGAGGATGCCGCCGGTACGGCGGAAGCTGGTCGCACGCTTGACGTTGGCCAGGAAGCTGTCGAGGCCCTCGTTGTTGAAGCCGAGGCGGTTGATCAGCGCGTCGGCCTCGGGCAGGCGGAACATGCGCGGCTTGGGGTTGCCGGGCTGGCCCTTCGGGGTCACGGTGCCGACCTCGATGAAGCCGAAGCCCATCGCGCCCAGGCCGTCGATGCAGCGGCCGTTCTTGTCCAGACCGGCGGCCAGGCCGATGCGGTTGGGGAACTTCAGGCCGGCCACGGTGACCGGGTCGCTGACGCGCGCGTGCGACCACAGGCATTGCAGGGGCGTGTTCTGGAAGCGCGCGATCGCGTCGAGCGTCAGCTCGTGCGCGGCCTCCGGGTCGAGGCCGAAGAGGAAGGGGCGGGTGAGGGCGTAGGGGACGAGGGCCATAATCGTGAATTGTCCCCGATCACAACCCCTCCCCGAACTTCCCCGAAGATTCCTCCCATGACCCAGGACGAACTCAAGACCCTCGTCGGCCAGGCGGCCGTGCAGTACGTGCCCGCGGGCGCCATCGTCGGTGTCGGCACCGGCTCGACCGTCAACAAGTTCATCGACGCGCTGGCCACCATCAAGGACCAGATCCGCGGTGCGGTGTCGAGCTCGGTGGCGTCGACCGAGCGCCTGAAGGCGCTGGGCATCCCGGTGCTGGAGGCCTGCGAGGTCGAGTCGCTGCCGGTCTACATCGACGGCGCCGACGAGGTCGATCCCCGCGGCAACATGATCAAGGGCGGCGGCGCGGCGCTGACGCGCGAGAAGATCGTCGCCGACCTGGCCGAGCGCTTCGTCTGCATCGCCGACGAGAGCAAGCTGGTGGAGGTGATGGGCCGCTTCCCGCTGCCGGTCGAGGTGATCCCGATGGCGGCGGTCCAGGTGGCGCGCCGCCTGAAGGCGCAGTACGGCGGCGAGGCGACGCTGCGCGCCGGCTGCGTCACCGACAACGGCTGCCACATCCTGGACGTGCGCGGCCTGAAGATCACCGACCCGGCCGCGATGGAGGCCGACATCAGCCAGTGGCCGGGCGTGGTCACGGTGGGCATCTTCGCCCGCAACAAGGCCAGCGTCTGCCTGCTGGGCACGTCGGACGGCGTGCGCACGCTGACCTTCTGACCTCAGCCCGGCGCCTCCAGCCGGTAGCCCAGGCCGCGCACCGTGTGGATCAGCGCCGGCGTGCAGCCCTCGTCGATCTTGGCGCGCAGCCGGCGGATGTAGACGTCGACGACATTCGTCAGCGGATCCTCGCTGGCGCCCCAGACATTGGCGAGGATGCGCTCGCGGCTGAACAGCCGCCCCGGCGCGCTCATCATCAGCTCCAGCAGCGCGAGCTCGCGCGCGGTCAGCGCCAGCGGCCGGCCGGCGCGGCTGGCCTGCATGCGCTCGCGGTCGAACACCAGGTCGGCCACCACCAGCCGGCTCGGCGTAGCCGGCGTCCAGTCGCGGCCGCGCCGCGCCAGCGATTCCAGCCGCGCCAGCAGCTCCTCGAAGTCGAAGGGCTTGGCCAGGTAGTCGTCGGCGCCGAGCCGCAGCCCGGCGACCCGGTCCTCGACCGAGCCGAGCGCCGACAGCATCAGGATCGGCAGCGCCGCGCCTTCCGCGCGCAGCGTCTGGCAGATCTCCAGCCCGCCGATGCCCGGCAGCATCAGGTCCAGGATCAGCACCACCGGCGCGCCGCCGGCGGCCACCTCGCGCGCGGCCTGGCGGGCGGCCTCCAGGCCCTGAGGCCCGGTGCTGGCCAGCTCGACCCGGTGGCCCTCGGCGCGCAGGCCGCGGCCCAGGAAGTCGGCGATGCGCGGATCGTCCTCGATGATCAGGATGTTCATGTCGTCAGGGGTTCGGGGGCGAGCAGGTCCTGTGCCCGGATCCGCGGCAGCGTCAGCACCGCCCGGGTGCCGCGCTCGCTGCTGTGCAGCTGAAGCTGGCCGCCGTGCGCCCGCGCCAGCGAGCGTGCGATCGACAGGCCCAGACCGCTGCCGTCCGGGCTGTGGCGGCGCGCCTGCGCGCCGCGGAAATGGCGATCGAACACCAGCGGCAGCTCGTGCGCCGGAATGCCGATGCCCTGGTCGCCGACCGTCACGCGCAGGTCGGCCGGCTCGTCCTGGCCGTCCGGGCCCTGCGTCAGATCCTGCACTGCCTCGACGGTGATGTCGACCTGGTCGCCGGCGCGCGAGTAGCGCGTCGCGTTGTCCAGCAGCACGCCCAGCAGCTGGCGCAGCCGCAGCGGATCGCCCGCGACCACATGGCGGCCGGTGCGCCGGGGCGACTCGCCGAGCCGCACGCCCTGGCGGGCCGCGAGCACGCCGGCCTGCGCCAGCGCCTCGGCGGCCAGCTCGTCCATGTCGACCGGCTCGCGCACCAGCGACAGCGAGTCGATGTCGCTGCGCGCCATCGCCAGCAGGTCGTCGATGACCGCGCCGAGCTGGCGCGCGGTGACGACGATGCGCGACAGCGTCTCCTTGTATTCGGCCGCCGGCTTGTCGATGCCGCGCAGCGTGATCTCGGCCTCGCCGCGGATCACGGTCGTGGGCGTGCGCAGCTCGTGGCTGATGTCGGCGAAGAGGCGGCGACGCTGCGCGTCGGCCTGGCGCAGCGAGGCCAGCGCGTCGGCCAGCTCGCGGGTGCGTGCATTGACCTGCTCCTCGAGCCGCTGGCGCTGCGCCGATTCGCGCTCGCGGTGGCGCTCGAGCTCGGCGGCCAGCGCGTTGACGCTGTGCGCGACCTCGGCGAACTCGTCCTGTCCGTCCAGCGCGATGCGGTGGCCTAGCTGCCCGGCCTGCAGCGCCTGCGCGCCTTCGCTGAGCTGCCGCAGGGGGCGGTGCAGCGCCCGGCCGAAATGCAGCGCCGCCGCCATCGCGCTGGCCGACAGCACCGCGGCCGCACCGAGCCAGAGCCAGCGCACCCCCGTCAGCGTCGCGTCGGCGGCCGCGCGCTCGCGCTGCACCGCGGCGGTCTCGCGGGCGATGTTCTCGGCGATGAGCTTGCGCACGTCGTGGCCCTGGGGCATGTCGAAGACCCTCGACAGCTCGGTCCAGGCCTGTGCGGCGTCGGAGCCGGGCGGCAGCGCGCGGGCCTGGTCGGCCGCGCGGGCCAGCGCGCTGACGCTCTGCTCGAGCACCGCCAGCGTCTCGCGGCGGCGCAGGTTCTCCTCGCGGGCCTCGGCGCGGCCGTCGAGCTCGATCGCCTGCTGGGTCAGGCCCTTCAGGCGCTGCAGCGTGCCCTGCATCGCCGCGAGCAGCTCGGCGCGCGCGCCGCTGTCGGCGTGCGCGCCCTGCTGCGTCTGGGCGACCCAGGTGCGCAGGCGCTGCTTCTGCGCCGAGAGCTGGATGAAGCCGGTGGCGATGTCGCTGGCCACCCGTCCGCGCAGCACCTGGCGCTCGGTGACCGCCAGCGAGGCGGCGGCCAGCAGCGCGGCCAGCGCCATCACCAGCGCGAACAGGGCCAGGACCAGGGTGAGGCGGCGACGGAACATGGCCCGATTGTCTCCGTGCCGCCGCGGCGCGTGCCCCGGTTCATCCGGCGTTCATCTGGCTGTCAGTGCCGCCTCATGCGCCGATCACCGCAGGTTCAAGGCGCGTCGCTCCAATCGGACCTGTGCCGACACCCCGCAACGAATCCCGCGAGACACGGAGTTTCCGACCATGAAGAGCCGCATCCCCGCCCTGATCGCCACCCTGGCCGCCCTGACGCTGGGCCACGCGCCGCTGGCCGCCCGCGCCCAGACCGTCGTCGTCAACCATGCCATCACCGAGTCCGAGGTGCTGTCGGCGCAGAAGGCCTGGTGCCAGGCGCTGCTCGACATCGGCGCGGCGCATGCCAGCGGCGGCCAGCCCGCGGCACGGGCGCTGGCCGAGAAGGTGATCGATGCCGCCTACGGCTACCAGATGGGCGTGGTGCTGTTCAAGCCGACGCTGACGGTCAATCCGCAGACCTTCCGCACCACCCGCGACGGCGCGCTGTCCTATTTCGTCGGCGGCGACGCGACCTATCCGAAGGACAGCGGCTTCGCGCTGAAGGGCTGGACCGCCTGCGAGCCGGTCAATGCGGCGGTCTTCATCGCCGGCGACAGCGCCACCACCATGGGCAAGGTCCGCTTCACCGGCAAGGACGGCAAGGTCACGGCGGTCGACAAGACCTGGCAGTTCGTCAAGGACGACGCCGGCCGGCTGCGCATCGTCGTGCACCACTCGTCGCTGGAATACGTCGCGGCGAACTGAGCCGGGTTGAACTGAGCTTGGCTCTGGCACCAAAGGACAAAGGGCCCGGAGGTCGTCCGGGCCCTTGTCGTCGCAGCTGGTGGAGCCGGGGGGAATTGAACCCCCGTCCGCAAGCCATCCTCAGGCAGTTCTACATGCGTAGTTCTCTGATTTGAGTCTCGCGCGCCAGGCGGGCAGGAACACCCTCTTGGACACGCCAGTCACGAGATCTCGACCTGAACCGTGTGACCCGGCTCAGACCCAGCCAATGTGAATGACCTCTCAGCCCTTGACCTTGCGATCTCAGGCCCGGCCCATCGGCCAACCGTTGAGAGGCTCACCGGTGTTAAGCGGCGAGGGCGAAACGTTCGTCGTTCGCAGTTACTTTGTTTCCAGTGGATTTACGAGCGAACTGGTGCTCGGCATGCCCTGCTCCGATTCCGCACCCACGTCGAAACCAGGTCGGCCCCTGAACCCGTCATCTTAGCATCATCCGCGGGTGTCGAGCTGCAGCAGCTCGAGCAGCCCGGCCGGCGTGTGCGCGAGGTGGTCGGCGCCCCAGGCCTCGATCGGCTCGCCGTCGCCCAGATAGCCCCAGGCGGCGGCGACCGTGCCCATGCCAGCGGCCTGTCCGGCCTGGATGTCGCGCAGGTCGTCGCCGACATAGAGGCAGTGCGCCGGGGCGACCGCCAGGCGGCGCGCGGCCTCCAGCAGCGGATCGGGGAAGGGCTTGGCGCGTGCGGTGGTGTCGCCGCAGACCAGCACCCGGCTGCGTCCGGCCAGGCCGGTGCCGGCCACGACCGGCTCGGCGAAGCGGCTGTGCTTGTTGGTGACGATGCCCCAGGGCAGGGCGGCGGCGTCGAGCGCGTCGAGCACCGGTGCCATCGCGTCGAACACCCGCGTCAGCCGGGTCAGGCGGGCGGCGTAGATCGCCAGGTATTCGTCCTTCAGCACCTCGAAATCGGCGTCGTCGGGCGACAGGCCCAGCGCCACGCGCAGCATGCCGCGCGCACCGGTGCCGGTCATCGGCCGGAAGGTCTCGAGGGGCAGCGGCGGCAGGCCGCGGCGCTCGCGCAGGTCGTTGCCGGCGCCGCCGAGATCGAGTGCACTATCGATCAGGGTGCCGTCAAGATCGAACAACACCGCATGGACAGACCGGCTCACTGCGTTTCCCTGCGGCAGGCGATCATGTAGTTGACGCTGGTGTCGGCGCTCAGCCAGTAGCGGCGCGTCAGCGGGTTGTACTCCAGGCCCCGGGTGTGCTGCAGGTCCAGGCCGCAGTGGCGGCACCAGCCGGCCAGCTCGCTCGGGCGGATGAACTTGGCGTACTCGTGCGTGCCGCGAGGCAGCAGGTTCAGGACGTACTCGGCGCCCAGGATCGCGAACAGGAAGGACTTCGGGTTGCGGTTCAGCGTCGACAGGAAGACCCAGCCGCCCGGACGCACCAGCTTCGCGCAGGCCGCGACGATCGAGCCCGGATCGGGCACATGCTCGATCATCTCCATGCAGGTCACGACATCGAAGCGGCCCGGCATCTCGTCGGCCAGCGCCTCGGCGGCGACCTCGCGGTACTGCACGTTCTGCAGGCCGGCCTCCATCGCGTGCAGCTGCGCGACCTTCAGCGAGCGTTCAGCCAGATCGACCCCCAGCACCTGCGCGCCGCGCCGGGCCATCGCCTCGCTGAGGATGCCGCCGCCGCAGCCGACGTCGACGACCTGGCGGCCGTCGAGCGATCCGGCGCACTGCTCGATCCACTCGAGCCGCAGCGGATTGATCTGGTGGAGCGGACGGAACTCGCTCTCCGGGTCCCACCACTTGTGGGCCAGCTCGCTGAACTTGGCGAGCTCCTTGGGGTCGACGTTTTGCATGATCCGGCGATGGTAGCGAAATCGGACGGGCAACAAAAAACCCCGCCGGGGCGGGGTTCCTTGAGCGAGCAGGGTGCTGCTTACTTGGTGCGGGTACCGACGACCTCGATTTCCACGCGACGGTTCTTCGCGCGGCCTTCGTTGGTCTTGTTGTCGGCGACCGGCTGCTTCTCGCCCTTGCCTTCGGTGTAGATGCGGTTCGGCTCGATGCCCTTGCCGACCAGATACTTCTTGACGGCTTCGGCTCGACGCAGCGACAGCTTCTGGTTGTAGGCATCGGAGCCACGGCTGTCGGTGTGGCCGACGGCGATGATGACTTCCAGATTGATGCCCTTGACCTTGCTGACCAGGTCGTCCAGCTTCGCGCCGGCGTCCTTCTTCAGGACAGCCTTGTCGAAGTCGAAGAACGCGTCGGCGGCGAAGGTGACCTTCTCGCTGACCGGAGCGACCGGGACCGGAGCGGGGGCCGGAGCCGGAGCCGGAGCGACCGGGACGACGGCCGGAGCCGGTGCCGGAGCGGGGGCCGGAGCCGGGGCCGGAGCCACCGGAGCCGGGACGCCGTCGCAGCCCTGGACGCCGGTCTGCGGGGTCCAGAAGGCGTCACGCCAGCACAGTTCGTTCGTGCCGTTCTTGATGACGGTGCCGTCGGCAGCGCGCCAGTTGTCGACGGCGCCGGAGGTCGAGCCACCGGTCGCACAGGCGGCGAGAGCGGCCGACGCGAACAGCAGTGCAACCTTGTTGAGTTTGTTCATGGTTCTCCTCTCGAGAAAAGCCGCAGATCGGGCTGCAAGATGCAGAAAAAGCGGCGGCCCATGCTTGCCGATGAGAGCGCGGCACTAGGGACCGACAAATTCATTGTGCCATACGCGCTTTGCCGGCTTGTGCCACGGGAAGACGCCTCCGGACAGCGATGTTGCGCCATGACGACATTGCGCGGATCGTAGAATGGAGGGCTCGATGTCTCGTACAGCCCTGCGCTGACGAGCGCGTCCCCGCTGTGCAACGGTCCGACCGCATGACTCAATTCGCCAAAGAAACCCTGCCCGTCAGCCTCGAAGAGGAAATGCGCCGCTCGTACCTCGACTACGCGATGAGCGTGATCGTCGGGCGGGCGCTGCCGGATGCACGCGACGGTCTGAAGCCGGTGCACCGGCGCGTGCTCTACGCGATGCACGAGCTCAACAACGACTGGAACCGCCCCTACAAGAAGAGCGCGCGCATCGTCGGCGACGTGATCGGCAAGTACCATCCGCACGGCGACACCGCGGTCTACGACACCATCGTGCGCATGGCGCAGGACTTCTCGCTGCGCCACATGCTGGTCGACGGCCAGGGCAACTTCGGCTCGATCGACGGCGACAACGCCGCGGCGATGCGCTATACCGAGATCCGCCTGGGCAAGGTCGCGCACGAGATGCTGGCCGACATCGACAAGGAGACCGTCGACTTCGGCCCGAACTACGACGGCAGCGAGCGCGAGCCGCTGGTGCTGCCGACCCGGCTGCCCAACCTGCTGGTCAACGGCTCGGCCGGCATCGCGGTGGGCATGGCCACCAACATCCCGCCGCACAACCTCAACGAGGTGGTCGACGCCTGCCTGCATCTGCTGCGCCAGCCCGACGCCACCATCGACGAGCTGATGGAGATCATCCCGGCGCCGGACTTCCCCACCGCTGGCATCATCTACGGCGTGGCCGGCGTGCGCGAGGGCTACCGCACCGGTCGCGGGCGCGTGGTCATGCGCGCGCGGGTGCATTTCGAGGACATCGACCGCGGCGCGCGCCAGGCGATCATCGTCGACGAGATTCCCTATCAGGTGAACAAGAAGACGCTGCTCGAGCGCATCGCCGAGCTCGTCCACGAGAAGAAGATCGAGGGCATCAGCCACATCCAGGACGAGTCGGACAAGTCCGGCATGCGCGTGGTCATCGAGCTCAAGCGCGGCGAAGTCCCGGAGGTGGTGCTCAACAACCTTTACAAGCAGACGCAGCTGCAGGACAGCTTCGGCATGAACATGGTCGCGCTGATCGACGGTCAGCCGCGCTTGTGCAACCTCAAGCTCCTGCTGGAGATCTTCCTGGAGCACCGCCGCGAGGTGGTGACGCGCCGCACGGTGTACGAGCTGCGCAAGGCACGCGAGCGCGGCCATGTGCTCGAGGGCCTGGCGGTGGCGCTGGCCAACATCGACGAGTTCATCCGCATCATCAAGACCTCGCCCACGCCACCGATGGCGCGCGCCGCGCTGATGGAGCAGGGCTGGGACTCGGCGCTGGTGCGCGAGATGCTCGAGCGCGCGGGCAGCGCCGCGCTGGGCGGCCGCGAGGCCTTCCGCCCCGAGGGGCTGCCGGCGCAGTACGGCCTGCAGGACGACGGCCTCTACCGCCTGTCCGACGACCAGGCCGGCGAGATCCTGCAGATGCGCCTGCAGCGCCTGACCGGCCTGGAGCAGGACAAGATCGTCGGCGAGTACCGCGACATCATGGCGACCATCGCCGACCTGCTCGACATCCTGGCGCGGCCCGAGCGGGTCACCGCGATCATCGTCGACGAGCTGGGCGTGCTGCGCGCCGAGTTCGGCCAGACGAAGCTGGGCGCGCGCCGCTCCACCATCGAGCACAACGTGCAGGAGCTAGGCACCGAGGACCTGATCACCCCGACCGACATGGTGGTGACGCTCAGCCACGGCGGCTACATCAAGAGCCAGCCGCTGGCCGAGTACCGCGCCCAGAAGCGCGGTGGCCGCGGCAAGCAGGCCACGCAGACCAAGGAAGACGACTGGGTCGACCAGCTCTTCATCGCCAACACGCACGACTGGATGCTGTGCTTCAGCGACCGCGGCCGCGTCTACTGGCTGAAGGTCTGGGAGGTGCCGCAGGGCGGGCGCGCCAGCCGCGGCAAGCCGATCGTCAACATGTTCCCGCTGCAGCCGGGCGAGAAGATCACCGTGGTGCTGCCGCTCACGGGCGAGTTCCGCAGCTTCCCCGCCGACCACTACATCTTCATGTCGACCGCGCTGGGCACGGTGAAGAAGACGGCGCTCGACGAGTTCAGCAACCCGCGCAAGGCCGGCATCATCGCGGTCGACCTGGACGAGGGCGACCACCTGATCGGCGCGGCGCTGACCGACGGCGAGCATGACGTGATGCTGTTCTCCGACGGCGGCAAGGCGGTGCGCTTCCACGAGGGCGACGTGCGCCCGATGGGCCGCAACGCCCGCGGCGTGCGCGGCATGTCGCTCGAGGACGGCCAGAACGTCATCGCGATGCTGGTGGCCGAGGACGAGTCGCAGAGCGTGCTGACCGCCACCGAGAACGGCTACGGCAAGCGCACCAGCATCGCCGAGCACACCCGCCACGGCCGCGGCACCAAGGGCATGATCGCCATCCAGCAGTCCGAGCGCAACGGCCGGGTGGTCGCCGCCACGCTGGTGCGCGCCGAGGACGAGATCATGCTGATCACCGACCGCGGCGTGCTGGTGCGCACCCGCGTGTCCGAGATCCGCGAGATGGGCCGCGCGACCCAGGGCGTCACGCTGATCGCGCTGGACGAGGGCACCCGGCTCTCGGGCCTGCAGCGCATCTTCGAGAACGACGCCAACGAGTCCGCCGAGCCTGGCGCCGACCCGACCGTCGATCCGGCCGCCGAGGCCGCCACCGATTCCCCCACCGACACCGGCGCCAGCGCCGGGGAGACTGCCTGATGACTTGCCTGTCCACCCTGCGTCGCCTGGCGCTGATTCCTGCCGCGACGCTGGCGCTGGCGGCGGCGCTGCCGGCGCAGGCCGCCGAGCCGAGCGCAGCCAAGAAGGAGCTGATCGCCAAGGTCATCTCGCTGCAGCAGGGCGGCATCGAGGGCATCGCCCGCAGCCTGGTCGAGCAGCCGGCCATGGCGCTGATGCAGCAGGCCGGCATGGTGCTGCAGACGCGCATCGCGCCGGAAAAGCGCGAGGCCGTCGCCAAGGACATCCAGGCCGACGTGCGCAAGTACGTCGACGAGGCCACGCCGGTCGTGCGCGACCGCGCGCAGAAGATGGCGCCGGGCGTGATGGGCTCGATGCTCGACGAGAAGTTCAGCGAGGACGAGCTCAAGCAGCTGGTCAGCTGGCTGGAGTCGCCGGTGGTGCGCCGCTACCAGCAGATGACGCCCGAGATCCAGAAGGTGCTGTCCGAGAAGCTGGTCACCGAGACCCGCACCGCCGTCGAGCCCAAGCTGCAGGCGCTCGACCGCAGCATCAGCACCCGCCTGGGCGTGCCGCAGCCGGCCTCGGCGCCGGCGAAGAAGTGACTCTCCCGAAGACCTGTTGATCCGACGATGACGATGACTGCGCGCCCCTACAACTTCTCCGCCGGTCCCGCGGCGCTGCCCGAGGAGGTCCTGCAGCAGGCTGCGGCCGAGATGCTCGACTGGCACGGCTCGGGCATGAGCGTGATGGAGATGAGCCACCGCGGGCGCGAGTTCATCTCGATCGCCGAAGCCGCCGAGGCCGACCTGCGCGAGCTGCTGGCGGTGCCGGCGGACTTCCGCATCCTGTTCATGCAGGGCGGCGGCCTGGCCGAGAACGCGATCGTGCCGCTGAACCTGTCGCGGGGCGGCGCGGCCGACTTCGTCGTCACCGGCGCCTGGTCGCAGAAGTCGGCCAAGGAGGCGAAGCGCTACTGCGACGCCCAGGTCGCGGCCAGCAACGCCGAGGGCGGCCACCTGTCGATCCCCGCGGCGGCCGGCTGGGCGCTGCGCCCGGACGCGCGCTACGTGCACGTCTGCAGCAACGAGACCATCCACGGCGTCGAGTTCCAGGCGCTGCCGGATCTGAAGGCCCTGGGCAGCACGGCCGAGCTGGTGATCGACTGCTCGTCGCACATCCTGTCGCGCGCGATCGACTGGTCGAAGGTGGGGCTGGCCTTTGCCGGCGCGCAGAAGAACATCGGCCCGGCCGGCGTCACCATCGTCATCGTGCGCGAGGACCTGCTCGGCCATGCGCTGGCGATCTGCCCGAGCGCCTTCGACTACAAGCTGGTGGCCGACAACGCCTCGATGTACAACACGCCGCCGACCTACGGCATCTACATCGCCGGCCTGGTGTTCCAGTGGGTGAAGCGCCAGGGCGGCGTGGCCGAGATGGAGCGCCGCGCGGTCGAGAAGGCCGGGCTGCTCTACGGCTATCTGGACGGCGAGGGCGCGGGCTTCTACGTCAACCGCATCGATCCGGCCTGCCGCTCGCGCATGAACGTGCCCTTCCAGCTGCGCGACGAGTCGCTCAACGCCGACTTCCTCAAGGGCGCGCAGGAGCGCGGCCTGCTGCAGCTCAAGGGCCACAAGAGCGTCGGCGGCATGCGTGCGTCGATCTACAACGCCATGCCGCTGGCCGGCGTGCAGGCGCTGGTGGACTACCTGCGCGCCTTCGCCGCCGCCCGCGGCTGATCCGACTCCTCGACCACGACAAGACCGGGACCCTCCTGCCATGACCACGCCCGACCACGACGCCGCGTCGCCCGCTCCGACGCTGCCGGAGCTGCGCGACCGCATCGACGCGCTCGACCGCGAGCTGATCGCGATGCTCAACCGCCGCGCCCGCCTGGCGCAGGAGGTCGGCGAGATCAAGAAGAAGGAGGGCTCGGTCGTCTTCCGCCCGGAGCGCGAGGCGCAGGTCATCGACGGCCTGAAGCAGTTCAACCCGGGACCGCTGAAGAACGAGAGCGTCGCACCCATCTGGCGCGAGATCATGAGCGCCTGCCGCGCGCTGGAGACGCCCACCCGCGTGGCCTATCTCGGTCCGGCCGGCACCTTCAGCGAGGAGGCGGCGCTGGGCTTCTTCGGCTCGTCCATCGTGCGGGTGCCGTGCGCCAGCATCGACGAGGTCTTCCGCAACACCTCGGCCGGCGTGGCCGACTTCGGCGTGGTGCCGGTCGAGAACTCGACCGAGGGCATGGTGGCGCGCTCGCTCGACATCTTCCTGACCACGCCGCTGTTCATCATCGGCGAGACCAGCCTCTTCGTGCGCCACAACCTGCTGCGCAAGGAGAACGCGCTCGACGGCATCGAGGCGGTCTGCGCGCACCCGCAGGCGCTGGCGCAGTGCCACGACTGGCTGTCGCTGCACCTGCCGCACGCCGAGCGCCGGCCGGTCTCCAGCAACGCCGAGGGCGCGCGCCTGGCCGCGCAGGACAGCCGCCTGGCCGGCATCGCCAGCGCGCGTGCGGCCAGCGAGTACGGCGTGCATGTGGTCGCTCCGGCGATCCAGAACGATCCGCACAACCGCACCCGCTTCGCGATCGTCACCGACCCGCACCGCCATCCGGCCCCGCAGGCTTCCGGCCACGACTGCACCAGCCTGGTGGTGTCGGTGGTCAACCGGCCCGGCGCGATGTACGACATCCTGGCGCCGCTCAAGCGCCACGGCGTGTCGATGACCCGGCTGGAGTCGCGTCCGGCGCGCTCGGGCCAGTGGGAGTACTACTTCTTCATCGACCTGCAGGGCCATCCCGAGCAGCCGGCGGTGCAGACCGCGATGCACGAGCTGCGCGAGGCCTGCGCCTTCTTCAAGGTGCTCGGCGCCTACCCGATCGACGCCCACTGATCTCCCCTCTGCCGGCAGGTTCTCCAATCATGTTCAATCAACTCGGGGTGATCGGCTGCGGCCTGATGGGCGGCAGCTTCGCGCTGGCCCTCAAGCGCGCCGGTCTGGTGCAGCGGGTGGTCGGCTACAGCAAGTCGCCCTCGACGGTGGAGCGCGCGCGCCGGCTGGGCGTCGTCGACATCGCGGCCGAATCGGCGCTGCTGGCGGTCTCGGGCTCGGACATCGTGCTGATCGCCGTGCCGGTGGCCGCCAGCGACGCGACCTTCAAGGCGATCCGCCACCTGGTCGAGCCCGGCACGCTGTTCATGGATGTCGGCAGCACCAAGCGCGACGTGGTCGACGTGGCCCGGCGCGTGCTGCGCGAGCGCATCGGCAGCTTCGTGCCGGCGCACCCGATCGCCGGCAAGGAGGTCGCCGGCGTCGAGCATGCCGACGCGCAGCTCTACCAGGGCAAGCAGGTCATCCTCACGCCGCTGGCGCAGACCGATCCGGTCATGGTGCAGAAGGCCACCGACGTCTGGGCCGCGATCGGCTGCCAGGTGCTGCGCATGACGCCGGAGAACCACGACGCGGCCTTCGCCGCGGTCAGCCACCTGCCGCACCTGCTGGCCTTCGCCTATTTCAACGCGGTGATGTCGCAGCCGGCCGGCCGCGAGTTCCTGTCGCTGGCCGGTCCGGGCTTCCGCGACTTCACCCGCATCGCCGCGGGCGATCCGACGGTCTGGCGCGACATCCTGATGGCCAACCGCGAGGAGGTGCTCAAGCAGTCGCAGCGCCTGCGCCATGCGCTCGACGCCTTCGAGGTGGTGATGCGCTCGGGCAACCAGGAGGCGCTCGAGGACCTGATCCGCACCGCCTCCGAGGGCCGTTCGGGCTGGCAGATGAATGCCCGTCCGGCCACCGCCCGCTGATTTCCGAAGAACAATCCTGCGCATGTATTCGATCCCGTACCTCGACCTTCCGCCGCTCGGCCATGCCGCCGGCACCGTGCAGCTGCCCGGCTCCAAGAGCATCTCGAACCGGCTGCTGCTGCTGGCGGGCCTGAGCGAGGGCACGACGACGCTGGTCGACCTGCTCGACTCCGACGACACCCGCGTGATGCTGGCGGCGCTGCGCACGCTGGGCTGCGCCATCGTCCAGGACGGCCGCCTGACCCGCATCACCGGCTTCGCCGGCCGACCCCAGGTGGCCTCGGCCGAGCTCTTCCTGGGCAACGCCGGCACCGCGATGCGCCCGCTGACCGCCGCGCTGGCGGTGCTGGCCACGCAGCAGGGCGGGGCGGCCTACACGCTGGGCGGCGTCAAGCGCATGCACGAGCGCCCGATCGGCGACCTGGTCGACGCGCTGCGCGGCCTGGGCTGCACGGTCGACTGCCTGGGCACCGAGGGCTATCCGCCGCTGCGGGTGGCCGGCGGCACGCTGGACCTGGCCGCGCCCGTCAAGGTACGCGGCGACGTGTCGAGCCAGTTCCTGACCGCGCTGCTGCTGGCGCTGCCGCTGGCGGCGACCGATCGCGCCGTCACCATCGAGGTGGTCGGCGAGCTGATCTCCAAGCCCTACATCGAGATCACGCTGAACCTGCTGGCGCGCTTCGGCATCGCGGTCGAGCGCCAGGGCTGGGAGCGCTTCGTCATTCCGGCCGGCAGCCGATATGTCACGCCGGGCGAGGTGCATGTCGAGGGCGACGCCTCGTCGGCGTCGTACTTCATCGCGCTGGGCGCGATCGCCGGCGTCGACGCGCCGGTGCGCATCGAGGGCGTGGGCGCGGCCTCCATCCAGGGCGACATCCGCTTCAAGGAGGCCGCCGAGGCGATGGGCGCGGTGGTGCACGCCGAGCCCAACGCGCTGGAGATCCGCCGCGGCGCCTGGCCGCTGAAGGCGATCGACCTCGACTGCAACCACATTCCCGACGCGGCGATGACGCTGGCGGTGATGGCGCTCTACGCCGACGGCCCCAGCACGCTGCGCAACATCGCGAGCTGGCGCGTGAAGGAGACCGACCGCATCGCCGCGATGGCCTGCGAGCTGCGCAAGCTCGGCGCCACGGTCGAGGAGGGCGAGGACTTCCTGCGCGTCGAGCCGCTGGCGCGCTTCCAGCCCGCCTCGATCCACACCTACGACGACCACCGCATGGCGATGTGCCTGTCGCTGGCCGCCTTCAACCGGCTGAATCCGGCCGGCGACGGCGAGCACGCGGTGCCGGTGCGCATCCTCGACCCGAAGTGCGTCGCCAAGACCTTTCCCGACTATTTCGAGGCGCTGTTCTCGGTGGTCGAGGCCCGCGCGGCCGACATTCCGGTGATCACCATCGACGGCCCGACCGCCTCCGGCAAGGGCACGCTGTCGGCCAGCGTGGCCGCGCAGCTGGGCTGGCACACGCTGGACTCGGGCTCGCTGTACCGGGTGACCGCGCTGGCGGCGCGCCGCGCCGGCGTCTCGGCCGACGACGAGCAGGGCCTGGCCGCCACCGCACGGGCGATGCAGCTGCGTTTCGAGGGCGTGCGGGTGCTGCTCGCCGGCGAGGATGTCAGCGACGAGCTGCGCGACGAGGCGGTGGGCATGATGGCCTCGCGCATCTCGGCCTGGCCGGCGGTGCGTGCCGCGCTCTACGACCTGCAGTGCGGCTTCCGCCAGCTGCCCGGCCTGGTGGCCGACGGCCGCGACATGGGCACCGTCATCTTCCCCGACGCCGGCCTGAAGATCTTCCTGACGGCGACGGCGGCCGCGCGCGCCGAGCGCCGGCTCAACCAATTGATCGCAAAGGGAATTTCTGCTAGCCTCGACGATCTTCGGGCCGACCTGGAGGCACGCGACGAGCGGGACCGCACCCGCGCGACCGCGCCCTTGAGACCGGCCGAGGACGCGCTCCGGCTCGACAACTCCCAGCTCGGCATCGAGGCTTCGGTGCAGCAGGTGGTGGCCTGGTGGAACGCACGGCAGCCCTTCGACGCGCGCTGAGCGCCGCCGGATCGACCGCCACCTGAAAGCCTGGCCCGGCGTCCCACGCCTGGTGCGCGATGCACCTCCGGGGCGCCGGATCATCAACTCAACCCCGCCACGGAAGTGGCACCCGCCGCCGGCGCACCCGCCGGTGCAGAAAGTCCCCAATGTCCCAAGCAGCTATGGCCGACCTCGGCATGGAATCCTTTGCCGCGATGTTCGAGGAGTCGCTCCAGCGCGCCAACATGCGCGCCGGTGAAGTGATCTCCGCCGAAGTCGTGCGCGTCGAGCACAACTTTGTCGTCGTCAACGCCGGCCTGAAGTCGGAAGCGTACGTCCCGCTGGACGAGTTCAAGAACGACCAGGGCGAGATCGAGGTCCAGGTCGGCGACTTCGTGTCGGTCGCGATCGACGCCATCGAGAACGGCTACGGCGACACCATCCTGTCGCGCGACAAGGCCAAGCGTCTGGCCTCGTGGCTGTCGCTGGAGAACGCCCTCGAGTCCGGCGACTTCGTCACCGGCACCGTCTCGGGCAAGGTCAAGGGCGGCCTGACCGTGCTGGTCAACGGCATCCGCGCCTTCCTGCCGGGCTCCCTGCTGGACACCCGTCCGGTCAAGGACATGAGCCCGTTCGAGGGCAAGACCATGGAGTTCAAGGTCATCAAGCTCGACCGCAAGCGCAACAACGTCGTGCTGTCGCGCCGTGCCGTGGTCGAAGCCTCGATGGGCGAAGAGCGCGCCAAGCTGCTCGAGACGCTGCGTGAAGGCGCGATCGTCAACGGCGTGGTCAAGAACATCACCGAGTACGGCGCGTTCGTCGACCTCGGCGGCATCGACGGCCTGCTGCACATCACCGACATGGCCTGGCGCCGTGTCCGTCACCCGAGCGAAGTGGTGACGGTGGGTCAGGAGCTGACCGCCAAGGTCCTGAAGTTCGACGCCGAGAAGAACCGCGTCTCGCTGGGCCTGAAGCAGATGGGCGACGATCCGTGGCTGGGCGTCTCGCGCCGCTACCCGTCGGGCACCCGCCTGTTCGGCAAGGTCACGAACATCGCCGACTACGGCGCGTTCGTCGAGATCGAGCCGGGCATCGAAGGCCTGGTGCACGTCTCGGAAATGGACTGGACCAACAAGAACGTCGCTCCGTCCAAGGTCGTCTCGCTGGGCGACGAGGTCGAGGTCATGGTCCTGGAGATCGACGAGGACAAGCGTCGCATCTCGCTGGGCATGAAGCAGTGCCGCGCCAACCCGTGGGACGAGTTCGCGCAGAACTTCAAGCGCGGCGACAAGGTCAAGGGCCCGGTCAAGTCGATCACCGACTTCGGCGTGTTCGTCGGCCTGGCCGCGGGCATCGACGGCCTGGTGCACCTGTCCGACCTGTCGTGGAACGAGCCGGGCGAAGCCGCGGTCCGCAACTACAAGAAGGGCCAGGAAGTCGAAGCCATCGTCCTGGGCATCGATGTCGAGCGCGAGCGCATCTCGCTGGGCATCAAGCAGCTCGACGCCGACCCGTTCACCGCCTACACCTCGGTCAACGACCGTGGCATGACGGTCGCCGGCAAGGTCAAGTCGGTTGACGCCCGCGGCGCCGAGATCCAGCTGAACGACGACGTCACCGGCTACCTGCGTGCTTCGGAAATCGCCCGCGAGCGCGTGGAAGATGCCCGCAACGTGCTGAAGGAAGGCGACGAGGTCACCGCGCTGATCATCAACATCGATCGCAAGACCCGCTCGATCCAGCTGTCGATCAAGGCCAAGGACAACGCCGAGCAGCAGGAAGCCCTGCAGCGCCTGTCGGCCGACTCCAGCCGCGAGAACGCCGGCACCACCAGCCTGGGCGCCCTGCTGAAGGCCAAGCTGGACCAGGGCCACTGATCGCTGCCCGCTGACGAACGCCACGGACTCCTCGCTGCATGACCCGCTCCGACCTCGTGACGCTGCTGGCCGACCGCTTCGGCCAGCTGACCCATCGTGATGCCGAGTTCGCCGTCAAGACGATGCTCGACGCGATGACCGAGGCCCTGGGGCGGGGCCACCGCATCGAGATCCGTGGCTTCGGCAGCTTCGCGATCAACCGCCGGCCGCCGCGCATGGGGCGCAATCCCCGTTCCGGCGAGCCGGTCGGCATTCCCGAGAAGCTCGTGCCGCATTTCAAGCCGGGCAAGGCCCTGCGCGAGGCGGTCGACCGCATCGACGACGGTGGCAGCTCCGCCGCCTGAGATCGCGTTTTCCCTCCTCTTCCTGCCGCGTCCTGCGGCGGCTCCTCGCACCTGCACGCCGGCATGGCCGTGCCCGCGATCGGCAAGGCGCCGATCGAACTAGAATCCCGGTGCGATGCGATTCCTTTCCTGGCTTTTCCGGGCCGCGATCTTCTTCGTGCTGTTCGCGTTCGCGCTGAACAACCAGCACGAGGCCCAGATCAAGTGGTTCCTTGGCTTCGAGTTCCGGGCACCGATGGTGCTGATGGTGCTCGTGGTCTTTGCCGCCGGTGCGCTGTTCGGCGTGCTGGCGATGACGCCGAACTGGTGGCGCCAGCGCCGCCGTGCGCGTGCGCGCATCGAGCCGCAGGCTCCGGTCGCCTCGGCGGCGGCCCCCGCCGGCCCGCCCGGACCGCAGACCGTGCCGGTCCTGCCCGACGTTCCCCTCGGACTGCCTCCCCGCGATGGACTTTGACCTGCGCTGGCTGCTGCTGGCGCTGCCGCTGGCCTTCGGGCTCGGATGGCTCGCCTCGCGCCTGGACATGCGCCAGTGGAGGCGCGACATCGAGTCGTCGCCGCGCGCCTATTTCAAGGGCCTGAACCTGCTGCTCAACGAGCAGCAGGACAAGGCGATCGATGCCTTCATCGAGGCGGTCCAGCACGATCCCGGCAGCTCCGACCTCCATTTCGCGCTGGGCAACCTGTTCCGGCGCCGGGGCGAGTACGAGCGCGCGGTGCGGGTGCACCAGCATCTGCTGGCCCGGGCCGACCTGCCGACCGCCGAGCGCGATCGTGCCCAGTACGCGCTGGCGCAGGATTTCCTGAAGGCCGGTCTCTTCGACCGCGCCGAGGCCGCCTACCAGGCGCTCGAAGGCACGCCCTTCGCGACCGACGCCCGCATGGCGCTGCTGACGCTGCACGAGCGCTCGCGCGACTGGAAGTCCGCGATCGAGGTCGCGCGCCAGCTCGAGGCGGTCGCGGCCGGCTCCTTCGGACCGCGCATCGCCCACTACTGGTGCGAGCTCGCGCTCGAGGCGGACGCGCGCGGCCAGCCTGCCGACGCCGACAGCGCGCTCGACAAGGCGCGCCAGGCCTCGCCGCAGGCGGCCCGCCCGCTGGTGCAGGCCGGTCAGCGCGCCGCGCGCGCCGGGCGGCACGACGCGGCGCTGCAGGCCTGGCTGCCGCTGGCGACGCTGTCGCCGGGTGCGCTCTCGGTGATCGCCTCGGACTTCGCGGCCAGCGCGACCGCCTGCGGTCGCGGCGACGAGGCGCGCACGGTGCTGCAGGACCTGCATCGCCAGTCGCCGACCTCGGACCTGCTGGCGGCGCTGCTGCGCCTGGATGGCGATCCGGCGTCGCGGCGCCGGCTGCTGCTCGAGCATCTGCGCATCCAGCCCGGCATCGGTCCGGCGCTGGGGCTGCTGCGCGAGCCGGGCGGCGAGGCGCTGTCGCCCGACGAGATGCAGGCGGTGCAGTCCAGCCTGGCGCAGTCGCTCAAGCCGCTGCAGCGCTACCGCTGCGCCGCCTGCGGCTTCGAGGCGCAGCAGCATTTCTGGCAATGTCCCGGCTGCCAGGGCTGGGAGACCTTCCCGCCGCGCCGCCTCGAGGACCACTGAGCAGGCACCTCGGGCGGTCTGCCGCGCGCCGCCTTGTCCCCCCGACGGGGGACCCCCTCGTGGGGATGGGCAGGCCCGGGGGCCGGATCTATCGTGATCTCGCGCCGGGGACCTGGGCCGCACCGATCGCGGACCCGCCACGGCGGTGTCGCGGCCAGCCACCCGGCCGGTCGCTCCGTCATCCGCGAACGCGGCCTGCCACGGCCGCACAGGGGAAGATCATGGTGCTGATCCGCAATCTGCTGGCCGGCCTCGCGCTGGCGCTGGCCTCGGCCACCTGCTGCCTGGCCGCCACCGACATCAACAAGGCCTCGCAGGCCGAGCTCGAGTCGATCAAGGGCATCGGCCCGGCGATGTCGGCGCGCATTCTCGACGAGCGCAAGAAGTCGCCCTTCCGCGACTGGGCCGACGTGATGGAGCGGGTCAAGGGCATCAAGCAGGCCACCGCGACCAAGTACTCGACCGGCGGGCTGACCGTCAACGGTGCGACCTTCGCCGCTCCCGCCGCGGCCACCGCCACCGCGGCCCTCACGTCGGCGAAGAAGCCCTGAGGTCCTGCGGCGTGCGCGGCGGGTCGAGCGCTCTCCCGGTGACCTCGGCCGCAAGGGCGCCGGCCAGTCGCGCGACGCTGGCGGTCCGCGGACGGCGCTCCTGCGCGTCCCAGCCGAAGAAGGCGATCACGTCGGCACGCCGGGCCTGCGCATCGGCCTCGCCGAGCGCGATCAGCTCGCGGGTGTAGCCCGACTCGAACAGCAGGTAGCTGGCCAGCGCCGCGCCGCGGGCCGACGTGCCCCGGCCGCTGACGCCGACGCCGCGCAGCAGGCTGCGCACCGTCAGCGGCAGGCTGTCGAGATGGCGCCCGGCGATCTCGTCCAGGCGCTGGCTCGGCGCGATCACCAGCGCCTCGATCGGCCGCAGCGCCGTCTGCGCCAGCGCCTGCGGCGGAAGCAGGGCCAGCGTCGCGTTGATGCGCTGCAGCCGCTCGACATCGACCGCCAGCGCGTCGAGGAAGATGTTCGACAGCGCATGGCCGGCGATCTGCGCGATCGTGGGATAGCCGCTGATCTCCAGATGGGCGCCGGCCGGCTCGTGCATGCGCCCGGCACCGACGATCAGGATGCGCTCGGCGCCGAGATGGACCGCCGGCGAGATCGGCGCGGCCTGGCGCATCGAGCCGTCGCCGAACCAGCCGGTGCGCTCGCCGAAGGGCAGCTCGACCGCCGGGAAGACGAAGGGAATCGCCGCCGAGGCCAGCAGATGCCGCACCCCGAGCCGGGCCGGCACCGCGATGCGCTGCGAGCGGTTCCATGGAGCGATGTCCTCGCGGCTCTCGTAGAAGGTGACATGCTCGCCGCTGGTGTAGCTCGACGCGGTCACCGCGATCGCGTCCAGATGGCCTTCGGCCATCAGGCGCTGCAGCCGGTCGAAGCGCACCATGCGCAGCAGCAGCGACTCCAGCGGGCTGTTGTCCAGCAGCGAGCGCGGGCGCAGCCGCCGCCAGCGGTGCAGCAGCCAGCCGAAGGACATCATCGTCAGCCACGGCGCGCCGGTGCGCAGCACGCCCAGCGAGTCGGTGCGGTAGACCTGCTCGGAGCGGAACTGCGACCAGACATCGGCGATCTCGCGCACCGCGGCATCGTGGCGGTCGGCCTGGCAGGCCAGGGCGGTCGCGTTGATCGCGCCGGCCGAGGTGCCGGCAATGATCTGGTAGGGGCTGCAGGTCGGTGCGCCGACCTCGCGTGCGATGTCGGCGATCGCGCGCAGGACGCCGACCTGATAGGCGGCGCGCGCGCCACCGCCGGTCAGCAGCAGCCCGGTGCGGCGCCGGGCGGGCGCCGTCGATCCGGGCAGTCGGGCAGTGTCCATCGCGTCAGTCTACGGCGCAGGCTGCGCCATGACGCCGGAAAACCGGGGCGTACGCCCTTCAGTCCCGGTGCTGACGGATCAGCCGGCGCTGCAGCAGCGCGATCGCGGCCAGGCTGGCGGCCAGCAGCGCGATCGGGTTCGAATCGTTGTCCGCCAGGCGACCCGCCTGGGCCGAGGCGGCCGCTTCGGGGCTGCGGGGCCGCGGATCGGTTTCCTGGGAGACGGGCTGCGCGGAGGCGCCGGCAGCGGCCAGCAGCAATCCGAAGGCCAGCGAGAACGAGGGCTTCATGATCGATTTTCCCTGCGGCGTGAATCGTTGTATGACAAGACAGAACGATGAAATCGTCAGTCTTCGAAGCCGATTCTATGCGCCGGCATCAACAGGGATCCGTGTAAACCCTTAAATATTGGTGTCCAGCTGTGAGGTCCGGAGGCTCATCAGGTGCGCCAGATGCGCGGCGGACAGGGCTCGAGCTGCCAGGCCTGCCGGCGCCAGGCCGCACGCACCGCCACCAGCAGCTGCATCGCCGGCTCGACCCGCTCGGCCAGCACCCGCAGCACGATCAGTCGGCCGTCCAGCGCGCTGACGCCGGCCTGCATCGCCAGCGGCGATGCGTCGATCACCTCCCGGGCCAGCTCGACCAGACGGGAGGCGCGGTCGCGGCCCAGGGCGCTGCCGCCGCTGAACCACATCGTGCCCAGCACCCGCCGGCCGGCCCAGCCGAGCGGACCGTCGAGCAGCGTGCGGTCGTCCGCCTCGATGCGGGCCCGCTCCAGCCAGAGGTCGGGCAGTTCCAGGTGCTGCTCGTAGCGGCCGCGCTCCCAGGGCTCGCCGGCGGCCGGCAGGCCCAGCGCCAGCAGGTCCCAGCCGATCATCTCGGCGCCCGGTGCCAGCTCGAAGCGCATGCGGTTGACCGCGATGCAGTCGCGGTAGGCGATCGTCTCGAGCGGCAGCCACTCGAGGCGTGCGCCCTCGGCCACGCGAGCCTGCACCTGCTGCAGCGCCGCGGCGCCGGCGCTGCGATAGAAGCGGGTCGCGCCCGGCGTCGTGACCAGCGCGTGGGTGCCGGCCTCCAGCGTCGCGTCGATCTCCAGCGTGTCGCCGCCGACGATGCCGCCGGGGGGGTGGACCAGCACATGGTGGCAGATCGCGCCGCCTTCCGGGTACAGGCGCTGCAGCACGCGCAGCGGACCCTCGTGGCGGTCGAGCGCGATCGTTCGGTCGCCGTCGCGGGTGTAGCGCAGGTTCAGTCGGCCGGGCCAGCTCATGGGGCAGTCAGGAACGTCGAAAGGGCGGGAGTGTAGCGGGCCGTCTCATGCCCGTGCCTGTCCCTGGGGCCGGCCGGCGGGACTCGGTTCAGGCCGCGGCCGGCAGCGTCGTGCGGCGATACATGTCGATGATGTGGTCGCCCGCGGTGATCGGCGGATAGCGCGGCGGATCGCCGGCGTCATGGCAGCCGGGCAGGGCGGCCACCTGGGCGTGGTAGTCGATGTCGTGGAACCAGGCGATCGAGAAGCGCTCGCGCCCGCTGTGGCGGTTGACGACGCGGTGCAGCGAGGAGCGGTATCGGTCGTTGGTCCAGCGCTGCATCAGGTCGCCGAGGTTGACCACCAGCGTGCCGGGCATCGGCGGCACGTCGATCCATTCGCCCTCGCGCTGGACCTGCAGGCCGCCGGACTCGTCCTGGGCCAGCAGCGTCAGGCCGCCCCAGTCGGTGTGCGCGCCCGAGCCGATCTGGCCGTCGAGCCGGCTGGCCGACTGCGGCGGATAGTGCAGCAGCCGCAGCACCGGCATCGGATTGCGCTGGAAGGGATCGAAATGCGCGCGCGGCAGCTTCAGCGCCAGCGCGATCAGGCCCATCAGGTGGCGGCCGAGGCGGGTCATCGTCGCCTGGTAGGCCTCGACGGTGGCCTGGAAGCCGGGCACCAGCGCCTCGTCGGGCCACTGGTTCGGGCCGTGGTTGGGCGTGCCGGCGCGCACCAGCGCGTCCCAGGGGCCGCGGTCGACGCCGAGGTAGAAGCTCTCCTTCAGGTCCGCGGGGCGGCCGGATTCCAGCGCCTGCCAGCCCACCGGGTCGTAGCCCCGGCACAGCCCGCCCGACAGCTCGACATGCCAGCGTCGCTTGACCTCCTCGGGCAGCGCGAACAGCCGGCGCGACAGCATGAAGAGATGGTGGCTGAGCGCCAGCGGCACGCCGTGGCCGGTGACATGGAAGAAGCCGTCGCGCCGGCAGGCCGCGTCGATGCGGGCGGCGATGGCGTGCAGGGCCTGGGGGTCGTGACCGAAGCTGGGGGCCAGATCGATCACCGGCAGCGGGCTGTCCGGCATGGAAAACGCTCCTGGAGGCGAAAGACGAGAAATCCGTCACGCAGAATCGCACGAGCCATGCCAGCCGGTCATGCCCGCGATGCACCGATCGCGGGCGGCGAGCTGTTCAGCGGCCGAGCCAGAAGCGGGCGTGCACCGCGGCCAGATCGTCCTCGATCGCGGGAATCGGGCCCCAGACGCGGATCGGCTTCTGGCCGCGCGAGAAGACCTCGCGGCAGGGCACGTCCAGCGTCGGGTTCTCCGGGTGGCGGCCGGTGGTGGCGCGCAGCCGCGACTCGCTCATGCCGTAGACCAGCCGGCCGATGCCGGCCCAGTACTGGGTTCCCGAGCACATGCAGCAGGGCTCGACGGTGGTGTAGAGCGTGCTGTTCCACAGCAGCTCGGCGTCGAACTTGGCCGCGGCCTGGCGCGCGAGCACCGCCTCGGCGTGGTTGACGCTGTCGACGTTGCCCTGGATCAGCAGCACCGTCTCGTGGTCCGGGCCGACCAGCAGCGCGCCGAAGGGGTGATGGCCCTGCTCCATCGCGGCGCGTGCGATGTCGCTGGCCTGGCGCAGGTGCAGCAGCATCTGCTCCATCGTCGGGTCGGGCGAGGTGAAGGCATGCATGGCACTGATCATGCGCCTTTTTCCCGTTTCAGTGCGCGTTCGATCCGCGATGGGCCCAGCCGGTCGTGCGCTTCTCCACCACCGAGAACAGCTCGTACATCACCATCGCCATCGCGCCGACGACGACCAGCCCGGCGAACGCCAGCCCCATCTGCATCGAGCTGCCGGCCGAGATCAGCAGGTAGCCGATGCCCTCGTTGGCCGCGGTCATCTCCGACACCGTGGTGCCGACGAAGGCCAGCGTGATCGCCACCTTCAGCGAGCCGTAGAAGTAGGGCAGCGAGCGCGGCAGCCCGACCTTGACCAGCACGTCCCAGCGCCGCGCGCCCAGCACCCGCAGCACGTCCTCCAGCTCGGGCTCGAGCGTGGCCAGGCCGGTGGCGATGTTGACCATGATCGGGAAGAAGCTGATCAGGAAGGCCGTCAGGATGGCCGGACCGATGCCGATGCCGAACCACACCACCAGGATCGGCACGAAGGCGGCCTTGGGCAGCGCGTTGAAGGCGGTCATCAGCGGATAGACCGCCGCATAGGCCGCGCGCGAGCTGCCGATCAGGAAGCCCAGCAGCACGCCCACCACGATCGACAGGCCGAAGCCGGCCATCGTCACCCAGAAGGTGCGCCAGGCATGGCCGGCGATGGTGGCGGCATGTTCCTTCAGCGCGGCGGCGATCGAGGCCGGGCTGGGAAAGATGAACTCCGAGATGCCGAAGCCCGAGCACAGCACCTGCCACAGCAGCAGCACCAGGACCAGCAGGATCCAGGGCGACCAGCGTTCCATCTGTCGGGCGTTCATTGGGCGATCTCCGTGCCGGTCAGGCCGGCGACCGGCTTGCGCATCGCGCCGATGTGGCCGCGCAGCTCGTGCACGATGGCGGTGAACTCGGGCGTGTAGGTGATCTCCAGGTCGCGCGGGCGCGGCAGGTCGATCTCGCGCCTGACGACGAAGCGGCCCGGGCTCCTGCTCATCACGTAGACCGTGTCGGCCAGGAACACGCTTTCGCGCAGGTCGTGCGTGACCAGGATGACGTTGAACTTCTGCGCGGCCTGCAGGTCGCGCAGCGCGCACCACAGCTCCTCGCGGGTGAAGGCGTCGAGCGCGCCGAAGGGCTCGTCGAGCAGCAGCATCTTCGGCTCGTGGATCAGCGCGCGGCAGATGCTGGCGCGCTGCTGCATGCCGCCCGAGAGCTGCCACGGGAACTTGTCCTCATAGCCGGCCAGGCCGACGCTGGCCAGCAGCCGGCGTGCCTTCTCGCGGTACTCGGCCCGCTTCTGCTTGAAGCTCGAGCGGTAGGGCTCGACGATCTCCAGCGGCAGCAGCACGTTGTCGATCGTGGTGCGCCAGGGCAGCAGGCTCGGCGCCTGGAAGGCCATGCCGGTGATCTTCAGCGGCCCGGTGACCTCCTGGCCGCCGATGATGACGGTGCCGCGGCTCGGGCGCTTCAGGCCGGTGGCCAGCTTCATGAAGGTGGACTTGCCGCAGCCCGAGGGGCCGACGATGGCGATGAACTCGCCCTCGCCGACCTGCAGGTTGATGTCCTCGACGGCGAACTGCTGCTGGGCCAGCAGCTCGTCGTTGTAGGCCAGCCAGACCTCGTGGAAATCGACGAAGGGCCGGTCGTGGGGCGTGCTCATCGCGTCAGGCTCCGTGCATCACTTCTTCGCCGCGGCGAAGACGTTGCGCTCGGCCGCAGCCGGCAGGAAGCCGCCGTTCCAGACCGCGTCCGGGTTGATGCGCTCCTTGGTGGCGAAGGCGTCGGCCACCTGGCTGGCCATCAGGCTCAGGCGCGGGCCGCTGACCGCGCCGAAGCCCTCGGCCCGGGCGTCCGGCGTCAGCACCGAGGCGTCGAGCGCGAGCTTGAGCCGGCGCAGCTCGAGCTCGCCGTTGATGATGCCGTCGCGCGCCTTGACCGTCTCGATGCCGGCCTTCGGATCGGCGATGACGTCCTTCACGCCCTTGGTGAAGGCGCGCAGGAAGGCCTTCACCGCCTCCGGGTTCTTCTTCAGGAAGCCCTCGCCGACGATGATCGCGTTGCCGTAGAGCTTCACGCCGTGCGCGGGGTAGGGCAGCACGACCACGTCCTCGGCCTTGACGCCGCGCGCCTCCAGGTTCAGCAGCGAGGTGAAGGAGAAGCCGGTGATCGCGTCGATGTCGCCGCGCACCAGCATGGTCTCGCGCAGCGTCGGGTCCATGCCGGTCCAGGTCACGCCGCCGATGGCGTTGGCCTTGGCGAAGATCGGCCAGGCCTTGCGGCCGGCGTCGAAGACCGGCGCGCCGAGCTTCTTGCCGTTCAGGTCGGCCGGCGCCTTGATGCCCGACTTCTTCAGCGCCAGCACCGCCGCCGGCGTGTTGTTGTAGACCATCATCACCGCGACCGGCTTGTTCGGCGCGGTGGGGTTGTTGGCGTGGAACTCCATCAGCGCGGCCAGGTCGGCGAAGCCCATGTCGTAGGTGCCCGAGGCCACGCGGGTGACGGTGCCGCCCGAACCGTTGCCGGCGTCGACCGTGACGTCGAGCTTCTCGGCCTTGAAGTAGCCCTTGGCCGCGGGCTGCAGGAACAGCGCGGCCGGTCCCTCGAAGCGCCAGTCGAGCTGGAACTTGACCGGGGTTTCCTGGCTGTGCGCCGGGCTGGCGAGCAGGCCCAGCGTCGAGGCGGCGGCAAGCACCATCACGGTGCGTCGGATCGGCGAGAGAACGGACATCGTCGTGGGCTCCAAGCTGTATACAGTTTGCGGAGAACCGGGCTTGCAATATCCGTGCGCGCCTCGCAAGCCGAAGGACCGGGGCGGTCCGGGATCAGGGCCCGGCGGCCGGGGCCAGCGCCGCGGCCAGGTCGGCGACGCGCGGATGCAGGCGCAGATTGCTCTCGACCTCGGAGATGTGCGCCTCCATCAGCCGCACCGCCTCGTCGCCGTCGCCGCGCGCCAGCGCGTCGACGATCTGCACATGGCCTTCCTGCGAATGCTCGGCCGAGTGCGAGGACTGGTACATCAGCGAGATCAGCGAGGAGCGCGAGAGCAGGTCGACCAGCAGCTGCGCGAGCACCTCGTTGCCGAGCTGGCGCGCCAGGATGATGTGGAAGTCCGCCAGCAGCCGGGTGCGCCCGGGCACGTCGGTGCGCTGCACCGCCGAGGCTTCCGCGCGCAGATGTGCGCGCAGTTCCTCGACCTGTTCCGCGGTGATGCCGCGCGCGAGCTGGCGCACCATCGCCGTCTCGAGCATCTGGCGCACCGCGAAGACCTGGCGGGCCTCCTCGACGCTCGGCCGGGCGACGAAGGCGCCGCGCGCGGGCTCCAGCGTGATCAGCCGGTCGCGGCTGAGCTGCATCAGCGCCTGGCGCACGATGGTGCGCGAGACCTTGAAGATGTCGGCGATTGGCTGCTCGGCGAGCTTGGTGCCCGGCATCAGGCGGCGCTCGACGATCGCCGCGGTGATCGCCTCGGCGATGCGCCGGGTCATCGTGGCGCCGGGATCGGCGCCGTCGCCTTCGGCGGGCGCGGCGGCATCGGCCTGCAGGGCCTTGGGCATCAGGGAGCTGGCACGACTCATGAACGACTCATGATGAAAAAATCGGTTCCGAAGGACGCACCGGAACGGTCCGGTGACACACGCAATACGGAGGCCAGTCTGTCGCAGCACTTCACGACCCGGGAGTCCGGGGATCCCGGAAACCGTGCATCCGACTGTATACAGTTGGTGCATGTGCACGCCATCGGCGCATTCCCGGGGAGCGCGGGCGGTGCGGCCGGGCTGGCTCCGAAGGGGGGATCATGCTGCATCTGCTGAACCTGTTCGCCGCGATCGCGCTGCTGATCTGGGCCACCCAGCTGGTGCGCACCGGCGTGCTGCGCCTGTTCGGCGAGAGCCTGCGCCGGATGCTGGCCGCCAGCATGGGCGCCTGGCCCAAGGCGATGCTCTCCGGGATGGTGGTGACCTGCATCGTGCAGTCCAGCACCGCGACCTCGCTGATCGTGTCGTCCTTCGTCGGCAAGGGGCTGGTGGCGACCGCGCCGGCGCTGGTGGTGATGCTCGGCGCCGACATCGGCACCAGCGTGATGGCGCTGGTCTACTCCTTCGACCTGTCGTGGCTGTCGCCGCTGCTGATCTTCGCCGGCGTGGTCGCGCACCTCTCGCGCGAGAAGAGCAGCACCGGCCAGCTCGGCCAGATCGGCATCGGCCTGGGGCTGATCACGCTGGCGCTGCAGCTCATCGTCGAGAGCACCCGACCGCTGGTGGAGGCGCCGCTGGTGCGCACGCTGCTGGTGTCCATCCCCAACGACCTGGGCATCGAGCTGGCGGTGGGCGCGGCACTGGCGATCCTGTCGTATTCCAGCCTGGCGGTGGTGCTGCTGGTGGCGACGCTGGCCGACCAGGGGCTGGTGCCGGTGCCGACCGCGCTCGGGCTGGTGCTGGGCGCCAATCTGGGCCGGGCGCTGGTGGCGGTGCTGTCGGTGCTGCGCTCGGACGTGGCGACGCGGCGGCTGCCGATGGGCACGCTGGTGTTCAAGGTCGTCGCCTGCGCGCTGGCCGCGCCCTTCATGGCGACCTTCCATGTCTGGCTGCAGGAGGGCGTGCCGCAGGTGCTGCAGCAGATCGTCGTCTTCAACCTGATGTTCAACGCGGCGCAGGCGCTGCTGTTCGTGCCGGTGGTCAAGCCGCTGGCGCAGGCGCTGGAGCGCTGGATGTCGCCGCCGCCGCAGGTCGACGAGCGCACGCCGCGCCACCTCGACCGGCTGGCGCTGGGCACGCCCTCGCTGGCGCTGAGCTGCGCCGCCCGCGAGGCGCTGCGCCAGGCCGACGCGGTCGAGACGATGCTGCGCGGCATCGTGCCGGTCATCCGCGGCAACGACCTCGGCGAGGCCGAGCGGCTGCGCGACATGGACGACGTGGTCGATGCGCTCTACACCGCGGTCAAGCTCTACCTGACCCAGATCTCGCGCCAGCCGCTGTCCGAGCGCGAGAGCCAGCGCTGGACCGAGATCGTCTCGTTCACGATCAACATGGAGCAGATCGGCGACATCATCGAGCGGGTGCTGCAGGACGTGGAGGACAAGAAGATCCGCAAGCAGCGCCGCTTCTCCGAGGCCGGCATGGCCGAGATCATCCATCTGCACGAACGGCTGATGGCCAACCTGCGCCTGGGCATGAGCGTGTTCCTCGACGGCCACCCGAGGGACGCGCAGAAGCTGCTGGAGGAGAAGGCGCGCTTTCGCGAGCTCGAGCATGCCTACGCGGCGCGCCATCTCGACCGCCTCAAGGACAACACGCCCGACAGCATCGAGACCAGCTCGCTGCACCTGGACCTGATCAGCGACCTGAAGCGCATCAACTCGCACATCTGCTCGATCGCCTATCCGATCCTGGAGCCGGCCGGCGCGCTGGCGCAGACCCGGCTGCGCCCCTCGCGCATGGCCGGGCTCGACGAGATCCGCGGCGATCTGCGCGGCTGAGGCCCCCGCGGCCGCGGGGCGGGCGGCCGCTCCGACTTGATCGCGCTCACTGCAGCGCCCCGTTCCGGGTGAAAGAATAAGGGTTTGTACTTATTCTCTGCAGCACCCGTGACCGCTTCCTTCTCTCCTGACTCCGACCGCATCCTGCACGCGCCGCTGCGCAGCCGCATCATGAGTGCCGACGAGGCGGCCGCGCTGATCCCGTCGGGCGCGCATGTCGGCATGAGCGGCTTCACCGGCGCCGGCTATCCGAAGCTGGTGCCCGCGGCGCTGGCGCGGCGCATCGAGTCCGCGCATGCGTCGGGCGATCCGTTCCGCATCAGCGTCTGGACCGGCGCCTCGACCGCGCCGGAGCTCGACGGCGCGCTGGCCAAGGTCGATGGCATCGAGATGCGTCTGCCCTACCAGTCCGACCCGGAATGCCGCCGCCGCATCAACGCCGGGCAGATGGAATACATCGACATCCACCTGTCGCATGTCGCGCAGGCGGTCTGGTCGGGCTTCTTCGGTCCGCTGGACGTGGCCGTGGTCGAGGTGGCGGGCGTGCTGGAGGACGGCCGGCTGGTGCCCTCGTCCTCGATCGGCAACAACAAGACCTGGATCGACCGGGCCGACCGGGTGATCCTGGAGGTCAATGCCTGGCAGAACCCGGCGCTGCACGGCATGCACGACATCTACTACGGCACGCAGCTGCCGCCGCGGCGCGTGCCGATCCCGCTGGTGCGCGCCGACGACCGCATCGGCGAGAGCTGCTTCCGCTGCGATCCGGACAAGATCATCGCCGTGGTGCCGACGCGCCATCCGGACCGCAATTCCGCCTTCTCCGCGCCGGACGAGAACTCGCGCCGCATCGCCGGCCACATCCTGGAGTTCCTCGAGCACGAGGTGAAGAAGGGCCGGCTGCCGCGCGAGCTGCTGCCGCTGCAGTCGGGCGTGGGCAACATCGCCAACGCGGTGCTCGAGGGCCTGAACGAGGGGCCGTTCGAGAACATGACCGCCTTCACCGAGGTGCTGCAGGACGGCATGCTGGCGATGCTGAAGTCGGGCAAGCTGCGCTGCGCCTCGGCGACCGCGTTCTCGCTCAGCCCGGACGCGCAGGCCGAGCTCAACGCCGACCTGGCCCGCTACCGCGACCGCATCATCCTGCGCCCGCAGGAGATCAGCAATCACCCCGAGCTGATCCGCCGCCTGGGCGTGATCGCGATGAACGGCATGATCGAGGCCGACCTGTACGGCAACGTCAACTCGACCCACCTGATGGGCAGCCAGATCATGAACGGCATCGGCGGCTCGGGCGACTTCGCGCGCAACGCCTACATCTCGATCTTCATGACGCCGTCGCTGGCCAAGGACGGCGCGATCTCGTGCATCGTGCCGATGGTCTCGCATGTCGACCACACCGAGCACGACGTGCAGGTGCTGGTGACCGAGCAGGGCCTGGCCGACCTGCGCGGCCTGTCGCCGAAGCAGCGCGCGCGCCTGGTCATCGACCGCTGCGCCCACCCTGACTTCCGCCCGATGCTGCACGACTACGTCGAGCGCGCGCTGCACTCGGGCGCCGGCCGGCAGACGCCGCACCTGCTCGGCGAGGCGCTGTCGTGGCACCAGCGCTATCTGGCGACCGGCACGATGCGGCCCTGATGCCCCCACCCGTCACGCCCGCGAAGGCGGGCGCCCACGCGGAGCGACGGTGATGGTCGCCGCGTGGGCCCTCGCGTCCGCGAGGGTGAAGCCGGCTTCTGCAACTGCTCCCGCCTACGATGGATTTCCGGCATGGGCCAGAAACTGGTGCGCACCGGCAATCGGCCGGCGTTGGCGGGACATCTGCACTGGAGACACCCTGTTTTTTCACGGATATTCATTTCCGGTTGATTGCAGGGAGCTGTCGTGTCGTTCATGTCGTTTGCCCGTTGCGGGCCACCAGTCTTGGTGCTGGGTCTGTGCACCCTGGTATCGGGTGTCCAGGCGCAGTTCAAGTGCACAAGTGCCTCGGGCTCGGTCTCTTTCCAGCAGACACCCTGCAGCGGAAATGACCGGCGCGCGGAGCGGCTGGACATCCGGCCTGCGGCGGGATCCGCCGCATCCGGTGCAGCGCCTGCGCTGCCCGCCTCGGCCACTTCGGCCGCGAAGGACAACGTGGACATGCGCATGGCCCGACAGATGGAGCGCGAGCGTCTGATCCGAGACAAGGAGTTCGAGATCGCCCAGCTCGGCGAGCTGATGGTTCGGCGCAGTGGCTTGATGGAGCAGGAGCTGGCTGCGTTGAGAGCCAAGAAGATGCAGGCCAACAACAATCTGGCCGGTGCAACCTGGGAGCAGAGCATTTCGACGGAAATGTCGGTGGTGGTCGAGAAGTACAAGGCCCAGAAGGAGTCCGACGGCGAGCGTCTGAAGGCGATGAACGCGGAGCTCCGACGGCTCAAGGAGATGGCCCGATGAAAAGCATGCTTGCGGGACTGCTGGCGCTGACTGGGCTGATCGGCGCCGCCGACGCCTCGTGCTACCTCGTCTATGACGGACAGGACAAGGTGATCTATCAGGCCAGCATTCCACCGGTGGACATGTCCCTGCCCGTGTCGGACCAGATCCGCGCCCGGTTTCCGGACGGTCATCTGGTGTTCACGACCGAGGGCGCATCGTGTTCCTCGGCAGACATCGCCGTGCAGCCGGCCTTCGGCAGGCCGGTCGAACCCCAGTTTCCTGAATCCGAAGTCCGGCCTCTCGTGTCCGAATCCAGTCCGGAGACGCGATACGGGGGCATGCCTTTGCTGCAGGGTCGTGGCCGCGATGCGGCAGGGACGGATGTTGCCGTGAGGTCCTATTGGCGCCGTGACGGAACCGCCGTGTCGGCCCATACCCGCGCGGCGCCCCGACGGCGCTGAAGCGCGCACGCCCCCCCACCCGTCACGCCCGCGAAGGCGGGCGCCCACGCGGAGCGACGGTGACGGGGTGGGCGCGGTGACGAAGGGCGACGGGCGTCAGCCTCGTGTCCCGGATCGCTCCGCCAGCGTCCGCGCCAGCCGGTCATGCCGCTCCACCAGCGGCCCCAGGTCCAGCGTCGTGAGCTGGCCTTCACGCACCAGCACCTGGCCGCCGACGATGTTCCACGCCGCCTGCGGGCTGGCGCACAGCAGCAGCGCGGCCAGCGGGTCGTGCACCGCGCCGCCGGCCATCGCCAGCGAATCCAGCCGCCACAGCACCAGGTCGGCCGCCATGCCGGGCGCGAGGTGGCCGGTGTCGTCGCGGCCGAGCACCTGGGCGCCGCCCCGCGTGGCGATCGCCAGCGCGTCGCGGGCCGTCATCTCGGCGGGGCCGAGGTCGCAGCCGTAGCGGGTCACGCCGTCGGTGCCGGTCTCGGGCGGCTGCATCGCGCGGCCGACGCGCGCCAGCAGCAGCGCCTGGCGCGCCTCGTTGAGCAGGTGGCCGGCGTCGTTGCTGGCGCTGCCGTCCACGCCCAGGCCGACCGGCACGCCCGCGTCCAGCATGCGCCGCACCGGCGCGATGCCTGAGGCCAGCCGCATGTTGCTGCACGGGCAGTGCGCCACGCCGGTGCCGGTGGCGGCGAAGCGGGCAATGCCGTGCGCGTCCAGCCGCACGCAGTGCGCGTGCCACACGTCCGGCCCGAGCCAGCCGACGCTCTCGGCGTATTCGGTGGGGGTCATGCCGAACTTCGCCCGGCTGTAGGCCAGGTCGTGGTCGTTCTCGGCCAGATGGGTGTGCAGCCGCGTGCCCAGGCTGCGTGCCAGATCGGCCGAGTCGCGCATCAGCTCGCGGCTGACCGAGAAGGGGGAGCAGGGCGCGGCCACCACGCGCAGCCGGCTGTAGCGCCCGGCGTCGTGGTAGGTCTCGATCAGGCGCTGCGTGTCCTTCAGGATGGCCGCCTCGTCCTCGACCAGGTGGTCGGGCGGCAGGCCGCCGGCCGACTCGCCCACGCTCATGCTGCCGCGTGCGGCGTGGAAGCGCATGCCGACCTCGGCGGCGGCCTCGATCTGGTCGTCGAGCCGCACGCCGTCGGGGAAGATGTAATGGTGGTCCGAGGTGGTGGTGCAGCCCGACAGCAGCAGCTCGGCCATCGCCACCTGGGTCGAGACCTTCACCATCTCCGGCGTCAGCCCGGCCCAGATCGGGTAGAGCGTCTTCAGCCAGCCGAAGAGCTCGGCGTCCTGCGCCGCCGGGATGACGCGCGTGAGCGTCTGGTACATGTGGTGGTGCGTGTTGATCAGCCCCGGCGTGACGACGTGGCCGCGCGCGTCGACGCATTCGCCGCGGGCGCGCACCTCGTCCATCACCTCGGGCGGCACCTCGCCGGCCGGCCAGATCGCCTCGATCGCCTCGCCGCGGATCAGCACGCTGGCGCCGCGCAGCTCGCGCCGGTCGGCGTCGAAGGTGGCGATCAGCTCGGCCTGATGGATCAGCAGCGGCGGGGGCGGCAGGGCGGGGAAGGAGGGGGCGGCGCTCATGGCGGCATTGTCGAGCAAGCACCGTTCCCGCCGCGGGCCCGGAACTCGCCCGGCTTTCCCTCGTTCATCCCGCTAATGTTCTCCCGATCCCGCAAATAACCTCGTGTCACGATGAGTGACACCGCCGCCTGTTCGCCGACTTCGCTGGACCCTGCCGATCCGGCCGCCTGGGAAGACTTTCGCGCCCAGGCCCACCGCATGCTCGACGACATGATCGGCCACCTGCGCACGCTGCGCGAGCAGCCGGTCTGGCGGCCGATCCCCGAGGCGCTGCGCGCGGGCTGGCGCGAGCCCCTGCCGGCGCAGCCGGTGCCGGTGGCCGAGCTGCACCGGCGCTTCCTGGCCGAGGTGCTGCCGCATGCGGTCGGCAACGCGCATCCGCGCTTCATGGGCTGGGTGCAGGGCGCCGGCACGCCCGAGGGCCTGCTGGCCGAGATGCTCGCCGCCGGCCTGAACGCCAACGTGGGCGGGCGCGACCAGATGCCGCTGGAGGTCGAGCGCCAGGTGGTGCACTGGATGCGCGAGCTGTTCGACTTTCCCGACACCGCCTCCGGCCTGCTGGTGACCGGCTCCTCGACCGCCAACCTGATCGGCGTGCTGGTGGCGCGCACCCGCGCGCTGGGCGTCGACTCGCGCCGCGACGGGCTGGGCGCGGACGGCCTGAGGCTGGTGGCCTACACCAGCGCGGCCGCGCACGGCTGCGTCGCGCAGGCGATGGCGATCGCCGGGCTGGGCCACCAGGCGCTGCGCCGGGTGCCGGTGGACGCCGATCACCGCATCGACGTCGCCGCGCTGCGCCGCATGCTGGCGGCGGACCGCGCTGCCGGCCTGCAGCCCTTCCTGGTGGTGGGCACCGCCGGCACGGTCGATGTCGGCGCGATCGACGATCTGGACGCGCTGGCCACGCTGTGCGCGACCGAGCAGCTCTGGTTCCATGTCGACGGCGCCTTCGGCGCGCTGGCGCGGCTGTCGCCGGCGCTGGCGCCGCGCCTGGCCGGCATCGAGCGGGCCGACTCGCTGGCGCTGGACTTCCACAAGTGGGGCCAGGTGCCCTACGACGCCGGCTTCGTGCTGGTGCGCGATCAGGCCGCGCAGCTGGCGGCCTTCGCCTCGCCGGCGGCCTATCTGGCGCGCCACCCGCGCGGGCTGGCGGCGGGCTCGCCCTGGCCCTGCGATCTCGGCCCCGACCTCTCGCGGGGCTTCCGGGCGCTGAAGGTCTGGTTCACCGTCATGGCCCACGGCCGCGAGCGCCTGGGCGCGGCGATCGAGGCCAGCTGCCGCCTGGCGCGTCGGCTGGCCGAGCGGGTCGATGCCGACGCGCGGCTGCAGCGGCTCGCGCCGGTGGCGCTGAACATCGTCTGCCTGCGCTATGTCGGCGCGGCGCCGGACCTGGCCGACGGCCAGCCGCTCGACGAGGCCACGCTCGACGCGCTCAACGCCGAGCTGGTCGCCGACCTGCACGAGAGCGGCGTGGCCGCGCCGTCCACCACCACGATCGGCGGGCGCACCGCGGTGCGCGTCGCGCTGGTCAACCACCGCACCGTCGAGGCCGACCTCGACCTGCTGCTCGAGGCCCTGCATCACTTCGGACGACTGCGCCTGCGGCAGGCGTGCGCCGGCGGTGCGGCGGGCCTGCCGATCCTTTCCGACGAAAGCTCCCGATGACCGTGACCGCTTCCCCGATCGCCCCCCGCAAGCCGCTGCTGGGCCTGGCGACGCTGATGACCCAGGCCTTTCGCGGCACCGACCTGCGCCCGCTGGCGCAGTCCTTCATCGAGCGCGCCGGCGCCGACGAGCACGACGCCGAGGCACTGATGGACCTGTCCACCGCGCTGTTCCTGCAGGGCCTGCGCGAGGTCGGCCTGGCGACGCAGGCGCAGGCGCTGCAGGTCAGCCGCCTGTACCGGCTCGAGGCGCCGTGCCCGCCGGCCGAGGGCCGGCCGCTGCGGCTGCTGGCGCTGATGATGCCCGGCGACCTGATGACGAATGCGCCGCTGCCCTTCCTGTGCGAGGGCAGCGACGTCGAGCTGACGATGCTCTACCTGGTGCCGGGCGAGCCGCTGCCCGAGACGCTGCCGGCGCATGACGTGCTGTGGACGGCGGTGTCGGAGTCGGCCGCCAGCCGCACGCTGCTGTCGCGCCTCGACGCGCAGATGGCGCGCTGGGGCGTGCAGCCGGTCAACCGGCCCGCCGCCATCCTGCGTACCTCGCGCGACGAGGCCTGGCAGATGCTGCACGGCCTGCCGGGCCTGGCGATGCCGGCCACCGCGCTGCACGAGCGCGGCGTGCTGCAGGAGCTGGCCGAGGGCCTGCGGCCGCTGGGCACGCTGCTGCCCGACGCCGCCTGGCCGCTGATCATCCGCCCGCTCGACTCGCACGCCGGCCACGACCTGGAGAAGGTCGACACGCCGGCGGCGCTGGCGGCCTACCTCGAGGCGACCGCCGGCGAGGTCTTCTACCTGTCGAGCTTCGTCGACTACCGCGGCGCCGACGGCCAGTTCCGCAAGTACCGCGTCGTGCTGGTCGACGGCCAGGCCTTCGCCGGCCACCTGGGCGTGTCCTCGCACTGGATGGTGCACTACCTCAATGCCGGCATGACCGACAGCGAGGACAAGCGCCGCCAGGAGGCCGAGTTCATGACCGGCTTCGACGCCGGCTTCGGCGCGCGCCATGCCGAGGCGCTGGGCCGGATCGGCGCGGGCTTCGGTCTGGACTATCTGGTGATCGACTGCGCCGAGACGAGCGACGGCCGGCTGCTGGTCTTCGAGGTCGATCCGGGCGCGGTCGTGCACTCGATGGATCCGGAGGAGATGTTCCCGTACAAGCACCCGGCGATGCGTCGCGTGCGGCAGGCCTTCCGGGGCCTGCTGGCGCGGCGGGCCGCGCGATGACGGCGGCGACCGAGCGCCGCGTCTCGTCCATCGTCCTGCGCACGCTGCTGTCCGCGTCCTCCCCCCCCGCCATGGCCACCGCCTCCACGCTGATCGACGATCCCGAGCTGGCCGACGCGACCGCCTACTGGCTGACGCAGGGCGGGGACACGCGGCTGCAGCTCGACGTGCAGGGCACGAATCTCTACGGCTGCCCGCCCCGGCCCGATCCGGGACTGATCGCGCTGGGCTCGTCGACCGCGTCGGTGGTGTCGGCGCGCGGCTTCGAGGCGGCCTCGCGGCTGATGCTGCGCCTGGGCGCCGATCCGGGCTGCTGGCCCGGCGAGGTCGACCGGGTGCGCGCCGAGCTGCTGGCGCTGACCGGCGCCGACCAGGTCACCGGCACGCAGGTGGTGCTGGCGGCTTCCGGCACCGACCTGCATCTGATCGCGACCCAGATCCTCAGCCCGGCCGACGGCGAGCCGGGCGCGGCCCGGCCGCTGCAGGCCTTGATGGCCGATCCGTCCGAGACCGGCAGCGGCGTGCCCAAGGCGCTGGCGGCCCGCCACTTCAACACCGTCACCGCGCAGGGCGCCCAGGTCGCGCCCGGCCTGTCCCTGCCCGGGCTCGAGATGGCGCCGGCGCGCACCGTGGCGCTGCGCGAGCCCGACGGCCGGCCGCGCCCGGTCGAGGCGATCGACGCGGAGTTCGCCGCCGAGGCCGAGCGCATCGTGCGCGCCGGCGGGCGTTGCCTGCTGGTGATGGTCGACGTGTCGAAGACCGGCCTGGTCGCGCCGTCGCCGGCCTGCGCGCTGCGCCTGCGCCACCGCTGGGGCGAGCAGGTCGAGGTGCTGGTCGATGCCTGCCAGTTCCGGCTGGCGCCGGAATCGGTGGCGGCCTTCCTGCGCCAGGATTTCCTGGTGGCGCTGACCGGCTCGAAGTTCGTCGGCGGACCGGCCTTCAGCGGCGCGCTGCTGCTGCCGCCGGCGGCGGCCGCGCGGGTGCGCCGCCGGCCGCTGCACCGGCTGCGCTCCTACAGCGCGCGCGGCGACTGGCCGCGTTCCTGGCCGGGCGCGCGCGAGCTGCCGGGCAGCCCGAACCCGGGCCTGCTGCTGCGCTGGGAGGCGGCGCTGGCCGAGCTGCGCCGGCTGCGCGAGGTGCCGGCGGCGGCGGTGCAGGACTTCCTGCGCGAATGGGGCGCCGCGGCCTCGGCGCGGCTGACCGACGATCCGGTCTTCGAGCCGCTGCCGGTCACGCCGCTGGCGCAGTCGCGCGACTGGCGCGTCGCCAGCGCCGGGCCGGCCTGCTGGGACCGGCTGCCGACGATCCTTCCCTTCCTGCCGCGCCGGCGCGAGGGCCGCACCTGGCGGCCCCTGCGCCCGGAGGAGACGGCCTGGCTGCACCGCCAGATGCGCGAGGCGCAGGCCGGCGACGGCGTGCCGCTGCTGGCGCAGCTGCGCTTCCAGATCGGCCAGCCGGTGGTCTGCGGCGTGCGCGATGGCCAGGCGCTGACGGCGCTGCGCCTGTGCGTGGGCGCACGCGACATCTCGGCGGCGACCTCCGGCGCCCGCGGCCCGGCCGAGGCGCTGACGCAGGCGCGGCTGGCGCTGGACAAGCTCGCCTGGCTGATCGGCCGGATCTGATCCGCCGGCCGCCGATCCGGCCGCGGGCACGGCCGGTTTGGCGCGTCATTTCCGCCCTTCGTGCCGGCGGGACGCTGCCTAGCATCGCGACGAGAGCCTTCCTGGAACGCCCATGTCCGACCTGTCCCAGTTTCCGCCGAATCCTGCCGCCGGCGCTGCCGAGGTGCAGCGCACGCTGGCGCCCGCGCCGCGTGGCCGCCGCAGCGCGGCCGCTCCCTTCGCGTGGCCGATGCCGCCCTTCGCGTCCTACCCGCCGGCCGAGCCGCAGCGCGAGCCGCTGGCCGTCGAGATCGAGGGGCGCAGCGGCAACCTGATGAGCGGCCAGCTGGTCGCGCTGGAGCCGGCCGCCGGCATCGCGCGGGTGCAGGTGCCGCCGGACCGGGTGTCGCTGCCGATGCGCTTCGACCAGATCCGGCGCATCACGCTGCAGGCGCCGATCCTGCCGCTGTCGCGCCGCGAGGGCCTGCCGGCGCCGGCCGAGCCGCTGAGCGAGGCGCAGGCGCAGGTGCTCGAGCACCATCCGGCCCAGCCCTTCACCGTGCACCTGGCCGGGGGCGAGAGCTTCGGCGGCGTCACCGTCGGCCATGTCGAGAACGAGGTCGGGCTGTTCCTGTTCATGCCGCTGGACGACCGCGGCGCGGTGCAGTGCAGCCTGCTGCCCCGCGGGGCCTACGAGCGCGCGGCCCTGGGCGAGCGGCTGGGCGCCCTGCTGGTCGAGGAGGCCGCGGTCACGCCGGCGCAGGTCGAGCAGGCGATGCAGATCCAGAAGCGCTCGCGCGGGCAGAAGCTCGGCGAGATCCTGGTGGCGCGCCAGATCGTCACGCCCGACCAGCTGCTGGCCGCGCTCGACAAGCAGGCGCGCATGCCGATGGTGCGCCTGGGCGAGGCGCTGGTGGCGCTGGGCTATCTGCGCGAGGAGCAGCTCCACGAGGTGCTCGGCCAGCAGGTCAGCGAGCGGGTGCAGCCGCTCGGCGAGGTGCTGCTCGAGCGCGACTGGGTCACGCCGCAGCAGCTGCGGGTGGCGATGGCGCGCAAGATGGGCTATCCGGTCGTCAACCTGACGAATTTCCATCCGCAGAACGAGGCGCTGGCGCGGCTGCCGCTGGAGACGGCGCGGCTGCTGGAGGTGCTGCCGCTGGTACACCGCGCCGGCCGGCTGGTGGTGGCGATGCAGGACGTGTCGCGCCAGGCGGTGCTCGAGCAGCTCGCCGAGCTCAGCGGCTGCGCGATCGCGCCGGCGCTGACCGGCGCGGGCGACCTGAAGGCGGCGATCGAGCGCGCCTACGCCGACCTGCCGGTGCCGGTCGATCCGGAGGCCGCCGGCGTGCCGTCCGCCGCACCGGCGGCCTCCGCGGCCAGCGCCGGCGCCGCCGGTCCGGCCGCGCCCGAGGCGGCCGCCGGGCCGGCCCGCGAGGGCGAGGGCGGTGCGCGCGCCGGCCGCGACCATCCGGTGCAGCAGCTGCTGGTCACGCTGGTGGCCGACGCGATGGGCAAGGGCGCCAGCGCCATCCACATCGAGAACCACCCGAGCGAGGACAAGCTGTGGGTGCGGCTGCGCCGCGACGGCCGCATGGAGCCGCACACCGAGCTGCCCGGGCGCTGGCGCACCGGGCTGGTGGCGCGCATCAAGTCGCTGGCCGAGCTCGACGTGGCCGACAACCGCCGGCCGCAGTCGGGCCGGCTGGCCTTCGCGCGGCTGATGCCGCAGCACCGCATCGAGCTGCGCGTCACCACGCTGCCGACGCATGGCGGCATGGAGGACATCGTGCTGGGCCTGCCGACGCGGCTCAAGGCGCTGAAGTTCGAGGGCCTGGGCCTGGGCGCATCCGAGCAGGAGCGGCTCGCGGCGCTGCTGGAGCGGCCCGGCGGCGGGCTGATCCTCGGTGTCGGTCCGGCACGTTCGGGGCGCACCACCACGCTGCTGGCCGAGCTGAACCGGCTGAACCAGCCCGAGCGCAAGATCGTCGCGCTGGGCGAGCGCCTGGAGGCGACGCTGCCGGGCGTGCGCCAGATCGAGGTCGACGCCCGCGCCGGCCGGCCGATGGCCGCGGCGCTGCAGGCGGTGCTGCAGGCCGATGCCGACGTGATCGCCATCGACGGCCTGCGCGACGTCGACACCGCGCAGCTCGCGCTCGAGGCGGCGGCCGCCGGCCGGCTGGTGCTGGCCACCACCACCGGGCGCAACACCGCCGAGGCGGTGCAGCGCCTGATCGACCTGGGCGTGGACCGCTGGCTGCTGGGCGACACGCTGCAGGCGGTGCATGCGCAGCGCCTGATGCGCCGGCTGTGCAGCACCTGCCGGATGAGCCGTTCCGCGCGCGAGCCCGAGATCGCCGAATGGATCGAGGGCCATTTCCACGGCGGCCATGTCGAGGCGGCCGAAGAGGCGCGCGAGCAGCTGCGCGCCGACTGGCTGGCCCGCCATGGCCGCGACGGCAAGCTGCGTCGCTACCAGAGCGCCGGCTGCGAGCGCTGCCGCGGCACCGGGCTGCGCGGGCGCGCGGCCGCGCACGAGCTGATGTTCGTCAGCCGCGAGCTGCGCCGGATGATCCGCGCCGGTGCGCCGGCCTGGAACCTGCAGCGCCTGGCGCTGCAGGAAGGGCTGCGCACGCTGCGCCAGGATGCGGTCGAGAAGATGCTGGCCGGGCTGGTCAGCCTCGACGAGGTGCGCGGCGTCTGCGACTGAGCGTGCGCCGGCGGCGCGCGGGCGTCAGCGCCCGCGCAGGAACAGCGCGTCGAGCTCGCGCATCGTGACCTGGCGCCAGGTCGGCCGGCCGTGGTTGCACAGGTCGGCGCGCTCGGTGCGCTCCATGTCGCGCAGCAGCGCGTTCATTTCCTCGACGGTCAGCCGGCGGCTGGCGCGCACCGCGCCGTGGCAGGCCATCGTCGCCAGCAGCTCGTCGCGGGCGCGCTGCACCAGCGTGCTGGCCTCGTGCTCGGCCAGGTCGGCCAGCACCGAGCGCGCCAGAGCAGCGGCGTCCGCCCCCTGCAGCGCCGCGGGCACCGCCCGCACCGCCAGCACGCCCGGCGACAGCGGCGCGACATCCAGGCCCAGCTGCTGCAGCGTGTCGGCGTGCGTCTCCGCGGCCGCGACCTCGGCCGGCGTGGCCGCGAAGGTGGCCGGAATCAGCAGAGGCTGCGAGGCCAGCGCCTGCGCCTCGCCATCGCCGTGCGTCTCGGCCACCGCACGCTTGAGCCGCTCGTAGACGATGCGCTCGTGCGCGGCGTGCATGTCGACGACGATCAGGCCATGGCGGTTCTCGGCCAGCACGTAGACGCCGCCGAGCTGCGCCAGCGCGCGCCCCAGCGGCCAGTCGCCATCGGCGGGTTCCGGCGCGGGAGCCGGCGCCGGCGCGGCCCCCCGGGTCGGCACGGGGCACGACACCGGCGTCGCGGCGGTCTCCGCATCCTCGGCCTGAGCGAGTGCGGGGACGGGTGCGGGCACGGGGGCGGGCGTGGGCGCCGATGCGGCCTGACGCCACGGCGCCGGCAGCTCGCGGGCATGCAGCCGCGCGGCCTGCTCGAGCAGCAGCCGCCCCTGCACCGGCGCCGGGGCACGCCAGGCGGGTGCAGGGCGGGGCGTCGGTGCGGGCGCCGGCTCGGACGTCGCCATCGGGGCCGGCGGCGGCGTCTCTGCGGCCGTGTCGGGCGCGTCCGGCGCCGGGCGGGTGCGCGAGGGCGCCAGCGCCGCCTCGACCGCGCGGCGCACCGCCTGGTGCACCTCGCGCGAATCGCGGAAGCGCACCTCGGTCTTGGTCGGATGCACGTTCACGTCCACCCGCTCCGGCGCGATCTCCATGAAGAGCACATAGCTGGGCTGGCGGCTGCCGTGCAGCACGTCCTCGTAGGCGGCGCGCACGCCGTGCGCCAGCAGCCGGTCGCGCACATGGCGGCCGTTGACGTAGACGTACTGCAGGTCGGCGCGCGCGCGGGCGGTTTCCGGCAGGCCGGCGCGGCCGCGCACCGACAGCGGCCCGAGCTGCAGCGCCACCTCGCGGCTGTCGCGTGCGAAGGCCTCGCCGAGCACGTCGCGCAGGCGCTGCTGCGCGTCGCCCGGGCGCCACTGCTCGACCAGCCGGCCCTCGTGCCAGACCTCGAAGCCGACCTCGGGCCGCGCCAGCGCGTGGCGGCGCACCGCCTCCAGGCAATGCGCCAGCTCGGTGGCGTCGGACTTCAGGAACTTGCGCCGCGCCGGCGTCGAGAAGAAGAGCTCGCGCACCTCCACCGTCGTGCCGACGGCCCGTGCGGCGGGCTGCAGCTCGCCGGTGCGGCCGTCGATGCGCTGCGCGTGTGCGGCGTCCATCGTGCGGCTGGTGATCGACAGCTCGGCGATCGAGCCGATCGCCGCCAGCGCCTCGCCGCGGAAGCCCATCGTCATCACCTGCTCGAGATCGTGCAGCGAGCCGATCTTGCTGGTGGCGTGCCGGCGCAGCGCCAGCGGCAGCTCGGCCGCGGCGATGCCCTGGCCGTCGTCCTCGATGACGATCGAGCGCACGCCGCCGGCGATCAGCCGCACCGCGATGCGCGTGGCGCCGGCGTCCAGCGCGTTGTCGACCAGCTCGCGCACCACCGAGGCCGGGCGCTCGACCACCTCGCCGGCGGCGATCTGGCTGATCAGCTCGTCGGGCAGCTCGCGGATCGGGCGGCGGGAGGGCGGGGCCAGCGGGGCGGTCGTCGGGGGCAGGGTCATGCCCCGGATTGTAGGAAGGCGCGGTTCAGCCCAGGTACCGCCCGGATTCGCTGATCTGCACCAGCTCGACGTAGCGCGAGCCGCCGCCTTCGTGGCGGCTGAAGTCGATGCGCATGCTGGCGAGCTGCATCTGCAGCAGCCGCAGCGAGTTCGTCAGGTGGGTGCGCGTCAGCAGGCCGTTGCAGCGGCGCAGCGCCTCGATCATCACCTGCGCGTCGATCCAGCCGGCCAGGCTGGCATAGCCGAGCGTGACGCCGGCGGCCTGCGCGCGGCTGCGGTAGTCCTCCATCAGCCGGCCGTGCTCCTTCCAGGGGCTGGGCACCGGCTGGGTGATGACCAGGCCGCGCGCCGGCGCGCCGATCTGCCGCGGCAGGTCCTCGTCGCCGACGACCGACAGGCCGAAGAAGGGCGGCTGGCGGCGCAGGCTGGCGGCCGCGGCCATCATCGCCGCGGCCTGCGCGCCGCCGGTGAACAGCACGATCGCCTGCGGCGCCGGCGCCATGGCCAGCAGCTTGCGCGAGGCCTCCTGCGCGGTGGCGGCATCGCTGGTCAGCGCGGCCGAGCCGGCCAGCTGCAGGCCCTGGCGCGCCAGCGCGTCGGCGACCAGCTTCAGGCCTTCCTGGCCGAAGGGCGTGGCCAGATGCGCGATGGCCACGCGCTGCAGGCCCAGGCTGGCGAGATGGCGCGCCAGCGCCGCGGCCTCCTGCGCATGGCTGGCGCGCACGAAGAAGCCGGCGTCGCCGCAGCGCGCCCGCACCGAGTCGGCCACCCGCGGGCCGCCGAGCGCCGGCAGGCCCGAGTCCTGCAGCAGCGGGCCGATCTCGTCCGGGCCCAGGCTGCCGAAGCCGCCGAACAGCGCCAGCGCCTGCGGGTCGGCCGCCAGGCGGCGCAGGTTGGCGCGGGCGCGCGCCGGGTCGCCCGCGTCGTCGAGCCGCACCCAGCGCAGCGGCCGGCCGTCGATGCCGCCGCGCTCGTCGAGCGCGGAGAAGGCCAGCGTCGCGCCGGCGCCATAGGACCGGCCCGACGCCGCCAGCGGCCCGCTCAGGGCCGCGGACTGGCCGATCACCAGCGGGGCGCCTGCGGCCCGCACCGGCCGGCGCGCCAGGGCCAGCGCGGCGCCGGCCAGGACAAGACTTCTGCGTTGCATCGTGAATTCGTCTCTTGTTTTCGGTATTCGTGTGTCAACCCCCTGAACGGAGGGGTGGAGTGTGCCCAGCGCAATATGTCCTGTCCGTTGCGGAAATGGAGAGGACCTCATCGGCGTGACGTAATGCGCACAACCGTGCCGGTGCTAATCTCGCCGGCCATGGACATCCTTCCCTTCCTGATCGATTTCATCCTGCATGTCGACAAGCACCTGGCCGACTTCGTCGCCAGCTACGGCACCTGGGTGTACGCGTTGCTGTTCCTGATCATCTTCGTGGAGACCGGCGTCGTCGTGATGCCCTTCCTGCCCGGGGACTCGCTGCTGTTCGTCGTCGGTGCGATGTGCGGCGTCGGGCTGATGGACTACGGCCTGTCGGTGGCGCTGCTGCTGGCCGCGGCGGTGCTGGGCAACCAGAGCAACTACACCATCGGCCGCCTGCTCGGCCCGAAGGTCTTCCAGTGGGAGGACTCGCGCTGGTTCAACAAGCGCGCCTTCAACCAGGCGCACGAGTTCTACGAGCGCCACGGCGGCGTGACCATCGTCATCGCGCGCTTCATGCCCTTCGTGCGCACCTTCGCGCCCTTCGTCGCCGGCGTGGCGCGCATGACGCGCAGCAAGTTCACCTTCTACGACGTGACCGGCGGCTCGCTGTGGGTCGGCGGCATCGTGACCGCCGGCTACTTCTTCGGCAACGTGCCCTGGGTCAAGCACAACCTCGAGAAGATCATCTGGGCGATGATCGTCATCCCGGGCCTGCTGGTGATGTTCGGCGCGTGGAAGTCGCGCCGCGCCGAGGCGGCCGCGGCCGCCTCGCGGGCCTGAGCTCCTGAGCGCAGGCGTCCGCGCCGGCCTCAGGGCCGGCGGATCCCGGCCGCCGGCGGCGGAAATTCCAGCGGCGACTGCGGGCCGCGCATCGGCACGCGCGTCTCCAGCGCGGCGGGCTGGTAGCTCGCCGCGAAGCGGCAGCCCTGCGCCGGATTCCAGGCGGCCGGCAGCGCGCGGCAGCGCTGCTCGAGCGCGGTGCCGTCCGGCCGGGCGCCGCCGCCGGCCCAGTCCAGCAGCGCGTCGACCGCGCTGACATAGGCCGCATCCGACAGGTACTCGTGCTCGCCGTCGCGGGTGTAGGCCTGCGCGAGCCGCTCGGCCGCGCCGGCCTCCGTCACCGTGTCGCGGAAGCGGCTCTCCATCTCGACGAAGGCGACCGGGTCGTCGATGCCGTGCAGCGCCAGCGTCGGCAGCAGCAGCCGGCCGCTGGGGTCGCCGTCGCGGCCCAGCTCGGCGCGGGCGGCCAGATCGGCGCGCAGCCGCGGCACGCGCCGGTTCAGCGCCTCGTCGTCGTCGCTGCCGCTGTAGCGCACGCCCTCGTTGGTGAAGGGATTGCGCGCACCGAGCCTGCGCACCGTCAGCTCGCGGAAATGCCAGGTCGCCCACTGCAGGTGGCCGATCAGCGCGCTCTCGGGCAGGCGCAGCACGCGGGTGAGCGTGTCCAGGCGCTTCTGCTGCTCGGCGCTGCGCTCGGCGCGCGGGCGCTGCACGCCGGTGCAGTCGTCGACCCGCTGCGCGACATCGAGCCGGGTCAGCGTCGACTCCGGCGGCATGCCCATCCACAGCGGATAGACCGGCTCGTCCGGGCGTGGATGGTTGTTGCAGACCGCCTGGTAGACCGCGCGCAGGTCGACGCGCACGTCGTAGGCGCGGGTGGCGCCGGCCAGCACGCCGCTGCTGAGCAGCACGCCGTCGTAGGGCTGCGGGCCCGGCGCGGTCTGGCCGGGGCGGATGTCGGGCGTGATGTAGCGCTCGGCCATGCGCGCGGCCACCGACGCGCCCCAGCTCTGGCCGTGCAGCACGGTGCGCCGCGGCGTGCCCAGCGCCTCGACCGCGATGCGGCGCAGCCGGTCGACATCCTCGCCGGCGGCCAGCACCTCGAAGCCGCCCTGGCGGTAGCTGGTGCCGGCCCAGGCGTGGCCGGCCTGCAGCATGACCTTCCAGCGCTGCAGGTCGCCGGTGACGCGGGCCAGCGTCGGTTCGCCCAGCGACGGGCCGCCGTGCGCATGCACCACCAGCACGCCGCTCCAGTCCTTCGGCACCGCGATCCAGTACCAGGCGCCGAGGTGGTCGCGTCCCGACAGGCAGCGCACGCCCTCGGGCAGGCCGGAGGGGCAGGGGCGCTCGGCGGGCGGGGCGGGCAGCTCGGGCCGCGCGGCGCTGGCGGCCTGCGGGCCGCACAGCAGCGCGGCGGCGGCCGCGGCCGCGAGGGCCGCCCGCGCCGGACGGAAGGGGGTCGGTGCCAGATCGTTCATGGGCGGCAAGGTTACTGCACGCCGCCCTCGTCCTGCCACCACCGCGTCAGGGCGGGCGCGGTCAGAGCAGGCGGTCGCGCGCCAGCGGCGGGTTGCGCGCGAAATAGCGCGAGATGCCGGTGTAGAGCGCCTGCACCAGACGGGCCTGGTAGGCGTCGTCGCGCAGCTGGCTTTCCTCCTCCGGATTGGAGATGAAGGCGGTCTCGACCAGGATCGACGGGATGTCGGGCGCCTTCAGCACCGCGAAGCCGGCCTGCTCGACGTCGGCCTTGTGCAGCCGGCCGACCTGGCCGATGTGGCCGAGCACCTCGCGGCCCAGGCGCAGGCTGTCCTTGATCTGCGCGGTCGTGCTCATGTCGAGCAGCGTGCGCATCACATGCGCGTCCTTGCCGGCGACGTTGACGCCGCCGATCGCGTCGGAGGCGTTCTCGCGCTGGGCCATCCAGCGCGCGGCGGCGCTGGTCGCGCCGGAGTCCGACAGCGCGAAGACCGAGGCGCCGCGCGCCTGCGGCGTGATGAAGGCGTCGGCGTGGATCGAGATGAACAGGTCGGCCTGCACCCGGCGGGCCTTGCGCACCCGCTCGTGCAGCGGCACGAAGTAGTCGTCGTCGCGCGTCAGCATCGCGCGCATGCCGGGGCGGGCGTTGATGCGCTCCTTGAGCTGGCGGCCGATGCTCAGCACGACGTCCTTCTCGCGCAGGCCGGACGGGCCGATCGCGCCCGGGTCCTCGCCGCCGTGTCCCGGATCGATCGCGATGACGACCAGCCGGTTGAGCGCGCCGCTGCGCAGGATCGACGGTGCGGGCGACGGGGCCGCGGCCACGCGCGGCGGTGCGGCCGGCGCGGGCGACGCCGGACCCGGGCCGGGCGCCGGCGGCGAGGCCGGTGCGGTGGCCAGGCCCGGTCCGGGTCCGGGGGCCGGCCCCGGCCGGTCGACCCGGCCGATGAACTCGCCCAGCGCGTCGTCCAGGTCGGAGGCGGCCTGCTGCGCGGCCTCGGCGGTGCTGCTGCCGGCCGGCGCGGCCGGCGCCCCCGCGGTGTCGCGGGCCAGCGCGACCAGCGGATCGGGCGCCTTGACCGGATACAGGTCGAAGACCAGCCGGTGCCGGTACGGCGCGATCGGCGCCAGCGTGAAGACCTGCGGCGTGACCGCGCGCTTCAGGTCGAAGACCATGCGCACCCGGCGCGGCTGGTTCTGGCCCAGGCGCACGCCGCCGATCTGCGGATCGTTGCTGGCGATCTTGGCGACCAGCTCGCGCAGCTGCGGGCTGAGCTCCAGGCCGTCGATGTCGATGACCAGCCGCGACGGGCCGTCGGTGACGAAGTGCTGGGCCTCCAGCGCCACGTCGGATTCCAGCGTCACCCGGGTGTAGTCGGCGGCCGGCCAGACCCGCACCGCCACCAGCGTCGCGCCGAAGGCGAGGTCGCCGGCGCCGAGCGTCAGCACCAGCGCACCGGCCTGGCGCAGCCAGCCGCGCCGTTCGGGACAGGGGGAAAGCGGGGTGGTCATGATGCGGGTCCTCCTCGCGGGAATGAAGGTCAGTGTCGGTGATCCTGCAGCGACCGCAGCGGCTGCAGCAGCTCGCGGCCCCGGGCGGTGCCGGCCTGCCAGGTCACGCGGCGCAGGCCGTCGGCCTGCAGGTCCAGCACCAGCGCCAGGTCGGGCTGCGGCAGCAGGCCCTCGGCCTTGTCCGGCCATTCGACCAGCTTCAGCCCGGGGCTGGCGAACAGGTCCCGGAAGCCGGCATCTTCCCATTCCCGCGGGTCGCCGAAGCGGTAGAAATCGAAGTGCCAGATGCCCAGATCCGGGCAATCCGGCAATTCGTGCGGTTCGACGATCGCGTAGCTGGGGCTCCTGATGCGCCCCTGCACGCCCAGCGCGCGCAGCAGGTGGCGCACGAAGGTGGTCTTGCCGACGCCGAGCGTGCCGTGCAGCGTGATGCAGGCGTCACGGATCGGCGGCGTGCCGGCCAGCGCTTGCGCGGCCCGTTCGCAGTCGGCCTCGTCGGCCCAGGTCTGGTGGCAGGTTTCTAGAATCACCGGATGAAGGATGACGAACGGATCGCCCGGGACGGGCGGACACCCGCAGGCGCGCCGGACCCCGATCGGCTGGTGGTGCGGGTGCGCGAATGGGCTCGTGAACTGGGATTTTCCCAGATCGGCATCGCCGATGTACATCTGGCTACAGCCGAACCGGGTCTTCTGGCCTGGCTGGAGGCGGGCTTCCACGGCTCGATGCAGTACATGGCCGCGCATGGCCTGCGCCGTGCGCGGCCCGCCGAGCTGGTGCCGGGCACGGTGCGGGTGATCAGCGTGGCCATGCCCTACCTGCCGCAGGGCACGGCGCCGGGCTGGCGCGACGACGAGCGCGCCCGGCAGCACCAGCCCGGCGAGGCGGTGATCTCGGTCTATGCGCGCGGGCGGGACTATCACAAGGTGGTGCGCGCGCGGCTGCAGCACCTGGCCGACCGGCTCGCCGCCGAGATCGGCCCCTTCGGCCATCGGGTCTTCTGCGATTCGGCGCCGGTGCTCGAAGTCGAGCTGGCGGGGCGCGCCGGCCTGGGCTGGCGTGGCAAGCACACGCTGCTGCTCGACCGCTCGGCCGGCTCGATGTTCTTTCTCGGCGAGCTTTTCGTCGACCTGGCGCTGCCGGTGGATGCGCCCGCCGAGCCGCACTGCGGGCGCTGCAGCGCCTGCATCGACGCCTGCCCGACCGCGGCGATCGTCGCGCCCTACCGGCTGGATGCGCGGCGCTGCATCAGCTATCTCACGATCGAGCACGACGGCCCGATCCCCGTCGAGCTGCGCGCGGCGATGGGCAACCGCATCTACGGCTGCGACGACTGCCAGCTCGCCTGCCCGTGGAACAAGTACGCGCGCACCAGCACGCTGGCCGACTTCGAGGTGCGCCCCGGCATGAGCGGCGCCACGCTGCTGCAGCTCTGGGCCTGGGACGAGGCGGGCTTCCTGCGCCGCACCGAGGGCAGCCCGATCCGGCGCATCGGCCACGCGCGCTGGCGGCGCAATCTGGCCGTGGCGATCGGCAACGCCTGGCGCGAGACGGGCGACGCGGTGCTGGCCGAGGCGCTGCGTGCGGCCCGCGACGGCGCGGACGCGCTGCTGGCCGAGCACATCGACTGGGCGCTTGCGCAGCGGGCTTGAAGGGCGGCGGGCTCAGCCGCCGTGCAGCACCCGGAAGGCCGCCAGCGCCACCGGCAGGCCGATCATGCCCAGCAGCGTCGAGGCGGTGACCAGACCGGCGACATAGGGCCCGTCGCCGCCCATGCGCGCGGCCAGCACGAAACAGCTCGACGCAGTGGGCATCGCGGCGAACAGCAGCAGCACCTGGGCCTGGCCGGTCGGCAGCCCGAGCAGCAGGCCCAGCCCCAGCCCGGCGGCCGGCAGCAGCGCGTGGCGGATCGTCAGCAGCGCCGTCGCCAGCCCCGGCGCCTTGCGCAGCCCGCCGAACTGCAGCCCTGCGCCCACCGCCATCAGCCCCAGAGGCAAGGCCGCGGCGCCGATGCGCGTGAGCGTCGTGGCCACCGGCACGGGCAGCTGCAGCCCGGCCAGATTGCCGAGCAGCCCGGCGACGGTGGCCAGGATCAGCGGATTGCGGATCAGCTCGGCGCCGATGCGGTGGCCGCCATGGCGCGCCAGGCTCCAGACCGCACCGATGTTGCACAGCGGCACGCACAGCGCGATCAGCAGCGCCACCCAGGCCAGCGCCGGCGCGCCGCCGATCCGCTCGGCCATCGCCAGCGCGACATAGGAGTTGAAGCGGAAGGCCACCTGCGCGCCGCTGGCCTGCAGCTTCGGATCGATCCCCGGCAGCCAGCGCAGCGCGGTCGCCAGCGCGATGCCGGCCAGCACGGTCAGCACGCCGCCGGCCGCCAGCCCCATCGTCGCCGCCGGCGCCAGCGGGCTGCGCACGATGGACACGAACAGCAGCACCGGGAACAGCAGCCAGTAGACCAGACGCTCGACGCTCTCCCAGACCGGGCGGTCCAGCGCGGTGCGGTGGCAGATCGTCCAGCCGGCCACGATCAGCAGGAAGTCCGGGAGCAGCAGCAGGGCGGTGTCGAGCATGGTCGGCAAGGCTATCCGGAGGATGGGGGGTTTCCACTACGCGGCATCCACAATCAGGTGGCCTAGCATGCCCCGGGCACCGCCCGATCCATCCGACCCCAGGAGCCTCCCCGAATGAAACGACGTCTGGCCCTCGCGATCCCGACGCTGGCGCTGAGCGCCGCCGTGCCGCTGCCGACCCTGGCCCAGTCCGCCTATCCGGCCCGTCCGGTCCGGGTGATCGTGCCGTTTGCGCCCGGTGGCACGACCGACATCATCGCGCGCATCATTTCCGACCGGACCGGCGCCGCGCTGGGCCAGCCGATGGTGGTCGAGAACAAGGCCGGCGGCGGCGGCATCGTCGGCGCGGGCGAGCTGACCAAGGCCGCGCCCGACGGGCATGTGCTGGGCATCGCCACCGTCTCGACGGTCGCCTCCAACCCGGCGATCAACCCGCGCACGCCCTACAACCCGCTGACCGACTTCACGCCGATCATCAACATCGCCGCCACGCCGAACGTCATCGCGGTGCATCCGAGCTTTCCGGCGCGCGACCACAAGACCTTTCTCGAGGTGCTGAAGAGGAGTCCGGGGCGCTACAGCTACTCCAGCTCCGGCACCGGCGGCATCGGCCACCTGCAGATGGAGCTCTACAAGAACCTCGCCGGCGTCTTCGTCACGCACATCCCGTACCGCGGGGCGGGGCCCGCGCTCAACGACACGGTCGCCGGTCAGGTGCCGATCATCTTCGACAACCTGCCCTCGGCGCTGCCCTTCATCCGCGAGGGCCGGCTGATCCCGATCGTCGTGGCCGCGCCGCAGCGCCTGGCGGTGCTGCCGGGGGTGCCCACCTTCAGGGAGGTCGGCCTCGAGCCGGTCAACCGCATGGCCTTCTACGGCCTGGTCGGGCCGAAGGGGCTGCCGAAGGAGGTGGTCGAGAAGGTCTCGGCCGCGGTGCGTCACACGCTCGACGATCCCGCGGTCCGCAAGCGCATCGATGACACCGGCTCGCTGATCGTGGCCAACACGCCCGAGCAGTTCGCCGCGCAGATCCGCGCCGAGTTCGACGTCTACCGCCAGGTCGTCGACAAGCAGAAGCTCACGCTGGACTGACGCCCGCGGCGACGCCGACCGCCGCGCAAAGAAAAAAGGCCGGTCTTGCGACCGGCCTTTCTTGGCTGTCAGGATCGACGGGCGATCAGAACAGGTGACGCACGCCGACGGCGTACGAGGTCAGGTCGGTGCCCGAGGTCGCCTTGTAGTCCAGGCGGGTCACGTAGCCGTAGACCTTGGTGCGCTTGCTCAGGTTGTAGTTGTAGGCCAGGGTCGCTTGCTTGGCTTGCGTGTTGGCGACACCGCCCAGCTTGCCCGAGTAGCCGACGTTGGCGTGGAATTCCGACGCGCCCAGGGCGTACATGCCGGCCAGGCGGAAGGTGTTCTGCGACTGGTCGGCAGCGTTGGTGAAGCGGGCAGCGTAGCCGCCGAAGGTGAAGGCACCCAGGCCGTACGCAGCGCGAGCCGAGAAGGCCTTCGCACCGTTGGCCTTGCTGTAGCCGGCACCCAGCTTCAGCGCGCCCAGCTCGTAGTTGGCAGCCAGGTCGACCGGACGCTTGGTCTGGCCGGTGGCGCGCTCGGCGGTGGCGGCTTCCAGGGTCAGGCCCTTGACGAACTCGGGGGTGCGGTAGGCGACCTTGTTCTGCTTGAAGGTGCTGCTGTAGTCGTACAGCGCATCAGCCGACGAGCCGGTGTCGTGGTTGTGCATGCTGACGAAGTCAGCGGTGGCCAGCTCCGACTCGGCGTCGAAGTTGCCGATGCGGACCATGCCCAGCTTGTCCGAGCTCAGGTTCACTTCCGACTGACGGCCCCAGAAGGTCGAGGTCGAGGCGGTGCCGGTGGTCGGGTCGAAGCTGCTCTCGACGACGAAGCCGGCCTTCAGGCCGCCGCCCAGATCTTCCGAACCCTTCAGGCCCAGGTACGACGAGTTGTTCTCCAGCGTGTTGTTCTTGACGCCGAGGGCCTTCTGGTGCTCGGCCGTCACGTTCAGGCGGCCATACAGCGTGACCGAGCTTTGGGCGAGAGCAGCGCCGGAAGCCAGGGTGGCCAGCACGGCGAGTGCGATGGAGCGCTTCATGAGTTTCGTCCTAGAGAAGTGAGTGAGTTTCAGGATCCACGGCTTGCTCGAAGGCGCCGATTGCAGGCCATTCTAGGATCGAAGATTCGGGAAATTGCGCATGACCAGAGCTTGACGCCACGGAAGATGGTCTGTTTCGTTGTGATGAAACAACATGGCACGAGGGCTGTGCAGGCGCTGCATCAGGCCTGGGCGTGATGCACCACACGGATCACCGTCGTCTGCCCGCGTCAGCGTCCGCGCAGATGGGCCGGCGCCTCCAGACGGCGCGCCAGCGTCGTCAGTATCAGCGTCAGGATCAGGTAGATCGCCGAAATCGCCAGGTAGGGTTCCCAGTAGCGCGAATAGGCGCCCGCCACGGTGCGCGCGGCCAGCGCGAGCTCGGCCAGGCCGATCGCCGACACCAGCGAGGAATCCTTGATCAGCGTGACGCCCTCGTTGACCAGCGCCGGCACCATGCGCCGGAAGGCCTGCGGCAGGATCACGAAGCGCATGCTCTGCGCGTGGGTGAAGCCCAGCGAGTAGGCGGCCTGCGTCTGGCCGAGGTGGATGCTCTGGATGCCGGCGCGGAAGATCTCCGAGATGTAGGCGCCGGCATTCAGGCTCAGCGCCACGCAGCCGGAGAAGAAGGCGCCATGCTCCTGGCGGAAGGTGCGTGCGGCCTCGCCGGACATCAGCCAGCCGCCGTCCGGATGGATCAGCGCCGGCATCAGCGCGAAATGCACCAGCAGGATCTGCACGAACAGCGGCGTGCCGCGGAAGAAGGTGACGTAGGCGGTGGTGAGCGCGCGCAGCAGCTTCATCAGCGCGGCACTGGCCGTCGAGCGCGGCGGCGGCGCGCTGGCCGAGCTGCTCACCAGCCCGAAGGCCACGCCCAGCAGCAGGCCGGCCGCGATGGCCACCAGCGTCAGCTTGATGGTGGTCAGCACGCCAGCGGCGAACAGCGGGCCGTAGCCGGCCAGGATGTCCCAGCGAAGATCCATGATCGAAGGAGGGGAAAAAGGAGGGGGGGTTGCGGAAAGGGCGGAGTGTGCCCGTGACATGGTTCGCGAGTCTACGCGCCGGGTCCGCCCGCCGGGCCCGGGAGGCACCCTTGCCGCAGACCGGCCCGCCAGCACGCGTCCTGTTGAAATGCATCACGGGAACTGGTCTGTTCCTCTGCCGGATGAGCCGTCCCGGGGTTCTACTCGGGGGAGCGGGAGCCGGATTTTCCGGTTCTGTTCAAGGCATCTCGAGGCAGTCGGCATCATGGACGGTCAGGGACACGGCAAAGCGCAAGAGCAAAAGCAAGAGCCGGCGCATGGATCAGGGCGCGGGCAGGGCCGCGGCACGGACGCGGGCCGTTCGGTCTGGGAAGAGGGCGCGGACTTCGCGCGCATCCTCTTCCGCGGCCTGCCCGACCTGGCCTGGCTGAAGGATCCGCAGGGGCGCTACCTGTGCTGCAACCGCAGCTTCGAGCGGGTCGTCGGCCGGTGCGAGGCCGATCTGCGCGGGCTGACCGACCTGGACATGTTCTCGGCCGAGGACGCGGCCTTCTTCCGCAGCAACGACCTGGGCGCGATCGAGGTCGACGGCCTGCATGTCAACGAGGAATGGCTGACCTTCCGCGACACCGGCGAGCGCCGGCGCTACGAGGTGCTGAAGACGCCGTTGCGCGGAGACGACGGCGCCTTGATCGGCGTGCTCGGTGCGGCCCGCGACATCACTCGCCAGCACCGCCAGGACGAGGCGCTGAGGCTGGCCGCGCGCATCTTCGAGTCGGCCGGCGAGTCGATCCTGGTGACCGACGCCAGCGGCGCCATCGTCGCGTCCAACGCCGCCTTCAGCCGCATTTCCGGCTACCCGGCCGCGGAGGTGATCGGCCGCAATCCGCGCCTGCTGCGCTCGGGGCGCCAGGGCGCGGCCTTCTACGAGCGCATGTGGCGCCAGCTCGCGCTGCACGACCGCTTCCAGGGCGAGTTCTGGAACCGCGCTCGCGACGGGCGGCTGTACCCGCTGCTGCAGACGATCACGGTGCTGCGCGACGAGCATGGCCGCATCACCCACTACATCGGGGTCGGCGCCGACCTGTCGCAGCTGCACGAGGCCGAGCAGCGCTCGCACCACCTGCGCCAGCACGACACCCTGACCGATCTGCCCAACCGGCAGCTCATCGCCGCGCGGCTGCACGAGTGGATCGAGGCCCGGCGTGGCGGCGATCGCGCCGCGGCGGTGTCGCTGCTGGTCATCGGGCTGGACGGCTTCAAGTCGATCAACGACACGATGGGCCATGCCGCGGGCGACCGGGTGCTGGTCGAGATGGCCGAGCGGCTGCGGGTGCTGGCGGGCGCGCACAGCTTCGTCGGCCGGCTCGGCGGCGACGAGTTCGTGGTGATGCAGGCCGATGCCGGCCTCGAGCGGGTGCAGGCCGAGGCCCGGGCCTGGCTGGCGGCGCTGGCCGAGCCGATCGCGCTGCAGGGCCATGCGCTGACGGTCACCGTCTCGATCGGCATCGCGCATTTTCCCGAGGACGGCGAGGGGGCCGACGCGCTGCTGCGCCATGCCGAGAGCGCGCTGCGCGGCGCCAAGGGCGAAGGGCGCAACACGCTGCGCCGCTACGACCCGCAGCTGCACCAGGCCTCGCTGGAGCGGCTGCTGCTGCTGTCGTCGCTGCGCCGGGCGGTGCCGGCCGGCGAGCTGCATGCCTGGTACCAGCCCAAGCTCGATCTGCACAGCCGCGAGCTGGTCGGCGCCGAGGCGCTGGTGCGCTGGCTGCATCCGGAGCTGGGCTGGGTGTCGCCGGCGCAGTTCATCCCGGTGGCCGAGCAGACCGACCTGATCGTGGCGATCGGCGAGCGCATGCTCGACACCGTCGCGGCGCAGGTCGCGCGCTGGCATGCGCAGGGGCGCGGCTGGCTGCCGGTGGCGGTGAACCTGGGCGCGCGCCATTTCGCCGACGCGGGCCTGCCGGCGCGGCTGCAGGCGCTGCGCGATCGCCACGGCCTGCCCGCGGGCGTGCTGGAGCTGGAGATCACCGAGTCGATGCTGATGACCGCCGGCGGCGCGCCTGAGCAGCGTCTGGGCGAGCTCAGGCGCGCCGGCGTGAAGCTGTCGATCGACGACTTCGGCACCGGCTACTCGAGCCTGTCCTACCTGAAGCGGCTGCCGGTCGACGCGCTGAAGATCGACCGCAGCTTCGTCGCGGCGATCGAGAGCGACCGTCGCGACCTGAGCATCGCCACGACCATCATCGCGCTGGCGCGCGGCCTGGGCCTGACGGTGGTCGCCGAGGGTGTCGAGACCGAGGGCCAGCGCGAGCTGCTCGAGCAGGAAGGCTGCGCCCAGGGCCAGGGCTGGCTGTTCGCGCACGCGATGCCGCCGGCCGAGTTCGAGGCCTGGTGGCAGGTCTGGGCCCCGTCGCCGGGGCCGCAGGATCACTTCGACGCGGCGGCGGCGGCCGGCGCGGCACCGAACCAGCTGGCGTAGATCTTGTCGTAGGTGCCGTCGGCCTTGATGTCGGCCAGGCCCTTGTTGATCTTCTCGAGCAGCTCGGCGTTGCCCTTCTTGACGACGATGCCGTACTGCTCGGGCGTGAAGGTGGTGTCGCTGACGGTCTTGAACTTCGAGCCCGCGTTGTTGGCCACGTAGTGGATGACCACGCCGTTGTCGGCGACGACCGCGTCGACGCCGCCCGACTCCAGCTCCTTCAGCGCCAGCGGGGTCGACTCGAAGCGCTTGATCGCGGTGCTGTCCTTGCCGATCAGCTTGGTCACCACCTCGTCGCCGGTGGTGCCGGTCTGCACGCCGACCTTCAGCTTCTTCAGGTCCTCGAACTTCGCGACCTTCGAGTCTTCCTTCACCGCGATCAGCTGCTGCGCGTCGAAGTAGGGCGCCGAGAAGTCCATCGTCTGCTTGCGCTCGTCGGTGATGGTGATCGCCGACACCAGCAGGTCGCGGTCGCCCTGGGCGACGGTGTTGAACATGCCCTCCCAGGGCGTGTTGACGAACTTGACCTGGATGCCCGCCTTCTGCGCGACCGCCGAGACCACGTCGATGTCGAAGCCGACGATCTCGCCCTTCTCGTTCTGCGACTCGAACGGCGCGTAGGCGGCGTCGGTGCCGACGACGTAGACCCGCGCGGGCGGCGTCTCGGCGGGGGCCGAGGCGGCGGCGGCCGGCGCGGCCTCTTCCTTCTTGCCGCAGGCGGCCAGCACCAGGGCGACCGCCAGGGCAGCGCCGGTCTTCAGGAAACGTCGGGTGGTCAGGGAGGTCGACATGGAGATCCTTGGGGGGTGTCAGGGTACCTGGCAGTTTAGGTGCCGTGCGGCGTGCCGGCCACTGTCTCAGGCAGAAGTCGTGACCCAACGCAGATTCCGTGCCCGGCATGCGGTCCGGCCGGGGGCCGTCCGAACCCGGGGCGGCCGGACGGAAAACCGTTCCGGCGTCCGCGGCGGGCGACGTGATGCCGTCCGCACGCGTCGGCTCACTGCACCGTGCCGCTGCCGGCCGGGTGATCGGCCGCCGGCACGAAGAGCTCGCCGGCATCGACCGCGTCGAAGCGGTACTGCGCGCCGCAGAAGTCGCAGCCGACCTCGATCTCGCCGCGCTCGGCGATCACCGAGTCGACCTCCTCGCGGCCCAGGCCGACGAGCATGCGCGCGACCCGCTCGCGCGAGCAGGTGCAGGCGAAGCGCGGCGTCTGCGGCTCGAACAGGCGCAGGTCCTCTTCCCAGAACAGCCGGCGCAGGATGGTCGGGGTGTCGAGCGTGAGCAGCTCCTCGCGCTTGAGCGTCGAGGCCAGGTGGGCGATGCGGTTGTAGCCCTCGTGCAGCCGGGCCTCCTCGTCCTCGGAGCGGACCTCGAGGTTTCCGGCGCCCTCCAGCGGCAGGCGCTGGATCAGCAGGCCGGCGGCGACCTGCTCGTCGGCGGCCAGGATCAGGCGCGTCTCGAGCTGCTCGGACTGCAGCATGTAGTGCTCGAGCACCTCGGAGAGCTGGTGCATCGGTTCGCCGTGCTCGCCGTGCAGCGGCACGACGCCCTGGTAGGGCTGCTGGCCGGGCTGGCGGTCCTTGGGGTCGAGCGTGATGACGCAGCGGCCCTGGCGGTTCGCGTCGAGCATGGACTTCAGGCTCGCCTCGGCCGGCACGTCGCCCACGACCTTGGCGGTGGCACGCACGGCCAGGTCCGGCTGGGCCTCGGCCACCGCCAGCTTGACCGGGCCGTCGCCCTGGATCTGCAGCACCAGCGCGCCGTTGAACTTGATGTTGGCCTGCATCAGCGTGGCCGCGGCGCTCATCTCGCCGAGCAGCTGCTGCACCGGTGCCGGGTAGCCGCCGGCCCCCTGGCGCCGCGCCAGCATCTCGGTCCAGGCGCCGGTCAGGCGCACCAGCACGCCGCGCACCGGCAGCCCCTCGAAGATGAACTTGTGCAGCTCGCCGCCGTGGATGGTCATGGACAGGTCCTTGTTCGCAAAGAAAGGGGGGGCAGATGCGGGCGCCGGGGCGCAAGTCAAGGTCAGCGCTCGATGCGGCGCAGCGTGTCGCGGTGGCGCCGGGCGTTGTCGACATAGTGCGCCGCGCCGTGCTGGAAGCGCTCGGCCTCCTCGGGCGTGAGCGTCTTCACCACCTTGGCCGGGCTGCCCAGGATCATCGAGTAGTCCGGAAACTCCTTGCCCTCGGTGACCAGGGCGCCGGCGCCGACGACGCAGTGCCGGCCGATGCGCGCGCGGTTGAGCACGATCGCGCCGATGCCGATCAGCGAGCCGTCGCCGACGGTGCAGCCGTGCAGCATGCACTGGTGGCCGACGGTGACGTTCTCGCCGATCACCAGCTCGATGCCGGCGTCGGTGTGCAGCACCGAGTTGTCCTGGATGTTGCTGCCGCGGCCGATGCGGATGCGGTCGGTGTCGCCGCGCACCACGACGCCGTACCAGACGCTGCTGTTCTCGGCCATCTCGACCAGGCCGATGACGTCGGCGCTGTCGGCGATGTGCGCCGTCTCGTGGATCTGCGGAATGTGCTCGCCGAGCTGATAGAGGGCCATCGTCTCTCCTTGAAACGGAACGGGGCGGCTGGAGGGGGCAGAATTCTACGGATGGACCTGAGACAGATGGCCCTGGGGGCCTTGTGCGTGACCGATCCGGTGCGCAAAGCATACGCGGTGCAGTCGCTGTGGGCGCAGCTCGAGGCGCGCGATCCGGGCCTGCGCATCGACGCCGCGCAGGTGCTCGACGAGCCGGCCTTCCTGCCGGGGCGTCCCGAGCGGCCGCGGCTGGTGCCGGCGGTGGAGGTGCCGCAGCGCTCGCCCTTCACGCCGGAGGGGCGCGCGGCGCTGCTGCACGCCATCGCGCACATCGAGTTCAACGCGATCAACCTGGCGCTGGACGCGGTCTGGCGCTTTGCCGGCCTGCCGGAGAAGTTCTACGTCGACTGGATGCGCGTTGCCGCCGAGGAGGCGAAGCACTATCTGCTGCTGGCCGGGCATCTGGCCACGCTGGGCCATGTCTACGGCGACTTCGACGCGCATGACGGACTGTGGAGCATGACCTGGAAGACGCGCAGCGACTTCGTCGCGCGCATGGCGCTGGTGCCGCGCACGCTGGAGGCGCGCGGGCTCGACGCCACGCCGCTCATCCAGGTCAAGCTGCGCAAGGCCGGCGACCTGCGCGCGGTCGAGATCCTCGACCTGATCCTGCGCGAGGAGGTCGGCCACGTCGCCATCGGCAACCACTGGTACCGGTGGGCCTGCGAGCGCGAGGGGCTCGATCCGGTGCCGCACTACCGCACGCTGGTGGCGCAGTACGCCGCGCCGCGGCTGCGGCCGCCCTTCAACCGCGAGGCGCGGCTGGCGGCCGGCTTCAGCGAGATCGAGCTGTCCTGGCTGGAGGAAGCGGTGCCGTCAGCCACGCCGGCCAGCGGCGGCGCGCCGGCGCCCTGAAGCGGCGGCGTGCCGCCGCGTCGACGCGGCCGCGCGGCACCGCCGAGGTCGCATGGTCGACCGGGCGTAGGACCGGCCGGGCCGGCGCGGGCTGCCGGGCCGGCTCCGACGCCGGCTCCAGCGGTGCCAGCCAGCGCGAGCGCAGCGACAGCACCGGCCGCTCGAACACGCGCCAGGACAGCCAGCCGATCGCCCAGCAGGCCAGAGCGGTGACGGCCAGGTAGGCCAGCGCGATCGCCGGATCGGCAGTCGCGTCGTCGCCGCTCCAGCGCCGCAGCAGCGGCAGGCCGATCAGGTCGTGCACCGGCTTGTGGAAGACGTAGATCGCGTAGCTGTAGCGGCCCAGGCTGGCGAGCACGCCCGAGCGCAGCACCCGGCTCGGCCAGCCCATCAGCGCGCTGCGCGCGCGTGCCCGGTCGCACAGCATCGCCCAGCCGACGAAGGCGACGCAGCTCAGCGTCAGCAGCGTGTAGCCGCCGATCTGCGCCGTGTCGCCGAGGCGGTGGAAGCCCTCGCTGAACAGCGCCGTCAGGCCCAGCAGCAGCACGCCCAGGCGCAGCAGGTGCGCCGCGCGCCAGCGGGTCGCGCCGCCGAGCGCGCGGCCGCGGTCCCAGGCGGCCAGCGCGGCGCCGGCGGCCAGCGCATCCATCCGGCTGATCGTGAACTCGTACAGCGCCTCCGCCGGCAGGCCGAGGCCGAGCATCAGCAGGCGCAGCAGCGGGCTGGCCGCCACCAGCGCCAGCGACAGCAGCCAGATCTCGCGCAGGCCCAGCCGCCACAGCAGCAGCGGCCAGACCAGATAGAACTGCTCCTCGACGGCGAGCGACCAGAAGTGCGGCAGCGGCCCGCCCTGCGGATCGAAGGGCGTGACCCAGTTCGACAGGTAGAGCCACAGCCAGGCGGTGCCGAAGGCGGACTCGTGCGGCAGCCGCATGCCCAGCGCCGGCAGCAGCACGGTGAACAGCAGCAGCGCCAGCCAGTACAGCGGGAAGATGCGCAGCACCCGCTTGACGAGAAAGTCGCGCAGCCAGCCGGGCCGGCCCCGCGTCTCGAGCAGGCCGCGGGTGATCAGGAAGCCGCTGAGCACGAAGAACAGCTGCACGCCGATCCAGCCGAGGTAGAAGGTTTCCTTCAGCAGCGCGGCGGCGCGCCCGTGCTGCGGCGCCAGGTCGAGCACGTCGAGGTTGTGCAGCAGCACCAGGGCGATCGCCAGTCCCCTGAGCCCGTCGAGCGAGGGCAGGTGGTCGAGAGCCGTCGGGGAGGCGGGGGCAGCACGGGGGGCGTTCACGGTCGCCGATGCTGCCACAGGCCGGGTTCACGGCGCGCGTTCGCGCAGGCCGTGCCGCTCGCATGCGGGGTCGCCGCAGCGGCCGCAGACATGATTCCACCGGATCTTCGGCTTCGGGCCGTGCCCGCGCTGCCAGGCCGCCCAGGCCGACAGCGCCGCCTGCAGCCGGGCCTCGCCCTGGCCGGCCACCACCGAGAAGCCCAGCCCGGCACCCAGCAGCAGCCCGCGCAGCAGCCGGTCCGTCGGCGCGCGCACCTGCGGACCGTCGCGCTGCAGGCCGTCGGCGACCCAGGGCAGGTCCAGCGCCATCAGCAGCGTCAGGTCGGCCTGGCGGTGCGCGGCCAGCGCGTCCTCGTGCAGCGAGCGGTCGCCGAAGATCATCTCGCTGTAGACGGCCGTCATCAGCGCGGTGGTGTCGGCCACCACCACGTCGACCGGCAGCAGCCGCGAGCGCCGCGCCGCCTCGATGCGCCGGCTCTGCTCGGCGGCGATCGCGGCCTGCTCGTCGGGGCGGGGCGTGCGGCCGTGGCGGTCGCAGAACTCGCGCAGGTACTCGTCGACGCAGACTGCCTCCAGCCCGTCGGCGCGCAGCCGCGCGGTCAGCGCGCGCGCCAGCGTCGACTTGCCGCTGCTCTCGGCGCCGACGATGGCGATCAGCGCGGCCGCGGTCACGGCCGGCGCGCCTGCTCGCGCCAGGCCTTCCAGCCCAGCACCGACAGCACGACGAAGACCGCGTACAGCAGCACCGTCAGGTACAGGCCCTTGTAGGCGAACAGCGCCACCGACACCAGGTTCACGCCGATCCAGGTCGGCCAGTTCTCGACATGCTTGCGCGCCAGCAGCCACTGGCCGACCAGGCTGAAGGCGGTCGGGAAGGCGTCCCAGTAGGGCACGTCGGTGGGCGTGCGGGTGTCGAGGAACCAGCCGATGGCCGGCCACAGCAGCAGCCCGCTGCCGAAGACCGGCAGCCAGGCCCGGCGCGGCAGCGCGCGCACCTGCAGCGGCGCGCCGTCGTCGGTGCCGCGCAGCCACTGCCACCAGCCCCACAGCGAGACCACCGCGAAGAAGATCTGCAGCGAGCCGTCGCCGTAGAGCTGGTAGCTCCAGAACAGCCCGAAATACAGCAGCGAGGACACGATGGCCAGCGGCCAGGCCACCGGCATCACCCGCATGTTGGCGAACACCATCGCCAGCGACAGCACGAAGGCCACCATCTCCAGCCAGGTGAAGGGCGCCTCCCACAGCGTGAAGGCCGGCACCAGCAGCGGCTGCAGGGCCAGGGTCAGGGCATCGGGGGCGGGCTCGGTCATGGTGGCGTGGGGCGGAGGCGACGGGGCCGGCATCATGGCATGGCGGCGCTTGAAAAAGCTTCATCGCCCGTTCCAACAACTCTCAAGCCGGCGGGCCGGCGGCGCCTCGATCATCGGCCTCCCGTTCGGGAGGAGACATGAGCGACCCCATCCATTCCACCCCATCCACCCCGGCTGCCGATGCGGTCCCGGTGCTGGCGCGCCTGCGCGAGGTGCTGCCGGCGCACGCGCTGCTGTCGCGCCGCGGCGAGCTGACCCCCTACGAGTGCGACGGCCTGACCGCCTACCGCGAGCGTCCGCTGCTGGTGGCGCTGCCCGAGACCGAGGCGCAGGTCGCCGCGGTGCTCAAGACCTGCCATGCGATGGGCGTGCCGGTGGTGGCGCGCGGCGCCGGCACCGGCCTGTCGGGCGGCGCGATGCCGCACCGCGACGGCGTCACGCTGTCGCTGGCGAAGTTCAGCCGCATCCTGCGGCTCGACGCCGAGGCCGGTCTGGCGGTGGTGCAGTGCGGCGTGCGCAACCTCGCCATCAGCGAGGCGGCCGCGCCTTACGGCCTGTACTACGCGCCGGACCCGTCGAGCCAGATCGCCTGCACCATCGGCGGCAACGTGGCCGAGAACTCCGGGGGCGTGCACTGCCTGAAGTACGGCCTGACGCTGCACAACGTGCTGAAGGTGCGCGGCTTCACCGCCGAGGGCGAGCTGGTCGAGTTCGGCGGCGAGGCGCCCGACATGCCGGGGCTGGACCTGCTCAGCGTGGTCGTCGGCAGCGAGGGGATGCTGGCGGTCATCACCGAGGTGACGGTCAAGCTGGTGCCGAAGCCCCAGCTGGCGCGCTGCATCATGGCGAGCTTCCCCACGGTGGAGGCCGCCGGCGACGCGGTGGCGGCGGTGATCGCCGCCGGCATCATCCCGGCCGGGCTGGAGATGATGGACAAGCCCATGACCGCCGCGGTCGAGGACTATGTGCACGCCGGATACGACCTGGACGCCGCGGCCATCCTGCTGTGCGAGAGCGACGGCACGCCCGAGGAGGTCGAGGAGGAGATCGGCCGCATGAGCGCGGTGCTGACGCGCTGCGGCGCCAGCCGCATCGAGGTCAGCCGCGACGAGGCGCAGCGCCTGCGCTTCTGGTCCGGGCGCAAGAATGCCTTCCCGGCCTCGGGGCGCATCAGCCCCGACTACATGTGCATGGACTCGACCATCCCGCGCAAGCGCCTGGCCGACATCCTGCGCGCCATCGCCGAGATGGAGCAGAAATACCAGCTGCGCTGCTGCAACGTCTTCCATGCCGGCGACGGCAACCTGCACCCGCTGATCCTGTTCGATGCGCAGGACCCGGACCAGCTGCGCCGCTGCGAGCTCTTCGGCGCCGACATCCTGGAGACCAGCGTGGCGATGGGCGGCACGGTCACCGGCGAGCACGGCGTGGGCGTCGAGAAGCTCAATTCGATGTGCGTGCAGTTCTCGCCCGCCGAGCGCGAGGCGATGCTGGCGCTGAAGACCGCCTTCGATCCGTCCGGCCTGCTCAATCCCGGCAAGGTCATTCCGACGCTGCACCGCTGCGCCGAATACGGCCGCCTGCATGTGCGCCGCGGCCTGCTGCCGTTTCCCGAACTGGAGCGTTTCTGATGAGCGCCGTGAAGACCCCTCCCGATGCCGCGCTGCAGCGGCTGCGCGAGTGCATCCTGGCCGCGGGCCGCGCCGGCATGCCGCTGGCGATCCGCGGCCACGGCTCGAAGGCGGGCCTGGCGCCCGACGCGGCGCGGCCGGCCGACGGCGCCGAGCCGCTCGACCTGACGCTGCTGTCGGGCATCAGCGCCCACGAGCCCAGCGAGCTGGTGGTGACGGTGCGCGCCGGCACGCCGATCGACGAGCTGGAGGCCGCGCTGGCCGCCCAGGGCCAGCACCTGGCCTTCGAGCCGCCGCGGCTGCAGACGCCGGGTGCGCGCGGGCGCGGCACGGTGGGCGGCATGGTCGCCTCGGGCCTGTCGGGCCCGGCGCGCATGGCCGCCGGCTCGGTGCGCGACCATGTGCTGGGCGTGACGATGCTCGACGGCCGCGGCGAGCTGCTGAGCTTCGGCGGGCAGGTGATGAAGAACGTCGCCGGCTATGACGTCTCGCGGCTGATGGCCGGCTCCTGGGGCCGGCTGGGCGTGCTGTGCGAGGTGTCGCTGAAGGTGCTGCCCGAGCCGGTGGCGGGCCTGACGCTGCGCTTCGCGATGGGCCAGGCCGAGGCGCTGGCGGCGCTGACCGGCTGGTCGCGCCGGCCGCTGCCGCTGCAGGCCAGCGCCTGGCACGAGGGCGTGCTGATGCTGCGCCTGGCCGGCGCGCAGGCGGCGGTGGACGCGGCGCGGCGCGAGCTCGGCGGCGAGCCGGTGGCGGCGGCGGAGGCGGCCGCCTTCTGGACCGCGCTGCGCGACCGCCGCCATGCGCTGTGGCAGTTCGCGGCCCAGGGCCTGCCGGCGGGGCAGCGGCTGTGGCGCCTGGCGGTGGCGCCGCATGCGCCGACCTTGCGCCTGCGTGGCAGCGGCCTGATCGAGTGGCACGGCGGCCAGCGCTGGTGGCTGACCGACGAGCCGGCGGACGCGGTGCACGCCGCCGCCCGCGCGGCCGGCGGCCATGCCGAGCTGCAGGCCGGCGGCGCGCCGGGCGAGGCCCGCGCCGCGCCGCTGCCGGCGGTGCAGGCGCAGATCGAGCGCCGCCTGCGCCAGACCTTCGACCCGCACGGCCTGTTCACCCGCGACTGACCCTGCATTGATCCCGAGCCTGCCATGCACACCGAACTGTCCCCCGAACACGCCGGCACCGCCGACGGCGAGGCCGCCCGCGCGCTGCTGCAGAAATGCGTGCACTGCGGCTTCTGCACCGCGACCTGCCCGACCTACCAGCTGCTCGGCGACGAGCTCGACGGCCCGCGCGGCCGCATCTACCAGATCAAGAACCTGCTCGAAGGCGAGGCGCCGACGCGCGAGCTGCAGACGCATCTCGACCGCTGCCTGACCTGCCGCAACTGCGAGAGCACCTGCCCGTCGGGCGTGCAGTACGGCGAGCTGGCCGAGATCGGCCGCCGGCTGGTGGATGCGCGCGTCGAGCGCCCGGCCACCGAGCGCCTGGTGCGCTGGGCGCTGAAGGAGGGCCTGACCTCGCCGCTGTTCGCGCCGGCGCTGCAGCTCGGCCAGGCGCTGCGCCCGCTGCTGCCCGAGACGCTCCAGGCCAAGGTGCCCGAGCGCCGCGAGGCCGATGCACGCGGCTGGCCGCAGAAGCGCCATGCGCGGCGCATGCTGATGCTGGCCGGCTGCGTGCAGCCGGCGATGTCGCCCGAGATCAATCCGGCGACTGCGCGGGTGCTCGACGCCGCCGGCATCGAGGTGGTGGTGCCGGCGGGCGCGGGCTGCTGCGGCGCGATCCGCGCGCACCTGAACGACCGCGACGGCGGCCTGGCCGACATGCGCCGCAACATCGATGCCTGGTGGCCGCTGATCGAGCGCGGCGAGGTCGAGGCGATCGTCATGAACGCCTCGGGCTGCGGTGCCACCGTCAAGGAATACGGCCACCATCTGGCGGGGGACGCGGCCTATGCGGCCAAGGCGGCCCGGGTGAGCGCGATGACGCGCGATCTCAGCGAGCTGCTGCCCGAGCTGGTGCCGGTGCTCAAGCCGAAGCTGGCGGCGGCCGCGCAGGCCGGACGGCTGGCACTGCACCCGCCGTGCACGCTGCAGCATGCGCAGAAGCTCAAGGGCGGTCTGGAGGCGGGTCTGCGCGAGCTGGGCTTCACGGTGGCGCTGCCGGCCGACAGCCACCTGTGCTGCGGCTCGGCCGGCACCTATTCGGTGCTGCAGCCGGCGCTCTCGAAGCAGCTGCGCGAGCGCAAGCAGGCCAGCCTGGCGGCGCTGTCGCCCGACACCATCGTGTCGGCCAACATCGGCTGCATCACGCACCTGCAGGCAGGCTGCGCGACGCCGGTGCGGCATTGGGTGGAAGTGCTCGACGCGGCGCTGCGCGGCTGAGCAGCCGCGCAGGAGGGCGGCCTCAGGGCGAGGCCGGCCGGACGGCGGCCTGCGGGTACTGCACCAGGATCTCGTCGGGCTTGACCATGCCGAGGTCGTGGCGGGCCTTCTCCTCGATGATCTCGGTGCCTTCCTGGAGGTCCTTGATCTCGGCCCGCAGCTGGTCGTTGCGCACGCGCGCCTCGGCATTGCGGGCCTGCTTCTCGGCGACCAGCGCCGAGAGCTCGCGCACGCGCGGCATCCCGTTGCTGCCGAACCAGAGCTCGGCATGGATCAGCCCGAACAGGGCCACCAGGATCACGGTGATGACGCGCATGGCGGACGCGGGCGATCAGCGCAGGTTGTAGAACGCGGCGCGGCCCGGGTAGACGGCGATCTCGCCCAGGTCTTCCTCGATGCGCAGCAGCTGGTTGTACTTGGCGATGCGGTCCGAGCGGCTCATCGAGCCGGTCTTGATCTGGCCGGCGTTCAGGCCGACGGCGATGTCGGAGATCGTCGAGTCCTCGGTCTCGCCCGAGCGGTGCGAGATCACGGCGGTGTAGCCGGCGCGCTTGGCCATCTCGATGGCGGCGAAGGTTTCCGACAGCGTGCCGATCTGGTTGATCTTGATGAGGATCGAGTTGGCGATGCCCTTCTCGATGCCTTCCTTCAGGATCTTCGTGTTGGTCACGAACAGGTCGTCGCCGACCAGCTGGACCTTCTTGCCCAGACGCTCGGTCAGGTGCGCCCAGCCGGCCCAGTCGCCCTCGTGCATGCCGTCCTCGATCGAGATGATCGGGTACTTGTCGCACCAGGTGGCCAGGATGTTGGTCCACTCCTCGGCGGTCAGCACCAGGCCTTCGCCTTCCAGGTGGTACTTGCCGTCCTTGTAGAACTCGCTGGCGGCGCAGTCCAGGCCCAGCGCGATCTGGTCGCCGGCGCGGTAGCCGGCCTTCTCGACGGCTTCCAGGATCAGCTGGATCGCGGCCTCGTGGCTGGCCACGCTCGGAGCGAAGCCGCCCTCGTCGCCGACCGCGGTCGACATGCCCTTGTCGTGGATGATCTTCTTCAGCGCGTGGAAGACCTCGGCGCCCCAGCGGACGGCTTCACGGAAGGTGGGGGCACCGACCGGGATGATCATCAGCTCTTGCAGGTCGAGGTTGTTGTTGGCGTGGGCGCCGCCGTTGATGACGTTCATCATCGGCACCGGCAGCTGCACGCCGCCCATGCCGCCGAAGTAGCGGTACAGGGGCAGACCGGACTCTTCGGCCGCGGCGCGGGCCACGGCCATCGAGACGGCCAGCATCGCGTTCGCGCCCAGGCGCGACTTGTTGTCGGTGCCGTCGAGGTCGATCAGGGTCTTGTCCAGGAAGGCCTGCTCGGCCGCGTCCAGGCCCAGAACGGCTTCCGAGATCTCGGTGTTGATGTTCTGGACGGCGTTGAGCACGCCCTTGCCCAGGTAGCGGCTCTTGTCGCCGTCGCGCAGCTCGATGGCTTCGCGCGAGCCGGTGGACGCGCCGCTCGGCACGGCCGCACGGCCCATGACGCCGCTTTCCAGCAGCACGTCGCATTCGATGGTGGGATTGCCGCGGCTGTCGAGGATCTCGCGGCCGACGATGTCTACGATTGCACTCATCATTGACTCCTGTTTCGGATTCTGGGGGCGCGTGGATGGTGCCGGCTGCAGGTTACCCGCGCTGAACAATCCGACAGGCGATGCCCGCCGGGGTTCACGGCCGTTCCACGAAAATGCCGGATCCGCGATGCTAATGCGCCCGAAGGCGAAGAGCCACCCGGTCCGGACAAGGGGAAAGCATTGTTCGTGCAGTCTCCGCCTTCTTCAGCACCTGTTCAGCACGAGAAGTCGTTCTCGAGCAGCGGCTGCGCCTTGACGACGCGGTCGATCGCGACGAGCTGCTCGAGCAGCGTGCGCATGTGCTTCAGCGGCACCGCGTTGGGGCCGTCCGAGAAGGCCTCGGCCGGGCGCGGATGCGTCTCCATGAAGAGGCCGGCCACGCCGACGCCGACGCCGGCGCGCGCCAGCACCGGCACCATCTCGCGCGCGCCGCCGCTGGAGCCGCCCAGGCCACCGGGCTTCTGCACCGAGTGCGTCACGTCGAACACCACCGGCGCGCCGGAGCTGCGCATCTCGGCCAGGCTGGTCATGTCGGCGACCAGGTTGTTGTAGCCGAAGCTCACGCCGCGCTCGCAGGCCAGGAAGCGGTCCTCCGACAGGCCGGCCTCGCGGGCGGCGGCCCGGGCCTTGTCGATGACGTTCTTCATGTCCCAGGGCGCGAGGAACTGGCCCTTCTTGATGTTGACGGGCTTGCCGCTCTTCGCCACCGCGTGGATGAAGTCGGTCTGCCGGCACAGGAAGGCCGGCGTCTGCAGCACGTCGACCACGCTGGCGACCTCGGCGATCTGCGACTCGTCGTGCACGTCGGTGATGACCGGCAGGCCCGTCTGGCGACGCACCTCGTCGAGGATCTTCAGGCCCGCGTCGATGCCCACGCCCCGCCGGCTGGTGCCCGACGAACGGTTGGCCTTGTCGAACGAGCCCTTGTAGATCAGCGGGATGCCCAGCGCGCTGCAGGCCTCCTTGAGCTGGCCGGCGACGTCCAGGCTCAGCTCGAGGCTCTCGATCGAGCAGGTGCCGGCGATCAGGAAGAAGGGCCGGTCCAGGCCGGCCTCGAATCCGCAGAGTTGCATGATGGGTGTGCCTGCCTGGGCGTCGGGTGGGGGATCAGCGCGCGCCGCGCTTCTTGTGCTGCAGCGCCGCCTCGATGTAGCTGATGAACAGCGGGTGGCCGTCCCACGGCGTCGACTTGAATTCCGGGTGGAACTGCACGCCGACGAACCACGGGTGCACCTCGCGCGGCAGCTCGACCATCTCGGTGAGCTTCTCGCGCTGGGTGATGGCCGAGATCACCAGGCCGGCGTCCTGCAGGCGCTGCAGGTACTTCTCGTTGGCCTCGTAGCGGTGGCGGTGGCGCTCGGTGACGACCGGGCCGTAGATCTCGTGCGCGATCGTGCCGGGCTTGACGTCGGAGCTCTGCGCCCCGAGGCGCATCGTGCCGCCGAGGTCGGAGCTGGCGTCGCGCTTCTGGATCGTGCCGTCGGCGTCCTGCCACTCGTCGATCAGCGCGATCACCGGGTGCGGCGTCTCGGGCTCGAACTCGGTCGAGTTGGCGTCCGCCAGGCCCGCCATGTGGCGCGCGTACTCGATCGTCGCGACCTGCATGCCGAGGCAGATGCCCAGGTAGGGAATGCCGTGCTCGCGGGCGTGCTGGGCGGCGAGGATCTTGCCCTCGATGCCGCGCTTGCCGAAGCCGCCCGGCACCAGGATGGCGTCGTAGCGGTCGAGCTCGGCGGCGCTCTCGGCCGTCAGCTTCTCCGAGTCCACGTACTCGATGTTGACCTTGACGTGGTGGTGGATGCCGGCGTGGCGCAGCGCCTCGTTGAGCGACTTGTACGAGTCCGACAGCTCGGTGTACTTGCCGGCCATCGCGATCGTGACCTCGCCCTTCGGGTTCTCGACCTCATTGACCAGGCGGTCCCAGCGCTTGAGGTTGGCCGGGCGGGTGAAGAGCTGCAGCTTCATGCAGATCAGCTCGTCCAGGCCCTGCTCGTGGAGCATGCGCGGCACCTTGTAGATGGTGTCGGCATCCCACACCGAGATCACGCCGTGGCGCGCGACGTTGGTGAACAGGCTGATCTTCTCGCGCTCGTCGTCCGGGATCGGGCGGTCGGCGCGGCACAGCAGCGCGTCGGGCTGGATGCCGATCTCGCGCATCTTCTGCACCGTGTGCTGGGTCGGCTTGGTCTTGAGCTCGCCGGCCGCGGCGATCCACGGCACGTAGGTCAGGTGCACGAAGGCGGCGTTCTGCGGGCCCAGCTTCAGCGCCATCTGGCGCACGGCCTCGAGGAAGGGCAGCGACTCGATGTCGCCCACCGTGCCGCCGATCTCGACGATGGCCACGTCGACCGCGTCGGGCGTGCCCACGCCCGCGCCGTGCTTGACGTATTCCTGGATCTCGTTGGTGACGTGCGGGATCACCTGCACCGTCTTGCCGAGGTAGTCGCCGCGACGCTCCTTCTCCAGCACGGTCGTGTAGACCTGGCCGCTGGTGAAGTTGTTGGACTTGCGCATGCGCGTCGTGATGAAGCGCTCGTAGTGGCCCAGGTCGAGGTCGGTCTCGGCGCCGTCGTCGGTGACGAACACCTCGCCGTGCTGGAACGGCGACATCGTGCCCGGGTCGACGTTCAGGTAGGGGTCGAGCTTGATCAGCGTGACCTTCAGGCCGCGCGATTCGAGGATGGCAGCCAGGGAGGCCGCGGCGATGCCCTTGCCGAGCGAGGACACCACGCCGCCGGTGACGAAGACGAACTTGGTCATGTGAAGCGGCCCTCCCTTGGGTGCATCGCGGGCGCCGTTCGAGGGGCGCGGGGGACGCATTTCAGGAGGGCCGTGGTGGTAAAACGAGATTATAGGCGGCAGGCCGCGCCCGGGCGAAGGGCGTCCTTCGCGCCGGGGCTTGGCGCCGTGCGGCCCGGCGGTCAGACCTCGAGGTTGTCGATCAGCCGCGTCGTGCCCAGCCTGGCCGCGGCCAGCGCCACCAGCGGCGTGCCGGCGGCCAGGTCCTCGGGCGAGGGCGGCAGCAGGTCGGCGCGGCGGCGCAGCGTCAGGTAGTCGGGCTTCCAGCCGCGTGCGGCCAGCGCGTCGGCGGCGCGCCGCTCGATGCCGGCGATGTCGCGCTCGCCCGCGAGCACCGCTTCGCGCATCGCCTGCAGCGCCAGCGACAGCTGCACCGACTCGGCGCGCTCGGCCTCGCCCAGATAGCCGTTGCGCGACGACAGCGCCAGGCCGTCGCCCGCGCGCGAGGTCTCGCCGGCGACGATCCGCACCGGCAGCGCGAACTGCTCGACCATGTGCCGGATCACCATCAGCTGCTGATAGTCCTTCTTGCCGAAGACCGCCACCTGCGGCTGCACGCACTGCAGCAGCTTCATCACCACGGTGCACACGCCGGTGAAGAAGCCGGGGCGGAAGTGCCCCTCCAGCAGGTCGGCCAGCGCCGGGTCGGGCAGCACCTTGAAGGTCTGCGGCTGCGGGTAGAGCTCGGCCTCGTCGGGCGCGAAGACGATGTCGCAGCCGGCACCCTCGAGCAGCTCGCAGTCGCGCGCCAGCGTGCGCGGGTAGCGGTCGAAGTCCTCGTTCGGGCCGAACTGCAGCCGGTTGACGAAGATGCTGGCCACGACCGGCACGGCCGGGCCGACCAGCGCGCGCGCCTGGCGCACCAGGCTCAGGTGGCCGTCGTGCAGATTGCCCATCGTCGGCACGAAGGCGGGGCGGAGGTCGGCCGGGCCGGCCAGCGCGGCGCGCAGCTCGGCGAGGGTGTGGATGACGCGCATCGGACGGTTCTCGGTGGGGCGGTGGAGGAGCGGGACTCAGTCCGCGGAGTACGCGTGCGCGACCCGGTCGGGGAAGGAGCCGTCCTTGACCGCGGCGACATAGCGCCGCATCGCGTCGCCGATGCTGCCGCCCTCGAGCATGAAGTTGCGCACGAAGCGCGGCAGTCTGCCACGGGTGGCGCCCAGCATGTCGTGCATCACCAGCACCTGGCCGGCGGTGTCGGGGCCGGCGCCGATGCCGATGGTCATCAGGCCGGGGCTGTCGGCCTGAACCGCGGCGGCGACCTCGGTGGGCATCAGCTCGAGCACCATCATCGCCGCGCCCGCGTCGGCCAGCTCCTTGGCCTGGCGGCGCAGCACCGCCGCGCCGTCGGCGTCGCGGCCCTGCACGCGGTAGCCGCCCAGCGCGTGCACGCTCTGCGGCGTCAGGCCCAGGTGTGCGCACACCGGCACGCCGCGCTCGACCAGGAAGCGCACCGTCTCGGCCGTCCAGCCGCCGCCTTCGAGCTTGACCATCTGCGCGCCGGCCTGCATCAGCGCCTCGGCCGAGGCCATCGCCTGCGACGGGCCCTGCTGGTAGCTGCCGAAGGGCAGGTCGGCGATCAGCCAGGCCGCGCCGCCGTGCTGCAGGCCGCGCGCGACGCAGCGGGTGTGGTAGGCCATCTCGGCCAGCGTGACCGGCAGCGTGCTGCTGTGGCCCTGCAGCAACATGCCCAGCGAATCGCCGACCAGCAGCGTGTCCAGGCCGGATTCGTCGGCCAGACGCGCGAAAGTGGCGTCATAGGCGGTCAGCATCGTGATCTTTTCACGGCGCGCATGCATCGCGCGCAGCGAATGCAGCGTGACCGGCTTGCGCTGGCCGGGCAGGGCGGTGGGCTGGACGTGAGAGCTCAAATCTGTCTCCAGACGAAATTGTGCGAGAACCGGCCCTCTTTTCCGAGGACCGCGGCATTCTAGTCAGGCGTGCTGCGCTGCAGCAGTGGTAACTTTCCGGGCCCGTACCGATCATCACCGCCGACCGATACCGCCATCATGACCGTGGACAAGCCTCATGCGCCCGCCTGCGAACGCAACCGTGAGCCCATCCTGGCGGTGCTTCGTGCGCTGTACGCCGATCGCCGCTCGGTGCTGGAGATCGGCAGCGGCACCGGACAGCACGCGGTGCATTTTGCCGCCGCGCTGCCGCACCTGCGCTGGCAGACCTCCGACCTGAAGGCCCAGCTGCCGGGCATCTGCCTGTGGCTGGCCGACCGGATGCTGCCCAACACGCCGCCGCCGATCTGTCTCGATGTCGACAGCGCCTGGCCGGCGCGCCGCTTCGACGCGGTCTACACCGCCAACACGCTGCACATCATGTCCTGGGCCCAGGTTCAGGCGATGTTCGAGCGCCTGCCGACCGTGCTCGACGCCGGCGGCCTGTTCACCGTGTACGGTCCGTTCCGTTATGACGGTGCGCCCACCAGCGACAGCAACGCCGCCTTCGACGCGACGCTGCGCGCGGCCGATCCGCTGCGCGGCGTGCGCGACTTCGAGGCGGTGGCCGCACTGGCCCGCGAGGCCGGCCTCGCGCTGGTCGAGGACCGCGCCATGCCATCCAACAACCGCTGCATCACCTGGCGGCACGTCGGCGCGGCCTGAAGATCTGTGAGATTTCCTGTCCCTGAGGATTGCCTGAGCATCCTCGGGGCCGGCGCACATCAATCCGGCTGATCCGCGCCAGACGCGCAGGAATTCACGCCATCTGCCCATCCTTCGGTCGAGGTGGTGAGATTTCCTCTCGCCACGACACCTCCCTTGCAGCCGCTTACCGCCGGTGTCGAGACGTGCGGTCACAGATGCCGGTGCCTGCTCACGAAACGCCTACAGCGTCGATACAGCCTCTTTCCAGAATCCGGGCTCGCTGACACGGCGACCCTCCAGATCGGCACTGGCTCGCCGAATAACTGGTCATTTCACCGGATTTTGCCGATTCGAATGGCTGGAAGATGCCCTGCGACCCGAGCACCCCGTGCCTGAGGGATTGCAGCAACCGCATGTCCGCATGCAGCAGAAGTTGAGCTGAGGCCCATGATGTCCCTTCCTTTTTCGATGCACCGCCGCCACGCCGCGCTGGCCCTGGCCCTGTGCCAGATCGCGACCCTGAGCGCCTGCGGCGGCGGCGATGCCGCCGTCGCGGAGGCCGACGCCGCCGAGACGACGAGTGCGCAGGCCCTGGCCGGCGGCCGCACCGTCACGCAGAGCGCCGCAGCCGCAGCCGCTGCAGCGACCGGCACCACCACGACCGGCACCACGACCACGGTGGCTGCCGCCGCCACCGGGACGCTGAAGAACCCGATCCTGTTCGTCACGCAGGTGCCGTTCACCACCTCGGTCGACATGGCCACCCGCCTGGCGACCTTCGCCAACCACATCCCGCAGATCCAGGTCGCGCCGCGGGGCGGCGACCTGATGATCCGCTACCCCGACGGCACGCTGCGCAACCTGACCAAGGAGGCCGGCTTCGGCATGGACGGCCTGCAGGGCGACAAGGCGATCGCGGTGCGCGAGCCCAGCGTGCACTGGAGCGGCACGAAGGCGCTGATCAGCATGGTGGTCGGCGCGCCGACCCGCCAGTACTACGACGTCGACGCGAAGTGGCAGATCTTCGAGGTCACCGGCCTGGCCAAGGGCTCCGCCGTCAAGATCACCCGGGTGGCCAACCAGCCGGCCGCCTACAACAACGTCTCGCCGTTCTACGGCACCGACGACCGCATCCTGTTCACCTCCGACCGGCCGCGCGGCGGCGAGGCGCATCTCTATCCGCAGCTCGACGAGTACGAGAGCACGCCGACCAACACCGGCATCTGGCGCCTGAACCCGGCGACGGCCGAGCTCAAGCTGCTCAACCACGCGGTCAGCGGCGCGTTCACGCCGATCATCGACAGCGCCGGGCGCATCGTCTTCACCCGCTGGGACCACCTCAAGCGCGACCAGAACACCAGCGGCCTGGGCGGGGTGAACTACGCCAGCGAGGCCTCGGGCGCCGCCAGGCTGGCCAGCGCCAGCGAGGTCTTCCCCGAGCCGCTGACCAGCAGCACCAGCAGCTACGGCACCGTCAACGGGCATGACTACAACCTGTTCTCGCCCTGGCACATGAACGAGGACGGCACCGGCGAGGAAACGCTCAACCACATCGGCCGCCACGAGCTCGAGCCGACGCTGTTCACCCGCAGCTTCGCCGGCGACAGCGCGCTGTACGACTACTACAGCGCCGGCTTCACCGCGAACAAGAAGACCATCCGCCACGACGGGGGCATCTACCAGATCCGCGAGGATCCCCTCAAGCCCGGCACCTTCTACGCGGTCTACGGCCGCGAGTTCAACGAACTCGGCGCCAGCCAGATCGTGCGCTTCAACGGCGGCGTCGGCATGAACGCCGAGCAGATCGCCTTCACCGATGCCAGCGATCCGACGCTGGCGGTCGGACGCTACCGCTCGCCCACGCCGCTGGCCGACGGCCAGATGGTGGCCAGCTACGCGCCGAGCGTGACGGTGGGCGCCTTCCAGAACACCCGCTTCACCGTGCGGCTGCTGGACTACAACGCCACCACCGGCCAGTACGGCGCCGGCACCTCGCTGACCGGCGGCATCACCAAGAGCGTCAGCTGGTGGGATCCGGACACCAAGAAGAGCTACAGCGGTCCGCTGTGGGAGCTCGATCCGGTCGAGGTCGTCGCGCGCACCCGTCCGGCGATGAAGGTGGAGTCGGCGATGGCCGCGCCCGAGAAGGCGATCCTGACCGAGGAGGGCATCAGCGAGACCGCGCTGCGCACCTGGCTGAAGGCCAACAACCTCGCGCTGATCGTCACCCGCAACCAGACCGCCCGCGACCGTGCCGACAAGCAGCAGCCCTACAACCTGCAGGTGCCCGGCGGCACGAAGACGGTCGGCAACAGCGGCAAGGTCTACGACATCGCGCACTACCAGATCCTGGAGGCCGACTCGGTGCGCGGCTACACCTCGCGTCCGGGACGTCGCCCGATCGCCCAGCCGATGGCCTCGACGGTGACCGCGAAGAACGTGCCCAACACCTCGGGTCCGGCCGGCAGCGTGAAGATCGCCGCCGACGGCTCGACCGCGGCCTTCGTGCCGGCCAACCGCGCGGTGACCTGGCAGACCACGGACACCGTCGGCACGCCGATCGTGCGCGAGCGTGTCTGGATCACCTTCCAGCCGGGCGAGGTGCGGGTCTGCGCGTCCTGCCACGGCATCAACAAGACCGACCAGGCCGGCCGTGCGGCCCCGACCAACAAGCCCGAGGCGCTGCGTGCGCTGGTGCGCTACTGGAACACGCTGCCCAAGTGAGCGTGCGCGGCATGCCGGCCCGGCATGCCCGCCAGCATCTCCAGCACCCGCCGGGCGGCCTCGCCCGGCTTTTCCATCGGAAAGAGGTGGCTGCCCTCGATCCACTGCAGCCGCTCGCCCACCAGCCGGCGGGTGGCGGCCAGCCCGGCCTGGCGCAGCTCGCGCGACTGGGTGCCCGCGAGGAAGCCGACCGGACAGCGCGGGGGCTGGCGCGCGATCAGGCGGTCGAGCGTGTGTGGCAGCGTGTCGTAGATGCGCGCCTCGACCTGGCGGTCGAAGGCCAGCCGCACGCCGTCCGCGTCGGTGCGGCCCGCCGGCACCAGGCCGCAGGCCAGATAGTCGTCGAGCACGCCCGGCGCCCAGCGCGCGAAGACCGGCTTGGCGCCGAAATGCGCCCGCGCCGCGTCGACCGAGGGCCAGTGCATGCGCCGCCGCGCGGCGATGCGCCCCGGCGAGATCCGCGCGATCAGCCGGGTCGCCTTGGCCAGGCGCACGCTCTGCGCCCGCCAGCCGCCGACCACCGGCGAGTCCAGCAGCACCACCGCGTCGGCCAGGTCCGGGCGCTGCAGCGCCGCCTTCAGGCTGAGCACGCCGCCCATCGAGTGCCCGACCAGCACCCGCGGCCCCGGCGCGACCGGCAGGCCGCTGGCGAAGCCGATCAGCTGGTCGCGCAGCCGCGGCCAGTTGCTGCTGACCGGATGCGCCGGATCGTGGCCGTACATCGGCAGCGCCTCGACCCGCCAGCCGGCCTCGCGCCAGACCTCGAGCATCTGGCGGTAGGTGCCGGCCGGAAAGCCGTTGCCGTGGCTGAAGACGATCGTGCCGGGCGCTTCCATCGCGGTCAGACGATCTTCTCGCCCGGGTGGGTGATCTTGCGCATCGTCTCGTAGCGCTCGGACTCGACCATCAGCGGGAACTCGGCCGCGGCGCCGTCGCCGCTCCATTGCGGGTGCTCGATGCCCTCGAACACCTCGCGCAGGCGCTGGCCCCAGGTGTCGTGGATCATCTTGAAGTACGGGTTCTTCTCGTCGATGCAGACGATGCGCTCGGCCTTCAGGTCGCCGTTGCGGTAGACCAGCAGGTCCAGCGGCAGGCCGACCGAGAGGTTGGACTTCAGCGTCGAGTCCATCGACACCAGCGCGCACTTGGCCGCCTCGTCCAGCGGCGTGGTGGGCGTGAGCACGCGGTCCAGGATGGGCTTGCCGTACTTCGACTCGCCCACCTGGAAGAAGCAGGTCTCGCGGGTGGCCTCGATGAAGTTGCCGGCCGAGTAGACCAGGAACAGCCGCATGCCCTCGTCGCCGATCTGGCCGCCGAAGATCATCGAGCAGTTGAAGTCGATGCCGGCCGCGCGCAGTGCCGGGCCGTCGGTCTCGTAGACCCGGCGCACCGCGGCGCCCAGCACGCGGGTGGCGTCGAACATGCTCCTGGCGTTCCAGATCGTGATCGGCTCGCCGCCGTCCGGTGCCGGGATCTTCTCGACCTGCAGGATCTCGCGCACCGACTGCGAGATCGACAGGTTGCCCGCCGACAGCAGCACCATGCAGCGGTCGCCGGCCTTCTCGTAGACCATCATCTTGCGGAAGGTGCTGATCGCGTCGAGACCGGCGTTGGTGCGCGAGTCGGAGAGGAAGACGAGGCCGGCGTTGAGCCGGATGCCGACACAGTAGGTCATGGGAGGGCTGCCTGAGATGTTTCGGGGAGTCGGGGAAATCGTGCGGACGGTGCGGCGCGCGGGCCGGCTCAGCGGCGCGGGGCGCCGGCGGCGAGCTGCTTGAGCTGATAGATCGCGTCGAGCGCCGACCGGGGGGTGAGCGTATCAGGGTCGAGCGCGTCGAGCGCCTGCCGCAGTGCTTCGGCGAGCGGATCGGGTGGCGCGGCCACGACAGCGGGCACGGGCTCCGGCACCGGCGTCGGCGCGGGTTCGGGCTCCGGCGGCGCGGCGAACAGGTCGATCTGCGGGGTGCCGGCGCTTTTCTGCGCTTCGAGCTGGTCGAGCGCCTGGCGCGCCTGGCGCAGCACCGCCGCCGGCATGCCGGCCAGCCGCGCCACCTGCACGCCGTAGCTGCGGCTGGCCGGCCCGGGCTCGATCGCGTGCAGGAAGACGATGTCGTCGCCGGACTCGGCCGCCGAGACATGCATGTTCAGCGCGTGGCGGTGCTTCGCGGGGAATTCGGTCAGCTCGAAGTAGTGGGTGGCGAACAGCGCGAAGGCGCGGTTGCGATCGTGCAGATGGCTGGCGATCGCGCCGGCCAGCGCCAGCCCGTCGAAGGTCGAGGTGCCTCGGCCGATCTCGTCCATCAGCACCAGCGAGTGCTCGGTGGCGCCGTGCAGGATGGCGGCGGCCTCGGTCATCTCCATCATGAAGGTGGACTGGGCGTTGGCCAGGTCGTCGGCCGCGCCGATGCGGGTGTGGATCGCGTCGATCGGCCCGAGCCGGCAGCGCGAGGCCGGCACGAAGGAGCCGATCGCCGCCAGCAGCACCGTCAGCGCCACCTGGCGCATGAAGGTGCTCTTGCCCCCCATGTTCGGCCCGGTGATGACCAGCATGCGCCGCGCCGCGTCGAGCCGGCAGTCGTTGGGAATGAAGCTGCCGGCGCCCGACTCGGCCAGCCGCGCCTCGACCACCGGATGGCGGCCGCGCTCGATCTCGATGCAGGGCTGGGGCACGAAGTCCGGCCGGCACCAGTCGAGCGTGCGCGCGCGCTCGGCCAGCGCGGCGAGCACGTCCAGCGAGGCCAGCGCGCGGCCCAGCTCGGACAGCGCCGCCAGGTGCGGCTGCAGCGCGTCGAGCAGCTGCTCCCACAGCCATTTCTCGCGCGCCAGCGCCCGCTCCTGCGCCGAGAGCGCCTTGTCCTCGAAGGCCTTGAGCTCGGGCGTGATGAAGCGCTCGGCGTTCTTCAGCGTCTGGCGGCGCTGGTAGTTCAGCGGCACCTTGTCGATCTGCCCGGCGGTGACCTCGATGTAGAAGCCGTGCACCTTGTTGTACTGCACCCGCAGGTTCTGGATGCCGGTGCGCAGCCGCTCGCGCGCCTCCATCTCGAGCAGGAAGGCGTCGCAGTTGGACGAGATGGCGCGCAGCTCGTCCAGGTCCGGATCGAAGCCGGTGGCGATGACGCCGCCGTCGCGCAGCAGCACCGCCGGCTCCGGCGCGACGGCGCGGTGCAGCAGCTCGGCGATGGCCGCGTCCGGCGTCAGCGCGGCGTGCAGGTCGGCCAGCAGCGCGCCGTCCTCGGGCACCTGGCGACGCAGCTCGGGCAGCACCGCCAGCGTCTCGCGCAGGCCCGCCAGCTCGCGCGGGCGCACCTGGCGCAGCGCGGTGCGCGCGCTGGTGCGCTGCACGTCGCTCACCTGGCGCAGCGCGTCGCGCAGCGGCTCGACCGCGTGCGCCGCCTGCAGCACCTCGATCGCCTCGAGGCGCCGGCGCGCCGGCTCGCGCTCGCGCGGCGGGTGGGTCAGCCACTGGCGCAGCATGCGGCTGCCCATGCCGGTGCGGCAGCTGTCGAGCAGGCTCAGCAGCGTGGGCGCCGTCTCGCCCTTGAGCGTCTGGGTGATCTCGAGGTTGCGCAGCGTCGCCGGCGGCAGCTCCAGCAGCGCGTGGGCGCGCTCGACCGTCAGCGTGCTGACATGCGACAGCGCCCGGCCCTGGGTGTGCTCGGCATAGCCCAGCAGCGCGGAGGCCGCGGCGTGCGCGGCGTGCAGGTCCTGCGCGTTGAAGCCGGCCAGATGCGCGACCTTGAGCTGCTCGCGCAGCTTGCGCTCGCCCAGCGCCGGATCGAACTGCCAGTGCGGCCGCGAGGTCAGCGGCACGCCGGCCTGGCGCAGCGCCAGCGGCCGGCGCTCCTCGTGCAGCTCGCCGCTGATCAGCACCTCGGCCGGCGCCAGCCGCGACAGCCAGGCCGCCAGCTCGCGCTCGCCGCATTCGGTCAGGCCGAGCTGGCCGCTGGCCAGCGCCAGCCAGGCCAGGCCGTAGACCGGCTGCGCGGCCGGCCCGCGCATCGCCAGCGCCAGCAGCCGGGTGTCGCGGCGCTCGTCGAGCAGCTCGGTGTCGGTCACCGTGCCCGGCGTGACCACCCGCACCACCTTGCGCTCGACCGGCCCCTTGCTCGCGCCCACCTCGCCGACCTGCTCGGCGATCGCCACCGCCTCGCCCAGGCGGATCAGCCGGGCCAGATAGTTCTCGACCGCATGCACCGGCACGCCCGCCATCACCACCGGCTCGCCCGCGCTCTGGCCGCGGGTGGTGAGCGTCACGTCCAGCAGCCGGTTGGCGCGCCGGGCGTCGTCGTAGAACAGCTCATAGAAGTCCCCCATCCGGTAGAACACCAGCGTGTCGGGGAAATCGGCCTTGATGCGCAGGTACTGCTGCATCATCGGCGTGTGGCCGCCCAGGCCGTCCGTGTCCGGGCGCGTCGTCGGGGTTCTGCTCATGGGTGTCGGCGCGACGAAGGCGCCGTGGGCGGGAAAACCCGCCATCTTAGATGGACGAAGGGGGCTTGCCTTCGGTAGCGGCAATTCGCAAAATCTATAGGCGCATGGCAACGGAACACCATGCCCGTCTGGCCGCAATGGCCGACACAGCTGATCGCGTTAGCGGCAGCGCCCGTTTTCACTGGCTACAGGAGCGGGGATTTCCTCTCAACGGAACTCTCCCCATGTGCTCCCAAAAGGTCCAGTCTCTCCGATCCCGCGCCTTTCAGAATCAGTCCGGCTGCTGCTGGTATTGCGGTGTCCGCATGTGGTCGTTGTCGCCGGATGAGCTGGCGAACGCGCCTGCCAAGGGGCGACAAGTCTTGCGCTGCACGGCCGAACACCTGATCGCTCGATGCGATGGAGGACGTGATGAGGCCACCAACATCGTGGCCGCCTGCGAGCGCTGCAATCACACCCGCCATCAGCGCAAGCACCCACCAGTGCCAGAGGTCTACCGCGCCGATGTGCGCAAACGCATCGCGCGGGGTGGCTGGCATCACCGGTGGGTGCACGATCTGGGCTTGATCACGAAAGCCAGGTCAGAGGATCTGCCAAGCGTTTCGCTCACGCATGCATCGCGGCGATGATCGAGCTTCTGACAGGAGCCCCTCCCGATGGACATCATTCACCAGATCCTCGAGCACGACGCCGGCCGCGAGCCTGAGCGGCTGCAGCGCAAGTACGACCGCATGCGCGAGAGCGCCTTCGTCTTCCTGCGTGCGACCTGCGCTCTGTTCTGGCGGCGGCTGCCGGCCGGGCTGGCGCTGTTCGAGGCGGGGCCGGAGGGTGCGCCGGCGGTCTGGAGCTGCGGCGACCTGCATTTCGAGAACGTCGGCAGCTACGAGGGCGACAACCGCCAGACCTACTTCGACATCAACGACTTCGACGAGTCGGCGCTGGCGCCGGCGAGCTGGGACCTGCTGCGGCTGCTCGCCAGCCTGCGGGTGGGCGCCGACACGCTGGGGATCGATGCCGAGGACGCGCGGGGGCTGTGCCGTGCCACTTTGCAGGCCCATGTGCAGGCGCTGCGGCGCGGCAAGGCCTTCTGGATCGAGCGCGACGTGGCCGACGGCGTGGTCCGCGAACTGCTCGACCAGCTGCGCCGGCGCGATGCCGAGGCGTTTCTGGACAAGCGCAGCAGCGGCCGAGGCGCGTCGCGCCGGCTGAAGGTCGACGGGCAGCGCGTGCTGAAGGCGACGGCGGCCGAGCAGGATCGGGTGCGGGACTTCATGGCCGGCTTCGCGGCGACGCAGCCCGATCCGGACTTCTTCCGGGTGCTCGATGTCGAGCGGCGGGTGGCCGGCACCGGCTCGCTCGGCCTGGCGCGCTGGGTGGTGCTGGTGCGCGGCGAGGGAGGCGACAGCGGCCAGCGCCTGCTCGACCTGAAGCAGGCGGTGCCGTCGTCGCTGGAGGCGCTGCTGCCCGCGCACGGCGTGGCGCAGCCGGCCTGGCCGGACGCCGCAACCCGCATCGTCGCGCTGCAGCAGCGGCTGCAGGCGGTGCCGATGGCCTGGCTGCACGCGGTGCGCCTGGGCGACATGCCTTGCGTGCTGCGCGAGCTGCAGCCCACCGAGGACCGCGTCTCGCTCGATCGTGCCACCACCTCGCGCACGGAACTGCACGAGTTCGCCACGACGCTGGGCCGGATGCTGGCCTGGGCGCAGCTGCGCTCGGGCGGGCAGGGCGGCTCGGCAGACGCGGATGCGCTGATCGACTTCGGCGAGCGCCAGGACTGGCACGCGCCGATGCTGGAGACGGCCGAGACGATGGCGCGGCAGGTCGAGCAGGACTGGGCGGTCTATGCGGCCGCGCATGACGCGGGCCGCTTCCGGGTCGCCGCCGAGGGCGGCTGACCCGGCCGTTCGATCAGAACGGCGCGTCGCCGTCGCGGCGGCGGCTGCGGCGCGGGGCCTCGGCGGGCGCCTCTTCCTTCGGCGGCAGGTCGGCCTTGCGGATGCGGGTCGGGGCCTTGCGGACGACGACCGGGACCGGCGCGGCTTCCTCGGGCGTCGGCTCGAAGGCGGCGGCCAGCGCGGCGGCCGGCGACAGCGGCACGTCGACCGGCAGCTCGGCGGCCTTCGGCAGCTCGGCGTCCAGCTCCGGCTGGGTCGCGGCCAGGTACTCGTCCAGCGGCACCAGCTTGCCCGGCTGCGTCGGCGCGGCCTTGCGCACGGTGCGCGCCGGTGCGGCGACGCCGCCCTCGGCGGCCGTCTCGGCCTTCTTCGCGCGCGGCTTGCGGGCCTTCGGCGCGGCCTCGGCCACCGGCGCTTCCGGCTCGTCTTCCTTGATGATGCGGGTGTAGGGGCTCAGCACCTGCACCAGCTGGGCGTAGACCTTCGGCGTGGCGGCGATGACCTCGCGCTGGTAGAGGTAGTCGGCCTCGCCGGTGAAGTTGCCGATCAGGCCGCCCGCCTCGGTCACGATCAGCGAGCCGGCGGCGATGTCCCACGGGTTCAGGCCGGTCTCGAAGAAGCCGTCATACCAGCCGGCCGCGACGTAGCACAGGTCCAGCGCGGCCGCGCCCGGGCGGCGCAGGCCGGCGCAGGCGGGCATCAGCTCTTCCATGATCTTCAGATAGCGCTTGAAGTTGTCGCCCTTGCGGAAGGGGAAGCCCGTGCCGATCAGCGAGTCGGCCAGACGCAGGCGCTTGGAGACGCGGATGCGCTTGTCGTTCAGGTAGGCGCCGCGGCCCTTGGTGGCGTAGAACAGGTCGTTGCGGCTCGGGTCGTAGACGACGGCCTGCTCGACCTTGCCCTTGAAGGCCAGCGCGATCGAGACGGCGTACTGCGGGAAGCCGTGGATGAAGTTGGTGGTGCCGTCCAGCGGATCGATGATCCAGACGAAGTCGCTGTGCTGCGCGCCCTGCGAGCGGCCCGACTCCTCGGCCAGGAAGCCGTGGCCCGGATAGGCCTGGCGAATGGTGTCGATGATCGCCTGCTCTGCCGCCTGGTCGACCTCGGTGACGAAGTCGTTGGGCCCCTTGCTGGTCACGGTCAGGCGCTCGAGGTCGAGGCTGGCCCGGTTGATGATCGCCCCGGCCGCACGCGCGGCCTTGATGGCGATGTTGAGCATGGGGTGCAAAGCGGCTTGCGACATGGGAATGCGGCTCCGGGACTCGGTTCGACGAGTGAAGTGGGTGCGAGGGGCTGGCGAAGGGAAAGAGCGGGCGCGGGTCTTGCGCGGCCACGCTGGCCTGCAACGCCTAAGATAACCGGACATTGTACGATGTCCGCGCCGCAAAAAAGCGCCTGAAAGGTCTTCTCCCGTGCCTGCCGTTCCCGATTCGACCCGCTTCGTGCTGGTCAACACCAGCCACCCCGGCAACGTCGGCTCCACCGCCCGCGCGATGAAGGTGATGGGCTTTTCCGAGCTGGTGCTGGTGGCGCCGCGCTTCGGCGACGTGCTCAGCCAGGAGGAGACGGTGGCGATGGCCAGCGGCGCGGCCGACATCCTGGTGCGCGCGCGCATCGTCGCGACGCTGGACGAGGCGCTCGACGGCGTGCAGCTGGCCTGCGCCACCGCGATGACGCCGCGCGACTTCGGCCCGCCGGTGGAGTCGCCGCGCGCCTGCTTCGAGCGGCTGGCCGTGCGGCCCGACAAGGTCGCCTTCGTGTTCGGCAGCGAGCGCTTCGGGCTGTCGAACGAGGATGTCTACCGCTGCCACGTCTGCCTCTCGATACCGACGAACCCCGACTACGGCTCGCTGAACCTGGCGCAGGCGGTGCAGCTGCTGGCCTACGAGTGGCGCCAGGCGCTGGGCGGCTTCGAGGTCGTGCCGCGCACCCGCGACGCCGCTCGCGCCGGCATCGACGCGGTGCAGGGCGCGCTCGGCCACTGGGAGCAGGCGCTGGTGCACCTGGGCTTCCTCGACCCGAAGGTGCCGCGCAAGCTGATGCCGCGCCTGAACCAGCTGCTCAACCGCGCCGAGCCGACGCTCGAGGAGATCAGCATCCTGCGCGGCATCGCCCGCGAGATCCTGCGCCGCGGCTGAGCGGCGCCGCCGAAATCGCGGGTGCCCGAGCGTGGCGCTGCGGCATTGCATCACGCGCCCTACACTGGGAGGCATCGACGCGCCGCGTCGCCCCCGAAGCTCGTCACGAGTCCGCCATGTTCAGCCGCCTGAAAGAAGACATCGACTGCATCCTCGAACGCGATCCGGCCGCCCGCTCGCGCCTGGAGGTGCTGACCTGTTATCCGGGCCTGCACGCGCTGTGGATCCAGCGTCTGGCGCACTGGTTCTGGGTGCGCGACTTCAAGTGGCTGGGCCGCTGGCTGTCGCACTGGGGCCGCTTCCTGACCGGCATCGAGATCCACCCCGGCGCCACCTTCGGCCGGCGGGTCTTCATCGACCACGGCATGGGCATCGTCATCGGCGAGATGGCCGAGATCGGCGACGACTGCACCATCTACCAGGGCGTGACGCTGGGCGGCACCTCGCTGGTCAAGGGCGCCAAGCGCCACCCGACGCTGGGCAAGGGCGTGATCGTCGGCGCCAATGCCTGCGTGCTGGGCGGCTTCACGGTGGGCGACGGCGCCCGCGTGGGCTCCGGCGCGGTGGTGACCAAGCCGGTGCCCGAGGGCGCCACCGCGGTGGGCAACCCGGCGCGCATCATCGCCGCGCAGCAGGACGCCCAGCGCGAGGCCGCGGCCGCCCGCATGGGCTTCTCCGCCTACGGCGTGACGCAGGGCGAGGATCCGGTCGCGCAGGCGATGAAGGGCCTGATCGACAACGCCTCCAGCCACGAGCACCAGATCGCGCTGCTGTGGCAGGCGATCGAGAAGCTCTCGGCGCGCGCCCGCGAGCTGCCGGCCGATCCCTGCGTGCCCGACGAGGCGCACCGCACCGAGAAGTTCGACGCCGAGCGGCTGAACCGGCTGGTCAAGTGAGCCGCTGATCCGCGGAGCCGCGGATCAGCGGCCCGCCGCCTTCATCCGTCGCCAAGGCGGGCCCGGCCACGCCGGGCTATGTTGCATCCTGTTTCAATCTGGATCGGGATGATGAAGGATGTCCGACGCGGCCGCGCCGCTTTCCTGGCCGCGGCCGTGCCGGCGCTGCAGCTGCTGGCGGCCTGCCAGTCCGACGAGGCTCCGGCCGGTGCCGCGACGCCGCAGGCGGTCGCCCTGACGCTGGGCGGCACGCTGCCGCTGCCGGGCGAGGCCGCGCTGGTGGAGCAGCCGGCCTGCGTGGCCTCGGGCCTGGGCACCGATCACCGCGTCGGTCCGGGCCAGACCTACGCGGAGCTCGACCAGGTGCCGTGGGAGAGCCTGAAGGCCGGCGACACGGTGCGCATCTTCCACCGCAGCTCGCCCTACCGCGGCAAGTTCATGCTCGCCGCGCAGGGCACGGCGGCCGCGCCGGTGCGCGTCTGCGGCGTGCGCGGCTCGAACGGCGAGCGCCCGGTCATCGACGGCCGCGGCGCGACGACACGCGCGGCGCTGGCGGCCTCGTTCGCCGGCAGCGCCAGCGCGATCTACCAGGCGCGTGCGGTCGTGATGGTCCGCGCCGCCGGCGACAGCTGGACGACGCGGCCGTCCCACCTGCGCGTCGACGGGCTGAAGATCGTCGGCGCGCACCCGCAGCAGTGCTTCCGCGACACGGCCGGCCTGGAGCAGGCCTACGAGCAGTTCGCCGCCTGCATCTGGATCGACCGCGGCGACCAGATCGTGCTGGCCGACAACGAGCTCGCCGGCTGCTCGATGGGCGTGTTCAGCCGCAGCACCGATGACGCCGAGGCCACGCAGACCCGCGGCCTGAAGCTGGTGGGCAACCATTTCCACGACAACGGCATCGTCGGCAGCTGGCTCGAGCACCACAGCTACACCCAGGGCCTCGACGTGCTGATCGAGCACAACCTGTACGGGCCGCTGACCGACGGCGCGCTGGGCAACGCGATCAAGGACCGCTCGGCCGGCCTGGTGGTGCGCTACAACCGCATCGAGGGCGGCGCGCATTCGCTCGACCTGGTCGAGGCCGAGGACTTCCCGGTCACCGCGCTGGCGCGGCCCGACTACCGCGTCACGCGGGTCTACGGCAACCAGATCCGCAAGGACGGCGAGACCGGCAGCCTGGTCCACTACGGCGGCGACCACTACGGCAGCACGCCCGGCGCCCGCTGGGGCGAGCCGATCTACCGCGGCGGCACGCTGCACTTCTTCCACAACACCGTGCTGGTGACCGGCCGCGCGGCGGCGATCTTCCAGCTCTCGACCACCGGCGAGCGCGCCGAGGTGCGCGACAACCTGATCGTCTTCGCCGACACGGTGACGCAGCGCAGCCTGCGCATGGGCCAGTCGGTCGGCGCGTCCTGGACCACCGGCGGCACGCTGGTGCTGGGCCGCAACTGGATCTCGGCGGGCTGGCAGGACACCGATCCGTGGCACCCGATCGGCGGCGAGCTGGTGCTGGAGACGGCGCAGCCCGGCGATGCCGTGCCGCCGGTCGAGCCGCTGGCGGGGCTGCCGGCCGACAGCGGCGCGGGCTGGACGCCGCGCACCGGCCGCGGCGTGACGGGCGCGGCGCAGGCGCTGCCGGAGGCGCTGTCGGCATATCCGGTGCAGTGGCAGAAGGGCCTGGACGGCCGCTCGCAGGCGCGGGCGCTGTCCGGCGCCGGGGCGGACCTCGGCGCGATGCAGCGCTGACCGGAACGCGGCGGTCCGCTGCGCAGGCCGTCACGCCGGCGGCCATCGACAGGCTCATCCCCCGCGTTCCCGGGGGCTCGTCGCGTGAACCTCTGCCTTCGGCCGCGCGGGCTGCCTGCCTAGCATGGCTGAAGGCCGTCCGCGGGGGGCGGCCGCCAAGCGGCGGCGACCGCCCGCCGGGGAACATCGGCCATGCTGGAACACGCTCACGACCTGCCGCGCGACGCACGCGGCGCCCGTTCTCTTGCCACGCTGACGGCGCTGTTCGCCAGCGCCGCGGCGCTGCTGGCCGGCTGCGGCGGCGGCAGCAGCGACGACGGCGAGGGCAGCGCCGCCCCGCGCGCCCAGGTGATGGCGGCCAAGACCGCCGGCGGCAACGGCAAGGGCAAGACCGCCCCGGCGCCTGCACCCGCCCCGGCACCCGCGCCGGCGCCATCACCGGCTCCGGCGCCGGAGACGCTGGTGTCGATGCCCGCCTGCGAGCCCTCCGGCAAGGGGCGCGACTATCCCGTCGGCCCGGGGCAGGCCTACACCGCGCTCGACCAGGTGCCCTGGGAGAGCCTGAAGGCGGGCGACACGGTGCGCATCTTTCCGTCGTCGACGCCCTATGCCGGCAAGTTCCTGATCGCCGCGCAGGGCACGGCCGATGCGCCGGTGCGCATCTGCGGCGTGCGCGCGGCCGACGGCTCGCGGCCGGTGATCGACGGCAACGGCGCCACCACCCGCGCCGCGCTGGCCTCGGCCTATGGCAGCAGCACCTACGCCAGCGACATCCACCAGGCCCGCTCGGTCATCGTCATCAAGCCGCTGGCCACGCAGGACTGGACCGCCTACCCGCAGCATGTGCAGATCGACGGGCTGAAGATCCAGCGCGCCCATCCGTCCTACACCTTCCGCGACGCCTCCGGCGCGACGAAGAGCTACCTGCAGTTCGGCGCCTGCATCTGGGTCGAGCGCGGCCACCACATCACGCTGGCCGACAACGAGATCAGCGACTGCCAGATGGCGATCTTCAGCAAGTCGACCGACGACGGCGAGTTCGCCCAGACCCGCGACCTGCGCATCGCCGGCAACCACATGCACGGCCACGGCATCGCCGGCAGCTACACCGAGCACACCACCTACACCCAGAGCGTCGGCGCGGTGATCGAGTTCAACCACTACGGCCCGCTGCGCGCCGGCGCGCTGGGCAACTCGGTCAAGGACCGCTCGGCCGGGCTGGTGGTGCGCTACAACCGCATCGAGGAAGGCGCGCACGCGATCGACCTGGTCGAGGCCGAGGACTTTCCGGTGACGGCGCTGGCGCTGCCCGCCTACCGCACCACCCACGTGATCGGCAACCAGATCCGCAAGACCGGCGACACCGGCAGCGTCATCCACTACGGCGGCGACCACTACGGCAGCTCGCCCGGCGCGCTCTGGGGCGAGCCGATCTACCGCAAGGGCACGCTGCACCTGCAGCACAACACCTTCCAGCTGGGTGGCACGACCGCCTGGCTGCTGCAGCTCTCCACCACCGAGGAGACGGCCGAGGTGCGCAACAACATCGTCGTCTATGCCGACAGCGTCACCCAGCGCAACCTGCGCATGGCGCAGGAGATCGGCGCCGGCTGGACCAGCGGCGGCATCGTCAACCTGGGCATCAACTGGGTGTCGAGCGGCTGGCAGGACTCGGACATCTGGCATCCGGTGCCGGGGCAGCTCAACGGCACCGCCGCGCTGATCTCGGGCAGCAGCGCGCCGATCGATCCGGCGACCTGGATTCCGCTGGCCGGCAGCGCAGTGATCGACGCGGCCGCGCCGTGGCCGGTCGAGCTGGCCGGCCTGGAGCCGACCTGGCAGCTCGACGCGGCCGGCATGGCCCGGCCCCGCACGATCGTCGGCGCGGCCCGCGACCTGGGCGCGGTCGAACGCTGAAGCGCAAGCCGCCGGCAAGGTCGGAGCGGCGATCCTTCGGTAAGTTACATCCTGTTTCAAATGGATTCGGGATGTCGTCATGAAGATGGATCGCCCTGGAGATCGGCACGGCCGTGGTGCCCCCGCGCGGCCGCGCCACGCCGCCACCGGTGTCGTGCTGGCGCTGCTGGCGGGCTCGCTTCTGTCGCTGTGCGGCTGCATCTCGGGCGGCAGCTCGGCCGCGGAGCAGGACGGGCCGCGGGCCCAGGCGCTGGACACGACGATCCAGGAGACCGTCGGCAGCAGCACGCTGCAGCCTTTCAGCGACTGCGTTCCCTCCGGGCGCGGCATCGACTTCCGCGTCGGGCCGGGGCAGTCGCTGGCCTCGCTCGACGAGGTGCCGTGGGAGAGCCTGAAGGCCGGCGACACGGTGCGCCTCTTCCCGTCATCGACGCCGTACCGCGGCAAGTTCCTGGTGGCGGCGCAGGGCACGGCCGACGCGCCGGTGCGCATCTGCGGCGTGCGCGATGCACGCGGCGAGCGTCCGACGATCGACGGCAGCGGCGCGACCACCCGCCGCGCGCTGGCCGGCGCCTACAGCAGCGTCGCCGAATACAGCGACATCCACCAGGCGCGCTCGATCATCCTGATCAAGCCGCTGGCGACCGATCCGGACGCCTGGAACCGGGCGCCGTCCCACATCCAGATCGACGGGCTGCGCATCGTGCGTGCCCATCCCGACCTGAGCTTCTCCGACGCGGCCGGGGCGCAGCACCGCTACGACGCCTTCGGCGCCTGCATCTGGATCGAGCGCGGCCGCAGCATCACGCTGGCCGACAACGAGATCGCCGACTGCCAGATGGCGGTCTTCAGCAAGTCGACCGACGACAACGAGGCCTCGGTGACGCGCGACCTGCGCCTGGTCGGCAACCATTTCCACGGTCACGGCATCGCCGGCAGCGACCGCCAGCACGCGACCTACACCCAGGGCGTCGGCACGATCATCGAGTTCAACCGCTACGGCCCGCCGCGCGAGGGCGCGCTGGGCAACGCGATCAAGGACCGCTCGGCCGGGCTGATCGTGCGGCACAACCGCATCGAGGAGGGCGCGCACGCGCTCGATCTGGTCGAGGCGGAGGACTTCCCGAAGACCGCGCTGGCCACGCCTGCCTACCGCCAGACCGACGTGCACGGCAACGTCATCATCAAGCGCGGCGACACCGGCAGCGCGGTGCACTACGGCGGCGACCACTACGGCAGCTGGGCCGGCGCGCTCTGGGGCGAGCCGATCTACCGCAAGGGCACGCTGTACTTCCACGACAACCTGGTCGAGCTGACCGGCGCCGAGGCGGCGCTGTTCCAGGTCTCTACCACCGAGGAGCGGGTGCAGGCGTGGAACAACATCGTGGTCTACGCGCCGACGGTGCAGGCGCGACTGCTGCGCACCGACCAGGACATCGGCGCGTCCTGGACCAGCGGCGGCATCGTGACGCTGGGCGCCGACAACCGCATCGTCGCCGGCTGGCGCGACGCCAGCCCGTGGCGCGCGATCGGCGGCCAGCTGGTCGGCGTCGAGCGGGTGACGACGATCGACGCGATGCCGGCCGATCCGGCCGCGCTGATCGCGCAGTCCGGCGGCCTGCTCGGCGCGCCTCAGGTGCGCTGAGGCCTGCGCGCGGTCTTCGGCCGGAAGGCGCTGACGACCGACTCGCGCGTCTCGATGTAGGGCCCGCCGATCAGGTCGATGCAGTAGGGCACCGCGGCGAAGATGCCCGGGCAGGGCGGCTGCGCGCCCGGCAGGCCCTCCAGCGTCTCGGCGATGGACTTCGGCTGGCCCGGCAGGTTCAGGATCAGCGCGCGGCCGCGGATCACCGCCACCTGGCGCGACAGGATCGCCGTCGGCACGAAGCGCAGGCTGATCTGGCGCATCTGCTCGCCGAAGCCCGGCATGACCTTGTCGGCCACCGCCAGCGTGGCCTCGGGCGTGACGTCGCGCGGCGACGGGCCGGTGCCGCCGGTGGTCAGCACCAGGTCGCAGCGCTCGACGTCGACCAGCTCGCGCAGCGTCGCGCTGATGCCGTCCTGCTCGTCCGGGATCAGCCGGGTGACCCAGGTGACCGGGTTGTGCAGCGCGCGCGCCATCCAGTCCTGCAGCGCCGGCAGCCCCTTGTCCTCGTAGACGCCGCTGCTGGCGCGGTCGCTGATCGAGACCAGGCCGATGCGCAGCGGCTCGGGCGGGGGCAGGGCGGTGGCGGTGGGGTCACTCATCGTCGTCCTCCTGGTCGTCGGCTTCGTCGTCCTGGGCGGCTGCGGCGGCGGCCGCGGCCAGCGTGGCCTTGATCTGCTGGAACAGGTCGCGATAGGCGCGGCCCTTGCGCTCGGTCGGGGCCTCGGCGCCCTGGGCGGCAGCGGCCTCGGCCGTGGCCTGGTCCTTGCGCGCGTTGCGGATCAGCGTGCGCAGCGCCTGCGCGTCGGTGCCGGGGTGCTCGCCCATCCACTGGGTGAAGGCGTCGTCCTCGGCGATCAGGCGGTCGCGCCAGCGCTCGGCGGTGTGCAGCGCCAGGGTTTCCCTGGCGCCGGGCAGCTTGAAGGAGGCCACCGCCTCGCGCAGCGGCTCCGGGTCGATGCCGCGCATGATCTTGCCGATGTACTGCAGCTGGCGCCGGCGGCCCTCGTGCGAGCGGGTGCGCTTGAGGTCGAGCAGCGCGTCGAGCAGCGACTCAGGCATGCCGACGATCGCCTTCAGGCGGTGCGCCGGCATCTCGTCGAGCTCCTTGCCCAGGGCCTGCAGGTCGTGCATCTGCTTCTTCAGCCGCGTCTTGCTGGGGCGGCCGGCGAAGTCCTCGTCCTGGAAGCCGTCATCGGCGCCGTCGTCGTGATCGAAGTGGTAATTCGGGTGCATGGGTGAGAGGGGGGCTCGGGGACCGCGCGGGTCGGGCTGCCCCCATTGGGGACGACGGCTATGATACGAGCGACCACCCCCAGCCCAGCCTGTCCATGACCGCCAAGACCCGCCGTCCGTCCCGTTCGAAGGCTGCAGCTCCGGCTGCCGCGACCGTGCCCGCCCAGGCGCCCGAGGCCGGCTTCGCCTACAGCCGGGCGCAGTTCGCCGACCTGGTCGAGCAGACGCTGGAGATCGCGAAGTCGCTCGGTGCCAGCGATGCCGGCGTCGAGGTCTCCGAGGGCTCGGGCCTGTCGGTGTCGGTGCGCAAGGGCCGGCTCGAGAACGTCGAGCGCAACCGCGACAAGGCGGTCGGCGTGACCGTCTACCTCGGCCAGCGCCGCGGCAATGCCAGCACCTCCGACTTCTCGCCGCAGGCGCTGCGCCAGACGGTGCAGGCCGCCTACGACATCGCCCGCTTCACCGCCGAGGATCCGGCCGCCGGCCTGCCCGAGGTCGAGGACCTCGCGCTGGGCGAGGCGGCCGAGTGCCGGCTCGATCTCTTCCACCCCTGGCAGGTCGAGGCCGAGGCCGCCGCCGAGATGGCGCTGCGCTGCGAGGCCGCGGCGATGGGCGTGGACCGGCGCATCACCAATTCCGACGGCGCGGGCGTGTCGGCGCAGCAGTCGCACTTCTTCGCCGGCAACAGCCGGGGCTTCCGCGGCGGCTATGCCAGCTCGCGCCACTCGATGTCGGTCTCGCCGATCGCCGGGCGCGGCGCGCAGATGCAGCGCGACTCCTGGTACAGCTCGGCGCGCGACGTGGCCGACCTGGCCTCGCCCGAGGCGGTGGGCCGCTACGCCGCCGAGCGGGCGCTGTCGCGCCTGAAGGGCCGCAAGATCGCCACCGGCGAGGTGCCGGTGCTGTTCGAGTCGACGGTGGCCGCCGGCCTGCTCGGCGCCTACGTGCAGGCCACCAGCGGCGGCGCGCTCTACCGCCGCACCACCTTCCTGGCCGACAGCCTGGGCCGGCAGGTCTTTCCCGAGCACATCGACATCCTCGAGGATCCGCACATCCTGAAGGCCAAGGGCAGCGCGCCCTTCGACGACGAGGGCGTGCGCACCCGCGCCCGCCAGGTGGTCGAGGCCGGCGTGACCCAGGGCTACTTCCTGTCGAGCTACTCGGCGCGCAAGCTCGGCATGAAGACCACCGGCCACGCCGGCGGCGCGCAGAACCTGCGCCTGTCGAGCCGCCTGACGCAGGCCGGCGACAGCCTCGACGAGATGATCCGCAAGCTCGGCCGCGGCCTGTTCGTCATCGAGCTGATGGGGCAGGGCGTCAACTACGTCACCGGCGACTACTCGCGCGGCGCCGCCGGCTTCTGGGTCGAGAACGGCCGCATCGCCTATCCGGTCGAGGAGATCACCATCGCCGGCAACCTGCGCGACATGCTGCACGGCATCGTCGCCGTCGGCGCCGACGAGTACACCTCCGGCAGCCGCACGATCGGTTCGGTGCTGCTCGACCGCATGATGGTGGCCGGCCACTGAGCGGGCGGACCGGACGCGCCTCGCCGCCGTGCTGGCCGTCGTCGCCTGCTCGATCGCGCTGGTCGTGCTGACCACGCTGATCCACTACGAGACGCTGCGGCAGCTGCACCGGCGCCTGCCGCGGCTGCCGCTGCCGCACCGCGCGCGGCTGGTGGTGGTGATGCTGGTGGCCTTCGTCGCCCATGCGGTCGAGATCCTCGTCTACGGGCTGGCGATGCATGCGCTGGTGCGCTGGGGCGGGGCCGGCGTGCTGCAGGGAGCGCCGGGCTCGCCGCTGGCGACCTTCATCTACTTCTCGGCCGAGACCTACACCTCGCTGGGCTTCGGCGACCTGGCGCCGATGGGTCCGGTGCGCTTCATGGCCGGCGTCGAGGCGCTCAACGGCCTGCTGCTGATCGGCTGGACCGCCTCCTTCGTCTACATCGCGATGGAGCGTTTCTGGAGCCGCTGAGATGCGCATGTCCATGCGCGTTGACCCTAAGTAATTCTGCGCAGGGGTAAGTCTCGTGGCTGGCCGGGGGGAGGGCTTCCTAGAATCGGTCCCGATCCCGATCGTACCGGTCGCTCGAAAGAAATCCCTTCAGGAGCCTTCTGCATGGAACGTCGTTCATTCATCCGTCACTCCGGCCTGGCCGGCGTCCTGGCAGCGGGTGCCGCTCCGGCCCTCGTGCATGCGCAGGCCAGCATCCGCTGGCGCCTGGCCTCGAGCTTCCCGAAGTCGCTCGACACCATCTTCGGCGGCGCCGAGGTCTTCGCGAAGAAGGTCGGCGAGATGTCGGGCGGCAAGTTCCAGATCACGACCCACCCGGGCGGCGAGCTGATGCCCGCCTTCGGCGTGGTCGACGGCGTGCAGAACGGCACCGTCGAGTGCGCGCACACCGTGCCGTACTACTTCTTCGGCAAGGACGAGACCTTCGCGCTGGGCGCGGCCGTGCCCTTCGGCATGAACAGCCGCCAGATGACGGCGTGGATGATGGAGGGCAACGGCCTGAAGCTGATGCGCGAGTTCTACGCGCAGTACAACATCGTCAGCTTCCCGTGCGGCAACACCGGCGCGCAGATGGGCGGCTGGTACCGCAAGCCGCTGCAGTCGCTGGCCGACGTCAAGGGCCTGAAGTTCCGCGTCGGCGGCTTCGCCGGCAAGGTGGTCGAGCGCCTGGGCGGCGTGCCGCAGAACATTCCCGGCGGCGAGATCTACCAGGCCCTCGAGAAGGGCACGATCGACGCGGCCGAGTGGATCGGCCCGTACGACGACCAGAAGCTGGGCTTCAACAAGGTGGCGCCGAACTACGCCTACCCGGCTTGGTGGGAAGGCGGTCCGCAGATCGACCTGTTCATCAACACCAAGGCCTACAACGCGCTGAGCGCCGAGTACAAGGCGATCGTCGAGGCGGCCGCGGCCTATGCGCATGTGGACATGCAGGCCAAGTACGACGCGAAGAACCCGGCGGCGCTCAAGCAGCTGGTCGCCAGCGGCACCAAGCTGTTCCGCTTCCCGAAGGACGTGATGGAGGCGGCCTTCAAGGAATCGATGGCGCTGTACAGCGAGCTGTCGGAGAAGAACCCGAACTGGAAGAAGGTCTACAGCGACTTCGCCAAGTTCCGCGCCGACCAGAACCTGTGGTTCCGCTTCGCCGAGGCCGGCTTCGACGACTTCATGCAGGCGCAGAAGCTTTGATCCACATCCCTTGTGGATTGTCGCTGGGGTAATCCCCGCACGACACATCGAGCGGCGCTTCCTAGAATCGGTCTCCTGCCTTCGGGTGAGAAACAGGAGACAAGGTTCATGGAACGTCGCTCGTTCGTTCGTCATGCCGGCCTGGCCGGCGTCCTGGCCGCCGGCACCGCCCCGGCCCTCGTGCATGCGCAGGCCAGCATCCGCTGGCGCCTGGCCTCGAGCTTCCCGAAGTCGCTGGACACCATCTTCGGTGCGGCCGAGACCTTCGCGAAGAAGGTCAGCGACATGTCGGGCGGCAAGTTCCAGATCACGACCCACCCGGGCGGCGAGCTGATGCCGGCCTTCGGCGTGGTCGACGGCGTGCAGAACGGCACCGTCGAGATCGCGCACACCGCGCCGTACTACTTCTTCGGCAAGGACGAGACCTTCGCGATGGGCTGCGCCATCCCGTTCGGCCTCAACAGCCGCCAGATGACGGCGTGGATGATGGAGGGCAACGGCCTGAAGCTGATGCGCGAGTTCTACGCGCAGTACAACATCGTCAGCTTCCCCGGCGGCAACACCGGCGCGCAGATGGGCGGCTGGTACCGCAAGCCGATCCAGTCGCTGGCCGACATGAAGGGCCTGAAGTTCCGCGTCGGCGGCTTCGCCGGCAAGGTGGTCGAGCGCCTGGGCGGCGTGCCGCAGAACATTCCCGGCGGCGAGATCTACCAGTCGCTGGAGAAGGGCACGATCGACGCGGCCGAGTGGATCGGCCCGTACGACGACCAGAAGCTGGGCTTCAACAAGGTGGCGCCCAACTACGCCTACCCGGGCTGGTGGGAAGGCGGTCCGCAGCTGGACTTCTTCGTCAACAGCAAGGCCTACGGCGCGCTGAGCGCCGAGTACAAGGCGATCGTCGAGGCCGCCGCGGCCTACGCGCATGTGGACATGCAGGCCAAGTACGACGCGAAGAACCCGGCGGCGCTCAAGCAGCTGGTCGCCGGCGGCACCAAGCTGTTCCGCTTCCCGAAGGACGTGATGGAAGCGGCCTTCAAGGAATCGATGGAGCTCTACGGCGAGCTGTCGGAGAAGAATCCGAACTGGAAGAAGGTCTACGCGGACTACTCGAAGTTCCGCGCCGAGCAGAATCTGTGGTTCCGCTTCGCCGAGGCCGGCTTCGACGACTTCATGCAGGCGCAGAAGCTCTGATCTGGCGCTTATCGCCTGTCGGGTGATGCAGGTTCCGCACGGGTGCCATGCGCTGGCACCCCTGTGACTCGCTCGGCGGCGATCACACACTGGTCGCCACGGGTCGGACACCACTTTCCTTCCTCCTCCCTCAAACCCGACCCGGAGAAGGATGCGACATGAGCCTGCAACAGGAACTCGACGATTTCATGGCCCACGTGCGTACTCAGGTGCCGGCCGAGGTGCTTGCCCCCGTCGAACGCTTTTACGCCCAGGATCTGCAGTCGGCGGGGCGTTTCCCGGACGTGCTGCAGGTCGGCGATCTCGTGCCGCTGTTCGAACTGCCCGATGCGCACGGTCGTCCGGTGAGGCTGGCCGACCTGCTGGCGCGTGGCCCGGTGGTGCTGAGCTTCTACCGCGGTGCCTGGTGCCCGTTCTGCAACATGGAACTGCGCAGTCTGCAGAGGGTGCTGCCCGAGTTGCAGGCGCTGGGGGCCAGTCTGGTGGCGATCTCGCCCGAACTGCCCGACCACAGCCTGCCGCTGGTCGAGCGCGAAGGCCTGTCGTTCCCGGTGCTGACCGATCTCGGCAATACCGTGGCCCGGCAGTTCGGCATCGTGTTCCCGCTGGAAGGCGAGGTGCGCCGGATCTCGCTGGAAGTCTTCCAGGTGGATTTGCCCAGGTTCAACGGCGATGCCAGCTGGGATCTGCCCGTCCCTGCCACCTTTGTGATCGCACCGGATCGTTCGATCCGTCTGGCCTTCTTCGATCCGGAGTTCCGCCATCGGGTCGAGCCGCAGGTCGTCGTGCAGGCCGTCCGCGACACACAGGCCTGAGCCGCCGACTGGCATGGGGTGCGTACCGCGCTATGCGGTGCGATCACCGCTCCTGCAGTCCGCCGGGCGAGGGCAGCTGGCCACGGCGTCCTTCAAGAAGTCGATGAACAGCCTCACCTTGGCTGGCACATGGCTGCGGCTGGGATAGACCAGCCAGGCCCCGGCGGGCGCATCGGTGACGCCCACCTCGTGATCGGGAAACAGGTTCAGCAGGTTCCCGGCCAGCAGGTCCTCGTCGATCAGCCAGTGCGGCAGCAGTGCCGGGCCCATCCCGGCCAGGACGAATTCGCGCAGGGCCAGCCCGTTGCTGGTCTGGACGCGTGCACGGATGGGCACCTGCATGCTGCCCCCGCCGTCGGAAGGCCTGAACAGCCAGCGGTCACGGAAGCCGGGCAGGGCAAAGCTCACGCATTCCACCTGCGCCAGATCGGCCGGCGACTGCGGTGCCGACGACTGCGCCCGCAGCCAGCCCGGACTGGCCACGACGCGGTACTGCACCGGCATCAGCGGCACCGCCACCAGACTGGAATCCTTCAGAGCGCCCAGCCGCACGGCCACATCGACACGGTCGGCCACCAGGTCCACCATCGCATCGGTGAGCATCAGCTCGACATCCAGCCGCGGATGACGGGCGCAGAACGCCGGCAGGAAGGGCGCCACCCGGCGCAGCCCGAAGGTGTTGGAGACGCTCACGCGCAGCTTGCCGCGCACCTGCTCACCGGCATCGACCAGGGCCAGGCGCGCCTGGTGCATTTCCTCCAGCAGCGGGCCCAGTCGCTGGGTGTAATCGGCACCGGCCTCGGTGAGCACCAGCTGGCGGGTGCTGCGCTGGAACAGGCGCACGCCGAATTCCGCTTCCAGTCCCGCCACCACGCGAGAGACCGACGAGGGGTCCACGTTGCGCTCGCGGGCGGCGGCCGCGAAGCTGCCTAGCCGTGCCACGCTCATCAGCAATTCCAGATCGTTCAGGTCCATGCATTCATGTATCAGCAATTCCAGATCGTTCAGGTCCATGCATTCATGTCGTTCCGGCATGGCAGCCGTGTCGGGGAGCGACTGTATCAAGCCGGGAGGTATCCCTAGTCTTGCCGCCGTGATCGCCCCATTTGGTCGGTGCGATCTCTTCCACCGGCCCTCGGGCTGCCATTCAAAGGACTGCGACATGACCCATACTCCGCTGCTTGTGCGCATCGATTCGAGCGCCCGTCTGCAAGACTCCACGAGCCGTCAGCTGGCTGACGAGGTCGAGCAGGCGTGGCGCCAGGCCCACCCGTCCGGCACCGTCCTGCGCCGCGATCTGGCGCTGCAGGCCCTGCCACATCTCGAAGATGCCACCATCCAGGGCTTCTACACGGCGCCCGACGCGATGACATCCGCCCTGCGCGAGGCCACCGCCTTGTCGGATACCCTGATCGACGAGCTGAAGTCGGCGCACACGCTGCTGATCTCGGCGCCGATCTACAACTTCTCGATCCCGTCGGCGCTGAAGGCGTGGATCGATCAGGTCGTGCGCATCGGGTACACGTTCTCGTTCGACGGGCACCAGTTCACAGGACTGGTGACCCGGCCCCGCGCCGTCCTGGCACTGGCTTATGGCGCGGAGGGCTATCAGGATCCGGGTCGGCTGATGGCGATGGATCACCTCAGGCCCTATCTGACGCAGCTGCTGGGTTTCCTGGGCATCGGTCAGATCGACGTGCTGAGCGTCGAAGGCACGTCCACCCAGCCTGAAACGGCGCAGGCAGACCGGGCCTCGGCCCGGCAGCAGATGCTGGCCCTGTTCAGCCGGCAGGACTGACGGCCGTCGCATCAGGGGCCGAGGGAATAATCCACCCGCTTGGCCGGTATCTCCGTGCATCGGTTGTCTGTCTGAACGAGGAGCTGATGATGCGGATGAGGCATGGTGCCGGCCTGATGTGCCGGGTCGGATTCGGGGTTGCCGGAGGGCTGCTGATGCTCGGAGCGGCGCAGGCTGCAGCAGGCGATGTCGAGCGTGGCCGCCTGCTTTATCAGGGCCGCTGCAGCGCCTGCCACGCGCCCGACTACCACGGCGTCGGGCCGCTGCACCGGGGCGTGTTCGGACGCGGCGCCGGCAAGGCCCCAGGCTACGACTACTCGCCAGCGCTGAAGGCGGCAACGCTCACCTGGGACGATGCCAGCCTGGATCGCTGGCTGGCCGATCCGGAGCGGCTGCTGCCCGGGCAGCGCATGGGCGTGAACGTGCCCGATGCGGCCGAACGGGCTGATCTGATCGCCTATCTGAAGTCGCTCGCACCTCGTCAGTCGCTCCGCAAGGAATAAACCGCACCGTCCGCCGGTATGGCATGACGGGACGATCGGTTCCCTGACAAAGGAGCGAAGGCATGGACATGGATCGGGACATCGGGCGGCGGCACTTCCTGCACCTGGCGGCGCTGGGTGGCGGGGTGGTGTTCGCCTCGGGGTTGAGCGGCTGCGCGGCGGCCGGCGCAGCGATGCAGGACGGGGCGATGCAGGGTGATTTCTGCTTCGTGCAGCTGTCCGACACGCACTGGGGCTACCAGGGCGCGGCCAATCCGGACGCGCAGGGCACGCTGCGCAAGGCGGTGGCGGCGGTCAATGCGCTGCCGGTGGCGCCGGACTTCATCGTCTTCACCGGCGACCTGACCCACACCACCGACGATCCGGCCGAGCGCCGGCGCCGCATGGCGGAGTTCAAGTCGATCGTCGCCGACCTGAAGGTGCGCGATCTGCGCTTCATGCCGGGCGAGCACGATGCCTCGCTGGACCGGGGTGCGGCGTTCCGCGAGTTCTTCGGCGAGACGCACTACACCTTCGCGCATCGCGGCGTGCAGTTCGTGGTGCTCGACAATGTCTCCGACCCCGGCGCGCGCCTGGGCGACGAGCAGCTCGGCTGGCTGGCCGCGCATCTGGCGACGCTGGATCGCACGGCGCCGCTGGTGGTGCTGACGCACCGGCCGCTGTTCGATCTGGCGCCGACCTGGGACTGGGCCACCCGCGACGGCGCCCGCGCCATCGCGCTGCTGATGCCGTTCCGGCACGTCACGGTGTTCTACGGCCACATCCACCAGGAGCATCACCAGATGACGGCGCACATCGCCCATCACGCGGCCCGCTCGCTGATCTTCCCGCTGCCGGCCCCGCTGTCGCAGGACAAGCGCGCGCCGCTGGCGTGGGATGCCGGCATGCCGTATCGCGGCCTGGGCTGGCGCAGCGTGAATGCGCGCGGACAGGGGCTGCAGCTCGCGCTCGACGAACACCCGGTGGTGCGCGCATGAGCCGCACATCCATGAGCCGCACATCGTCAAGGCGCCGGTGGCTGCGGCTGGCGCTGGCCTCGGCCGGTTCGGCTGGCGGCCTGCTGGCGCTGGGTGGATCGATGCGCTCCGCGCTGGCACAGCCCGCAGCAGCAGCCGGGCCGGTGCGCGAGGTCGAGGTCACCGCGCGCCGCTTCGAGTACCTGCCCAACGAGATCGTGCTGAAGGCTGGCGAGCCGGTGGTGCTGCTGGTGCGCTCGCTCGACTTCGTGCACGGCATGAATTTTCCGGTGCTCGGGCTGCGGGCCGATCTGGTGCCGGGGCGCATCACCCGCGTCGAGATCCCGGCGCAGCGGCCGGGCGTGATCGACTTCGTCTGCGACAACTTCTGCGGCGACGGGCACGAGGAGATGCACGGCCGACTCGTCGTGCGCGCATGACGGCCGGCGGCACGACCTCCGCCTTCGAGGCGGCCATCGTGCCGTGGCTGGACGCCGGCTACAACCTGGCGCGCTGGTTGCTGCGCGACGAGGCCCAGGCCGAGTACGCCGTGCAGGAAGCCGTGCTGCGGGCGCTGCGCTATTTCCACGCGCTGCGGGGCGGGGAGGCGCGGGCCTGGTTCCTGGGCATCGTGCGCAAAACCTGCTTCACGCATCTGGAGCAGCGTCGCGACGGCCGCGAGCAGAACGGGCTGGAGGACGATCATCTGGAGGTGCTGCAATGGTCGGCCGGGCTGGCGGGGCAGGATCCGGCCCTGCTGGTCGAGCAGTCGCAGGGGCGCGGGCGCGTCGATGCGGCGATACGTGCGCTCAGCCCGCCGCTGCGCGAGGTGCTGGTGCTGCGCGAGCTGGAGGAGCTGGACTACGCCGAGATCGCGCAGGTGGTCGGCATTCCGATCGGCACGGTGATGTCGCGCCTGTCGCGTGCCCGGGCGCAACTGAAAATGCGGCTGTCGCCGACCGGCCAGGCCGGACGATCATGATGAACGACGATGGACGATGACGAACTCTCCGCGCTGATCCGCCAGCAGGCCACCCGCCACCGCGCCGATGACCGGCTGCGCGCCGCCGTGCAGACCCGCATCGCGCTGCACGCGGCGCAGCAGCCGCTGTCCGGGCAACCACCGACCGGCGCTGGGTCGAGGGCGGGAGCCGGCCGGATGCCGGCATGGCGCCCTGTGCTGGCCGGCATGCTGGCCGGCGCGGTGCTGAGCTGGGCCAGCCTGACGCTGCTGCCGCCCTGGCTGTCAGACACCCGGCTGCCCGACGCGCTAGTGACCGACCACGTGCGCTCGCTGCAGCCCGGGATGCTGATCCAGGTCGCATCGAGCGATCGCCACACCGTGAAGCCCTGGTTCCAGGGCCGCATCGACTACGCCCCGCCGGTGCCCGACCTGTCGGCTGGCGGTTTCCATCTGGCTGGTGGCCGGCTGGAGCCGCTGGAGGGTGCTCAGGTGGCCGTGCTGGTCTACACCTACCGCGAGCATGTGCTGAACGTCTATGTGCGCCCTGCCGGGTCGGTGCAGGCGGCGCAGCACTGGCAGCGGCGCGGCTTCAACCTGCGCCGCTGGAGCGCGGGAGCGTTCCAGGTCTGGCTCGTCAGCGATGCGGATGCCGCACGCCTGCAGCAGTTCGAGGCGGCGTGGCGTGCCGCTCTCGGCGCCACCTGACGCCGATGGATCGGACGGGGCGCCCTGTCCCGTTCGCTGTCGAGGCGGTCCGGGCGCCTTCTTCTTCCAGATCTAGAGCACCTCTGCCACAGCCCGAAGCCGCTTGCTGAGTCGCGGCCCGGCCCAGTCCAGGAAGGCCCGCAGCTTCTGCGGAACCAGCCGGTTGCTCGGGTGAACCAGGTTGACGGGCGTGGGTGCCGCCTCGAACTCGCGCAGCACCGGCACCAGCTGCCCTGCACGCACGGCCGCCTCGGCCTGATACGACGCGACCTGCACCAGACCCAGGCCCGCCACGGCCGCATCCACCGCCGATTCGGGCATGGTGGTGGCAAGACGCACGCCGATCGGGAACATGGCCTCCACGCCGGCGTCGCGGCACAGCCAGGACTTGAACGGCCCCAGGCTGGTCCAGGCGATGCAGGCGTGCGCTGCCAGATCACGCGGGTGGGCCGGCGTGCCGCAGCGCCCGAGATAGTCGGGAGAGGCCAGGATCACCATGCGGATCTCGCCCAGCGTGCGCGCCACCAGGCTGCTGTCCGGCAGCGCGCTGATGCGCACGGCCACGTCGATGTGCTCGTCCAGCAGGTTGACGACGCGATCCACCAGCTGCAGCCGCAGATCGACCCGCGGGTACTCGCGCAGGAAGTCCAGTGCCACGGGCTGCAGGTGCTGGCGTCCGAAGCCGATCGGCGCCGTGATGCTCAGCTCGCCCTTGGGCACGCGGTGCTCCCCGGTGACCACGGCATCGGCCTCGCGCAGATCGTCGAGCAGGCGCTGGCAGGTGCTGAAGTAGGGCTGCGCTGCATCCGTCAGCACGACCTGGCGCGTGGTGCGCTCGAACAGGCGCACACCCAGCGCGGCTTCGAGCTCCGCCACGCGTCGGCTCACCGTGGGGGTCGGCAGGCCGAGTTCGCGCGCTGCGGCACTGAATCCACCTGCGCGGGCGACGGCCACGAAGGCCTGCATCGAATCGAGTTTGTCCACGCCTTCTCGGATTTCGCAACGGTGATGTACGCGCCGGACGGCTTATCGACCGGCGATGCGGCCGGCAGTATGCCTGCACTGCGCAGATCTTTCTTTCTTCCCCGATCTTGGAGCATCCATGAACTTCCGCACCTTTGCCCTTGCTGCTCTCGCACTGGGCGTGGCCTGTGGCGCGGCCCGAGCGCAAGGCCACCAGCCCTCGGTCAGCAAGCCCGTGACTCAACTTCAGTACGGCGGCACCGGTGTCAAGGACGCCAGCGGCAAGGAACTGCTCGCCAGCCCGGCCTATGGCGATCTCGGCAAGGGCCCGCACGGCACCTTCATCCGCATGCCGGCGGGCTTCGTCAGCCACGCGCACATCCACTCCGGCGACTACTGGGGCGTCGTCATCTCGGGCGTGGCCGCCAACGGCACGCCCGGCAGCACCGACGTGCCGCTGCCGGCCGGCTCCTACTGGTTCCAGAAGGGCGGGGAGACGCACGTGACCAAGTGCTTGTCGCCCAACGAATGCCTGTTCTTCATCAGCCAGGGCGGCAAGTTCGACTACGTCGTCGAGTCGATGGCGCACTGACCGATTCCACCGAAGGTGAATTTCCCCATGAAGACACTCCTCTACGTTCAGGGTTCGCCGCGTGGCGAACGCTCCAAGACCGCGCAGGTGGCGCAGGCCTTCCTCGACAGCTACCAGCGCACCCACCCGCAGGCCCGCATCGACGTGCTCGAACTCTGGCAGGCGCCGCTGCCGGAGTTCGATGGTGACCGTGCCGCCGCCAAGATGAGCTTCTTCGGCGACGCGGCGATGAACGACAGGCAGCGCACGGCCTGGGACGAGATCGTCGAGATCGCCGCGCGCTTCAAGGCCGCCGACGACTATCTGTTCACGGTGCCGATGTGGAACGCCGGCATTCCCTACCGGCTCAAGCTCTACATCGACCTGCTGACCCAGCCTGGCCTGCTGTTCGGCTTCGACCCGGACAAGGGTTACAGTGGTCTGCTCGGCGGCAAGCGATCCACGGCCATCTACGCCAGCGGCGTGTACGCCCCGGGGCTGCCGCGCGAGTTCGGCGCCGACTTCCATTCGAGCTACTTCGACGACTGGCTGCGCTTCATCGGCATCGAGGACCGCGTGAGCGTGCGGCTGCAGCCCAACCTGCGCACACCCGACCCCGCCGGGGTCATGGCGGCGGCGCGGGCGGCGGCGGCCCAGGCCGGTCAGCGCCGGTGCCATGGGGGAGGCTGATCCGGCTTGGCATTGACAGTCCCGCTGACCGCCCTCTACATTCAAGGAATGTCCCCGCGCCGCACGCTATCCCTGAACCTAGGTCTGACCCTGGGCCGGGATCTGCTCGTGCGCGCTGCGCCCCCGTTCGCGGGTCGCTGAAACTCCCCCTGATCCCGGCAGCCCACCCGCACTGACGTGCGGCAGGGGAGTGCTCGCGTCCCTGATCCGTGTCGGCTTCGGCATCCCGAAGCCACGGCAGGGACGTGTCGCGTCTGATCCCGACCGAATCCGACCGAGCCGATCCCATGCTGAAGAACCCGTCTTCCAAGTACCGCCCCTTTCCTGCCATCGCCTTGCCTGACCGGCAGTGGCCGTCGCGCACCATCGAGCGCGCGCCGGTGTGGCTGTCCACCGACCTGCGCGACGGCAATCAGGCGCTGTTCGAGCCGATGAATGCCGAGCGCAAGCTGCGGCTGTTCGACCTGCTGGTGCAGGTCGGCCTGAAGGAGATCGAGGTGGGCTTTCCGGCTGCCTCGCAGACCGACTTCGACATCGTGCGCCACCTGATCGAGTCCGGCCGCGTGCCTGACGACGTGACGCTGATGGTCATGACGCAGGCCCGCGAGGACCTGATCGTGCGCACCGTCGAGGCCCTGCGCGGTGCCCGCCGTGCCATCGTGCATGTCTACAACGCCACCGCGCCGTTGTGGCGCCGCACGGTGTTCCGCCTGAGCGAGGACGAGGTCATGGCGCTGGTCGAGCGGCAGGTGCGCTGCCTGCGTCGGCTCACCGACGCCTGCCCCGACACCGAGTGGGTGCTGCAGTACTCGCCCGAGACCTTCTGCATGACCGAGCTGGAGGTGTCGCTGCGCGCCTGCACCACCGCGATGCAGGCCTGGGGCGCCGGGCCGGGCCGGCCGATCATCCTGAACCTGCCGACCACGGTCGAGGTCGCGACGCCCAACGTGTTCGCCGACCAGATCGAATGGATGGACCGGCATCTGCCGCAGCGCGAGCACGTCATCTTGTCGGTGCATCCGCACAACGACCGGGGCACCGGCGTGGCCTGCGCCGAACTGGCCCTGATGGCCGGTGCACAGCGCGTCGAGGGCTGCCTGTTCGGCAACGGCGAACGCAGCGGCAACGTCGATCTGGTGACGCTGGCGCTCAACCTGTACACCCAGGGCGTCGCGCCGGGGCTGGACTTCTCCGACCTCGGCGCGGTGGCGCGCACCGTCGAGGCCTGCACCGCACTGCCGGTGCATCCACGCCATCCCTATGCCGGCGATCTGGTGCACACGGCCTTCTCCGGCTCGCACCAGGACGCCATCCGCAAGGGGCTGGCGGCACGAAGCGAAGGCGGTTTCTGGGAGGTGCCCTATCTGCCGATCGATCCGGCCGACATCGGCCGCACGTTCGACAATGTCATCCGCGTCAACAGCCAGTCCGGCAAGGGCGGCATCGCCTACCTGATGGAGCGGCATTTCGGGCTGGTGATGCCCCGGCGCATGCAGGTCGAGTTCAGTGCCGTGGTGCAGGCCCATGCCGACACCAGCGAGGCCGAGGTCGATGTCGACAGGCTCTGGACCTTGTTCGCCGCCACCTATCTGGCCCCGACCGCCGAGGGCGGGGCGCTGACCTGCCACGGCCACCGCTGCCATGCCATCAATGCAGAGGGAGCAGGAGCCGCCGTGCGCGTCGAGCTGGACCTGACGCACCGGGGCATCCGCACCACGCTGCACGGCACCGGCACCGGCCCGGTGGACGCCACCGTACAGGCCCTCGACCGCCATCTGCGCATCGACCACTTCGAGGAACGCTCCGCAAGCTCAGGCGCCGACGCCTCCGCATGGGCCATCGTCGAGATGGCCTGTCGGGACCAGCCCGGCACCCGATTTGGCGTCGGTCGGCATGCCGACATCGCCACGGCCGGCGTGCTGGCGGTACTGAGTGCAGCCGCGCGCTGGGAACAGGTCAGCTGATGAACCGGCTGCAGCCGGTGAGCGAGTTCCACGGCGTGAGCGCGCTGGAGCGGGCTTTGAAAAATCAGGTTGGCGTCGTGCTGATCGATGGCGGCTACACGGGCCGGCCGTTCGAGCGCGGCGTGCGCGAGATCCTGGGCGAGCAGGTGACGGTGGAGGTGGCCCGGCGCAGCGAACTGCACACCTTTGCGGTCATGCCCCAGCGCTGGATCGTCGAGCGCAGCTTCGCGTGGCTGGAGAAGAACCGGCGCCTGAGGAAGAACTGCGAGCGTTGGCTCAACACCAGCCTGCAGTTCGTCCATCTCGCCTTCCTGGCCTTGCTTCTCCGGAGATCGTGAACACGCTCTCAGGCCCTCTACCGCAACGCTCTTTGCCTTGACCTTCGTGCTCAACTATGCGGGCGTCAAGGAGCAGTGAACGGCCCTGGCCGCCTGGGTATCCTCTCTGGCGGCTTTTTCATTTGCGGAATGGGCCTGTTTTCTGATCGTTCCCTTGTTTGAGAGAGCGTGATCAAAGTCACGCCGAAGAGGCGTTTGACGAGCCAAGAGTCTGGCTAGACTCGTCGAGGCGTTTCCCTGAGCTGGAAGACTGGAAACGCATTATCACAATCCCGGGTGCCGTCTTCGAACAGCATTCACGCTTGTCGGGCAAGATCGACGCTCGTTCCCGATCCTGATTTCATGACGGATTTCTCGCAGTCATCCTCTCGTCCTCGCCTCTTCGTGCGCGCATGGCAGTTGCGTGATGCCGATGCGGGCGCGCTGAAGCTCTTCCTGAATCTGTTGCGTGGCCGGATGCAGGCCGAGTGGGTTTCCGGCGAGGACGGGCCGGTCGACCTGCTGGTCGCGCCAGTGGCGGCGGCGCCGCCGCCAGGTCAGGAAGCCTTGCACCTGCCGGGTCTGGTGCGGCTGTCGGTCGCTGCCGATGCCGCCGAGGCCGCTGCATCGCCACCGCCCGTGCTGTCGCGGCCGTTGCAGTTCGAGGATTTCGCCGCGTTCCTGCGGCAGATCGAGCCGGAACTGATCTCGACGCTGGAATCACGGCGCCCGGCACCTGCTGCTGCACCGACTCTTTCGCTTGAGCCTGCGTCTGCGTCTGCGTCTGCGTCTGCGCCGAAGCCGGTGGCGACACCGAGTCCTGTTTCCGAGCGCGCACCGGCCGCGACGGTCGAGCCGGCGACCGAGTCGCCGGCCGGTGCTCGCGTTGCGGCCCGTCCTCCGCTCGATTTGGCGCCCGGCGCTCGTGTGCGACTGCGACGCTGGCCCGATCCGGTCCAGTTGCAGGGGCGGCGCGGCCATCAACGGCTGGCCAGCCAGATCGCGTCCACTGCGCTCGAGCGCGACGATCTGCTGGCTCTGTCGGGCCTGCCGGCGGTCGAGGTCGATGCCTTCCTGGAGGCGATGCATCGCGCCGAACTGCTCGAGGTGCTGCCGCCGGAGCCTGCGGGTGCTGATCGGGCCGATGCTGGGACGCCTGCCGCGACGGAGGCTGCTCCGGAGCCTGTGCCAGGGAGCCTGTTCGGTCTGATCCGTCGCCGTCTGGGCATCGGCAATTCCTGAGCATGTGTCCCGGTCCAGTCTGATGCGCGACTGCAAGATCGTCTTCACGGGCACGCCTGGCGCCGGCAAGACCACGGCCATCGGCGCGATCAGCGACACGCCGCCCGTGGTCACCGACGTGCCCAACCGCGATCCCTCTCTGGCGAAGGAGCGCACCACCGTCGGCATGGACTACGGCGAGGTGGTGATCGCCGACCTGGTGCGCGTGCGTCTGTTCGGCACGCCTGGGCAGGTTCGATTCGATTTTCTCTGGCCCATCCTCGCCCACAAGGCCATGGGCCTGGTGATTCTGGTCGACAACAGCCGGCCGGATCCACTGGCCGACCTGCGGCTCTACCTCGATGCCTTTGCCGAGCAGCTCGAGCACACCGCCTGTGTCATCGGCATTGGCCGGACCGAGTCCCACGCCACGCCAAGCCTGCAGTTCTTCGTCGACGAGCTGGTGCGGCGGGGGCGGGTGTTCCCGGTGCTGCCGGTCGATGTGCGTGAGCGTGACCAGGTGCTGATGCTGCTCGACTGCGTGCTGGCGCAGGTCGAGGCCCGCAACCGCGCCGGGCTGGGGCTGCCGGGCCTGCGCCGGACCCGCCGCGGCGGATGAGCAGCGCCCGCCAGCGCAGGAGAAATTTCCATTCGAGGTCGCGGGCTGCCTCGCCGCCCATGACCGCCCGACCTGATCCTTGTCCTCAACAATTCCACACTGACCACGGAAGGAAACTCAACATGGCCAACATCAAGCAGAGCCTGGAGCAGCTGATGACCGTCGACGGCGCGATGTGCGCCGCCCTCGTCGACTCGGAGAGCGGCATGATGCTCGGATCGACCGGCTCCGGCGTCGACCTGGAAATCGCCGCCGCCGGCAACACCGAAGTGATGCGTGCCAAGCTGCGCACGATGAAGCAGCTCGGTCTGGACGATCGCATCGACGACATCCTGATCACGCTGGGCAAGCAGTACCACATCATCCGTCCGTGCTCGCGCCAAGAAGGCATGTTCTTCTACTTCGTTCTGGACAAGGGCCGCTCGAATCTGGCGCTTGCCCGCCGCAAGGCCACGGACGTCGACCGCGACCTGCAGTTCTGAGGCACGCCCTGGACGCAGGGGCCCTGCGCGGGTTCTAGAATCCGCGCCGATGAATCCTCTCTCACGGCCCGTGGCGGTGGCGCCCGTCTCCGGTCGTCCCGCCCTGTGGCCCGGTCTGGCCTTCGCGCTGATCGGGTCGATCGCCTTCTCCGGCAAGGCGATCATCGTCAAGCTGGCCTACCGTCACGGCGTCGACGCGGTGACGGTGCTGATGCTGCGCATGCTGTTCGCGCTGCCGCTGTTCCTCGCGCTGGCCTGGTGGTCGGGGCGGGGGCGGCCGGCGCTGACCCGGCGCGACTGGGGCGCGGTGCTCGGCCTGGGCTTCTCGGGCTACTACCTTGCCAGCTTCCTCGACTTTCTCGGCCTGGCCTACATCAGCGCCAGCCTCGAGCGCCTGATCCTCTATCTCAACCCGACGCTGGTGCTGCTGCTGGGCGTGCTGCTGCACGGCCGCAAGGTCAGCGCCCGGCAGCTGCTGGCGCTGGCGGTCAGCTATGGCGGCGTGATGCTGGTCTTCGGCCACGAGCTGAGCGACCTGGGTCCGAACGTCGGGCTGGGCGCGCTGCTGGTCTTCGGCAGCGCGCTGAGCTATGCGGTCTATCTGGTGCAGAGCGGCCAGGAGGTGCAGCGCCTGGGCTCGCTGCGGCTGACCGGGCTGGCGACCACCGTGGCCTGCCTGCTGTGCATCGGCCAGTTCCTTCTGCTGCGCCCGGTGGCGTCGGTGCTGACGGTGCCGGCGCCGGTGCTGTGGCTGTCGCTGCTCAACGCCACCGCCTGCACCTTCGCGCCGGTCATCCTGGTGATGATGGGCATCGAGCGGCTGGGCGCGGCGCTGGCGGCGCAGACCGGCCTGGTCGGGCCGATGAGCACCATCCTGATGGGCATCTTCATTCTAGGCGAGCCGATGACGCCCTGGATCGTCGCCGGCACGGGGCTGGTGCTGGCGGGCGTGGCGCTGCTGGCGCGCTGGCGCTGACGCTGCGCTTCAGCGCTTCGACGACACCACGATGCCGGCGACGATCAGCACGAAGGCCGCCGCGTGGTACAGGTGCGGCGCCTCGCCGAGCAGCGCGGTCGACAGCAGCGCGGCGAACAGCGGCGTCAGGTTGACGAACAGGCCGGCGGTCGTCGGCCCCACCGCGGCCACCGCCCGGCCCCACAGCCCGTAGGCCACCAGCGACGGGCCGACGACGATGTAGGCGATCGCGGCGAACACCGCCAGCGACCACTCGGGCTGGCGCGGCCAGGCCAGCGCCTCCACGCCGGCCGCGCTGCCGGCCCAGACCAGGCCGAAGAGCGTCTGCACCAGCAGGAACTCGTGCCATTCCCAGGTCCGTGGCCGGCCATCCTCGCCCGTGACGCGCGGCCGCGCCTCGCCGCGCATCGACGCGGGCGGGCGCACCAGCAGCCAGCTGTAGCCCGACCAGCTCGCGGCCGCGGCCAGCATGAAGAGATCGCCCTGGACGAAGTGGACCTGCGCCAGCGATCGCGGATCGCCCCGGCCGAGCACTACCGCCACGCCGGCGAGCGACAGCGCCGCGCCGATCATCTGGCCGCGCCGCGGCCGCTCGGCGAAGAAGATCGCGCCGATCAGCAGCATCCACAGCGGCATGCTCGCGGCGATCAGCGTGACGTTGATCGGCGTCGAGGTGGTCAGCGCCACGTACTGCAGCGCGTTGTACGCGCCCACGCCCAGCAGCCCGACCAGCGCCAGATGGCGCCAGCGCGCGGCGATGTCGGCCCGCGCCTGCGGCGTGGCGACGGCTCGCCGGCCGATCACCAGCAGCACCAGCAGCACCAGCGCCCAGCGGATCGCGTTGAGCAGCAGCGGCGGCACATGCGGCACCGTCATCCGGCCCACCACCGCGTTGCCGGCCCACAGCAGCGGCGGCAGCGTCAGCATCAGCACGAGACGGGGGGACAGGGCGGTCATGAGGCGGGGCTCCAGCGTCGGGCCCCGCATCCTAACCGTGGAATCGAACGGTCGTGCGGATTCGGTTCCACGCCGGCAGGCCGACTCCGATTCACAACGCCCCTGCCGGACTAATGTGAAAAAATGCCGTCTCGGCGGGGCGTGCAGACTCACTTTTCATCTGACTGGATGATGTCGCGGAATCATCGGTCCTGCACAGTCCGCCTGGAACGCGTGGCGCACCGGCCGAGCCTGTCTCGACCGCCGGCGCCGCGGGATGTGCATGCAGTCACTTCCAGACCACAGACAAGGATCCCGCATGAACACCATGGAACGGGTCGACACGCCGGCGCTCGGGAGGCGAGTGGCACCGGCAGGCACGGCGCAGGGCGTCCTGCCCGTCGAGCAGGCCGGGCCCCGGCTGCTGCTGATCGACGACTACGAGTTCATCCGCGTCGGCGTGCGCACGATGTGCGCCTGCCTGCACGGCCGGCCGGTCGAGTGGCACGAGGCCGGCACGCTGCAGGACGGCATCGAGATCCACCGCCGCGAGGGGCCCTTCGACGCGGTGCTGCTCGACCTCAACCTGAGCGACTGCAAGGGCCTGCAGGGCCTGCGGCTGTTCATGCAGGCGCATCCGCAGGCGCGGGTGGTGGTCTTCAGCGGCACGGTCGACGAGTTCGTCATCCGCCAGGCCCGGGCGCTGGGCGCGCAGGGCTACATCCGCAAGACCGGCTCGGCGCAGGAGCTGCAGGCGGCGCTGGCCGAGCTGCTGCCGCCGCCGGAGCGCAGCCTGGGCGTGCCGCGGCTGCCGGACCGGCTGTTTCCGCGGCTGCCGGGCTCGTCGATGTACGACCGGATCGCCGAGCTCGGGCCGCGCCACCTCGAGGTGCTCGAACTGGTGCTGTCGGGCTGCACCAACCAGGAGATCAGCAGCTCGACCGCGCTGTCGCTGGGCACGGTCAAGAACTACGTGTCCTCGCTGCTGCTGGCGCTGGACGTGCGCTCGCGCTCGCACCTGATCAGCCTGTTCCGCTGAGCGGCCGCCCGGATCGGCCGCGGTGATGGCCCGGGTCGCGCGTCTGGTCGTCGTCGGTCCCGGCGAGGGGAGCGGCGGCGACGATCCGGCGCAGCAGCGCTCCGAGCGCCGCTCGGTGCAGCGCCGGCTCGACGACGCCGCCTTTGCCGACGCCTTCGAGCGTGCTCCGGGCGTGCTGCTGGTGCTGGCGATGGCGCAGGTGGTCAGCGCGGTCTGGCTCGGGGCGCTGCAGCAGCGCGGCGCGGTGCTGCTGTGCGCGGCGCTGTCGCTGGGCTGGCTGCTGCTGTGCGCGCTGGGCCAGCGCGGGCTGCGCCTGACCACGGACGAGATGCCTCGGCGCGAGGACCTGCGCCATCGACGCCGGCGCTGGCAGCGGCTGATGATGCCGGCGCTGCTGACGCCCTCGGCGGTGCTGGTCGCCGACCTGCTCTCGGCCGGGCGGGTCGAGCTCGAGGCGGTGGTCGTGCTGGTGCTGGTGTGCCTGTATGCCGCCTCGGTCTGGGCGGCGCGGCCGGTGCTGGGCAGCGCCGCGGCGCTGGGCGCGGCCACCTGCGCGCTGGTGTGCGCGGTGCGCGGCGAGTACCGGCTGGCGCTGTCGCTGGCGGCCGCGGCGATGCTGGCGCTGTGGCTGCGTCGCCAGGTCGCGGCGGTCTGGCTGCGCGCGATGCGCGCGCGGCTCGATGCCGACGATCTCGGCGCGGCGCTGGCCCGCGAGCGCGACGCGGCGGTGCGCGCGCAGCATGACGCGCACCGCTTCGTCGCCACCGCCAGCCACGACCTGCGCCAGCCGATGCATGCGCTCGGCCTGTTCGTCTCGTCGCTGGAGCGCCGGCTGCAGGGGGCGCCGGAGGAGTTCATCGTGCGCAACATGGTCCGCTCGATCGAGGCGCTGGACCAGTCCTTCGGCGCGATGCTCGACATCTCGCGGCTCGAGGCCGGCTCGATGGAGGTCAACCTGCAGCATTTCGCGCTGCGCGACGTCTTTCGCCGGCTGCATCTGCATTTCGCCGGGCTGGCCGAGGCGGCGGGGCTGGGCCTGCGCTTCTCGCCGGGCGGCAAGTCGGTGCGCAGCGACCCGCAGCTGCTCGAGCGGGTGCTGGGCAACCTGGTGCAGAACGCGCTGCGCCACACCCGCGAGGGCGGCGTGGTGGTGGTCGCGCGCAGCACCCGCACCCACACGAACATCGAGGTCTGGGACACCGGCAGCGGCATCGCGCCCGAGGAGCTGCCGCGCATCTTCGACGAGTTCTACCAGGTCCGCGAGGGCGCGCGGCGCCGCCAGCGCGGCCTGGGCCTGGGCCTGGCGATCGTGCGCCGGCTGGTGCGGCTGATGGGGCACACGCTGACCGTGGCGTCCTGCCCGGGGCGGGGCACGATGTTCCGCATCGGCATCGCCACCGGCGATCTCGACGAGCTCGAGCGCGCCACCGCCGCAGCCGACACCGTGCCGCTGCCGGTCTTCGAGGCGCGCTCGATCCTGGTCATCGACGACGACGAGGCGATCCGCGAGGGCCTGGGCGCGGTGCTGTCGGAATGGGGCTACGAGGTGCATGCGGCCGCCGGCATCGGCGAGGCGATGCAGCTCGCGCGCGAGAGCGGCGGCGCGATCGACCTGATCCTGTCGGACCTGCATCTGGCCGACGGCGAGGACGGTCTCGACGCGGTCGAGAGCGTGCGCCGGATCTGCGGCCTGCCGGTGCCGGCGCTGGTCATCACCGGCGACACCACCGCCGACGAGATGCGCCGCGTCGGCGAGGCCGGCATGGTGCTGCTGTTCAAGCCGCTGCAGCCGCGGCGGCTGATGGCGGCGCTGCGGCAGATGACGCGCTGAGCGCCGCACGGGCTCGCCGGCTCCGGGCGGGCCGAAGTGACTTTCGGCAGATTTTTGCGGCACCGGCTCTGCCTAGACTGGCTGCATGAGTTCCATCGATGTCGATGCGCTGCTGCTCCCGCTCGAGGCCTCGGCCCCCTGCGGCGAGACCGACCTGGAGTACGACGAGGACTTCCAGGCGCTGGAGCGGGCTGCTGCGGGCCGCCCGGAGCAGCAGTACGGCGACACGCTGATCCCGGCCGAGGATCCGGACTGGGTGGCGATGCGCCAGCATGCGCTGGCCCTGTTCGGACGCGGGCGCGATCTGCGGGTGGCCGTGCGGCTGCTGCGCGCGGCGCTGCGTCTCGACGGATTGGGGGCGTTGGCGCCGGGCCTGCGCCTGGTCGCCGGGCTGCTCGAGCGGCACTGGGACAGCGTCTGGCCGCGGCCCGATCCGGACGAGCCCGACGACCATTTCATGCGCATGAACGCGCTGGCCGAGCTGGCCGACGCGTCGCTGCTGATGGCCGACATCCGCGCCGCGCGGGTGCCCGGCGACCGCACCGGGCTGACCGGCCGCCAGCTCGAGCTCGCCAGCGGCCGGGCGGCCGCGCGCGAGGGCGAGCCGGTGCCGGTGGCGGCCGCGCTGGCGCCGGCGCTGCGTGCGGCCGAGGCGGCGCAGCCGGGCCTGCTGGCCGATCTGGCGACCTTGCCGCAGCCGCTGGAGACGCTGGCGGCGGTGCTGCAGCGCCAGGCCGCCGCGCAGGCGCCGGAGCTGCGGCCGCTGCGCCAGCTGCTGCAGGCACTGGCCGCGACGGTCGCGATGGCGGGTGTCGCGCCGGGGGCGGCGATGGCGCCGCAGGCCGCCGCGACCGCGCCCGATGCGGCCGGGACCGGTGCCGGTGCGGTCGCCGCCTCGCCGGCCGCGCCGACGATGGTCGCGGTGCCGGCGCTGCCGCCGGGCACGATCACCAGCCGCGACGAGGCGCTGCGCCAGCTCGAGCGCGTCTGCGAATGGCTCGAGCGCAACGAGCCCTCGCATCCGGCGCCGCTGCTGATCCGCCGCGCCCAGCGCCTGATGGGCAAGAGCTTCTTCGAGATCGTCAAGGACCTCGCCTCCGACGGCATCGAGTCGGTCGAGCGCATCGCCGGCCTGTCCTACGAGGAGGCCACCGGCGGCGGCTGAGCGCGGCCCCGCCGCGCACGCCCTCCGGCCCTCCGTTCCTTCCCCGCCTTCCTGGAGCCCGATCGCCATGTCCACCAGCAGCCAGAAGTTCATCGCCCGCAACCGCGCGCCGCGCGTGCAGATCGAGTACGACGTCGAGCTCTATGGCGCCGAGAAGAAGATGCAGCTGCCCTTCGTGATGGGCGTGCTCGCCGACCTCTCGGGCAAGCCGGCCGAGCCGCTCGCGCCGGTGGCCGAGCGCAAGTTCGTCGACATCGACGTCGACAACTTCGATGCGCGCATGAAGGCGATGAAGCCGCGGGTCGCCTTCCAGGTGCCCAACACGCTGACCGGCGAGGGCAATCTGTCGATCGACCTGAGCTTCGAGAGCATGGACGACTTCACCCCGGGCGCGATCGCGCGCCGGGTCGACAGCCTGTCGCAGCTGCTGGCCGCGCGCCAGCAGCTCGCCAACCTGATCACCTACATGGACGGCAAGACCGGCGCCGAGGAGCTGATCGCCCGGGTCATCAAGGACCCGGCGCTGCTGCAGTCGCTGGCCGCGGCGCCGCGCCCCGCGGCGGAATGAGGCCGCGACCGCTTCGCTGATCCCGATCCACGCACAGGAGGGCCCGATGGCCGACGCACAGACCCAGACCGCCGCTCCGGCCTTTGCCGGCGTCGACTTCCAGGGCGACGACTTCGCCGCGCTGCTCGAGCGCGAGTTCCGTCCGCGCAGCGACGACCTGCGCTCCGAGGTCGAGCAGGCGGTGCAGACGCTGGCGCAGCAGGCGCTGGCGCAGACCGCGCTGGTCGGCGACGACGTCATGCGCTCGATCGGCGCGATGATCGCCGAGATCGACCGCCGGCTGAGCGCGCAGATCAACCAGATCCTGCACCACGCCGACTTCCAGAAGCTCGAGAGCGCCTGGCGCGGCCTGCACCATCTCGTCAACAACACCGAGACCGACGAGATGCTGAAGATCCGCGTCATGAACGTCTCGAAGACGGATCTGCACAGGACGCTCAAGCGCTACAAGGGCACGGCCTGGGACCAGAGCCCGATCTTCAAGCGCATCTACGAGGAGGAGTACGGCCAGCTCGGCGGCCATCCCTACGGCTGCCTGGTCGGCGACTACACCTTCGACCACTCGCCGCCCGACGTCGAGCTGCTCGGCGAGATCGCGAAGATCTCGGCCGCGGCCCACGCGCCCTTCATCACCGCGCCGGCGCCGTCGCTGCTGCAGATGGATTCCTGGCAGGAGCTGGCCAATCCGCGCGACCTGACCAAGATCTTCACGACGCCGCAGTACGCCGGCTGGCGCTCGCTGCGAGAGTCGGACGACGCGCGCTACATCGGCATGGCGATGCCGCGCTTCCTGGCCCGCCAGCCCTACGGCGCGCGCACCAATCCGGTCGACGACTTCGACTTCGAGGAGGACACCGACGGCGCCGACCACGGCAAGTACGCCTGGGCCAGCGCCGCCTACGCGATGGCGACCAACATCAACCGCTCGTTCAAGCTCTACGGCTGGTGCTCGCGCATTCGCGGCGTGGAGTCCGGCGGCGCGGTCGAGGGCCTGCCGACGCACACCTTCCCGAGCGACGACGGCGGCGTCGACATGAAGTGTCCGACCGAGATCGCCATCAGCGACCGGCGCGAGGCGGAGCTGGCCAAGAACGGCCTGATGCCGCTGGTGCACCGCAAGAACTCCGACTTCGCCGCCTTCATCGGCGCGCAGTCGCTGCAGAAGCCGGCCGAGTACGACGACCCGGACGCCACCGCCAACGCCAACCTCGCCGCGCGGCTGCCCTACCTGTTCGCGACCTGCCGCTTCGCGCACTACCTGAAGTGCATGGTCCGCGACAAGGTCGGCGCCTTCAAGGAGCGCCACGAGATGGAGCGCTGGCTCAACGACTGGATCATGAACTACGTCGACGGCGATCCGGCCAACTCCTCCGAGCACACCAAGGCCGAGAAGCCGCTGGCCGCCGCCCAGGTCGTCGTCGAGGAGATTCCGGGCAATCCCGGCTACTACACCTCCAAGTTCTTCCTGCGCCCGCACTACCAGCTCGAGGGGCTGACGGTGTCGCTGCGCCTGGTCTCCAAGCTGCCGGCGCAGAAGCAGGCCTGAGCCCGAGGCCCACCCCCAACCCGACCCGCGGGGCCCGGCCCCCGCATCCCTCCACACCCACGCAGCCAGAGGAAGCAAGTCATGTCCACCGATACCCACATCAAGTTCGACGGCGTCGAAGGCGAGGCCACCCACAAGGACCACAAGGGCCAGATCGAGGTGCTGTCGTGGAGCTGGGGCGCGGCCAATGCCAGCGCGCTGGCGGGGGGCGGCTCCGGCAAGGGCAAGGGCGAGGGCCACCCCTTCCAGTTCGTGCACCTCTACGACAAGTCCTCGCCGGTGCTGGCCAAGCACTGCGCGCAGGGCAAGCACTTCGCCAGCGTCGTGCTGACCGCGCGCAAGTCCGGCGAGGGCCAGAAGGACTACTTCAAGGTGACGATGAAGGAGGTGCTGATCAACCACATCGCGCCCTCGGGCTCGCAGGGCGGCGACATCACCGAGTCGGTCTCGATGACCTACAAGGACATCGAGTTCTCCTACAAGGCGCAGGACGACAAGGGCGGCCTGAGCGGCGAGGTCAAGTTCGGCTGGAACCTCGCGACCACCGAGACGCGCTGAGGTCGCCATGGCCGCCACGGACACCTATGTCCATCTGCAGACCCGCCGCGCCGGCAAGCTCAAGGGCGAATGCATCGCGCCCGGGCACGAGGACGACATCGCGGTGCGCGGCTGGTCCTGGGGCGTGTCGGCGCAGACCGCGATGGGCTCGGTGCAGGCCACCGCGCGGCGCTCCTACCGCGAGCTCAGCTTCGTCAAGGGCGCCGACACCGCCAGCACCGGACTGCTGAGCGCGCTGGCGACCAACGACGAGGTCAAGGAGCTGAAGCTGACGATGCGCAAGGCCGGCGAGGGCCAGCAGGACTTCCTGCGGCTGACGCTCAAGGGCGCGCGCATCACTTCGGTCGTGCTCGACACCGGCAGCGACGGCGACGTGAGCGAGAGCGTCACCGTGGCCTTCACGAAGGTCGAGCTCGAGTACCTGCCGCAGCAGCGCAGCGGCCAGCGCGGAGCCAGTCATGTCTTCACCGACGAGGTCTGAGGCCCCGGCCGCGGCCGACGACGCGGCGCGCCGGGTCGCCGCCGGCGATCTGGCCGGCGCGCTCGCGAGCCTGCAGCAGCAGGTGCGTCGCCAGCCGGCCGATGCCCGGCTGCGCATCTTCCTGTTCCAGCTGCTGGTGCTGCTGCGCCAGTGGCCGCGCGCGGCCCAGCAGCTGGTGCTGTGCGGCGAGCTCGATGCCGGTGCGCTGGCGATGGTGGCGACCTGCCGCGAGGCGCTGCAGGCCGAGCAGGTGCGCGAGGCGGTGATGAGCGGTCGCACCACGCCGCTGGTCTTCGGCGAGCCGCCGGCCTGGGTCGGCCTGCTGGCCGAGGCGCTGGCGGCCGACGGCCGTGGCGACGTGGCGGTCGCGGCCGTCCTGCGTGCCCGGGCGCTCGAGCAGGCGCCGGCCTGCAGCGGCACGCTCGACGGCCGGCCCTTCGCGTGGCTGGCCGACGCCGATTCGCGCCTGGGGCCGGTGCTGGAGGTGATGATGCGCGGCCGCTACGGCTGGCTGCCGCTGCAGGCGCTGCGCCGGATCGAGATCGACGCGCCCGAGGACCTGCGCGATCTGGTGTGGCTGCCGGCGCGGCTGACCTTCGTGTCCGGCGGCGAGACGGTCGCGCTGCTGCCGGTGCGCTACGCACCCGATGCGGATGCGGACAGCGAGGGCGAGGGCGGCGATCCGGCCGCGCTGCGCGACGCGCGGCGGCTGGCGCGTCGCACCGACTGGATCGCGCTGGCGCCGCAGCACCAGCCCGACCAGTTCCGCGGTCTGGGCCAGCGCCTGCTCTGCACCGAGGCCGAGGAGTGCGGCCTGCTGGAGGTGCGCGAGATCGTGATCGACGCGCCGGCAGGCGAGCGCGAAGGCGAGGGCGAGGGTGGGGACGAGGGCCATGGCGATGCTTCCCGCTGACGGATCCGGCCTGGAGCGGGCGGCCGACCGGCTGCAGCCGGCGCTGCTCGACCGGCTGGTCGACGACGCGCCGCAGCAGCCGCGTGACGCGGCCGACGGTCGCATCGTCGGCCCTGCGCAGCTGCGCCGCGCGGTGCTGCGCGACCTGGGCTGGCTGCTCAATGCCACCTGCCTGCTCGACGATGCGCACAGGCGCCGCTATCCGTGGCTGGCGCAGTCGGTGCTGAACTTCGGGCTGCCGCCGCTGGCCGGCCAGCTGGCCTCGCGCATCGACGTGCCGCTGATGGAGCGCACGCTGCGCCAGGTGCTGCTGAGCTTCGAGCCGCGGCTGGTCGAGGAGACGCTGACGGTGCGTGCGCTCGAGGCGGCCTCGGTGCTGGAGACGCACAACATCATCGAGTTCGAGATCCGCGGCCACCTGTGGGCGCAGCCGGTGCCGCTGGAGCTGCTGCTGCGCACCCGCATGGACCTGGAGGCCGGCCAGATCGAGGTGCGCGAGAGCACGCGCAGCGCGCTGCCGCCCGGGAGGCCCTGATGGATCCGGGCCTGCTGCGCCGCTACAACGAGGAGCTGGCCCATCTGCGCGAGGTCGGCAGCGAGTTCGCGCGGGCCTATCCGAAGATCGCCGGGCGGCTGACGATGAGCGGCCTGGAGGTCGCCGATCCGTATGTCGAGCGGCTGCTCGAGGGCTTCGCCTTCCTGGCCGCGCGGGTCCAGCTGCATGTCGATGCGGAGTACCCGCGCTTCGTGCAGCACCTGCTGGAGGTGGTGCAGCCGGGCTTCGTCGCGCCGGTGCCGAGCATGGCGATCGTGCGCATGCTGCCCGACCTGCTCGATCCGGCGCTGGCGGCCGGACCGGTGGTGCCGCGCGGCAGCGCATTGCTGAGCGAGGAGGTGCGCGGCCAGGCGACCCGCTGCGAGTTCCGCACCGCGCACGAGGTGCAGCTGTGGCCGCTGGAGATCGTCGAGGTGCGCTGCTTCAGCCATGCGGCCGACCTGCCGCTGCACCGGCTGCCGCTTGACCGGCCGGTGCGTGGCGGCCTGCGCATCCGGCTGCGCAGCCACGGCCCGGCGCTGCGCGATCTGCCGATCGAGCGCCTGAGCTTCCATGTCTGCGCGCCCGACGAGACGGCACTGCGGCTGCACGAGCGGGTCTGCGGGCCGGTGCTCGGCAGCTGGGTGGCGCCGCCGGCCGGCCAGGACCCGCGCCGCGGCTGGCGCGATGCCGGCTCGGTGCGGCCGCAGGGCTTCGACGACGACGAGGCGCTGCTGCCCGAGACGCTGCGCGGCTTCTCCGGCCACCGGCTGCTGCAGGAGTTCGCCGCGATGCCGCAGCGGCTGCTGTTCTTCGCGGTCGAGCAGCTGCGCGAGCGCCTCGCGGCGGTCGAAGGCCAGGAGGCCGAGCTGTTCATCCTGTCGGCGCGTGCCGATCCGGGGCTGGAGCCGCTGGTCGACCGCCAGGCGCTGGCGCTGGGCTGCACGCCGGTGATCAACCTGTTCCCGAAGCGGCTCGACCGCATCGCGCTGCTGCCCTCGCGCTGGGAGCATCCGGTCGTGCCGGACCGCACCCGGCCGCTGGACTTCGAGGTCCACACCCTCGACGAGGTGATCGGCCACGGCACCGGCGCGCAGTCGCAGCAGCTCTTCCTGCCGCTCTATGCGGTGCCGCACGCGCTCGAGGGGCGCCACGAGGCCTGGTACACCGTGCGCCGCGAGCCGCGCCAGCTCTCCGAGCGCCAGCGCAGCCAGGGCACGCGCAGTGCCTGGATCGGCACCGAATGCTTCCTGTCGCTGGTCGACGCGGCCCAGGCGCCGTATGCGCAGGACCTGCGCCAGCTCTCGGTGCGGGCCTGGGTCAGCAACCGCGATCTGCCGCTGCTGCTGCCCGGCGCCGGGACCGGGGGCGGCATCACCGGGCTGTGGTCGCTCGACACGCCGGGGCCGGTGCGCCGCATCGAGACGCTGCGCGGGCCGACCCGGCCGGTGCAGCGCCTGCCGCGCGGCGAGGAGGGCTGGTCGCTGGTGCGGCTGCTGGCGCTGAACCATCTGTCGCTGGCCGGCGAGGATCCGGCCCGGGCCGCGGCGACGCTGCGCGCGCTGCTGCGCCTGTTCGGCCCCGACGGCGAGGCCGGCTGGCAGCGCTGGGTCGACGGACTGCTGGGCGTGCAGGCCCGCACCGTCACCCGCCGGCTGCCGCAGGCCGGGCCGCTGACCTTCGGCAGCGGCGCGGAGGTCGTGCTCGAGGTCGACGACAGCGCCTTCCAGGGCGGCAGCGCCTTCCTGTTCGGCAGCGTGCTCGAGCGCTACCTGGCGCGCCATGCGGCGATCAACAGCTTCGTGACGACCCGGCTCCTGTCCTCGCGCCGCGGCGAGATCATGGCCTGGCCGCCGCGCTGCGGCACCGGAGCGCTGCTGTGAAGCCCGATCCCGATCCGGATCCGGCGCTGCAGCCCTGGTCGCACGACTTCTTTGCGCTGCTGCGCCGCATCCAGGCCGAGCGGTCGGATCTGCCGCCGCTGGGCACCGCGCTGCGGCCGGCGGGCGAGCCGCTGCGGCTGGGTCAGGATGTCGAGCTCGACTTCGCGCCGGCGGCGCTGTCGTCGTGGCGGATGAGCGAGCTCACCGGCGTGCCGCGGCTGGGCGTGCGCTTCTTCGGCCTGTTCGGGCCGATGGGGCCGATGCCGCTGCACCTGACCGAGTTCGTGCGCGAGCGCGAGCACCAGGCCGGCGACAGCGCGCCGGCGCGCTTCGCCGACATCTTCCATCACCGCGCGCTGCTGCTGTTCTTCCGCGCCTGGGCCCAGGCCCAGCCGACGGTGCAGCGCGACCGGCCGGGCCAGGATGTCTTCGCGCGCCAGGCGGGTGCGCTCGGCGGGCTGGCGCCGCCCGGCACGCCCTCGGGCGACAGCCTGCCCGACGATCTGCGCCGGCATCTGCTCGGGCACCTGCTGCACGGGCCGCGCCATGCCGAGGGCCTGCGCAAGATGATCGCCGCGCACTTCGGCCTGCCGGTGCGCATCGAGTCGCATGCCGGGCACTGGATGACGCTGCACCCGCAGGACCGCACCCGGCTGCGTCCGCTGGCCGGCGCCGGCTCGCGCAACCGGCTCGGCGTCGATGTCGTCGCCGGCAGCCGGGTCTGGGATCGGCAGTACCGGTTCCGCGTCCATCTGGGTCCGCTGGGCTGGGCCGACTACGAGCGCTTCCTGCCCGGCACGCCGGCGCTGCGTGCGCTGCATGACCTGGTCGCCTGCTTCGTCGGGCCGTCGCTGCGCTGGGAAATCCGTCCGGCGCTGCGCGGCGCCGAGGTGCCGCCGCTGCGGCTGACCGGGCGCGGCGGCCGGCTCGGGCTGAGCACCTGGCTGGGCCGGCGCGGCCCCCATCCGGACCGCGCCGACCTGCGCCTCTCTTCCGATCGACGCCTCTCTCCGGGAGATCCTGTCCATGTCTGAGATCAGCCGTGCCGCGCTGTTCGGCAAGCTCGACCCGCTGGCCTACAAGGCCATCGAGGGCGCGACCGTGTTCTGCAAGCTGCGCGGCAATCCGCATGTGATGCTGGAGCACTGGTTCTCGCAGCTGCTGAACCTGCCCGACAGCGACCTGCACCGCATCCTGCGCCATTTCCAGGTGGACGCCGGGCGGCTGGCCTCGGACCTGGGCAGCGCGCTCGAGCGCCTGCCGCGGGGCGCCAGCACCATTTCCGACATCGAGGAGGCGGTCGGCGACGCGGTCGAGCGCGCCTGGGTCTATGCCTCGCTGAAGTTCGGCGCCACGCAGGTGCGCACCGGCCACCTGCTGTTCGGTCTGCTCAAGACCGAGCGGCTGGCGCGGCGGCTGCAGTCGATCAGCCGGCAGTTCGACCGTGTCGACGTCAACCGCCTCGGCGCCGAGCTGGCGCAGATCGTCGCCGGCTCGCCCGAGGAGGCCGCCAGCACCATCGACACGCCCGACGCCGCCCCCGGCGAGGCCAGCGGCGCGATCGCCCCGGCGGCGATGGGAAAGCAGGAGGCGCTGAAGAAGTTCGCCGTCAGCCTGACCGACAAGGCGCGCGCCGGCGAGCTCGATCCGGTCACCGGCCGCGACGAGGAGATCCGCCAGATCGTCGACATCCTGATGCGCCGGCGCCAGAACAACCCGATCCTGACCGGCGAGGCGGGCGTGGGCAAGACCGCGGTGGTCGAGGGCTTCGCGCAGCGGCTGGTGCAGGGCGACGTGCCGCCGCAGCTGCAGGACGTGGACCTGATGGCGCTCGACATCGGCCTGCTGCAGGCCGGCGCCAGCATGAAGGGCGAGTTCGAGAGCAGGCTGCGCGCGGTGATCGACGAGGTCCAGGCCTCGCCCAAGCCGATCATCCTGTTCATCGACGAGGCGCACACGCTGATCGGCGCGGGCGGTGCGGCCGGCACGGGCGACGCGGCCAACCTGCTGAAACCGGCGCTGGCGCGCGGCAGGCTGCGCACCATCGCCGCGACCACCTGGGCCGAGTACAAGAAGCACATCGAGAAGGACCCGGCGCTGACGCGGCGCTTCCAGGTCGTGCAGGTGCCCGAGCCGGACGAGGCGAAGGCGGTCCACATGCTGCGCGGTGTGGCCACCGTGCTGGAGCACCACCACCGCGTCGTGCTGCTCGACGAGGCGATCGAGGCGGCGGTCAAGCTCTCGCACCGCTACATTCCGGCGCGCCAGCTGCCGGACAAGGCGGTCAGCCTGCTCGACACCGCCTGCGCGCGCGTCGCGGTCAGCCAGCACGCCACGCCCCCGGCGCTGGAGGACAGTCGGCGCCGGCTGGAGGCGCTGCAGGTCGAGCGGGACATCGTCGAGCGCGAGGCGGCGATCGGCATCGACGTGAGCGCCCGCCGCACCCGCCTGGCCGCGGCGATCGAGGCCGAGCAGGCGCGCCAGGCCGAGCTGGGCGAGCGCTTCGGCCAGGAGAAGGCGCTGGTCGACCGCGTGCTGGCGCTGCGGGCGCGGCTGCGCGCGCAGCCCGGCGATCCGGCCGGAGCGCCGGACGGCGCCGCCCCCGTCGCGCCGCCGACCGAGGCCGAGCGCGCCGACGCGGTCGCCGAGCTGCAGGCGCTGCAGGCCGAGCTGACGCAGCTGCAGGGCGACGCACCGCTGATCCTGCCCACCGTCGACGAGCAGGCGGTGGCCGCGGTGGTGCAGGACTGGACCGGCATTCCCGTCGGCCGCATGGTCCGCAACGAGGTGCAGGCGGTGCTGGCGCTGGCCGACACGCTCAACCGGCGCGTCATCGGCCAGAAGCACGCGCTGGACATGATCGCCCGGCGCATCCAGACCTCGCGCGCGCGGCTGGACAACCCGAACAAGCCGATCGGCGTCTTCCTGCTGGCCGGCACCTCGGGCGTCGGCAAGACCGAGACGGCGCTGGCGCTGGCCGAGGCGCTCTACGGCGGCGAGCAGAACGTCATCACCATCAACATGAGCGAGTTCCAGGAGGCGCACACCGTCTCCACGCTCAAGGGCGCGCCGCCGGGCTATGTCGGCTACGGCGAGGGCGGCGTGCTGACCGAGGCGGTGCGGCGGCGGCCGTACAGCGTCGTGCTGCTCGACGAGGTCGAGAAGGCGCATCCGGACGTGCACGAGCTGTTCTTCCAGGTCTTCGACAAGGGCTGGATGGAAGATGGGGAAGGGCGCGACATCGACTTCCGCAACACCATCATCCTGCTGACCAGCAACGTCGGCAGCGACCTGATCATGGGCCTGTGCCGCGACCCGGAGCTGACGCCCGAGCCCGAGGCGATCGCGCAGGCCCTGCGCGAGCCGCTGCTGAAGGTCTTCCCGGCGGCCCTGCTCGGGCGTCTGGTGACGATTCCCTACTACCCGCTGTCGGACGCGATGCTCGCCGAGATCGTGCGGCTGCAGCTCGGCCGCATCGCCCGCCGGGTGCGGGACAACCACGGCATTCCCTTCGAGTACGACGAATCGGTCGTCCGCCTGGTCGTCTCGCGCTGCACCGAGGCCGAGTCGGGCGGCCGTGTCATCGACGCCATCCTGACCAACACGGTGCTGCCGCGGATTTCGGTGGAGTACCTGACGCGGCTGGCGCAGGGGCAGGCGCTGGCATCGATCCGTCTGGGGGTCGATGCGGGTGATTTCATCTATCGGTTTTCCTGATCGTCATCGATCGATTTTCAAGGGGGTCCACATGGGTGCCATCTGCTGGCCGCTGGTGTCGAACGTGATTCGTCGCAACAGCAACTCTCACACGTTCGGCTGGGTCAGGAAGTACGCGGACGGAACGCCCAAGCCGCATCAGGGCTGGGATTTTTATGCCGTGCCATCCACGCCGTGCTATGCGATCTCGGACGGAAAGGTCGTCTATGCGTCAGACAATGGTGCCTTGGGGCTGATGCTGATGGTCCAGTTCGATCATGGCGGGCAGTCTCTGTACGCGGGCTACGCGCATCTGCAGCAGATTCTGGTCAAGATGGGGGACACAGTCACCATGAAGCAGAAGGTGGCCTTGACCGGAAACAGCGGCAATGCGTCTTCCATGACGGGGCTGGATCAGCATCTGCACTTCGAAATTCGCACGATGCCATTTCCGGGCAAGGGGCTGGCGGGCCGGATCAGTCCATTGCAAATCTTCGGCAAGTGTCCTCTTCTCGATCCGATCATGGAAACCATGCAATGAGAAAGCTGGGCTCGGTTGCTGTCATGGGAATGTTGATGGGGTTCTGCTGCGGAGCCAGCGCGCTGGAACTGGCGGCGGCGCCTGATTGCAAGATTCTCCAGGAGTCAGGTGTCATGGCCGACGGCCAGGGGGGGCAGCGTCACAGGCTGGTGCTCGGTGAATGCAAGACGGTGCTGCGTGCATGGCTGGTGGACACCGGGGCCGTCAGTGCGCCTTTGGGTCCGGGCAAGGTCCTGGACGTGCACGAGTTCGGAAATGTCCGGACCGGCCTCAGTCTCGACTTGTCAGCGGGAAACTGTTCGATCGGGCATCAGCCTCTCAAGCAGACCGTGCTGCTGCTCGCCACCTGGCGAGGCCGGAAAGAGATACGCAGGGGCAGCGGCATCGAGGAGGTCTGGCGAGCCGACATGAAAAGCCGCAAGCTGGTCGCGGTCGAGACGGCAAGAATGGTTTGCCGCGAAGACGAACCTTGATCACACGGACCAGATGACTTTCGTCGCTTTACGCCCCCCGCGCGCTGTTCGACGATGGACTGACCATGGCGCCGCCGATCGTCTTCCACTGCCCGCTGCCCCCCGCCGATCTGCTCTTCGAGTCGATGAGCGTCGAGGCGGGGCTGGGGCGCATCGGGGAGATGCGGCTGCATCTGCTGAGCCTGAAGCCGGATCTGGCGCCTGACGACCTGCTCGGGCAGCCGGTGCGGGTGGAGCTGGTGCTGCGCGATGGCAGCCTGCGGCACTGGAGCGGGCACTGCATCCGCTTCGGGCTGGGCAAGCCGAGCGGGCGGCACTACGGCTACGACATGACGGTGCGGCCCTGGCCCTGGTTCCTGACCCGCACCAGCGACTGCCGCATCTTCCAGGACCTCTCGGTGCCGGACATCGTCAGGCAGGTGCTGGCCGACCATGCGGTGGCGAAGACGGATTTCAGGCTCTTCCGCAGCTATGCCCCGCGGGGCTACTGCGTGCAGTACCGCGAGAGCGACTTCGACTTCATCGCCCGGCTGCTCGAACAGGAGGGCATCAGCTGGTTCTTCCAGCATGACGCCGGCGGCGCGACCCTGGTGCTGGTCGATGCGGCCGGGGCGCATGATCCGGCGCCCGGGGCCGAGCGCATCGCCTACTACGACGTGCCGGGCCAGGCGCCGCCGGACGTCGACTGCCTGTGGGACTGGAGCTTCAGCCACGGCGTGCGCACCGGGCGCATCGCGCTGACCGACTACGACTTCGAGCGCCCGTCGGCCAGCCTGCGGGTCAGCCGGGAGCGCAGCCGCAGCCACGAGCAGGCCGACCTCGAGCGCTTCGACTATCCCGGGCTCTACCGGGTGACCGGCGACGGCGAGCAGTACGCCGACAACCGCCTCGACGAGCAGCAGGCCCGCCATGCCGGCGCCCGAGGCACGACCAGCGCGCAGTCGCTGGCCGAGGGCTGCCGCTTCACGCTCGAGCGCCATCCGCGCGACGACCAGAACACCGACTACCTCGTCACCGCGATCCGCACCCGGCTGCACCTCGATGCCTACGAATCCGGCAGCACCGGCGGCACCGAGCTGAGCAGCCAGATCGAGGTCATCCCGCATGCCCAGCAGTTCCGCCCGCCGCGCCTGACCCCGAAGCCCTTCGTGCAGGGCCCGCAGACCGCGGTCGTCGTCGGCCCGGCCGGCGAGGAGATCCACACCGACAAGTACGGCCGTGTCAAGGTGCAGTTCCACTGGGACCGCTACGGCAGGAAGAACGAGAAGAGCTCGTGCTGGATCCGCGTCTCGCACCCGTGGGCGGGAAAGAACTTCGGCGCCATCCACATCCCGCGCATCGGCCAGGAGGTGGTGGTGAGCTTTCTCGAAGGCGACCCGGACCAGCCGCTGATCACCGGGCGGGTCTACAACGCCGAGCAGATGCCGCCGTGGGACCTGCCGGCGAACATGACGCAGAGCGGGATCCTGACGCGCTCATCGAAGGGCGGCGGCTACGCCAATGCCAACGCGATCCGGTTCGAGGACAAGAAAGGCGCCGAGCAGCTGTGGATCCATGCCGAGAAGAACCAGGACATCGAGGTCGAGAACGACGAGACGCACTGGGTCGGGCATGACCGCAGCAAGACCATCGACCACGACGAGACGGTGCTGGTGAAGAACGACCGCACCGAGACGGTGGGGCGGCACGAGACGATCGCGATCGGGGTCAACCGGACCGAGACGGTCGGCTCGAACGAGACCATCACGATCGGCGCGAACCGGACCGAGACCGTCGGGGCTAACGAGACGATCACCATCGGCGCCAGCCGCACGATCACGGTGGCCGCCAGCGAGACGGCGACGGTGGCGCTGCAGCGCACTCACACCGTCGGCATCAACGAGACGATCGCCATCGGCGCGGCACAGGAGATCGCCATCGGCGCGATGCAGGTGGTGGCGGTCGGCGCCAGCCAGTCGACCTCGGTGGGCGGCAGCCAGAGCACGTCCGTCAGCGCGAACCGCAGCGTCGAGGTGGGCGGCAATCAGAGCACCGCGGTCGGCAAGGGCCGCAGCGCCCAGGTCGGCAACGACGATGCGGTCAAGGTGGGCAAGAACTTCGTTCTTGATGCGGGCGACTCGATCACGCTGAAGACCGGCAGCGCCAGCATCACGATGAAGAAGGACGGGACGATCGTTCTCAAGGGCAAGGACATCACGATCGATGGCTCGGGCAAGGTCAATGTCAAGGCCAGCGGGGACATCGTGATGAAGGGATCGAAGATCCTGCAGAACTGAGGGACGCTCATGAGTGCAGTGGATACAGCGGAGATCGACGCGGTCCAGGAGGCGGCCTCACCCCCCCTACAGGGCGTGTGGGTGGGCGAATTGCTGGCGGTGGCACCTGATGAGGACATGACGGCGCTGGTGCTGATGCCCGCGGTGCGGTCCGGGGCGGTTCTCCGTGCACGCAGCACGGTGGATCTGCATGGCGCGCACATCGGGCATCAGGTCGTGGTGATGTTCGAGCAGGGCGATGCGGACCGACCCATCGTCATGGGTGTGATCAGAGGCCGGCCGGGCTGGCCATTGCCGACCCCGCCCGCTCAGGTCGAGGTGGATGCCGACGGTGACCGGATGGTGGTGCAGGCGCGCGAGCAACTGGTGCTGCGCTGCGGGAAGGCGAGCATCACCTTGACCAAGGCAGGCAAGGTGCTGATCCAGGGCGCCTACGTGTCCAGTCGGTCCAGCGGCGTGAACCGGATCAAGGGCGGCTCGGTGCAGCTCAACTGAATTCACCGACAAGGCCGCTTCGCCCATGGAACTGATCAATTCCACTCGCATGCTGGCCGGCTACAACCTGGGGCTGGCGCCGAGCGGGCGGGAGTCGCTGGTGGTGGTGATCAAGGGCACCTTCGTGCTGCCGAAGCCGGACGAGGCGGTGCGGCTGCACGATCAGCAACTGCCGCTGGTGATGGCCGACACGTTCACGGGGGCGCCGGGTCTGTCCGCGCCAGTCCATGAGGTCGATTTCGCTCCATGCAAGCCGGCCTGCGATGTTCTGCTTGTCGGCAGCGCCCACGCACCGCAAGGCCGCCCGACCCATCGCACTGACGTGATCCTGCGCGTCGGGCCGATGCTCAAGCGCTTCGATGTCGTCGGCGACCGCGTCTGGCAGGCGGGGCTCACCGGCATCCGCGTGTCCGACCCGCAGGCGTTCGTGCGACAGCCGATCTCGTATGACGTGGCGTTCGGTGGCGTCGATCAGGCGTCCGAGGATCCGGCGGATCACGATGCCTACATGGCCAATCCGGTCGGTCGCGGCTTTCACCGGCACCTGAAGACCGACTGGGTCGATGGCCGGCCGCTGCCGAACACGGAGGTCATCGGGCAACCGGTCCAGTGGCCGACCGACGCCTATGCGCCGATGGCGTTCGGACCGCTCGGGCGGGGCTGGTCGTCGCGGTCGGTGTTTGCCGGCACCTATGACCAGCACTGGCTGGACCACGAGTTTCCTTTCCTGCCGCATGACTTCGACGAGCGCTATTTCCAGGCTGCGCCGCTCGATCAGCAGATTCCCCACAGCCGCACGCCGATGGAGGTCGCGATGCGCCACCTGACGCCCGACGGCCTGCGCCATTTCGTGCTGCCGCACTTCGACGCGCCGGTGCATGTGTTCCCGAAGAAAGGCGAGCGGGAGGACTACCTCGCCACGCTCGACACCCTCGTGTTCGAGCCGGACCAGGAGCGTTTCACGATGACATGGCGAGTCAACCGGCCGCTCAAGCGCAACCTGTTCGAGGTCGCGCAGGTGCTGGTGGGCAAGAAGGGCCGCGAGTGGTGGCAGCAGCGCGAGCAGGTGGCGTTCCCGATCCCGGTCGTGATGGTGCCGATGCCACGCGAGCCCGAGGAGACCACGGGATGAGCGCTCCTTCGCATGGGCAGCCCCTGGCGATCGGCCGCACCGGGCTGGTCACGTCGGTCGGGCTGAGTGCGCCGGCTGCGTGTGCCGCCATCCGCGCCAAGCTGACCAACCCGAGCGAGACACGCTTCATCGACTCGCATGGCGAGTGGATCATGGCGCACCAGGTGCCGCTCGACGCGCCGTGGCGGGGCCGTACCAAGCTGGTGAAGATGGCGGCGCTGGCGGTGGACGAGGTGCTGGTGGAGGTGCCGCGGGTGGCGTGGGCGGGCCTGCCGCTGCTGCTGTGCGTGGCCGAGGCGGACCGGCCGGGGCGGCTGGACGGGCTGGATGACCTGCTGTTCACCGAGTTGCAGGCCGAACTGGACACGCGCTTTCACCCGGCGTCGGTGGTGGTCGCACACGGGCGGGTGGCGGTGGCGGTGGCGCTGCTCAAGGCGCGGGCGCTGATCTGGCAGGGCGGTTTCGAGCAGGTGCTGATTGCCGCGACCGACAGCCTGCTGACCTGGCCGACGCTCAGCCATTACGAGCGCGAAGACCGGCTGCTCACGCCGACCAACTCGAACGGGTTCATGCCGGGCGAGGGAGCGGGGGCCTTGCTGGTGCGGCGACCGGCCGAGGGGGACGAACTGATCGTGTCCGGCCTGGGTTTCGGCGTCGAGAAGGCGCACCTCACCTCGGACGAACCGCTGCGTGCCGAGGGCCTGTCGACGGCGATCAAGGCGGCGCTGGCCGAGGCGGGCGTGGCGATGCACGACATGGATTTCCGCATCACTGATCTGTCCGGCGAGCAGTTCTATTTCAAGGAGGCGGCGCTGGCCCTGTCGCGCACGCTGCGCCAGCGCAAGGAGGAATTTGACCTCTGGCACCCGGCGGAATGCACGGGCGAGCCGGGCGCGGTGGCGGGGGTGTCGATCCTGGCGCTGGCGGACGCGGCCTGCCGCAAGCGCTACACCAAAGGCCCGGCGATCGTCGCGCACATGGGCAACGATGCGGGCCAGCGGGCGGCGCTGACCTTGCACTGGCGGGGGCGCTGATGGCCAATCAGGTGTTTGCCAATGGAATGGAGGTGTCCTGCAAGGCGGCCGATGGCAAGTCGATCTGCGCGTTTCCGGATGTGTGCTTCACGCCGCCGCAGACGCCCGCGACGCCGCCGGGAGTGCCGATCCCGTATCCGAACACCGGACTGGCCTCGGACACGAGCGACGGCTCGACCACGGTGAAGATCTCCGGGCAGGAGGTGATGCTCAAGAACAAGAGTTATTTCAAAAAGAGCACGGGGGATGAGGCGGGGTGCGCGCCGATGAAGGGGGTGGTGACGCACAAGATCACGGGGAAGGTTTACTTCACGGCATGGTCGATGGATGTGAAGGTGGAGGGGGAGAATGTCGTCCGGCACCTAGACCTGACCACCCATAACCACGGGTCCACGGCCAATGAAGGCATTCCATTTCCGCATCTCGACCAGATGTTTGTCGGCGGGTCTTCGTGCCAGAGCATCTTTGCCGCCGAGCACATCAATGTTCATCGGCATGGCAGCAAGAATTGCCCGGATGGCTACGAATCCGATCATATTCTGCAAAATGCCTGCTTCGAGAACAGCCGAGGCGGCGGTGGCATAACTTCCTGCCCAAAATACAAGGTGAATGACGCTCCGTGCATCTGCCTGAAAGGGGCCAGCACGGATGCCGGGACGCAACATTACAAAAAGACGCAGGCCCAGGTTTCCATGCAAAGAAAATGGAAAGGCAGCAAGAGCGTTTCCTACCAGGCCGTGCGGGACGCCAACCTGAAAGCTGTTGCGGATTCCCGATCAACTCAGCCAAGCGACGCGGCCAAATCGTGTTTGAAAATGGTGGTAGACCATTATTTCAAGGAATATTTGGAGCTGGCGGATGGGGATCCTGTGCGTGTTCCACGCAGCGGGAAATTCCGGCGCCCGCCGGGCATGGCTAGGTGAATGGAGCAGCGTATGGCAAGTCAGGACGAGAACGATGCTGGCCAAGATGGCTGGACGTGGACCGCAGCGCCGGCGATCCCGCTGGAGGATGGTGGTCTGCTGGTCAAACTGCTGGCGTACGACGGGGAGTTTCCTGTGTCCTATGTTTACGAGCATAGCGGTGTGCATGGCGAACCCGTCCTGCTGTACGACGTGGATACGTGGCTGTCCGACCTGTGGCTGGCACCTGATGGAACCCTTTTGGCCGCCGGTGAAGCGGGGCAATTGCATGTCCGTACCGGGACGCGGTGGCGGGTGCTCCAGTCGCCGACCGAAGGAATGCTGACGGGGGTCTGGGCGGATGAGAATTCCGTGTGCTACATCGCGTCGGAGGAGGGGTTGATGCGTTATCAGCGGGGCCAGTTTGCCCTTTTGGCATCGGGACCCGACCTGTTCGTGGAAGCCGTGCGGGGGACGGTGGACGGCCATCGACTATATGCGATCGGGCGGGCCGGCCTGTTCCTGTACACCCACGGGGGAAATTGGGTCCGGGACCATTTGCCGACGAATGTCAATTTGAATGGAGTCTGCGTGGCCGCTGACGGCACGGTCCATGTCGTTGGTGACGCAGGGGTCGTGCTGTCGGGAGGGCCGGGGCAGTGGACGATTCTGGATTCTGATCTGGAGGACTGCCTAGACGTGGTCGATTTCCAGGGCGCGGTTTACGTTGGCACCAGCCAGGGGGTGTTCAAGATGCTCGATGAGGCCTTGGTGCCCGTGCTGCCGGGGGTTGCCGCCTTGCGGTTGCGGGTGTGTTCCGGCTATCTATGCGTGTCCGGGGGGCTTTCTTTTCACCGATTCGACGGCGTGGCCTGGGACAGTCGCCATTACATCGTCGGTTCCTGACGCCTTCGGATGCCCGCGCGGATCGCCACCATGCCCGTGCCCGCGACCATGGACGTTGCCGGTCGGCCAGCCATCCTTCCGGTGCTCTGGTCGACCATAGAGGAGGCGTGCTGGCTGTTGCAGGCCCGCTGGGCGGCGACGCGAGCGCCGCATACCAGGCTGCGGCATGTTCGGCGCATCGACGAGCGCCTGATGGCGCATCTGGAAGTCCTGGCGGTGGCCAAGACGACGCCTGCAGGCGCTGCCGGCGTCCGGCAGGCGCTGCAATCGGACCCCGGGCCCACGGCCGGTGCGATCTTCACCGGTGCCATTCAATGCTTGGAGGCCCAGGACCGGCCGGGCTTGAACGGTTTGTTTGCGGTGGCGGCGCTGCAGGATGTGTCGGACGAGGCTGAACGCGGCCTCATCGGCGCCTTTGGCTGGGTGGCTCCCCCAGCCCTCCAGGGCACGATCCGTGTTTTGCTGGCCTCCACCGAGCCGTTGCAGCGCTGCGTGGCCCTGGCGGCCTGTGCCATGCACCGCGTCGACCCGGGTCCTGCGCTGGACGCGGCCTGCACCGCCGAGGACGATGCCCTGCGTGCCCGTGCGTTCCGCGTGGCAGGGGAGGTGGGACGGGTGGAGTTGTTGCCGCTGCTGCAGGCGGCCGTCAGCCGAGACGGCGAGCCCGCCACGCTACGCTTCTGGGCGGCCCGCTCCGCGGTGCTGCTGGGCGGGCGGGATCCGGCGCTCGCCTGGTTGGCCACACTGGCCGAAGGCGCTGCACCTTTCAGCGACGCCGCCGCCGAACTGTCCCTGAAAGCCCTCGACCTCCCCACCGCCCACCACCACCTGCGCCACTGCGCCGCCCTGACCAAAGCCGACACCCCCGCGGCAGCCCAGGCCCGACGCCGCCTCATCCGCCGCTGCGGCATCACCGGCGATCCTCACCTCATCCCCTGGCTGATCGCCCAGATGACCGACCTGCGCCTGACCCGTCTGGCGGGCGAGGCGTTCTCGATGATCACGGGCGCCGACCTCGCCTGGCTGGACCTCGACCGCAAGCCACCCGCCGGCATCGACTTCGGTCCCAACGACGACCCCGAGGACGACAACGTCGCGATGGACGAGGACGACGGTCTGCCCTGGCCCGACCCCGACAAGGTCCAGGCGTGGTGGCAGGCGCAGCAGCACCGGTTCCCCGCCGGCCAGCGCTTCTTCGTCGGCGCGCCGCCCAGCCCCGCCCACGCGCTGAAAGTCCTGCGCGACGGCTACCAGCGCCAGCGCATCGCCGCGGCCCAGTGGGCCTGCCTGCTCACCCCCGGCACCAAGCTGTTCCCGACTGCCGCCCCCGCGTGGCGCCAGCAGCGCTGGCTGGCGGAGATGGGTTGACACCGTGTGGCATGTCCCGTCGGCCCCCACCGTGCTGTCCGGCGTCGCCGTGCTGCTGTTGCTGCTCGTGGTGGTGGACAGCCTGCGCCATCGGCGGCTGACGCTCGCCGCACGCATCCGCCTGATGGTTGCGCTGATCTTCGCGGCCGTCGTGCTGTGGCTGCACCGGTCGGGCGCGGGTTGAACGGGAGGAGGGGATCACCATGCACCGTCGACACCTGCTGCTGGGCCTGGCCAGCGCCACCTGCCTGCCCGCTTGCGGCGGTGGAGGGGGCGATGGCACGGATGCCGCGTCCTCGCTCCCGCCGCCGGCCGAGCTGCTCGACCTCGATCACGTCACGCTGACCCTGCCGGTCAAGGCGGACGGCACGACCGGCGGTCTCCCAGCGCGCACGCTGAAGACGGTCGAACTGCTGCCGTCCGCTGGCGCCCCGCGCGGGCATGAGTCGGACTGGTTCCGGTCGGTCTGGGTCGACGGTACCGGCGCCCGTGGCGAGGCAGCCGTCATGCTCTGGTGCCCGGTCACTGGCGCCTTGTCGAGCGCCACGTCCGACAGCCCGCGCACCGAGTTCCGCCATCAGGTGCGCAGCGGCGCGAACGATGGCTGGACGATCGGTGCCGGCTCGCCCGTGACGATGACGATCGACATCCTGCCGACGCAGATGCCGCCGCTGCGTGGCACGGTGATCGTCGCGCAGATCCACGGCTGGCAGATGAGCGACGCCCGTGGCGCGGTGGTCAGCGCGCCGCCGCTGCTGCTCGTCGTCGTCGAGCCGGGCCCGACCCGGGGCTGGCAGCTGCGCGCCAAGCTGCGGCGCAGCGCCGACGACAGCGTCAGCGGGTACGACAGCCTGGTGCTGCAGACCTTCGCGACGCCGGGCGAGGCCTGGCTGACGCTGCAGGTGGCGGTCGCCGACATGCGGGTGCACATCAACGGCCGGTCGATGCCGATCGATCCGAGCTGGCGGGACATCGGGGCCTACTACAAGGCCGGCGTCTACCTCGACGAGACCGGCACGGACCCGGCGCAGGGCGGCCGTCTGCTGATGCGCCGACTGGTGTTCCGATGAGGGTGCGCCGGGCATCGGCCGTGGCCGGAGGGATGCTGCTGGCGGCGGCGACCGTCGCGTCGGCCGGCCTGCCGCACGCCTGCCGACCGCCGGCCGAGGTGGCGCAGCGGCTGCAGCAGGCCCGCGAGGTCTTCGACCCGGCTGCACCGCAGGCGGCCGTCGCGCTGTGGGATGCGGCGCTGGCCCAGGCGGCCGAGCCGCCGGCGCCGTCATGCCGGGTGGTCGAGACCGCGTGGCAGATCGGCGACTTCCTCAAGCTGCACGCGCGCACCTCGTCCGATCTGGCGCTCGACTACCTGAACCGCGGCATCGCGGCGCATCGTCCCGCGGCCGGCACCGAGGACCTGCCGCTGGCCAAGCTGCTGAAGACCGCGGGCCACTTCTTCGCCCGACGGGGCGACCGCGAGCGCGCCTGTCGCAGTCTGGCGGGCGCCGCCCGCGTGCTCGGCCGGCTGCCCGAGGCCGAGGTGAGCGTGCTGAGCGGCCAGATCCGGGACGAGCGTTCCCAGAACCGCTGCCCGGGCGACGGGGTGTCGCCGTGGGCCGATCCCGATCAGAACCGGTAACGCACCCCCACCGCCACCGACCGCCCGACCGTCTGCCCCCACACCCGGTCGTCCATGCCGACGACGTACAGATCCAGCGTCGAGTCCCATTCGTAGAGGTAGGCCAGGCTCCAGGTCTGCTGGCGCCGGTCGACCGCGTCGCCGAGCGCCCGTGACCGCGCGACCTGCAGCTGCACCTTGCCCGGCCCGAGCGGCGCCGACAGGCCGAGCGAGGCGATCCGGCTGGTGAGCTGCAGCCCGGTGTCGCGCACGAGCGTGTACTGCCCGAACACCTGCGCCCAGCCGGCGTTGTAGCTCAGCCCGAGCTGGCTGGCCTGCTCGCGGATCGCGTCGGCGAATTCGGGGTCGAGGCGCACGCGCTGCCACGAGGCCGAGACGGCCAGCAGGCCGCGGGCGTAGATCGCGTTCAGTGCCGACAGCCGGCCCGGGGCGTCGCGGTCGCCGTCGGCGGCCATCGCCGACAGCGTGACGTCGCCGAACTTCGGTGCGGTGTAGCCGATGGCGCGGTCCCAGTAGAAGTCGCCCTGCACGCCGATCAGGTTGCCGGCGGCGAACAGGTGGCGCACCGCCGGCGAGAAGCCGACCGAGTTGCCCAGCGCGTTGAAGCGGGCGGTCGTGTTGAACAGCAGCGTCTGCAGCCGCCCGGCGCGCACCTGGCCCCAGTCGCGGTGCGCCAGCGACACGAAGGCGTTGCGCGACAGCAGCGGATCGTTGTCGTTGCGGCCGGTGCGCAGGTCCTGGAAGCGGTAGAAGGTCTCCAGCGTGACTCCTGCCGTCACGCCGTTCTCGAAGCCGTAGCTGCCGGTGGCGCCGATGAAGGAGGCGGTCAGCGAGTTGCTGTTCAGGCGGTACTGGCGGTACAGGCCGGCCGGCTCGAAGCGGCCGTACGACAGGTCGGCGACACCGTAGATCGAATGATCGACCTGCGCGTGCGCCGCGGTGGCGCCGCACAGGGCCAGGGCGCCGGTCAGCACGATCCGGGTCATCGTCAGGCGGGCGAGGGGGCTCGGCATGGTGGACAGGTCTCCGGATCGTCGAGGGAGGCTCAGGCGGGCGGCCGGGCCGCCAGCCACAGCGCGTTCATGGCCGCATGCAGCGCGATGCAGGGGCCCAGGTGCCGCCAGCGCTGGTAGGCCCGACCGATGAGCCACGCCGGCAGCAGCGTCAGCCACGCCCAGACGCTGTCGGGCGCGCGCAGCGCGTGCGCCAGCGCGAAGCTCGCCGCCACGCCGAGGTTGATCGACGCCGCCGGCCAGCGGGTGCGGGTCAGCAGTGCCTCCTGCAGCCCGGCGCGCCAGACGATCTCCTCCAGCACCGGCGCGATCACCAGCAGGAGCAGCGGTGCCCATCCGGCGGTCATGGCTCATGACGCACGCTGCGTCGGCGGACGACGCCGCCGGCCGCGACGGCCCAGGATCAGCGCGGCCAGGGCCGCCAGCACGAGCAGCGTCGGATCGAGGGTCTCGTCGCCGGACACCCGGGCGATGCTGCAGCCGCCACCGCCGCCGCCCACCACGTCGGGGGCGGATTCGCCGCGTCCGGCCAGCGGTACCGACCGGACGCTGACGGCCAGGTCGGGGCCGGGGCTGCTGGTGACCTGCAGCGTGCCGCCCGTGTTGCCCGCCGCGGTCGGCACGAAGCGCACGGCGATGCGGCAGTCGGTGCCGGCCGCCAGCGTGAAGGGCGGCGCCGGGCAGGTGCGTCCCTCGACGACGAAGGCGCCGTCGACCGCCCAGCCGATCACCTGCACGGCGCTCTGCGCGTCGGCGCGCAGGACGATCTCGCCCGGTGGCGAGGCGGCGCCGACCCGCGCTGTGCCGAGGTCGAGGCGCTCGGGCGTGACCGCCAGCGTCGAGCCGCCGACCGGGCCGAGGCCGGTGCCGGTCAGCGCCAGCGGGGCCAGCGCGGTGCCGCTGGAGACGACCTGCAGGCGGGCGCCGTGCGTGCCCGGCGAGCCGGGGCTGAAGGCCAGCGTGATCGAGCAGGTCCGATCCGGCTCCAGCAGCGCGCCGGCGACGCAGGCGTCGGCCGCGCCGCCCTGGACCGGGAACATCGCCGCTTCCAGCCCGATGGTGTTGATCAGCGTGAGCCGGATCGCGCCCGGGCCGAGGTTGCGCAGGCTGACGGTGTGCCTGGTCGTGCCGGCGGCGCCGATCGCCTGGGTGCCGAAGTCGTGCACCTCGGTGCCGCCGACCCAGGTGACGACCGGCACGACGGCCGCGCTGCCGTGTCCGGTCACGGACAGCCTCGAGGGCGAGCCGGCGGCGCTGTGCGCGATGCTCAGCGTGGCGCGGTAGTCGGTGTCGGCGGCCAGCGGCGTGAAGCGCAGCGCCAGGTCGCAGGTCTGGCCGATGGCGAGCGTCGTGCCGGCGGCACAGCTCGGCGTGCTGTCCAGGCTGAAGCCGCTGCCGCTCAGGGTCACGCCGGTGAGCTGCAGGCTGGCGGTGCCGCTGTTGCGCAGCCGGACCGTGCGGGTGCCGTACAGGCCGTTGACGGTCTGGCTGCCGACGTCGAGCGGGTTGGCGGCGTCGATCGTCAGCACGCCGACTGGCTGCGGCAGGCCCAGGCCGGTCAGCGTCAGCACCGACGGGTTCGGCGCCGCACCGTCATGGGCGATCGAGAGCGTGGCGCTGCGGATGCCGGTGGCGCCGGGGCTGAACTGCAGCGTCACGGTGCAGGTGGCGCCGACCGCCAGCGTGTTGCCGGCCGCGCAGGTGCCGGCGCGCAGGAAGTCGCCCGGGTGCGGGCCGCCCAGGCTCAGCGCGTTCAGCGTCAGCGGCTTCGAGCCGGTGTTGTGTGCCGTGACGGTGACCGTGCCTGATGGGGTCGCGCCGAGCACGGTGTCGGGGAAAGAGGGCTGCGCGGCGTCGAGCGAGAGCTGGCCGATGTCGGCGGTGCCGTCGAGGGTGATGGACAGCGGGCTGCCGCCGACCGCGCTGTCGTGGGCGATCGCCAGCGTGGCCTGGCGGTTGCCGCTCGCGGTCGGCGTGTAGTCCAGCGTCAGCGTGCAGCTCAGGCCCGGGTCCACGCGCGAGCCGGGCGTGCAGCCCGCGCCGGCGGCGATGCGGTAGTCGTCCTTTGCGGTGCCGGTGAAAGTGGGTGCGCCGAGCACGATCGCGGTGCTGCCGCGGTTGCTCAGGGCCGTGGACACGGGGCCGGCGGCGCTCGGGGTCAACCGCGTCGGCGAGGCCGTCAGCGGCCACGCCGCCGTGCCCGACAGGCCCAGGCTGGTGCTGACGGTGCCGCCGGTGCCGGTGATGGTGACCGGGATGCTGGCGGGCAGGGGTGTGGAGATCGCGGCAGCGGTGGGCTGCCAGCGCAGGCTGACGGTGCAGACGCCGCTGTCGGCGGCGATGACCCGGCCGGCGCATCCGGGGCTGTCTTCGGTGACGCCGGCGGGCAGGGTCAGCGCGTAGGTCCTGGCGTCCGGATAGGTGCTGCTGATCTGGACGGTCCGCACGACCGAGGCGCCGCCGATCACCGCCTCGCCGAAGGCCAGGGCCTGCGGCGACAGCGTGACCGTCGGCCGGTAGGCGGTGGCGTCGACCGTGATCGTGCGGCCGCCGGCGGAGGCGGACGGCTGCACGTCGCTGCCGGCGTAGGTCGGCGTGACGGTGAGGGTGCTGGTGAGCGTGGCGCTGGTCTGCGGCGCCACCACATCGGCCGGCTGGGGCTGGAAGACGACGTCGAGGTCGAGGCGGCAGGTGCCGGGCGTCAGGCTGGATGAGGCCGCGGGCACGGTCAGGGCCGTGCAGGTGCTGCTCGATTTCCGGGTGACGCTGAAGCGCGGGTTGCTGCTGCTGAGGGCCAGCGTCAGCTCGGCGCCCCGGTAGTTGCTCAGCGTGAAGGAGGTCGAGGCCGTGCGTGTGGCGCCGGTGGCTGTGGTGCCGGGGAACGTCAGCGTGGCCGCGGCGGGCACGGCGAGGGCGTCGCGCAGGTTCAGCAGATAGGCTGCGACGGCATCCCGATCCTGTGCCGTCAGCGTGTCGGCGACCGACTTCATCATCGAACAGCTGGCGTTCAGCCGTGTCTGCAGGTTCGATGCATTGCCGACGAAGTCTTCGGACAGACCGACGGCATAGCCCGAGCAGTCGTTCGGGGTCGTGGCCTGGACCGTCGGCGGGTTGGTGTGGCATCCAGCGCATTTCGGGGCCGCCAGTCCGAAGTTCTGCGCCTGGCTGGCGCCGGTGGCGGCCAGCAGCAGCGCCAGCCCGGCTGCTCTCGGGACGAACGTCGACATCATGTGCTTCTCCCTGTTCCGGCCAGAGGAAAGTCCGCCCTACACGCAGTCCACCACCCGGAACTCCACCCGCCGGTCCAGCGCATCGCGCAGATCGTCCGTGCCGAGCCCGACCAGCGCCTCGCGCGAGCCCACGCCGGCGGCGCTCAGCCGGGCGCCGAGCGCGCGGTTGCTGCGCTCCAGCAGCTTCTGCACCGCCTCGGCGCGCTGGCGCGACAGCGTTTCGTTGGCGCGGGCGCTGCCGGTGCGGCTGGTGTGGCCGACGATGCGCACGCAGGCGTCGGCGCGGCCGGTCTCGCGCGCCAGCGTGTCGAGCCAGAGCTGGTACTGCTGCGGCAGGTCGCCGATCGGGCTGAAGCTCGTGCGTCCGGGCTGGAACAGGATCTTGATCGGCAGGCGCTTCGTGTCGAGTCCGGTCGCGATGATGCGTTCGAAGGCGCTGCGTGCGGCCTGCGGGTCGCCGAGCTTCCAGCTCGTCAGGTACAGCCCGTTGAGCACGCGCAGATCGCCCGGATCGGCCATCGTGTCGGCCTCGCGGTAGAGCTGGTGGGCCTCCTGCATGCGCCCGGCGCCGTAGGCCAGGATCGCCTCGTTGACCACCGCGGCGCCGGGCAGCCGGCTCAGGTAGTCCGGGTCGGCCGGGTCGCCGACGCGCGTGTTGACCTGGCACGAGTTGATGTAGCCGAGCGTCGTGCGGTCCTTGTGCCAGGTCGGGCTGTCGGCGTAGAACTTCAGCGGCTCCGGGTTGACCGAGTCGACCGTGCTGCGGTCGAGCTGCTTGGCCACCACCCGGCCGGTGCGCAGGTCGATCAGCGTCAGCCAGACGCGGAAGGCGTCGGGCACGGTGTCGACGGCGCGCTCGACGTTGACCGGCGTGAGCGTGCCGATCAGCAGCAGCGGCTTGTCGGCCAGCGCCTGCCGGGTCAGCGGGCGGGGTTTCCACTGCGGCGTCTGGCGTCGCAGCAGGGCTTCGAGCTGCTCGCCCATGCGTACCGTGCTGGCGGTCTGCGCGCCGGTGTTGGCGTCGATCAGCGGATCGATCACCAGCGTGCGGGCCTCGGCGCCGAGCTGATCGCGTGCCTGCAGCAGCAGTTGTTCGCCGGCCCGCGCGATCGCGTCCTCGAAGCGGATCGGGTCCGGCGCGACCAGATCCTTCGGGCGGGTCGGGGACGCGGAGGCGGACGGCTGCGCCTCGGCCGGCGGCAGCGACAGCATCGACGACAGCAGCACCAGGGCGGCGGCGTACAGGCAGGCGGGCAGGAGCTTCATGACGGCGGCCTTGCGAGGACAGGGCGGAAAACGAGGGGTCAGCGCGTGTCGAACACCGGATCGGGCGCCGGTTTCGTGATGTCGCAGCCGAACACCTGCTCGCTGATGCGGCCGAGCCCGGCATCGGCGCCGAGCCGCTCGGTCACGCGGTCCAGCGTGACCAGGGCGTTGGGCATCGAGCGGTTGACGGCCAGGTCGGCGCCGCCGCCGCACAGGTGGCTGCGGTAGCCGGACGGGATCGAGCGGTCCCAGTCGAAGCGGCCGCTGGCGCTGGCGAAGGCGACGTGGCAGGTGCGGCACGACGCGCCGATCACCTCGCGGTAGAGGCGGTCTGCGCCGGGCACGCTGCGGGCGTGGGCGATCCAGGCCGGGGGCACGTAGGCCTTGTCCTGCGCCGTCGATCCGTCTGCGTACCAGCCGTCGATCAGCCGGCTGACGGGGGTGTCGGCGCTGCCTTCGGTGGCCTGGACGAGGCGGTTGAGCGCGTGCAGCGCCACCTGCTGGTCGGCCTCGCGCAGGCCCGGGGCGCTGCTGAAGCGGTAGTTGCCGGCATCGAACGGCAGGAAGCGCGACCCGAGCATCGGCGAGGCGCCCCGTGCGGTCGGGAAGCGCCCGGCGTGCGTCGCTCCACCGTGGCAGGCGACGCAGACCCCCGGCATGTACTTCTCGCCGCGGCCGTCGAGGTTGACCGACAGCAGCAGCCTGCCGTCGGGTCCGAACGTGACGAACTTCGTGAACGGCCGGCCGCCGTTGGCGCCGGGCGTGGCGGTCCACTCCATGCCGACGCAGGCCACCTGCTTCAGCCCCTGGCGCGCCTGGTCGATCGTGCTGTCGACTTCGGCCTGGCCGAAGCCGTCCGGGCCGGGGTGATTGCAGACCAGGAAGGCGATCTGGTCGGCGCTGCGCCGCACGGCCGACATGCGCCGCACCAGGTTCAGGTCCATGCGGTTGATGTAGTCGGCGCTGGCCTTGTCGGCGGCAGCGATGCCGTCGTCGTAGGGCGGCAGGCGGTGATGGCGCTGCCAGTCGGCCATCGTCACGGGCTGCGCCGGCGTGCCCTGGGCATCGCAATCCGACACCAGGCCGAGCGCGCGGTAATAGGCGCAGGCGCTCTGCGGCGTGTCCAGCCCCTTGTAGGCGAGGAACCGGTCGGCGCCGGGCAGGCCGTCCGAGAGGCTGCCCGACGGGGCCGTGACCGGGCGGCCCCGCACGTTGCCGTCCGGCCCGTTCGCGAGCATGCGGGTGATGCGCGGTGGCGTGTTGGCCAGGCGGAGCGGGGGCATCTCCACCGGCGTCTCCGCCAGGTAGGGGCCGGACGCCAGCAGGTCGACGGTCTGCCGCAGACCTTCGCAGTTCACCTCCAGCCGGTAGCTGCCCTGTGCGGCCACGGCGGCCTCCAGCAGATAGTCTCCGTACCGGTTGGCCGGGATCGCCGCCGTGGCGGCGGTGCCGTCGGTCTGCAGCAGCCGCAGCGTGGCGACGCGGGTCAGGCCGGTGCCCGGATCCTGGCGGCCGCAGGCCGAGCCGTCGGCCAGTTCGACGTGACCGTACAGGCGCAGGTTGATTCCGGCGCCGGGGCTCACGGGAACCGTGGCCGGCGCAGCGCTCGGGACGTAGGCCGGCATGCAGACCGGCCAGGCGCTGCGCGCCAGTGCCGCATCGCGCGTGCAGTGCAGGCGGTACGCGCCCGAAGTCGGCACGGGCAGCCGTGGCAGCACGAGTTCCCCCGATCCGTCGCTGCGGCCGCTGAAGAGGGTCTGGTCCGTGTCGTCGCGCACCTCGACCAGCACGTCGGGCAGGGCGAGCGTGCGCTCGCCCGTGGTCGTGCCGTCGCGGCTGGTGAAGATCCATCTGCCTGCCGCCTGCAGGCGCAGCCGTCCGCCGAGCTGGCCATCGTCGGTGACGGCCGGGGGCGCGTGCAGGGGCTGGGCGGTCGTGGCGGGTGTCGCTGCGGGGTCGAGCGCATCGGACGACACCGCATATTGCGCCTGGGCATGTCCCCCGCGTCCGTCGGACACCGTGACGTAGGCGAAATGCAGTCCGGGGCCGCCGGGCAGGGTCCAGGTCGTGCTCGAGGCATCGCGGTCGTCGATGCGGCCGGCGGTGACGCGCCACTGGTAGTGCAGCGTGTCGCCGTCGGCATCCCGGGCCGCGACCGACAGCGTGGTCTTGTCCGGGCCGCTGTCCTGTGCCGTGGCGCTGGAGCCGCCGCCGCAGCCGGGCAGGGCCAGCGCGACCAGCAGTGCCAGCGTGGCACCGCCCGTACGTTCGGCGCCGGGGTGAGGGGTGCTGCAAGTGCTCATGCCGGATGCCCTTCTGTCAGTCGGCCTGCCGGCCCGATTCTGTCCACGCGGCGAAGGTCTGAAGCATGACTTTGGTCATGGCTGAGGAGGCTGCCGAGGCGGGGGTCAGCGGCATTCCCGCCGCATGAAGCTGCGCTCGGCGTCGGTCACCGGGTCGCCCAGAGCCGATTTCTGCAGCAGGTCGTTGCACTTGAGCTGGGTGACGTAGTCCGGTGCCGGCGGCTGGGCCCGGATGACCTTGGGCGGTCGGCCGTCCGGACTCCAGACCGAGCGGTCGGAGACCTCCGGCGGCGACAGCGTCGGGCTCTCGTCCGAGGGCGCCTTGCGCGCCGGGGCCGGGGTGTTGCCGGCCGACCGCGGCGGAGCGGGAGGCGAGGGCGGCGGCGTCTTGCGCTCCGGGGTCCGGGCGACCGCCGGCGCCGAGGCCGGGGAGACGGTCACCGGATCGGCCTGCGCGGACGCGGCGGAGCCGGGCAGGGATGCGGCAGGGGCCGCGGGGGCGGTGGCGACGGGCGGCGGTGGCGCCGCGGGGGCGGGCTGCGGCTCCGGGGCCGAGGCGGTCGTGACCGGTGCCGGCTCAGCCGCCGGCGTCGGTGCGTGTGCAGGACGCCCGAGCCGGTAGGCCAGTCCGGCCGCGCCGACCAGCAGCACGGCCGCGGCGGCCATCCAGAGGCCGGAGGATCGGGCCGCCGCCGGCCTCGGCAGCGCAGCGGGGGGCGACCCGGCCGGAGGCGTCGCGCGCAGGGGTGGGGGCGGCGGCTGCGGTGGCGGTGGCGGCGAGCGCACCGGGGCGGCGGGCGGCGCTGCCGAGGGGGCGGGCCCGACCGCGGGCGCCGCCAGCAGCGCGCGCAGTTCGGCCACGCTCTGCGGCCGGTGCTGCGGCAGCACCGCCAGGCAGGCGTCGATCGCCTCGAGGAAGGCCGGGCCGCACAGGCCGGCCGCGCTGCGCACCAGCGGCTGGTACTTGTCGGTCACCACGCGGGTGACCGACTGCGGCGGCGTGCGCCCGGTCAGCGCGAAATGCACGACCGAGGCCAGCGCGTACAGGTCGGTCCACGGCCCCTGCTTGACGCCGGGCATGTCGCCGTACTGCTCGATCGGCGCATAGCCGGTCTTCAGGATGACCGTCAGCGCCTGCGTCATGTCGCCGATGACCCGCCGCGCCGCGCCGAGGTCGAGAATGACCGGGCGGCCGTCCTCGAGGATCATGATGTTGTCGGGCGCGATGTCGCGGTGGCAGGTGTCGGCGCGGTGCATGGTCTCGAGCGCGTCGAGCAGCGGCACCAGCAGCGCGCGCAGCCAGAGCTCGTCGGGCGGCCCGGGCAGCGCCTTGAGCACCTCGCCCAGCGTGCGGCCGACGTAGCAGGGCATCACCATGTAGGCGGTGCCGTTGCCCTCCCAGAAGCGGTGGACCTTGATCAGCGAGGGGTGATCGAAGCTGGCCAGCAGCCGCGCCTCGTTGATGAAGCTGCGCAGGCCCGCCTCGAAGGTCTCGGCGTGGCGGCGCGAGCGCACCGAGACCGTCATCGCCTGCGTGCGCGCGGCCAGCGACGAGGGCATGTATTCCTTGATCGCGACCCGCCGGTGCAGCGAATGGTCCTGAGCGAGGTAGACGATGCCGAAGCCGCCCTCGCCGATGACCGACAGCAGCTCGAACTCCTCCAGCCGGGTGCCGGCGGGCAGCGCGTTGCCGAACTCGTCGTCGGCGAGTTCGCCGGGCGGTGGCGGACCGGCCGGTGCAGGGCCCAGCCGGGTCCGGTCCGGATCGTCGGCGGTGGCGGACGGTTCTGGCATCGAGGCTTCCTGGCGGGAGGGCGGGCAGGCCCGGACGGGCGACGCGAGGATTGTCCCGGGCGCAGGCGCGGCCGTCGAATGACCAAAGTCCTGTGCGCGTCCCGGGGCGGGACGCATGACTTTCGGCGCTTGCCGCTCCCCCGGGCGGCATGTCCTGATCGGGCCGGAGGCGAGCGATGAGGAACTTGCGGAGCCGGATCATGCTGCTCGGGCTGGCGCTGATCGGCGGCGTGGCGCGTGCGGCCGCGCCGCCCTCGGTCGGCCTGGTGACGGTTGCCGAGGGCGAGCCGCGCCTGATCCGCGCCGAGGCGGTGCTGCGGCTGGTGCCGGGCATGCGCCTGCAGGCGGCCGATCTGGTCCACCTGCCCGAGGCGCCGGCCGCGCTGGTGCGCATCGAGCAGGCCGACGGCTCGGTGCTGGAGCTCGGACCGGGCGCACGGCTGTGGAGCGCGCCGCGCCTGGCCGGGGGCGCCGACTGGTATGTGCTGTCGGGCTGGTTCAAGTTCGCCACGCGGCAGGCGCGCGCGACGCTGATGACGCCGCTGCTGGCCTGGCGGCCGGCCGCCGCGGTCACGATCGCGCGGCTGGAGCCGCAGGGGCCGGCGCTGTCGCTGTTCGTCGAGAGCGGCATGCCGCAGTGGCAGCCGCGCCAGCCGGCGCTGCGCCTGCCCGAGGTGCCGGTGCACGCGGGTGACCACCTGGTGCTGCGGCCGGGCGCCAGCGGCCGCCCGGTGGCGCGGCCGCGGCCGCCGGCCGAGTGGCTTGCGGCGCTGCCGGCGGCCTTCCGCGACACGCTGCCGCCGCTGGCCGGGCGCTTCGCCGGCGAGGTCCCGCCCGGCGCGGTGCTCGGCGAGCCGGACTACGCGCTGCTGGCGCCCTGGCTGCAGGGCGAGCCGCTGCTGCGGCGCGCCGGCGTCGAGCGCTGGCGCGCGCTGGCGGCGCGCCGGGAGTTCCGGGCCGCGCTGCGCGCGCATCTGGCCGAGCATCCGGAGTGGGCGCCGGTGCTCGATCCGCCCGCCGCGCCGCGCCGCGCGTCGCCGGGCGCGGCCGTCGACGCGCCGTCCTCGTCGGGCGCCCATTCACCGGGAGTGCGTCCGTGAAGCTGCTGTGGAAGTTCAATCTCGTCTTCCTGCTGGTGTTCGCGCTCGGGCTGGGCGCCAGCGCCTGGGTGACGCGCCAGCTGCTGCAGGCCCAGGCCCGCGAGGAGGTGATCGAGCGGGCGCGCCTGCTGATGGAGAAGGCGCTGGCGGTGCGCGCCTACACGACCGGCCAGATCACGCCGCTGCTGGAGACGCAGATGAAGTACAGCTTCCTGCCGCAGTCGGTGCCGGCCTTCGCCGCGACCGAGGTGGTGGCGGCGCTGCGCGGCCGCTATCCGGACTATGTCTACAAGGAGGCGGTGCTCAATCCGACCAATCCGCGCGACCGGGCGGTCGAGTGGGAGGTCGACGTGGTCACCCAGTTCCGCAGCGACCTGCAGCGCAGGGAGTTCGTCGGCGAGCGCGACACGCCGACCGGCCGGTCGCTCTACATCGCCCGGCCGATCCGGATCTCGAATGCGGCCTGTCTGCGCTGCCACAGCACCGTCGAGGCCGCGCCGCGGCCGATGATCGAGCGCTACGGGCCGGCCAACGGCTTCGGCTGGAGCCACGACGAGGTGGTCGGCGCGCAGATCGTCTCGGTGCCGATGGCCGTGCCGCTGCAGCGGGCCGAGGCGGCCTTCGGGGTCTTCGTGGGCTCGCTGGCGGCGGTGTTCGGCGCGGTCGTGCTGGTGCTGAACCTGATGCTGTGGAAACTGGTGGTGCAGCCGGTCGGGCGGCTGTCGGCGCTGGCCGACCGGGTCAGCCTCGGCGAGATGGAGGCGCCGGCCTTCGAGCGCGCCGGCCGCGACGAGATCGCGGTGCTGGCGGCCTCGTTCGGGCGCATGCGCCGCAGCCTGGTCGAGGCGATGCGTCTGCTGGAGAGCTGAGGGCCGGACATGCCGCATTCCGTGCCCGCGCTGCCGGCCCGCCTGGGCAAGTACCGCGTCACCGGCCTGCTCGGCCAGGGCGCGATGGGCATCGTCTACCGCGCCGAGGATCCCGACATCCTGCGTCCGGTGGCGATCAAGACGATGCACTGCGCGGGCCGCGCGGGCGATGCCGAGCGCGAGTCGGCGCTGCAGCGCTTCCGCAACGAGGCGCAGGCGGCCGGGCGGCTGCACCACCCCGGCATCGTCGCGGTGCACGAGTACGGCGTCGACGGCGACACCGCCTACATCGCGATGGAGCTGGTCGACGGCCATCCGCTGTCGGGCGGGCTGGGCGCCGGCGCCTTGCCGCCGGCCGATGTCGTCGGCCTGATGCTGCAGCTGCTCGACGCGCTGGCCCACGCGCATGCGCACGGCGTCTGGCACCGCGACATCAAGCCGTCGAACCTGATGCTGACCCGCGACGGCCGGCTGAAGGTCACCGACTTCGGCATCGCGCGCATCGACGAGCGGGGCCTGACGCGCGAGGCCTCGCTCATCGGCACGCCGCACTGCATGGCGCCGGAGCAGTTCCTGGGCGGCCCGATCGACCATCGCGTCGACCTGTGGGCGGCCGGCGTGCTGATGTACCAGCTGCTGGCCGGGAGGCAGCCGTTCTCCGGTCGGCCCGACGTGGTGATGTACCAGGTGCTGCACCAGACACCGGCGCCGCCGTCGCAGGCCGAGGGCAGCGGCAGTCCGGTGCTGTTCGACGCGCTGGTGATGCAGGCGCTGTCGCGCCGGCCCGAGGCCCGGCCGGCCGACGCGACGGCCTTCCGCGAGGCGCTGCTGGCGCTGGCCGGCGTGCCGGCCCGCGGCGTCCCGGCCGGCACCCTGTCCGACGAGACGGTCGTGCGGCTGCTGCCGGTGGCCGGTGGCGGGCCGCTGCCGGGCTGGGACGAAGGCAGCCTGCGCGAGCTCGAGACGCGGCTGCTGCCCGAGCTCGGGCCGGTCGCGCGGGTGCTGGTGCGCCGCGCGGCCCGGGAGTGCACCGACCTGCCGACGCTGCACGGCCGGCTGGCCGGCCATCTCGAGGACGAGGGGGCGCGGCGGCGTTTCCTGGCGGCGGGTTTGAGCGTCGGCGCGTCGCGCGCGTCGGCGGCCAGTGCGGTGCTGTCCGGGGATTCGGGCGTCTGGCCCGATGCCGAGCGGGTGCGCCGCGCCGGCCGGCTGCTGCTGCCGCATCTCGGGCCGATCGCGCCGGTGCTGGCGCAGCGCGAGGCCGCGCGGGCCGCCTCGGCCTCGGTCTGGCTGCAGGCGCTGCTGGCGCGCATCGACGATCCGCAGGTGCGCGCCGCGCTCGAGCGCGGCCTCGGTCCCTTCTGATTCCCGTCCGTTCAGCCGTCCCGGTGCAGCCTGCGGAACTCTTCTTCCTCGGCCTTGCGCCGGCGCTCGACGCAGGTCGGATGCCGTGCGGACTCCGGCTTGCGGCACTGGGCGTCGATGCACATCGCGTGTGCGATCAGGATGCGTCCTGCACAAGCTGTTTCGGGGGACTCGGGTGCGGTCTCGGCCGGTGCTGTCGCGGAGGCGGGAGCCGGTCCGGCGGGCCGGGAGGCCGTGCCCGCGCCCCCGGCTGCATGCTGGGAGGCCGCCTGGGCCTCGGTGGCCGCACGAGCCGCGGCTGCGGACGCGCGAGCGGCCGCAAGTGCAGCCCGGTCGGGTCTCGATGCCGCCAGGCCTGGCGCCGAGGCCGCGCCGGGGAGCGCCGTCGCCTGCGGCGCCGGCAGGACCTTCGGCCCGGCCGCGGGCGGCTCGCTCGGCAGCGGCATCGATGCAGCGGCGGTGTCGCGGGCGACGGGCGGTTCACGCTCCTCGGTGATGATCGGCGGCGGCGTGCGCGGCGCGTCGGCCTGCGATGCCACCGCCACGGGTGGCGTGGCGCTGGCCGCGGCCTGGGCCGGTTCGGGGGCGGGGCCGCCCCGGCGTCCGAGCAGCAGCGCGGCCGCGCCGACCAGCAGCAGCACCGCCGCCGCGGCCGCCAGCCAGGGGCCGCGCTGCGAGGCGGAGGTGGCGGGCGCCGGTGCGCGGGCCTCCGCCGGAGGCGGGGCCGACATTGCGGGGGCGGCTGCGGTCGGGGGGCGCGGGGCGGTGCCGGGGGCCGTCGCCGGGTCCGGCAGCACGATCTTCATGTCGCGGCCGGTGCGCGGCTCGGTGCCGCCGCCGCGCATCGACGGCGTGGTGGCGCGGGGCACCATGCCGGCGACCTCCGGCGTGGCCGGAGGCAGGCCGGTCACCGGCGCGGGTGCGGAGGTGGGTGCGGAGGCGGCATGACGCGTGACCGGGTGCTGGGTCACGCGCCGCGGCAGGCCGCCGGTCGGCTCGGTGACGACGACGGTGCGGTCCGGGTCGATGTCCTGCGCATTGGCGGTGCCCGCCAGCGTCGCGTCCGGATCGAAGCCGGGCATGACCGAGGGCAGCAGGCCGAGCAGGCGCATCAGCGCCTCGACGCTCTGCGGCCGCCCGTCCGGGCGCACCGCCAGCGTCTGCTGCCAGGCGTTCAGGAAGGCGTCGCTGTAGCGCAGGCCACGCTCGGCCTGCAGCCGTGCGCCGATCTCGGGCAGCGGCACCATCTCGTCCTGCAGCGTGCGCGCGGCCGCCGGCGGCGGCGGCCTGCCGGTCAGGCTCGCATGCACGACCGCGCCGAGCGCATAGAGGTCGGTCCACGGCCCCTGGCGCAGGTTCGGCATCTCGGCGTACTGCTCGATCGGCGCGTAGTTCGGCTTCAGGATCGCGGTGAGCGTCTGCGTGCGGTCGCTGATGACCTGGCGCGCGGCGCCGAAGTCCAGCAGCACCGGCCGGCCGTTGCGCAGCAGCAGGATGTTGTCCGGCGAGACGTCGCGGTGGTAGATGTGCTGCGCATGCAGCGTCTCGAGGGCGCCCAGCAGCGGCACCAGCACGCCCATCAGCCAGACCTCGCCGGGCGGCGCCGGCATCTGGCGCAGCGTCTGCGCCAGCGTCTGGCCCTGGTAGAGCGGCATCACCATGTAGGCGGTGCCGTTGCCTTCCCAGTAGCGGAAGACCTTGACCAGCGCCGGATGGTCGAAGCGCGCGAGCATCTTCGCCTCGAGCATGAAGCTGCGCAGCCCGGCACCGAAGGTCTCGCCATGCGTGCGCCCGCGTGGCTGCACCGAGCCGTCGCTGCCGCGCGAGGCCAGCAGCCCTGGCATGTATTCCTTGATCGCGACCTCGCGCTCGAGGTCGTGGTCGAAGGCGCGGTAGACGATGCCGAACCCGCCGACGCCGACCAGGCCGCGGATCTCGAATTCGCCCAGCCGGGTCCCGATGCTCAGTGTGCCTTCTTCGTCCACGCCGTCCGCCGCCAGGTTGTCGCCATCCCTGCCAGCGTAGCGGGGCAGGCGGGCGCCGTCTTGTGACTTTGGTCGATCCGGGCCGGCGCGACGGCGCCGACCGTGTCCGGGCGCATGACTTTCGTTGCTTGCCCGGTGCGCCGTGCCGAGCCGACACTGGCCCGGTCCGGTCACCGAGGATCCCGAGGAGGTTTCGATGCAGCTGCTGATCCGTGCCGTGAGCCTGGCCGGCCAGCCCCTGACGCAGGCGGTCACCGGCCTGTTCGACACGCAGGGCGGCACGCTCGGCCGTGCCGAGACCTGCACGCTGATGCTGCCGGACCCGGAGCGGCACATCTCGCGCCTGCAGGCCGAGGTCAGCTGCGGCGAGCGGGGCTTCAGCATCCGCAACGTCAGCCATGCCAATCCGATCATGCACAACGGCCGGCCGGTGCCCTCGGGCCGCAGCGCCGCGCTGGCCGACGGCGACGAGCTGCAGGTCGGCAGCTATCTGCTGGCCGTCAGCCTGCCGGAGCCGGCGCCGGCGCCTGGCGCCGCCCCGGCCGCGATGCCCGCTGCGCCCGAGCCGGGCGAGTTCACCCGGATGATCTCGGTGATCGGCGCCGCACCGGCGTCCGTGCCGGTCGCGTCCGGGGCGTCCGCCCCCGTGGCCGCCCCCGCGCCATCGCCGGTGCCCTCGCCTGCGGCGTTTCCGCCGGCACCGTCCGGGAGTGACCTGACGGATCCGTTCGCGTTCTTCGGCGGCGGGCCGGCCTCCACGCCGGCCCGCATGCGGGCACCCTCGCCGGATCCTGTTCCCGGCCCCGCCAGGCTGGGCACGGGGGGGGGCGATCCCTTCGGCGATCTGTGGGGGGCGCCGTCGGCGCATGCGCCGCTGCCCCCGTCGATGCCGGTGCCGGCGTCGGTGCCGGACGGTGCGCTGCCCTCGGCCTTCGGCGACCTGTTCGGCCCGGACGGCGGCGCCAGCGGCAGCGACGACGTGCTGTCGGACTTTTTCGGCGCCAAGGCGCCGCGCTCGCGTCCGCCGGCCGGCGACCAGGCGCTGCAGGACTTCCTGAATCCCCCGGCCGCTCCGGCGCCGGCGTCGCGCCCGCCGCTTGCCGACCGCACGCCCGAGATCCATGCGCCGATGGTGCTGCCGGTGCCGCCGGCGCCCGTCGCCCCGCCGGTCACCCCGCTGGTCACCCCGCCGCCGGCGCGGGCGGTGCCTGCCGCGGCCACGGGCTCCGAGGCGCTGTGGGCGGCCTTCTGCGAGGGCGCGGGCATCGCGGCCGAGCGGGCGCCGCCGGGCGGGCTGACGCCGGCGCTGATGCACGACATCGGCCAGATGCTGCACCACGCGATCGCCGGCACGCTGCAGCTGATCGCCGCGCGGGCCGCGACCAAGACGGAGCTGCATGCGCAGGTGACGATGATCCAGCCGCGGCACAACAACCCGCTGAAGTTCTCGCCCGACGCGCGTGTCGCGCTCGAGCAGCTGCTGCAGCCGCCGCTTCGCGGCTTCCTGGCCGGACCGCCGGCGGTCGAGCAGGCGATGGACGATCTGGTCGGCCATGCGGTGGGCACGATGGCGGGCATGCGCGCGGCGCTCGACGGCGTGCTCGACCGCTTTGCGCCCGAGCCGCTGGAGGCGCGGCTCAGCGGCCGCTCGGTGATCGACAGCCTGCTGCCGATGCACCGGCGCGCACGGCTGTGGGAGCTCTACCTGCAGCATTTCCAGGCGGTGCGCGAGGAGTCGCGCGAGGATGTCCAGGCGCTGTTCGGCAAGGCCTTCCTGCAGGCCTACGAGGAACAGCTCGACCGGCTCGACGCCGAACGGCGGGGTGGCGGCGGCGAGACCGCGGCCGACCCGGGGAGCGCACGATGATCGACATCGACCTGGCGACCTGCCTGGAGGCCGGCCGCCGCGACCACAACGAGGACGATCTGCGCAGCGGCCATGCGGGTCTGCTGAGCTGGGCGGTGCTGTCCGACGGCGCCGGCGGCCACCGCCGCGGCGACGAGGCCTCGCGCGAGGTGGTCGCCACGATCGACGAGCGGCTCGCGCAGGCCAGCCAGGGCGGGCATCTGCAGGCGGCGGCGCTGGCCGAGGCGGTGGAGTGCGCGCACGGCCGCCTGTCCGACGCGCAGGCCGGCAGCGCCGGGCGCCAGCGCATGCATGCGACCGTCGTGGCGCTGTGGATCGACCGCGGGCGCGGCGAGGCGCTGTGGGCGCATGTCGGCGACAGCCGCCTCTACCGGGTGCGCGACGGCCGCGCCGAGGCGCTGACCCGCGACGACAGCGTGGTGCAGCAGATGGTCGATGCCGGTTTCCTGACGCCGCAGGCCGCGCGCCACCATCCGCGCAAGAACCAGCTGCTGAGCGCGCTCGGCGGCGCCGAGCCGGTCGAGGTCCATGTCACCGCGCAGGCGCAGCCGCTGCACGACGGCGATGCCTTCCTGCTGTGCAGCGACGGCTGGTGGGACACGCTCGAGGCCGAGGCGATCGCGCGCTCCTGCCAGGCCAGCGCCGACGCCGCGCGCTGGCTCGCCGCGATGCGCGACGACATCGCCGCGCAGGCCCTGGCGACGCAGGACAACTTCTCGGCGGTGGCGCTGCGGCTGCACCGGCGCCGCTGAGGCGGGAGCAGGTGCTGGAGGGCGGCCGGGGCTTCGGCCGCTCGGCCGTCCCGTGGCTCAGTCGCGGCCGTCCAGCAGCGCGTCGAAGTCCGCGTCCTGCGGCAGGCCGGCGACCGGTGCGGCCAGCGGCGCCTGCGCGTCTGGCCGCAGGGCCTCGTCCGGGCTCCACCACAGGCCGTGGCCGGCGGGCACGGCGCGCTCGACCAGCCGTCGCGGCAGGGCGGCGGCCGTCGCGGCAGCCGGACGTGGCGGCAGCGCCTGCAGCGCCGCCTCGAGCCGCTCGACGCTGGCACCGGGGCGCAGGCAGTCGCGGCCCGCCTCGGCCAGCGCGTCCAGCCAGCGCTGCAGCCCGGCCGGATCGTCCGGCGGGCCGGCGCTCCAGCCCGCGGCCAGCAGCAGCGGGAAATAGCGTCCGACCCGGTCGACGCTGGGCATCAGCACGCCGCTCCACCATTGCGGATCGACCACGCCGGGCGACCAGAGGAAATGCCACAGCGGCGCGCCTAGGTAGAGCTCGAGCCAGCGCTCGCCCAGCCGCGCGCGGCTCGAGGCCAGGCCGGCGCTGAGCCAGGCGTCGCAGCGCGCCAGCATCGGCGGCGGCAGCCGGCGCGAGCCGAAGTCGCCCAGCGCCGGCAGCTTGCCGAACCAGCCGCAGTCCGGTGCGCCGGGCATCGCTCAGAGTTCGGTCGGACAGCTGAAGGCGCGCAGCGCCGGCAGCCGCAGCGGGTTCTGCACGCTGCTGGAGATGAGCTCGAACACCGCCTTGCGGCCCTCGATGTCGAAGGTGGCGGTCATGCGCTCCGGGCCGCTGCCGGGCGTGATCTGCGCCCGGTCCATCAGCCGCAGCAGCGCCCACGGGCCTTCGGTGCTCAGGCCCGCGCTGCCGCCGGCCGGTGCCGGGCTGATGCTCAGCCGGATCTGCGCGCCGCCGCGCGGGCTCGGCCACTGCAGCCGCGTCAGCGTCGCCGGGCCGTGGGCGTAGCTCAGCGTCTGTCCGCCGGCGTCGATCTGGAACTGCAGGATGGCCGGATCCATCGACACCGGCCGGAAGTCGACGCTGACGACCGGCGTGGCGCCGCCGCGGAAGAAGGCGTCGCGGATCTCGGCCGCATGCTGGAAGGACAGCAGCGCCGCCGAGTTCAGGCCCATGCGCGCGCCCTCGACCGCGCGGAAGGACCAGGGCCGGGTGGTGGTGTCGACATAGGGCGCGAGGTTCTTCTGCACGAACTGGTCCATCTGCCCGCCCGGCGCGAACAGCCGGCTGAAGTCGTCGAGCGTGACGTCGCGGCTGCTGGCGCGGTCGAAGGGATAGCGGCCGCCGATGGCCTGGCGGCAGAAGTCGCCGATCTCGGCGCGGATCGCGCTGCCCAGGCCCTCGCGGGTCGCGCCGAGCGCGGCGCTGGTGCCGCTGGCGACCAGGCGCTCGACCATCGCGCCCAGCGGCGGCGGCAGCTGGCCGGCGCTGGCGCGTGCGCGCGCCGGCGTCGGCGAGGGCGGCGGCGGCGTGCGCGACTGCGTCGCCGCCTGGGTGGCCTGCAGGAAGACCGCGATCTCGTCGAGCAGCCGCACCGCGTCGTCCAGCGGCACCGGTCCCTTGGCGTCGGCGGTGCCGACCAGCTCGTGCAGGCGCACGAAGCGGTCGTCGACCAGGCTTTTCTCGAGCGGCTCGCGGCCGGGCTGCAGCGCCTCGACCGCCCGGCCGGCGGCGCCGTCGCCGAGGATGGGTGCCAGCACCCGGTCCTTGAGCCCGCGCGCGGCCTCGCGCACCGCGCTCTCGGCGCCGGGGGCTGCCGGGCGTGCCAGCGTGGTCTCGTCGGCGGCCGCGCGCAGCAGCCGGCGCAGCGGCGCGCTCGGTCCCGGCAGCGCCAGCGTCTGCGCGACCTCGATGGCCTGCGCCAGCGTCTCGGTCGGGCGCAGCCTCAGGTCGGCGAGGTAGTCGCTCCACAGCCGGGCGTAGTCGTTCAGGTAGAGGCGGCGCACCTCGTCGGCGAGCCGGGCCTGGCCCTGCGGATCGGCCGCGGCGACGCTGCGCGACTCGGCGGCCAGGCCCAGCACCCAGGACTCCTCGGCCGCCAGCTCGGTGGCCAGCAGCGGCACCAGCCGGTCGAAGGCCTGGTGGCCGGCGCGGGTGTAGAGCGCCGGCAGGCCCTCGTTGAGCGGCCGGCCGCTGCCGCGCACCAGGATGCGGGTGACCTCGGGGCCGCCGGCGGCGGTCGCGGTGAAGGCGCCGAGCTCGGCCGGCAGCAGCCCCGGCAGGCGCAGCCGGCTGTAGACGCGCTGCGCCAGCGGGATCTGGCGCAGCCGCTCGCGCGCCGCCTCGACCAGGGCGCGGTCGAGCGGCCGCGACGGCGTGCTGGCGCCGCGCGCCAGCAGCGCGTCGAGGTGATGCTCGAGCGCGGCGCGCTGCGTCGCGTCCAGCCGGCCGGCCAGGCTCTCGTCCCAGTCGGCGCGCAGGTAGACGGCCAGCCACTTCGCGTCGAAGTGCTTCGGGTCGTGCAGCATCAGGTAGGTCTTGAGCACGTCGTACTGCGCCTCCGGCCGGGCCGCGCCGGCTCCGGCGGCCAGGCGCTGCTCCAGGCCGAGCGCCAGCCGCGGCAGCAGGCCCTCGGTCTGCATGCGCTCGAGCGCCTGCGCGGAGGCGTCCTGCAGCTTGTCGCCCTGGTACAGGCCGAAGTGGCGCCCGGGGCTGTCGTCGACCTCGGCGATGCGGCGCGTGGCCTCCAGCAGCGGCAGCAGCGCGGCGGCATCGGGCTGCTGGCGCGCCGGCGTGGTGCGCAGCTCGGCCTCGAGCGCGGCGGCGCGGGCGTCGACCGCGGCGAGGTCGTCGCGGTTGAGCGCATGGCTGCGCAGCCACAGGCCGGCGGCCAGCAGCGCCACCAGCGCCAGCGCCGCATAGGCGCCCGTCGCCATCAGATGACGGCGCTTCTCCCATTTCAGCCGGGTGCCGCCCAGCGCGCTCTCGGCGAAGACCACCTCGCGCAGCAGCCGCTCGAGAAAGAAGCTGCGGCCGCTGGCGGCCAGCGGCGGCAGCGCCGCGCGCTCGAGGCCGAGCTGCCGCGCCATGCCGCCGAGCATGCGGTCCAGCGGCGTGCCTTCCTGCGTGCCGCTGATGAAGTAGACGCCGCGCAGCATCGGGTCGGCCTCGAAGGGCGAGGGCGCGAACACCTCCTCGACGAACTCGCGCAGCACCTCGCGCAGCGCGTCGAACTGCTGCGGGAAGGCGTAGATGCGCGCGCGCAGCGCCGGATCGCGCTCGGCCTGCAGCCGCTCGATCAGGCCGTCGGTGAGGCGCTGCCCGAGCCGGTCGAACTCCGTCGTCAGGCCGGAGGCGTCGCTGTGCAGCCGGGCATCGAGCGGGAAGGTGAAGCCCCAGGGCGCGGCGCGCTGCTCGCGGTCGAGCGTCGCGAAATAGTCGGTGAAGCCGGCGAGCAGGTCGCACTTGGTCACCAGCAGGTACAGCGGCATGCGCACGCCGAGCTGCTCGTGCAGCTCCTGGATGCGCGCGCGCACCGCGGCGGCCTCGCGGGCCCGCTCGGCCGCGCCGCGGGTGAGCAGGTCGGCGACCGAGACGGTCACCAGCACGCCGTTGAGCGGCTGGCGCGGCCGGCCGTCGCGCAGCAGCGCCAGGAAGCCGTTCCAGGCGCTGCGGTCGGTCTCGCGGTCGCTGTCCTGGGTGGTGTAGCGGCCCGCGGTGTCGATCAGCACCGCCTCGTCGGTGAACCACCAGTCGCAGTGTCGGGTGCCGCCGATGCCGGCGATGCCGCGCTGGCCTTCCTGGCCGAAGCGGCCGGCCAGCGGGAAGCGCAGGCCGGCATTGAGCAGCGCGGTGGTCTTGCCCGAGCCGGGCGCACCGATGAACACATACCAGGGCAGCTGGTAGAGATGGCGCTGCGACAGCCGGTCCGAGAGCGCGTCGAGCGCGCCGCGGGCACGGCCGGGCGAGTCCGCGCGGGTGTCGAAGCGCATGCCGCGCAGCGTCTGCAGCGCCTGCTCGAAGCGCTCGCGCAGCAGCCCGAGCTCGGCGCTCTCGCCGCTGCCGGCGGCCGTGCCGGCGCCGGGCGCGGCGGCCAGGCCCTCGATCATGCGGGTGTTGGCCCGGCGCGCCTGCCAGAGCGACGCCAGCTGCACCGCCAGCCAGCCGCCGGCCAGCAGCGCGATCAGCGCGATGCGCACGCCCGCATCGGCCAGCGGCACCCGGCCGGCCACGGCCACCAGCGGGCCGACCCACCAGATCAGCAGCGCCAGCGCCAGCAGGCCCAGCGCGGCCAGCAGCCAGGGGTGCAGGATCCAGGACAGCAGCTTCTTCATCATCAGGCTCTCAGCTTCCGGCGCCGGGTCGCAGCTCGATCTCGACGCGGCGGTTGCGGGCCCGGCCCGCCGGGCTGTCGTTGGCCGCGACCGGCGCGCTGTCGCCGGCGCCGCGCGCCTGCAGCCGGGCGGCCGGCACGCCGGCGGCCGCCAGCAGCTCGCGCACCGTCGCGGCCCGGGCCTCCGACAGATGCCAGTTCGACGGGAACTGCAGCGAGCGGCTCTGCACGCTGTCGGTGTGGCCGGTCACGGTGATGCGACCGGCCTGGCTGCGCAGCACCTCGGCGACGCGCCGCACCATGGCCTCGCGGTCGGCGTCGAGCCGGGCGCTGCCGCTGTCGAACAGGCCCTCGCCATGCAGCACGATCACGCTGCGGTCGGCCTCGTCGCGCACCGTCAGCCGGCCGGAGGCGGCCTCGGCCTGCAGCAGCGGTGCCAGCCGGGGCGCGGCCGCAGGCGGCGAGGCCGCGGGTGCGGCCACCGGCGCGCCCGGCAGCGGGGGCGCCCGCAGCGCGGCGATGCGGGCGAAGACCGGATCGGAGGCGCTGCCCAGCGACAGCAGCAGCCCGAGATAGAGGCCGAGCAGGCCCAGCGCGGTCAGCGCGCCGGTGACCCACAGCGGCAGCCAGCCCAGCAGCGGACGGCGCGCCTGCGGCGTGACCTGCCAGTGCTCGGCCAGCGCCGCCGCATGGTCGCCGCGCACGCCGCGCAGGATCTGCGCGAGCCGGTCGCGCACCGCCTCGAGCTGCGCCGCGCCGCCCTCGACCGCCCGGTAGCGGCCCTCGAAGCCCAGCGTCAGCGCCGCCAGGATCAGCTCGAGCAGGTCGCGGTTGGTCGCCGGATCCTCGGCCAGGCGGGCCATCAGCTGGAAGACGCGGTCGCCGCCGAAACCCTCGTTGTGGAAGGTCACCAGCAGGTTGCTGCGGCTCCAGGTGCCGCCGCTGCCCCAGGGCGTGCCGGCGGCGGCCTCGTCGAGCAGGGTGCACAGGATGTAGCGCGCGGCCAGCACCCGCTCCTGCGGCAGGCCCTGGGCGCGGGCGCGCTGCTCGAAGTCGCGGATCGACTGCGCGACCTGGTCCTTCAGCGCCTGCGGATCGGCGACGCGCACGGTCGCGCGCAGCTGCGGCGCCAGGCACAGCAGCGGATTGGCCAGCGCGACCAGCGGATTGAGGCCGGTCTGCGGCAGCGGCAGGTCGGCGGCGACCTCGGGCCGGGCGCCGGCGGGCGCCGCGGCCGCGCTGCCGTCGGCCCGGGCGCGCCGGCCCGGCGTCGGCATCATGAAGGTGCGCTCGCCGGTCGAGCCGAAGGGATCGTCGGGCGGCGGCGGCGGGATGCTCATGCGGTCTCCAGACGGTCGGTTCACTGCGGCGCCCGGATGGCCCACAGCTCCATCGCCAGGCCGGGAAACTCGCCGCCGATGAAGAAGGCCAGGTGGCCGCTGCGGCCGAAGGCCTGCCAGAGCTCGCCGCCGCGCTCGAGCTCGAAGTAGTGGAAGCCGGCGTGCAGCGGCAGCTCGCGCGGCACCACCGGCAGGCTGCTCAGGTGCAGGCCGGTCAGGTTGCCGTTGACCACCTCGCGCATGCGCTCGGGCGGGCCGACCTTGAGCTGCGCCGGCACGCGCAGGCGCAGCTGCTCGGCCGGCAGCTGCGCCTGCACCGCCAGCACCAGCGCGGCCTGGCGCGCCAGCTCGCTGGTCGGCACCACTGCGGTGTGCCAGCCCTTGCCGCGGTCGGTCAGCGCGATCTGCACCGCCATGCGCTCGGGCTCGAAGGACAGCATCGCGTGCAGCGCCTCCCACACCGGCGTGAAGCAGCCCTGCAGGTTCTCGTGGTCGTAGACCGGGAATTCCGGCGGCCGGCGCGACGCGCTGGCGAAGGTCGCCAGCTCGCCGGCCAGCGCCAGCGCCAGATCGAACAGCGTGCGTGGATGTACCGAGGGCGCGCGCGCCAGCTCGTGCCAGCGCGGCTCGTGGCGGTTGAGCATCTGCAGCATCAGGAAGGCCGAGATCTCCGCGACCCCGTGGCCGAGCTGGCCCATGTCGCGCGCCAGGGACTGCGCACGCTCGCGCAGCAGCGCGTGAACGCGGCGCACGTCGGCGGGCAGCGGCGCGCTGGCGTCGAGTCGCCACGCGCCGGGAATGTGGTCGCGGTCGAGCCGCACCGTGCCGTCGCTGCCGCGCTCGAGCACGCGCACCGCCGCGATCGAGGCCAGGCCGCCGCCGAGCTCGCGCTCGCGCAGCAGCCGCAGGCGCAGCTGGCCGGTCTGGATCTCCTCCGGATCGGCCGAGCCGTCGCAGCTGTCGCGCAGCCGCTCGGTGCGCGCCTCGTAGCGCGCCATGCCGCGTGCCGAGCCGGTCGTGATGCCCAGGTCGATCTCGTCGGGCCCGTCGGCGCTGGCGCGGGCCAGCGCCAGGTGGATGCGCTCGCTCTTGAGCTCGGCGGGAATCTCGAGCGGCTCGGGCGGCGCGTCGTGCTGCGGGATCGCGAAGGGCGTGCCGTCGGGCAGCACGCCGTGCGCCCGCTCGATGCCGACGCGCCCCTGGGCCAGCAGGCCCTCGTCGATCACCAGCTCGCCGAAGCCCCAGCCATGCTCGCCGGCGGCGCGCACCCGCGCATCGAGCAGCCGTTCCTGGTAGCGCGATTCCTGCTGGAAGTGGTGCGGCAGCAGGAACATGCCCTGCGACCAGACGACCTTGCTGCGCCAGCTCATCGCGGCACCCCGTCGGCCGCGGCCGCATCGGCCAGCGCCAGCGAGCGGGCGCCGGCACGCAGTCGCAGGCGGTTGGGCCGGTTCGGCTGCAGCGGCACCAGCAGGCGCCAGCGGGCGTGCTCCAGATCGCGGTAGGCGGCCAGCACGCCCAGGTGGCGCGCACCGGCTGCGGCCTGGCGCTGCAGGCTGCGCAGGCTGGCCGGCGGCAGGATCCACTCCTCGCGGCCGAGCAGGTCGGCGCCGAGCACCTCGCGCTCGCGCTCGAACAGCGCCATGAAGTCCGCGGCCTCGAACTGAGCCGGTCCGGCCAGCTCGTACAGGCGCAGCAGCAGCGGCGAGCTGCGGCCGCGCGCGTCCGGATTGAGCTCGGCATCGGTGCTGACCTGCAGGTCCAGCCGGGTCGGGTCCGGACTCATCAGCCGGGCCAGCAGCGGCTGGGCCGGCTCGGCCGTCGCCGGCGCCGCCGCCGCAGGAGGCCGGCCCGCGCAGCCGGCCAGCGGGCCGAGCAGCAGCGATCCCAGGATGATCAGGCCGGTGCGGCGCCGCGGCTCGCCGGCGCCGCCGGCGCGCTCGGCGCAGGCATTCGACATGCAGACGAGGATAGCCGCGCACCCGTCGCGGTCACCATGACTAAGGTAACCCCGCGAGCGCGCGACTCCGGTAGGCTCGCGCGCGATTGCCCTTCATGGTCCAGGAGACAGGAGAACCCGATGCCCGCGATGACCCGCGCCCTGCAGATCCGCCAGTTCGGCGGCCCCGAAGCGATGCAGCTCGTCGAGCTGGAGGTCGGCGAGCCCGGCCCCGGCGAGGTGCGCATCCGCCACCATGCCGTCGGCGTGAACTTCATCGACATCTACCAGCGCACCGGCCTGTATGCCAACCCGCTGCCGCTGACGCTGGGCATGGAAGGCGCCGGCGTGGTCGAGGCGGTCGGCGCCGGCGTGACCCATCTGCAGCCCGGCGACCGCGTCGCCTACGCCAGCCAGCCGCCGGGCAGCTACTGCGAGCTGCGGGTGATGCCGGCGCGCTCGGTGGTGGTGCTGCCCGACGGCATCGACTTCGAGACGGGCGCGGCGATGATGCTCAAGGGCCTGACGGTGCAGTACCTGCTGCGGCGCACCCAGCCGCAGGGCGGACTGCAGCCGGGCGACTTCGTGCTGTGGCATGCGGCGGCCGGCGGCGTCGGCCTGATCGCCTGCCAGTGGGCGCGCGCGCTGGGCCTGAGGCTGATCGGCTCTGCCGGCGGCGCCGAGAAATGCCGCCTGGCGCTCGAGCATGGCGCCGAGTTCGCCATCGACTACCGCAGCGAGGACTTCGTCGCCCGGGTGCGCGAGATCACCGGCGGGCGCGGCGTGCGTGCGGTCTACGACTCGATCGGCCAGGACACCTTCGAGGGCTCGCTCGACTGCCTGGAGCCCTTCGGCCTGATGGCCAGCTTCGGCAATGCCTCCGGGCCGGTGCCGCCGGTGAACCTCGGCGTGCTGGCGGCCAAGGGCTCGCTGCACCTGACGCGCCCGACGCTGTTCACCCATCTGGCCACCCGCGAGAACACGCAGGCGATGGCCGACGAGCTGTTCGAGCGCGTCGGCGCCGGTGACATCAGCATTCCGGTGTCGCGGCGCTACGCGCTGGCCGACGCGGCCCGGGCGCACGCCGACCTGGCCTCGCGCACCACCACCGGCTGCCTGGTGCTGCTGCCTTGAGGCGGGACGGCGGCGGGCCGTCCGAGGTCCGAGCCGTCAGTCGCGCGTCTCGCCGTCCGGGTCGCGCTCCTCGTCGATGACCGCATCCCGGTAGGCGTGCCAGCTGGCATGGCCCAGCACCGGGCCGACCAGCACCAGGCCGAGAAAGCCCGGCAGCATCGCCAGCACCGTCAGCGCGGTGAGCAGCGCGCCCCAGAAGATCATCACCCCGGGCTGGGTCAGCACCAGGCGCATGCTGGTCAGGCCGGCGGTGATCGCGTCGACCTGGCGGTCGAGCATCATCGGGATGCTGATGACGCTGACCGCGAAGATCAGTCCGGCGAAGACCGCGCCGACGCCGAGGTAGGTGACGATGAAGCCGATGTTCTCCGGGTCGAGCAGTGCCATCAGCGAGCCGCGCAGGTCTGGCATGCCGTCGAAGCTGACCGCGAAGACCACCATCGCCGCGCGTCCCCAGAGCATTTCCAGCACCAGCAGCACGAAGCCGAAGATGGCCATCTGGCCGAGGTGGCTCTCCCAGGCGATCAGCGAGTCGCCGAAGTCGGGGCGCCCGCCGCGCTCGAGCTTCATCGACACGTCGTACAGCCCCATGCACAGGAAGGGCCCCATCAGCAGGAAGCCGGCCGACAGCGCCAGCATGTAGGCCGGCGCGTTCTCGTAGACCTTCAGCAGGCCCCAGCCCATCGCGACGAAGCACAGGCCGTAGAACAGGCCGATCGAGGGATGGCGGCGGAAGTCGGCCGCGCCGCGGGCGAGCCAGCGCAGCGGGGCGCCGAAGCCCAGCGTGCGCAGCCGGATCGGCGCCTCGGCCGTCGTGTCGAGCGGCGGTGCGGCCGTGGCGGGGGCGCTGGCGCCCCGGGCTGCATCCGCGGCGCCGGCGTCGGCGGACGTGTTGATCGGGATCATGGCGAATCTCCATCCAGGATGTCCTGCGGCGACGATAGCCGCCGCGCCCGACCCTGGACAGATCGGGGAATCCCGATCCGGCACAGCGCGCCACATCAGCTGCGGCGCACCCTCACCAGCTCGTCGAGCACCAGACCGACCGCGCCGGCCGTGATCGCGCAGTCGGCCAGGTTGAAGGACGGGAAATAGCCACCCGGGAACAGCGGCGCGAGGGCGGCCCAGTGGAACTGCAGGAAGTCGATCACATGGCCGTGCCAGGCGCGGTCGACGACATTGCCGATCGCGCCGCCGAGCAGCATCGCCACGCTGAACGCGAACAGGCGCTGGCCGGCATGGTTCCTGAGCATCCAGATGAACAGCGCCGAGGCGGCGAAGCCCAGCCCGATGAAGAACCAGCGCTGCCAGCCCGCGGCATGCGCCAGGAAGCTGAAGGCCGCGCCGGTGTTGTGCACCCGCACCAGGTTGAAGAAGCCGGTGACGACCTGCCCGTCGCCGAGCTGGAAGCGCTGCACGATCAGCAGCTTGGTGATCTGGTCGAGCACGATCACCAGCAGCGCCAGCGCCAGCCAGGGCAGCAGACGGGGCGAGGAGGCGGAGGAAGGACGTTTCTTCGAGGGCATCGGCAGAGGATGGATCGGCAACGGGGAGGGCAGGCCGGGGCGGGGCTCCGGGAACGCGCGACTTTAGCGTGCGTGCACGCCGGCGCGCCGACTTGCGGCTTGTCTGCGGCTTGTCACTTGAACAGAACGGCGTGGACGTGATAATTCCGCCCGCCGAACAGGCTGTGGTACCGCGGTGTCAACCGCCGGAGCATTCCGGTGATGAATGTCGTGACTCAGTTCTCGGAGAAATCCGCTTTTCGGCCTGGGCTTGACCCTCGATCTTGCCAGTACCAGATGGCGATGAGACAAGTGCGGGCCGACATCGGTGGCTCATCGGCTGAACAGCGTGGCCTGTCCCTCTCTTTTTCGGGCAGCGCGCTGCGGCCGATGGCCTCAGGGGGTGGCAGGGGCGCGCCATGCAGGGCCGCCTCCGGCCACGGCACTCGCAGACCAACAGACCAGAAGTGACCGGCACCATGCTCGAACCGATCAAGTCCGCCCTCAGGAAGGCGTACTTCTCGAAGCGATTCAATCCGATCGCGGTGAAGACCTACTCGCGGCTGCGGCCGCCGCCCTACATGCGTCCGCGCATGGAGTTCGACTACGACGTCTGGAACGGCATCTGCGCCTTCCATTCCGACGACGGCCGCCAGATCGGCGAGAACAACACCAATCCCGAGATCTACCGCGAGATCGTCGAGACCGAGAGCAAGCCCTGCAAGTTCGAGGGCTCGCGCTACGGTCTGCCGATCAACCTGACGGCGCTGCGCAACGTGATGGCGTCCTGGGACGACGCGCTGCAGCTGGTCACCACGGTGCGCGCGAACTACATCGCGCGCCGCGGCCTCGACCACTCGCGCTTCAACCTGATGGAAGGCTATGTGCTGTCCAAGATGGGCGCGGCCTACGTGTCCTATCTGGTGCGTCGCCGCGGCAGCACCTATGCCGCGACGCCGCCGCTGGAGACGGTGTTCTTCACGCTGGGCGTCGGTCCCTTCATGGTGGTGCGCGCGCTGATGGAGAAGGGCGACCTCACGCCGCTCGATCCGGAACCGATGAGCGGCGAGCGCCTGTACGAGCTGGCCGACACCTCCGGCTCGCTGCTGTCGGGCATCAGCGGCCACGGCTGCGCGGGCAGCAAGAAGCTGATCACCCAGTTCCTCGACGCGACGATGAACGGCACCTACACCAAGGAGCTGAACTCGACCGAGGTGACGCGCATGCTGTCGGCGATCGACGACTGGGACCGCTTCTACGCCTATGTCTACGCGACCTCGAAGCTGGAGCTGCTGGTCAAGCTGGCGCAGTGCCTGAGCGCGCAGACGCTGCTGACGCTGCAGGCCGACCAGGCCGGCGCGATGGCGCCGGCCGAGGCCGAGCTGCTCGCGCGCACGCTGGCCGGCTGCTACCACCGCGCCCGGACCGAGCTCGACGACCGCACCGTGCTGGCGAACCTGCTGAAGGTGGTGCTGGCGCTGCTGGCCGAGTTCGACGACCACGAGACGCAGGCCGTGCTGACGAAGGCCGGCCTGCTCGGCCCCGACGGCCAGGCGCGCCTGGGCGAGATCTCCGGCCCCGAGGGCCGCGCCGCGGCTGCGCGCCGGCTGCGCCGCATCACCTCGGTGCTGCAGCCGCGCTGCCAGCAGGAGCTCGACCTGACGAACGAGTCGATCGACCGCTTCCAGGGCACCAAGGTCAGCGAGGACGACCTGCAGGTGCGCAGCTGCGGCGTGGCCGTGCGGGCGCTGCTGCAGTCGCTCGAGACCGAGCAGGGCCTCGACGGCCGCGCGGCCGGAGCGGCGGCCTGATGCCGGCCCGGCCGGAGCCGATGCGCATCGAGCTGCCGGGCGTCGGCCCGGTGCAGGTGCGCGCGCTCGATCCGGAGGTCGACGCGGTCACGCTGCATGACTGGCTCAGCCGCGACTACGCGCGCTTCTGGGGCATGCAGGGCAAGACGCTGGAGGAGGTGCGCGACAAGTACCGCGGCCTGCTGGCCGAGGGCCGCGAGGAGATGGCGATCGCGCTCGACGAGCGCAGCGGCCGCCCGCTGTTCGTCTTCATGGCCTACGACCCGCGGCATGACCTGCTGCAGCGCTTCTACGCGGTGAAGCCCGGCGATCGCGGCTTCCATGTGCTGATGGGGCCGCCGGGCCAGGATCCGGTGCCGGCGCTGACCTTTCACGCCTTCCGCACGATCGCCCGCTGGATCTTCCGCGACCCGACGGTGAGCCGGCTGGTCGGCGAGCCTGACATCCGCAACCGCAAGGTGCTGGCGCGGCTGGTGCAGACCGGCTTCGAGTTCGGCTCGGTGGTGCACCTGCCGCACAAGACCGCGCTGATGATCTACATGAGCCGCGAGCGCCACCAGGCGCTGCAGGACGGCATGCCGCCGCCCAACGGCCCGGTGCCCCTGTCGGACCGCGCGGTGAAGCTGCACATGCTGGCCGGCCGCATCGGTCGCAAGCTCGGGATCTACGAGCGCAACTGGTGAGGCCGTGAGGTCGTGAGACGCCGAGGCCCGGGGTGCCGGGCCTCGCCGCCTCAGGCGCAGTGGCGCGTCTCGCCCTCGCCGTGCAGGTTGCTGTCGCAGCGGCCGCAGATCGTCGGATGCGCCGGGTTGGCGCCGACGTCGTCGCGGTAGTGCCAGCAGCGCTCGCACTTGGGTGCCGTGCTCGGCGTGACGGTGACCGTCAGCGCGTCGCCGGCCGCCAGCGTCACCGCCGAGGTGATCAGCACGAACTTCAGGTCCTCGCCCAGCGAGGCCAGCACCTCGAAGTCGGCCTGCGGCGCAGTGATCGCCACGGTCGCCTGCAGCGAGGCGCCGACCGCGCCGGCCGTGCGCACCGCCTCGATCTCCTTGTTGACCGTCTCGCGCACCGCGCGCACGGCCGCCCACTTCGCCAGCAGCTCCGCGTCCGGCGTGCCCAGATCGGCATAGGTCTCGAAGAAGATCGAGCCCTGCGAGGCGGCGCCGGCGAACTGCGCCCACGCCTCCTCGGCGGTGAAGCTCAGGAACGGCGCCATCCAGCGCAGCATCGCGTTCGTGATCTTCCACAGCGCGGTCTGCGCCGAGCGGCGCGCCAGCGACTTCGGCGCCGTCGTGTACAGGCGGTCCTTCAGCACGTCCAGATAGAAGGCGCCGAGGTCCTCCGAGCAGTAGACCTGCAGCTTCGAGACCACCGGGTGGAACTCGTAGACCGCGTAGTGCTTCAGGATCTCGGCCTGCAGCTCGGCGGCGCGCGCCAGCGCGTAGCGGTCGATCTCCAGCAGCTCGGCGTCCGCCACCAGATCGGTCGCGGGGTCGAAGTCGCTGGTGTTGGCCAGCAGGAAACGCACCGTGTTGCGGATGCGGCGGTAGGCATCGACCACGCGGGCCAGGATCTTGTCGTCGATGTTCAGGTCGCCCGAGTAGTCGGTCGAGGCCACCCACAGCCGCACGATCTCGGCGCCGAGCTTGGTGGTGATGGTCTGCGGCTCGACGGTGTTGCCGAGCGACTTGCTCATCTTGCGGCCCTGGCCGTCGGTGGCGAAGCCGTGGGTCAGCAGGCCGCGGTAGGGCGCACGGTCATAGAGCGCGCAGCCCAGCAGCAGCGACGAGTGGAACCAGCCGCGGTGCTGGTCGTGGCCTTCCAGGTAGAGGTCGGCCTCGGGGCCCTGGTCGTGGAAGGGCGCGCGGCTGTAGTTCTTGGCGTGGCTGCCGCGCAGCACATGCTGGAAGGTCGAGCCGGAGTCGAACCACACCTCCAGGATGTCGGTGCTCTTGGTGTAGTGCGGCGCGTCCTCGGCGCCGAGGATCTCCTCGGTCGTGACGCGGCTCCAGGCCTCGATGCCGCCCTTCTCGACGATCTCGGCGGCCTGGTCGAGGATCTCCATCGTGCGCGGATGCAGCTCGCCGGTGTTGACGTTCAGGAAGAAGGGCACCGGCACGCCCCAGGAGCGCTGGCGCGAGATGCACCAGTCCGGGCGGTTGGCGATCATGTCGCGCAGGCGGGCGCGGCCGTTCTCGGGATAGAACTGCGTCTGGTCGATCGCGTCGAGCGCGAGCTGGCGCAGCGTCTTCGGAGCCTTGTCCTTCGTGAACACGCCCTCGCCCTCGTCCATGCGCACGAACCACTGGGCGGCGGCGCGGTAGATCACCGGCGTCTTGTGGCGCCAGCAGTGCGGATAGCTGTGCGTGATGGCCTGCGTGGCCATCAGGCGGTCGCTCTGGCCGAGCACCTCGATGACGCGCTCGCAGGCCTTCCAGATGTGCTGGCCGCCGAAGAAGGGCAGCTCGTCGGCATAGACGCCGTTGCCCTGCACCGGGTTGAGGATGTCGTCGTACTTCAGGCCATGCGCGACGCAGGAGTTGAAGTCGTCCACGCCGTAGGCCGGCGCCGAGTGCACGATGCCGGTGCCGTCGCCGGCGGTGACGTAGTCGGCCAGGTACAGCGGCGACTTGCGCTTGTAGCTGTACTTGCCGCCTTCTTCGGCGCTGACGGTGTCGAACAGCGGATGGCGGAAGACCAGGCCCTTGAGCGCCTCACCCTTGGTCGTGGCGATGACGGTGCCGTCGAGCTTGTAGCGCTCCAGACACTTGGCCACCAGCTCCTCGGCCAGCAGCAGGATGCCGCGCGGCGTGTCGACCAGCGCGTAGCTCAGCTCCGGATGCGCATTGAGCGCCTGGTTGGCGGGGATGGTCCAGGCGGTGGTGGTCCAGATGACCGCGAAGGCCTTCTTGGCCCCGTCGCCCGGCAGGCCGCTCAGGCCGAAGGCCGCGGCCAGCGCGCCGGCGTCATCGGCCTCGAAGGCCACGTCCAGCGTGTCGCTCTTCTTGTCGGCGTACTCGATCTCGAACTCGGCCAGCGAGCTGCCGCAGTCGAAGCACCAGTAGACGGGCTTGAGGCCGCGGTAGACGAAGCCGCGCTCGATCACGCGCTTGAAGGCGCGGATCTCGCCGGCCTCGTTGGCGAAGTCCATCGTGCGGTACGGGCGCTCCCAGTCGCCGAGCACGCCCAGGCGCTTGAAGTCCTCGCGCTGCTGCCCGATCTGCTCGGTGGCGTAGGCGCGGCTCCTGGCCTGCATGTCGTCGCGCGAGAGCTTGCGTCCGTGCAGCTTCTCGATCGCGTTCTCGATCGGCAGGCCGTGGCAGTCCCAGCCGGGGATGTACTGCGCGTCCATGCCCTGAAGCTGGCGCGACTTGACGATCATGTCCTTCAGGACCTTGTTCAGCGCGTGGCCGATGTGCAGCTTGCCGTTGGCGTAGGGCGGGCCGTCGTGCAGCACGAACAGCGGCGCGCCCCGGCGCGCCTCGCGCAGGCGCAGGTACAGGCCCTCGTCGTTCCAGGCCTTGACCCAGGCGGGCTCGCGCTTGGGCAGGTCGCCGCGCATCGGGAAGGGCGTGTCGGCCAGGTTGAGGGTGGCGCGGTAGTCGGTGGTCTCGGTCATGGTGCGGTTCGATCGTTGTTCTTCACGCGCCCGTCATGGCCTCGGCCCGGTCGTGCCGTCGTTCCCGCGAAGGCGGGAATCCACGAAGGAGGCGGGGGCGGGAGGGCAGGGCGCAGACAGGGAGTGGGTTCCCGCCTTCGCGGGAACGACGAGGGTGGGGCGTGCGTGGCGAGGCCGGCGGGCGCTCGCGGCGGCGCGGGGCCGCCGTCAAATTCGGTCGCGCGTGGTCTGGCGGCGCTCGGCGGCGTGGCCGTCGAACCACAGGCGCGCGTTCACCACGTCCTGGCGGATCGCGGCGGTCAGGGCGTCGAGGCCGTCGTAGCGGGCCTCGTCGCGCAGCTTGTGCAGAAGTTCCACCCGGACAAGTTTACCGTAGCCCCCCTCGCGGCCCAGCTCGGCCGGCCAGTCGAGCACATGCGTCTCGAGCAGGATGCGCCCGGCGTCCTCGACGGTCGGGCGCACGCCCAGGCTGGCCACGCCGTCGAGCGGCTGCGCCGTCAGGCCATGCACCCGCACGACATAGATGCCGGCGGCGGCCGAGCGGCGGTGCGCGAAGCGCAGGTTCAGCGTGCGAAAGCCGTCGTCGGCGCCGGCCGCCGAGGCCCCGAGCCCGCGGCCGAGCTTGCGCCCGTGCGTCACATGGCCGCTGATGCTGTAGGGGCGGCCCAGCAGCGCGGCGGTGGCCTCCATGTCGCCGCGCGCCAGCGCCTCGCGCACGGCCGAGCTCGACACCCGCAGCCCGTGCACCTCGTAGCTCATCATGCGCGCGACGTCGAAGCCGAACTCGCCGCCGGCCCGGTCGAGCATCGCGTAGTCGCCGGCGCGGCGCGCGCCGAAGCGGAAGTCGTCGCCGACCAGCACGTAGCGCGCGCCCAGGCCGTGCAGCAGCACCTCGTCGATGAAGGCCTCGGGCGGCTGGCTGGCCAGGCGCTCGTCGAAGCGCATCAGCACCACCTGGTCGACGCCGCAGCGCTCGAGCTCCTGCAGCTTGTCGCGCAGCGTGGCGATGCGCGCCGGCGCCTTCTCCGGCTGGCCGGACTGCGCGGCGAAGAAGTCGCGCGGATGCGGCTCGAAGGTCATCACGCAGCTGGGCAGGTGGCGGTGGCGCGCCTCGCTCTGCAGCAGCGCCAGCATCGCCTGGTGGCCGCGATGCACGCCGTCGAAATTGCCGATCGTCAGCGCGCAGGACGGCGCCAGACCGGGGTGATGGATGCCACGGAAGACTCGCATGGGAGGCGATTATCCGGTGCGGCTCAGATGTCGGCCGGATCGACCCAGCACCACTGGCCCGGCGCCAGCCCGTCGGGAATCGTCAGCCGGCCGAAGCGGCTGCGGTGCAGCGCCTCGACGTGGTTGCCCACCGCCGCGATCATGCGCTTGACCTGGTGGTACTTGCCCTCGGTCAGCATCATGCGCAGCGTGAGCTCGCCGGTGATCTCGCACTCCTCCGAGCGCACCGGCACCGGGTCGTCGTTGAGCACCACGCCGGCGCGCAGCTTCGCCAGCTGCTCCTCGGTCACCGGGCGCGCGCAGCTCACCTCGTAGACCTTGTCGACATGCTTCTTCGGGTGGGTCAGGCGATGGATCAGCGCGCCGTCGTCGGTCAGCAGCAAGAGGCCGGTGGTGTCCTGGTCGAGGCGGCCGACCGGCTGCAGGTCGCCGCCGCTGCGCCAGCGCAGGGGCGGCGGCAGCAGCGTCATCACGCTGGGCCAGTGCTTGGGCTTCTGCGAGCACTCGTAGCCGGCGGGCTTGTGCAGCAGGATCAGCGCCTTCTCGTGCCAGGGCCAGTCGCGGCCCTCGACGGTCAGCACCAGGCCGTCGGTCTCGACCGGCTCGTCCGGGTCCTCGATCACCCGGCCGGCGAGCGCGACCAGACCGTTGAGCACCAGGCCGTCGCAGTCGCGACGGGTGCCGAAGCCCTGCGAGAAGAGCGCCTGCGAGACCGAGAGGGCCGCGGCGCGGCGGGAGGATTTCTTTGCCATGAGGCCGCCAGTGTAGGCGGCCCGCCGCGCGCCGGCCTCAGGCGAAGACCCCGGCGGTGTCCTGCATGCGCGCGCCGACCTCGCCGAGGTGGTGCAGCGTGTCGCCCCACTGCAGCTCCATGCAGGTCAGGCGCTTGAAGGCGTGCGCGCCGACATAGTCGTCGGTCACGCCGATGCCGCCGTGCATCTGCACGCACTGCTGGCCGACGAAGCGCATCGAGCGGCCGAGCTGCACCTTGGCCTGCGCGACGGCGCGCCGGCGCACTTCGGGCGCGTCCGCCAGGCGCAGCGTGGCCAGGTAGCTCATCGAGCGCGCCAGCTCCAGCTCCATCTTGCAGTCGGCCAGCCGGTGGCGCAGCGCCTGGAAGCTGGCGATCGGCACGCCGAACTGGCGCCGCGTCTTCAGGTAGTCGGCGGTCAGCGCGACCAGGAAGTCCATCAGCCCGACCGCCTCGGCGCACAGCGCGGCGATCGCCACGTCGGCCGCGTGCTCGAGCGCGGGCAGCGCGTCGGCCCCGGCCGCGCTCAGGCGCTGCGCCGGCGTGTCCTGCCAGGTCAGCTCGGCCGCGCGCGTGCCGTCGTGCAGCAGGTGGCCGCGTGCCGTCACGCCGGGCGCGTCGCGCTCGACCAGCGCCAGCACCAGCCGGCCGTCGTCGTCGCGGGCGCTGACGACGAGGGCCTCGGCGCGGTCGCCGACCGGCACCAGGCTCTTGCGGCCGCTCAGGCGCCAGCCGCCGTCCGCGGCCGCCAGCCTCGTCTCGACCCGGTCGAGCCGGTAGCGCGCGCCGCTTTCCTGGTGCGCGAGCACGACCCGCGCGTCGCCCGCGGCGATGCGCGGCAGCCAGGCCGCCTGCAGCGCCTCGGGCGCGCCCGACAGCAGCACCGGCGCCACCAGCGCCGCCGCCGCATACGGCGCGCCGACCCGGCCGCGGCCGAGCTCCTCCATCACCACCATCGCCTCGACCGGGCCGAAGCCCAGCCCGCCGTGCGCCTCCGGCACCGCCAGCGCGGTCAGGCCCAGCCCGGCCAGCTCGGCCCAGACCGCCGCGCTGTCGCCGCCCTCGTCGCGCACGATCGCGCGGTGGCGCTCGAAGCCGTGCGCCCGCGCGGCCCAGCGCCGCACCGCCTCGCGCAGCTGCTCCTGCTCGTCGCTGAAATCGAAGTCCATCGCCGTCTCCTTGTCCTGTGCCCAGCCCTCAGCCCAGCAGCGTCTGCGCGACGATGTTGCGCTGCACCTCGTTGCTGCCGCCGTAGATGGTGGTCTTGCGGTAGTTCAGGTAGGTCGAGGTCAGCGGGATGCAGTGCGCGTGCGCGGCGCCGCCCGGCCAGACGCCGCCCAGCGCCGCATCGCCCTGCCAGCCGGCCTCCATCGCCTCGAAGAGGAAAGGCAGGCTGTAGGGGCCGCCGGCGAGCATCATCAGCTCGGTGTAGCGCTGCTGGATCTCGCTGCCGCGGATCTTCAGCAGCCCGGCCACGTCCAGCGACTTCTTCCCCCCGCGCTCGGCCGACAGCACCCGCAGCACCATCATCTCCAGCGCGACGATGTCGACCTCCAGCAGCGCGATCTGGTCGCGAAAGCGCACGTCGTCCCACAGGCCTTCGGCACGGGCGATGCGCTTGAGGCGCTCGAGCTCGCGCTTGGCGCGGTTGACGTCGGCGATGTTGGTGCGCTCGTGCGCGAGCAGGTACTTGGCGCAGGTCCAGCCCTGGTTCTCCTCGCCGACGAGCTGGTCGGCCGGCACCTCGACATCGTCGAACCAGACCTCGTTGACCTCGTGCTCGCCGTCGAGCGTGAGGATGGGCCGCACCGTCACGCCGGGCGACTTCATGTCGATCAGCAGGAAGCTGATGCCGGTCTGCGGCTTGCCCTCCAGGGAGGTGCGCACCAGGCAGAAGATCCAGTCGCCGTGCTGGGCCAGCGTGGTCCAGGTCTTCTGGCCGTTGACGATGTAGCGGTCGCCGACGCGCTCGGCGCGGGTCTTCAGGCTGGCCAGGTCCGAGCCCGAGCCCGGCTCCGAGTAGCCCTGGCTCCACCAGACCTCGCCGCTGGCGATGCCGGGCAGGAAGCGGCGCTGCTGCTCGGGCGTGCCGAAGGCCATGATGACCGGCGCCACCATCACCGGTCCGAAGGGCACGACCCGCGGCGCGCCGGCCAGCGCGCATTCCTCCTCGAACAGGTGGCGCTGCACCGCGTTCCAGCCGGGCCCGCCGAATTCCTTCGGCCAGCCCCAGCCCAGCCAGCCCTTCGCGCCCAGGATGCGTGCCCAGCGCTGCAGGTCCTCGCGCGACAGCCTCAGCGCGCCGTGCACCTTGGCGGCGAGGTCGGCGGGCAGGTTCTGTGCGACCCAGTCGCGCACCTCGGCGCGGAAGGCGATGTCCTCGTCGGTGAAGGCCAGCTGCATCGGCGTGCTCCTTGCGTCCTTGGCGAATCCGGTGCGGGCGCCTGGCGGGCCCGGCTGCGGCGCAGTGTAGGAAGCGCGTCCGCGCCGCTCTTGTCGCTGCCGGGACAGACCCGGGTTGATCCGGATCCGGGGGCCGGCGGGGGCGCTTTTCAAGTTCGCCGGCCCGAAGCCGATGCCACGGCCGGGTACCACGCGAGCCGACCATGAAAAAGACCCTGACCTTTGTCCATCCCGAACGCCGCCGGCGCACCACCGTCCATGTCGGACCCGACCTGGTGCTGGTGCTCGGCGGCCTGGCCGCGGCGGTGGCCGAGCTGGGCGTGCAGCTCGATCCGGAGCTGCCGCGGCTGGGCTGGACGGTGCTGGTGCCGGCCATCGCGCTGGCGCATGCGCGCCAGTGGCGTCACCTGCGCACCTGGCCGGTGCTGGCCTCGCTGCTGCTGGCGCTGATGTCCTCGGGCATGTCGATGCTGGTCACCGGCTGGGTGCTCGACCGCTGGGTCGCGCGCCGCTACCGCGATGCCCGCTGGAAGGTGCGCGACACCGAGGGCGAGCTCGGCGAGTACTCGTCGCGCTTCCTGGCGGTCGACGAGCTGGGCTTTCGCGAGAGCGACATGATCGGCGGCGTGGTGCGCCGGCATCTGCGCGAAGGCCTGGAGGGCGTGGTGGTCGATGCGCCGCCGCGGCCCGCCGCGCCGGGGGCGGGCGAGCGCGACCGCGAGCGGCGCGGCCAGCGCCGGCGCCGTCACGGCGGGGGCGCCGGCCTGGCCGCGACCGACGTGGAGGCCACCGCGCCTTCGCTGCCCCAGCTGCTGGCCCGACCGGTCGGACCGGCCGAGCGCGCCGCCGAGACGGACACGCCGCGCTGAACGCGGTCCCGGGCGGTGCGGCGGCCGCGCGCCTCAGTCGCGGAAGTTGTTGAAGCTCAGCGGCGCCTCGGTGACGGTCTTCTTCAGCAGCGCCATCGCGGCCTGCAGGTCGTCGCGCTTGGCGCCGCTGACGCGCACCGTGTCGCCCTGGATGCTGGCCTGGACCTTCATCTTGCTGTCCTTGATGGCCTTCTGGATCTTCTTGGCCAGATCGCTCTCGATGCCGGCCTTCACGGTCACCTTCTGCTTGAGCTTGTCGTGGCTCATCTTCTCGGGCGTGGCCGTCAGGTCGAGGAAGCGGATGTCGACGCCCCGCTTGGCCATCTTGCCCAGCACGATGTCGGTGACGTTCTTCAGCTGAAGGTCGTTGTCGGCGAAGAGCGTGATCTCCTTGTCCTTCAGCTCGACCTTGGCATCGCTGCCCTTGAAGTCGAAGCGGGTGCCGATTTCCTTGTTCGACTGGTCGACGGCGTTGCGCACCTCGACGAGATCGGGTTCGAGGACGGTGTCGAAGCTGGGCATGGCGGGTTCTCTTTCTGGACGACGGGCGTCGAAGGGGTTCGGAAACAGGGGAAAATTCTGCCATGCGCATCGAAACCGCCGTCAACCTGCGGGCCTGGAACACCTTCGGCCTGCCCGCCATCGCCCAGACGCTGATCCACATCGACGAGGAGGCCGACGTGCGCCGCGTGGTCGACCATCCCGTCCACGGCCGGGCGCCGAAGTTCGTGCTGGGCGGCGGCAGCAACATCGTGCTGGCGCGCGATGTCTCCGCGGTGGTGCTGAAGGTGGCCATCGGCGGCATCCGGCTGCTGGAGACCCGCGACGACGCCTTCATCGTCGAGGCGGGTGCGGGCGTGCCCTGGCATGAACTGGTTGCCTGGACCATCGACCAGGGCCTGCCGGGGCTGGAGAACCTGGCGCTGATTCCCGGCACGGTGGGGGCGGCGCCAGTGCAGAACATCGGCGCCTACGGGCTGGAGCTGCAGGACCGCTTCGAGTCGCTCGACGGCGTCGACCTGGTCACCGGCCGGGGCTTCACGCTCGACGGGCGGCTGTGCCGCTTCGGCTACCGCGACAGCGTCTTCAAGCACGAGCTGGCGGGGAAAAGCGTCATCACCCGGGTGCGCCTGCGCCTGCCGCGGCCGTGGCGCCCCGAGCTGGGCTATCTCGACCTGCAGCGCCGCATCGAGGAGACCGGCGTCACCGCGCCCGACGCGCGCCAGATCTTCGACTGGGTCTGCCAGATCCGCCGCGCCAAGCTGCCCGACCCGGCGGTGATCGGCAACGCCGGCAGCTTCTTCAAGAACCCGGTGGTCACGCCCGAGCAGTGCCGCGACATCATCGCGCGCGATCCGCATGTGGTGCACTACCCGATGGACGACGGCAGCTTCAAGCTCGCCGCCGGCTGGCTGATCGACGCCTGCGGCTGGAAGGGCAAGACGGTGGGCGGCGCGGGCGTCTACGAGAAGCAGGCGCTGGTGCTGGTCAACCGCGGCGACGCCCGCGGCGCCGAGGTGATCACGCTGGCGCGCGCGATCCAGGAAAGCGTCTACGGCCGCTTCGGCATCCGCCTGGAGCCCGAGCCGGTGGTGGTGGGCTGAACGCCGGGCGGGCGCGTCAGCGCTGCCAGCGGCCGCTGCGGATGTCGTCGTGCGTCAGCCGCTCCACCTCGACCGGCCCGACGCTGCCGGCCACGCCCAGCCGCACCGCAGCGCTCAGGGACAGGTCGATGATGCGGCCCGGGTGGAAGGGGCCGCGGTCGTTGACCCGCACGATCACCTCGCGGCCGTTGATCGGGTTGCGCACCCGCGCGTAGCTGGGCAGCGGCATCGTCGGGTGCGCGGCGGTCATCGCGTACATGTCGTAGATCTCGCCGCTGGCGGTGGGCGCGCCGTGGAACTTGGTGCCGTACCAGGAGGCCAGGCCGCTTTCGCGCAGCGGCTCGTCGGCGGTCATCGGGACATATTGCTGGCCCATCACCTCGTAGGGCTTGTTCGGCCCGCCGCGGCGGATCGGCTCGACCCGGGGCTGTGCGTCGGGCACCTGGTTCAGGTCGAAGGGCCAGCTCGCCGGCGCGCCGTCGCGCTGGCCCGGATCGACCCGGCGCGGGCGCTGTCCGCCCTTCGGGGCCGTCGAGCAGCCCGCCACCAGCAGCGCGGCCGCGATCGCGGCGATCAGGAAGGCCGCCGTCCGGGGACGCGGCAGGGTCGGAACGTCGGGGCGGGCAGGGACGGTCGGCATCGGATCCTCGGGGCCGGGCAGGGGTGGACGGCGAGCCCGATTGGTAGCACTGCGCCGTCCGCGGCATCGACCGGAAAAGCGGGGGGATCGGGCCCGCTGGCGCATCGCGGCCGCCCCCGCCTGCAGCGGCTTCCCCGGCCGACCCCTGATCCAGGGGATTCCCGTCGCGCGGGCGGTCCTCGCAGACCCGGGTCGATCTTTCCGGACGTGTCTAGTTCACGATGAAAATGGGGCCGTGAAGTAGCGCCGCGGCATATGCACAGCCATTATCGCGGGATTGTCCCGCGTTCGGGGGGTCAAGTCCGAATTGGCCATCTTTTCCATTCCGGGTCCGGCTAATCTGTCGACGTGGACAGGACGACAGCCCCCTCGGATGCCGGTCCGCACCGGCGGCTCCCTGGATCCGGGAGTGACAGTCCGGTCCATCACATCTCTTCATACCGGGAGTTTCCTATCATGCGCAAGACCCTGATCGCCCTGGCCGCCTCGCTGCTGGCTGCCACCGCCGCCCACGCCGCCACCAACCTGGTCGCCAACGGCACCTTCGACAACCCCGACCTGGCCACCGGCTCCTTCGAGCAGGTCAGCGTGCTGAACTTCAACGACCTGCAGTGGGGCCACTACTCCGGCGGCACCGGCGTGACCAAGCTGGTCGACGTCGGCGGCGAGCAGTTCGCCCAGATCGCCACCGGCGACATCATGTACGCCGGCTTCACCGCCGCCACTTCGGGCACCTACAACATCAGCTTCGACTACAACGGCAGCGGCCTCTGGGGCCTGTCCAGCGCCAGCTGGGCGCAGTCGGTCATCGGCTACTCGTTCGTGACCCCGCAGGCCGGCTGGACCACCCAGACCGCGACCGCCTCGCTGGTCGCCGGCGAGTCGTACAAGATCTACTTCGGCGGCATGGTCACCCCGCCGGCCTTCTACCCGACGCTGAACATCGACAACGTGTCGGTCGCCGCCGCGGTGCCGGAACCCGAGACCTACGCGATGATGCTGGCCGGCCTGGGCGCGATCGGCCTGATGAGCCGCCGCCGCATGCACAAGCAGGGCTGATCCTCGGCGCATCCCGGGCGGCCGATCCGGCCGCCCTCCCGAACCCCTCCGGACCCCCGTCCGGGGGGGTTTGCTTTTCACGGCATCTGTCGATGAAGAGCCGGAAACTGGTCGGAGATATTTTTCGGAAAATATTCCATAAAAACTCATCCCGCAAATGCGGTGCGCCGTCAGTGAATATCCAGGCCCCTTGTTCAAGGGTCGCTGCCGATTCGAGGGGGAGAAATGGCGATCCTGCCGGGCTAATCTTCGTCTGCGGTCCGGGACAGGGCCCTAGACTGCAACAGGTTCCTCCTCGGCGATCGATCGGGGTTTCCTTCGTCCATCAATCCACCCTTGACGGGAGTATTTCTCATGCGCAAGTCCATTCTTTCCGCTGCCGTTGCCATGCTGATGGCAGGCGCCGCCGTCGGCGCCCAGGCCCAGTCGCTGGTCAGCAACGGCGACTTCGAGCTGTCGAACGTGGCCACCGGCGCCGCCGAGACCTTCGCCAACATCTCGGCCACCCAGGGCTGGGGCAATCTGCAGTGGGGCTCGTACTCCAACAGCTCGGCGATCGTCGACACCGCCGGCAACCAGGCGGCCCGCGTCTCGCTGGGTGACGTGATCTGGACGGCCTTCCAGGCCCCGACGGCCGGCGCCTACACGCTGAGCTTCGACACCGTCGGCGACGGCTTCTACGCGGTCTACGACGCGAGCACCAGCTCGATGGTGAGCGGCAGCTTCCTGCAGAACAGCTCGCTGGCCAGCGTGTCCACCAGCGTCTCGCTGAACAGCACCGACATCTACCGCATCTACTTCGGCGCCATGGTGCTGCCGCCGTCGTTCAACAGCACGCTGACCATCGACAACGTCGCGGTCACCGCCGCGGTGCCGGAACCCGAGACCTACGCGATGATGCTCGCCGGCCTGGGCGCGATCGGCCTGATGAGCCGCCGCCGCCTGAATGGCAACGGCAAGCGCGCCGCCTGATCCACGGCCGCTCCTGCGCACGCGGTCCGCGTGCGTCTTTCCCTGGTATGAATTGACAGGCGCCTGCGCAGGGCGCCTTTTTTCATTCCAGGTCGACCCAGACGGGTGCGTGGTCGCTGGGCCGCTCGTTGCGGCGCGGGCCGCGGTCGATGGCGCAGGCGGTGGCGCGCCCGGCCAGCGGCGCGCTCAGCAGGATGTGGTCGATGCGCAGGCCCTGGTTGCGGCGGAAGGCGAGGTTGCGGTAGTCCCACCAGCTCCAGCTGCGCTCGGGCTGCTCGAAGCGCCGGAAGGCGTCGTCCAGGCCCAGGCCGACCAGCGCGCGGAAGGCGGCGCGCTCCTCGTCGGTGCAGTGGATCTGGCCGGCCCAGGCGACCGGGTCGTGCACGTCGCGGTCCTCCGGCGCGATGTTGAAGTCCCCCATCAGCGCCAGCGCCGGGTGCGCGGCCAGCTCCTGCGCCAGCCAGCGCTGCAGCGCCGCGAGCCAGTCCAGCTTGTAGGCGAACTTCTCCGAGTCCGGCGCCTGGCCGTTGGGGAAGTAGGCGCCGACGATGCGGGTGCCGGCCACCGTCGCGGCAATGACGCGCGCCTGCGGGTCGTCGAAGCCGGGAATGTTGCGCACCACGTCGCCGATCTCCAGCGGCTCGCGCGCCAGCAGCGCCACGCCGTTGTAGGTCTTCTGGCCGAACCAGGCGCAGGCATAGCCGGCGGCGCGCAGTGCGTCGGCCGGAAACCTGTCGTCGGTCAGCTTGGTTTCCTGCAGCACGACGACGTCGGGCGTGGTCGCGGCGAGCCAGTCGAGCAGCTGGGGCAGCCGCACCGACAGCGAATTGACATTCCAGGTGGCGAGTCTCATGCCGGCATGATGCCGCAGCCGGTGTGGCCTGGCCGCGGCTTTGTCAGATACTTCACGCCAGGCTGACGAGGAGACACGAGGACATGGCGGTGCTGATCGCGGGCTTGCTGCTGTTCCTGGGCATGCATTCGACCCGGGTGCTGGCCGAGGGCTGGCGCGCCGACCGGATCGACCGGCACGGTGTGCTGGCCTGGCGGGTGGCGCATTCGCTGCTGTCGCTGCTCGGGCTCGGGCTGCTGGCCTGGGGCTACACGCTGGCGCGGCTCGATCCGCTGCCGCTGTGGCGGCCGCCGGCGGCCATGCGCCACATCACCGCGCTGCTGATGCTGCCGGCCTTCGTGCTGCTGGCCTCGACCTGGGTGCCGGGATCGCGGCTGAAGGCGGCGGTGCGCCATCCGATGCTTCTCGGCGTCAAGACCTGGGCGCTGGCGCACCTGCTGGCCAACGGCACGCTGGCGGACCTGATGCTGTTCGGCGGTTTCCTGGCCTGGGCGGTGGCCGCCTTCCGCGCGGCGCGTCGGCGCGACCGCGCGCTGGGCGATCCGCCGCTGCCGCTGCATTCGGGGCGCGACGTGATCACCTCGCTGGCGGGCATCTTCGCGTGGATCGTCTTCGCGCTGTGGCTGCACGGGCCGCTGATCGGCGTGCGCCCCTTCGGCTGAGCCGGCTCAGCCGCGCTGGCGCCGCCAGGTGACGAAGTCGAAGGCCGGGCCGCCCGGCTGCGGCGCGCCGGCCTGGCGCGCCACCTCGACGAAGCCGGCGTCGCGCCATTCCGGAAAGAAGGTGTCGCCGTCGAGCTCGGCGTCGATCTCGGTGAGCACCAGCTCGTCGGCCTGCGCCAGCGCCTGCGCGTAGAGCTGGCCGCCGCCGATGACGAAGACCTTCGGCGTCTCGGCCAGCATCGCCAGCGCCTCGTCCAGGCCGTGCGCGACCTCGGCGCCGGCGTCGCTCCAGCCGCTCTGGCGCGTCACGACGACATTGCGCCGGCCGGGCAGCGGCCGGAAGCGCGCCGGCAGCGATTCCCAGGTGCGCCGGCCCATGACGACCGGGCAGCCCATCGTGGCGGTGCGGAAGTGGCGCGCGTCGGCCGGATCGTGCCAGACCAGCTCGTTGCCGCGGCCGATGACGCGGTTGCGCGTGACCGCGGCGATCAGCGCGACGATCGGACGGGCCGGGCCGCTCATACCGCCACCGGCGCCTTGATCGCCGGGTGGTGGCGGTAGTCGACGATCTCGAAGTCGGCCAGTTCGTAGTCGAGGATCGACGCCGGGCGGCGCGCCAGCCTGAGCGTGGGGAATGACATCGGCTCGCGCGAGAGCTGCTCGGCCACCTGCGCGACGTGGTTGCTGTAGATGTGGCAGTCGCCGCCGGTCCAGATGAAGTCGCCCACCTCCAGGTCGCACTGCTGCGCCACCATGTGCGTCAGCAGCGCGTAGCTGGCGATGTTGAAGGGCACGCCCAGGAACAGGTCGGCCGAGCGCTGGTAGAGCTGGCAGCTCAGGCGGCCCTCGGCGACGTAGAACTGGAACAGCGCGTGGCAGGGCATCAGCGCCATGCGGTCGAGATCGGCGACGTTCCAGGCGCTGACCAGGATGCGGCGCGAGTCCGGATTGCTGCGCAGCTGCTCGACGACCTGGGCGATCTGGTCGATGTGGCGGCCGTCCGGCGTCGGCCACGAGCGCCACTGCACGCCGTAGACGGGGCCGAGGTCGCCGCTGTCGTCGGCCCATTCGTCCCAGATGGTGCAGCCGCGTTCCTGCAGCCACTTGACGTTCGAGTCGCCGCGCAGGAACCACAGCAGCTCCAGCGCCACCGAGCGGAAATGCACCTTCTTCGTCGTGATCAGCGGGAAGCCCTCGCGCAGGTCGAAGCGCATCTGGTGGCCGAAGACGCTCAGGGTGCCGGTGCCGGTGCGGTCGGACTTGGGCGTGCCGTGCTGCTGCACATGGCGCAGGAAGTCCTCGTACGGAGTGCGGACAGGGCGGGAATCGGTGGGCGGGCTCATCGGCGGCAGGGGCAGGACAGCGGACAGGGAAAGGCCCGCGATTCTGTCATGCGCCGGCCCGGTCGGCCGGCCCGCGCTCCGGCCGCCTTCAGTCCTGGAAGCTCAGGCGCCGGATCCAGGCCTGCAGCAGGTCGCGCGCCGCCGGCTGCAGGTTGACCCATTTGCCGCCGACGCGGAAGTCGTGGTTGTTCAGCACCACATAGGCCATGTGGACCTGCACCGGCACGCCCATCACCCGAGCCAGGTTGTCCGGGTCAGGCACGCCCATCACCACGTTCATGACCGTGTTGCCTTGAACGGGCACATCGCTGAGCATGCCCACGCCGCTCTGCGAGATGTCCTGCACCCGCACCTCGATCACCTGCCCGTCGGGCAGGGTCATCCGGGCGCGCCAGTTGACCTGGTAGCGCGGCTCCTTGCGGTCGTCGATCGATCCTCGCTGGGTGGGTGTCGTCATGTGGTGGCGCTGGATTGGAATTGCATGGCCGCCAGCCGGGCATAGAGTCCTCCGCGCAGGACCAGTTCGGCGTGGCTTCCCTGTTCGACAATCATGCCATTGTCCAGCACGACGATCCGGTCGGCGCGCTGGACGGTCGCGAGCCGGTGCGCGATGACCAGCGTCGTGCGGTTCTTCATGGCGGCTTCCAGCGCGGTCTGCACCAGACGCTCGCTTTCGGCGTCGAGCGCGCTGGTGGCCTCGTCGAGCAGCAGCAGCGGCGCGTCGGCCAGGATGGCGCGCGCGATGCTGATGCGCTGGCGCTGGCCGCCCGACAGCCGCACGCCGCGCTCGCCGAGGAAGGTGCGGTAGCCCTCCGGGAGCGCGCGGATGAAGCCGTCGGCCTGCGCGGCGCGCGCGGCGGCGAAGACCGCCTCGTCGCTGGCGTCGGGGCGGCCGTAGCGGATGTTCTCCATCGCGTCGGCCGAGAAGATCGTGCTGTCCTGCGGCACCAGGCCGATGCGCGCGCGCAGCTCGGCCAGCGCCAGGTCGCGCACGTCGACGCCGTCGATCTCGACCGCGCCGGACTCGACGTCGTGGAAGCGCAGCAGCAGCTGCAGCAGCGTGCTCTTGCCCGCGCCGCTCGGCCCCACCAGCGCGACCGTCTCGCCGGGGCGCAGCTCGAGGTCGATGCCGGCCAGCGCCGCGTGGCCCGGGCGCGAGGGATAGCGGAAGACGACCTGGCGCAGCCGCACCGCCGCGCCGCCGGCCGCGGGCGGCAGCCGCCGCGGCGCCGGCGGGTCCTGCACCGCCGAGCGTTCGGCCAGCAGCTCCATCAGCCGCTCGGTGGCGCCGGCGGCGCGCAGCAGCTCGCCCCAGACCTCCGACAGCACCGCGACGCTGCCCACCAGGATGGCGACATAGACCACGGTGCTGCCGAGGTGGCCGGCCGAGATCTCGCCGCGCATCACCGCGCCGGTGCCCTGCTGCAGGCCCCACAGCACCGCGGCGAAGGTCGCGGTGATGGTGAAGCCCATCAGCACCGCGCGCATGCGCGAGCGCCGGCAGGCGGTCCGGAAGGCCTCCTCGGCGGCGTCGCGGTAGCGGCGCGCCTCGCGCTCCTCCTGGCCATGGGCCTGCACGACCGGAATCGCCGCGAGCACCTCGGCGGCGATCGCGCTGGTGTCGGCGACGCGGTCCTGGCTGGCACGACCGAGCCGGCGCACCCGCCGCCCGGCCAGCAGCACCGGCAGCAGCACCAGCGCCAGCACCGCGAACACCGGCAGCATGATGCGCGGGTTCGTCGCGATCAGCATCACCAGCGCGCCCAGCCCGGTGACCGCGTTGCGCAGCCCCAGCGACAGGCTCGAGCCCACCACCGTCTGCACCAGCGTGGTGTCGGTGGTCAGCCGCGAGAGCACCTCGCCGCCGCGGGTGGTCTCGAAGAAGGCCGGGCTCTGGCGGATCACATGCGCGTAGACCGCCTCGCGCAGGTCGGCGGTGACGCGCTCGCCGATCCAGCTGACCATGTGGAAGCGCGCCGCCGAGAACACGCCCAGCGCGGCGCCGACGGCGAACAGCGCCAGGAAATGTCCGCGCAGCGCCATGATGCGCTGGCCCGGATCGGCCGCGAGCAGGCCGCGGTCGACCAGCGCGCCCAGCGCCACCGGCAGCAGCAGCGTGCTGAGCGCGGCCAGAACGAGAAAGAGCCCGGCCAGCGCGATCTGCCGCCGGTAGGGCGCGAAGAAGGGACGCAGACCGGCCAGCGGCCGGGTCGAGCGGGCGGGACGGCTGGCCGGGGGGGCGGCAGGCGGTTCAGGGGCGGTCGGGCTCATCGGGGCGGAAGAAGGGCGCCGGGAGGGGCGAAAGGGGGAGGTTCACAGCGCCAGACGGCCGGCGTAGCCGGTCATCTCCAGGTAGCCCAGGCCGGTGCGGGTGCCGGCGGCGTTCCGCAGCTCGCTCAGGCCTTCCCAGTAGACGGTGCCGGTGCTGCCGCGGCTGTCGAGCTCCTGCGCGTCGAGCAGCGAGCGCACCGTCCAGCGCCCGGCGGGCGTCTCGACCTGCCACTCGACCGGATAGCGCGCGCCGGTGGCCGCGCTGGTCCAGGTCCGCAGCGGGCTGAAGCGGACCTCGTCGGGCGCAAAGGCCCGCGCACGCGTCTCGCCGGCCGCCCGCCAGGAGCCGCCGGCCCACAGCGCGCTGCCGTCGGCACGGCGCAGCCGGAAGGCGGTCAGCGCGCCGCCGTCGTCCAGGTTCATGCCGATCCAGTCCCAGCCGACCGCCTCGGGGTGGAGCAGCGTCTCGCTCCATTCGTGGTCGAGCCAGCCGCGTCCGGCCAGCGCCCGCGCCGGCCCCGGGCCGTCGGGCTGCCAGCGCGCCTCGACCGCGAGCTGCGGCTGGCTGTAGTAGTGGCTGGCCTGGGACGGATCCGGTCCCTTGCGCGAGAAGCCGTCCTGGCCCTGCGCCAGCAGCGGCTGCGTCGTGTGCAGCACCAGCTCCAGCGTGCCGCCGAGCGCGCTGGAGCCGACGCGGGCGCGGTAGCGGCTGCGTGCGCTGCCGTCGGCGGCGACGTCGGCCGCCTCGCGCAGGATCTGCCAGTCGCCGATCCAGGCCCGGGTGTCGCCCGTCCGGCTGCCGGCGCGGCCGAAGCCCTCGCGGGCGAGGCGCTGGTCATGGCGCTGGCGCCGCTCGCCCAGGTCGCTCAGCGCGGCGTGCGCAAAGATCAGCTGCCGCGCGGCGAAGGCGCTGTCGATGTCCTCGCCCAGTCCGGTGCGCGAGCGGAAGAAGGTCACCTGGAAGCCGTGCGTCGGCTCGCGCGGACGGGCCGGATCGGCCAGCCAGCCGGTGGCGTACCACCATTCGGTGCGGGTGTCGGGATGGGCGCCGAAGTCGGTCGGGAAGACCAGCGCGCGCGGGCGCACGCCCGTGGCGGCCGTCGCCGCGACGGCCGGCAGCGGCGCGGCCAGCGCGGCGGCGCGCAGCAGCGCGCGGCGTGAAAGCGGCAGTCGTGGCCGCGGGATCGATGTCACCAGTCCTCCTTGACGGCCAGCGCCATCTCGCGCGACGCGGCGGCCCGGCCGGCGATCCACGCCGTCAGCGTGCCGGCGACCAGCACCGCCACCGCCAGCGCGGCCAGCCGGCCCCAGGGCAGGGCCATGTCCATCGTCCAGTGGAAGCTCTGCGGATTGACCACGTGCACCAGCACCACGCTGACCGCCAGCCCGAGCGCCAGCCCGAGCAGCGCGCCGAAGCCGGTCCACACCGCGCCCTCGGCGCAGACCAGCGCCAGCACCTGGCGGCGGTCCATGCCCAGGTGCTGCAGCGCGCCGAACTCGCGCCGGCGCGCCAGCACCTGCGACGAGAAGCTCGCCGCGATGCCGAACAGGCCGATGACGATCGCCACCGCCTGCAGCCAGTAGGTCACCGCGAAGCTGCGGTCGAAGATCGCCAGCGAGGTGGCGCGGATCTCGGCCGGCGTGGCGATCTCGAGCAGCGCCGCGTCGGCCGTCAGCGCGCGCAGGCCGCGGCGCACCGCGTCGAGATCGGCGCCGGGCGCCAGCCACAGCGCCAGGTCGTTGATGCGCTCGTCGCCGCTCAGGCGCTGCCAGGCCGCGCGGTCGATCGCCAGCGAACCCTGCTGGCGGGCGTAGTCGCGCCAGACGCCGCGCACCCGCATCTCGACGCGGCGGCCGTCGGGCAGCGGCAGCGCGACCCGGCGGCCCGGGCTCAGGCCGTAGAGCGCGACCGCGCCCTCGCTGGCCCACAGCTCCGGCAGGCCGTCGCTGCCCGCCTCGACCGGCTCGCCCACCAGCGGCAGCGTGCGCCGCGCGTCGCCCAGCTCGCGTGCGATCAGCGCCAGCGGCGCGCGCGCCGGGTCCAGCTCGATCGGCACCACCCGCTGCGCCTGCACCCGCGCCACGCCGGGCAGCGCGGCGGCCGCGCGCAGGAAGGCCGGCTCGAGGTAGGCGCCGTCGGCCTGGGCCGCGGTCGCGGCGGTGCGGGCATAGAGATCGGCCGGCAGCACCTCCTCGAGCCAGCCGGTCACCGAGTCGCGGAAGCTCGCCACCATCACCGTCAGCGCCACCGACAGCGCCAGGCTGGCGACCACGCCGGCGACGGTGATCGCGGCGCTGTCGCGCTGGTCGCGGGCTCGCTCGACCGCCAGCAGCAGCACCGGCTGGCGCGGCCCGGCACGCCGGCCCAGCACCGCGCCCACCAGCAGCGGCACCGTCGCGATGCCGCCCACCAGCAGCAGCGCCACTGCCGCGTAGGCGCCCAGCGGCAACTCGCGCCAGGGCGGCGCGAAGGCCAGCGCCACGCCCAGCACCAGCAGCAGCGGCCCCAGCCAGGGCCGGCGCGGGCTCAGGTCCTCGCCGCCCAGGCCCTTGAGGCTCTGCGCCGGCGCCAGCCGCGCCGCCCGCTGCGCCGGCTGCCAGCCGCCGGCCAGCGCCGCCAGCAGGCCCAGGCCGCCGTAGACCCACGCCGCCGTGTCCGACCACTGCAGCGCCGGCGCGCTGCCGCCGAGCAGGCCGCTGCCCAGATCGCCGCCGAGCACCCGCAGCGCCAGCAGCGCCAGGCCGGTGCCCAGCGCCAGGCCGGCCGCCGCCCCCGCCAGGCCCAGCAGCGCCGACTCCAGCAGCACCAGCGCCAGCCGCTCGCGCCCGGTCATGCCCAGCACGCCCAGCAGCGCCAGCTGCGGCACCCGCTTGGCCACCGCCTGCGACTGCACCGAGAACACCAGGAAGGCGCCGGTGAACAGCGCCACCAGCGCCAGCACCGTCAGGTTGACCCGGTAGGCCTGCGACAGGTTGGAGACGCGCTGCGCCGCCTCGTCCGGCGCGGCCGCGCGCACGCCCGGCCCGAGCACGGCCAGCAGGCCGGCGCGGTCCGCCCCGGGCGCCAGGCGCAGGTCGATGCGGCTGATGCGCCCGGGCCGGCCGAAGAAGGCCTGCGCGCCGGCGATGTCGATCACCGCCAGCGGCGCCGCCTCGGCCGCGACCGTGCCGCCGACCGTCAGCGCGACGATGCGGTTGCCCGACTGCAGCCGCAGCCGCCCGCCCGCCGGCACGCCCAGCAGCTGCTGCGCGGCCGGGTTCAGGAAGACCTGCCGCGGATCGAGGCCGGCCAGACGCAGGTCCGCGCCGCGGGCCGGATCCGGCCGCGGCAGCAGCGCCGGCGCCAGCGTCGCGGCCACCAGCAGGTCCTGGCCGATCAGCTTCAGCGCGCGCTTGCGCCCGCTCGCGTCGATCGCCACGGTGTCGATCTCGATCACCGGGCTGGCCTGGGCCACCGCCGCCAGCGCGGCGACCCGCGTGTACAGCGCCTCGTCGAGGTCGCGGCCGCCGGCCGCACGCAGCTCCAGGTCGGGCTGGCCGTTGACGGTGCGCACCGCCTGGCCGAACTCGGCCAGCGCCGAGGCGTTGATCAGGTGCACCGCGAAGGCCAGCGCCACGCCCAGCGCCACCGCCAGCAGCGCCACGGCGATGCGTCCCGGGTGGTGGCGGGCCTCCTGCGCCGCCAGCGTCAGAAGGTGGCGTGCACGCATGAGGTCTGCATCATTGCAACGGTGCGGTACCGTTTGTGTGCAAATTTGAGCGCACAATGAACGCCGGTTTCCGCCATCCGTTCCAGAACATGAACGATCAGCCGTCCGACCCTGCCTCCCGTCCCGCGCCGGCGCCCTCCGAGGCCTTCGCGGAGATGGCCGCCCTGCCGCCCGGGCTGGCGAGGCTGGCGGTCTGGGTCGAGTCGGTCGGTCTGCGCCAGGCCACGGTGCTGATGGTCGGAGCGAGCGTGGCCGCCTCGGTGCTGCTCGACGTGCTGTGGCATGTGCTGGCCGGCTGGACGCTGTCGACGCGCTCGCTGCTGCTGGCGGCGCTGCTGCCGGTGCCGATCGCCGGTCTGGGGGCCGGCGTGATGCTGCGGCTGGTGCTCGCGCTCGAGCTGGCGCTGCGCCGGGTCGAGGACATGGCGCTGACCGACGCGCTGACCGGCGTGCGCAACCGGCGCTGGTTCATGGAGCAGGCCGCGCTGGAGTTCGAGCGCGCGACCCGCCACGGCCGGCCGCTGGCGATGGTGCTGATCGACGTCGACCATTTCAAGCGCGTCAACGACGACCACGGCCACCAGGCCGGCGACCGGCTGCTGGTCGAGATCGCGCAGACCTGCGCGATGACGCTGCGCCGCACCGACCTGCTGGCGCGCTTCGGCGGCGAGGAGTTCATCGTGCTGCTGCCCGAGACCGGCCAGCGCGAGGCGATCCGGCTGGCCGAGCGCATGCGCCAGGCGGTGCAGGCCGGGCTGCGCGATCCGCAGCATCCGCTGCAGGTGCCGGTGACCATCAGCCTCGGGGTGGTGGCGATGAGCGCGGCCACGCCGACGCTGGACGCGCTGATCCGCGCCGCCGACCAGGCGCTGTACGACGCCAAGCGCGCCGGCCGCGACCGGGTGCACACGCTGCCGCTGTCGCTGGGCGTCTGAGCGCCGGTTCATCGCAGCGCCTCGATGCCGTCGGCGCGCAGCCGCAGCGTGCGGTCGGCCTGCGCGGCGGCGCTCTCCGAGTGGGTGACGATCAGGCAGCCGGCGCGGTGGCGCCGTGCCTGGCCGACCAGCAGGTCGAGCACCCGCTGCGCGGTGCGCGGGTCGAGGTTGCCGGTGGGCTCGTCGGCGAGGATCAGCGCCGGGCGGTGCACCAGCGCGCGCGCGATCGCCACGCGCTGGAGCTGGCCGCCGGAGAGCTCGCGCGGGCGCCGCGGGCCCAGCCCGGCCAGATCGACCTCGGCGAGCAGCTCGGCCACGCGGGCGTCGATGCGCGCTTTCTCGCGCCAGCCCAGCAGCAGCAGCGGCAGCGCGACGTTGTCGGCCACGCTCAGGTGCGGCAGTACATGGAAGGCCTGGAAGACGAAGCCCAGCGCCTCGCGGCGCAGCAGCGCGGCGGCGTGATCGTCGAGCGACTGCACCTCGCGGCCGGCGATCTCGACCAGGCCGCGGTCGGCGCGGTCCAGCCCGGCGATGCAGTTCAGCAGCGTGGACTTGCCCACGCCGGAGTCGCCCACCAGCGCCACCACCTCGCCGGGCGCCATCTCCAGGCTGACCGCCTCGAAGACCGGCGTGTCGCGGTAGGCCTTGCCCAGGTCCTGCAGGCGCAGCAGCGGTGCCGGCGTCATCGCGCATGCGCCTCCAGCAGCGGCAGGCCGCGCGCCAGCACCGCGCCGACCGGGTCGGGCCCGTCGGCGGCGATGACTTCGCGCTGCGGCATGCCGCGCAGCCAGGTGAGCTGGCGCTTGGCGAGCTGACGCGTCGCGGCGATGCCGCGCTCGGCCAGCTCGTCGGCCGGCCACAGGCCGTCGAGCGCTTCCCAGGCCTGGCGGTAGCCGACGCAGCGCATCGACGGCAGGCCGGGGTCGAGGTCGCCGCGCGCGCGCAGCCGCTCGACTTCCGCAATGAAGCCCTCGGCCAGCATCGCCTCGAAGCGCTGCGCGATGCGCGCGTGCAGCCAGGCGCGGTCCTGCGGCTCCAGCGACAGCAGCCGGAACTCGTCGGGCCGGGCGGCCTCGGCCACCCGCGCGCGGTCGAAGCGGCCGGTGTGCCAGGCCGACAGCGGCTGGCCGCTCAGGCGCCAGACCTCCAGCGCGCGCTGGATGCGCTGCGCGTCGTTCGGGGCCAGCCGCGCGGCGGTGACCGGGTCGATGCGCGCCAGCTCCGCGTGCATCGCCGGCCAGCCGATCTGCGCAGCCTGCGCATCGAGCTCGGCGCGCAGCACGGCGTTGGCCGGCGGCAGCGTGTCCAGGCCGTCGAACAGCGCCTTCAGATAGAGCATCGTGCCGCCGGCGAGCACCGGCTCGGCGCCGCGTGCGCGGATCTCGCCGATCAGCCGGCGCGTGTCGGCGACGAACTCGGCGGCCGAGTAGGCGGCGGTCGGCTCGATCAGGTCGATCAGATGGTGCGGCGCCTCGGCCCGCTCGGCCGGCGTGGGCTTGGCGGTGCCGATGTCCATGCCGCGGTAGACCAGCGCCGAGTCGACACTGATGATCTCCACCGGCGGCAGGCCGCGCGCCCGCGCCGCGCGCGCCAGCGCCAGCGCCGCGCCGGTCTTGCCCGAGGCGGTGGGGCCGGCGACCACCAGCACCGGGGCGGCGCTCATGCGTGCTTCTCCGCCGGCAGGCCGTGGCGCTGCACCGCGGTCCAGCCGATCAGCGCCACCGCCACCGAGGCCGCGCCCACGCCGCAGGCCAGCGGCCGGGTCGTGCCGTCCATCGCGCCCCCGAGCCACTGGCCGAGCAGGAAGGCGGTGGCCGCCAGGATGAAGCCCGACAGCGCCGAGGCCATGCCGGCCTGCTGCGGGAAGGGGCCGACCACGCCGGCCTGCCCGCAGGGCTGGTGCGTGCCGTGGCCGAAGGCATAGGCCAGCTGCGGCAGCAGCACCGCCCAGACCGTCTGCACGCCGGCCAGCGCCAGCGCGGCCATCGACAGGCCGCCGGCCAGCGTCACCAGCGCGGCGCGGCGCACCGCGCCGGTCGGGCCGTGGCGCACCAGCCAGCGCCGGCACACCACCGTGCCGGCCAGATAGGCCACCGAGCTGGTGCACAGCGCCAGGCCGTACTGGGTCGCGCTCAGGCCCAGCACCTGCATGTAGACGAAGGACGAGCCCGACAGGAAGAGGAACAGGCCGCCGTAGGTCGCCGCGGTCAGCCCGGACCAGCCGAGAAAGGTCGGATGACGCAGGATGCGCGCCCAGCCCTGCAGCAGCGGACCCGGCTGCAGCGCGCGTGGATTGCGCTCGCGGATCGTCTCGGGCAGGCGCAGCGCGACGAAGAGCAGCGCGCCCAGCACGATCAGCGCGATGGTCACGAAGCTGGCGCGCCAGCCGAACCAGCCGGTCACCAGACCGCCCAGCAGCGGGCTGGACAGCGCGATCAGGCCCAGGCCCGACATGCCCAGCGACATGATGCGCATGCCCTCGCTGGGCTGGTAGAGGTCGCGCACCATCGCGCGGGCCACCACCACCGCGCCCGACATCGCCGCGCCCTGCACGATGCGGGTGAGGATCAGCGCCTGGATGTCGGCCGCGGTGGCCGCCGCCAGGCTGGACAGCAGATAGGCCGACAGCGACACCAGCAGCACCCGCCGGCGGCCGAAGCGGTCGGCCACCGGCCCCCAGACCAGCTGGCCGAAGCCGAAGGCCAGCAGCAGCGCGGCCATGGTCTGCTGGGTGGCGGCCATCGAGGCGCCCAGCTCGGCCTTGATGCCGGGCAGCGCCGGCAGGTAGAGATCGGTCGACACCGGCTGCAGGCCCAGCAGCAGCGCCAGCGCGATGGCGATGACCAGGTCGGCCGGGCGGGCCACGGCGGTGGCGGCGGGGGCGGTGGCGCTCATGGGGCGATCTGCCGCTTCAGCCGCGGTCGGCGGTGGCGCGGCGGCGCACGCCGTCGAGGTAGGCGTGCGGGTCGGGCGGCTGGCCGCTGCGCTGCGAGGCCCAGATCATCTCGCCCAGGCACTCCATCACCTCGTGCTGCGCCGCGTGCAGGTCGCCGCGCTTCGCCGCCAGCAGCTCGACCGCCTGGCGGATGCCGCGCGGCTGGTCGATCGAGACCTGCTCGCTGATGCTCAGGTGCATCGACAGGTGCAGGAAGGGATTGGTGCGGCCGTCCTCGACCTGGTAGACGGCGGCCAGCGCGGCGGGCAGGTCGGCCAGATCGGCATGGTATTCGGGGTGGAGCTCGATCCACTGCGACGCGAGGGTCTCGATCGGCGAGAGCGGCCCGCCGGCGCGCGACTTGCGCCAGGCCTCGCAGAAGAATGTCCGGACGTCGTTCTGGCTGGGGGCAAACATCCGACAATTGTGGCCTTTTTCCACTGTCGCTGCCGGCTGCGGGCCGGACGGCCCCGCCATGACGACCTCTCCGGAAACGACCCCGCTCACCCCCGCTCAGCTCTTCTCGGCGGCGCGCACCCACAACGCCTGGCAGGACCGCCCGGTCGCGCCCGAGCTGCTGCGCGAGCTGCACGAGCGCCTGAAATGGGCGCCGACGGCGATGAACTGCGGCCCGCTGCGGGTGCGCTTCATCGTCTCGGCCGAGGCGCGTGCTGCGCTGCTGCCGCTGATGGCCGAGGGCAACCGTGCCAAGACCGCCACCGCGCCGGTGGTGGCGGTGCTGGGCGCCGACCTCGACTTTCCCGCGACGATGGGCCGGCTGGCGCCGCATGTGCCGGCCGCCGCCTTCGAGGGCCAGCCGGCCAAGGTCGAGCACATGGCGCGCTTCAACGCCACGCTGCAGACCGGCTACTTCATCCTGGCGGCGCGCTCGCTGGGCCTGGACTGCGGCCCGATGGCCGGCTTCGACGCCGCCGGCGTGGACGCCGCCTTCTGGGGCGGCACCGCGGTGAAGACGCTGCTGGTGTGCAACCTCGGCCACGGCGATCCCGCCGGCCTGCGCCCGCGCGCCGCGCGCCTGGACTTCGACGACGCCTGCCGCATCCTGTGATCACCGATCCGGCGTTCTACGCCGTCGCGGTGCCGGCCGCGCTGCTGGTGGGCATCTCCAAGTCCGGCTTCGCCTCCGGGATCGGCGCGCTGGCCACGCCGCTGCTGGCGATGAGCGTGACCGTGCCGCAGGCTGCCGCGCTGGTGCTGCCGCTGCTGTGCCTGTCCGACGTCATGGGCCTGGTGACGCTGCGCCGCCATGCGGACTGGACGGTGCTGCGCCAGCTGCTGCCCGCCGGCCTGATCGGCATCGTGCTGGGCTGGATCGGCTTCGGCGTGCTGTCGCCGCACCTGGTGGGCGGGCTGACCGGCCTGGTGACGCTGATCTTCCTGGCCTGGAACCTGAAGTTCCCGCCGCAGGCCGATGCCGCGCCGCCCGGCGCGGCGGCCAGCGGCGCGCTGGCGCTGACCTCCGGCTTCACCAGCTTCATCGCGCACAGCGGCGGCCCGCCGATCGTGATGGCGCTGCTGCCGCGCCACATGGCGCCGCTGGCCTATGCCGGCACCTCGGCGGTGTTCTTCGCCGCGATCAACGCCGCCAAGTGGGTGCCCTACGGCCTGCTGGGCCTGCTCGACTGGGGGCAGCTCGCCACCTCGGCGGCGCTGATGCCGGTGGCTGCCGCCGGCGTGCTGCTCGGCATCCAGGCGACGAAGCATGTCTCGCCGCGCTGGTTCTACCGCCTGGTGCAGTGGGGCATGTTCCTGACCGGGGTCAAGCTGCTGTGGGATGCGCTGAAGTGAGCCGGGCGCCGCTCAAGCCTGCGGTCAGCGAGCCGGCCTAGCATCGTCGCCCCCGATGCCTGTGCATCCGTCCTTTCAGGACTTCTCTGGAGATCGTCCCGCATGAATGCCCCGGCCCTGGTCCCGGCCCCGTCCGCCGTCCGCCTCGAACCCCACGCCACGCTGTCCGGCGTGGCGGTGCTCACGCTGTCCAACCCGGGCAAGCTCAATGCCGTCAGCGTCGCGATGTGGCGCGAGCTGCGCCAGATCTTCGACGGCCTGGACGCGCGCGAGCCGGACCTGCGCTGCGTGATCGTGCGCGGCGAGGGCGGCACCTTCGTCTCCGGCGGCGACATCGAGGAGTTTCCGGCCTTCCGCTTCGAGCCGGACACGGTGCGCGACTTCCACGAGAACATCGTCGCGCCGGCGCTCGACGCGATGTACCGCTGCGACATCCCGCTGGTGGCGCAGATCGAGCGCGCCTGCGTCGGCGGCGGGCTGGAGATCGCCTGCCAGTGCGACATCCGCATCGCCGGACGCTCGAGCCGCTTCGGCGCGCCGATCGCCCGGCTGGGCTTCCCGATGGCGATCGACGAGCTCGCCGGCGTGGCGCGGGTGGCCGGGCTGGCCACCGCCGCCGAGATCCTGCTGGAGGCGCGGCTGCTCGAGGCCGAGGTCGCGCTGCAGCGCGGCCTGGTGCAGCGGGTCGTGCCCGACGAGGAGGTCGCGCAGGAGGCCGAGGCCACCGCGCGGCGCATCGCCGCCGGCGCGCCGCGCGCCGCGCGCCTGAACAAGCAGGCGCTGCGTCTGGTCGCGCCGCAGTTCGCGTTCTCCGAGGCCCAGCGCCAGCAGCTCGCCGCCTACGCCAGCGGTCCCGATCACCGCGAAGGCATCACCGCCTTCATCGAGAAGCGCGCCCCGAAGTTCACCGGCGCCTGATTCGCCGGCGCCCGAGTCCGTCCAGCCCTTCCGTCATCCCCGCGCAGGCGGGGATCCACGCCCGCCGCCCATGAGCCCCGCCGCCAACTCCAACCTCTTCGCCGCCCTGCGCGCCGCCTTTCCCGCCGACCTCGACGCGATCGCGATCGAGACCGACAGCGGGCTGGACTACTCCTGGCGCGACCTCGACCGCGCCACCGCGATGCTGGCCAACCTGCTGCAGTCGCTGGAGATCCCGGCCGGCAGCCGGGTGGCGGCGCACACCGAGAAGTCGGTCGAGGCGCTGATGCTGTATCTGGCGACGCTGCGCGCGGGGCTGGTCTACCTGCCGCTGAACACCGCCTACCAGGCCGCCGAGCTGGACTATTTTCTGGGCAACGCCGAGCCGGCGGTGGTGGTCTGCGCCGGCAAAAACTTCCCGTGGATCAGCCAGCTCGCCTTCCAGAAGGGCGTGGCGCATGTCTTCACGCTGAACGACGACCGCACCGGCACGCTGCTCGACCGCGCCGCGCATTTCCCCGACACGCACGAGATCGCGCCGAAGGCGGCCGGCGATCTGGCCGCGATCCTCTACACCTCCGGCACCACCGGCCGCAGCAAGGGCGCGATGCTGAGCCACGGCAATCTGCTGTCGAACGCGCAGGTGCTGAAGGACTTCTGGGACTGGCGCGAAGGCGACGTGCTGATCCACGCGCTGCCGATCTTCCACGTCCACGGCCTGTTCGTCGCCAGCCACGGCGCGCTGCTGAACGGCTCGAAGATGCTGTGGCTGGCGAAGTTCGACCCCAAGGCGGTGGTCGAGCGCCTGCCGCGCGCCACCGTCTTCATGGGCGTGCCGACGCTCTACGTGCGGCTGCTGCAGGAGGCCGGGCTGACGCGCGAGGCCTGTGCGCAGATGCGCCTCTTCATTTCCGGCTCGGCGCCGCTGCTGATCGAGACCTTCCGCGATTGGCAGGCGCGCACCGGCCACACCATCCTGGAGCGCTACGGCATGAGCGAGACGATCATGCTGACGTCGAACCCCTGCCGCGCCGCCGACGGCGAGCCGGAACCGCGTCGCCTGGGGGGCACGGTCGGGCCGGCGCTGCCGGGCGTGGGCGTGCGCGTCGTCGATGACCAGGGCGCGGCGCTGCCCGTGGACGAGATCGGCAACGTGCAGGTGCGCGGGCCGAACGTCTTCGGCGGCTACTGGCGCATGCCGGAGAAGACGGCCGAGGAGTTCACCGCGGACGGCTGGTTCCGGACCGGCGACGTCGGCCGCTTCGACGCGCAGGGCTACCTGACCATCGTCGGCCGCAGCAAGGACCTGATCATCACCGGCGGCTACAACGTCTACCCGGCCGAGATCGAGGGCTGGCTGAACGACATGCCCGGTGTGGCCGAGTCGGCGGTGGTCGGCGTGCCGCACCCGGACTTCGGCGAGGGCGTGATCGCGCTGATCGTGCCCAAGGCGGGCGCCGTGCTCGACGCCGATGCGCTGGTGGCGCGGCTCAAGGCGCAGATCGCCGGCTACAAGGTGCCCAAGCGCGCCTTCGTGGTGACGGAGCTGCCGCGCAACGCGATGGGCAAGGTGCAGAAGAACCTGCTGCGCGATGCCCACCGCGCGCTGTTCACCGGCTGATTCACCGGCTGATTCACCGGCCGGGGGCGCCGGCGCGCAGGGCCCGCAGCAGCTTCTGGCCGGCGCGGCCGTCCGGATCGCTCTCGCCGAACAGGCGGCGGCGCTCGGCGCGGATCGCCGCACGGCTGCGCTCGCCGAGCTGGCCGTCGATCGCGCCGATGTCGTGGCCGCGCCCGGCCAGCAGCTGCTGCAGCTCGCGGCGCTCGGCGCGCGACAGGCCGGCGTCGTCGGTCGGCCACGGCGTCACGAAGGGCCCGCCGCCGCGCAGCCGGTCGGCCAGATGCGCGATCGCCAGCCCGTAGCTCTCGGCGGCGTTGTAGCTGTAGATCGCGTCGAAGTTCTTCGTCACGAGGAAGGCCGGGCCGCGTGCGCCGGCCGGCGTCATCAGGCCGGCGGGCGCATCGAGCTCGGGCAGCGGCGAGCCGTCGGCGCGGCGCAGGCCCAGGTCGCGCCAGCGCGCCATCGGCTGACGCACCTTGCGGCCCTGGCCCTCGGTGGAGAAGCCGGCCGGCAGCCGCACCTCGAAGCCCCAGGGCAGGCCGTCCTTCCAGCCGGCGCGGGTCAGGAAGTTCGCGGTCGAGGCCAGCGCGTCGGGCACGCTGTCGATCAGATCGCGGCGGCCGTCGCCGTCGAAGTCGACCGCCAGGCGCTCGTAGGTGGTCGGCATGAACTGGGTGTGGCCGAAGGCGCCGGCCCAGGAGCCGACCAGCCGCTCCGGCGCGACATCGCCGGCCTGCAGGATGCGCAGCGCCGCGAACAGCTCGCCGCGGAAGAAGGTCTGGCGCCGGCCCTGGCACGACAGCGTGCCCAGCGCCTGCACCAGCGGGTACTTGCCGAAGGTCTGGCCGAAGTTGCTCTCGACGCCCCAGACGGCGACCACGGTGGCCGGATCGACGCCGTGGCGCCGCGCCACCTGCGCCAGCACCGCGCCGTGCTGGCGCAGCATCGCCTGACCCTGCTCGATGCGCTCGTCGTCGACCAGCGCGGCCAGGTAGTCCCAGATCGGCGTGCGGAACTCGGGCTGCTGGTCGAGCTTGTCCAGCACGTCGGGCAGGGCAGCCAGCCCGGCGGTGTGGCGCCGCCAGGTCTCGGGCGTGACGCCGGCGGCGCGGGCGGCCGGCTGCAGCTCGGCGAAGCAGGTCTGCAGCGCGGCCTCGGGCGCGGCGTTCGGTGGCGTCTGGGCCGCCGCAGCCAGCGGCAGCAGCAGCACGGGCAGGGCGAGCAGGCGGGCGGCGGCGGTCATGGTGCTTCGGCTTCGGGCTCGTTCTCGGCGTGCCGCTCGGGCTCGGAGGTGTGCAGGATCTCGTCGAGCACGGAGGTGGCGTAGTTGCCGGCGGGCAGGCTGAAGCTCAGCACCAGCTGGTCGGCCTGCGGCCATTCCCAGGCCATGTCGGCCGGCAGCGCCACCAGGGCACGGCGCTCCTGGTCCAGCCCAGCGAATTCCATGCCGCTGCACAGCGTGGCGTGACGCTCGGCCACGCCGTTCTCCAGCACCTGCGCCTCGTCCGTGGTGCTCACGCGGCCACGGCCCCACAGCGGCCCGGTCGGGCGGCCGGCCTCGTCCATGACGTCGCCGGGCAGCGTCCGGCCCCACAGGCCCTGCGCGATGCGCTGCGCCAGCACCTCGTTGAAGACGAAGGAGCGCACCGCCGACAGGTAGATGCCCTTCTTCTTCGGGTTGCGCACGCGGATTTCGCGCGCCAGCATCGCGCGGCCCTGCTCGACGTTGCCGCCGTCGAAGCCGAAGCGCTGCGCGCCGAAGTAGTTGGGCACGCCCTGCGCGGCCACCGCCTTCAGGTTGGCCTCGATGGCCTCGCGCTCGCCCTGCACGTCGCGCAGAGTGATGCGGAAGCGGTTGCCCTGCAGATCGCCGGGGCGCAGCTTCTTCACATGGCGGCTCTGGGCCAGCACCTTGAATTCCGGGTGCTGGAGCTGGGTCAGGTCGGGCGTCTCGCCGGCCTTGCCGGTCGGCAGGTAGATGCTGAACCACTGGCGGGTGATCGCGTGGCGGTCCTTCAGGCCGGCGTAGCCGACGTCGCGCTCGGTCACGCCCGCGGCCGCGGCCAGCTGCTGCGCGACGAAGGCGGTGTTGGCGCCGTTCTTCTCGACGTCCAGCCAGAGGTGTTCGCCCGTGCCGCCCGGCAGCTGCAGCGGCAGCTCGGTGACGATGAAGTCCTCGTTGAGGGCTTTCAGCGTGGCGCGGGCGCCGCTGGCCGGATAGGCGTGGGGCCACGAGGGCAGGGTCGTGCAGGGAGCGTGGGTCATGGGCAGTCTGGCGGCTCCAGCTGTCGACCAAGGGCAGGCTGCCCGGCCGATCAGGGGCCATGCATGCGCCGATTCTGCCTGCATGGCCGGCGCGACCCTCACGCCCGGGAGGCGTCCGCTTCGTAGAGCTCGAGCGGCAGCCCGTCCGGATCGGCGAAGAAGGTGAAGCGGCGGCCGGTGTATTCATCGACGCGCACCGGCTCGACCTCGACCCCCTGCGACTCCAGCCAGGCCTTGGCCTGCGCCACGTCGTCGACGGCCAGCGCCAGGTGCCGCAGGCCCTGCGCCTCGGGGCGCGACGGGCGCGGCGGCGGGGACGGGAACGAGAACAGCTCGATCTGGCCGCCATCGGGCAGCGCCAGGTCGAGCTTGTGCGACTGGCGCTGCGCGCGGTAGTGCTCGGCGACCACGCGCAGGCCCAGCAGGTTCACGTAGAAGGCCTTCGATCGCTCGTAGTCCGAGCAGATGAGGGCGACATGGTGGATGCGACGCAGCTGGAGCATGGCGTTCGGTCGGTTCGGTCAGGTCAGGTCAGATCAGCGCGCGGCCAGGGCCGCCAGCAGCGACTGTGCCACCAGGTGCGACGACTGCGGGTTCTGCCCCGTGATCAGCTGACCGTCGCGGAGGGCGAACGGCTGCCAGTTGCCCGTGCCCTCGAAGCGGCCGCCCAGCTCGCGCAGGCGCGTCTCCAGCAGGAAGGGCACGACCTTTTCCAGGCCGACAGCCGTTTCCTCGGCGTCGGTGAACGAGTTGACGCGCAGGTCCTTCACGATGGAGTGCCCGTCGGGACGCCTGGCCGTGACGAGGCCGGCCGCGCCGTGGCAGACCGAGGCGATCAGCTTCCTGGCCGCGAAGGCGCGCTCGACGGCCCGCGTCACGCCCGCGTCGACCGGCAGGTCCCACATCGTGCCGTGGCCGCCGGGGAAGAACACGGCGTCGAACGCGGCGCCGTCGAACTCCGACGCCTTCGGCGTCGCGGCGATGCGCGCCTGCAGGAGGGTGTCGGCCAGGAAGCGCTCGACCACCGGGTCGTTCTGGCCGACGGGCTTGACGCTGCCCGGGTCGATGGGCGCGGGGCCGCCGGCCGGCGAGGCCAGCGTCACCTCGACGCCGGCGTCCGCCAGCGCGTAGTAGGGCACCGCCAGCTCCTCGGCCCACAGGCCGGTGGGCTGGCCGGTGTCGCCCATGCGGGCGTTGGAGGTGACGATCATCAGGATGCGCGAGGTCATGGAGTGTCCTTGGGGTGGGCCGCGCCACCGTGGCGCGATGGAGTCGACTCTATTGATTCGCCTGAATCTCATAAACTGGACTCGAGGAACTTCATTCATTACTGGCTTGAACAAATGGCGCGCACTTTCGACCCCGTGCAGCTGGGCAGCATCGAGCTGTTCTGCAAGGCAGCAGAACTCGGCAGCTTCACCGGCGCCGCCGAGGCGCTGGGCCTGACGCCGGCCTCGGTGAGCCGCTCCATCGGGCGGCTGGAGGCGCGCCTCGGCGTGCGTCTGTTCAACCGCACCACGCGCAGCGTGCGGCTCACGGCCGGCGGCGAGCTGTATCACGCGCAGTGCCAGCAGGCGCTGGAGCAGATCGCCGAGGCCGAGCGCGCGCTGACCGGCCAGCAGGCCGAGCCCCGGGGGCTGGTGCGGGTGAGCGTGGGCACCGTGTACGGTCACCACCGCGTGGTGCCGATGCTGCCGGGCTTCATGGCCGCCTATCCGGGCGTGGAGGTCGAGCTCAACGTCTCGAACCGCAACGTCGACTTCGTCGAGGACGGCTACGACCTGGCCATCCGCCTGGGCGAGCCGCGCGATTCACGCCTGGTGGCACGCAAGCTGGAGGACGCCAGCGTCGGCATCTTCGGCTCGCCGGCCTACCTGCGCCGACGCGGCCAGCCCGGCACGCTGGACGAGCTGCGCCAGCACGAGCTGATCCAGTTCGTGGTGCCCAGCACCGGCCGGCCGATGCCGTGGATCCTGCGCACGCCCGAGGGCGAGGACGTCGACTTCGGTTTCAGGAGCCGCCAGCGCGTGCACGAGGACGTGCTGGCCGGCGTCGGCTGGGCCGCGGCGGGCGGCGGTCTGTTCCAGATCTACCACTTCGTCGTGCGCGAGGCGGTGAAGACCGGCCAGCTCGTCGAGGTGATGCAGGGCCACGGCGGCCGGTCCCGGCCCTTCCATGTGCTCCATCCGCAGAACCGGCATCTGTCGGCGCGGGTGCGGGCGTTCGTGGATTACCTGGCGGAGGCGGCCGCGCCGTCGGCGCGCGAGGGCTGAGGGCCCCTGCGCAGCCCGAGGGGCGGCGCGGGCAGAGGAATCGACCCTCCGGAAACGACGAAGCCCCAGCAAGTGGGGCTTTCATGCGTCCTTGTCGTGCAAGGGGGAATCCTGGTCGGGGTGAGAGGATTCGAACCTCCGGCCTCTACGTCCCGAACGTAGCGCTCTACCAGGCTAAGCTACACCCCGAAATCGGCATCTGGCTGACAGGCGACACTGAAGAAGCTGGTCGGGGTGAGAGGATTCGAACCTCCGGCCTCTACGTCCCGAACGTAGCGCTCTACCAGGCTAAGCTACACCCCGTGGTGCTCTTCAGTCGTGAACTTGTCTGATTGCTCAGGAAGTTCTGTCAACCGCCAAGACTGTCAATCTTAGCAGCGCATCCTTGAATTGGGAAGGGGGGAGCGCAGAAATATGTTCGCGGGCGCGCTCGGCCTCGGCATGGGCGGCCTCGCGGGTCACGTCCAGCGCGCCGGTGCGCCGCACCACCGCGATGATCTCCTCGAGCCGCTCGACCTCGCCGTGCTCGATGGCGTGGCGGATCAGCTCGCGCTCCTCGGGCGTGCCGCGGCTCATCGCCGCCAGCAGCGGCAGCGTGGGCTTGCCCTCGCGCAGGTCGTCGCCGACGTTCTTGCCCAGCGCGGCGGTCGTGCCCTCGTAGTCGAGCAGGTCGTCGGCGATCTGGAAGGCGGTGCCCAGCGCCTGGCCGTAGGCGGCGCAGGCGGCCTCGAGCGCGGCATCGCTGCCCGAGAGCACCGCGCCGATGCGGGCGCTGGCCTCGAAGAGCTTGGCGGTCTTGTAGCGGATGACGCGCAGGTAGTCCTCGACCGAGATGTCGGGGTCGTGCATGTTCATCAGCTGCAGCACCTCGCCCTCGGCGATGACGTTGGTCGCGTCGGCGAGCACTTCCAGCACGCGCATGCGCTCGACCGAGACCATCATCTGGAAGGCGCGCGAATACAGGAAGTCGCCCACCAGCACGCTGGCGGCATTGCCGAACAGCGCGTTGGCGGTCTGGCGGCCGCGCCGCAGCGAGGACTCGTCGACGACGTCGTCATGCAGCAGCGTGGCGGTGTGGATGAACTCGACGGTGGCGGCCATCTCGAAGCGCTCCGGGCCTTCGAAGCCGAGCGCGCGCGAGAACAGCAGCACCAGCATCGGGCGCAGGCGCTTGCCGCCGGCGCTGACGATGTAGTGCGAGATCTGGTTGATCAGCACCACCTCGGAGGCGAGGCGGCGGTGGATCACGGCGTCAACCTGCGCCATCTCGCCAGCCATCAGCTCGGTGATGGCGGCCTGGGGGGTCGGGGTAGCGGTGGCGAGGCTCACGAGGGAGGACGTCTCAAAGTCGGGAGGGCACAATCCGTGGATTATAGGAAGCCCGCGGCCCCCGCCGGCCGGTGACGGTATCGCCGGACAGCCCGGCGACGCTGTCGCGTCGGTCAGAGCGTGTTCACGATCTCCTGAGGAGCAAGGCCAGAAAGGCGAGATGGACGAACTGCAGGCTGGTGTTGAGCCAGCGCTCGCAGTTCTTCCA
>NZ_JABSNM010000010.1 GCF_013294065.1 Sphaerotilus uruguayifluvii
ATGCCGGGCGACAACGTGTCGATCGAAGTCAAGCTGATCGCCCCGATCGCCATGGAAGAAGGCCTGCGCTTCGCCATCCGTGAAGGCGGCCGCACCGTCGGCGCCGGCGTGGTTGCCAAGATCATCGCTTAATCTTGTGTGACGGGACGGCCGCGAGGCCGTCCTTTCCCTGACCGCGGCTGAACGCGCGGCGTCATGCCGCCAGCCGCATCGCTCTTTACGAAGGAAAAGTCATGCAGAAGCAAAAGATCCGCATCCGCCTGAAGGCATTCGATTACAAGCTGATCGACCAGTCGGCCCTGGAAATCGTCGACACCGCCAAGCGCACTGGCGCGATCGTCAAGGGCCCGGTGCCCCTGCCGACCCGCATGCAGCGTTTCGACATCCTGCGTTCGCCGCACGTCAACAAGACCTCGCGCGACCAGTTCGAGATCCGCACCCACCAGCGCCTGATGGACATCGTCGATCCGACCGACAAGACGGTCGACGCGCTGATGAAGCTCGACCTGCCCGCCGGCGTCGACGTCGAGATCAAGCTGCAGTGATCGGGCCGATCCCCGGATCGTCCGCGCCGCGGATGACCGGGTGATGACGAGCACGACCAGAAAGCGACCTCCGGGTCGCTTTTTTCATGCCTGATCGCCCTGCCCGCCGTCACCGTGGCCGACCGCCTCGACCAGCAGCGCGCGCAGCCAGCGCAGCGCCGGATCGGCATGCTGGCGCGGATGCCAGGCCGCGTGCAGCGTGAACAGCGGGGACGCGAACGGCAGTTCGAAGCGCTCCAGCGTCGCCGCATGACGCTCGGCCAGCCGGCTCGGCAGGGTCGCGACATGGTCGGTGGCGCGCACGATCTCCGGCAGCAGCGTGAAGTGCTGCACCGACAGCGCCACCTCGCGGCGCCGGCCCAGCCCGGCCAGATGCGCGTCGAGCAGGCCGCTGTGGCTGCCGCCGGTCGAACTGACGACCACATGCGTCAGCGCGCAGTAGGCATCGAGATCGAGCGCGCCGGTGCCGCGCGGATGGCCGTGCCGCTGCACCAGCACGAAGCGCTCGGTCAGCAGCCGGCGCGAGCGCATCGCCGGCGGCACGCGGTCGCCGATGCCGATCAGCAGGTCGACGTCGCCACGCTCGAGCTGCGCGATCGCCTCCGGCGCATCCGGCGCACGCAGCGCCAGGCGCACGCCAGGCCCGGCCTCGCGCGCCAGCGCCTCGATCAGCGGCAGGCCGACGATCACCGAGGCATTGTCGGTCTCGGCGACCTGGAAGACCCGCTCGTCATGGCGCGGATCGAACTCCGGACGCTGGCGAACCAGCCGCTCCAGCCCGCGCAGCACCTCGTCCAGCGGATCCGCCAGCGCCTGCGCCCGCGGCGTCGGCGTCATGCCGCGGCCGCCGGGCGCCGGCACCAGCAGCGGATCGTCGAAGAGTCGGCGCAGGCGCGCGAGCTGCGCCGACAGCGCCGGCTGCCCCACATGCAGCCGCTCTGCAGCGCGAGTGACGTTGCATTCGTCGAGCAGCACCGCCAGCGACACCAGCAGGTTCAGGTCGACGCCCTTCAGATCGATCACATCGATACCTCGTAGACGAACAAACGATTTCCACTATAGGTCAGCCCGGCCGAGACTTGCCGGGATCATGGATCGCTCTCGCCCCCTTTCCTGCCCGCGCCGGCTGCTGCCCACTCTCGGCGCCAGCTATTTCCTGTTCGGCACATCCTCTCTGGCTCTCATCGGCCTGCTCGACGCGATGGCCGCGGCCTGGCAGGTCACGCCGGCGCGCATCGCCGAGCTGGTCGCGGTGCATTCGCTGACCTTCGCGCTGGCCGCGCCGCTGCTGCAGATGCTGTGCGGCCACCGGCCGCGTCGCGAGCTGATCTGCGGCGGCCTGATGCTGCTCGGGCTCGGTGCGCTGGCCACCGTGCTGGCGCCGGACTGGAGCGCCGGCCTGGCGGCGAGGGTGCTGATGGCGCTGGGGGCCGCGGCGATCGGACCGGCCGCGTCCGCGGAAGGCGCCGCCCGGGTGGAGCCGCAGCGGCAGGCCCGCGCGCTGGCCACCGTCTTCGCCGGCATGACGCTGGCGATCGTGCTGGGCACGCCGCTGGCCGCCTGGCTGGGCCAGACGCTGTCCTGGCGCGCGATCTTCGTGCTGCTGGCGGTGGCCGCACCGCTGCTGGGCGGTCTGCTGTGGCGCTCGCTCGGCAGTGCCTCGTCGGGTCAGCGCATCACCCGCGAGGGCTTCGCGCGCACGCTCGAGCGCCCGGCGACCGCCTGGGCACTGCTGATGATGATGCTGCTGATGGCGGGGCAGTTCTGCGGCTACACGCTGCTGGTGCCGCTGATGACGCGACGCTTCGGCCTGGGTGAGGCCGACATGACCGGGGTGCTGATGCTGTTCGGCCTCGGGGGCGTGGTCGGCAACCTGCTGGCCGGCCGGCTGGGCAGCCGGCTCGGCCCGGTGCGGCTGATCGGGCTGTCGATCGCCGGGCTGGTGCTGGCCTTCGGCGGCCTGGCGCTGGCGCCGCGCCTGCCGGCGCTCGGTCTCGCGCTGATGCTGCTGTGGTCGGTCACCGGACTGCTGTTCGCCGCGCCACAGCAGCAGCGCCTGATCCAGCTCGCGCCGGCCTCGCTGCGCAGCCTGGCGCTGGCGGCCAACGCCTCGGCGATGTACCTGGGCATGTCGCTGGGCGCCTGGACCGGCGCGAGGCTCTGCGGCCTGGCCGGCGTCGAGGCGCTGATGCCCGCCTCGCTGCTGCTGACGCTGCTCGGCGCCCTGGCGCTGCAGCGCTCTCTGCAGGCTCAGCGCGACGAGGACTCCGCCGGCTGCACCCGCAGGCTCAACGCCGGTGCCGGCACCGCATCGGCCGCGCTGGGCGGCGCCACCACGCCGAAGGTCTGGGTCCAGTAATGCCCGTAGGGGCTGCCGGGCAGGCTCACATGGGCAATCCCGGTCCCCCGCCACTCCGGCCGCAGGATGTTGGCCCGGTGCGCCTCGCTGCGCATCCAGGCCTCCACCGCGGCAGCGGCCTCCGCATGCCCGGCCGTGATGTTCTCGGCGATGCGGGCCGGGCGAGGATAGCTGGCGTAGATGCGTTCCGACCAGGCGCCGCCGCCATTGCAGTCGTCATGCTGGAAGCAGCGCGACACCGCCATGTCCGACGAGTGCAGGCGCGCCGCCTGCTGCAGCCGCGGGTCGATCTCGACGGGCTGCAGCCCGTGGTCGGCGCGGATGCGGTTGATGCGCAGCAGGACCTCCTGCTCGAGCGAGCTGTCCGGCTGCGCTGCCGCCACGCTCCCCGTCGCCACCGTGCCGGCACGCGCCTCGCGCACAGGCGCCCAGCCGGCCACCAGAACCATGCCCATCACGCAGATCCATCGATCTGCCCAGCGCCTCGCCCGCATGACCACCCCACGACGATCGGATTGCCCTGTCGTCGTGCCGGCAGCGGCCGGCATCCGGCCCGCTGCACGGGCCTCCCCGCGACAGGTGGCGCGACCTTATCGGGGTACTTTCCGGTCACCGCTCCCGCATCCGCGGGGCTCCCCCTGCCAGGGGGTGAAGTTCATGCGAGCTCGGTCACGCCGGCGCGCGCCAGCAGGCCATCGCCCCATCGCGCCAGAACATCACCTCGCCGTAGTAGTAGAGCCAGACGCAGTTGCTGCAGCCGCGGCCGCAGCAGCTGATCGGTGCCTCCGGAGCATCCTCGAGCCGCTCCTGCACGCCATGGTCGGCGGCGCGGCGCCGCACTTCGGCGATCAGCGCCTCGGCCTCGACCTTCAGCGCCGGCTGCAGCGCAGCCAGCGCCGCATCGGCGAGATCACGGTAGTCGGGCGGCGTCATCACGGGCCAGATCATCGTCAGGTCCTCGCGTTCACGGCGCCCAGCGCAGCAGCGCCTCGTCGCGCCAGTAGCCCAGATCGCCGTAGTAGCCCTCCCAGACGCAGCCGATGCAGCCGTTGCCGCAGCAGTTGCCGGGCTCGGCCGGAGGATCGGACAGCGTGACGCCTTCGGCGCGGGCGCGCTCGCTGACGGCGCGCACCAGCGCACGCGCCTCGCCAGGTTCGGACGGATTCCAGGACTGCAGGACAGGATCGCTCAGCATGATGGGGCCGCGTTCTATCACAGACCCCGCGCGACTGGCCCCCGGGAAGGGTACTTTTCCGGAGCTCGACGGCAGGCACATCGGTTTCAATACATAAAGAGAGCGCTGCGCGACGCACAATTGCCATCCTTCCCCATCGCGCCTTCGACATGAGCACGCCCACCCCCGACACGCCTCCGGTCTTCCTGCAGACGATCCTGTTCACCGACAGCGACGGCCGGGCCCGCTTTCGCGAGGACCGCATCGCGCTCGACCAGGGCAAGCCGGCCGCACGGCTGTCCGCCCCTCTGCCGGCGCGCGAGCTGCAGCTGCGCCAGAGCCCGCCGGGCTTCCGCAGCGAGTTCCACTGCACCGGCGAGCCGCAATGGGTCTTCATCCTGAGCGGCCGCATGGAGATCGGCCTGCAGGACGGCAGCTCGCGCATCTTCTCGGCCGGAGAGCATTTCTACTCCGCCGACGTGCTGCCCGAGGGCGCCACCTTCGATCCGGCCGTGCATGGGCACTGGAGCCGCCAGGTCGGCGACGAGCCGCTGCGCACGCTGTTCGTGCGCGACTGATCCCCACGCCTTTCAGGACATCGCCGCCGCATGTCGCACCTTGTCGAGCACATGGCTCAGCTGGCCGGCCAGCGGGACCCCGCGGCGCTCGACAGCTGCTTCATCGACCTGTTCGCCGAGCTGCTGGGGCCGCGGCGGCTGCGGGTGCTGCGCAGCCATGCCGCCGAGCAGCGCAAGTGGTACGTGACCCGGCATCACGGCGTGTTCGACGACATCTCGCCGGACCTGCCGCCCAGCGCGCAGGACGAGCCGCTGCTGCAGCATTGCATCTCGCTCGGCCAGCCGCTTGCCCTGCCGGGCGAGCCGGTGCGCACGCTGGTGCCGCTGACCACCGACAGCGACGAGATCGCGGTCGTCGAGATCGTCACCGAGCAGCCGATCGGCACCGACCTGCTGCGCACCGTCAACGCGATCCAGCGCTTCAGCATGCACCTGCATGCGCTGCTCGACGAGAACGAACGGGACTCGCTGACGCGCCTGCTGAACCGCAAGTCCTTCGACGAGACCTTCGTGCGCGCCGCGCTGAACCTGGATCCGGCAGGCGCCCCCACCAGCGACGCCCAGGAGCGTCGTCGCCCGAACATCGAGGGCTCGCACTGGCTCGGCGTCATCGACATCGACCACTTCAAGCGGGTCAACGACGTGCACGGTCACCTGATCGGCGACGAGGTGCTGATCCTGGTGGCGCAGCTGATGAAGAACACCTTCCGCGCCAGCGACCGGCTCTACCGCTTCGGCGGAGAGGAGTTCGTCGTGCTGCTGCGCTGCAGCGACGCACTCGGGGCCGAGGCGGCCTTCGAGCGGTTCCGTCGCCATGTCGAGCAGACCGACTTCCCGCGCGTCGAGCACCTGACCGTCAGCATCGGCTTCACCGCGATCGACGCCGGCGACACGCCGGGCAGCGCCTTCGAGCGCGCCGACCAGGCCGTCTACCACGCCAAGGAGAACGGCCGCAACATGGCGGTCTCGCACGAGGCCCTGACGGCCTGCGGGCTGCTTCAGGCCAAGGATCAGGACGGCGGCGTCGAGTTCTTCTGAAGCATCGAACCGGGATTCCGATCCGGAAAAGGAAAAAGCCGGCGCAAGGCCGGCTTTTCTGATTTGGTTGCGGGGGCCGGATTTGAACCGACGACCTTTGGGTTATGAGCCCAACGAGCTACCAGACTGCTCCACCCCGCGACTGAAATCTTTTCAAGAAACCCGGAAAACCTTGTTTCCGTCTTCTCTCGTCATCAGGTTCTGGTGAATGCCCTGATCACGACTGAATCTGGTTGCGGGGGCCGGATTTGAACCGACGACCTTTGGGTTATGAGCCCAACGAGCTACCAGACTGCTCCACCCCGCGACTGAAGAATCAGATTCTATCCTTTTTCATGCCCCTGCGGCAAGAGATTTCGGGAGAAATCTCCTGGAAGGACATCAGCCGATCACTCGGCAGCCTGCTCGGCCGGAGCGGCAGCGGTCTCTTCGCCGCGGTCGACCAGTTCGACGAAAGCCATCGGAGCGTTGTCGCCGACGCGGAAGCCCATCTTCAGGATGCGGGTGTAGCCGCCCGGACGGGTCTGGAAGCGCGGGCCCAGCACGTTGAAGAGCTTGACGACGTTGTCGCGGTCGCGCAGGCGGTCGAAGGCCAGGCGCTTGTTGGCCAGGGTCGGCTCCTTGGCCAGCGTGATCAGCGGCTCGACGACGCGGCGCAGTTCCTTGGCCTTCGGCACGGTGGTCTTGATGGCCTCGTGCTGGATCAGCGAGTTGGCCATGTTGCGCAGCATCGCCTGGCGGTGGGCGGAGGTGCGGTTGAGCTTGCGCAGGCCGTTGCGGTGACGCATGGTGAAAGTCCTTTCGTTGGATTAATGCCGGTGGCCGGATCAGGTACCACCGGGGGACCGGGCGGCCGACAGGACGGCTCGCCCGAGATCAGGCCGGATCAGCGCTTGTCCAGGCCTTGCGGCGGCCAGTTCTCCAGGCGTGCGCCGAGGGTCAGACCACGGGAAGCCAGGACTTCCTTGATCTCGTTGAGCGACTTGCGACCCAGGTTCGGGGTCTTCAGCAGCTCGGTCTCGGTGCGCTGGATCAGGTCGCCGATGTAATAGATGTTCTCGGCCTTCAGGCAGTTGGCCGAACGCACGGTGAGCTCGAGCTCGTCGACCGGACGCAGCAGGATCGGGTCGAAGTGCTGGGCACGCGGCGCCGGCTCGACGATGCCGGCCAGATCGTTGCCTTCGAGCTGCGCGAACACCGCCAGCTGCTCGACGAGGATCTTGGCCGAGGCACGCACGGCCTCTTCCGGGGAGATCGCACCGTTGGTCTCGATCTCCATCACCAGCTTGTCCAGATCGGTGCGCTGCTCGACGCGGGCGCTCTCGACCGTGTAGCTGACGCGCTTGACCGGCGAGAACGAGGCGTCCAGCACGATGCGGCCGATCGACTTGGTCGGCTCGTCAGCGTAGCGGCGCATCGTGCCCGGCACGTAGCCGCGGCCCTTCTCGACCTTGATCTGCATGTCGAGCTTGCCACCCTGGGCCAGGTGAGCGATCACCAGATCCGGGTTGATGATCTCGACGTCATGCGGCGTCTGGATGTCGCGCGCGGTGACCGGGCCTTCGCCTTCCTTGCGCAGGACCAGCGTGACCTCGTCACGGTTGTGCAGACGGAACACCACGCCCTTCAGGTTGAGCATGATGTGGACCACGTCTTCCTGAACGCCATCCACCGTCGAGTACTCGTGCAGCACGCCGGCGATCGTCACTTCGGTGGGCGCATAGCCGACCATCGACGACAGCAGCACGCGGCGCAGCGCGTTGCCCAGGGTGTGACCATAGCCACGCTCGAACGGCTCCAGCGTCACCTTCGCGCGGTGACCGCCCAGCGGTTCGACGTTGATGGCCTTGGGCTTCAGCAGATTGGTTTGCATTCAAAGTTCCTGTCAATACCCTCGGCTCGTTACACCGATAAGGCTGATGGACCCACCGGGCATTGCAAGGCCTCCGTGCGCCCGGGACGCAGGGAGGCCCACGACGCGGAGGCTTCATTCCCCCGCGTCAGCTCGCACATCAGCGCGAGTACAGTTCGACGATCAGCGATTCGTTGATCTCGGCGCCGAATTCGTCGCGGTCCGGCGACTTCTTGAAGGTGCCTTCCATCTTCGTGACGTCGACGGCGACCCAGCCCGGCAGGCCGATCGATTCGGCCAGCTTCAGCGAGTCGGCGATGCGCAGCTGCTTCTTGGCCTTCTCGCGCACGGCGACGACGTCACCGGCCTTGACCATGAACGACGGGATGTTCACGACTTCGCCGTTCACCACGATCGACTTGTGCGACACCAGCTGGCGGGCTTCCGCGCGGGTCGAGCCGAAGCCCATGCGATAGACGACGTTGTCCAGGCGCGATTCCAGCAGCGACAGCAGCGTCGCGCCGGTGTTGCCCTTGCGGCGCTCGGCCTCGGCGAAGTAGCGGCGGAACTGCTTTTCCAGCACGCCGTACATGCGCTTGACCTTCTGCTTCTCGCGCAGCTGCAGACCGAAGTCGGAGGTGCGGCTGCCCGAAGTGCGGCCGTGCTGACCCGGCTTGGTGTCGAACTTGGCCTTGTCGCTGATCGAGCGGCGGGCGCTCTTCAGGAACAGGTCGGTGCCTTCGCGGCGGGAAAGTTTGGCCTTCGGGCCGAGGTAACGTGCCACGGACGGTGTCCTTGTGAGAATGTCTGACGCACGCGGATCGTGCGCGAGTCATGTGCGCCGGGCGCCATGACGGTGGTCTTCGAAGATGAGAGGAGCCGCGTCGGCGGCTCTTCAACGAGATTGCCGGCGAGCACGCGGTGGTGCTCGCCGGCGAACCTGAGATTATAGTGCAACGCGCCGCCGCAGCTGCAAGAGCCGCGTGCAGCGTCGTGCAGGCAACAGCCTCAGATGCGGCGACGCTTCTGCGGGCGGCAGCCGTTGTGCGGGACCGGCGTCACGTCGGAGATCGACGAGATGCGGATGCCCAGCGAGGCCAGCGCACGAACCGAGGACTCGCGACCCGGGCCCGGGCCCTTGATCTTGACGTCCAGGTTCTTGATGCCCTGTTCCTGGGCAGCACGACCGGCGACTTCGGCTGCGACCTGGGCTGCGAACGGGGTCGACTTGCGCGAACCCTTGAAGCCCTGGCCACCGCTCGACGCCCACGACAGGGCGTTGCCCTGGCGATCGGTGATCGTGATGATGGTGTTGTTGAACGAGGCGTGCACGTGAGCGATGCCGTCCGCGACGTTCTTGCGGACCTTCTTGCTCACGCGACGGGCAGCGTTGTTGACGGGTGCTTTTGCCATGACTCGAATCTCTCCAGCGCGACGACGAGGCGCTTACTTCTTCAGCGCAGCAGCGCCCTTCTTCGGACCCTTGCGGGTACGGGCGTTGGTGCGGGTGCGCTGACCGCGCATCGGCAGACCGCGGCGATGACGGAAGCCACGGTAGCAGCCCAGGTCCATCAGGCGCTTGATGTTGATCGAGATCTCGCGGCGCAGATCGCCCTCGATCGTCATGCGACCCACTTCTTCGCGGATCTTTTCAAGATCGCCGTCCGTCAGGTCCTTGACCTTCTTGTCGAACGGGATGCCGCAGGTCGTGCAGATCTTCTGCGCGGTCGTGCGACCGATGCCATAGATCGCGGTCAGACCGATCTCGGCGTGCTTGTGCGGCGGAATATTGATACCAGCAATACGTGCCATGTGCGTCCTCTAAACGGTTGCAGCGGTCGTTGAGCCGGGGCTCAGCCCTGGCGCTGCTTGTGGCGCGGATCGGTGCAGATCACGCGGACCACACCCTTGCGACGGATGATCTTGCAGTTGCGGCAGATCTTCTTGACGGATGCCGAGACTTTCATGGTCTTCTCCTTGATCGGCTTGCGCTTCTCTTCCGGACAGTGTTGGTTTGATCGCTCACTTCGCCCGGAAAACGATGCGAGCACGACTCAGGTCGTAGGGGGTCAGTTCAACGGTCACCTTGTCACCAGGCAAGATCCGGATGTAGTGCATGCGCATCTTCCCTGAGATGTGCCCGAGCACCACGTGTCCGTTTTCCAGCTTGACCCGGAAGGTGGCGTTGGGGAGGTTTTCGATGACCTCCCCCTGCATCTGAATAACGTCGTCTTTTGCCATCTCGGTCGGCTCGCTACGGTTACTCTGTCGTCAGTTCCTGTCTGTGTCAGCCCTTGAAGCTCGCCTTCTTGAGAAGAGCTTCGTATTGCTGAGACATCACGTACGACTGCACCTGCGCCCAGAAGTCCATCGTGACGACGACGATGATCAGCAGCGACGTTCCACCGAAATAGAACGGCACGTTGTACTTCAGGACCAGGAACTCCGGCAGCAGGCAGACCAGCGTGATGTACACCGCGCCCCCCAGCGTCAGACGCGCCAGGATCTTGTCGATGTACCGCGCGGTCTGGTCGCCCGGGCGGATGCCGGGGATGAACGCTCCGCTCTTCTTCAGGTTGTCGGCGGTCTCGCGGCTGTTGAACACGAGCGCCGTGTAGAAGAAGCAGAAGAAGACGATCATCGCCGCATAGAGCAGCACGTAGATCGGCTGACCCGGCGACAGTGCCGCCGAGATGTCCTTGAGCCAGCGCAGATTCTCGCTGGTGGCGAACCAGCCCACCACCGTCGCCGGCAGCAGGATGATCGACGAGGCGAAGATCGGCGGGATCACGCCCGCCATGTTGATCTTCAGCGGCAGGTGCGAGGACTGGCCACCATAGACCTTGTTGCCGACCTGGCGCTTGGCGTAGTTCACCAGGATCTTGCGCTGCGCCCGTTCGACGAAGACCACGGCATAGGTCACCGCGACCACGATCACCAGGATCAGCAGCGAGACGATGATGCTCATCGCGCCGGTGTTGACCAGGTTGACCAGGCCGCCGATGGCGCCAGGCAGGCCCGCGGCGATGCCGGAGAAGATCAGGATCGAGATGCCGTTGCCCAGACCCCGCTCGGTGATCTGCTCGCCGAGCCACATCAGGAACATCGTGCCGGCCGTCAGGCTGACCATCGCGGTGATCCGGAACATCGGACCCGGATCGATGACCAGGCCCGGCGATCCTTCCAGCGCCACCGCGATGCCCATCGACTGGAACAGGGCCAGACCGAGGGCGCCGTAGCGGGTGTACTGGGTGATCTTGCGACGACCCGCCTCGCCTTCCTTCTTCAGCGCCTCCAGCGACGGCACCACGTAGCCCATGAGCTGCATGATGATCGACGCCGAGATGTAGGGCATGATGCCCAGCGCGAAGACGGTGAAGCGCGACAGCGCACCGCCCGAGAACATGTTGAACAGGTTCAGGATCCCGCCCTGCTGGCCCTTGAACAGCTGCGCGAGCTGGTCAGGGTTGATGCCCGGGACGGGAATGTGGGCGCCGATGCGATAGACCACCAGTGCAAGCAGCAGGAAGGTCAGACGGCGACGCAGGTCGCCGAACTTTCCGCTCTTGGCCAGTTGTGTTGCGTTGGTTGCCACTTGGAACCTGCTGCTCGAGCCGAGATGTATCCGACGTCGTGACCGGTCAGGCCGCGATCGAGCCGCCAGCCGCCTCGATGGCCGCCTTGGCGCCGGCGGTCGCGCCGATGCCCTTCAGGACAACCTTCTTGGACAGCTCGCCCGACTTGACGACCTTGACGTTCAGCGCGCGCACGTTCACCAGACCGGCGTTCTTCAGGACGGCCAGGTCGATTTCCTCGACCGACAGGTCCTGCAGCTGGGCCAGCGTGACTTCGTCGTTGAACTTCAGCAGGTGCGACTTGAAGCCGCGCTTGGGCAGACGGCGCTGCAGCGGCATCTGGCCGCCTTCGAAGCCGACCTTGTGGTAGCCACCGGCACGCGACTTCTGACCCTTGTGACCACGACCGGCGGTCTTGCCCAGACCGGAACCGATGCCGCGACCGACGCGGCGCTTGGCGTGCTTCGCACCCTCGGCCGGCTTGATCGAATTGAGTTCCATGATTAGAGCACCTTCACCAGGTACGAAATCTTGTTGATCATGCCGCGCACCGCGGGGGTGTCTTCCAGCACGGATTCGCTGTTGAGCTTGCGCAGGCCCAGGCCACGCACCGTCGCACGGTGCGAAGCGCGGGTGCCGATCGGGCTCTTGACCAGCTTGACCTTGACGGTCTTCTTGTCGGTGTTCTCAGACATGATGTCCTTCCTTGCCGATCGACGCTTCAGTTGAAGATCTCTTCGATCGTCTTGCCACGCTTGGCGGCCACCTCGGAGGCGGTCGTCATGCGCGACAGGGCGTCGAAGGTCGCGCGAACCATGTTGTACGGGTTCGACGAGCCCAGGCTCTTCGCGACGACATCGGTGATGCCCATGACCTCGAAGACCGCGCGCATCGGGCCGCCGGCGATGATGCCGGTACCGGCCGGCGCGGGCGCCAGCAGGACCTTCGCCGCGCCGTGCTCGCCGGTCGCGTTGTGCGGGACCGTGCCGTTGCGCAGCGGGACCTTGACCATGTTGCGGCGGGCCGATTCCATCGCCTTCTGGACCGAGACCGGCACTTCGCGCGCCTTGCCCTTGCCCATGCCGACGCGACCGTCGCCATCGCCGACCACCGTCAGCGCAGCAAACGCCATGATCCGGCCGCCCTTGACCACCTTGGTCACGCGGTTCACCTGGATCATCTTCTCGCGCATGCCGTCGTCGCGACCTTCGTCCGCAACCTTCGGTTGAAACTTAGCCATTTCGTGTTCCTTCGTGTGCGAGCGGGGGCGTCAGAACTGCAGGCCGGCTTCGCGGGCGGCCTCGGCCAGCGCCTTGACGCGGCCGTGATAGGCGAAGCCAGCGCGATCGAACGCGACCTTCTCGATGCCGGCGGCCTTGGCCTTCTCGGCAATGCGCTTGCCGATCAGGGTGGCTGCGTCGACATTGCCACCCTTGCCGGCGGCGCCCAGCTGCTCGCGCACTTCCTTCTCGGCGGTCGAGGCGCTGGCGAGCACCTTCGAGCCATCCTCGGAGATGACGCTGGCGTAGATGTGCAGATTCGAGCGGAAGACGGTCAGACGAGCCACGCGCTGCAGGGCAATGCGGGCACGGGTCTGACGGGAGCGGCGCAGGCGCTGTTCTTTCTTGTTCAACATGGTGCGGCTCCTTACTTCTTCTTCGTCTCTTTCAGGGTGACCTTCTCATCCGAGTAGCGGATGCCCTTGCCCTTGTAGGGCTCGGGGGGACGGAAGGCACGCACTTCAGCGGCGAGCTGGCCGACGACCTGACGGTCCGCACCCTTGATCAGGATCTCGGTCGGCGTCGGGCACTCGACCTTGATGCCTTCCGGCATGTCCTTGACCACCGGATGCGAGAAACCGATCTGCAGGTTCAGCTTCTGGCCCTGGGCCTGGGCACGGAAGCCCACGCCGACCAGGTTCAGCTTGCGCTCGAAGCCCTTGCTGACGCCTTCGACCATGTTGTTCACCAGCGCACGGATGGTGCCCGACATGGCGTTGGCCTCGGCCGATTCATCGGCCGGAACGAAGGTCAGCTTGCCAGACTCGTTGCTCACCTTGACCAGGCGATGCACCGGACGCACCAGCGTGCCCTTGGCACCCTTGACGCTGATCTGGTCTTCGGTGACCGCCACATCCACGCCTTGCGGGATGGCGATCGGCATTTTTCCAACGCGGGACATTGTGTGTGTCTCCTGCGGTTAGGCGACGTAGCAGAGCACTTCGCCGCCGATGCCGGCAGCGCGCGCCTTGCGGTCGGTCATCACGCCCTTCGGCGTGGTGACGATGGCCACACCCAGACCGTTCTGGACCTGGGGAATGTCGTGACGGCCCTTGTAGATGCGCAGGCCCGGGCGGCTCACGCGCTCGATGCGCTCGATGACCGGACGACCAGCGTAGTACTTCAGCGAGATCTCGAGCTGCGACTTGCCGCTCTCGGTCTTCACCTGGAAGCCATCGATGTAACCCTCGTCCTTCAGGACCTGCGCGATCGCGGTCTTCAGCTTGGACGACGGCATCGCCACGCTGGCCTTCTCGACCATCTGCGCGTTGCGGATGCGGGTCAGCATGTCGGCGATGGGATCACTCATGCTCATGGAATAACTCCTGTTCGTGCCCTGGGGCCGGCTTACCAGCTCGCCTTGACGACACCGGGGATGTCGCCACGGAAGGCCAGTTCACGAATCTTGTTGCGCGCCAGACCGAACTTGCGGAAGGTGCCACGCGGACGACCGGTGATCTCGCAACGATTGCGCAGACGGGTCGGATTGGCATTGCGCGGCAGCTTCTGCAGCGCCAGACGGGCCAGATAGCGCTCGTCTTCCGACTTGCTCTGGTCGTCGATGATGGCCTTCAGCTCCGCGTACTTCTTGGCGTACTTGGCGACCAGCTTCTCGCGCTTCTCTTCGCGCTGGATGAGGGCAACTTTTGCCATGGTGAGCCTCGGCCTCAGTTCTTGAACGGGAAGCGGAAGGCAGCCAGCAGCGCCTTGCACTCGTCATCGGACTTCGCGGTCGTCGTGATGCTGATGTTCAGACCACGCAGAGCATCCACCTTGTCGTACTCGATTTCCGGGAAGATGATCTGTTCCTTGACGCCGATGTTGTAGTTGCCGCGACCGTCGAACGAACGGCCCGAGATACCACGGAAGTCGCGAACGCGCGGCAGCGCGATCGTGACGAAGCGGTCCAGGAATTCGTACATGCGCACGCCGCGCAGCGTCACCATGCAGCCGATGGGCACGTTCTCGCGGATCTTGAAACCGGCGATGGCCTTGCGGGACTTGGTGACGACCGGCTTCTGGCCGGCGATCTTGGTCAGGTCGCCGACGGCGTGATCCATGACCTTCTTGTCGGAGACCGCTTCCGAGACACCCATGTTCAGGGTGATCTTCGTCAGGCGCGGCACTTCCATGACCGACTCGTAGCCGAACTTGGCCATCAGGTCGGCGACGACCTTCTCGCGGTAGAAGGTCTGCAGACGAGCTTGTGCTTGAGCTTGTTGAGCCATTTGTCTCTACCCCGCCTCAGGCCTTGATCTCTTCGCCGCTGGACTTGAAGACGCGCACTTTCTTGCCGTCAGCCAGCAGCTTGATGCCCACGCGGTCGGCCTTGCCGGTCGCGGGGTTGAAGATCGCCACATTGGATTGGTGGATCGGCATGGTCTTGTCGACGATGCCACCGTTCGTGCCCTTCAGCGGGTTCGGGCGCACGTGCTTCTTGACGACGTTGATGCCGTCGACCACCAGGTGGTCGGCATCGACGCGCACAGAAACCGTACCGCGCTTGCCCTTGTCGCGACCGGTCAGCACGATGACCTCGTCGCCCTTGCGAATCTTGTTCATGGCCAGTCCTTCGCGATCGGCTTAGAGCACTTCGGGAGCGAGCGACACGATCTTCATGAAGCGCTCGGTACGCAGTTCACGCGTGACCGGGCCGAAGATGCGGGTGCCGATCGGCTCCAACTTGGCATTGAGCAGCACTGCTGCATTGCCATCGAACTTGACGAGCGAGCCGTCCTGACGACGCACGCCCTTGGCGGTGCGCACGACGACGGCGTTGTAGACCTCGCCCTTCTTGACGCGACCACGCGGCGCAGCTTCCTTGATGCTGACCTTGATCACGTCGCCGATGCCGGCGTAACGACGCTTCGAGCCGCCGAGCACCTTGATGCACATGACGGACTTCGCACCGGTGTTGTCCGCGACGTCGAGTCGCGATTGCATTTGGATCATGTGGAATCCCCAACTTATCCCGCGCTAACAGCCCCACTCGGCCACCGTCCGCGGTCAGTCTTGGGCCCGTCACAACAACCCGACTTTCTGCCGGATCACTGCGTTTGGGGCGAAACCAGAATGCGCCACGTACGGCTAGGCACGCGCGCAAGCCAGAAGAGCCTTCGATTATCTTGGAAGAAGGCTCCCAGGTCAAGCCCTGTTCTGCGAGAAAGCCAGAACAGGGCGACAGGCCGTTCAGGCCTCAGTCATAGACCTCCGCATCCGGGTCGGTCGCCTCCAGCTCGTAGCTGGCCGCCAGCATCGCCAGGCGGCCGATGACGCCATACATGTAGAAGCGGTTGGGCGCGCTGGCGCCCGGCTTGGCACCGGCGCGCGGCAGGTGGGTCGACTCGGCGAAGGCCAGCGGCACGAACTGCGCGCCCGGCGAGTTCAGGTTCTCGTCGATGCCGCGGTCGGCATGCACCCGGTAGAAGCCGCCGACCACGTAGCGGTCGAGCATGTAGACCACCGGCTCGGCCACCGCCTCGTTGATGCGCTCGCAGGTCGGCACGCCCTCCTGGATGATCACCTCGGTGACCTCCTGGCCGTCCTTGATGACGCTCATCTTGTTGCGCGTGCGGCGGTTGATCTCCTCGAGCTGCTTGGCGTCGCGCACCGTCATGATGCCCATGCCGTAGGTGCCGTTGTCCGCCTTGACGATGACGAAGGGCTTCTCGTTGATGCCGTATTCCTTGTATTTCCGGCGGATCTTGCCCAGCAGCGCATCGACGTTGGTCTGCACGCACTCGATGCCGCTGCCCTCGCCGAAGTTGACCTCGCCGCAGCGGGTGTACATCGGATTGATCAGCCACGGGTCCATGCCCATCAGCTTGGAGAACTTCTTGGCCACCTCTTCATAGGCCTGGAAGTGGTGCGTCTTGCGCCGCACCGCCCAGCCCGCGTGCAGCGGCGGCAGCAGGTACTGCTCGTGCAGGCCCTCGAGCACCGGCGGGATGCCCGCCGACAGGTCGTTGTTGAGCAGGATGGTGCAGGGGTCGAAGTTCTTCAGGCCCAGGCGACGCTGCGTGCGGATCAGCGGCTCGACCGTCAGCGAGTCGCCGCCGGGCAGCGCCAGCTCGGTCGGCGCGGTCACCTCCGGGTCGAGCGTGCCCAGGCGCACGTTCAGGCCGGCCTGCGTGAAGATCTGCACCAGCCGCGCGACGTTGGTCAGATAGAAGGTGTTGCGGGTGTGCTTCTCGGGGATCAGCAGCAGGTTCTTGGCCTCGGGACAGATCTTCTCGATCGCCGCCATCGCCGCCTGCACCGCCAGCGGCAGCATCTCGGGCGTCAGGTTGTTCCAGCCGCCGGGAAAGAGGTTGGTGTCGACCGGCGCGAGCTTGAAGCCGGCGTTGCGCACGTCGACCGAGGTGTAGAAAGGCGGCGTGTGCTCCATCCACTCGAGGCGGAACCAGCGCTCGATCGCCGGGACCGAGTCGAGGATGCGCGCCTCCAGTTCGTTGATCGGGCCGTTCAGGGCAGTGACGAGATGCGGGACCATGGTGGACGACCTGCTCAGAAGATGGGAATGGATGGAATGTCGGTGATTCTAGGAAGGTCTGCAGATGCAGGCGGTCGACCAAAGCAAAAGGGGCCGCCCTTCGGCGGCCCCTTGCGGGAGCGGTCAGCGGACCGGCATCACTTCGAGTAGGCGGTCTCGCCGTGCGAGGTGATGTCCAGGCCTTCGCGCTCGTCGTCTTCCGGCACGCGCAGGCCGATGACCAGGTCGACGATCTTGTAGGAGATCACCGAGACCACCGCCGACCAAACGATCGTCAGACCGACGGCCTTGGCCTGCACCAGCACCTGCGAGGCGATCGAGTAGGCGTCCGGAGCGATCATGCCCGCGGTGACCCAGTCGCCGACGGCGCTCGGGCCGCCCAGGTTCGGCGAGTTGAACACGCCGGTCAGCAGCGCGCCCAGGATGCCGCCGACGCCGTGCACGCCGAACACGTCGAGCGAGTCGTCCGCGCCCAGGATGCGCTTGAGGCCATGCACGCCCCACAGGCAGACGAAGCCGGCGATGACGCCGATGACGATCGCGCCGACGATGCCGACGTTGCCGGCAGCCGGGGTGATCGCGACCAGACCGGCGACGGCACCCGAGGCGGCGCCCAGCATCGAGGCCTTGCCCTTCATCATCGCTTCACCCAGCGACCAGGCCAGCACGGCGGCGGCGGTGGCAGCGAAGGTATTGATGAAGGCCAGCGCGGCGAAGTTGTTGGCTTCCAGCGCCGAGCCGGCGTTGAAGCCGAACCAGCCCACCCACAGCAGCGAGGCACCGACCATCGTCAGCGTCAGCGAGTGCGGCATGAAGGCTTCGCGACCGTAGCCGATGCGCTTGCCGACCATGTACGAACCCACCAGACCGGCGACGGCGGCGTTGATGTGCACCACGGTGCCGCCGGCGAAGTCCAGCGCGCCCCATTGCCAGATCAGGCCGGCCTTGCCGTTCATCGCGTCGACGACATCCTTCGAGGCATACGCATCCGGGCCCATCCAGAACCAGACCATGTGCGCCACCGGCGTGTAGCTGAAGGTGAACCACAGCACCATGAACATCAGCACCGCCGAGAACTTGATGCGCTCGGCGAAGGCACCGACGATCAGGCAGCAGGTGATGCCGGCGAAGGTCGCCTGGAAGGCCGCGAAGACGATCTCGGGAATGTAGACGCCCTTGCTGAAGGTCGCGGCCGGCGAGAAGGTGCCGGCGACGTTGTCCCAGATGCCCTTCATGAACAGGCGATCGAAGCCGCCGATGAAGGAGTTGCCTTCGGTGAAGGCCAGGCTGTAGCCGTAGATGAACCACAGCACGACGATCAGCGAGAACGTCACCATCACCTGCATCAGGATGGAGAGCATGTTCTTGGCGCGCACCAGGCCGCCGTAGAACAGTGCCAGACCCGGCACGGTCATCAGGATGACCAGCAGCGTCGACAGCATCATCCAGGCGGTGTCGCCCTTGTCGAAGACCGGAGCGGAGGCGGCGACGGCCGCCGATGCGGCCTCGGCCACCTGGGCCACGGCGGAGGCGGCCTCGGCGGCGGCCGGCGCCGAAGCGGCGGCGTCCTGCGCGAGAGCGAGGTCACTCAGACCCAGAGCGGCCAGCCCCAGGGGGATGCCGGCGAGCAGTTTCTTGTGGATGGACATGGTCGTCTTGTCTCTTCTCGATGATCAGAGCGCGTCCTTGCCGGTCTCGCCGGTGCGGATGCGCAGGACCTGCTCCAGGGGCGTCACGAAGATCTTGCCGTCACCGATCTTGCCGGTGCGGGCCGCGCCCTCGATCGCCTCGATGACCCGGTCGACGATCGCGTCGTCGATGGCGGCCTCGATCTTGACCTTCGGGAGAAAGTCGACGACGTACTCGGCGCCACGGTACAGCTCCGTGTGGCCCTTCTGGCGTCCGAAGCCTTTCACCTCGGTGACGGTGATGCCCTGCACGCCGATGTTGCCGAGGGCCTCGCGGACCTCGTCGAGCTTGAAGGGCTTGATGATGGCAGTGACCATCTTCATGGCAGCTCCTGGTTGATCTGACTGGTTTTGGAAGGTGTCGGCCGCCTGCTGCATCTTCCGTGCCACATCCGGTCACACCGCGCACAGACCGTGACACGCCGCGGGACCATGCCCCGAACTGGTCCGCGATGCCCGTGATTCCTGCCGTGATGACCCATTTCGGTGCCATGGACATGCACCACACTGGTTCGACACCCTCTTCCGGGTGAGATCACCAACGTGATGCGCTTCGCACAATCCCGACAGCACCGCAGCGGGCGCACCGTCCGCGCACAGATTCCCCGCTGCCGCGCACCACCATGTCGCTTGCCATCGTCCACAGCCGCGCCCTGCTCGGGCTGCAGGCCCCCGAGGTGACCGTCGAGGTCCATCTGGCCAACGGCCTGCCCTCCTTCACGCTGGTGGGCCTGGCCGACACCGAGGTCAAGGAAGCACGCGAGCGGGTGCGCGCGGCGCTGCAGCACAGCGGGCTCGACTTCCCGCACAACCGGCGCATCACCGTCAATCTCGCGCCGGCCGATCTGCCCAAGGAGGGCGGCCGCTTCGACCTGCCGATCGCGCTGGGCATCCTCGCCGCGGCCGGCCACATCGATGCCGCGGCGCTCGACGGGCTGGAATTCGCCGGCGAGCTTTCTCTGGCGGGCGACCTGCGCCCGGTGCGCGGCGCGCTGCCGATGGCGCTGGCGCTGCAGCGCAGCGGGCGCGGCCGCACCCTGGTGCTGCCGCGGCGCAGCGCCGAGGAGGCCGCGCTGGTCCCCGGCCTGGCGCTGCGCTGCGCCGACCACCTCGACGAGATCGTCGAGGCGCTGCAGCCGGTCGAGCCCGGCGATCCGCCCACCCCGGTGCTGCCGCGGCCGCGCCCGGTCGAGGTGCGCGAGGGCGCCGGCCTGCCCGACCTGCAGGACGTGCGCGGCCAGGCCGCGGCCAAGCGGGCACTCGAGATCGCCGCGGCCGGGCGGCATTCGCTGCTGCTGGTCGGTCCGCCCGGCACCGGCAAGTCGATGCTGGCGCAGCGCCTGGCCGGGCTGCTGCCGCCGCTGTCCGAGGAGGAGGCGCTGGAATCGGCTGCGGTGCTGAGCCTGGCCGGGCGCTTCGAGCCGGCGGACTGGGCGCGGCGGGTGCTGCGCTCGCCGCACCACAGCGCCTCGTCGGTCGCGCTGGTGGGGGGCGGTTCGCCGCCGCGACCCGGCGAGATTTCCCTGGCCCATCACGGCATCCTGTTCCTGGACGAGCTGCCCGAATTCCCGCGCGGCGCGCTCGAGGCGCTGCGCGAGCCGCTCGAGAACGGCCGCATCACCATCTCGCGTGCGGCGCAGCAGGCCGAGTTCCCGGCGCGCTGCCAGCTCGTCGCCGCGATGAACCCCTGTCCCTGCGGCATGCTCGGCTCGACCGCCAAGCCGTGCCGCTGCACGCCCGAGGCGGTGCAACGCTACCAGAACAAGCTGTCCGGACCGCTGCTCGACCGCATCGACCTGCGCGTCGAGGTGCTGGCCATTCCGCCCGAGGAGCTGACCGGCGCACCCGACGGCGAGCCCAGCCGGGCGGTGGCCGAGCGGGTGGCCGAGGCGCGCCGGCGCCAGCAGGCCCGCCAGGGCGGCAGCAATGCCGAGCTGGACGCAGGCCAGCTCAACGAGCAGGTGCGCGCCGAGCCGGAGGCGACGCGCTTTCTCAACACCGCCGCCAGCCGGCTGGGCTGGTCGGGCCGCAGCCTGCACCGGGTGCTGCGGGTGGCGCGCACCATCGCCGACCTGGCCGAGGCCGACACGCTCGGCGTGGTCCATGTCGCCGAGGCCATCCAGCTGCGGCGCGCGCTGCCGGGCCGCTGACCCGTGCGCACGCCGGGCGCCCGAGCGGCGACAATCGCGCCCCATGACGCCGCCCGCCTTTCTCGACAAGCTCTGCCTGCGCCGCGACCTGCCGGCGCGGCTGGCCGCCCTGCCCCGCCCGATGGTCTTCACCAACGGGGTCTTCGACATCCTGCACCGCGGTCATGTGACCTATCTTGCGCAGGCGCGCGCGATGGGCGCCAGCCTGGTGCTCGGGCTCAACAGCGACGCCTCGGCGCGCCAGCTCGGCAAGGGGCCGGATCGCCCGCTCAATGCCGAAGCCGACCGAGCCTGCGTGCTGGCCGCGCTCGAGAGCGTCTCGCTGGTGGTGCTGTTCGACGAGCAGACGCCATGCGAGCTGCTGACCGAGATCCGTCCTGATCTCTATGTGAAGGGCGGCGACTACGACATCGAGACGCTCGAGGAGACCCGGCTGGTGCGCAGCTGGGGCGGCGACGCGCGCGCGATCTCCTTCGTCGACGGCTACTCGACCACCGCGCTGGTGCGGCGCATCCGCGCCTGAGCGCGCACCGACTCGTTTCTCCTCCTTCTCTTCACGCTGCCCCATGCCCGCACGCCTGCACATCGAGACCGACACCGCGCTGAGCACCGGCGCCGAGATCGCGCTGCCGCCCGGCCCGGCCCGCCATGTCCAGGTGCTGCGCATGCAGCCCGGCGAGACGATCACGCTGTTCGACGGCCGCGGCGGAGAATGGTCGGCGGAGATCCTGGCGATGGGCCGGCAGTCGGTCGAGGTGCGCATCGGCGCGCATGACCCGGTCGACCGCGAGCTGCCGCTCGACATCGTGCTGATGGCGGGCATGCCGGCCAACGACCGATTCGACTGGCTGGTCGAGAAGGCCACCGAGCTGGGCGTGGCGGCGATCGAGCCGCTGGTGTGCGAGCGCTCGGTGCTGCGGCTGTCGGGCGAGCGCGCCGAGCGCCGGCGCGAGCACTGGCAGGGCGTGGCCCGCGCCGCGGCCGAGCAGTGCGGCCGCACCCGCGTGCCGCTCGTCGCGCCGGTGCGCACGCTGGCGCAGGCGCTGGGCGAAGCCCGCGCGAACACCGAAGCCGACGCGCCGCTGTGGCTGCTCAGCCTGGGCGAGGCCCGGCCGCTGGCCGAGCGGGCCGCCGCGCTGCGCACAGGCGGTCGGCTGCGGGTGATCAGCGGGCCGGAGGGCGGGCTGTCGCCGGCCGAGGAGGCGGCCGCGCGCGCGGCCGGTGCGGTGGCGGTCAGTCTCGGCGCCCGGGTGCTGCGCTCGGAGACCGCGCCGCTGGCGGTGCTGGCCGCGCTCGGTCTGCAGGAGCGCCTCGGGGCCTGAGCCGGATCAGGTCAGCCAGGTCGTCGCCGGCACGATCGGCGTGGCGGCATGGATCGGCGCGGACAGCGCCCCGGCAGGCGGCTCGCCAGGCAGCAGCGTGTCGCGCCCGGTGTCCTGGGCCTCGAGGCGCTCGAGAATCTCGCGCACGAAGGTCCAGATCACCGGATCGAGCTCGACATAGCCCGGCTCGCCCGGCGCGCGCAGCCAGTCGTCCAGCCGACGGCGCGACGCACCGAGACGACGCGCGAACTGGTCGGCGTCCATTCCCATGCGCTGCATGGCTTCCAGCAGGAACGCCTGCTGGGTCTTCGGTTTCCTGTGCAAGGACATCGGATCCACCCTGATCTGGCAATTCAGTCTAGCGTCACGCCCGCAGTCCGACCCCGTTTGTCGATTCCTGTTGCAACTGCAGGCAACAGTTGTTGACGACCTTCGCCTGGAAACCTGCAAGTTCCAGATTTTCGCGCCGGATTCATGCGGCCGGAAGGTGCTCGCCGCCGAGCGCCTCGACCAGATCGGGCAGCAGCCGGCGCAGCTCGGCGGTGGCGATCGCCGCATCGGCGTCGAAGCGCTCCTCCTTGGACACGCTGGCGTCGTCCTCGAACACGCCGTCGAGGAACTCGATGCGGCGGATCTGCAGCAGATCGGTCAGCGTGAAGGAGATGCGGGCGTTCCAGGTGACCGCCAGCCGGGTCGGCACCTTGCCCTGGCGGATGTGCTCGCGCACCTCCTCGATGTCGAGCGGATGGCGGGCATAGCGCACCACCGACTTCATCTCGTCGGGCGTCTTGAGCTCGCACTCGCGGTCGACCGTGAAGCCGGCCGCCGGCTCGCCGCTCAGCAGCCAGTCGGACATCACCGCCGCCGGCGCCTCGTTCGTGTGCAGCGCCTGCACCGACAGGCCCGGCAGCGCCTTGACCAGCAGCGTGACCACCTCGTCGGCGCGGGTGGCGCTGCCGGTGTCGACGATCAGCCAGCGGTCGGTCGGCGACAGCCAGACATCGATGCTTGCGCGCTTGGTGAAGGCCTGCGGCAGCAGCTCCAGCAGCGCCTGCTCCTTGAGCTCCTTGGTCTGCTTGCGGCCCGGGCGGCGGCCGGTGGACTGCTCGAGCTGGTCGGCGATCTCCTCGGTTCGGCGCTTGACCACCGCGCCGGGCACCACACGCTGCTCGACCATCAGCCGCATCAGCCACTGGCCGGCGATCGACTCCAGCAGCGGCGCCTCGGCCGGGCCGCGCGGCGCCACCCAGCCGGCCGACTGCTGCTGCGTCGCGCCGCACTCGACGAAGCGGTCCTTGTCCAGCGCCGCCTCGGCCTGCAGCAGATCGGCGGCCCAGTCCGGGCCGATGCGGAACACCGTCAGGTTCTTGAACACTCGCGTCTTCCTTCCATGCAAAAGCCCTGATTGTCCTGCCCCCGCGGCTGCGGGTCGAAATTCACAAAGAGGGGCGTTTCCCGGTCTTCTAGGCTTTGGACAGCACAAGGTCATGCAAAAAACGCATGTAACCCGGCTGTAATGGCGAGACCCCCACCCCTACACTGCCCCGCGGGAGGCATCCCGAAAACCACGTAGGCCCGCACGCGCCTCGACCGGTTTTCGAGATGCCTTTTTCAACCTAGGAGCCCTTCCGATGAACCAACCGCTGATGGCCGGCGTCACTGTGAACGCACCCGCCTACGTCAAGAACGCCAAGCTGATCGCCTGGGTCGCCGAGATCGCCGCGCTGACCCAGCCGGACGCCATCTACTGGTGCGACGGCTCCCAGGAAGAGTACGACCGCCTGTGCGAACAGCTGGTCGAGGCCGGTTCCTTCAAGAAACTGAACCCGGCCAAGCGCGCCAACAGCTACCTGGCCTGGACCGATCCGTCGGACGTGGCGCGCGTCGAGGACCGCACCTACATCTGCTCGGCCACCAAGGAAGAAGCCGGCCCGACCAACAACTGGATGGCCCCGGCCGAGATGCGCAGCCTGCTGCAGACCGGCGAGAACGCGCTGTTCAAGGGCTGCATGAAGGGCCGCACGATGTACGTCGTGCCGTTCTCGATGGGCCCGCTGGGCTCGCCGATCGCCCACATCGGCATCGAGCTGTCGGACAGCGCCTATGTCGCGGTCAACATGAAGCTGATGACCCGCATGGGCAAGGCCGTCTATGACGTGCTGGGCACCGACGGCGCGTTCGTGCCGTGCGTGCACACCGTCGGTGCCCCGCTGGCCGAAGGCCAGAAGGACACGACCACCTGGCCGTGCAACCCGAAGACCAAGTACATCGTCCACTACCCCGAGAGCCAGGAGATCTGGTCCTACGGCTCGGGCTACGGCGGCAACGCGCTGCTGGGCAAGAAGTGCTTCGCGCTGCGCATCGCCTCGACCATGGGCCGCGACCAGGGCTGGCTGGCCGAGCACATGCTGATCCTGGGCGTGACCTCGCCGGAAGGCAAGAAGAGCCACGTCGCCGCCGCCTTCCCGTCGGCCTGCGGCAAGACCAACTTCGCGATGCTGATCCCGCCGGCGGCGCTGGGCGACTGGAAGGTCACCACGATCGGCGACGACATCGCCTGGATCAAGCCGGTCGACGGCAAGCTGCGCGCGATCAACCCGGAAGCCGGCTACTTCGGCGTCGCCCCGGGCACGAACTTCAAGACCAACCCGAACTGCATGGCGTCGCTGGACAAGGACGTCATCTTCACGAACGTCGCGCTGACCGATGACGGCGACGTGTGGTGGGAAGGCATGACCGACGAGCTGCCCTCGCACCTGGTCGACTGGCAGGGCAAGGACTGGACGCCCGAGACCGCCCGCCTGCCCGACGGCAAGCTGCGCCCGGCCGCTCACCCGAACGCCCGCTTCACCATCGCCGCGACCAACAACCCGGCGCTGGATCCGGCCTGGGACGATCCGGCCGGCGTGGCGATCGACGCCTTCATCTTCGGCGGCCGCCGCTCGACCACCGTGCCGCTGGCCACCGAGGCCCGCAGCTGGACCGAAGGCGTCTACATGGCCGCGACGATGGGCTCGGAGACCACCGCCGCCGCCTTCGGCGCGCAGGGCGTGGTGCGCCGCGATCCGTTCGCGATGCTGCCCTTCGCCGGCTACAACATGAGCGACTACTTCCAGCACTGGCTCGACATGGGCAAGAAGCTGGAGGCGCAGGGCGCCAAGCTGCCGTCGATCTACTGCGTCAACTGGTTCCGCAAGGGCGCCGACGGCAAGTTCGTCTGGCCGGGCTACGGCGACAACGCCCGCGTGTTGCAGTGGATGCTGGGCCGCATCGACGGCACCGCCGGCGCCGGCAGCGAGCACATCTTCGGCGTCAGCCCGAACTACGGCGACCTGAACTGGTCGGGCCTGGACTTCAGCGAAGCCCAGTTCCAGAGCGTCATCAGCATCGACCGCGACGCCTGGGTGCAGGAAATGAAGCTGCACGGCGAGCTGTTCGAGCAGCTGGCCTACCACCTGCCGGTCGAGCTGAAGGCCACCCGCGAGAAGATCCTCGCCCAGCTCGAGGCCTGATCGCCGCCGCCGCCTCCGACACACAAGAGAGAGGCGGAGGAGACAGACCGCCAGGAAGGGCCTGCCAGCAATGGCAGGCCCTTCCTTCTTGGCGGGTCGATCGACCCGGCCTCAGGCCGACCTGGCCAGCAGCTCGAAGTGCTCGACCTGCGGCGGCTGCGCGAAGAACGGGCCGACGATGCCGCGCCATTCCAGGAAGGCCGGCGACTCGCGGAAGTCGACCGTGTGGTTCTCCAGCGTCTCCCACCAGATCATCAGCAGGTAGCGCTCGGGCGACTCGATGCCCTTGTTGACCTTGAAGCCGGCGAAGCCCTTGGCCTGGCTGATGACGGTGTTCACGCCATGCTGGATCGCGGCGTCGAATTCGGCCTGGCGGCCCGGCTGGATGCGGATGTCGGCAACTTCGAGAATCATCGGAAGGATCTCCATCGGTGGGGATCCCGCATCGTAGCGGGTGGCGCGCCGGCCTGACCGCTGTCCTGCAGACCTAGAATCGACCGATGGCCATCCGCTCCACCGTCCACAAAGCCGACCTGTCGATCGCCGACATGGATCGTCACCACTATGCCGACCACAGCCTGACGCTGGCGCGGCACCCCTCCGAGACCGAGGAGCGCCTGATGGTGCGCCTGGTCGCCTTCGCGATGCACGCCGACGAGCGCCTGACCCCGGCCGGCGGCATCTCCACCGAGGACGAGCCCGACTTCTGGCATCTCGACGACACCGGCTCGATCCGGCTGTGGCTGCAGGTCGGCCTGCCCGACGAGCGCCTGCTGCGCAAGGCCAGCGGCCGCTCCGACGAGGTGGTGCTGTATGCCTACGGCGGCCGCAAGGCCGAGGCCTGGCGCCAGGACAACGCCACGGCGCTGGCCAGGCTGTCGAAGCTCACCATCTGGTACCTGCCCGAGGACGAGTGCGAGGCGCTGCTGCCGCTGGTCGAGCGCACGATGCGCCTGGGCGCGACGATCCAGGACGGCCACCTGCTGCTCGCCGGCGACAAGGCCAGCGCCGAGCTCACGCCACAGCTCTGGCAGCGCGGGCAGGCGGGCTGAGGGCGGCACCGGCCGCGCGCGGTATCGCCACACGCGCCCCGCAGGCGCAGCCCGCGCGACCGGCCCTGGCGCCGCTGCCCGGCGCGGCGGTCTCCCGCAAGATGACCCCATCTTCACCGGAGACCCGCAATGACTGACACCGACAGCACACACGCCTTCCTGTCCTCGGGCCCTGTTTCTCCGCAGACGCGCAAGGCTGCGCGCATCCTGCTGGCGGCCCTGCTCGGCCTGATCGTCTCGCTGCTGCTGGGCGGCAGCGTCGACGCCCTGTTCTGCTGGCTCGGCCTGGCCTCCCTGATCTTCGGCAGCACGGCGTTCCGCCACATGCCGCACCTGAGCAAGCGCTGGAAGGCCGTGCTGGTGCTGCTCTACGGCCTGGCGGGCACGGCGGCGTGGTTGATGATGAGCATGGCGGTGCTGCTCAGGAACATCCACTGAGCGAGCGATGCGCCTTGCGGCCCCGCCGCGGGCGGCCACAGGCGACAATCGCGGGTTCGCGCTTGCAGCGCCCCCGAACCGCGCCGTTCTTCCTCACCGCCATGTCCGACCTCACCCCCGAGATCCGCCGCCGTCGCACCTTCGCGATCATTTCCCACCCCGACGCGGGCAAGACCACGCTGACCGAGAAGCTGCTGCTGTTCTCGGGCGCGATCCAGATCGCCGGCTCGGTCAAGGCACGCAAGGCCAGCCGCCACGCCACCTCCGACTGGATGGAGATCGAGAAGCAGCGCGGCATCTCGGTCGCGTCGTCGGTCATGCAGATGGAATATGGCGACTGCGTCATCAACCTGCTCGACACGCCCGGCCACCAGGACTTCTCGGAAGACACCTACCGCGTGCTGACCGCCGTCGACGCCGCGCTGATGGTGATCGACGCCGCCAACGGCGTGGAGCCGCAGACCCGGCGCCTGCTGCAGGTCTGCCGCGCCCGCAACACGCCCATCCTCACCTTCATCAACAAGATGGACCGCGAGGTGAAGGATCCGCTGGCGCTGATGGACGAGATCGAGCAGGAGCTGGGCATGACCGTCGTGCCCTTCACCTGGCCGGTCGGCATGGCCAAGTTCTTCCACGGCGTGATGGACCTGCGCGCCGACCAGATGCGCCTGTTCGCGCCCGGCGAGGACCGCGCCGGCGGCGACGAGGAGGTGCTGCACGGCCTGGAGAACCCGGCCCATGTCGAGCGCTTCGGCGGTCCGTTCGAGCAGGCGCTCGGCGAGGTCGAGCTGCTGCGCGAGGCCGCGCCCGAGTTCGACCACGCCGCCTTCCTGGCGGGCCAGCAGACGCCGATGTTCTTCGGCTCGGCGATCAACAACTTCGGCGTGCGCGAGATCCTGGACGCGCTGGTCGAGCTGGCCCCGCCGCCGGGCAGCCGCCAGGCGCTGGAGCGCACCGTGCAGCCCGACGAGCCGAAGTTCTCCGGCGTCGTCTTCAAGGTGCAGGCCAACATGGACCCGGCGCACCGCGACCGCATCGCCTTCGTGCGGGTGTCCTCGGGCAAGTTCACCCGCGGCATGCGTCTGAAGGTGGTGCGCAACGGCAAGGAAATGCGCCCGCAGACGGTGGTGAGCTTCCTGTCGCAGCGCCGCGAGCTGGTGGACGAGGCGGTGGCCGGCGACATCATCGGCATCCCGAACCACGGCGTGCTGCAGCTCGGCGACACGCTGACCGAGGGCGAGGCGTTGCACTACACCGGCCTGCCCTTCTTCGCGCCGGAGAGCTTCCGCACCGTGGAGATCAAGGACCCGCTGCGCTCCAAGCAGCTGCGCCAGGGCCTGCAGCAGCTCGGCGAAGAAGGCGCGATCCAGGTCTTCAACCCGGTCTCGGGCGGCTCGCTGATGCTGGGCGCGATCGGCCAGCTGCAGTTCGAGGTGGTGCTGCACCGGCTGAAGAGCGAGTACGGCGTCGATGCGCGCCTGGACCCCTGCCGCTTCACCATCGCGCGCTGGATCACCTGCGACGACGAGGCCAAGCTGAAGAAGTTCATCGACTCCGAGCCGCTGCGCATCGCCTACGACGTGGTCGGCGCGCCGGCCTTCCTGGTCCAGTACAACTCGGATCTGCGCGTGGCGCAGGAGCGGGTGCCCGACATCCAGTTCCACGCGATGCGCGAGCACTCGGGCCGCGTGTTCGGCGCGGCGCCGACGCTCTGACGCGGCAGCGCCAGGGGTGGGTCCTCGCCTTCGTGAGGATGACGGGGGCGGGTAGCATGGTATGCGCGGCCACCGCATCCAACGCAGCGACAGTTCCCGTCCCCGCAGAGAGCAGACAAGGGGACCACAACCTGAAGACGGCGACGTGGCCGAGCCGTCGTCACCCCCGCGCAGGCGGAGGCCCACGATCAGCACACCGTCAGTTCAAGGCGGGAACAGAATCAAGGATCTGCCGGATTTCCGGGGCGACAGCCGCATCATCCAGATCCAGCGTGACGTTCTGCGCCACCAATCCAGCCTGCTCCTGCGTGGCCGCAGCAAGCTCCTCGAAAAGACGACTGATCAGACTCTCAAGCTCACCCAGGGCTTCGGTCAGGTCCTGCTGGATCGTCTGGAAGATGATCGGCGTGGTCTGCTTCGCTGCACTGGTCAGGTAGTCGAGAATCCGCCTCTTCATACCAAGCCCGGTCTCATGCGATGCCTGCATGTAGGCTGGTCGCATGTGCTCGCGAGCCACACCGGCCATTCCATAGGCCAGCTCGCGCCGACGTTCACCCACTTCAGCGGTCACTCGTCGAGCACTTTCGTGCTTCTCGAACTTCACCCTTTCACGGAAGGCATTCAGTTGCTGCTCGACAAGCGTGACCGACTTGCCACCAGAGCTCTCCGCAAGCTTGCCTGCTCGATAAGAAAATTCCTCTGCTGCCTGGGTCAGCCTCAGCGCCAGTTCGTCACGGATCGAACCCAGCTCGGTCGTGAAGTAATGCTCCCAGGCCACGGGCAGGTGATCAACCAGCGGATCCGTCAACTCACTGTTGAAGTCATGCAAACGCCCACTCGACGGACTTTTGTAGATGCCGTGGCCCTCCACGATGCCTCTCAGCGTTGCCCAATGAATCTGCTGCCAGCTCAAGCAGATGCGGTGAACCCCGCGCACACTGTCTCGAAAAAGTGGCTGCATGCGCCCGATGAAGGTATTTCGACGCTCGTCGAGCTGAGCCTGTGCCAGACCAAGTGCCTTCTGACTCAGATCGACCAGTCGGTCGACTTCCTGCTGCAGAGCCGCGCGGGCCAAGATCACCGCAGGAGACCCTTGCGCCGCGCGCGAGCGAAAAAAGAGTGCCATCTCATCGCGCAGATGCTCAACCCGCTTGTGCACTGTCCGGCCAGTCAGTCCTTGCCCCACCTCGTCTGACAAGGTGCGAAGCTGCTGCAGTACATCCGGAATGCCGGTTTCGTCGCTGTGCTCCAGCCCATAGTCCTTGCGTCCGGGCACGATCTTGTTGATCTTGTTGTAGGCGGCTGAGCTGACTGTGAAGATCGGAGCGTTTCGGGCAAGTGCATACATCTGCTGGGCGGTTTCGGCGTATTCGCCAACGCCGACGAGATCGGCAACCATGTCCTCGAGTTGCTTGCGCGCATTCGTGATGGCGTGCTGCTGATACGCCTGGATCAGTTCGGCCAGTTCGCAGTCTTCAGGCAGGCCGAACTGCTCAGCGACAGCCGTGTCGATGTCGTCAGCCTTGGTCCCGATCAACGACAGCGCCTGGTAGCTGCCACTGAGAACCAGCGTACGCAGCAGCTTCTCCTTATGAAGCAGTGTCTGGATATCTTGCGTCAGACCGCGAACCATCGGGAACATCAGCCACACGAACGGCGCGCTGCGCAGAAACTCTCGCGTCACCTCGACGCGAGCCTCGTTCGGATCATTGGTCCCTGGCAAGTCGACCAGCTCAATGCCACCTCGCAGACATTCGTAAGGGCCGACGATCGTGACCTGCCGCACCAGAGGCCACAGTGCTCCATCGCCTCGGATGAAGGTCTTGAGGTGCGCCTGCATCTCCTTAGGGTCATCAAAAGTCCGGACCTCACGGCCTGGTCCTGACAAGACCTGCTCGACCGCGGCAGGCAGCGTCAGACTCCGCAGATCTGGCCAAGGCTCGTCATCCGGCAAACGCAGACTCAGCACCGCCTCAATGCGCTTGCGCATGGCATTGAGCATGCGCTTCATCACGCCTTCGGCGTCACTCTCATCTTCTCCAGGCTCAGCAGCCCGGATGAACCTGTCGATGTCTTCCTCCCATTCGGCACGCGACGCGAACACGACCTCGATCCGATAGCTCGGTGCCTCGTGATACCGAACCAGCGTGACAAAAGCGGTGACAGGTGCCATGACGCCCACTGGCAGCACCTGCTGTCCCAGCAAGGCATTCAGAAAAGTCGACTTCCCCGCTCCGGTCGTTCCAACCATCGCGATGCGCACGGATTGCGGATGGTCAAGAGCCGCGCGCATCGACTGGAGTTCGGTCTGCCAGCGCTGCCATTCAGCCGGACACTGCTCAACCGCGACCGGTTGGACACGCACCTGCATCCAGGCTTCCAGAGACTGCAGAGAGGCTCGCGCCCGGCCGACGGGATCACACAAGGGAGAATTCATCGGGATACCTTGATAGACAAGCGCCAAATCAATGATGTGATTTCGAAGTGCGCAAATCGTACTTTTCCAAGCTCGGCGCGCTGGGAATGACGCATCAAATGACCGCTCATCGTGCTTTCAAGCACTGAAATCAGTATCCCGCTGGAGGGGGATCAGAGGCACATCGAGCGTGGATCCTCGCCTTCGCGAGGATGACGGGGGCCGGTGGCGTGGTCAGCACGACCACTGCATCCCGCGCCGCGACAGTGCCCGCAGCGCTGGTCGGCCCTCCCTTCAGCCCGCCTCCGGCGCGGCGCTCTTCCTGCGCGGGGTCGACGTGGCGCCCGCGGCGCCGGTGGCACGGCTGCGGGCCGGCGCACCCAGCAGCGCCTTGGCCGCCTCGATCCGCAGCCCCATCTCGACCCGCTCGTCGTTCATGACCTGCAGCAGGAAGGCGCGCGGGTCGGCGAAGGCGCCCGTGGTCGACGTGGCCGGGGCCGACGCGATCGCGGCGGACGACGGGACTGCCGCCGCCTCGGACCGCAGCACGGCGCCTTCGGCGGCGCTGATCGGGCGCAGCCGCGACAGCAGCTCCGCCTGCCCCTCGGCGCGCGGCGGAATGTCCAGCCACGGCGTCTCGGCGAAGACGGGCGCCAGGTCGGGCGCCACGTAGGCCGACCAGACCTCGCCGCCTCCGCCCTCGCGGTCCGGATACGGCGACGGCACGACCGGCGCCAGGCGCCGGCCGTCGGCCGAGGGCAGCAGCTCGACGCGGTGCGCCGGCACGTCGGCCAGATAGCGCAGGCGCAGGCGCTCCAGCAGCGCATGCGCCTCGGCCGGCGTCACCGGCTCGGCCAGCGAGAACCAGAGCTGGCAGGCGTCCGTGCCCGAGACGGCGATGCCGGGCGCCGGCCAGCCCAGCTCGGTCTGCACGCCCTGCCAGACCTGGCCGAGCACCGCCCAGTCCGCCGGCCGCGCCAGCGCCAGCACCAGCGCCCTCACCCCGCCCGGCGCGCCGGCGCCGTACAGGCGCTCGCGCTCGGCGACCAGACGCGCGCTGTCGATGCCGGAGGCTCGCATCAGGGCACCTCCACGCCGGCGCCGGCGCTCCAGATCTCGTGCCAGGTCTCGGCGTCGAGCGTCAGCGCCTGCGCGGCCAGCGCCTCGTCGAGCGCCTCGAGGCGGCGGCTGCCGACGATCGGCCGCGGGCCGCTCGGATGGCGCAGCAGCCAGGCGTAGGCCACGGTGGCGGGCGCGACGCCATGACGCTGCGCGACCGCCTCCAGCACCGCGCGCACCCGCAGCGCGTCGGGCTCCTGCCCCGAGAACAGCCGCCCGCCCGCCAGCGGCGACCAGATCATCGGCCGCAGGTCCAGCGCCAGCATCTGGTCGAGCGTGCCGTCATGCAGCGGCGCGCGGTGCAGCGGACTCAGCTCGATCTGGTTGGTGGCCAGCGGCACCCACTGGTTGAGCATCGCGAACTGCGACATCGTGAAGTTCGAGACGCCGAAGTCGAGGATCTTGCCGGCCGCCTTCAGCCGCGCCACCGCATCGGCGATCTCGCCCGGGCGCATCAGCGGGTCGGGGCGGTGGATCAGCAGCAGGTCGAGGTGATCGGTCCTCAGCGCCCGCAGGCTGCTGTCGACGCTGGCCACGATATGCGCCGCCGAGGTGTCGTAGGACTTGACGCGGTGCGCCGGCCGCGCCGCGTCGACCAGCCGGATGCCGCACTTGCTCACCAGCTGCAGGCGCGCGCGCAGGTGCGGCGCCAGCGCCAGCGCCTCGCCGAACAGCGCCTCGACGCGGTAGCCGCCGTAGATGTCGGCATGGTCGAAGGTGGTCACGCCGCGCTCGAGGCACTGCTCGATCCAGCGCAGCCGCTCGGGCGCGCTCCAGCCCCATTCGGCCAGGCGCCAGCAGCCGGCCACCACCGGCGACAGGGCCGGGCGCAGGGAATGTTCGCTCATCGGGAAGCTCGTCATGTCGGGTTGGCGATGCGCGGGATTCTAGGCAGGCCGGGGCCGCTGCGCCGGCCTTCAGTTTTTGCAGCTTCCGGTCGATACCCCAGGGAGATTGCGTCCCGAAACCCTGTCCCCCCGCGATGAGCACGCCCCCGATCCTCACCACCTCCGGCCGCGCCCTGACTCCTCAGGAAGCGGTGGTCGACACCGCGTTCTGGCAGATGCTGCGCCAGTTCAGCTGGGCGGGTGCCGCCGTGCATCTGCTCTACATCCCGCTCTTCCTCGCCTTCAACGTCAAGACGCTGGCCGCCGCCAGCGTCGGCTGCGTCGGGCTGCTGGCGGTGGCGACGCTGCTGCAGCGCTTCGGGCGCACGCAGGCCTCGTTCTGGGTGCTGCTCGGCGGCGTCAGCATCGACGCGATCTTCGGCACCTGGGCGCTGGGCTGGGACAGCGGGCTGTGGTGGCCGCTGGTCGGGCTGATGCCGGCCATCATCCTGCACACCCGGCTGACCGAGGAGATCCGCTGGCGTGCCGCGATCTGCGCCATCGCCGGCTGCGCGACGCTGCGGCTGGCCAGCCAGGTCGCCACGCCGCTCAACGAGCTGCCCGGCCCGATGCTCGAGTCGCTGATGCAGGCCAACCTGCTGATGGCGCTGGTGATGCTGACCCGGCTCGCGGGCGTGAGCCGTCGCCTGACCGACGAGACGACGACGCAGCTCACCGAGCTGCTGCAGCGCGACAGCCTGACCCGGCTCGACAACCGCCGCCACTGGACGCTGCAGGCCCAGCAGCGCGTCGACGCGCGCCCGCCGGTGCCAGCCGCGGCCGAAGGCGAGCCGGCCGAGGTGCCGCCCGAGGCGCTGCTGGTGGTCGCGGTGGCCGACCTGGACGGCTTCAGCGTCATCAACGAGCGCTGCGGTCACGAGGCCGCCGACCGCGCGCTGGCAGGCATCGCGCGGGTGATGAAGGACAAGCTGCGCACCACCGACCTGGTCGGCCGCTGGGGCGACGAGGAGTTCATCGTGATGATGGGCGGCCTTGAGATGCCCGACGCCTTCGAGCGGGTCGAGGCGCTGCGCCAGCGCGTCGCCCAGCTCGGCGTGCCGCATGCATACGGTCAGCTGCCGGTCACGGTGACGATCGGTCTGGCCGAGGTCGCGCCGGACGAGACGCTCGGCCAGGCCATCCGCCGCGCCGAGCGCGCGCTGGCCGAGGGCAAGGGCGGCGGCGGCAACCAGGTCGTCAGCGCTCAGCCGCCGGTGGTGGCCAGCAGCGCCCGCGGCACGGCCGGCGCCGAGGCCGCATCGGCCGCGCTGACCGACGCGGCCGACGCCTGAACCGGCCGGGGCGCCGGCTCCGGCGCCAGGCCGAACTGCACGGCGAAGACCGCATCGGCCGCGCCGTCGGACTCGACCACCACCGAGCCCGGGCCGCACAGCGCGATGTCCTCGCCGGCGGCGATGAAATGGTCGTCCGGATCGCCTTCCTGCGTCAGCCACAGCCGGCCGTGCTCGACCGCGATGCGCAGGATGCCGTCATGCGGACGGTTCAGGCAGGTCACATGGCCGCGGGGCAGCACCCGGCGGGGCGAAAGGGGTGAGAGGTCGCTGTCCATGGCCGAACCTTAGGCGAGCGGCCACGTACCGCACAGCGACACGCACCGACCAGCACAGCCGCGACAACAACGGTTCCAGCCTCGACTGTTCCGGTCGGGATACGCCGGATCTGTACTGGTCGCCGCAGCGCAGGTCCCGACAGAATGGGGCTCGAACGGGACTTCTCATGCCGCCGCAGCCTGCCCTCCTCCCCGCGCCTCTGCCCTCGCCGCGCCCTGCGCCCACGTCCGCCAACGACACGCTCTACCTGCAGATCGCCGAGCGCATCGCGCAGCCGATCCGCGCCGGCACGCTGGCGCGCGGCGAGCGCATTCCGTCGGTGCGCGAGCTGGCGCGCCAGCAGGGCGTGTCGCTGTCGACCGTCGTCCAGGCCTACCGCACGCTGGAGGACGCCCGGCTGATCGAGGCCCGCCCGCGCTCGGGCTACTTCGTGGCCGCGCGCGCGCCGCGCCTGCCCGAACCCGAGCCCTCGCTGCCGCCGCCCGACTCGCGCCCGGTCGATGTCAGCTCGCTGGGCGAGCAGGTGATGAGCCTGGCCACCGATCCGCGCTACATCTCCTTCGGCGCCGCCTGCCCGAGCGGCGAGCTGTTCGCGCAGGACCGGGTGCGCCGCGCGGTCAGCCGCGCCGCGCAGCGCCACCGCGCCTCGCTGTGCCGCTACCCGATCGGCCCGGGCCACGAGCTGCTGCGCCGCGCCGTCGCGCGCCACGCGCTCGGCCTGGGCTGCCAGCTCGACGCGCGCAACATCCTGGTCACCAACGGCTGCCAGGAGGCGATCAGCCTGTGCCTGCGCGCGGTCACCCAGCCCGGCGACGTGGTGGCGCTGGAGTCGCCGACCTCCTTCGGCTTCCTGGAGATCCTCGAGAGCATGCACCTGCGCGCGCTGGAGATCCCGACGCATCCGCGCACCGGGCTGTCGCTGGACGCGTTGCAGCTGGCCTTCGACACCCAGCCGGTCAAGGCGGTGCTGGCGGTGCCGACGCTCTCCAACCCGCTGGGCGCCTCGATGCCGCTGGCCGAGCGCCGCCGGCTGGCGCAGATGGTGGCCGAGCGCGGCATTCCGCTGATCGAGGACGTGCTCTACAACGACCTGGCCGAGCAGGACGACCGCCGCCGCGCGGTCAAGGCCTTCGACACCAGCGGCCACGTGATGATCTGCGGCTCCTTCTCGAAGACGGTGGCGCCGGGCATCCGCCTGGGCTGGGTCGAGGCCGGGCGCTGGGGCGCACAGGTGCGCCGGCTCAAGGCGGTGCATTCGGGCGGCCACACCGAGCTGCTCGAGCTGGCGATGGCCGATCTGCTGACCCAGCCCGGCCACGGCTCGGCCTACCGCCAGCTGCGCACCACCATCGCCGCGCGGGTCGACGAGGCGCGCGGCCTGATCGCCGAGAGCTTTCCGCGCGGCACCCGCGTGACCGATCCGGCCGGCGGCTTCATCCTGTGGATCGAGCTGCCCGGCGGCCTGGACTCGACGGCGCTGTTCGAGGCCTGCCTGGCCGAGCGCATCTGCATCGCGCCGGGCACGATGTTCAGCGCCACCGGCCGCTACCGCCACTGCATCCGCCTGGGCGTGGGCGGGCGCTGGGACGAGGCCCACCGCGCCGCGCTGCGCCGCATCGGCGAGATCGCCCGGACGATGGCCGAGCGCAGCGCCGGATGAACGTCGCCGTCCGCACGCTGTGCGCCTTCACCGCCAAGACGGGCGACCTGGACGTGCGCTTCACGCCCGCGCCGACCGCGCTCGAGGGGCAGGAAGGCCATGCGGCCGTCGTCGCCCGTCGCGGCGCGGGCTACCAGCGCGAGATCAGCCTGTCGGGGCAGCACGGCGAGCTGCGGGTGCGCGGCCGCGCCGACGGCTTCGACCCCGATCGCGGCCGGCTGGAGGAGATCAAGACCCACCGCGGCGCCGGCGCGCTGGCCCGCCAGCCGGCCAACCACCGCGCGCTGCACTGGGCGCAGGCGATGATCTACGGCTGGCTGCTGTGCGAGCGCGACGGACGGGCGCAGATCGAGCTGGCACTGGTCTACTTCGACATCGGCAGCCGCCGCGAGACGGTGTTCACCCGCACGCTCGACGCCGAGACGCTGCGCGAGCACTTCGTCCGATGCTGCGAGGCCTATCTCGCCTGGGCGCGCAGCGAGCAGGAGCACCGCAGCGCGCGCGACGCCGCGCTGGCGGCGCTGCGCTTTCCGCACGGCGACTTCCGCACCGGCCAGCGCCCGCTGGCGGAGGCGGTCTTCCGGGTCGCGCGCGCCGGCCGCACGCTGATGGCGCAGGCGCCCACCGGCATCGGCAAGACCATCGGCACCGTCTTCCCGCTGCTGCGCGCCCTGCCCGGCCAGCAGATCGACCGGGTGTTCTTCCTGACGGCCAAGACCTCCGGCCGCGCGCTGGCGCTCGACGCGGTGGCGGCATTGCGCCGGGCCGAGCCGGCGCTGCCGCTGCGCGCGCTGGAGCTGGTCGCCCGCGAGAAGGCCTGCGAGCATCCGGACAAGGCCTGCCACGGCGAGTCCTGCCCGCTGGCTCAGGGCTTCTACGACCGGCTGCCCGAAGCGCGCGCGGCGGCGCTGGCTGTGCCGGTCTGGGACCGCGCCGCGGTGCGCGCGCTGGCGCAGGCGCACCGTGTCTGCCCCTACTACCTCGGCCAGGAGCTGGCGCACTGGGCCGATCTGGTCATCGGCGACTACAACCACTTTCTCGATCCGAGCGCGATGCTGCACGCGCTGACCCAGCTGCATGGCTGGCGGGTGGCGCTGCTGCTCGACGAGGCGCACAACCTGGTGGACCGCGCCCGGCTGATGCACACCGGCGAGCTGGACCAGATCCGCATGCGCGGCCTGCGCCACACCGCGCCGAAGGCGCTGCGCAAGCCGCTCGACAAGCTCGAGCGCGCCTGGAAGGCCCTGAATGCCAGCGCCTCCGACGGGGGCGAGGACAAGCCCGGCGCGACAGGCGAAACAGGAGCGACGCCCGGCTACCGCGTGCTGCCCGCGCTGCCCGACGAGCTGATGGGCGCGCTGCAGCAGGCGGCCACCGCGGTGCTCGACCACCTCGCCGAGCATCCGACCACGGTGGACGCGGGCCTGCAGGGCTTCCTGTTCGACGCGCTGCACCTGACGAAGCTGGCCGAGAGCTTCGGGCCGCATTCGCTGTGCGACCTGAGCCGCTCGCGCGACGGGCGCACCTCGGTGCTGTGCCTGCGCAATGTGGTGCCGGCGCCCTTCCTGGGCCCGCGCTGGGCGGCCGCGCACACCGCGACGCTGTTCTCGGCGACGCTGCAGCCGCCGGCCTTCCACCGCGAGCTGCTCGGGCTGCCCGAGCGCACCGCCTGGATCGACGTGGACTCGCCCTTCGAGCGCTCGCAGCTCGACATCCACATCGCCCGCGACATCTCGACGCGCTGGCAGCACCGCGAGGCCTCGGTGGCGCCGATCGTCGCCCGCATCGGCGCGCAGCACGCCGAGCGGCCGGGCAACTACCTCGCCTTCTTCAGCAGCTTCGACTACCTCGACCGGGTGGCCGCCGCCTTCGAGGCCGCGCATCCCGAGGTGCCGGTCTGGCGCCAGGCCCGGCGCATGAGCGAGGCGGAGCAGGCCGACTTTCTGGCGCGCTTCGTCGCGGGCGGGCGCGGCGTGGGCTTCGCGGTGCTGGGCGGCGCCTTCTCGGAGGGCATCGACCTGCCCGGCGACCGGCTGATCGGCGCCTTCATCGCCACGCTGGGCCTGCCGCAGGTCAATCCGGTCAACGAGCAGATCCGCCAGCGCCTGGACACGCTGGTCAGCCAAGACACCGGCAGCGGCTTCGACTGCGCCTACCTCTACCCCGGCCTGCAGAAGGTGGTGCAGGCCGCCGGCCGGGTGATCCGCACGCCCGAGGACCGCGGCGTGGTCCACCTGATCGACGACCGCTTCGGACGGGCGGAGGTGCGGGCGCTGCTGCCGCGCTGGTGGTTCATCCCGCCGACGGCCCCCGGTGGATCGGCAGACCGGCCCGGTCCAGCGTGATGCGCAGGATCGAGCCCGACACCGATTCGGTGCAGTACAGCGTGCGCCGGTCCGCGCCGCCGAAGGCCAGGTTGGTGAGCGAGCGCCCCGCCGGGCTGAGCAGCACCTGCGCGGGCTCGGCCAGCGCGTCGAGCACCCAGACCCGGCCCAGCCCCGGATTGGCCACCAGCACGCGGCCCGCCTCGTCCACCGCCAGCCCGTCCGGGCCGCTGGGCCCGTGCGAGGTGAAGAAGGCGCTGACCTTGGCCACGCTGCCGTCGTCCATCAGCGGCACCCGCCAGACCTGGTTGGCGCGGGTCACCGCCAGGTAGAGCACCCGCTCGTCGGGCGACAGCGCCACGCCGTTCGGGCTGGGCACGTTGGCCAGCAGCAGGTCGAGCTGGCCGCTCGGGCGCAGGCGGTAGAGCCGGCCGCTCGGGTCGTGCAGGCCGGTCTGGCCCTGGTCGGTGAAGTACAGGTTGCCGCGGCTGTCGAAGATCAGGTCGTTGACGCCCTTGAAGCGCTCGCTGTTGCGCCGCTCCAGGTACGGCCGCACGGCGCCCGTCATCACGTCCACCGCCGTCAGGCCGTGGCGGTAGTCGGTGACCAGCAGTTCGCGTGCGTTCAGGAACTTGGCGCCGTTGGGCTCGCCGTCCCACTCGGCCACCAGCGACCACTGGCCCTGCGGGTCGATGCGGAAGATGCGACCGAAGGGAATGTCGGTCACGTAGAGGTGGCCGTCGGCGTCGAACACCGGCCCTTCGAGGAAGGAGTCGGTGGGGGCACCGCCCCGGTTGGCCTCGGCCCAGGCCGTGCGCACGCCGGTGCGCCGGAAGCGCTCGGGCAGGCGGGTGAAGACCTCGCAGCCGCGGATTTCAGGGGCTTGCAGCAGGAACATGGCGCGCCCCCCGCTCACTCTTTCTTGATGCCGGCGGCCTTGACCGTGGCCCCCCAGCGCGCCTCTTCCTTGGCCAGGAACTGCCGGAAGTCCTCGGGCGGCGACGCGACGACCCGCGCACCCAGTGCATAGATGCGCGCCTTGACCGCGGTGGCCCCCAGCACCTCGCGCAGCGCGGTGTTCAGGCGCTGCACGATCTCGCGCGGTGTGGCAGCCGGCGCGAAGATGCCGTTCCACTCGTACACCTCGTAGCCCTTGACGCCGGTCTCGGCCACGGTGGGCACGTCGGCGTAGTTGGGGTTGCGCGCGGCCGAGGTGATGGCCAGCGGCCGCACCAGGCCGCTCTTGGCGTGGCCCGCCAGCGCCGACACGTTGCCGAAGCCGAAATCCACCTCGCCAGCCATGATGGCCTGCAGCGCCGGGCCGCCGCTCTTGTAGGGCACATGCGTGGCCTTCATGCCCACGGCCTGCATCAGCAGCTCGGCGCCCATGTACTGCACCGTGCCCTGGCCGCCCGAGCTGAAGTTCAGCCGGCCCGGCGCCTGCTTGCCGGCCTTGATCAGATCGGGCAGCGTCTTGTACGGCGAGGCCCGGCCCACCGCCAGGAACATCGGTGCCTCGGCCACCTGGGTCACCGGCTGCAGATCCCTGGGGTCGTAGGGCAGCTTCTGCAGGTGCGGGTTGATCGAGTACGGCGTGGCCGTGTAGAGCACGGTGTAGCCGTCGCCCGCGGCGCGGGCCGCATCGGCCTCGCCCAGCGTGCCGCTGGCGCCGGCCTTGTTCATCACCATCACCGTGGTGCCCAGCTTGGGGCCCAGGTTCTCGGCCACCAGGCGGGCCAGGGCATCGGCCGTGCCGCCCGGCGCGTAGGGCACGATGATCTGGATAGGCTTGTCGGTGGGCCAGGCCGCCTGGGCGGTGCCGGCGAGGGCCAGGCCAAGCGCCAGAGCGGCGGCGCGGTGAAGGGTTCGGCGGTTCATTTGCGGGTCTCCAGATCGATGTCGTTGTGTGGGCTCACACCGTGGCAATCGGCGTGGCCGGCGAGCCCACCGCGCCCGGCAGGCGCAGCGGCGGCGCGGTGAGCAGGAAGCGGCTGCGGCCGTGCGCGCGCAGCCAGGCGGCCAGCTCGGTGAGGTACCAGAGCTCGCCCAGGTGGATGCCGTTCTTGAACAGGCAGTGCTCGTGCAGCGGCAGGCGCGGCTGGCGCAGCGATCCCCCCGTCGCACGGGGCTGCATCAGCTTGGGCACCACCAGCTCCACGGCCGGGTTGTCGGCGATCAGGCAGGCCAGGCGGCTGTCGACGATCCAGTTCAGCAGCCGGCCGTCCCAGCCGTCCAGGCCCGAGCCGGTGGCGTGCAGGCGCGCCACGTCGGGCTGGCGATTCATGGCCAGCAGCGTGTCGGCAAAGCCGGTGTGGAGGCAGACCATGTCGCCCTCTTCCACCGTGATGCCGTCGGCGTCCAGGATGCGCATCAGCTGCTCGTAGCCCACGGCCTGGCGCGTGCGGCCCAGGTGGTGCTCCAGGTCGATCAGCACGCCGCGGCCCTGCGCGCCGTGCTCGGCCAGGCGCTCGATGCCCAGCGCGGCGGCCTCGGGATGGCGGTAGCGTGCATGCGGCTCGCCGCGGGCCTCGGCGGTAGGATCTTCCACGCCGGGGCGGATCTCCTCGCCCGCGCGAAAGCCGTTGTAGAACACCGCCTCGGCCACGCCGTCGCCATCGGCGTCGAAGCGGCTGCCCACATGGGCCAGGCTGTCCCACTGGGTGGAGTACTGCAGACCGAGCAGCACCACGTCGTCGTTGACCACATCGGTGAGGTCGGGATCCTCGTCTTGGTACGACCAGCAGAAGCCCTGCTGGCCGGCGCTCTTTCCGTCGCGGATCACGGCGTAGCGCTGCGGCGGGATGCGGCGCGGGTTCATGGCCCGGCCGCCCGGCACGTCCAGCGGCAGGCTCAGCACGAAGCTGCGGCCTTCGCGCACCTCGGCCACGCCCTGCAGCACCCTGGCCGGCGTGACCAGGTTCATGCGGCCGCGCTGGTCGTCGGGGCCGAACTCGCCCCAGTGGCTGCCTTCGGGTGCGTGCTTCCAGCGTCGGGCCATGGTCGCCTCTCCGGGGTCAGCCGTTCAGCACGGCCAGTGCATTGCGCGCGGCACCCACGCCCATCTTCACGTAGGCATCCGCCGTCACGCCGCCGATGTGCGGGCTGAGCGTGATGCGCGGCTCGCCGTGGAAGGGGTGCGGCGCCGTCATCGGCTCGACCGCGAAGCTGTCGAGCCCGGCACTGCCGACCTGGCCGCTGCGCAGGGCGGCCAGCAGCGCGGCCTCGTCGATCAGGCCGCCGCGTGCGGTGTTGACGATGATCACGCCTGGACGGCAGGCGGCCAGGGTCTGCGCATTGAGCAGGCCGCGGTTGTCGTCGGTCAGCGGGCAGTGCAGGCTGATGGCATCGCTCTCGCGCCAGATCGTGGCCAGGTCGACCGGCTGCACATGGGCGGGCAGATCCTTGGCGTACGGGTCGAAGCCCAGCACGCGCATGCCCATCGCATCGGCCATGCGGGCAAAGCGCAGGCCGATGGCGCCCAGGCCCACCAGGCCCACGGTGCGACCTTCCAGCTCCACGCTCTTGTGCGTGGCCTTGTCCCAGTGGCCGGCGTGCATGCGCGCGTTCATCGCCACCACCGACTTGGCGCAGGCCAGCAGCAGGGCCAGCGCATGCTCGGCCACGGCCGCGGCGTTGGCGCCGGCGGCCGCCACCACCTGGATGCCGCGGGCGGCGGCAGCGCTCTTGTCGATCGTGTCGGTGCCGCTGCCGTGCTTGGAAATCACCCGGAGGGCAGGCGCGGCGTCCATCACGGCCGCATTGACCGCACCGTAGCGGACGATCATGGCCACCGGGTCGTGGCGCCGGCACAGCGCCACCAGATCGGCCTCCGTGGGCTTGACGCCGGCATAAACCACGTCGTAGCGGCCCAGCAGCGCCAGCGCGTCGGCGGCCAGGTCGGCGCCGGTCACCAGAAACACGGGCTTGCTCACAGCGACTCTCCATCCTTCAGCACGCCGGCGGCGCGCAGCGAAGCGTCCAGCCAGCCCGGGCGCAGCTGCCTGCCGCTCTTGATGTCGGCAATGCGCTTGGTCTCGGCGGCCACCTTCTCCACGGCCAGCGGCAGCAGGCTGGCGGCCTTGCTGCGCTCGACCACGGTGATGCCGTCGGCGTCACCCACGATCAGGTCGCCGGGGTTCACGGTCACGCCGCCGATCGAGACGGGATGGTTCACGCGGCCGGCCACCGACTTGGTGGGGCCGTTGGGGTTCAGGCCCGCGGCCCACATCGGGAAGCCCAGCTCGCGGATGGCTTCGCTGTCGCGCACCGCGCCGTCGATCACCACGCCGGCGATGCCCAGCGCCTTGGCCTGCTGGCTCATGATCTCGCCCATCAGCGCGCTGCTGAGGTCGCCCTTGCCATCGACCACGATCACGTCGCCCGGCTGGGCGATGGCCAGCGCCACATGGATCATCAGGTTGTCGCCGGGGCGCACTTCCACGGTGAGGGCGCTGCCGGCCACACGCATGCCGGGCGCCAGCGGCGCGATGCGGCCGCTGAGCGCGCCGCGCCGGCCCGCCACGTCGGCCAGGATGGACGACGGGAACGCACCCGCCTGCTCGACCACGGCGGGGTCCACGCGCTCGATGGTCTTGATCACGTCGGGCAGCCATGCAGCGGCTTGACTCATGCGAATCTCCAGGAAAAGACGAAGAGGGAAAGGGATGCCGGACGGGCCGGCGGTGCGGCAGGCGGGGATCAGTCCACCCGCGCACCCGACTCCTTGACGACCTTGCTCCAGCGCGGGATGTCGTCCTTGATCAGCGCAGCGAACTGCTCGGGCGTGCCGCCCACCGCGTCGGCACCCTCATCGCCCAGACGCTTGGCCAGCTCGGGGGATTTCAGCGCCTTGTTGAACTCGGCGTTCAGGCGGGCGACCACGTCCCTGGGCGTGCCGGCCGGGGCCAGCAGGCCGAACCAGGTCACGGCGTCGAAGCCCTTGTAGCCCGACTCGTTGAGGGTGGGCACGTTGGGCAGGTCGTCCACGCGCTTGGCCGAGGTGACGGCCAGGGCGCGCAGCTTGCCGTTGCGGATGTGCTGCAGCAGCGTGGGCACCGACGACATGTACAGCTCGACATTGCCGCTGATCACGTCGGTGAGCGCCTGGTTGGCCCCCTTGTACGGCACATGCTGCAGATGCACGCCGGCGGCCTTCTGCCACAGCTCGGTGGTGAGGTGCGCCACCGTGCCGTTGCCCGACGACGCGAAGTTCACCTGTCCCGGCCTGGCCTTGGCCGCGGCGGCCAGGTCGGCCACGCTCTTGAAGGACGCGTTGCTGGCCGCCAGGACCAAGGCCGCATCGGCCAGGTGCACCACCGGCACCAGATCCTTCTGCGGGTCATACGGCAGCTTGCTGTACAGCGTGGGGTTGATCGCGATGTTGCTGGTCTGGCCGATCACCAGGGTGTAGCCATCGGCGGCGGACTTGGCCACGCTGTCCACGCCCAGGTTGCCGCCGGCGCCAGGCTTGTTGTCGATCACGAAGATCCAGCCGGTCGCCTTGGCCACGCGCTGGCTGGTCTCGCGGGCGATGATGTCGGTCCCGCCGCCGGGCGGGAACGGCACGACGATGCGGATCGGCTTGGCGGGCCAGGCCTGGGCGGCGGCGGCGCCGCACACGGTGGCCATGGCCAGGCTCAGGGCAAGGCGGGGGATGAACTTCATGGTGTCTCCTGGGGCGAGGTGGCCAGGCTCGGACGAGGCGCGCGGCTGGCTTCTTGGGGAGCCAGTATTGGCGGCCCGCCATTCATCGGTCCAATCGATAATTCATTGCGAAACATTGACAGGACTTTTGCAATGGACCTGCGCGACCTCCGCTACTTCGAGACCATCGCCGAGCTGCAGCATGTGGGCAAGGCCGCGGACCGCCTGCACCGCTCGCAGCCGGCGCTGACCAGCAGCATCCGCCGCCTGGAGGAAGCCTGCGGCGCGGCGCTGTTCGAGCGGGCCGGTCGGGGCATCCGGCTGACTCCGGCCGGCGAGCTGCTGCGGAAGTGGGCGCGGCGCCTGCGTTTCGACGTGGAGGACGCGCAGCGCGAACTGGCCACGCTGGGCGCGGGGCTGAGCGGCCATGTGCGCATCGGCATCGTGCCGACGGCCGCGCAGTTCCTGCTCCCCGAGGTGGCCGGCCAGCTGCTGCAGGAGGCGCCCGAGGTGACGCTGCGCACCGTGGTGGGCCTGGTGGACGCGCTCAAGCCCCTGCTGCGCACAGGCGAGATCGACCTGATGGTGGGCACCCAGACGCCGGAGGAGCCCGGCCTGGTCTCGCAGGTGCTGTCGGAGGACACCATCGTGGTGGCCGCCTCCGCCGAGCACGAGGTGTTCGAGTCCCAGCCCTCGCTCCAGGACCTCGGGCGCTACCGCTGGGCGCTGCAGCCGCCCGGTGCCCCGACCCGCGACTGGCTCGACCACACCTTCGACCGCCAGGGCATGCCCCGCCCGAAGGTCCAGGTCGAGTCCACGATGCTCCTGGTGCTGCCGGCGCTGATCGCGCGCACCCGGCTGCTGAGCTTCATCTCGCGCCACCACCTGCAGGGACCGAACCGGGTGCCCGGCCTGAAGGAGGTGCCGGTGCTCGAGGCGCAGATGAGCCGCCGCCTGGTGGTGACCTGCCGCGAAGGTGCGTTCATGTCGCCGGCGGCGCAGCGCCTGCTCGACCTGTTCGTCAGCTCGGCGCAACCCGCCTGAGACAATTTCCCCACCATGCTGCGCTACCACACCCTCCCCGTCACCGCCTTCGCCCAGAACTGCTCCCTCGTCTGGGACGACCAGACGAAGCAGGCCGCCGTCATCGACCCCGGCGGCGACCTGCCCGAGCTGCTGGCCACCGTCGATCGCCTGGGCCTGAAGCTCGAGCAGATCTGGCTCACCCACGCCCACATCGACCACGCCGGCGGCACCGGCGAGCTCTCGCGCACCCGCGGCCTGCCGATCATCGGCCCGCACCGCGGCGACCAGTTCTGGATCGACGGCCTGCCGCAGCAGAGCAGGATGTTCGGCTTCCCCGCGGCCGAGCCCTTCACGCCGACGCGCTGGCTCGAGGACGGCGACACCGTCACGCTGGGCGCGCACACGCTGGACGTGCGCCACTGCCCCGGCCACACGCCCGGCCATGTCGTCTTCCACAGCCCGGAGATGAAGCGCGCCTTCGTCGGCGACGTGCTGTTCGCCGGCAGCATCGGCCGTACCGACTTTCCCGGCGGCCACCACCAGACGCTGATCGACTCGATCACCCAGCGCCTGTGGCCGATGGGCGACGACACCGTCTTCATTCCCGGCCACGGCCCGGAGAGCAGCTTCGGCGAGGAGCGCCTGGGCAATCCCTATGTGCGCGGCACCTGAGCTGCCGGAGCGTGTAACACTCCACCTGGCAATAATTCACACGACATCCGTGAATAATCGGTGACGCACCGACCCGTGGGATTGATAAATTCCCCCCCGGGGTGTTCTGGGGTCCGGGGGGATCCGGAAACCCGGGGAGTGGCGGATGCTGTCCGATCCGAGCGCGACCGATCTTCATCCGGCGGGCGACCTCGCCAGCCTGATCCGGCCCGACAGTGCCGAGCGGCTCGCGCTGCTGGCCACCGTCGTCGACGAGCTCGACTACGGCCTGCTGGTCGTGCGACACGACGGCCGGCTCGTCCATGCCAACCATGCCGGCCGCCAGCACTGCGCCGACCCGAACGGCGCGCTGGCGCTGCAGCCGCCGCAGAGGGTGCAGGCCCGTCGACCCGACGACCAGCCCGAGCTGGCTCGCGCGCTGGACCAGGCCGCGCGGCTGCGGTTGCGCCGCATGCTGCGGCTCGGCGGCAAGACCGGTCCGGAAACGGTCGCGATCGTGCCGCTGAGCGGACAGGACGACGCGGTGCTGGTCGTCTTCGGCCGCCGCCAGGTCTGCGAGATGCTGAGCATCGAGCATTTCTCCCACGCGCATGGCCTGACCCATGCCGAGAGCATGGTGCTGGCCGCGCTGTGCGACGGCGACGATCCGGCCGACGTGGCGCGGCGCTACGGCGTGGCGCTGTCGACGGTGCGCACCCAGATCGCCAGCATCCGCCAGAAGACCGGCGCGACCAGCCTGCGCGCGCTGGTGCATCAGGTCGCGCTGCTGCCGCCGATCGTGTCGGCTCTGAGCCACGTCTGCCCGCACTGAGGGCGCCTCGGGCGCACTGAAGGGGTGCCATCGCGACCATGACACGCGCAATCGTGTCGCATCCCCTGCAGACGGCTTGCACGGCGCTGCCGGCTGCCCTATCGTCGGAAGCGATGGCTCTCGACAACGCCCCCCCCTTTTCCCCGAACGACACCCTGCTCGAGACGCTGCCGCTGTCGCCGGCACTGAAGGCGCTGGCTCGGCGCGCGGTCCTGCGACGCTACCGCAAAGGCGTCGTGCTGATCCAGGAAGGCGAGAGCGGCGACACGCTCTACATCCTGGTCTCCGGCCGGGTCAAGGTCTACTCGATCGGCACGAACGATCGCGAGATCACCTTCGGCCTGTACGGCCCGGGCGAACTGATCGGCGAGATGAGCCTGGACGGCGGCCCGCGCTCGGCCAGCGTCATCACCGTCGAGCCGACGATGGCGGCGGTCGTCAACCGCCAGATGCTGCTCGAGCACATCGGCGAGTACCCGGAATTCGCGCTGGAGCTGCTCGCCAAGGTCATCGCCCGGGCCCGGGCCGCCACCCGCGACGCGCGCAACATGGCGCTGGTCGACAGCTACGGCCGCCTGTCGGTGCTGCTGCAGGAGCTCTCGCTCGAGCAGGCCGACGGCACGCGCCGGATCGCGACGCGGCTGACGCATTCCGAGATCGCCAGCCGCATCGGCTGCTCGCGCGAGATGGTCAGCCGGCTGCTCAAGGACCTCGAGCGCGGCGGCTACATCGACCAGACCGACCAGCGCCTGACGCTGCTCAAGCCGCTGCCGGCGCGCTGGTAGCGCCGGGATCGCGGGCGGATCGCGCCGGGCGGCCTCAGCCGGCCGAGCTGCGCAGCGGCGGCGGGCCGAACTGGCGCTCGGGCCGGGCCGCACGCGCGTACAGCGGCTCGACCTTCGGCAGGTTGGCCTCGATGTCGCGGATGCGCGTCGCGCCGGCCGGGTGGGTCGACAGGAACTCCGGCGGCGCGCCCTTGCTGGCCTCCATCATCTTCTGCCACAGCGTCACGCCGGCGCGCGGATCGTAGCCGGCGCGTGCCGCCAGTTCCATGCCGACCAGATCGGCCTCGGACTCGTCGTCGCGGCCGAACTTCAGCGTCAGCAGCTGGCCGCCCATGTTCGCCACCGAGCGGCCCACGTCGCCCAGGCCGAGCAGCGCCGCGCCGAGGCCGATCATGCCCTGGGTGGCCATCTGCTTGCCCATGCGCTCGCGGGCATGCTCGCGCAGCGCGTGCGCCATCTCGTGGCCCATGATCATCGCGACCTCGCTGTCGCTGAGCTGCAGCAGCTGCAGGATGCCGTAGTAGAAGGCGATCTTGCCGCCAGGCATGCAGAAGGCATTGAGCTCCTTCGAGCCGATCAGGCTGACCTCCCACTTCCAGTCCCGGGCGCGCGGGTTCCAGTCGTAGGTGAACGGGATCAGCCGGTCGGCGATGGCCTGAAGGCGCTGCTGCTGCGGATGGTTGGCCGGCGCGAGCGCACGCTTGCCGGCGGCCTCGGTGCGCATCTGCTGATACTGCATCGTCGCGGCTTCCTCGACCTGCTCGGCCGAGACCAGCTTCGTGAACTGCGAGGTGCGGCCGACCTCGACCCCCTCGCGCGCCAGCGCCGGCCAGGCCGTGCCGATGGCCGCACCGGCCAGCAGCCCGGTGAACAGCCGCCGTCCGTGCAGCGGGCAGCGGCAGTCGCTGCGGTGCAGGTCGATGCGGGTGGTGATCGTCGCGTCGTGGACGAACTCCGGATTCGGTGGGGTCATGGTCGTCATCGCTCCTCGAGGCAGGGTCCGGTGGTCCTAGTCGTCGGCCGCGGCGGCCGCCGGATCGACGTCCAGCGCCTGCACGGTCGGGCGCAGCCCCCGCAGCATCCACAACGCCGGCACGGCGGCCAGCGTCGACACGATGAAGAAGCTCGGCCAGCCGATCGACTCGGCCAGCACGCCCGCCAGCGGTCCGACCCAGACCCGCCCCACCGACGCGAAGGCCGACAGCAGCGCATATTGTGTCGCGGTGAAGCGCTGGCTGGTCAGGCTCATCAGGAAGGCCACGAAGGCGGCCGTTCCCATGCCGCCGGAGAGGTTCTCGAAGGCGATGACCATCAGCAGCCCGCCGTCGACCGGCGTGGCCTGGGCCAGGCGCAGCAGGCCCCAGTCGAAGGCCGGCACCGTCAGGCCCGGCAGCGCGCCCTTGCCGTGGACCGCCAGCCACCAGAAACCGAGGTTGCTGAGCATCTGCAGCAGCCCGAACAGCATCAGCGCGCGCCACAGCCCGATGCGCATCATCAGCGCCCCGCCCAGCAGCGCGCCGCCGATCGTCAGCCACAGGCCGATGACCTTGTTGACCACGCCGACCTCGGCCGAGCCGAAGGCCATCGCCTTCAGCAGGAAGGGCGTCATCAGGCTGCCCGCAAAGGCGTCGCCCAGCTTGTAGAGCACGATGAAGCCCAGGAAGGCCCAGGCGCCGGGCTGGGCGAAGTAGCTCGACAGGCCGCCCAGCAGCGTCTCGAAGCGCGCGGCCCGCGCCGCCCAGGCGCCCAGCGGCAGCGTCACCGCGATGCCCAGCAGCAGCGCCAGCAGGTCGGCCCAGCGCTGGCGCAGCGCCGGGGCCAGCGCGGTGTGCTCCAGCAGCGGCCCGAGCAGCGCGCTCGACAGCGGGCCCAGCACCCGGTCCGTCAGCAGGTAGCCGGCCGCGGCGGCCGCCAGCACCGCGACGAAGCCGATCAGGTCGTTGCGCGCGACGCTCTCGGGCCGCGGCATCGCCGGCAGCCGCGGCAGCAGCAGCGCCGAGACGGCCGCCGCGATCACCATCAGCAGCGCCATCAGCCGGTAGACCTCCGGCCAGGTCCAGCCCGCCGGCCCGCCGGCATTGACCGGATCGGTCCAGATCAGCGCGATGCCGCCCGACAGGATCATCGCCAGCCGGTAGCCCAGCACCGACAGCGAGGAGCCCAGGCCGCGCTCGGCCGGCGGCAGCAGGTCGGTGCGGTAGGCATCGATCACCACGTCCTGCGAGGCCGACAGGAAGGCGATCGCCACGGCCAGCAGCGCGTACAGCCGCATCGAGTCCTTCGGCGAGGTGCCGGCCATCAGCATCAGCAGCGCCGCCAGCGCCAGCTGCGTCAGCACCAGCCAGCCCCGGCGCCGGCCTGCGCCCGGCGGATCGAAGCGGTCCATCAGCGGCGCCCACAGGAACTTGAAGGTGTAGGGCAGCCCGACCAGGCTCAGGAAGCCGATGGTCGCGACATCGATGCCCTCCAGGCTCAGCCAGGCCTGCATCGCCTGCCCGGTCAGCGCCAGCGGCAGCCCGGAGGCGAAGCCCAGCACCAGCACCGCCGCGAGCCGCCACGGCCGCCAGTCCGGCCCGGAAGGCGCCACGGCGGACGGAACAGGCGGGATCGGAGCGGCGGCAGGGGCGGTCATGCGCCGATTCTAGGAGGCAGGGATCGCATCGATCGCCGACAATCCCGCCCATGCAAGCCGCCCCGTTCACCCGGCAGGACTTCCGAGCCGCGCTCGGCCTGTTCGCCACCGGCGTCACCATCGTCACCGCGCGCGCGGCCGACGGCACGCCGGTCGGCCTGACCGCCAACTCCTTCAATTCGGTGTCGATGGCACCGCCCCTGGTGCTGTGGAGCCTGTCGCTGCAGGCCGGCTCGATGCCGGTCTTCCGCGGCGGCTCGCACTACGCGATCCACATCCTGGCCGCCGAGCAGCGCGAACTCGCCGAGCGCTTCGCCACCCGCGGCATCGACCGCTTCGACGGCCTCGACTGGAGCGAGGGCACCGGCGGCATCCCGCTGCTCGAGGGCGCCGCGGCGGTGCTGGAATGCCACAACCGCAGCCGCCACGAGGAAGGCGACCACGTCATCTTCGTCGGCGAGGTCGAGCAGTGCCGCTACCGGCCCGGCGCCTCGCCGCTGATCTTCCACGGCGGACGCTTCTACACCGAGCTGCCGCTCTGACCGGGGCCGGGCCCGGCATGCGTCGACGCGACACCCTGCTCGGCCTGCTGCCGGCGCTGCTGCTGCCGGGCGGCTGCGCCCTGCCCGGCCCGGCCGGGCGCGATCCGGCGCTGCAGCCCTTCTCGGTCGACAGCCCGTGGAACACCGCGATCGGCACGCAGGCGCGCTTCGTGCCGATCGACAGTCCGGCCTTCGACCCGGCCCGCGGCGCGCGCATCAACAGCCGGCTCTGGAGCCATCCGGTCTTCGTGGCCTCGCCGGAGGATCCGGTGGTGGCGATCCACCGCCGCGGCGACGCCGACGCGCTGCGCCGCCTGCCGGTGCCGCCCGAGGCCCGACCGGATGCCAGCAGCGACGGCGCCCTGCACCTGATCACGCCGGATCACCGCGAGGTGATCGAGATGTGGCAGGCCCGGCGCATCGGCGCGGACCGCATCGAGGCCCGCGTCGTCGTCGTCAACGACCTGACCGGCCCGGGCATCGCGCCCTTCTGGCATGGGGCCCGCGCCTACGGCGGCTCGGCCATCGGCGGCCTGATCCGGCGCGGCGAACTGGCCGCGGGCGAGCTGCCGCATGCGCTGGCCGCGGCGGTGCGCCCCGAGGCGCTGAACCGCCACGGTCCGGACGACCGGGCCTGGGTCTGGCCGGCCTCCTCGGCCGACGACGGCGACGGCCGGCGCTATGGCGAGCGCGGCAACCTGCACATGGGCAGCCTGCTGGCGATCCCGCCCGAGGTCCGGCTCGACACGATCGACCTGCAGCCCGGACCGGAGACCGCGCTGGCGCGCGCGTTGCAGGACCGCGGCGTGCTGATCACCGACTGCGCCGCCGGCAACCTGGTGCTGTATGCCGAGCCGGCCGCGGCCGACGAGGTGGCGCGGATCCGGCCCGGCACGATCGCCGCGCTGGTCGCGCGGCTGCAGATCGTCGCGAACAACCATCCGGCATCGGTCGGCGGGGGCGGCCGCCCGCGCCGGCCACCGGTGGCGCCGCTGCGCCCCTGGACACGCGCTTGAAAACGCACCCGGGCGACGCCATCTCGCCTGATGCCCCCCGAGGCATCCTGCCCCACCCGGAGACCCGTCGATGGAAAGCGTTCTCGTCACCTGCCCCCACTGCCATGCCGTCAACCGGATTCCCCAGGTCCGCCTGGGCGACCACCCCGACTGCGGCCGCTGCCACCGGCCGCTGTTCGACGGCCTCCCGATCGAGCTCGACGACCACAACATCGACGCGGTGCTGGCGCGCACGCCGCTGCCGGTCATCGTCGACTTCTGGGCCGCCTGGTGCGGGCCGTGCCGCCAGATGGCGCCGCAGTTCCAGGCCGCAGCCCAGCAGATGAAGGGCAGCGCGCTCTTCGCCAAGGTCGACAGCGACGCCTGCCCGGAAGCCAGCGCCCGCCATGCGATCCGCAGCATCCCGACGATGGTCGCCTTCCAGGGCGGCCGCGAAGTCGGCCGCCTCAGCGGCGCGATGCCTGCGGCGCAGATCGTGCGCTGGGTCGAGGACCTCACGCGCGGCTGAGCCGCAGCCCCGGCCGCACCGGGCGTGCATATGCCACGAGACATGCCGCCACAGTGACGGAATCGACGCAGAACACAGCCGTTTCAGTACCGATCGCATCAATGATCTGACAGTTATTTCAATTTCGGCTGTTTGCGTGCGGTCCGTTGCGGACGCGACGGTGGGTCCCGTCCTAGCATCGGATCCATCTCCACAACAACATGGCGATCGAGATGAACACCCAGTTCGGCGACCTTCCCGACTTCACCCACCCGACCATCATCGATGCGGTCCTGCGTGAACTCGACCACCCGCCACGCACCCAGCGCACCTCGCCGGTGCAGCAGAACACCCTGGGCAGCGCCCGCCCGCGCTCGGTCAGCTGCAGCGTCTGCAGCCGCCGCGTGCTGCCGGCCCAGCTGCTGACGCACATGCAGAACGAGCACGGCGGAGAGGTCTTCAACCGCACCTCCAGCGGCCTGCCGCGCGGCATCTGGTTCAGCTCGCCCTCGCCGGTGCGGCGCACGCGCTGATCCGGGGCGGATCCGGCCGTCCGCCGGATCACGGTGCGCCCGCGCACCGCGACTTTCTTGCCTGTTTGCCATGGACATATGCTCGACATTCCTGTCGAGACGGTCCTTCGGCATCAAGGTGCCGTCTTCATCGTCGATCCGAGCCGATGCGGCCGGAGCAAGCCCGCTCCGGTGCCGCGGTCACCACACAAGGATTGGCGATGAAAAGCGTGCTGCTCGTGGACGACTCGGCCACGATGCTGATGAGCCTGAAGGGATCGCTGGAGATCAGCGGCTTCCGGGTGGAGACCGCGCCGGACGGCGCCGCCGCGCTGCGCAGGCTGAACTCCGGCCTGCGCCCGGACCTGATCATCACGGACATCAACATGCCGCACATGGACGGCCTGTCGCTGATCCGCGAGGCCCGCAAGCTGCTGCGCTTCACGCCGATCCTGGCGCTGACGACCGAAAGCCAGCGCGACAAGCGCGACGAGGCCAAGCGGCATGGCGCCACCGGCTGGCTGGTCAAGCCGGTGGGCGGCAGCGACCTGCTGAAGGTGGTCAACCAGGTCCTGACACGCTGATGCGCCGCCTCTGGGATCGCCTGCGGCCGCAGCGCCGGCCCGACGCGGGCAGCCTGGCCGAACTCGACACGCTGCGCCAGGGCCTCGACATCCTGCGCGGCCAGCTCGCGGCGGCCGAGCGCTCGTCGTCCGAGGCAGTGCTCGACATGACCGACCGCCTGGTGCGGGTGCAGCAGCGCTGCGACGCGCTGCAGCGCGAGATGGACCGGCTGCTGCAGACCTCGCGCACGCTGTCGAGCGAGGCGCTCGAGCAGGCCGGCCGGCAGACGCTCGCGCTGGAGGCGATCGGCCGCCATCGCGAGGCAGGCCGGTCGGCCGACGAGCGCCATCAGAGCGAGATCCGCTCGCTGCTGCTGCAGGTCGAGTCGCTCGGCCCCTGGGCCGACCGCATCGCCGAGATCGCCCGCCACACCAACCTGCTGGCGCTGAACGCCGCGATCGAGGCCGCACGCGCCGGCGAGGCCGGCAGCGGCTTCAAGATCGTCGCCGGCGAGGTGCGCAATCTCTCGGGCATGACGGCCGAGGCGGCCGGCGAGATCAGCAGCGGCATCCGACTGGCGATCGAGACGCGCAGCCGGGTCCGGCTCGGCGGGCAGGCCCGAGATCACGGCGCCGACGAGCTCGGCCTGATCAGCGAGGAGATCGACCTGCTCGCGCGCACGCCCGGCGCGGTGGCGCGGCAGGTCGACGAACTGTCGCGCGAGATGGAGCAGACCACCCGCGAGGTCCGCGACGACATTCTCGAGGCGCTGGGGCGGATGCAGTTCCAGGACATCAACCGGCAGCTGCTCGAGCAGGTGCAGAAGGGGCTGGAGCATCTGGCGCGCCACTGCGAGGCTGCCGGCCAGGGCCCCGACCTGCAGCGCCAGCAGGCGCTGAGCCGCACGATCGGCACCTGGCGCGAAGGCTACGTGATGCACAGCCAGCGCAAGGCCCACGCCGCGGCCACCGGCGATGCCAGTGCAGCCCGAACGCCGGACGAGCCGCCGATCGAGCTGTTCTGATCTGCGCTGATCCGCCGGCTCAGCCGCAGGCGCCGACGAAGCCGCAGGCGGTGCAGAACTCGCAGCCGTCCTTGTGGATCATCGCGGCGTTGCCGCATTCCGGGCACGGCTTGCCGGCCATCACGCGACCGGCCACCGGCGCGCCGGCGTCCTTGGGAGCGGCCGCCGGCGCCGAGGCGGCTGCGGCCTCCTCGCCGGCGCTGCCCGGCTGGGCCAGCACGCCCATCTCGCTGACCGGATGGCCCTCCTCGTCGAGGATGCCCAGCATCGCGTAGCGGTGAATGATCAGCCGCGCCACATAGGCCACCGTGCTCGGCCAGACCTGCTGGCGCCGCTGGCCCGGCGGCAGGCCCGGCACCGGCGCCATGAAGTGGCCCAGCGGCTCGCCGATGCTCAGCATCTTGCGCAGCTTCATGCCGATCCAGCCCGGATCGATGACGCGCATGTCCAGCGACAGCAGCCGCGCCAGCCCGTCGAAGGCGCGCGGATAGTTGCCGGCGAAGCCGATCGCGCACGGCCGCGTGACATGGCCGCCCTCGGGCGTCGGCAGCGAGACTTCCTTGAGCGTCAGCGTGAAGGCCTCGCCGCTGGCCGGGTTGTCGATGTCGACCGCCCAGGCCAGCGTGCCGTCGACGCCGGTGCGCGGCTCCTCGCGGCTGAACATCGCGTCGAGCACCGGCGTCGGGCCGCCTTCCTGCAGCGCGCCGAGCTGCTCGCAGCGCCAGCGGATCACCGCGGCGGTGGCGGCGACCACGCCGGGAAAGCGCCGACGCTCGCCGGTCGGCGGGAAGGGCATGTCGAAGGCGCGCTCCTCGGCCACCGTCGCCAGCGCGTCGAGCTTGAGCTTGAGCCAGCTCGGGTCGTTGGCGCGCATGTCCATCGACAGCGTCTTGGCCAGCGCCGCCAGGCCGCGCGGCTGCTCGGCGCCGTTGAACCAGACCTCGAAGGGCAGCGTCTGGCCGAACAGGCCCGCGTCCGGCCCGGCCTCGGCCGGCAGCTCGCCGACGAAGAGCGCGAAGTCGCCGTGCGGATGCTGGATCAGGTAGCTCCAGGCCGGATTGCCCGCGGACAGCTCCGGCCGGCCCGGCCAGCGCAGGCTGGCGAGCACCGGCTGCGGCAGGCGGTCCAGGCGCAGCCGGCGGTTGGTGCCGTCGTCGTCGGCCCCTGCGGCCACCGTCAGCGGCTGGGGCTGGGGCGCAGCCGGAAGCGCCGGCGCCGTGGCGGCCGGTGCGGCGGCCGGGGCGGGAGCCGCCGCCGGCGGATCGACGCTGAGCACCGCGCCGAGCACGCTGTTGGGCCGGTAGGTCGCCAGCCCCTTCAGCCCGGACTTCCAGGCGATGAAGTACAGGTCCTGGAAGTCCTCGTACGGGTAGTCGGCCGGCACGTTGACCGTCTTGCTGATCGAGGTGTCGATGAAGGGCGCCACCGCCGCGACCATCGCCTCGTGCGCCTCGGCGCTCATCTCGAGCGCGGTGACGAAGGCCTCGGTCAGCGGCGCGTCCTTGCCCTTCAGGTGGCGATGCAGCCGCCAGGCGTGATCCTCGACTGCATACTCGCGGAAGCTGCCGTCGGCCTCGCGCTTGCGCCGGGTGTAGGTCCAGCTGAACGGCGGCTCGATGCCGTTGCTGGCGTTGTCGGCGAAGGCCAGGCTGATCGTGCCGGTCGGCGCGATGGAGAGCAGGTGCGAGTTGCGCAGGCCGTGGGTGCGGATGCGCTCCTTCAGGTCGGCCGGCAGCCGCGACGCGAAGCTGCCGCGGCTCAGGTACAGGTCGGCATTGAACAGCGGGAAGGCGCCGCGCTCCTTCGCCAGCTCGACCGAGGCGCCGTAGGCGGCGTCGCGCATCACCTCGGAGATGCGCCGCGCCATCGCACGCGCCGCCGGCGTGTCGTAGCGCAGGCCCAGCATGATCAGCGCATCGCCCAGCCCGGTGAAGCCCAGGCCGATGCGGCGCTTGTTCGAGGCCTCCTGCTGCTGCTGAGGCAGCGGCCAGACCGTCTCGTCGAGCACGTTGTCGAGCATGCGCACCGCCACCGCGCAGACCTCGGAGAACGCGGTCTCGTCGAAGGAGGCGGTCGAGGCGAACGGATCGCGCACGAAGCGCGTCAGGTCCACCGACCCCAGGCAGCAGCAGCCGTAGGACGGAAGAGGTTGCTCAGCGCACGGATTTGTAGCGGTAATCGTCTCGCAATAGCCGAGATTGTTGTCCTCGTTGATGCGATCGATGAACAGGATGCCCGGCTCGGCGTGGTCGTAGGTCGAGCGCATGATCTGGTCCCACAGCACGCGGGCACGCACCCGGCGGTAGACCCACTGGCCGTCGTCGCGGCGCCAGGCTCCGGCGGCCTTGATCTTGCGGCCCGGCTCGGCCTTGTGGACCAGCTCGATGTCGTCGTCGGCCTCGACCGCGCGCATGAACTCGTTCGTGACGCCGACCGAGATGTTGAAGTTGCGCAGGTCGCCCTGGTCCTTGGCGTGGATGAACTCCTCGATGTCGGGATGGTCGCAGCGCAGCACGCCCATCTGCGCGCCGCGCCGGCTGCCGGCCGACTCGACCGTCTCGCAGCTGCGGTCGAACACGCGCATGTAGCTCACCGGGCCGGAGGCGTGGCTGTCGGTCGAGCCGACCCAGGCGCCCTTGGGCCGGATGCGCGAGAAGTCGTAGCCGACGCCGCCGCCGCGGCGCATGGTCTCGGCCGCCTCGGTCAGCGCGGTGTAGATGCCGGGAAAACCCTCTTCGGGTTCGGCGATCGAGTCGCCCACCGGCTGCACGAAGCAGTTGATCAGCGTCGCGCCCAGCGGCGTGCCCGCCGCCGAAGCGATGCGCCCGGCCGGCACGAAGCCGCGCTCCTGGGCCTCGACGAAGCGGGCTTCCCAGTGCGCACGCGATTCCGGCGCCTCGCCGGCCGCCAGCGCATGCGCGACGCGCCGGCGCACATCGGCGGCGCTGCGTTCGCCGCCCTTGGCGTATTTCTCGACCAGCACCTCGGCGCTGATGGGCTGCTCGGGCAGCGTGGTCTCGTCCTGGGTCCGTTCGTCTCGGGTCACGTCCGTCGTCATTCCGCTCTCTCCTGGGAGGAACGCACTCTGCGCCGGGCCGGCGGCGCGCGCAAGGGCAATTCCATGTGCGGCGCATCAGCATCGAGTGAAGAACTTGACGAACCCGGAATGCGAAATCGATCGGCGTTGACCCGACGCAATTCCCTGCCGCGCGGGGCTGTGGATAGTGGGTTTCCACCCCGGCATCACGCGCTGGAACGAAAGGTGCTGCCATGAACCCCTCCACCGCTTCCGCACCGCCCGAGCTGCTGCTGGCCGGACCGGCCGACGCCCTGCTGCGCAGCCTCGACGCACTGCGTCGCGTGCGCGATCCCGGCGTCGGGGCCAGCATCCTCGAGCTCGGCATGATCGAGTCGCTGCGCCTGCGCGACGGCGAGGCCGAGCTGTGCCTGGTCACGCCGGGCGCCAGCTGCCCGTGCAGCGACCTGACCGCCGACGCGGCCTTCCGCGCCATCCAGCAGGCCCTGCCCGACACCGACATCTACCTGACGCAGGACCACGCGGTCGAATGGACGCCGCGGCGCGCCAGTGCCGCGCTGCGTCATCGGCTGGGCTGGAGCAGCGAGTTCCGGCCGGAAACCGAGCGGGGCTTGCCGCTGCTCAAGCCCGGACATCCTGAAGATTGAGTCGCATCAAGACTGTTACCGAAGCGGGGCTGGCATGATGGATTCATGGCTGTCGTTCGTCGCCCCATCTGGATGCGTACCGCCCCGGCGGATCTCTCGCTGCAGCAGGCCCCCGAGCCGCCCCGGCTGAGCGGCGACCTGCCCGCCGCCACGCGCGTGCTGCAGGCCCTGCGCGCGGTGCGCGAGCAGGGAGAAGGTCCGGACATCGTCAGCAGCGGCCGGGTGCGCGCGATCGAGGTCGGACCGGACGAGGCGGTGCTGACCCTCAGGCTCGGCGGCGGGCGCTGCGGCAGCGCGCAGGTGCTGGCCGAGCTGGCCTTCGACGTGATGCGCGAGCAGCTGCCCGACCTGGATCTCTACCTGCACCACGAGCACTCGGGCGGCTGCCCGAACCACTGACGCGCCGGCCTCAGCCGCGGCCGACGAAGGGCATCGCGCTGGCCATCACCGTCATCTGCAGCACGTTGGCCGACAGCGGCAGCGCCGCCATCTGCAGCACCGCGTCGGCGGCATGCTGCACGTCCATCACCGGCTCGACCTTCAGCGAGCCGTCGGCCTGGCGGATGCCGGCGGTCATCGCCGCGGTCATGTCGGAGGCGGCGTTGCCGATGTCGATCTGCCCGACGGCGATGTTCCAGGCGCGGCCGTCCAGCGCCGCAGTCCGGGTCAGGCCGGTGATCGCGTGCTTGGTCGCGGCATAGGCGACCGAGCCGGGGCGCGGCACCTGCGCCGAGATCGAGCCGTTGTGGATGATGCGGCCGCCCTGCGGCACCTGCGCCTTCATCGTGCGGAAGGCCTCGCGGGTGCACAGGAACATGCCGGTCAGGTTGGTGTCGACCGAGCGCTGCCAGTCGGCCAGCGTCACGTCCTCGATCGAGACGCCCTGCGTGAAGATGCCGGCGTTGTTGAACAGCACGTCGACCCGGCCGAAGCGCGCGCGCGCGGCAGCGAACAGCGCGGCGACCGCGGCCTCGTCGGTCACGTCGGCGGGCACGGCGAGCGTGCGTGCGGCGATCTCGCCGCCCGGCTGCGCCGCCGCGGCCTCGTCGATGACCGCCTGCAGACGCTCCAGGCGCCGCCCGGCAAGCACCACCGACCAGCCCGCGCGCAGGAAGGTCAGCGTGCAGGCGCGGCCGATGCCGCTGCCCGCGCCGGTGATCAGCACGGTGCGGACACCGGTGGCAGTCGAAGGAGCGGCCGAAGAAGCGGCTGAATGGACGGTCGCGGAGGCCGGGAGGTCGGCGCGGGCGCCGGAAGGCGCGGACAGGTCGGCGGTCATGGGCGGATGCGGGGGCAGTTCGGGGTTCTGGGGCCCCGATGATGCGCGATCCGCCGCCCCAAATAAGAACCCCGCCACATGTGGCGGGGCCTCCCTGGATGCATAGTCGACCTGGGGTCAGGTCGATTCCATGGTGCAGAAGCGCGGGGACGGAAACCCCGCATACACGAATGGAACGAGTTCGATAAGTGAAAAAAACGATATGGGTGCAACCATATCCGACGATCCCCCCCTGGGGAAACCCCTCGTTCTGGTGCTCCCGCGCTGCAGCGTGATGAAAGTCAGGTCAGCACGCAATCGATCGGCTTGTGCGGCGCCGGCAGGTCGCGGTCGCCGAGCAGTTCGCGCACCGAGGCCTCGATGTTGACGCTCATCGCGTCCAGCGCCAGATCGTTGGGCGCGGTGCCGAAGGGCTCCTCGATCTCGTCGCCGAGCGCCTCGATCGCGAAGAAGGTGTAGGCGACGAAGGTCACCATCAGCGGCGTCATGACCCCGATCGAGTCCAGCAGCCCGAAGGGCAGCATCAGGCAGTAGAGGTAGACGGTGCGGTGCAGGATCACCGAGTAGGTGAAGGGCAGCGGCGTGTAGGCGATGCGCTCGCAGCCACCGTAGGCGTCGTTCAGGCCGGTCAGGCTCTGGTCGATCTGCATCGCCAGCACCGAGTCGAGCCGGCCGGCGTCGCGCTGCTCGCGCACCCAGCGCGACAGCCACAGCAGCACCGCCATCGCGACGAAGCGCCGCGACAGCACCTCGTCGGCGACATCGGCCGGCAGCAGCCGGCGCAGGTCCTCCTCGCCGCTGCGGCCGCGGAACTGGTGCCGCGCGGCGTGAACGAAGGCGGCCAGCCCGCGCACGAACGGGCGCGCGCACGCCTCGTCGGTCATCGTGACCGCGAGCCGGGCGGCGCTGCGGGCGTCCGTCAGCATCCGGCCCCAGAGCTTGCGCGCCTCCCAGTAGCGGTCGTAGCTGGCGCTGTTGCGAAAGCCCAGGAAGATCGCCAGCGCGACGCCGACCAGCGAGAACGGCACCGCCGTCAGCGTGATCTTGTGGTGCAGCAGCTGGCCGTGAAAGGACACGACCAGCACCGACAGCAGCAGGATGCACAGCAGCTGCGGCGCGATGCGGTTCAGGATCGAGCCGCGCACGACGAAGAGCATGCGCAGCCAGTGGGGACGGGGACGGACGATCATGCGGTCGCAGTATCAGGCAAGGCGCGAGAGTCTACCGAGGCGGCCCCGGCCGCGGCGCCGATGACACCGCATCGCGCGGGGTCGCGCCGCGCACCTCGAAGCGCACCGATTCGATGCGCCCGCCCGGCAGCCGCAGCTCCAGCTGGTGCCGCCCCGGCCACGGCGCCCAGGCCAGCCGCGCGCCCTGCCCGAGCCGGCGGCCGTCGAGCCACCAGGTGCCCGGCTCGCCCTGGAAGACGATGCGCTGCACCTTCGGCGGCATGTCCGGATCGAGCGCGTAGAGCGCACCCGGCTTCGGGCTGGCGATGCCGCGCAGGCCGGCGCCGCCGCGGGTGTGCTCGCCGCGCCGGATCTCGGCCTGCTCGGTGCCGGCGATGAAGAATTCGTCGCGCGCCGGCCGGGCGTCGCCGGCGACGAGCTGGCGCACCAGGCCCGGCGGCAGCGGCGGCGGGCGTGACGGCCGACCGTCGCGCTCGTGCAGGGCCTGCACCAGCGCGCGCCAGACCGGCGCGGCGCCGGTCGTGCCGCTGACGGCCTGCATCGGCTCGCCGCTGGCGTTGCCGACCCAGACGCCGACCGTGTAGCGGTCGGTCCAGCCGACGCACCAGTTGTCGCGCAGATCCTTGCTGGTTCCGGTCTTGACCGCCGCGAAGCCGCGCGTCACCAGGGGACTGTCCAGCCCGAAGGTGACCGCGCGCGCCGCGTTGTCCGACAGGATGTCGCCGACCAGCCAGGCCGCCGCGGCGCTGCCGACCTGCCGCCCCGGCCCGAGGCGGCCGCCGTTGGCCAGCCCGCGATAGGCGTTCGTCAGCGCCGCCAGCGTCGTCTCGGCGCTGCCGAGCGCCAGCGCCGCGCCGTGGAAGCCGCCGCTGTGGCTCAGGCCCAGCCCCCAGGCGTTGAGCCGCTCGAACAGGTCGTCGGGCGTCAGCATCACGCCCAGGCGCACGGCCGGGATGTTCAGGCTCGACGCCAGCGCCACGCGCGCGCTGACCCAGCCGTGGAAGTCGCGGTCGTAGTTCTGCGGCGCGTAGACGCCGCTGCCGGCCATCAGCTGCGTCGGTGCGTCCTCGATCAGGCTGGCCGGGGTGATCAGGCGGCGCTCGAAGGCCATCGCGTAGACGAAGGGCTTGAGCGTCGAACCCGGCTGGCGCCGCGCCAGCGCCATGTCCACCGCCGCCGCGTCCGACAGCGCCGTGCCTGACGAGCCGACCCAGGCGATCACCTCGCCGGTGGCGTTGTCGAGCACGACGACGGCACCATCCTCGACATGGCGCAGGCTCAGCTCGGCGAGCTGGCGCCGCAGCGCGTGCACCGCCAGGCGCTGGATCGGTGCGTCCAGCGTCGTGCGCCAGGTGGCCGGGCGCGGCGCCGGCAGCGCCTGCCAGGCCCGCAGCGCCTGCCGGGCGTGGTGCGGCGCGTCGTTCGGTGGCGCGGGCAGCGGCGCGCGGGCAGCGGCGCCGGCCCCCAGCGCACGGGCCGCAGCCGGCCCCAGCGTCGCGCAGTCGAGCCGCTGCACCGTCAGCAGCGCGCACGCTCGCCGCTCCACCACCGCGCGCGGCGCGTTCGGCCCGCGCACCAGCGCCGCCAGGATCGCCGCCTCGGCCGCGTCCAGCCCGCTGGGCAGCTTGCCCAGCAGCACCTGCGACGCCGCCGGCACGCCGACCAGCTCGCCGCGCATCGGCACGCGATTCAGATAGGCCTCCAGGATCTGCGCCTTCGACCAGCGCGCCTCGATCTGCCGCGCCGCGGCGATCTGCCCGAGCTTGCCGGCGACGCTGCGCCCGCCGGCCGGGCGCGTCAGGTCGCCATCGACCAGGGCGGCCAGCTGCATCGTGATCGTGGAGGCGCCCTGCGTGGCGCCGCTGCCCGACAGATTGGCCCAGGTGCTGCGCGCCAGACCCGCCCAGTCGACGCCGGTGTGGGCGTGGAAACGATGGTCCTCGGCCAGCACGATGGCGGTGCGCAGCGCAGGCGAGAAGTCGGACAGCGCGACCCAGGGCTGGCGACGGGCGGTCGGGTCGACGCGGATCGTCTGGATCGGCTCGCCGTGGCGATCGAGCAGGATCAGGTCGGAGGGGCGGTGCGCGGCGCGGACTTCCGGATACGTCGGCAGCGGCAGCGCCAGCGCCACCGAACTCGCCCCCCACACCGTCATCCCCGCGAAGGCGGGGAGCCACGCACGCCACCGCCTTCGTCGCCAGCCTTGCGAGACCACCATGGTTTCCTGCCGATCAGGGCGTGACCACCTCGAACGCCCCGACCGGGGCCTCGCCGAAGTTCTCCGGCGCGTACATCGCCTCGACCCGCGCCGGCGGCAGCTGGAAGCGGCCGGCGGTGTTGAGCCGCAGCGTGTACTCGACCGTGTGCGTGCCGCGCGGCAGCCAGTCGTAGTAGGCCCGCCAGGCCGACGGCAGCCGCTCCTCGTGCACCTTCCAGGCGGCGCCCTCCTGCCGCTCGTCGCGCGTGGCGATCTGCGAATCACGGCCCAGCCCGCCGCCGAGCACCACCGCGCCGGGCGGCACCGGGTCGCTGACGACGACCCAGCCCAGGTCGGTCATCGCGCTGATCTGCAGCTGCACGCGCAGCACGTCGCCGCGGCTCCAGCGCCCGGCGGTCTTCTGCTCGACCGCCTTGACGGTGCGCTCGATGCGATAGCCGGCCGCCAGCGGCGCCTTCAGCGGCACCGCGGCCAGGCTCTGCAGCGCCACCCACGGCCGCCCGCTGCCCTGCTGCGTCACCGACAGCGCCGCCGGCGACGCGGCCACGGCCGGCACCGGTGCCGCCCACGGCAGCGCCAGCACGCCGCCGTCGCCCTGGCGTGACCAGTCGAGTTCGCGTGTCGTCGCGCCGAGCGTCGCGCGCGCCCGCCCGGTCACCGGCACCGACTCGTGCACCGCCGAGAAGCGCTGCAGCGCCAGCACGGTCCAGACGTTGGCGGTCGTCGTCGCGAAGGCGCCGCCGCGCTGCGCGTCGAGCCGCGCCATCAGCCCGGTGACGAAGCGCGGCAGGTCGTCGCGCCACGGCGCGCCGTCCTCCACCGCCGTCAGCAGCAGCCGCGCCGCGTTGGCGTCGGCCCCGGCCATCAGCCACCACCAGCCGTCGCCGGCCTCGTCGGCGAAGCGCAGCGTCGTGCCGCCGGCCACCAGCCGCGCCTGCAGCAGCCGGCGCGCCTCGTCGAGCCGCTCGGCGCGGTTGGGCACGCCGTCGACGCGGCGCAGGATCGCCAGCCAGTCCAGCAGCGCCGCGGTCGGCCACTGCTGCGGCGCGATCTCCAGCGAGCCGAGCAGCCGGGCGTCGGCACGGCCGTGGCGCGACAGCGCCTCGATCGCGGCGAGCTTGCGCACGTCGCGCTCCAGGCTGTCGCCGCCGCGCGGCGACGGGATGCGCCGCGTCAGCCGGCCCTCGACGAAGGCGGTCAGCCCGCCGAGCATGGCCTCGCGCGGGCCGTCGGGAATCGTCCAGCCCGCCGCCTGCGACGCCGCCAGCACATAGGCGGTCAGCACGTCGCTGCCGCCGCCGGCCTCGGCGTCGCGCGGCGGGAAGTAGTGCGCCAGGCCGTCGCGGTCGAGGTAGGTCGGCAGCTCGTTCATCAGCGCGCTCCAGCGCGCCGCGTCGCCCAGGCCGATCGCGCGCGACGTGCGCTGCTCCAGGCAGCTGTACGGGTAGACCTCGAACCAGCGCCGGATGCCCGGCAGCGCGCCGGCCAGCGTCGGCTTGAGCGTGACCTGCACGCCGCCGACGCCGGGCAGCGCGTCGGCCGGCGGCGCCACCGGCCAGGCGAGCGTGCCGGCGGCGTCCATCTGCCGGATCGTCGCCTGCATCACGCGCACCGGCACGGCCGGCTCGACCTGCTGCGTGACCTGGATGCGGTCACGCGCGCCCTGTCCGGCCGCGGCGCCGAGCTCCTCGGCCGCACCGGTCCAGGCCAGCGTCGTCACGCCCGCCGGCACCGTGACCGGCCAGCGCAGCTCGGCCGCGCCGCCGGCCGGTATCGCCACCTGCTGCGCCGGCAGCGTCAGCGGCCCGCCCAGCGTCGCCTTGACCGTCATCGCGCGCGCCGTCGTGTTGCGCAGCGTCCAGAGCGCCTCGAAGCGGTCGCCCTCGCGCACCAGCGCCGGCAGCCCCGACAGCATCTGCAGATCCTGCGTGACGCGGATCGTCGCCGCGCCGCTGCCGAAGCGGTCGAGCTGCGCGCCGCCGCCGGCGGCCACCGCGACGAGGCGGAAGGCGCTCAGCGAGTCGTTCAGCGGCACCTCCAGCGTCGCGCGGCCCTGCGCGTCGAGCTGCACGTCCGGGCGCCACAGCAGCAGCGTGTCGAACAGCTCGCGCGTCGGGTTGCGCCCGCCGCTGCCGCCCGGCGCCAGCGCCTTGCGGCCGTAGTGGCGCCGACCGACGATCTCGTTCTGCGCCGTCGACGTCTCGACGCCCCAGGCGCGCGGCGGGAACATCGCGCCGAGCAGATCCCACGAGCCGTTGTCCATCAGCGCCAGCAGCCCCTCGTCGACCGCCGCGAACGACACCGTGCCGCCGGCCAGCGGCCGGCCGTCGGGCAGCAGCACCTGCACGCCGGTGCGCGCGGTCTGGCGCACGCCGTACTGGGATTTTTCCGGCGTGACCTTCACGGTCAGCCGGTGGTCGTCCAGGCCGATGCGCACGGCCGCCACGCCGAGCTTGAAGGCCGGCTTGGCCAGATCGACCAGCGCGGTCGGCGCGCTCCACTCCGGCCCCTCCTGGCGCCAGGCGTTCCACCACAGCCGCGGCGAGCGCCAGCCCCAGTCGAAGAACGAGTACCACGGCACCTGCCGCACCCGCCCGCGCAGCACCAGCGCGCTGATGTAGACGTTGGGCGCCCAGCTCGCCGCCTCGGCCGCATCGGCGCCGGCGGCACGCTTCGGGATCGGCACCTCGATGACCGGATCGCTGCCGCGCAGCGTGACGACGCGGGCATCGAGAATGCCCTCGCGCTCGACCGTCACCAGCACGGTGGCCTCGCGGAACGGCATGCGCACCTGCAGCCGCGCCGTCTCGCCGGGGCGCAGGTCGCGCCGCTCGGGCAGCAGGTCGATGCGGTCGTCGTTGTCCTGGTCGAACCAGAGTTCGCCGCCGCGGCTGACCCACACCGAGCTGCTGGCGGTGCTGCGCCGGCCGCCGCCGTCGGTGGTCTGCGCGATCAGGCGCACCTCGCCGGACTCCGCCAGGTCGAGGTCGCAGGTCAGCAGGCCGCGCGCGTCGGTCCTGCCGCTGCACAGCCGGCCGAGGTCGCGGACCTGCTCCTGCGCGTCATAGGCGTAGAAGCCGCCGACGATCTTCTGGCGCGTCGCCGTCTGCGTGCGCTGCTCGCCGCGCAGCTCCACCGCCTGGCCGGCCTGCGGCTTGCCGGCGGTGTCGAGCACGACCATCTGCACCGGCACCCGGCCGCCCTGCGCCAGCCAGCTGCGCGCGCGGATGCCGACCACCACCGCCGACGGCCACAGCGTCACGCTGCGGCCGACCGTCTGGCGCTCGCCGTTCGGGTCGTCGAAGCTGAGCTCGGCGACGAGCTCGGCCGGCACCTTCAGCGCCCGCACCGCGTCGGGCAGCGCCACCTTGGCGGTTGCCGCGCCCTGCGCGTCGGTGCGCAGCGCCTGGCGGTCGGCCAGCAGCTGCTCGCGCACGCGGTCGGGCGACTCGCCTCCGGCGGCACCCGCGTCCGCGCCGAGCTCGGACGGCGGCGTGAAGCTGTAGTCCTCGTAGTCCGGAAACCGCACCCAGGCCGGGCGCAGCAGCGCGTTGAGCGACGCCGCCGTCGCCAGCCCGCCGCCCGACAGGTGGCTGAGCTGCACGCCGAAGCTCAGCTCGCGCGGCGCGACCTGCGGCCCGGCCGGCGCCTGCAGCCGCGCGTCGACCAGCGGCACCTTGAACGCCTCGACGCGGAACTGCCCCGACGACCACGCCGCGCCGCTGCGGTGCTTGAGCGTCACGTCATAGACGCCCTGCCTGGCGTTCGGCGGAATCGTCCAGGCCATCGCCGCGCGATACGGCAGCGTGGTCACGTCGCCGCTGGCCTGGTGGGTGATGTCGACCTCGTCGGGCTGCGCCGCCACGGCCAGCGCCGCCAGGCCCCGGGCACTCTCGCGGCGCAGGTGATGGCGCATCGACACCGTCTCGCCGACGCGCAGCAGCGTGCGGTCGAACACCGTGTGCGCGCGCACCGTGTCGGCATCGCCGAGCGAGCCGCGCGCGGTCGGCTGGCCGAAGCGCCACGACTCGATGCCGCGGCTCCAGTCGCCGAAGACGAAGGCCAGGTCGCGGCTGCCGTCGGCGCGCGCCGGGCCGCGTGCGGTGACGAACAGGCCGTCGTGGCTGATGCAGTCGCTGCGCGAACCGCTCTCGTCCAGGCCGCGCGGAATGCGCGCCAGCCCCTGCGCGTCGGTGCGGCCCGACCACAGCGTCACGCCGCGGCAGTCGTTGACGGCGACATCGGCGCCGGCCACCGGCTGCGCGCGGTCCAGCGTCGTGACCCAGACCAGGCTGTCGCTGCGGCCGCGCTTGAAGTGCACGCCGATCGGCGTCACCAGCACGCCGGTGCGCACGTACATCGGCGCCTCGCGGTCGAGCAGCGCGCGGCCGAGCACGCGCGACGACACCTCGACGACGTGGTAGCCCGAGCGTTTGAGCGGCAGGCCGATCACCTCGGTCGCGCCGGGCGTCCTGGCCGTCTCGGGCGACGGCGCCGGCAGGTCGGCGCGCTCGACGCCCTCCTCCCTGGCCAGCAGCGACAGCTCGCGCGTGCCGACGACGCGCTCGCGCGTGACGCGGCGCGGCCGGCCGTCGTCGCCGGTGACCGTCTCGGTGACGGTCCAGTCCTTCGGCGGCAGGCCGGCTTCCCTGGCGGTGAAGCTGCTCTCGTGGTAGCGGTTGACCCGGGTGTACCACTGCAGCAGCTCGCGGTCCGGCGTCGCGGCGCCGAGCCACTTGACGCTGACGCGCGCACGCGGCGGCGGCCCGCCACCGTCCTGCACATGGCGCAAGGTGATCGGCAGCAGCCCCGGCTCGTCCGGCCCCGGGCCCTGCTCCAGCACGCCGAACGGCGCCGCGGCGAACTTGGCCAGCGGCGGCATGCCGCCGGTCGCCACCGCGAGCGGAAACACCGACGCATTCGCCAGCGTCCGCCCCGACTCGTCGCGCAGATCCCTGGGCAGCACGATCGTGTAGCGCGCGTTCTCGGCCAGAGGCACCGGGAAGGCCAGTTCCGACAGCGCCGGTTCGGTGTTGCCGGCCGCGAACTTCGGCGCCACCGCGCTGCCGCCACCGACCGGCTGCAGGCGGATCTGCGCCAGCTGCGCACGCGGCACCGCGGCGCTGAAGCGCAGCGTCAGGGGCCGCAGCGGAATGCACGGCGCCTCGGCGCGCTCGCGCTCGCAGGTGAATTCGGCGGTGAAGCGCTCGCGCACCTCCCAGGCGAAGCGCTGCGGCTGGCGCGTCAGCACCGCCGGGTTGTTCGCCGCCGCGATGCCCGGCCCCCAGACCAGCCGCACGCCGGCGGCCGGCGGCAGCGGGCGCTGGCAGGTCAGCACCAGCACCCGCGCGGCGTCGGCCGCGGCGATCTCGTGCAGCTTCAGCAGCGCCGCCCGCGGCGCACCCTCGACGAGGCTGACCGGCACGCGCTCGCCGATGCCCTGCACCTCGCACCAGGCGTTGCGCTGCACCGTGTCGGGCACCGCCGGGCCGTTCAGGCGCAGCAGCCAGTGCTGGTCCTCCTCGATCGACGCCCCTTCATACGGCTCGACCGACTCGACCGCCGGCCCGCCGGACGCGAAGCGGAACTCGCGCGGCCCGTCGAGCGTGCCGTTCAGCGGCTTCCAGCCCGGCGAGATCGCGAGGCGGCAGGCCACGCCCGGCGGCAGCGTGCGGTCCAGGTCCCAGGCCCACTCGCGGTCGCTGATCCAGCGCCGGCTGCCGGCCGGCGCCTTGCCGCCCAGCCCCTCGCAGGCCAGCACCGCCGGGTCCGGCAGCGCCGGCGCCCCGAACGGCACCACCGCCGTGTCGAAGCGCAGGCGGATCTGCACCGCCCCCGACACCTCGCCGCTCGGCACCGCCGACACCACCCGCGCGCCCCAGGCCGACCCGGCGGCCGCGGCCAGCGCCGCCATCAGCACGCCACCGAGCCGCCCGAGCCACCGCCGGCCGCCGGGACGCTGCGCATCCTGTCGTTGTCCGCTCACCTGATTCCTCCTGCGCGCCGGGTCGTCGACCCGTGTCGTGCAGTCTAGGTCCAGAGGCCGCCGGACAGCATGAAGGTGCGCCGCAGCGCCACGGCGCCGGAACCCCGCGAACCTCAGTGCAGCACCAGCAGCGGCACCTTGGTGCGCGACATCACGCTCTTGGTGTGCGAGCCGAACAGCATCTCGCCGAACAGGCCGCGGCCATGCGTGACCATCAGGATCAGGTCGGCCTGCACGGTGTCGGCGACCTCGGCGATCACCATGTCGATCTGGTCGGAGCGGCGGTACTCGCTCTCGAAGGCGACGCCGCAGCTGCGGGCGCGCTCGGCGAAGCGGGCCAGCACCGCGTTGGCATGGGCCTCGGTGCGGGCCTCGTGGTCCTCGATCTTGCGGGCGAAGGTGGTCGGGCTGGCGTTGACGGCCGACAGCGGAATGTCGGGCTCGCAGACGAAGCCGGTCACGCGGGCGCCGAGCTTCATCGCCAGCTCCAGGCTGGCATCCATGGCGCGGGACGAGAGCTCGGAGCCGTCGACGGGAACGAAGATGTGCTTGAACATGATGGGCGCGATCCAGGGTTGTAACGGTTCCACTCTAGGCAGACCGACCGCTTCCTGACTTGAGCTCACTCAAGCTCCGTTGTCGCCGCCTTTGTGCCAGATCAGGATGGGTCAGCTTCGCGTCAGCGAACCCGAAGGTACCAATCGGCAAGACAGCACGCGGAATTCCTCGGTCATGGCGACACCGCTCGAAGCGGGCCGCCCGGTTCAGTTAATCTTTTGCAGATTTGCTGCAAATGCGGCCTTTCGCACCGTTTCGCGCCCTGCCCTGCCGTGCCCACGCCACTCCCGCCGATGTCCGAGCCCGCCTTCAGCCGACGGCTGGCCGCCGGCGTGGGGCTGGCCGGACTGCAGGCGCTGCTGACCGCGCTGTCCGGCCGCTGGCTGCATGAGGTGCCGGGCGATCCCGGCATGTCGCCCTGGATCTGGCTGTCGTCCGGCCTGATGCTGGCGCATCTGCTCGGCCGGCCGGACGCGATCGGCCGGCTGGCGCTGCTGGCCGGGCTGGCGGCCGGGCTGGCCAGCTGGCCGGCGCCGGCCCGCGCCGGCCTGGAGCCGATGGCGCTGCTGGCGCAGCTGCTCGTGCTCGAGGTCGCGGCCGGGATCGGGCGGCGGCTGCGCATCACCCCGGTGCGCGATGGCGTGGCCGCACTGCTGCGCTTCGTCGCGCTGGCCGGCGCTGCGGCCGCGCTGATCGGTCTGGCCGAGGGCGGCAGCCCGGGCCGGCAGGGCGCCGGAATGCTGGCCCAGGCCTGCGGCCTGCTGATGGTCACGCCGATGGCGATGCTGCTGGCGCGGCACCCGCGGCTGGCACCGGCCCGCCAGGCGGGCGCGGTGCAGTGCGCCGGTCTCGGCCTGACGCTGCTGCTGGGCGCCGTCACCGCCGACACGCAGCGCCAGACCCGCCTCGCCGACTTCGAGGGCGAGGCGCGCCTGCTGGCCACGACGCTGCAGAACCATCTCGATCTGGCGCAGCGCGACATCGAGCGCCTGCGCGACCTGCACTACCGCATCGAGCTCGACCGCGAGGAGTTCGAGCGCGGCAGCGACGAGATCCTGCGCCAGAGCCCGTGGATCCGGCTGTTCTCGCTGCTGCCGCGGGTGCCGGCGGCGCAGCGCCCGGCCTTCGAGGACGCCTCCGACGGGCTGGAGGGCCAGTCGGTGCGCGAGATCGCGCCGGACGGCACGGTGCAGCGGGCCGGCCGCCGCGCCGAGTTCTATCCGGTGCTGCGCACCGTGCCGCTCGAGGGCCAGGAGGCGCTGATCGGCATCGACGAGGCGGCCGATCCGCTGCGCGGCCCGGCGCTGCGGGCGGCGGTCGACAGCGGCGGCACCCGCGCGAGCAGCTCCTTCTCCTCGCTGGCACGCACCGCCAGCGAGGCCTGCGTGACGGTGCTGTACAGCCCGGTGCCGGAGCAGAGCTGGCGGCTGGGCGAAGCGCTGACGCCGCAGCGGGTGCGTGCGGTCGTCGGCGCGACCGTCGACCTCGGCTGGATGCTCGGCCAGGTGCGCCGGCAGACGGGCGGCTCGCCCATCTCGCTGCTGCTGCACGAGCCCGACCGGCCCGCGGCCAGCGGCGTGCAGCTCGATGCCGAGGGCCGCGTGCAGCCCTGGAGCGGCAGCGGCGACGCCGCGGCGCACCAGGCGCTGCTGCGCGGCGTGCATGCCCGCCATGCGGTCACGGTCGGCGGCCGGCGCTGGGAACTGCTGGCCCGGCCGGACTGGGCCGGCCAGCCGGTGCCGATCGACATGACGCTGGCGGCGGTGCTGGCCAGCGGGCTGGGCGGCACGCTGCTGGTCGGCGCGATGCTGCGCGCGCGCCAGCGCCACCTGCAGGCGCTGCAGATCGCGCACGACAGCCTCGAGCGCACCGTCGCGCAGCGCACCGCCGCCCTGGAGACCAGCAACCGCCAGCTCGGCGCCGAGATCGACGAGCGCCGCCGCCTCGAGGACGACCTGCGTCACGCCAGCCTGCAGGCCCAGCAGGCCAGCCAGGCCAAGACGATGTTCCTGGCCAACATGAGCCACGAGATCCGCACGCCGCTGAACGCGGTGATCGGCTACACGCAGATCCTGCTGGAGGACCGCGCGCTGCCGGCGCCGGCGCATGGACGGCTGCGCATCATCCTGCAGGCCGGGCAGCGGCTGCTGCGGCTGATCAACGACGTGCTCGACCTCTCGAAGATCGAGGCCGGCGGCCTGCAGCTGCACGCCGCGCCCTTCGACCTGCGTCAGGAGCTCGACGAGATCGCGCGGCTGTTCGAGGAGCGCGCCGGCGCACGCGGGCTGACGCTGCGCTGCGACATCGCGCTGCCGGCACGCGAGCCGGTGCACGGCGACCGCACCAAGATCGGCCAGATCGTCATGAACCTGCTGAGCAACGCGGTCAAGTTCACCGACCGCGGCGAGGTCGCCCTCGAGGTGCGGCGCAGCGGCGAGCTGGTCGTGATCGAGGTGCGCGACACCGGGCCGGGCATCGGCGCCGACGAGCTGGCGCAGCTGTTCGCGCCCTTCCGCCAGGGCCACGCCGGCCTGGACAAGGGCGGCACCGGCCTCGGGCTGGTGCTGGCGCGCCACATGGCTCGCGCGATGGGCGGCGAGCTGGCGATCGACAGCACGCCCGGGTGCGGCACCTGCGCCTGCCTGCGCCTGCCGCTGCCGCCGGGCGACGACGAGGTCGCAGCCTCGCCGGTGCCGGCCGGCGCACTGCCGGGCACCGAGCGGCTCGACGCGGCCACGCCGGTGCACGCGGTCGTCGTCGAGGACGACACGCACAGCCGCGACATCCTCGTCCACCTGCTCGAGCGCCTGGGCTGCCGCGTCGCGGCGGCCTCCGACGGGCTGCAGGGCCTGCGGCTGATCGGCCGCGCCCGGCCCGACATCGTCTTCACCGACATCCGCATGCCGGTGCTCGACGGCCTGCGCATGCTCGCGCAGCTGAAATCCGCGGCGGACGCGGACCGCCGGCCGCTGCCGCCGGTCGTCGCCGTCTCCGCCTCCAGCCTCGAGCACGAGCGGCGCCACTACATCGCGCAGGGCTTCAGCGACTTCGTCGGCAAGCCCTACGCCTTCGAGGACATCCTGCGCATGCTGGCGCTGCACGCCGGCGCCCGTTTCGTCGCGCCCCCGGCCGACGGACCGGCCGACGCACCGCCCCGGGACGCGCCGGGCCCCCTTCCCCCGGCGCCCGCGCCCGGCCTGGATGACGCCGACCGGACCGCGCTCGAGACGATGCGCCAGGCCGCGGCCGACGGCCAGACACGCGTGCTGCGCCGCCAGCTCGAGCGGCTCGACCAGAGCGCGCGCCTCGCCCCCGCCCACCGCGAGGCGCTGCACCGCGCCGTGCAGGACTACGCCTTCGACGATCTGGCCCGCCAGGTCGAGGCGCTGCTCGCCAGCGCCCCCTCGCCCCAGGACATGCCGACGCCATGACGACCGCCCTCCCGAAGATTCTCCTCGTCGACGACACGCCGCAGAACATCGGTCTGCTCGAGGACACGCTCGAGCATGTCGAGGCCGAGCTGCTGGCCGCCACCAGCGGCGAGCGTGCGCTCGAGCTGGCCGGCCGCATGAAGCCCGACCTGATCCTGCTCGACGTGATGATGCCGCCGGGCATCGACGGCTTCGAGACCTGCCGCCGGCTCAAGGCCGATGCGGCCACCGCGGACATCCCGGTCATCTTCGTGACCGCGCGCAGCGACGATGTCGCCGCCGGCTTCGCGGCCGGCGGGGCCGACTACATCACCAAGCCGATCCAGGCCGACGAGGTGCGCGCCCGGGTGGACCACCAGCTCGAGCGCCGCGCGCTGCTCGGCTCGCTGCGCGAACTCAACCGCGAGCTCGAGCAGCGGGTGCGCGAGCGCACCGCGGAGCTGACGCGCGCGAACCTGCAGCTGCGCCAGGAGGTGCGCGAGCGCCGCTACATGCAGGACCGGCTCGGCTACCTCGCCAGCCACGACTTCGTCACCCGGCTGCACAACCGCCAGGCGCTGGACGCCGAGGTCTCCGAGCGGCTGGCGCGGCTGCAGGGCGAGCCGATGCCACCCGGACGCGGCGGCACGGTGCTGATGCTGATCGACATCGACCAGTTCCGGCTGGTCAACGACAGCTGCGGCTGCATCGCCGGCGACGAGCTGCTGCGCCAGTTCGCCGACCTGCTCGCCGGGCTGGTCGGGCGCGAGGACTTCCTGGCCCGGCTCGGCGCCGACCAGTTCGCGCTGCTGACCGAGGAGCGTGGCGGCGACGCCGGCGCCGGACTGGCACGGCAGATCCTCGCGGCGATCGGCCGCTTCGTGTTCTCGTGGAACGGCCAGGACTTCCGGCTGCAGGCCACGCTGGCGATCGTGCCGCTGGAGCCGGCGCTGCCCTCCTTCGACGCGCTGATGCAACGCGCCGACGAGACCGCGCTGCGGGTGCGCCGCGAGGGCGGCGAGCGGGGCGTGCCGCACTGGTACCGTGCCGGCGGCCTGGCCCGGGGCGGCCCGCACGAGGACGCCGGCTGGGCGCTGACGCTGATGGACGCGCTGCGCCATGACCGGCTGTGCATCCATTTCCAGCGCCTGCAGCCGCTGGCGCCGGGCGAGCGCACGCTGCGCATCGAGGCGCTGGTGCGGCTGATCGACGCCACCAGCGGCGCACTGATCGAGCCCGGGCGCTTCATCGCGCCTGCCGAGCGCTTTCAGCTGGTCGGCCAGATCGACCGCTGGATGCTGCGCCATGTGCTGGCGCTGCTCGGCGCCGAGCCGGCGCTGCGCCAGCGCATCGACCAGGTGACGCTGAACCTGTCGGCGGTCACGCTGCGCGAGCCCGGCCTGGCCGAGGAGGTCATCGCGCTGCTCGCACGCCATCAGGTCCGCCCCGAACAGCTCTGCTTCGAGATCACCGAAACCGCCTCGATCGCCAGCCTGGCGCAGGCGCGCCAGTTCATGCAGCAGCTGCGCGCGCACGGCTGCCGCTTCTCGCTCGACGACTTCGGCTCCGGCTACGCCTCGTTCGCGCACCTGCGCGAGCTGCCCTTCGACACGCTGAAGATCGACGGCCTGTTCGTGCGCCACATGGACCAGGACGCCGACAGCCGCGCGATGGTGCGCTCGATGGTCGAGATGGCGCGCCAGCTCGACAAGCCGGTGGTGGCCGAGTTTGTCGAGTCCGAGCCGGTGGCGCGGCTGCTGGCCGAGCTGGGCGTGCAGTGGGCGCAGGGCTACCACTTCCACCGGCCGGAGCCGCTCACCGTCGAGGCGCTGGCGGAGGCCTGAGCCCCTCCGGCCGCGGACGCCGGTTCAGCCGATCAGCGTCCTCGACGCCTTGGGATCGCGGAACACCAGCGGCCGCACCGGCACCTCGCCCGCATCGGCCGCGGCCACCGCCGCCTGCACCACGCCGTGGCGCTCGCTCTTCGGACAGACCGGATCGGTCGCGGCCGGGTCGCCCGCCAGCAGGAAGGCCTGGCAGCGGCAGCCGCCCAGGTCCTTCTCCTTGTCCGGGCAGGTGACGCAGGCGCCCTTCATCCAGCCGGTGCCGCGGTAGCGGTTGAAGCCCTCGCTGTCGAACCAGATGTGGCGCACGTCGTGCTCGCGCACGTTCGGGAAGGCCAGCCCCGGCAGCATCTTCGCGGTATGGCAGGGCAGCGCGGTGCCGTCCGGCGTGATGGTCAGGAAGACGTTGCCCCAGCCGTTCATGCACTTCTTCGGCTTGCCCTCGTGGTAGTCCGGGGCGACGAAGAAGAGCTTCATCCGGTCGGCGACCTTGGCGCGCCATTCGTCCGTGATGGCTTCGGCGCGGCGGATCTGCTCGCTCGTGGGCAGCAGGTGGTCGCGGTTCAGGTGCGCCCAGGAGTAGTACTGCGAGTTGGCCAGCTCCAGGTACTCGGCGCCCAGCGCGTCGGCCATCGCGATGATGCGGTCGATGTGGTCGATGTTGAGGCGGTGGATCACCACGTTCATCACCATCGGCCAGCCCAGCGACTTGATGGTCTCGCCGACCTCCTGCTTGAGCTGGAAGGTCTTGGTGTGGCTGAGGAAGTCGTTGAGCTCGCGGGTCGAGTCCTGGAAGCTGAGCTGGACGTGGTCGAGGCCGGCGGCCTTCAGGGCCGCGGCGCGCTCCTTCGTCAGACCGACGCCGGAGGTGAGCAGGTTGGTGTAGTAGCCCAGCCGGTGCGCCTCGGCGATCAGCTCCTCCAGATCGTCGCGCATCAGCGGCTCGCCGCCGGAGAAGCCGCACTGCACCGCGCCGAGCGCGCGCGCCTCGCGCAGCACGCGCAGCCATTCCCGGGTGGAGAGCTCGTCCGCACGCTCGGTCTTCGCGAAGTCGAGCGGGTTGTAGCAGAACACGCAGTGCAGCGGGCAGCGGTAGGTCACCTCCGCCAGCAGCCACAGCGGCGGGCCCGGCGGGGCGATCGCCGAGACGCTCACGCCAGTTCCACCCAGCGCTGCTCGCGCGCCATCGCCAGGAAGCGCGCGACGTCGCCGGACAGGTTCTGCGCGTCGAACGCGGTCTCCAGCGCCGTGACGATCCCGGCGACGGTGGCCGCGCCGTCGCAGCGCGCGAGGATCTCGCCGGCGCTGCGGTTGAGCCTGACCATGCCTTCCGGGTAGAGCAGCACATGGCAGCCCTGCGCCTCTTCCCACTGCAGCCGGAAGCCCCGACCGATGCGCGGCACCGCCTCCATGCCGACCGGCAGCGCCTCGCTCATGCGTTCACCCCGTAGCGCTGCGCCATCGCGTCGTTCATCGCCCAGAGGATGTCGAGCTTGAAGCGCAGGATCTCCAGCGCGCGCTCCTGCTGGTCGCGGCTGCGGAAATGGTCGAGCGTGACCGCCAGGCCCTGCTCGACGTCGCGGCGCGCCTGGCTGACCCGGTTACGGAAATACTGCAGGCCGGTCGTCTCGATCCAGCCGTAGTGCTCCGGCCAGGTCGCCAGGCGCTGCTTGTGGATCTCCGGCGCGAACAGCTCGGTCAGCGACGAGCAGACCGCCTCCTGCCACGGCGCATGGCGCGCGAAGTTGACATAGGCGTCGACCGCGAAGCGCACCGCCGGGATGACATGGCGCAGGTCGGTGATCTCCTCGCGCGTCAGGCCGACCGCCAGGCCCAGGCGGATCCAGGCCTCGATGCCGCCCGCGTCCTTGACGCCACCGATCTCGAAGCCGTCATGGTCGAGGATGCGCTGGATCCACTCGCGGCGCACCTCGCGGTCCGGGCAGTTCGCCAGCACCGCCGCGTCCTTCACCGGAATGGCGATCTGGTAGTAGAAGCGGTTGGCCACCCAGCCGCGGATCTGCTCCGGGCTCGCCTTGCCCGTGTTGAGCATGACGTTGAACGGGTGGTGGATGTGGTAGCTCCTGCCCTGCTCGCGCAAGTGCGCCTCGAAGGCGACGCGGTCCCAGGCCGGGGCGTCGGGGTCGCGCGGGCGGAAGGTGGCCGGCGCGTTGAAGGGCGTGCCGAAGCGGTTGCCGGTGGCGGTGCTCATGGGGAAGTCCTCAGAACGCGATCTCCAGCCCGTCGAACGTCACCTCGACGCCGGCGGCCTCGACCGCGCGCCGCTCCGGCGAGGCCTCGTCGAGGATCGGGTTCGTGTTGTTGATGTGGATGAGCAGCTTGCGCGTCGTGGCCGGCAGCCGGCCGAGCCAGTCGAGCATGCCGCCCTCGCCCGACTGCGGCAGGTGGCCGATGCTGCGGCCGGTCTTGGTCGAGAAGCCCAGGCGGATCATCTCGTCGTCGGTCCAGAAGGTGCCGTCGACCAGCACCGCGTCGGCCCGGCTCATCGCCTCCCAGACCGGCGGCGTGATCTCGCCCAGACCCGGCGCGTAGAAGACCCGCCCGCCGGTGGCGGTGTTCTCGAAGGTGAGGCCGATGTTGTCGCCCGGCACCGGGCAGTCGCGGTGCGGCGAATAGGGCGCGGGCTTGCTCTCCAGCGGCAGCGCGGTGACCTTCAGACCGGCGACGCCGGGAATCTCGAAGGACTGGCCGTCCAGCCCGATCTCGTGCCAGTCGACGCCGCAGTAGTGGCCGAGCACGCGCAGGATCGGGTTGCCCTGGCTCAGGTCCTCGAAGGCGGGACGTGTCGTCCACAGCGGCAGCTTCGCGCCGCGCTCGCGCAGCATGTAGAGACCGGTGCTGTGATCGATCTGGCCGTCGCACAGCAGCACCGCGGCGATGCCGGTGTCGCGTGCGCCGCGCGCCGGCTGCAGCGCCGGGCTGCTCTGCAGCTGCGTCAGGATGTCGGGCGAGGCATTGACCAGCAGCCAGTCGTCCGGGCCGCCGACGGCGACGGACGACTGGGTGCGGGCGCGGTGGTTCGGCGAGCCCGACCGGACGGCCGAGCATTGCGCGCAGTTGCAGTTCCACTGGGGAAAGCCGCCGCCGGCGGCCGAGCCGAGCACCCGCAGTTTCATCGGCGCGTCCTCAGCGGGCGGCCACGTACATCGTGATCTCGAAGCCGAAGCGGAAGTCGCAGGCGGAAGGGGTTTCCCAGGTCATCGCAGTCTCCTCGAACAAGGGTGGGGGTGAATGGAGAGGCCAGTGTCGCGGCTGCCCGCCCGGCTGTCGTCGCCAGACTGTTGAATCGATCCTCATGATTTTCATGAATGCCACGCCTGGAACCAACAGTCACCAAGCGAGAGCCCCGAAGGCTTGCCACGCCGGAGACGATGTTCACAATCCGGGCATGACTCCACCGACCCCTCCGAGCCTGTCGGCCTTCGTGGCCCCGCCCGAAGGCGACGAGATCGGCGTGCAGCCGGTCGCCGTGCGCACCCGCCCGCCCCGCGGCCTGGGCCTGCGCTGGCAGATCCACCTGATCGTCGCGGCGCTGATGGGCCTGTTCGTCGCCGTGCTGATCGCGCTGCAGATCGACGCGACGCGGCGCAGCGTGCGCGAGGAGATCGTCGCCGGCAACCGGGTCGCCGGACAGCTGCTGCAGCGTGTGGGCTGGATCTACACCCGCGCCGGTCCCGGCGCGCTGGTCGAGTTCCTGCAGCAGCTCGGCCGCGTGCGCGCCAACGACATCCGGCTGGAAAGCGACAGCGGCGAGGTGCTGTTCATGTCGCCGCCGGCCACCTACAAGCAGGGCCGCAACGCGCCGGCCTGGTATGCCGACCTGGTCACGCCGACGCTGCAGCCGCAGGTGATCCGGCTGCCGGGCGGGCAGATGACGGTCTCGGCCGAGCCCTCGCGTGCGGTGCTCGACGGCTGGGACGACTTCGTGCGGCTGGCCGGCGGCGGCGCGGCGCTGCTGGTCGCGCTCAACATCGGCGTGTTCTGGCTGCTCGGCCGGGCGCTCAGGCCGCTGCCGACCATCGTTTCCGGCCTGAGCCGGCTGGAAAAGGGCGACTACGCCGCGCGGCTGCCGGCGCTGCCCGGGCGCGACGTCGGCGTGATCGGCCAGGCGGTCAACCAGCTCGCCGAGGCGATCGAGGCCGAGATCCAGGCGCGGCTGCGCGCCTACGAAGCCGAGCGCACGCTCGAGGAGAGCCGCGAGTTCTCGCGCCGGCTCGAGGCCCACACCGAGGCCGAGCGCCGTGCCATCGCCCGCGAGCTGCATGACGAGTTCGCGCAGTCGGTCACCGCGATCCGCACGCTGGCACGCACCATCCAGACCCGGCTGGGCGAGCGCGACGCCACCGCCACCCAGGCCGCCGGCATGATCGCCGACGAGGCCGCGCGGCTCTACGAGGCGATGCACGGCCTGATCCCGCGGCTGGCGCCGCCTGCGCTCGACGACCTCGGCCTGGCCGACGCGCTGACCGAGCTGGTCGACGCCTCGCGCAGCCGCTTCGGCGATGTCGGCATCGAGCTGGCGCTCAGCGGCCTGGAGCAGAGCCGCTCGCTGCCGACCGAGCCGGCGCGCGCGGCCTACCGCGTCGTGCAGGAGGCGCTGACCAACGCGCTGCGCCACAGCGGCGGCACGCACGTCGTCGTGCGCGCCGAGGCCGACCCGCAGTCGCTGCGACTGACGATCGACGACAATGGCCGCGGCCTGCCCGAGGACTGGGCACGGCGCGGCCACTACGGCCTGCGCGGCCTGCGCGAGCGGGTCGCCACGCTCGAGGGCCGGATGACGCTGGGCGCGCGCCCGGAGGGCGGCGGCACCCGCGTCGAGGCCTGGCTGCCGCTGGAGCGCGACTGGTCGAGCCGCCCGCCGGGCAGCCGCGCCGACACCGACGACGACACTGCTGCAGGACGGGAAACATCGAGATGATCCGGGTGATGCTGGTCGACGACCACGCGCTGGTGCGCATGGGCTTCCGGATGCTGCTGGCCGAGAGCGGCGACATCGAGGTCGTCGGCGAGGCCGACAGCGGCGAGCAGGCGCTGGCGCGCGCCGCCGAGCTGCGCCCGGAGGTGGTCGTGCTCGACATCTCGATGCCGGGCATGGGCGGGCTGGAGGTGCTGCGCCGGCTGCATGCGCGCGGCGGGATGCGGCTGCTGATGCTGTCGGCGCATGACGACAGCGCGCATGCGCGCCGGGCGCTCGACGCCGGCGCGACCGGCTTCCTGTCCAAGCGCAGCGCGCCGGAGACCCTGCCCGAGGCGATCCGGGCGGTCGCGGCCGGGCGGCGCTGGCTCGACGCCGACATCGCGCGCCAGCTCGCGCTGGCGGCGATCGACGGCAGCGGCGCGCATCCGGCCGAGCGGCTGTCCTCGCGCGAGTTCGAGGTCTTCGTGCAGCTCGCGCGCGGCCGCTCGGTGCAGGACATCGCGGCCGACCTGAAGCTGTCGGCCAGCACGATCGGCACCCACCTCTACCACGTCAAGCAGAAGCTCGAGGCCGCCAACCAGGCCGAGCTGACGCTGCTGGCGCTGCGCTGGGGCCTGATCGAGGCCTGAGACCGAGGCGCGGCCCGGCGCCTTCAGTGCGAGGCCGCCGAGGCGGCGCCGGGTGCCGGCTCGTGCGTCTCGATGCCGTGCTTCTCGCCGCCCATGTCGACGTTGCCGCCCTTGCTGAGCATGAACAGCGCCGCCGCGGCGAAGACGATGAAGCCGAGAATCAGTTTCCACATGGTCCGCTGCTCCCCGGGCGTTCAGTCGCCGGCGTAGATGTCGACGTCCTTGGTCTCGCGCACGAACAGCAGGCCGATCACGAAGGTGATCGCCGCGATCGTGACCGGGTACCACAGGCCGTGATAGATGTTGCCGTTCTGGGCGACCATCGCGAAGGCGATCGTCGGCATCAGGCCGCCGAACCAGCCGTTGCCGATGTGATACGGCAGCGACATCGAGGTGTAGCGGATCCGGGTCGGGAACATCTCGACCAGCATCGCGGCGATCGGGCCGTAGACCATGGTCACGTACAGCACCAGCACCGCCAGGATGACGACGATCTTGACCTTGTCGATCTTGGCCGGATCGGCCTTGGCCGGGTAGCCGGCCTCCTTCAGCGCCGCGGCGACGTCCTTCTTGAACTGCGCGATGGCCTTGCCGGAGGCCTCGTCGAACTTGTGGCCGCCGGCGGTCAGCACGCCGGTCGGGGGCACGATCTCCTTGTCGCCGATGCGGATGACCGCGCCGGAGCCGGTCGCGGCCGCCTCGTTGCTGTAGCTGGCCGAGTTCTGCGCCAGCGCACGCTTGGCGATGTCGCAGGGGTTGGTGAAGTCGACCTCGCGGGCCACCGGGCTGCCCTGGAAGGAGCAGGTCGCCGGATCGGCCTTGACCGAGATCGGCACGGTCGCCTGCGCGCGGGCCAGGTCCGGGTTGGCCGCCTCGGTCAGCGCCTTGAACAGCGGGAAGAAGGTCACCACCGCCAGCAGCAGGCCGGCGAGGATGATCGGCTTGCGGCCGACCTTGTCCGACAGCGTGCCGAAGACGACGAAGAACGGCGTGCCGATGATCAGCGAGGCCGCCACCAGCATGTTCGCGGTGGCGCCGTCGACCTTGAGCACGCTGGTCAGGAAGAACAGCGCGTAGAACTGGCCGGTGTACCAGACCACCGCCTGGCCGGCGACCAGGCCGAACAGCGCCAGCAGCACGATCTTCAGGTTCTTCCACTGGCCGAAGGACTCCGACAGCGGCGCCTTCGAGGTCTTGCCCTCCTCCTTCATCTTGCGGAAGGCGGGCGACTCGTTCATCGACAGGCGGATCCACACCGAGATGCCCAGCAGCAGGATCGAGACGACGAAGGGCACGCGCCAGCCCCAGTCGGTGAAGGCCTCCTCGCCGATGGCGGTGCGGGTGCCCAGGATCACCATCAGCGACAGGAACAGGCCCAGCGTCGCGGTGGTCTGGATCCAGGCGGTGTAGGCGCCGCGGCGGCCATGCGGCGCATGCTCGGCGACGTAGGTCGCCGCACCGCCGTATTCACCGCCCAGGGCCAGGCCCTGCAGCATGCGCAGCGTGATCAGGATGACCGGCGCGGCCACGCCGATCGAGGCGTAGTTGGGCAGCACGCCGACGATGAAGGTCGACAGGCCCATGATCAGGATGGTGACCAGGAAGGTGTACTTGCGTCCGATCATGTCGCCGAGCCGGCCGAAGACCAGCGCGCCGAACGGCCGCACGATGAAGCCGGCGGCGAAGGCCAGCAGCGCGAAGATGAAGGCGGCCGACGGATCCAGGCCGCTGAAGAACTGCTTGGCGATGATCGCGGCGAGCGATCCGTAGAGGTAGAAGTCGTACCACTCGAAGACGGTGCCGAGCGACGAGGCGAAGATGACCTTCTTCTCCTCGGACGTCATCGGTGAGTTCGCCGCCCTTGCGTTCACGGGAATGCTGGACATGTCGTGTCTCCTCGACCAGAAGCGGACGCCGCGACCCCACGGCGTACCGGGCGCACTCTCGGAGCCGCTTCTGACCGATTCCTGACACGATTCCAACGGAAGCTGACAGGATCGAGACCAACCCGGAGCCCGGATTCCACGATGCGGCAAATCGCCGCCCTGCCCGGCCCGTCCCCGGGAAAGTCCCGAGAATTGATTTATGCCAACTCCGGCGTCAGGCCGGCCGCGCCGGCCTCGTGCGGCCCGGCAGCCTGAGCCAGACCGCCTCGCGCTCGCCGGCCGACAGCCGCGACCAGGCGGCGATCTCGTCGATCGTGCGCCGGCAGCCCTCGCACCAGCCGGTGGCCGCGTCCATGCGGCAGATGTTGACGCAGGGGCTGGCCGGGCGGACAGGCACTGCCGTCGGCGCCGTCGGCACCAGTTCGTCCGGCACGACATCGAGCACCGGCGCATTGCCGGTCAGACGCACCAGATCGGCCGGAGCCAGCCGGAAGACCGCGTTCGGGTGGCCGGCCGCGGCCCAGATCTCGCCGAAGCGGAACAGCTCGCGGTCGATCAGCACCACCGGCGCCTCCAGATGCGCCAGCGGCGAGACGCCGCCGATCGAGAAGCCGGTGCGCGCCTTGACGAACTCGGCATCGGCGCGGCCGACCGGGCCGGCCTGCGCGGCGACCTTGCGCTCGTCGACGCGGCGGTCGCCCGAGGTCACCACCAGCACCGCGCGCGCATCGGCGCGGCGGCGGAAGATCACGCTCTTGGCGATCTGGCCGAGCTCGACGCCCAGCGCGTCGGCGGCCTCCTGCGCGGTGCGCGCGGCCACCTCGAGCCAGCGCGGCGCATGCGGATGGGCGGCGGCCTGCAGGGCCTGCGCGACACGCTGCACGCCTTCGGGAAGACTGTCTGTGCTCATCGACGGATGGGAAAGAGATTCCGGAATCCGGGCATCTTCGCACACGCCCCGCGGCCCGCCCCCCGGAACAGGGCAGCCCCGCGGGTTGGCCCTGTTGCGATCATCGGCGCATGAGCCACCCCACCTCCTTCGCCATGGATTCCGACCTCGCCACCGCGACCGGACCCCGTCCGCCGCGGGTCGTGATCGACACCGCCGTCGTCGTCTCGGCGCTGGTGTTCGGCGGCAGCCAGTCGGCGCGCCTGCGCCGCGCCTGGCGCCTGGGCTACTGCCGGCCGCTGCTCGGCCGACCGACGCTGCTGGACCTGACGCGGTCGCTGGCCCGGCCCGAGTTCGGCTTCACGCCACACGAGCAGCAGCAGATGCTGGGCGAATACCTGCCGCATGCGCTGAAGGTGCGGGTGCCGGTGGAGGACGCGCGCGACGACACCTCGCCGGCGATGCTGCCCTTCGTGCAGCTCGCGCTGGTCGGGCGCGCGCATGTGCTGGTGACGGCCGATGCGCTGATGCTGACCGCGCGGCCGACCTCGCTGCCCTTTCGCGTGATGGCGCTCGAGCCCTTCCTGCTGATGCTGCGCGACACCGGCATCAGCCCGCAGCCGCTGCGCGCGCCCCCTGCTGCCAGAGCGCCAGCAGCGCCAGCCACAGCGGCGCGGTGAGCATGAAGCCGGCGGTCGACAGCACGATCACCGTGCTGGCCTCGCCCTCGCGGACCTGGTAGCGCTGCGCGAACAGCATCGCGTTGCTGCCGGTGGGCAGGGCCGCGGCCAGCACCAGCACCGACAGCGCCAGCCCGTCGAGCCGGAACACCAGCACCGCCGAGGCCGCCACCAGCGCCGGCAGCAGCAGCAGCTTCATCGCCGCGATCGCGGCCGAGCGGCGCCAGCCCTCGCCCAGGCCGTACTGCGCCAGCGACACCCCGATCAGCGCCAGGCACAGCGGCACGCCCGCCTGCGCCAGCAGGCCGCTGACCTCGTCGAGCAGCCGCGGCAGCGGCAGGCCCAGCGCGTTCCAGCCCAGGCCGGCGAGCACCGGCAGCGTGACCGGATGGATCAGCGACTGGCGCAGGATGGTCAGCAGCATCGCGCCGAGCGGCGGGCGGGCCGCACCGGCCGCCCGAGCCGCGGCCCGCGCCAGCGCGATCTCGGCCAGCACCGTCTGCGCGCTCAGCAGCACCAGCGCGTGCAGGCTGACGATGGCGATGTGCAGCTGCAGCCCGGCCTCGCCGAACATCGCCGCGGCGAAAGGCAGGCCGACCTGCACCGTGTTGCCGAAGCTGGCGGTCACCGCGCTGACCGCCGACGCGGCCGGACCGTCCTGCCGCGCACGCGGATCATCGCGGTCGCGCCGGGCGAAGCTCCACCGCGCCAGCAGGCTCCAGAGCAGCAGCGGCGCGAAGAAGGCCAGCAGCAGCGTCCACGGCAGATGCGCCAGATCCACCTTCGCCATCGACCGGAACAGCAGCGCCGGCACGAAGACCAGGAAGGCCAGGTTGGACAGCGCACGCAGGCCGACGGCGCCGCCGGTCAGCCCGGCACGGGCCGCGCCGAAGCCGATGCCGCCGACGATGAACAGCGCCAGCAGCCGCAGGAAGAGATCGAGCGTCATGCCCGCGCCCCCGTCATGCCGGCCCCCTCCCCGTCATGCCCGCGAAGGCGGGCACCCACGATGAGCAGAAGGCGGCGGCAGGCGTGGGTCCTCGCCTTCGCGAGGATGACGGTGGCGAAAGACGACCGTGGATCGTCGGGAACACTAGGCCGGCGTCTTCTTCGCCGCCACCTTGCCCGCCGCCTTCTTGGCCGGGAACTTCGCCGCGCGCGGCTCGAACTCGAACACCACCTTGCCCTCCTTGCGGTCGTAGGTCAGGAAGGCCTTGAAGGCGCGGCGGGTCTTGTTCGAGATGAAGCCCTCGAGCAGGTCGGTCTTGCCGCTGGCCAGCAGCTTGGTCACCTGCGCCGGCTCGATGGTCTGCTGCAGGATGACCTTGCCGGTCTTGAAGTCGCAGGTCGCGGCGGTGCCGACCGAGCGCTCGCAGACATAGTTGCTGCCGTGCTCGTGCACCGGGCTGCCGCACTTCGGGCAGGCGCCCAGCGAGGGCTGGCCGGACAGGTCGACCGGCTCGGCCGCCTCCTCGGCCTCCTTGCGCGCGTCGTCGCCGAAGTCGAACTCCAGCTTCCAGCGGCCGGGCACGGTGTCGTCGTTCACCAGCTTGAGCTCGGCGGTGAAGGGCCAGCCAGCCTTGGAGCGGAAGCCCTCGAGCGGGCCGAGGTGGTGATCGCGCAGGAAGGCCTCGGCCTCGTGCAGCTCGAAGCTGCGCCCGCCGGGAATCTTGCCGATCGAGAAGCCGCAGCCGCTGCCCTGGCCGTCGGCGCCGGTGCAGGCGAAGCGGCGGTAGTTCTCCTTGATCACGCCGCCGCAGTTCGGGCAGGGCGCCGCCAGCGTCGCGTAGTCGCCCGGAATGGTGTCGCGGTCGTATTCCTTGGCCTTGACGACGATGCGCCGCGCCATGTCGGCGATGCCGTGCATGAACTGCTCGCGGCTGAGCTGGCCGCGCTCCATCTGCGCGAGCTGCTGCTCCCACTGGCCGGTCAGCTCGGGCTTGGTCAGGTCCTCGACCGCCAGACCGCGCAGCAGCGTCATCAGCTGGAAGGCCTTGGCGGTCGGCACCAGGTCGCGACCGTCGCGCAGCAGGTATTTCTCGGTGATCAGGCCTTCGATGATGGCCGCGCGGGTGGCCGGCGTGCCCAGGCCCTTTTCCTGCATCGCCGCCTTCAGCTCCTCGTCCTCGATCAGCTTGCCGGCACCTTCCATCGCGCTCAGCAGCGTCGATTCGTTGTAGCGCGCCGGCGGCTTGGTGCGCAGCGCCGACAGCGCCACCTCCTCGGCCACCACCGTCTCGCCCGGACGCACCGCGACCAGATTGGCGTCCTCGCCGGCGGCCTCCTTGCCATAGACCGCCATCCAGCCCGGATTGACCAGCACCTTGCCATTGGTCTGGAAATGGTGCGTCTGGCCGCCCGCCTCGACCTGCGTCACGCGGGTGGTGACCATGAACTCGGCCGTGGGATAGAACACCGCGATGAAGCGCTTGACCACCAGGTCGTAGAGCTTGGCCTCGATCTCGGTCAGCGCCTTCGGCGTCTGCAGCGTCGGGATGATCGCGAAGTGGTCCGAGATCTTGCTGTTGTCGAAGACGCGCTTGGTCGGCTTGACGTAGCCGGCGCTCAGCGCCTTGGCCGCGTGGCGCGAGAGTTCCTGCAGCGGCCCCGGCATCGACTCGGCGGCGATCATCTCCAGCGTCTGCTTCGCCACGCCGACGTAGTCCTCCGGCAGCGCACGCGCGTCGGTCCGCGGGTAGGTCAGCACCTTGTGCTTCTCGTAGAGCGCCTGCGCGATCGACAGCGTCGTCTTGGCCGAGAAGCCGAAGCGCGAGTTGGCCTCGCGCTGCAGCGTCGTCAGGTCATAGAGCAGCGGGCTGGCCTGGGTGCTGGGCTTGGCCTCCTCGCGCACGCTGGCGCTGCGCCCGCGCACCGCCTCCTGGATGGCCTGCGCCTCGGCCAGCGTCCACAGCCGGTCGGCGCGACGCTCCAGGTCGTCGTCCTTCCTGAACTTCGGGTCGAACCACTTGCCCTCGTAGACCCCGGCCTCGGCGCCGAACTCGGCTCGCACTTCCCAGTAGTCGCGCGCGACGTGCTTGCGGATCTTCTCCTCGCGCTCGACCATGATCGAGAGCGTCGGCGTCTGCACCCGCCCGACCGTGGTCAGGAAGAAGCCGCCGTCGCGCGAGTTGAACGCGGTCATCGCGCGCGTGCCGTTGATGCCCACCAGCCAGTCGGCCTCGGAGCGGCTGCGCGCGGCGTCCGCCAGGCCGCGCATGTCGGCGTCCGAGCGCAGCCGGTCGAAGCCGTCGCGGATGGCCTGCGGCGTCATGCTCTGCAGCCACAGCCGGCTCACCGGCTTCGAGCCCACCTTCGCGCCCAGCGCGTACTGCTCGATCAGCCGGAAGATCAGCTCGCCCTCGCGGCCCGCGTCGCAGGCGTTGATCAGCGCGGTGACGTCCTTGCGCTTGACCAGCTTGACCACCGCGCTCAGGCGGCTCTTGGTCTTGTCGATCGGCGCCAGCTCGAAGTGCGGCGGCAGCACCGGCAGGTGCGCGAAGCTCCACTTGCCGCGCTTGACGTCGAACTCCTCGGGCGCCTTGATCTCGACCAGATGGCCGACGGCCGAGGTCACGACGTACTGGTCGTTCTCGAAATGGTCGTCGTGCTTCTCGAACTTTCCGCACACCGGCGTGAGCGCGCGCACGATGTCCTGGGCGACCGACGGCTTCTCGGCGATGACGAGTGACTTGCTCATGATGAGTTTTGATGCTGATCGAAACCTGGCGAAACCTGCTGCAGCGACCGACCCCGCGTCAGGCTGCTTCATACAATCGGCGCTATACGCGCACGCATGCACGCACATGCACCCATGCACACGCACACACATGCACGCGCCCACACATCCAATCTAACCAGAACTCGCGCCGCCATGCCGCCGAAGAAGACGCAACCGACCGTGACGGTCGGATCGGGACCCGGTCCGGCGGCGGCGCCCGTGGCGCGGTCGCGCCGGCGCATCCAGGTGCGACGCTCCGGCGTGCACGGCCGCGGCGTCTTCGCCGAGGTGGCGATCGCGCAGGGCGAGATCATCCTCGAATACGCCGGCGAGGTGATCGACTGGGAGGAAGCCCTGCGGCGCCACCCGCGCGATCCGTCCGACCCGAACCATACCTTCTACTTCCACCTCGAGGACGGCCGGGTCATCGACGGCGGCGTGCGCGGCAACTCCGCGCGCTGGATCAACCACGCCTGCGATCCCAACTGCGAGAGCGAGGAGAGCGACGGGCGCATCTTCATCCGCGCGCTGCGCGACATCGCCGCCGGCGAGGAGCTGTCCTTCGACTACCGGCTCGTGATCGATGCCCGCCACACCCCGAAACTGAAGAAAGCCTACGCCTGCCGCTGCGGATCGCCGAAGTGCCGCGGTACGATGCTCGGCCCGAAGCGCTGAGCCGCTTGCCCCCGATCCCTCCCGACATCCTCATGAACCGACCGCTGCACTGGGACCCCGAGACGCTGTGGCAGACGCTGGAGCCGCTGGCCCCGGGGCTGAGCATCGAGATCGTGCCGGAGACCGGCTCGACCAGCACCACGCTGCTCGAGCGCAGCCGGCGCGGGCTGACCGAGCCGGCGCTGCTGGTGGCCGAGCGCCAGACGGCCGGGCGCGGCCGGCTCGGCCGCTCCTGGTGGTCGGACGCGGCGCCCGGCAGCGCGCTGACCTTCTCGCTGGGCCTGCGGCTGGCGCCGGCCGACTGGAGCGGCCTGTCGCTGGTGGTCGGCCTGGCGCTGGCCGAGGCGCTGGATCCGGCGGGCGGGCACCTCGGCCTGAAATGGCCCAACGACCTGTGGCTGCGCGGCCAGGACCGCAAGCTCGGCGGCGTGCTGATCGAGGTCGCGCCGCTGGCCGACGCCGCCAGCGCGCACGAGCGCTGGCTGGTCATCGGCGCCGGCCTGAACATCGCGCCGCTGCCGGCGGACGCGGCCGACCCGGCGCTGTTCCGCACCGGACACGCCAGCCTGCAGGAGCTCGATCCGGCGCTGGACGCGCCGGCGGCGCTGCACCGCGTCGCCGCGCCGCTGCTGCGCGCGGTGCTGGACTTCGGCCTGCAGGGCGGCGCGGCCGCGCTGGCGCGCTTCGCCGCGCGCGACGTGCTGGCCGGGCGCCGGGTGCAGGTCGGCGAGCTGGCCGGCATCGCCAGCGGCATCGCCCACGACGGCGCGCTGCTGCTGCGCGACGAGGCCGGCCGTCTGCAGATGGTCCACAGCGGCGAAGCGAGCGTGCGGCCATGCTGAGACCGCTGGTGGTGATGCTCGCGGCGGCCAACATCGGCTTCTGGGCCTGGTCGCAGGGCTGGCTCGACGGCGTGACCGGGCTGCCGCGCGACGGCGACCGCGAGCCGCAGCGGCTGGCCGCTCAGATCGAGCCCGGCCACCTGCAGGTGGTGCTGCCGCCCTCGGCGGCCGGCACGGCCTCCGCCGCAGCGCCCGCCGCCGAGGCCGCCTCCGCAGCCGCCTCCGGCCCGGCGCCGACGGCCGCCCTGCCCGACGATGCCGCCGGAACGTCCTCCGCGCCGCCGCCCCCGGAGGCGGCCTCGGCGCCGCTGCCGGCGCCCGCTCCCGGGCCGGCGCTCGCGGCCGCCCCGGCGGCGTCCGTCGCCGCCGCGCCCCCCGCCGAGCCGCCGCCGGTCTGTCTGGAGGCCGGCCCCTTCAATCCGGCCGAATGGCGCTCGGCGCAGACCGCGCTGCGCCGCGTGCTCGACGACAACCGCTGGACGCTGACCAGCCGCGAGAAGCCCGGCAGCTGGATCGTCTACATCGGCCCGTACAAGAACCGCGACCTGATGGAGCGGCGCGCCGACCAGCTGCGCCAGATGCAGGTCGCCTTCGAGGAAGCCCGCAACCTGCCCGACGAGTACCTGCCCGGCCTGCTGTTCGGCCGCCACGGCAGCGAGTCCGACGCACGCGAGCAGCAGGCGCGGCTGACGGCGCAGAAGATCCGCTACGTGCGCGTCGTGCCGCTGGTGCGCCCGACCGTCACCCACACCGTGCGCATCCCCAAGGCCGACGCCGACATGCGCCGGCAGCTCGCCGCGCTCAAGCCGCGCCTGAGCGGCCACGCCTTCGAGCCCTGCGGGCGCTGAAGGCATGTGAAGGCATGAAAAAGGGCTCCCGAGGGAGCCCTTCGTTCATCAGCAGCGGCAGCGGATCGCCGCCGCGCCCGGCGATCAGCCGGCGATGACGCGCGCCATTTCCAGGCACTTGTTCGAGTAGCCCCACTCGTTGTCGTACCAGGACACGACCTTCACGAAGGTCTTGTCCAGCGCGATGCCGGCTTCGGCGTCGAACACCGAGGTGCAGCTCTCGCCGCGGAAGTCGGTCGCGACGACCTTGTCTTCCGTGTAGCCCAGCACGCCCTTCATCGCGCCTTCCGACGCGGCCTTCATGGCGGCGCAGATGTCGGCGTAGGAGGCTTCCTTGTCCAGCTCGACGGTCAGGTCGACGACCGAGACGTCCGAGGTCGGCACGCGGAAGGCCATGCCCGTCAGCTTGCCCTTGAGCACCGGCAGCACGACGCCGACGGCCTTGGCGGCACCGGTCGACGACGGGATGATGTTCTCGAGGATGCCGCGGCCGCCGCGCCAGTCCTTGTTCGACGGGCCGTCGACGGTCTTCTGGGTCGCGGTGGCGGCGTGAACGGTGGTCATCAGGCCGCGCTTGATGCCGAAGCTGTCGTTCAGCACCTTGGCGACCGGCGCCAGGCAGTTGGTCGTGCACGAGGCGTTCGAGATGATCGCCTGGCCGTCGTAGGTCTCGTGGTTGACGCCGTAGACGAACATCGGGGTGTCGTCCTTCGACGGGGCCGACAGGATGACCTTCTTCGCGCCGGCCTTCAGGTGGGCCTCGGCGGTTTCCTTGGTCAGGAACAGGCCGGTCGACTCGATGACGATGTCGGCGCCGACTTCGTCCCACTTCAGCTCGGCCGGGTTCTTCACCGCGGTCAGGCGGATCGGCTTGCCGTTGACGACCAGGGTGTTGCCCTCGACGGCGACGTCACCCTTGAAGCGGCCGTGCACCGAGTCGTACTTGAGCATGTACGCCAGGTAGTCCGGCTCCAGCAGGTCGTTGATGCCGACGATCTCGATGTCGTTGGCGAAGTTCTGCACCGCAGCGCGGAACACCATGCGGCCGATGCGGCCAAAACCGTTGATACCGATCTTGATGGTCATGGAAGGACTCCTGGGTAAGAAAAACCGGAACTAGCCTGGAAAATCTGGACAAATCAGACGAGTGTCAGCCGAGATGGCATCACTTGCCGAGGACTTTCCGCACGGTGGCCACGACGTTGTCCGTCGTGAAGCCGAAGTGCTGGAAGAGCACGCCGGCCGGGGCCGACTCGCCGTAGGTGTCGATGCCGATCACCGCCGCGCAGCCGTACTTCCACCAGAAGTCGGTCACGCCGGCCTCGACGGCGATGCGCGGCACGCCCTCGGGCAGCACCTCGGACTTGTACTTGACGCTCTGGCGATCGAAGACGGTGGTCGAGGGCATCGAGACCACGCGCACCGCGATGCCGTCCTTGGCCAGCTCGGCCTGGGCGGCCACCGCCAGCTGCACTTCCGAGCCGGTGGCGACGATGACGGCGGCCGGAGCCTTGTCGTCCTTCTTCTTGAAGCCGATGTCCGACGGGTTGGACAGCACGTAGGCGCCCTTGGTGATCTCGTCGGCGCCGGTCTTGGCGGCGTAGGGCAGGTTCTGGCGGCTCAGCAGCAGCGCGCTGGGGCGGTTGCGGTTGGCCAGCGCCATCGTCCACGCCACCGCGGTCTCGCAGGTGTCGGCCGGACGCCAGACGTCCAGGCCGGGGATCAGGCGCAGGCTGGCGGCGTGCTCGACCGACTGGTGGGTCGGGCCGTCCTCGCCCAGACCGATCGAGTCGTGGGTGAAGACATGGACCACGCGCTGCTTCATCAGCGCGGCCATGCGGATGGCGTTGCGGCTGTAGTCGCTGAAGGTCAGGAAGGTGCCGCCGTAGGGGATGAAGCCGCCGTGCAGCGCGATGCCGTTCATGATCGCGGCCATGCCGAACTCGCGCACGCCGTAGTTGATGTGGCGGCCACCGACGCCGGCCTCGTTCTTCACGACCGCGCCGGTCTCGTCGAAGCGCAGGTTGGGCGTCGACTTGGTGTTGGTCAGGTTCGAGCCGGTCAGGTCGGCCGAGCCGCCCAGCAGCTCGGGCAGCTTCGCGGTGAAGTGCTCCAGCGCGATCTGGCTGGCCTTGCGGCTGGCGACCGTCTCGGCCTTCTCGTGCGCGGCGGCGACCGCCTCGACCGAGATGTCGGCGAAGTTGTCCGGCAGGTCGCCGGCCATGCGGCGCTCGAACTCGACCGCCAGCGCGGGGAAGTCGCGCACGTACAGCGAGTAGCGGTCTTCCCACTCGGCCTGGGCGGCGGCGCCGGCCTCGCGGCAGTCCCAGGCGGCGGCGACGTCGGCGGGAATGGTGAACGGCTCGGCCGACCAGCCGATGGCCTCGCGGGTCAGCGCGATCTCGGCGGCGCCCAGCGGCTCGCCGTGGGCCTTCGAGGTGTTGGCGCGGTTCGGCGAGCCCTTGCCGATGTGGGTCTTGCAGACGATCAGCGTCGGCTTGTCGGCACTCAGCTTGGCCTGGGCGATCGCGGCGTCGACCGCGTCGATGTCATGGCCGTCGACCGGGCCGACGACGTTCCAGCCGCAGGCGGCGAAGCGCTGCGGGGTGTTGTCGATGAACCAGGGCGCGACCTGGCCGTCGATCGAGATGCCGTTGTCGTCGTACAGCGCGATCAGCTTGTTCAGCTTCCAGGCGCCGGCCAGCGCGACCGCCTCGTGGCTGATGCCCTCCATCAGGCAGCCGTCGCCCAGGAAGGCGTAGGTGCGGTGGTCGACGATGACGTGACCTTCGCGGTTGAACTCCGACGCCAGCAGCTTCTCGGCCAGCGCCATGCCCACGGCGTTGGTGATGCCCTGGCCCAGCGGGCCGGTGGTGGTCTCCACGCCCGGGGTGATGCCGACTTCCGGGTGGCCCGGGGTCTTGCTGTGCATCTGGCGGAAGGCCTTGAGGTCGTCCATCGACAGCTCGTAGCCGGTCAGGTGCAGCAGCGCGTAGATCAGCATCGAGCCGTGGCCGTTCGACAGCACGAAGCGGTCGCGGTCCAGCCACATCGGATCGGCCGGGTTGTGCTTGAGGTGACGCTTCCACAGCGCGACCGCGATGTCGGCCATGCCCATCGGGGCGCCGGGGTGGCCGGAGTTGGCCTGCTGCACGGCGTCCATGGCCAGTGCGCGGATGGCGTTGGCCATCGAGGTGGAGAGAGAGACGGTGGTGGCGGCCATGGGCGCGATCTGCTGTGGGAGGAGGGATCGAAGGGAGGAATCCGCGATTTTACGGGGCGGCGCGAACGGGCTCCCTGACGTCCGCTTCGCAGGCACGGACATCGCGGGCGTGCATCGTGCCCGGGCGGTGCCGGCGACGTCAACGCGGATTGACCCCGGTCAAGGGCTCGCGGCCCGAGCCTGCGAATCTCGCGGGCATCCCGACGCCAGGAGACACCCGCATGACCACCACCCCCGCCTCGATCCGCATCATCCGTGACGAACACCAGGCGCTGCGCGCGATGCTCGACTCGCTGCGCCTGATGCTGCGCCGCCAGCGCGAGCAGGGCACGGCGCCGCGCTTCGACGTGATCCGCGCGATGCTGTTCTACATCGACGAATTTCCCGAGCGGCTGCACCACCGCAAGGAGAGCGAGCTGCTGTTCCCGCTGATCCGCCAGCACAGCGACACGGCCGCCGACATCCTCGACCGCCTCGACCGCGACCACGGCGCCGGCGAGCGCGCCATCCGCGACCTCGAGCGCGCGCTGCTGGCCTGGGAGATGCTCGGCGAGCACCGCCGCATCGACTTCGAGACCGCGCTGGACCGCTACCTCGCCTTCTACGCCGCGCACATGCGCCTGGAGGAAGAGGTGGTGCTGCCGCTGGCGCTGCAGGTGCTCGGCGAGGAGGAATGGCGCGAGCTCGACGCCGCCTTCGCCGAGAACCGCGACCCGCTGACCGGCCACGCCCCCTCGCGCGAGTACGAGCAGCTCTTCAGCCGCATCGTGCACACCGCGCCGGCGCCGATCGGGCTGGGGGAGGCGTGAGGGCGGGAGTCAGGAACACTCGCCCGGAGAGGTTTCCTGACTTCGCGGGGATGCCTTTGTAGCGATTTCAGCGGATGGCAAAGCCGTCCGCTGCAACGTAGGGTTGAGCAGCAGCGTTTCACTCATACGAGACCGAAACTCCGTTTGCGAGCCTTTCTTGCTTGAAGATCTTCGCGCCTTGAAATCCGGCGACCACAAGCTCGGACTCGGAAACCCAACGCACTTTGAGTGCGAGCGAGCCATCGGCCGTGAAAGCGTTCCCCCCTCCCTTGGGCACGGAGTCACCTTTCGCCAGAACCGACAGTTGCGTGTTGAAGCCAGTTGTTGCGCCGCAATTTCGGTTGAAGATCACTGCGACGTGACCGCCCCGCGGGGATTCGATGGTTGATGCGACCTCGTTGCCGCAGCCGGCGTCACAGCCGTTGAGCACGACCAGAATTCCGATACCGATGACGAATGTGCTAGCTGTATTGCTGCTCTTCAACGTTCGAGCTAGGCCACCCTCGGAGGCGGGTGTTGTGAGCCCGATCTTACAGCGCCTGCCGTAGCGGATCAGCTTGAGCGAGGGGTTAGGCCGCACCCGGCACCTGCAGCAGACGAACTGAGTAACGCTGAACTCCCCACCTCACGGCGAAGGTTTCGCTTACCTCGTACCAGCGTCCAGCTGGCCGTCCAGAACCGTGGCTTGCTCCCATACAGGAACACTCGCAATCTGCTCCAACTGCGTTCCAGCATGCTGGAGCACAAACCTCCTTTTCGCGGTACAATTGAATTACATAGCAAGCCCTGTAGCGATTGAATGACAACCTGATTACTCTTTCGAACCAAGCCTGTGGTACTTCCCAGGCACGGTGCTCCTTGCTCCATCTAGGTTTTTTTATCTCTTGGTTGCGAAGCCATACCTTGTTATCTGGGGCGAAGGGAAGGCGAACGAGAAGCGGTGCAGGACGCTCGCGCTTAAACAGGACGGGCACGCGCGTCTGATTCCAGAAGCGCTCAAAGTCTTGAATTGGCGGTTGGGCAACCATGGTGCTGCTGTGCGGCCTAATGTTTGACAGGAGAAGCCTGACCCAGCTTGCCGGAGCACGCACGTCCTATCCATGGAATGGTTGGGCATCGCGCGCTCCATCTAGCCTTTTGCTTGGCCAGCTTGCCTTGCCGGCGCAATCCTCGCCAACTGAGATTGCTTGACACCAATGAGATACGTGCGAAACGCTGGGTGAACTTCCCAGCGCGCACCCTGCATAGAATTCCAGTTCGCGAGCTTAACGAAATTAGAGTCATCATGGAACAGAATGTGGCGGAAACCGCGTGGCATTGTGTTATCGACGACGCGCGGATTCAGGAAGCCAGTTTCGTGCAAAAGCCTCAAGACTGAAACAGCGTCGTCATCGTTATCTGGACGGATCTGTGCTCCGCGAATCTGTATCGAGGCAATGCTTGGAACCGTAAGAAGGTGCCGTCGAAGTTTCTCAAAGTCGCACTCAAAGTCGACGTCGGCAAAGGTGTTAATAATTTCTCGAATGTTCTTGCAGTCAAGCGAGAACTCATTTACAACGTCGTCAAGCCGCTCGGACGAATAAACTTTCATCGCTTCACCCGCTTCGTCGCTGCCAATGAAAGCCGTTGGCTTTTTCTTAGCCGCATCAACCATATTCTTGATGAGCTGAATTGCATCCCTCGGACGTTCGCGAGCAGACTTTGCGATAAATGAATCCCAGGAGCGCGTCTCATCGCTGGTCGGCAGAGTCATGGTTGTGCCGTTGAAGAAAACGGTGTACGGATCGACGCGCGTTTGGCCGGCATCCTTCGCCGCATTTTCCAAGCGTTTCCGAATGATGCTTTGCATCAGTTTGTCGTCAGCCAAGAGAGGAATCATGAACCCGCGCATGTGATCCGTCTGGTCTCTTTGGCCTTGGCTCTCGCTGGTCAGTCGCGTCCAAACGCTTGAACGGAGGCTGACAATTGCCCTGACTGCGCTGCATTCACCGGTCAGTCGCCTTACCGCTAGCAGAAGGGCCCAAATTCTATTCAGGTGAGCCGGTTGATCGGGTGCCGCCAACTGGTCGGTGTCATCAATAAGCAGATAGAAAACATTGCCCGATGAAAGCAGTTGCGAATTGATGGCGCCAATCAACAAACTTGGCGAATTGGTTCCCGCCAATTCTTTAGCAAGCTGAACGCCATTAATCTTCGCGGCAGGTAGTGAGATAGCCGAAATAAGCTCCAGTGACTTCTGAATAAAATCTTCTTCTGCAAGTCCTTGCTGACGTGCCTCGTTGTGCAACTTCGCTGCGGCCCCCTTCAGCATTCCTTTGAGCTGTGATCCAATTTGCGCCCCCACCGTTCTCAGCAATACCTCGTAATAGAAGCGCTTCAATGACCCGATGTCAGGTGATGTTGGCGTGTCTTTGGACGATATGTTGTCTGGCCGAATGAGTACACAAGGCAGTTTTTTCGATTTGGCCACCTTGTCGATCCATTCGACGACCGCGCTCTTTCCGATGCCTTTGTTTCCAACGAGAACTCTCATACCACCGGGTTCGATAGCGCAGAGTTGTGTGAACTGAGTAGGCGCTATGAATATCTCACCCAGAAAAGAGCGGTCGCCTTCTGCGGTGCCGGTTCTCACGTACTTCATCAAATAATCGAGTGCACTCATCTAGTGTTCCCTGAAAGGTGTATAAACCTGTATCCGTGATACCCAACGCAATTCAGACTGCATGCCCTGCTGGCATAACATCCACTCGCAAGCTTTCACCCACCTCTTTGCTACACACAATTTCTTGTGGTGCAAGGAATTTTTCAATCTTCTGCATACTTGCCTCCCTATAGAAATCGACCAAAACCCTGCAGCAGGGTTTGCCGTTTACGCCATCGTTTCAACGACAGCCAGCATATCGATTACCATTTTTTCCGTCTACGGACGGCACACCCTACCCCTCGTGACAAAGGTCACGACGTGCGCCTTGCAGACACGAGGCGGGCCGAAGCACCCGCACGCTGAATACACTGCACCCTCGTGAACACCCCCCAACGCCCCACCCTGCCCCCGCGCGCGATCGTGCTCGCCGCGGGCCGCGGCGAGCGCATGCGCCCGCTGACCGACACCACCCCGAAGCCGCTGCTGCCGGTCTTCGGCCGGCCGCTGATCGAGTGGCATCTGCTCGCGCTGGCCGCCGGCGGCGTGCGCGAGGTGGTGATCAACACCGCCTGGCTGGAAGAGCGCTTCCCCGAGGTGCTGGGCGACGGCAGCCGCTTCGGGCTGTCGATCCGCTGGTCGCACGAGGGCCGCGACTTCGGCGGCGCGCTGGAGACGGGCGGCGGCATCGCAACCGTGCAGGACTGGCTCTGCGAGGACGGCCGCAAGGCCTTCTGGGTGGTCTCGGGTGACATCTGGGCGCCGGAGTTCCGCTTCGCGCCGGAGGCGGTGGCGCGCTTCGTCGACAGCGGCCATGACGCGCACCTGTGGGTCGTGCCCAACCCGCCCTATCACCCCGGCGGCGACTTCGACCACGAGGGCGGCCGCGCCACCTACGCCAACCTCGCGCTGATGCGCCCAAGCGTCTGCGCGGGGCTCACCAAGGGCCAGCGCGCCGCGCTCGGCCGGCTGCTGATCGACGGCGTGGCGGCGGGCCGCATCTCGCTGGAGACGTGGCCGGGACGCTGGGAGAACGTCGGCACGCCGGCGCAGCTCGCCGCGCTGCAGGGCGACAGCGCACCGGCCGCCTGACGCGCCGTCGACGATCGCGCACGCCGTCGGCACGCTCGCCTTGCGCCGCCGGCACCCTCGCCTTCCTCCACCGTCATCCTCGCCTGCCGCCGCCGTCATCCTCGCGAAGGCGAGGACCCACGCCTGCCACCGCGGTGGGCCCATCGTGGGTGCCCGCCTGCGCGGGCATGACGGGGCGGGGGGGTGCGTCATGGCGCGACACTAGAATCCGTGATCCTCATCGCGGGCCGAGCGTGCGATTCGCGCGGCCCGCGGCCTCCCGCCTCATCCGTCCGAGCCCGCCCTTGCCATGCTGACCTTCCAGCAAATCATTCTTCGCCTTCAGGAATACTGGGACGCCCAGGGCTGCGCGCTGCTGCAGCCCTACGACATGGAGGTCGGCGCCGGCACCAGCCACACCGCGACCTTCCTGCGCGCCCTCGGCCCCGAGCCGTGGAAGGCCGCGTATGTGCAGCCCAGCCGCCGCCCCAAGGACGGCCGCTACGGCGAGAACCCGAACCGCCTGCAGCACTACTACCAGTACCAGGTGGTCCTGAAGCCGGCGCCGGCCAACATCCTGGAGCTGTACCTGGGCTCGCTGGAGGCGCTGGGCTTCGACCTGAAGAAGAACGACATCCGCTTCGTCGAGGACGACTGGGAGAACCCGACGCTGGGCGCCTGGGGCCTGGGCTGGGAGGTCTGGCTCAACGGCATGGAGGTGACGCAGTTCACCTACTTCCAGCAGGTCGGCGGCATCGACTGCAAGCCCGCCACCGGCGAGATCACCTACGGCCTGGAGCGGCTGGCGATGTACCTGCAGGGCGTGGAGAACGTCTACGACCTGAAGTTCTCCGAAGGCCTGAGCTACGGCGACGTCTACCACCAGAACGAGGTGGAGCAGTCGACCTACAACTTCGAGCACAGCAACGTCGAGTTCCTGCTGACCGCCTTCACCGCGCACGAGGGCAACGCGCAGCACCTGATCGAGAAGCAGCTGGCGCTGCCGGCCTACGAGCAGGTGCTCAAGGCCGCGCACACCTTCAACCTGCTCGACGCCCGGGGCGCGATCAGCGTCACCGAGCGCGCCGCCTACATCGGCCGCATCCGCAACCTGGCGCGCAGCGTGGCCGCCGCCTACCTCGACAGCCGCAAGCGCCTGGGCTTCCCGATGGCCCCGAAGGCCTGGGCCGACGAGGTGATCGCCAAGCTGGACGCCGAAGCCGCCAAGAACGCCGAAAAGGCCGAGAAGGCCGCCAAGAACGACTCGAAGAAGGCTGACTGAACCATGAGCACCCCAAAGAACCTGCTCGTCGAACTCTTCGTCGAGGAACTGCCGCCGAAGGCGCTGAAGAAGCTGGGCGAATCCTTCGCCTCGACGCTGGCCGCCTCGCTGAAGGCCAGCGGCCTGGCCGCGGCGGACGCCGCCGTCACGCCCTTCGCCTCGCCGCGCCGCCTGGCGGTGCATGTCACCGGCGTGGCCGCAAGGGCAGCCGACAAGGCGGTGCAGCAGAAGCTGATGCCGGTCGCCGTGGCGCTGACCGCCGACGGCCAGCCCACGCCGGCGCTGCTGAAGAAGCTGGCCTCGGTCGGCGCCGACGCCTCGGTCGTGCCGAGCCTGAAGCGCCAGCCCGACGGCAAGGCCGAAGCGCTGTTCCTGGACTCGGTGGTCGCCGGCGCCTCGCTGCAGGAAGGCCTGCAGAAGGCCCTGGACGAGGCCCTGGCCAAGCTGCCGATCCCGAAGGTCATGAGCTACCAGCTCGCCGACGGCTGGACCTCGGTGAACTTCGTGCGCCCGGCGCACGGGCTGGTCGCGCTGCACGGCGCCGACGTGGTGTCGATCAGCACGCTGGGCCTGACCGCCGGCCGCACCACCACCGGCCACCGCTTCGAGGCCGCGAACCCGACCGTCACGCTGCGCGACGCCGACAGCTACGCCGACCAGCTCGTCGGCGAAGGCGCGGTGATTCCCGGCTTCGACGCCCGCCGCGCCGAGATCGTGCGCCAGCTCGCCGACGCGGCCGCTCGGCAAGGCCTCAAGCCCATCGACGACGAGGCGCTGCTCGACGAGGTCTGCGCGCTGGTCGAGCGCCCGAACGTGCTCACCTGCCAGTTCGAGCCGGAGTTCCTGGACGTGCCGCAGGAATGCCTCATCCTGACGATGAAGGCCAACCAGAAGTACTTCCCGCTGCTGGACGCCGCGGACAAGCTGACCAACAAGTTCCTGATCGTCTCGAACATCCGCCCGGAAGACCCGAGCGCGGTGATCGGCGGCAATGAGCGCGTGGTGCGCCCGCGCCTGGCCGACGCCAAGTTCTTCTTCGACCAGGACCGCAAGAAGACGCTGGAGAGCCGCGTGGCCGGTCTGGCCAAGGTGGTCTACCACGGCAAGCTCGGCACCCAGGGCGAGCGCACCGAGCGCGTGCGCGCGCTGACCCACCTGATCGTGCGCCAGCTCGGCGAGCACCAGGCCGCGTCGGTGCAGTCGCATGACGAGCTGCAGATGCTGGCGCACAAGGCCGACCAGGCCGCGCTGCTGGCCAAGACCGACCTGCTGACCGACATGGTCGGCGAGTTCCCCGAGCTGCAGGGCATCATGGGCGGCTACTACGCCCGCTTCGAGGGCCTGCGCGACGGCGTGGCCATCGCGATCGAGGACCACTACAAGCCGCGCTTCGCCGGCGATGCGCTGCCCCGCAACCACACCGGCACGGTGGTGGCGCTGGCCGACAAGCTGGAGACGCTGGTGGGCCTGTTCGGCATCGGCCAGCTGCCCACCGGCGACAAGGACCCGTTCGCGCTGCGCCGCCACGCGCTGGGCGTGATCCGCATCCTGGTCGAGAAGAACCTGCCGCTGGACCTGCCCGAGCTGCTGCGCTCGGCCGCGCCGGTCTTCGGCGGCCTGATCGAGGATCCGACCCCGAAGCTGCTGCCCTTCTTCGCCGACCGCCTGGCCGTCTCCCTGCGCGAGCAGGGCTACAGCGCGCAGGAAGTCGACGCGGTGCTGGCGCTCGCGCCCACCCGCCTGGGCGAGGTGCCGCGCCGTCTGGCGGCGGTGCGCGCCTTCGCCGGCCTGCCCGAGGCCGCCTCGCTGGCCGCAGCCAACAAGCGCATCGGCAACATCCTGAAGAAGGCCGAGGGCGAGGTGGAGGCGAAGGTGAACACCGCGCTGCTGCAGGAAGCCGCCGAGCAGGCGCTGTTCGAGGCGCTGGGCACGGTGCAGCCCGAGGCCGACCGCCTGTTCGTGCAGGGCGACCTCGCCGGCAGCCTGAAGGCGCTGGCCGCGCTGAAGACGCCGGTCGATGCCTTCTTCGACGACGTGATGGTCAACGCCGAGGACGCCCAGCTGCGCGCCAACCGCCTGGGCCTGCTCAAGACGCTGCATGAGGCGATGAACCGCGTCGCCGACCTGTCGCGCCTGGCGGCCTGACCGCGCACGCCGGGAGCACAGACCATGGGCGAGCGCAGCAACCCGATCAAGCTGGTCGTTCTCGACCGCGACGGCACGATCAACGAGGACCGCGACGACTATGTCAAGTCGGCCGACGAGTGGGTGCCGCTGCCGGGTGCGCTCGCCGCGATCGCCCGGCTCTACCAGGCCGGCTGGCATGTGGTGGTCGCCACCAACCAGTCGGGCCTGGGCCGCGGCCTGTTCGACGCGTACACGCTCAACGAGATGCACGCGAAGATGAACGCGCTGCTGACGCCGCTGGGCGGGCGGGTCGATGCGGTCTTCTTCTGCCCGCACGCGCCCGAGGACGACTGCCGCTGCCGCAAGCCGCGCCCGGGCCTGTTCGAGGATATCGGCCTGCGCTTCGGCATCGACATGGCGGGCGTGCCGGCGGTCGGCGACACGCTGCGCGACCTGCAGGCGGCCAGCACGGTCGGCTGCACGCCGCATCTGGTGCGCACCGGCAAGGCCGCCTCGCTCGACGAGGCCGGCGTGCAGGCGATGCGCGAGAAGGTGCCGGGCCTGACGGTCCATGCCGATCTGGGCGCCTTCGTCGACGCGCTGCTGGCCGCCGAGGGCCGCCGCGTGGCCGACGGTCGCCGCGCCTGACCGGCACACCCGCATCCGCCCCTTCGTTCACGACCCCGCACCCGCTCCGCGCCCCGCATGCTCGCCTATCCGCGCTCCGTCCTGTATTTCCTCTGGCTTCTGATCACGATCATCCCGTGGAGCCTGTTTGTCGTCGTCATCTCGCCGTTCATGCGCAGCACGCCGCTGTACTGGATCTGCGCGGGCTGGCTGAAGACCGCGATCCACGGCGCGAAATGGATCTGCGGCGTGAAGTGGCGCATCCAGGGCCTGGAGAACGTGCCCACCGCCGCCGACGGCACGGCCGCGGTCATCCTGGCGCCGAAGCACCAGTCGACCTGGGAGACCTTCGCCTTCCCGTCGGTCATGCCGCATCCGCTGGCCTATGTGTTCAAGCGCGAGCTGCTGATGATTCCCTTCTTCGGCTGGGCGATCGGCCGGCTCGACATGGTGCACATCGACCGCGGCCGCCGCTCCGAGGCCTGGCGCAAGGTGGCCGAGCAGGGCACGCGCATCATGCAGCAGGGCAACTGGATCATCATGTTCCCCGAGGGCACCCGCACCGAGCGCGGCAGCCAGGGCGAATACAAGAGCGGCGCGTCGCGGCTGGCGATCGCCGCGGGCGTGCCGATCGTGCCGATCGCGGTGACCTCGGCGCGCTGCTGGCCGCGCAAGAGCTTCCTGCTGCGCCCGGGCACGATCGACATCTCGATCGGCCGGCCGATCGCTCCTCAGGGCCGTCGCCCCGACGAGCTGATGAAGGAGGTCGAGGCCTGGATCGAGTCCGAGATGCGCCGCCTCGATCCCGAGGCCTACCCGCCCGCCGCATGAGCGCGCCGGCCGCCGCGCCCGACACCGCGGCACTGGCCGGCTGCGAGGCGCTGCTGCGCCCTGAGGGCATGCACCGCGAGATCGAGCTCAGCGGCATCCGCCTGGGCTACCGGCTGCGCCGTGCCAGCCGGCGCACCATCGGCTTTGTCGTCGGCCCGGCCGGACTGACGGTCAGCGTGCCGCGCTGGGTCGGGCAGGCGCAGATCGACGCGGCGCTGCGGCACAAGAGCGCCTGGATCCTGCGCCAGCTCGCCGCGCAGGGCCGGCGCCACCAGGCGCACCAGGACGCACGCGTCGACTGGCGCGACGGCACCGAGCTGCCGTGGCTGGGCGCGCCGCTGCGCATCCGGCTGGCGCCGCAGCTCTCGCGCACGCTGCTGCAGGCCGCACGCCCGCTGACCCAGGAACCCGCCACGCTGCTGCTGGCGCTGCCGGCCGATACCGCGCCCGAGGCGCTGCGCGCCGCAGTGCAGCGCTGGCTGCAGCGCCAGGCACGCACGCTGTTCGAGGCCCGCATCGCGCTGCACGCCGGCGCGATGGGCGTGCAGATCCGGCAGCTGCGCCTGAGCTCGGCGCGCACCCGCTGGGGCAGCGCCAGCAGCGACGGCTCGATCCGCCTGAACTGGCGCCTGATCCACTTTCCCGTCGAGACGATCGACTATGTCGTCGTGCACGAACTGGCCCACCTGCGCGAGATGAACCACAGCCCGGCCTTCTGGGCCATCGTGCAGGCGGCGATGCCCGACTACGAGCAGCGCCGGCGCCAGCTCAAGGATGGGGTGGTGCCGGTGTTCGAGTGAGGGCAGGCCGCCGCGCCAGCCAGGCCAGCGCCGCCCCCATCACCAGCAGCGCCGGCAGCGATCCCAGGTTCAGCACCGACCAGCCCTGCGTCGTCACCAGCGCGCCGGAGGCGAAGGAGGTCAGCGCCATCGTCGCGAAGACGCCGAAGTTGATCGCCGCCTGCGCACGGTCCTTTTCCTCGGGCCGGTAGGACTGCATCGCCAGCGTGGTGCTGCCGGTGAAGAGGAAGTTCCAGCCCACGCCGAGCAGGAAGAGCGCGACGACGAAGCGGTGCAGATCCTGGCCGGTCAGCGCCACCGCCACGCAGGCCAGGTTCAGCAGCACGCCGACGGCCATCACCCGCATCACCCCGAAGCGGCGGATCCAGCCGCCGGTCCAGAAGCCGGGCGCGAACATGCCGATCACATGCCACTCCAGCACCCAGGCCACATCGGAGAAGGGCATGCCGCAGACATCCATCGCCAGCGGGGTGGCCGCCATCAGCAGGTTCATCACGCCGTAGCCGATGGCTGCGGCCAGCGCCGCGACCAGGAAGACCGGCTCGCGCAGCAGCTCGGCCGTCGAGCGCCCTTGGGGCGCGCCGGCCGGCGTCGGCGGCACGGCGGGAAACCGGATCAGCGCCATCACCGCCATCGACAGCAGCGCCACCGCCGCCAGCGCCAGGTAGGCGCCGAGAAAGGGCACCGGCAGCAGATCGCGGGTGTGGCTGGCCAGATTGGGCCCGGCCACCGCGCCGATCAGCCCGCCGGCCAGCACCCGCGACACCGCACGCTCGCGCTCGGCCGGCGGCGCCAGCTCGGCGGCGGCAAAGCGGTAGAGCTGGCCGTTGGCGCTGTAGTAGCCGGCCACCACCGTGGCCGCCAGCAGCAGCCAGAAGCTGCCGATCCACGCCGCCAGCGCGCACAGCAGCGCCGAGCCCAGCGCCACCGCCAGACCGCTCTGGAAGGAAGCCTGCCGCCCCCAGCGCCGCTGCACCCGCGCCACCACGCCGGTGGCCAGCGCGCCGCCGACGACATAGCCCATGACCGGCAGCGTCGCCATCCACGGTCGCGGCGCCATCTTCATGCCGACCAGGCCGTTGATCGCGATGAAGACGATGTTGTTGGTCAGCAGCAGGCCCTGGGCCGTGGCGAGCAGGTGGACGTGGCGGTTCATGGGGGCGCATTGTCCGGCCCCGGCGGGCTGAGCCGGAAAACCGGGTCGGACCCGGCCCTGGTCCGACTCTTGCGCGCAGACGGTGCCCGCCAGAATCCGTCGTTCCCAGCCCCAGAGGAGACCTGTCTTGGCCAAGATCCCCCCCGGCGTCGGTCCGCGCTTCCCGCAGGTCGTCGTGCTGTTCGGTGCCACCGGCGACCTGGCACGGCGCAAGCTGCTGCCCGGCCTGTACCACCTGACCTCGGCCGGCTTCATTCCCGGCTACCGCATCATCGGCGTGTCGCTCGACGACATCGACGTCGAGGCCTTCCGCCGCCAGGCGCGCGGCGCGCTCGACGAGTTCTCGAGCCGGCGCGTGACCGAGCCGGACTGGCAGGCCTTCTCCGCCAGCCTCGACTACGTGCCGCTGTCGGCCGGGCCGGAGGCGCTGCGCGCGGCCGTCGAGGCCGCCGAGCAGAGCCTGGGCACCGAATGCCGCCGGCTGCACTACCTGAGCGTGCCGCCCAGCGCCGCGCTGCCGGCGGTGCGCATGCTGGGCGCCGCCGGCCTGGTCGAGCGCGCGCGCATCATCATGGAGAAGCCCTTCGGCGTGGACCTGCAGAGCGCCGTCACGCTCAACGCGCGGCTGCACGAGGTCTTCGCCGAGGAGCAGATCTACCGCATCGACCATTTCCTGGGCAAGGAGCCGGCGCAGAACATCCTGGCCTTCCGCTTCGCCAACGGCCTGTTCGAGCCGATCTGGAACCGCAACTTCATCGACCACGTCCAGATCGACGTGCCCGAGACGCTGGGCCTGGGCAAGCGCGCCGGCTTCTACGAGCAGACCGGCGCCTACCGCGACATGGTGGTGACGCACCTGTTCCAGATCCTGGCCTTCATGGCGATGGAGCCGCCGACCTCGCTGGAGCCGGTGCCCATCAGCGAGGAGAAGAACAAGGTCTTCCGCAGCATGCTGCCCATCCAGCCCGCCGACGTGGTGCGCGGCCAGTACAGCGGCTACCGCGACGAGGAAGGGATCGATCCGGACTCCGACACCGAGACCTTCATCGCGCTGAAGTGCCACATCGACAACTGGCGCTGGGCGGGCGTGCCCTTCTACCTGCGCACCGGCAAGCGCATGGCCGAGGGCCAGCGCATCATCTCGATCGCCTTCCGCGAGCCGCCCAAGAGCATGTTCCCGCCGAACTCGGGCGTGGGCTCGCAGGGGCCGGACCACCTGACCTTCGACCTGGCCGACGCCTCGAAGATGTCGCTGTCCTTCTACGGCAAGCGCCCGGGGCCGGGCATGCGGCTCGACAAGCTGAGCCTGCAGTTCGCGATGACCGACACCGGCCTGGCCGGCGAGGTGCTCGAAGCCTACGAGCGGCTGATCCTCGACGCGATGCGCGGCGACCGCACGCTCTTCACCACCGCCGAGGGCATCGAGCGGCTGTGGGAGGTGTCGCAGCCGCTGCTGGAGGCGCCGCCGCCGGTGCGGCTCTACCAGCCCGGCTCGTGGGGCCCGAAGGCGGTGCACCAGCTCATCGCACCGCACGCCTGGCGCCTGCCCTTCGAGCGGGCATGGCGCAAGCAGACGGTGCAGGGCGGCTGAGACGCACGCAGGCGAAACGCGAAACCGAAGCCAGCGGATCTCATGTCTTGCGCCGTGAAGCAGCTGAAGGCGAAAGTCGATCGAGTGCCGCGAGATCGCTGTCCAGCGTCCAGACCCAGACATGGCTGAGGGGATAGCGCGTGCAGCAGGTCTGCCACTCCTGCTGGATCGACAGGTCGCCCATGCCCATGCACCGGGTGGCCGCGTCCGGAAAACCCTCCAGCCAGCGCAGCACGTCCTGGTTCGAGGGAAAGTTGATCGGCTTCCAGGGCGCCTCGCCAGCCAGTGCGCTGCGGACCTCCCTCACAAAACGCTCGGCAGCATCGCGGCGCTGCACGCCATTGGCCACATGGGCAATGTGATTGCCGACCTCGACGATGGCCGCCATGGGGATGAACAGGTGATCCCCCGCCTCGATCCGTTCGCCCAACCGGTCCAGCACCTCCTCCCAATGCTGGTTGCGACCCGGCACATTCAGGATGTTCAGCAGCACCGAGCTGTCCACGATGACCACGGCGCTCATCCCTCGACTCCCGACCGGGTCGCACGCAAGGTTTCCAGCCAGGCCCGCGCTTTCTGCTGGCGCGCGGCAGGCCCCTGGTGCAGCTTGACGAACCGCTCCAGCGCTCCCGAGGTCATCAACTGCCCCAACGGTCCCTGAACCATCAGTTCGGGGACATCGGGAATGTCCTGCATGCGCACGAGACGGCTGCCGCCATCGGCCGGATCGCGGTAGCAGAACACCACGTCAGGCACCGCCTCGTCCGGCAGCGCATCGAGCAGGGCGGGGTTGTGGGTGGACAGCAGGACACGCAGTCGGCGTCGGTCGGCAATCGAGCGGATGGCATCCAACAGATGCCGCGCCCGGCTCGGATGCACGCCGTTGTCGATCTCCTCGATCACCACGAGGCTGCCTTCTGGAGCCGACAGCATGGCCGCGGCGATGGCGAGCACACGCAGGGTGCCATCGGACAGCAGCGACGCGTCATACGGGGCCGGCGTACCTCCGAAGGTTTCCAGCAGTTGCACCATCACTTCGCCACGAGGTCCTTCCAGAAAGGCCAGGCCTGCGATGTCCTGCTCGGGCAGGCTCTGGATGAAGCCCAGGATCGCCTGCCGCTGGGAGCGGAACGGCTCGGCATGCGCCTGCGCATCGCTCCCCCACAGACGGAACAGCACGCTGGACAGGTTCGTCCCATCTCCCAGCAGGCGCTTGTCGGCGGCGAAGCTGTACTCGCGCATCCGGGCAGGCACAGGATCCAGGAACAGCACATTCGACAGCAGCGACTGGTAGCGCAAGGCAATCGCGGGAATGGTCTCCTGCGCCTTGTGGTGTCCGGCTGCAAATCGTGCCGGACTCTCGAGCTGGACAAACGTCGCCATCTGGTCGCTGACCGTGACATGCGGCTTGTTTCGCCCGCGGGCGAAGTTGTTGTAGGCCACACCGGCATCCGTGCCGACGCCTGCGGAGGGCTGGTCCATGTCATACAGCGGAACGCCCCCCGAGGAATGCTCGATCTTCTCCGCACCGATGTGCAATTCACCGCCGCGCAGGCTGATCGCCATGGTCATTCGGCTCCATTCGGCATCGTCTGTGATGCAACCCAGCCCGAACTGCACCTGCCCCCGATAGCCAAGGTCCTCGACCCGTCCGCGCACGACACGGTCGGCACTGTTGACGGCGTACTGGATGGAGCTCAGCTTCTGTCCCTGGGCCAGCCAGCTGAGCAGGCGCAAGGCTTCGATGACATTGCTCTTGCCGGCTGCATTGGCACCGATCAGCACCGTCAGCGGTCCGAGCGGCAAGGCCGCCTCGCCCCGAAAGCTCTTGAAGTCACGACAGGTAAAGGTGGTCAGCATGGAGCGATCCTGTGCAATGCCCGCGCGATGAGGTAGCGCCGAGCCGGACAGGATTTTGCGCCGACCTGGCGACCTCACTTGTTCACGCTCACCAGCCCAGCGGTGCCGCCCAGCCGACGTACTGCTTGGGCAGCGGGCGCGCGTAGTCGCCCTGCTTGCTGGTGCGCAGGCCCAGGCCCACCAGCGCCTCGGCGAAGCGCACCGCCGCCGCCACCCCGTCGATGACCGGCACGCCCAGGCGCGCCGACAGCGTCGCGCACAGCCCGGCCATGCCGGCGCAGCCCAGCACGATCGCGCCGCTGCGGTCGCGCGCCAGCGCCTCGCGCGCGGCCGCCTCGATCAGGTCGACGCAGGCCGCGCCGCCGTCCTCCAGCGCCAGCACCGGGATGTCGGTGCCGTGCACGCCGCGGCAGCGCGAGGCCAGGCCGTAGCGCTGCAGCAGGTGCTCGGCGGTCACGCAGGTGCGCGTCATCGTCGTGACCACCGAGAAGCCGGTGGCGACGAAGCTCGCCGCATGGAAGGCCGCCTCGGCCACGCCGAGCACCGGCACCTCCAGCGCCTCACGCGCCGCATCCAGCCCCGGATCGCCGAAGCAGGCGATCACCACCGCATCAGCACCGGCGCCGTGCAGGCGCACCGTCTCGGCCACGCCGGCAGCGGCGATCGTCTCGTCGTAGTGGCCCTCGATCGAGCGCGGCCCGAAGGCGGGCTGCACCGCGGTGATCGTCGTGCCGCTGGAGGCCACGGCCCGCGCGGCCTGCGCGATCGAGGCGGTCATCGGCTCGGAAGTGTTCGGATTGAGGATCAGCAGGTTCATTTCGGTGCGCTTCCGGTTGGTGCATGACAGGCGGCTCCGCCACCTGTTTTGCATACAAAGCAAGAGCTGCGCCGCATGTCGGTGCATTCGCGCGCCGGCACCGGGTCCCGGCACGGCCCGCTGCGTGTGGCACAGCGATTGCATACAAAACCCGACATGAGCACCGCCCCCGCCGCACGCACCGATCTGGAACTGGTCCGCCTGGTCAAGGACTACGGCAACTCGCTGGCCGTGGCCGGCATCGACCTGAAGATTGCCGCCGGCAGCTACTGCTGCCTGCTCGGGCCCTCGGGCTGCGGCAAGACCTCGACGCTGCGCATGATCGCCGGCCACGAGGATCCGACCGACGGCGCGATCGTGCTGGGCGGGCGCGAGATCACGCACCTGTCGCCGGCCGAGCGCGGCACCGCGATGATGTTCCAGAGCTATGCGCTGTTCCCGCACCTGACGGTGCTGGACAACGTCGCCTTCAGTGCCCGCATGAAGGGCCGGCCCAAGCCCGAGCGCCATGCCCGCGCGATGGAGCTGCTCAAGCTGGTGCACATGGAGCCCTATGCCGCGCGCCTGCCCGCCGCGCTGTCGGGCGGCCAGCAGCAGCGCGTGGCGCTGGCGCGGGCGCTGATGCTGAGCCCCAAGGTGCTGCTGCTCGACGAGCCGCTGTCGGCGCTCGACCCCTTCCTGCGCGTGAAGATGCGCGCGGAGCTCAAGCGCTGGCACCGCGAGCTGGGCATGAGCTTCATCCACGTCACGCACTCGCAGGAAGAGGCGATGGCGCTGGCCGATCTGGTCGTCGTGATGAACCAGGGCCGCATCGAGCAGGCCGGCAGCGCGCGCGAGGTCTTCGAGCGCCCGCGCACCGAGTTCGTCGCCCGCTTCATCGGCGCGCACAACGTCATCGACACGCCGGCCGGCCGCATCGCGGTGCGCACCGACCGGCTGCGCCTGGCCGAGGCCGAGGCCACCGGCCCGGTCGCGCAGGTCGCCGCGGTCGAATACCAGGGCGCGCAGGTGCTGGTGCATCTGGCCGCGCCCGACGCCGGCGCGGACGACGCGCCCGCCTGGACCGCCGCGCTGCCGGACACCGATTTCCACGCCGCGCCGATCGAGCCCGGCCGGCGCGTCGCGCTGCGCTGGCAGCCCGCCGACGCCCATGCGCTCGCCGCCTGAACCACCCCGCCCCCCAACCCTGGAGCTCTCGCCATGTCCGCTGATCTCGAACCGCAGAACGCCCCGGCTGCCGCGCCGACCACCGACACGCCCGAACTGCAGCGCCGCGGCTTCCTGCGCGCCGCCGCCGGCGTCGGCGTGGCCGCCACCGGCATCACCGGCTTCCCCTTCGTGCATGCGCAGGAAAAGATCGTGCTGCGCTACCTGGGCACCGCGGTGAACCAGGACAAGGCCATCGCCGAGAAGTTCGAGGCCGACACCGGCATCAAGATCCAGTACATCCCGGTCACCACCGACGACGTCACCAAGCGCGCCGTCACCGCGCCCAATTCCTTCGACCTGATCGACACCGAGTACTTCTCGCTGAAGAAGATCATCCCGACCGGCAACCTGCTGGGCATCGACGTCAAGCGCATCAAGAACGCGGACAAGATCACCAGCCTGTTCACCAAGGGCGAAGTGGCGGGCAAGAAGGTCGGCGACCAGGGCACCGCGCCGAAGAAGGTGATGTACCTGCCGGGCGCCACCGCCAAGGAGTTCGCCAAGGAGCCCACCGGCTTCATGACGCTGATCCCGACCGTCTACAACGCCGACACGCTGGGCATCCGCCCCGACCTGATCAAGCGCCCGATCAGTTCCTGGGCCGAGCTGCTGAACCCCGAGTTCAAGGGCAAGGCGGCGATTCTGAACATCCCGTCCATCGGCATCATGGACGCGGCGATGGTGGTCGAGGCCATGGGTCTCTACAAGTACCCTGACAAGGGCAACATGACCAGGAAGGAGATCGACCTCACCATCAAGACGCTGATCGAGGCCAAGAAGGCCGGCCAGTTCCGTGCCCTCTGGAAGGACTTCAACGAGTCGGTCAACCTGATGGCCTCGGGCGAGGTGGTGATCCAGTCGATGTGGTCGCCGGCGGTGACGGCCGTGCGCACCAAGGGCATCGACTGCACCTTCCAGCCGCTGAAGGAAGGCTATCGCGCCTGGGCGGCCGGCTTCGGCGTGCCCAAGACCGTCACCGGCCGCAAGGCCGACGGCGTCTACGAGTTCATCAACTGGTTCCTCGACGGCTGGGCGGGTGCGTATCTCAACCGCCAGGGCTACTACAGCGCCGTGCTCGAGACCGCCAAGGCCAAGATGGAGCCCTACGAATGGGCCTACTGGATGGAAGGCAAGCCGGCCACCCAGGACATCAAGAGCCCGAACGGCGACGTGCTGGCCAAGAAGGGCGCCGTGCGCGACGGCGGCTCCTACGAGGCGCGCATGGGCGGCATCGCCTGCTGGAACGCGGTGATGGACGAGAACGCCTACATGGTCCAGAAGTGGAACGAGTTCGTCGCGGCCTGAGATCATGAAAAGCGCTCGCACCGCCGCCATCGCCTGGGCGCAGGCCTCGCCGCTCGCAGCGGTGTTCGCGCTGTTCTTCGTCGTGCCGCTGGCGCTCGTGCTGGTCGTCAGCTTCTGGCAGGCGACCGAGTACGAGCTGCTGCCGGCCTTCACCGGGCAGAACTACATCGATGTCTTCGCCGGCTGCCCGGTGACCGCCGACGGCGACCTCTGCGTCACCTTCAAGACCTACCTGTCGACGCTGAAGTTCGGTGTGCTGACCTGGGCGATCACGGCCGTGCTCGGCTTCTCGATCGCCTGGTTCCTGGCCTTCCATGTCCAGGGCACGCTGATGCAGACGGTGCTGTTCATCGTCTGCACCGTGCCCTTCTGGACCAGCAACGTCATCCGCATGATCTCCTGGGTGCCGCTGCTGGGGCGCAACGGCCTGGTCAACCAGACGCTGGTCGGCGCCGGACTGGTCGACCAGCCGGTGGAGTGGCTGCTGTTCTCGGACTTCTCGGTCGTGCTGGCCTTCGTCCACCTGTACACGATGTTCATGATCGTGCCGATCTTCAACTCGATGATGCGCATCGACCGCAACCTGCTGGAGGCCGCGCGCGACAACGGCGCCTCGCCGTGGCAGACGATGGTGCATGTGGTGCTCCCCTTGAGCCGCACCGGGCTGATCATCGGCTCGATCTTCGTGCTGGCGCTGGTGATGGGCGACTTCGTGACGGTGGGCGTGATGGGCGGGCAGCAGATCGCCTCGGTCGGCAAGGTGATCCAGGTGCAGACCAGCTACCTGCAGTTCCCGATGGCCGCGGCCAACGCCGTCATCCTGCTGGCGGTGGTGCTGATGATGATCGCCGCGCTGATGCGGCTGGTGAACCTGCGCAAGGAGCTGTGAGATGGCCCACCCCGTCCGCCGACGACGCCCGCTGAGCTTCTGGCTGCTGGGCGCCGTGTTCGCCGCCTTCGTGCTCTTCCTGTACGGCCCGATGTTCGCCATCTTCGTGCTGAGCTTCCAGGGGCCGGAGGGCGGGCTGACCTTCCCGATGCGCGGCGCCTCGCTGCACTGGTTCCGCCAGCTCTGGGAGGGCATCGGCGTCATCGACATCGGCGCGGCCTTCCGGCGCTCGCTGGCGCTGGGCACCGTGGTGATGCTGCTCACCGTGGGGCTGTCGCTGCTGGCGGGCCTGGCCTACCGCAAGAAGCTGCCCGGCGGCACGGTGCTGTTCTACATCGTCGTGGCCAGCCTGATCATGCCCTCGATCATCGTCTCGCTCGGCGTCGGGCTGATGTTCCGGCTGCTCGACACCGGCCTGAAGACGCTGCTCGAAGCCCACGCGCCCGCGCTGCTGGAGACCTTCACGACGACCATGGGCCTGTTCAGCTCCGGCCTGGGCGCGCAGCTGACCTGGACGCTGCCCTTCGGCCTCCTGATCATGTTCGCGGTGTTCAACCGCTTCAACCCGGCCTATGAAGAGGCCGCGCGCGACCTCGGCGCCACGCCGTGGCAGAGCTTCCGCCATGTGGTGCTGCCGCTGATCGGGCCGAGCCTGGTGGGCGTGGGCATGTTCGGCTTCACGCTGAGCTGGGACGAGATCGCGCGCAGCTCGCAGGCGATGGGCGACCTCAACACGCTGCCGCTGGAGCTGCAGGGCCTGACCACCACGGTGACCACGCCGGTGATCTACGCGCTGGGCACGGTCACCACCGTCATCTCCTTCCTGGTGATGGGTCTGACGCTGGCCATCGTCGCCTTCTGGCAAAGTCGCCGCCGATGAACGACGACGACACTCCGACGCCGCTGCCGACCGCCACCGAGCGCGTCTACGAAGGCCTCTACACCGACATCCTGGAGCGCCGCCTGGCCCCGGGCACACGGCTGCGCGAGGAGGAGCTGGCCGCGCGCTTCGAGGTCTCGCGCACGGTGGTCAGGCAGGCGCTGCAGCGCCTGGCGCAGGAGCAGGTCATCGCGCTGCATCACAACCGCGGCGCGCAGGTGCCCGCGCCGACCCGCGACGACGCGCGCCATGTCTTCGACGCGCGCCGGGTGGTGGAATGCGAGATCGCCCGCCGGCTGGCCGGGCGGCTGCACGCCGAGCAGGTGGCCGAGCTGGAAACGCTGGTCGAGGCCGAGGCGCGTGCGCAGGCCCAGGGCGACCGCGCGGCGGCGATCCGGCTCTCGGGCGAATTCCATCGCCGGCTCGCGCTGATGGGCGGCAACCCGGTCTTCGTGCGCATGCTCGACGGCCTGCTGCCGACGACCTCGCTGCTGACGGCGCTGTACCAGCCCGCCGGCACGCCGGCCTGCGTCGCGCACCGCCATGTCGAGCTGATCGCCGCGCTGGGCGGCAGCGGCGCCGCGGCCGCCACCGAGATGCGCCGCCACCTGCAGGAGATCGAGCGCTCGCTCGAGGAGCCGCGGGTGCGCGCCGGCTCGCGCGGCGCCCGGCCGCGCGACCTGTTCGGCGCCTACCGCGAGCCCGGCGACGGCGCGCGCTGAGCGCGCCGGGAAGACGGCCTCAGGACCGCGAGATCAGGACCGCGAGGACAGCGGGCAGGTGTTCAGCCCGATGATCGAATAGAGCGGGCAGCTGCGCAGCAGGCCGGTGGTCAGCGGCACGAGGCCGATCCAGCCCCAGGCGCCGACCGTGCCGGTGGCCGCCAGCGCGATCAGCACCAGACCGACGAGGATGCGCAGGATGCGGTCGAGGCCGCCGACATTGGTCTTCATCATGGCCGTTCTCCAGGGACAAGAGGGATCGGGCGACATGCCCCTTGCAGTATCCCTCCGCAGTACCACTGGAGGATGATCTGGATCATGTTCCGTGGCGTCGGCCGCGGCGCGAGCACGGGCTGCCTAGAATGGCCCCTCCCAGGAGACAGCGCCGACACAGGCCGGAAGGATCGCCGATGAACGCCCCGCAGCATGCCCACCCCACTCCCGTGATCGCGCCGCGCCCGATGCCGGCCGAGATGGTCGACGCGCTGCGCACGCGCTTTGGCGATCGCTGCTCGACCGCGATGGCGGTGCGCGAGCTGCACGGCCGCGACGAATCGCCCTTCGACGTGCCGCCGCCCGATGCGGTCGTCTACTGCGAGAGCAACGAGGACGTGATCGACGCGGTGCGGCTGGCCGACCGCTTCGCGGTGCCGGTGATCCCGTACGGCGTGGGCTCCTCGCTCGAGGGCCACCTGCTGGCGGTGCAGGGCGGGCTGAGCCTGGACCTGTCGCGCATGAACCGCATTCTCGAGATCAACGCCGAGGACCTGAGCGTCACCGTGCAGCCCGGCGTGACCCGCACCCGGCTCAACGAGGAGCTGCGCCACGCGGGCCTGTTCTTCCCGATCGACCCGGGCGCCGACGCCTCGATCGGCGGCATGACCGCCACGCGGGCATCAGGCACCAATGCGGTGCGCTACGGCACCATGCGCGAGAACGTGCTGGCGCTGGGCGTGGTCAGCGCCTCGGGCGAGTGGGTGCGCACCGGCACGCGTGCGCGCAAGTCCAGCGCCGGCTACGACCTCACCCGCCTGTTCGTCGGCAGCGAGGGCACGCTCGGCGTGATGACCGAGATCACGCTGAAGCTCTACCCGCTGCCCGAGGCGGTGTCGGCGGCGATCTGCCATTTCCCCTCGGTCGACGCGGCGGTGCAGACCACGATCGCGATCATCCAGATGGGCGTGCCGATCGCGCGCTGCGAGCTGCTCGACGGCCGCACGGTGGCGGCGGTCAACCGCCACGACCGGCTCGCCCTGCGCGAGCAGCCGATGCTGCTGATGGAATTCCACGGCTCGCCCGCCGGCGTGGCCGAACAGGCGCGCACGGTGCAGGACATCGCCGCCGAGCTGGGCGGCGAGGCCTTCGAGTGGGCCACCACGCCGGAGGAGCGCACCCGGCTGTGGACCGCGCGCCACCATGCCTACTTCGCCGCGCTGCAGACCCGCCCGGGCTGCCGCTGCGTCACTACCGACACCTGCGTGCCGATCTCGCGCCTGGCCGAGGCCATCGGCGAATCGGTCGCCGAGGCCGATGCCGCCGGCCTGCCCTATTTCCTCGTCGGCCATGTCGGCGACGGCAACTTCCACATCGGCTACCTGATCGACCCGACGCGGCCCGAGGAGCGCGTGCTGGCCGAGACGCTCAGCGCGCAGCTGGTCGGCCGCTCGCTGCGCCTGGGCGGCACCTGCACCGGCGAGCACGGCATCGGCCTGCACAAGATGGGCTTCCTCGTCGACGAGGCCGGCCCGGCCGCGGTCGGCCTGATGCGCGCGGTCAAGCAGGCGCTCGACCCGAAGAACATCATGAACCCGGGCAAGATCTTCGAGATCTGATCCCGGGTCCGCGCCGCCTCAGTGCGTCGGCGACGGCACCGCCCAGCGCTTGGTGATGTCGCCCTTGGCGTTGACGCTCTCGAGGTGGACCGCGAAGCCCCACAGCCGCGCGACGTGCTTGAGCACCTCGCTGGCGCTGTCGGCCAGCGGGCGGTCCTTGTGCTGGAAGTGGCGCAGCGTGAGCGACCGGTCGCCGCGCAGGTTGACGTTCCAGACCTGGATGTTGGGCTCGCGGCTGCCGAGGTCGTACTGCTGCGACAGCAGCTCGCGCACCCGGCGGTAGCCGCTCTCGTCGTGAATGGCGGCGACCTCGATCTCGGACTTCTTCTCGTCGTCGTGGATCGCGAACAGGCGCAGGTCGCGCATCAGCTTCGGGCTCAGGTACTGGCCGATGAAGCTCTCGTCCTTGAAGTTGCGCATCGCGTGGTCGAGCGCCGGCAGCCACGGCGAGCCCGCCAGCTCGGGGAACCACTGGCGGTCCTCCTCGGTCGGGTTCTGGCAGATGCGCTGGATGTCGTTGTACATCGCGAAGCCGAGCGCATAGGGGTTCAGGCCGCTGTAGCCGCGGTCGCCCACCTTGGGCTGGTAGACCACGTTGGTGTGCGACTTCAGCCACTCGATCATCACGCCGTCGGTCAGCCAGCCCTCGTCGTACATGGTGTTGAGCAGCTTGTAGTGCCAGAACGTGGCCCAGCCCTCGTTCATCACCTGGCTCTGGCGCTGCGGGTAGAAGTACTGCGCGATCTTGCGCACGATGCGCACCAGCTCGCGCTGCCAGGGCTCGAGCAGCGGCGCGTTCTTCTCGATGAAGTACAGCAGGTTCTCCTGCGGCTCCTCGGGAAAGCGGCGGTTGGCGCTGATGTCGTCGGCCTTCTCGCTGCGGCGCGGCAGCGTGCGCCACAGGTCGTTGACCTGCTGCTGCGCGTAGGCCTCGCGCTCCTTGCGCTCGGACAGCTCCTGCGCGAGCGACTTGCGGCTGGGGCGGCGGTAGCGGTCGACGCCGTGGTTCATCAGCGCGTGGCAGCTGTCGAGGAAGAGCTCGACGGTGTCGATGCCGTGGCGCTCCTCGCAGGCGGCGACGTAGTTCTTGGCGTAGACGAGGTAGTCGATGATCGACGCCGCGTCCGTCCACATCCGGAACAGGTAGTTGCCCTTGAAGAAGCTGTTGTGGCCGTAGGCGGCATGCGCGATCACCAGCGCTTGCATCGCCATCGTGTTCTCCTCCATCAGGTAGCTGATGCAGGGGTTGGAGTTGATGACGATCTCGTAGGCCAGGCCCATGTGGCCGCGGCGATAGTTCTTCTCGGTCGAGATGAACTCCTTGCCGTAGCTCCAGTGACGGTAGTTCACCGGCATGCCGACCGAGGCATAGGCGTCCATCATCTGCTCGGCGGTGATGATCTCGAGCTGGTTCGGGTAGGTGTCGATGCCGAAGCGCGAGGCGGTGCGGCGGATGACCTCGTGATAGCGGTCGACCAGCTCGAAGTTCCAGTCGCTCGGGCCCGGCAGCGGCTCGGCCGGGCGCTCGCCGGCAGGCAGCGGGCCGTCGCGCAGGTCCTTCATCGCGATGAACGGATGGCTCTTCATGCGGCGGCTCCTTCCTTCTTGAACAGGTCGCGGAAGACCGGATAGATCTGGTCGGCGCTGGTGACCTTGCGCATCGCGAAGTGCGGTCCGGCTGTCTCGGACAGCCGGGTGTACTCGTCCCAGAGGTTCTGCTCCGGCTCGGCGACCTGCACGTAGGCGTAGTAGCGGCACAGCGGCAGGATCTTGTTCTGCAGGATCTCGCGGCAGCGGCCCGAGTCGTGGTGCCAGTTGTCGCCGTCGCTGGCCTGCGCGCCGTAGATGTTCCACTGGTCGCTGGGGTAGCGCGCCCGGATGATCTCCTCCATCAGCACCAGGGCCGAGGACACCACCGTGCCGCCGGTCTCGGTCGAGTGGAAGAAGCCCTGCTCGTCGACCTCCTGCGCCTGGGTGTGGTGGCGGATGTAGACGATGTCGATCTTCTCGTAGTGCTTCGTCAGGAAGAGGTAGAGCAGGATGAAGAAGCGCTTGGAGAGCTCCTTGCGCGACTCGTCCATCGAGCCGGAGACGTCCATCAGGCAGAACATCACCGCCTTGGAAGTCGGCACCGGCGTCTTCACCCGGCTGCGGAAGCGCAGGTCGATCGGGTCGAGAAAGGGAATCGCCTCGATGCGCGCGCGCAGCATCTCGATGCGCTCGCGGGTCTGCGCGATCGCGTCGTCACGCTCGGCGTCGGCCGGCTGCTCCAGCAGCGTGCCCAGGTGCGCCTCGAGCTGGTGCAGTTCGCGCCGCTTGTCGGTGCCCAGCGCGATGCGCCGGCCCAGCGCGCCGCGCATCGAGCGCACGACGTGCAGGTTGTTGGGCGTGCCGTCGCTGGTGAAGCCGGCGCGGTGCGACTTCCACTCCGGCGTCTCGGCCAGCTGGGTGCGGATCAGGTGCGGCAGCGCCAGGTCCTCGAAGAAGACCTGCATGAACTCCTCCTTGCTCAGGCTGAAGACGAAGTCGTCCTCGCCCTCGCCGGAGTCGCTCGCCTGGCCCTTGCCGGAGCCGCCGCCCCCGCCGCCGCCCTTCGGGCGCGCGATGCGGTCGCCGGCCACGTACTCCTGGTTGCCCGGGTGGACCATGTCGCGCTGACCGCCCTGGCCGTGGTGGAAGACCGGCTCGCTGATGTCCTTCTTCGGAATGCGGATGTCCTCGCCGCGCTCGATGTCACGGATGCCGCGCCCGTCGATCGCGCGGCGCACGGCCCCCTTGATCTGCTCCTTGTAGCGGCGCAGGAAACGCTCGCGGTTGCCGATCGACTTGTTCTTCCCCGAGAGCCTGCGGTCGATGATCTGCTGCAACATGGTTCACCTTGCGATGTGAGGTCGCCCCGGGTCCCTCCCGGAGCCGGGGCGCCCGGGGGCTCAGCTGGACTTGCGCACGCGCAGGTACCACTCGCAGAGCAGGCGGACCTGCTTGGAGGTGTAGCCCTTGTCGACCATGCGCTGCACGAAGTTCTCGTGCTTCTTGGCCTCGTCCGCGCTGGCCTTGGCGTTGAAGCTGATGACCGGCAGCAGCTCCTCGGTGTTCGAGAACATCTTCTTCTCGATCACCGTGCGCAGCTTCTCGTAGCTGGTCCACACCGGATTGCGGCCCTGGTTGTTGGCCCGCGCACGCAGCACGAAGTTGACGATCTCGTTGCGGAAGTCCTTCGGGTTGGCGATGCCGGCGGGCTTCTCGATCTTCTCCAGCTCGCCGTTCAGGCTGGAGCGGTCGAAGACCTCGCCGGTGTCGGTGTCGCGGTACTCCTGGTCCTGGATCCAGTAGTCGGCGTAGGTGACGTAGCGGTCGAAGATGTTCTGGCCGTACTCGCTGTAGCTCTCGAGGTAGGCGGTCTGGATCTCCTTGCCGATGAACTCGGCGTACTTCGGCGCCAGCAGCTCCTTGATGAAGGCGATGTACTTCGACTCGGTCTCGGCCGGGAACTGCTCGCGCTCGATCTGCTGCTCGAGCACGTACATCAGGTGCACCGGGTTGGCGGCCACCTCGGTGGTGTCGAAGTTGAAGACCTTGGACAGGATCTTGTAGGCGAAGCGCGTCGAGATGCCGCTCATGCCCTCGTCGACGCCGGCGTAGTCGCGGTACTCCTGGTAGCTCTTAGCGCGCGGATCGGTGTCCTTCAGGTTCTCGCCGTCGTAGATCATCATCTTGCTGAAGAGGCTGGAGTTCTCCGGCTCCTTCAGGCGGGTGAGGATGGCGAACTGGCTCATCATCTTCAGCGTGCCCGGCGCGCAGGTGGCCCCGGCCAGCGACGATCCCTTCAGCAGCTTCTCGTAGATCTTCACCTCCTCCGAGACGCGCAGGCAGTACGGCACCTTGACGATGTAGATCCGGTCGAGGAAGGCCTCGTTGTTCTTGTTGTTGCGGAAGGCCTTCCACTCGCTCTCGTTCGAGTGGGCAAGCACCACGCCGTCGAAGGGGATCGCGCCGAAGCCCTCGGTGCCCTTGAAGTTGGCCTCCTGCGTGGCGGTCAGCAGCGGGTGCAGCACCTTGATCGGCGCCTTGAACATTTCCACGAACTCGAGCAGGCCCTGGTTGGCCAGGCACAGGCCGCCGGAGTAGCTGTAGGCGTCCGGATCATCCTGCGCGAAGGTCTCGAGCTTGCGGATGTCGACCTTGCCGACCAGCGACGAGATGTCCTGGTTGTTCTCGTCGCCCGGCTCGGTCTTGGCGATGCCGACCTGCTTGAGGATCGAGGGATAGCGCTTGACGACCTTGAAGCGGCGGATGTCGCCGCCGTACTCCTCCAGCCGCTTCACGGCCCACGGGCTCATGATGCGGTTCAGGTAGCGCGAGGGAATGCCGTACTCCTTCTCGAGCACCGGGCCGTCCTCGGCCGGGTCGAACAGGCCCAGCGGCGACTCGTTCACCGGCGAGCCCTTGATCGCGTAGAACGGCACCTCCTGCATCAGCTGCTTCAGGCGCTCGGCGATCGAGCTCTTGCCCCCGCCCACCGGGCCCAGCAGGTAGAGGATCTGCTTCTTTTCCTCGAGGCCCTGGGCGGCGTGGCGGAAGTAGGAGACGACCTGCTCGATCGCCTCCTCCATGCCGTAGAACTCCGCGAAGGCCGGGTAGATCTTGATGACCTTGTTCGCGAAGATGCGCGACAGGCGCGGATCGTTGCGGGTGTCGATCATCTTCGGCTCGCCGATGGCCTTGAGCATGCGCTCGGCCGCGGAGGCGTAGGCCAGGGGATTGCGCTTGCACTCGGCGAGGTAGTCCTCGATGGAGATTTCCTCCTCGCGGGTGCGTTCGTAGCGAGCGGCGAAGTTGCTGATCACGTCCATTGCAGGCCTCCTGTGAAGTCAGGCGATGGGCGACAGGTCCAGTGTCGCGCCACCAGGGAAGATCTGATGGAGTCCCTGCGACCGATGCCCGGTCCGGGCTCGGAGCCGCGAGGCTCCATCAGAGCTTTCCGTTGGTCTGCTGCAGGCCGCGGGCGACGTCGGGGAGAGGTCACCGTGATGGCTGCTGTGACTCGGCGTGGTCAGCTTCGTTCAACTTGAGCGACGCGGTCCATGAAAGAACCCCGACACGGCACGGCTTTTTCATCTCGCCGCCGCCGGCCGCGCATTCCGTCACTCGGACGGAGGCACGTCGCTGGCTCATGCACCCGGAGACCGGGCTGGATCACCGGGAGTCATGCAAGCGGCGTGCCGCCTGTCGTGCTCTCCCGATTGCATGCAACCTGAGGGACATCCTGACGCATGCGACACAGGCTATCAAGACCCTGGAACAGGTTGATCAGCCTGAAACAAGCCCCCGCCGACCGGGGGGGATCGCCGGGACAGCTCCCGGTCAGCGCTCGGTGATGCCCAGGCGGTCGAGCAGCGTGCCCAGGTCGTCGAGCGAACCGAAGGAGATCGCCAGCTCGCCCTGGTCGCCGCGCTTGGTGCGCTTGCGGATGCGGATCTCGACCGGCACCGCCAGCAGATCGGCGAGCTGCTCCTCCAGGCGCAGCACGTCGCGCGACTTGGCCGGCGCAGCCGCGCGGCCCGCCGGCTCGCCGCCGGCGCGGATCGCCGCGTCCTCGTGCTGGCGCGCGACCAGCTTCTCGGTCTCGCGCACCGACAGCTTGCGCGCGACGATCTCGTTGGCGCAGGTGATCTGGCGCGCCCGGTCGAGCGACAGCAATGCGCGGGCGTGGCCCATGTCGAGGTCGCCGGCGGTCAGCATCTGCTGCACCGGCTCGACCAGGTTGAGCAGACGCAGCATGTTCGAGATGGCGCTGCGCGAGCGGCCGATGGCCTGCGCCGCACCATCATGGGTCAGGCCGAACTCGCTGATGAGGCGCTGCACGCCCTGCGCCTCCTCCAGCGGATTGAGGTCCTCGCGCTGGATGTTCTCGATCAGCGCCATCACCGCGGCGGCCTGGTCGGGCACCTCGCGCACCAGCACCGGCACCTCGGTCAGGCCGGCCAGGCGCGCGGCGCGGGTGCGGCGCTCGCCGGCGATGATCTCGTACATCGGCAGGCCGTCGCGCGGCTCGACCTGACGCACCAGCACCGGCTGCATCACGCCCTGGGTGCGGATGCTCTCGGCCAGCTCGAACAGCGAGCCCTCGTCCATGCGGGTGCGCGGCTGGTACTTGCCGGGCAGCAGCTGATCGAGCGCGAGCGCGCTGGGCAGCGGCTCGCGACCGCCGCGCGCCGGCGCGGCATCGACGACCTGCGGTCCGAGCAGGGCTTCAAGACCGCGACCGAGTCCTTTGGGCTTCTTGGTGACCATCCCGCGATTGTCCGCGATTCAGGGCGCGCCAAGCAGCCGCTGCAGCAGCGCCAGCCCCTCGGGCCAGTCGCCCAGGCCGGAGTCGGCGTTCAGGTGGCCGCGCGGCCCGGCGTCGATGCGCTCGGCGCCCCAGTCGGCGCACAGGCCGGCGGCACGCTCGGGGGTGCAGTACGGGTCGTCCGACGACACCACCGCGATCGACGGGAAAGGCAGCCTCGGCCGGCGCATCGGCCGCCAGTTGTGCAGCTGCGGCGGCATGTCGACCCGCTCGGTGTCGGGCGGCGCCACCAGCAGCGCGCCGCGCACCCGCGCGACATGGCGGCTGTGGTCGGCCCAGGCGGCGACGAGCTGGCAGCCCAGGCTGTGCGCGACCAGCAGCGCCGGGCGCGCGTCGGCCAGCAGCGCCGCGTCGAGCTGCGCCATCCAGTCGCCGCGACGCGGCCAGAGCCAGTCGTCCTGCTCGACGCGCGCGAAGCCGGGGCGCGCGGCCCAGTGCGCCTGCCAGTGGCCCGGGCCGGAATCCTGCCAGCCCGGCAGCAGCAGCACCCGCAGGTCGGCAGGCAGGTCCGCAGGCAGATCGAAGTGCGATGAGGTCATGTGCATGCCGTATTCTTCCGCGTCCAACCGTTCCACAGCTCCCCGAGGAAGAACCCCCATGAAACACACCGTGTTCGTCGACGGTCAGGAAGGCACGACCGGCCTGCGCATCCACGAGTACCTGGCCGGCCGCGACGACATCGAGGTGCTGCGCATCGCCCCGGAGCTGCGCAAGGATGCCGCCGAGCGCGCCCGCCTGCTCAACGCCGCCGACGTCGCCTTCCTGTGCCTGCCCGATGCGGCCTCGAAGGAAGCCGCCGCGATGGTGAACAACCCCCGGACCTGCCTGATCGACGCCAGCACCGCGCACCGCACCGCGCCGGGCTGGGCCTTCGGCCTGCCCGAGCTCTGCGCCGGCCAGCGCGAGCAGCTGCGCGCCGCCAAGCGCATCGCCAATCCCGGCTGCCATGCCAGCGCCTTCATCCTGCTGATGCGCCCGCTGGTCGACGCCGAGATCGTGCCGCCGGCGCTGGCGGTCAGCGCGACCTCGCTGACCGGCTACTCCGGCGGCGGCAAGAAGATGATCGAGCAGTACGAGGCCGGCGGCGACCCGAAGCTGGCCTCGCCGCGCCCCTACGCGCTGGGCCTGGCGCACAAGCACATCCCGGAGATGATGGCCCACACCGGTCTGGCGACCAAGCCGCTGTTCCTGCCGGTGGTCGGCCCCTTCTACAAGGGCCTGTCGGTGACGGTGCCGCTGCACCTGGCGCAGCTGTCGGGCGGCGCCTCGGCCGAGCGCATCCACGCCGCCTTCGCCGAGCACTACGCCGGCGAGCGCTTCGTGCGCGTGATGCCGCTCAACGACGCCGCGACGATGGAGCACGGCTTCTTCGACGTGCAGGGCTGCAACGACACCAACCGCGTCGACATCTTCGTCTTCGCCAACGGCGACCAGGTGCTGCTGATGGCACGCCTGGACAACCTCGGCAAGGGCGCCAGCGGTGCGGCGGTGCAGTCGATGAACGTGCACCTGGGCGTCGACGAAGGCCTGGGCCTGTGAGCTGACGCTGCGGCGCCAGACGAAAAAAAGCCCGGCGATGCCGGGCTTTCGTTCTTTCGGGGACCGTGCAGCCGGTCCGCCGAAACCAGGATCAGGACAGCTGGTCGCTGATCAGCTTGGTCATCTCGAACATCGAGACCTGATCCTTCTTGAAGATCTTCTTCAGCTTGGCGTCCGCATTGATCATGCGCTTGTTCGCCGCGTCCTGAAGGTTGTGCTGCTTGATGTACTCCCAGACCTTCTTGGTGACTTCGGTGCGCGGCATCGCGGCCTTGCCGATCACGGCCGCCAGATCCTTCGAGGGAGTCATCGGCTTCATGAAGGCGGCGTTCGGCTTCTTCGCGGGAGCGGCTGCGGGTGCCTCGACGGCCGGTGCTGCGGCGACAGCGGTTTCTTGGGCGGGAGCCTTCTTTGCGGCGGCCTTCTTGGCAGTTGCCATGTGTGTTTTCTCCGTCTTGGATGGTGATGTGCCGGCGTCGGCACTGCGGGCGAATGGTACTGCGCCCCTCGGGCATTGAGAAGGCGGCTGTCATCAAAACAGCGGGGCCATCCTGGCGCTGTCCCGGCACGCACCGCCGGGTGGCGCCGGGTGACGCGACGGCGGTGCGGACGTGGTGCGTAGTATCACGCACGGGGCCGCCGGCTGCCGGCGGCACACTCACGCTGCGCGTGACGCGCGGCCGCTCCCGGCGGCATGTCCCGACGGAAAACAGACGAGACAACCTCCGAACCGACTCGAAAGAACGAAGCCGACCATGAACCTTGCCGACTCCACTTTCTGGATCGCCCTGCTGAAGATCATCTGGGTGAACATCCTGCTGTCCGGCGACAACGCCGTCGTCATCGCGCTGGCCGCGCGCAACCTGCCGCCGAAGCAGCAGCGCATGGCCATTCTCGGCGGCAGCGGCGCCGCGATCGTGCTGCGCGTCGTGCTGACGATCTTCGCGGTGCAGATGCTGCAGTACCCCTACCTGAAGCTGGTCGGCTCGGTGCTGCTGGGCTGGGTGGGCGTGCAGCTGCTGGCCGGCGGCGACGACGATGGCGACATCAAGGCCAGCGACTCGATCATGACGGCCATCCGCACCATCCTGATCGCCGACCTGGTGATGAGCCTGGACAACGTCATCGCGGTGGCCGCCGCGGCCGACACCGCGCCGGTGGAGTTCCGCATGGTGCTGCTGGTGCTGGGCCTGGGCCTGTCGATCCCGCTGATCATCTTCGGCAGCACGATGCTGCTCAAGCTGATGGAGCGCTTCCCCGTCATCATCACGCTGGGCGCGGCGCTGCTGGGCTTCGTCGCCGGAGAGATGGCGCTGAGCGATCCGTCGCTGTCGCGCTGGGAAGGCTCGCTGCATGCGGTGGCCATTCCGTTCAGCCTAGCCTGCGCGGCCATCGTCGTCGGCATCGGCATGTTCCTGGGCCGTCGGGCCAGGTCCGAGACGATCGCCGGCTGAAACCGGGCGGACCGTCTTTTCCACTTCAATGCCGAATTGAGGTGGTTCGGGCCGCCTGACGGCGCCTCATCGCGGGCTGGCGCTGCGATACTGTCGGACCACACCGACACAGCACTCCAGCCCGCCCGACCACCATGCCCAGCGCCCGCCCGCCCATCTGGACACAGGGACGGAGCACTCTCTTGCTGATCGCCGCCGTGCTGGCCGCCGCGGCGATCGTCGAGACGCGCACGCCGCTGACGCGCGGCGTGCAGCGCTGGCTCCATGACCGCGCCGTATCGGGCGCGCGCCCGGTGACCGACAGCTCGGTCGCGGTGATCCTGATCGACGCGGCCAGCCAGGCGCGGCACGGACCGCTGCCCTGGCGGCGCGACCTGCATGCCCGGCTGATCGACCGGCTCGGCCACGCCCGCGTCATCGTCGACACCGAAGGCCTGACCGGCCGCGAGAGCGAGCAGGCGCTGGCCGAGCTGCAGAACATTCACGCGGCGATCGCCTCCGACCCGGTGCTGTCGCGCCACCCCGAGCTGCCGGCGCTGCTCGAGCGCAGCGAGGCCAGCCTCGACGGCGACGGCCGGCTGGCGCAGAGCCTGGAGCACAGCGGCCGCACGCTGCTGGCGCTGGCCGCCCCGGGCGACGCGGCCGCGCCGCTGGCCAGCCTGGCCGAGGCCGCCGCCGGCGTCGGCCACGCGGTCCCCGGCGCCGACGACGACGGCGTGCTGCGCAGCCACCCGCTGCTGCGCACGGGCGCCGACGGGCGCCCGGTGGCATCGATCGCCGCGCTGGCCGCCGGCCTGCACCGCGGCCGCAGCGCCGCGCAGGTGCTGGCCGACCTGCAGGCCTGCCCGCCGCTCATGGCCGGCCAGCCGCTGCCCGCCGACGCGCAGGGCCAGCTCGCCGCGCTGTGGCCGCGACATGACGGCCAGCTGGGCAGCCCGCTGGTGGTCAGCGCCCGCGAGGTGCTGGCCGGCGACGCCGCGGTGCTCGCGCGGCTGGACGGCCGCATCGTCGTGATCGGCCGCGAGGAGCCGACCGAGCCGCGCTGGCGGCTGCCGAGCGGGCGCGACATCGGCATGCCCGAGGCGATCGCGCGGCTGAGCGCCACCTTCGTGCAGGACCGCTGGATCACCACGCCGCCGGCGGCGCGGTGGCTGCCCTGGCTGCTGCTCGCCGCCGCCGGCCTCTATCTGGCGCGCGTGCTGCCGCGGCTGACGCGCAGCTCGGCGCTGATGCTGACCAGCTCGCTGTGCCTGGCGCTGGCGCTGGCGTCGCACCTGCTGCTGGCCTGGGGCGGGATGTGGATCGCGCCGACGCTGCCGATCCTCGCGCTGGGCGGCGGCCATCTGGCGCTGTCGCTGGCCGACCGCTGGCAGCGGGCACGCCGTCGCCGCCATGTGCCGGTGCTGCCGCCCTCCGCCGCGATGGCCGACACGGTGATCACCACCTTCGAGGCCGAGGCGGTGGCGGCCGACAGCCGCCACGACAGCCGGCATGACACGCAGATCGACACCCAGGCCGATCCGGCGACGATCTCCGAGGCGCCCGACACCGTGGTGATGCTCGAGGACAGCACGCAGCCGCCCGCGACGCCGGCCGACGAGGCCGCGTTCCCGAAGACGCAGCCGCTGCTGCGCCCGGAGACGCTGCGCGCGCAGCCGCCCGCACCGGCGCCCGTCGCCGTGCCGCCGCCGGCCCCCGTGCCCGCCCCGCCCGCCGATCCGGCGCTCGAGGCGACGCAGCCGCTGACCCGCGAGGAGCTCGCCGCCTGCCTGTCGGCGCCGCCGGTGTTCCGCGAGCCGCCGCTGCTGTCGGAGCGGGTGCGCACGCTGCCGCGGCTGGGCCCGTACCAGCTCGAGCGCGAGCTCGGTCGCGGCGCGATGGGGCGCATCTACCTGGCCCGCCACCATGACAGCGGCCAGGAGGTCGCGCTGAAGACGCTGGCGCTGGCGCGCGAGTTCGACGGCGTGGCGCTGCAGGAGGCCCGCCAGCGCTTCCACCGCGAGGCGCGGGCGGCGCGGCGGCTGTCGCATCAGGACATCGTGCAGGTGATCGACGTCGGCGAGCAGAACGGCGTGGCCTTCATCGCGATGGAGCGCCTGACCGGCCACGACCTGAGCCATCACCTGCTGCACGACCGGCTGCTGCCGGTGCGCACCGTCGTGACGATCGCGACGCGCATCGCGCGGGCACTGGCCCACGCGCATGCCCAGGGCGTCATCCACCGCGACATCAAGCCGGCCAACATCATGGTCGACCTCTCGCGCGACCAGGTGAAGGTGACCGACTTCGGCATCGCGCGCATCGTCGACTCCAACCGCAGCCACACGCGCACCGGACTGGTGCTGGGATCGCCGTCCTACATGTCGCCCGAGCAGCTCGCCGGCCGCGAGCTCGACGGCCGCAGCGACCTCTACGCGCTGGGCGTGCTGATGTTCCAGATGCTGACCGGCGACCTGCCGCTGTCCGGCCACACGATGAGCGAGCTGATCGGCGCGATCGCGCGCACGCCGGCGCCGGACGTGCGCACGCTGCGCCCCTCGCTGCCCGAGAGCCTGGCCGAGGTCATCGGCATCCTGCTCGAGAAGCGTCCGGAGCTGCGCTACCGCGACGGCAACGACCTGGCCGCGGACCTGCAGGTCGTGGCCAGCCAGCTGCGCCCGCGCCTGCAGCCGCCCCGCCCGGCCCGGACCGAGCCCGGATCGGTGCAGGAATGCGCGCCCGGTCCCTCCAGGGACCGGGTCCGGAGCGCGCCACCGCCGCCGGCCGCGGCACAATCCCGTCGCTGAACGAACCATGGACCGTCCGCGCGCCCTAGCCATGACCCTCGAGTTCCACTCCGCGACCGACCGCGGCCGCATCCGCTCCAACAACGAGGACTCGATCGCCGTCGTCGAGCCGGCCGGCCTGATGGTGCTGGCCGACGGCATGGGCGGCTACAACGCCGGCGAGGTCGCCAGCGGCATGGCCACCGCCTTCATCGAGCAGGAGCTCGGCCGCTGGCTGCAGGAGGCCGGCGACGCCGACGACCAGGCGGTGAGCAACGCGATGGATGTCTGCGTCGACAACGCCAACCGCTCGATCTTCAATGCCGCCCACGCCAATGCGCAGTACGCCGGCATGGGCACCACGCTGGTGCTGGGCGTGTTCCGCGGCAGCCGGCTGCTGCTCGGCCACATCGGCGACTCGCGCGGCTACCGCTGGCGCGACGGCCAGATCCAGCAGCTCACGCGCGACCACTCGCTGCTGCAGGAACAGATCGACGCCGGCCTGATCTCGCCCGAGCAGGCCGCCTACAGCCACCAGAAGAACCTGGTCACCCGCGCGATGGGCGTCGAGGACGTCGTGCTGCTGGAACTGCACTCGCATGCGGTCCATCCGGGCGACTGGTACCTGCTGTGCTCGGACGGTCTGTCCGACATGCTCGACGACGCCCGCATCGCCGAGGTGCTGCGTTCCAGCCCCGACGACGTCGGCAAAGCGGCACAGGCACTGGTCGACGCCGCCAATCAGGCAGGCGGACGGGATAATATTGCCGTGATACTGGTCGCCGTCCGCGCCTGTGCCTCGCCCGGCCAGCCGTGGTGGCCCTTTCGGCGCTGAGGATCAGGGGACAAGGATCCCGGTCGCCAAGAACACAGAGGTCGCTCATGCCCAAACTCGTCGTTTCGCTGGACGGAGTCGTCATCAAGGAGGTTCAGCTCACCAAGGACAAGACGACCTTGGGCCGCCGTCCCTACAACGACATCGTGATCGACAACCTGGCGGTCAGCGGTGAGCATGCCGTGCTGCAGATGGTCGGCCACGATGTCTACATCGAGGACCAGAACAGCACCAATGGCACCTACATCAACGGTCGCGCCGTCAAGAAGCAGCTGCTGCAGCACAACGACACGATCGAGATCGGCAAGTACAAGATCAAGTACCTCGTCGAGGACAGCTCCGACTACGAGAAGACGATGATCCTGAAGCCGGGACAGATGCCGTCCGGCATGGCCACGCGCCCGACCGCGCCGATGCCGGGGCACTTCCCGGCCTCCGGCTTCGGCGGACTGGCCGCCGGCACCGTGCCGCAGGCCTCGATCCGCGTGCTCTCGGGCGCGGCGGCCGGCCGCGAGGTGGTGCTGACCAAGGTCGTCACCACCGTCGGCAAGCCGGGCGTGCAGGTCGCCTCGATCACGAAGCGCCCCGGCGGCTATGTCTTCGCCCATGTCGAGGGCAATGCGCGGCCGACCGTCAACGGCATGCCGGTGCACGCCGAGCCGGTGCACCTGAAGGACGGCGACGTCATCGAGCTGGCCGGCACGCAGATGCAGTTCGTGCAGCCCTGAGCGGCGCGCGACGCGGTCTCCGGTCACGTGGCCTTGTTCACGTCGTCCGCTCCCCGGATTCACGGGGAAGGGCAAGCAGTGCGGAAGTGCGCAGCAGCCGGCTTGCACCGGCATGACGTGCCGGGCAGCATGGCCGCCTGTCCTGCCTGCCCTCCTCACCTGGAATCCTGATGAACCTGCGTGTCCTTGGCTGCTCGGGCTCGATCGCCCTCGACAACCGGACCACCTGCTTCCAGCTCGACGAGCATGTCCTCGTCGACGCGGGAACCGGCGTCGGCGACCTGACGCTCGACGAGATGGCCGGCATCGACCACATCGTGCTGTCGCATTCGCATCTGGACCATGTGCTGGGCATCCCGCTGCTGGCCGACAGCGTCATGCAGCATCGCCTGGCGCGCCCGGATTTCCGCCCGATCCAGGTCCACGGCCTGCCCGAGACGCTCGACGCGCTGCAGCGCCACCTGTTCAACAACGTCATCTGGCCGGACTTCACCCGGCTGCCGACCCGCCAGCGCCCGATCCTCGAGCTGGTGCCCTTCGCGATCGGCGACCGGCTCGAGCTGGCCGGCCTGACGATCGAGGTGCTGCCGGCGCACCACACCGTGCCGGCCTGCGGCTTCGCGGTCGACACGCCCTCGGGCTGGTGGGTCTACACCGGCGACACCGGACCGAACCCGGCGCTGTGGGAGCGCCTGCGCGGCCGTCCGATCGCGCAGCTGGTCATCGAGACCGCCTTCAGCGACGAGGAGCGCGCCCTGGCCGAGGTCAGCCGCCATCTGTCGCCCTCGATGCTGGCCGAGGAGCTGTCCCGGCTCGACCTGGACTGCGACACCTCGGTCGCGATCACCCACGTCAAGCCCGGCGAGATGGCCGCGGTCACCGGCCAGCTCGCGACCCTCGACATCCGCATGCCGGTGTTCGCCCTCACCCGCGGCGAACGCTACCGGTTCTGACGCCCGACGACGCTCACAGCCTCAGCGCGTCCCAGCCGGTGCGCACGATCAGCAGGCTGACGACGACGATGAAGATCACGCGCACGAAGCCTGCGCCGTGACGCAGCGCCAGGCGCGCGCCCAGCAGGCTGCCGCCGACATTGGCCACCGCCATCGCCGCGGCCACCGGCCACCAGACATGCCCCTTCGAGGCGAACAGCACGATGGCCGCCAGATTGGTCGCGGTGTTGAGCAGCTTGGCGCCGGCCGAGGCATGCAGGAAGTCGTAGCCCAGCGCGCGCACCAGCAGGAAGACGAAGAAGCTGCCGGTGCCCGGCCCGAAGAAGCCGTCGTAGAAGCCGATGCCCGCGCCGATCGCGCAGCCACGCAGCGCCTCGCGCCGCGGCGGCAGGTGCGGCGCATGCACGCGGCCCAGGTCCTTGCGCCACAGCGTGTAGAGCAGCACCAGCAGCAGCACCAGCGGCAGCGCCTTGCGCAGCCCGGTCGCCGGCACCTGCGTCACCAGCCAGGCTCCGGCGAAGCTGGCCAGCAGCGCCGTGACCGCCGCCGGCGCCAGCGTGCCCCAGTTCATCGTCACGCGCCGGGCGTACTGGCTGCACGCCCAGGCGGTGCCGCCGATCGCGGCGGCCTTGTTCGTGCCGAACAGCGTCGCCGGCGGCGCGCTCGGGTGGACCGCGAACAGCGTCGGCAGCAGGATCAGGCCGCCGCCCCCGACGATGGCGTCGACAAAACCGGCCAGCCCGGAGGCCAGCATCACCCAGAGCAGATCGAGCATCAGGACAGGACAAGGCAACAGTCCGGCGACAGGCCGCGGACAAACAAAAAGGCACCGGGATCAGGGATCGCCGGTGCCATCGAATTGTCTCATCGCGCCACATGGCGCCGAATCTTATGGAGCGTCTGAGTGGTGCCGCCGGATGTGTTGTGGTGTGGGGCGGCGTTTGTTGTCGCGCTACGGTGAACCAGTCTCCTCAGTCCCTCGCTCCTGCCCGCCTGCCCCCTCGGGGGTGGCGTCTGCGAGTGGCGAGACTGTAGGGTTTCGCCACAATTCGCCATATCCGGGGTTTCCCGCACCAGAACAGCGCAGTACCCAACCGGAACGCGCATTTTTGTCGTCATCGCTCACGAAACTTGTGCATCGTCAAGAATCCAGCCCGCCGCCCGCTCCGCGATCATCAGCGTCGGCGAGTTGGTGTTGCCGCTGGTGATCGTCGGCATCACGCTGGCATCGACCACCCGCAGGCCCGCCACGCCACGCACGCGCAGCCGGGTGTCGGTCACCGCCATCGCGTCGTCGTCGCGCCCCATCCGGCAGGTGCCCACCGGATGGAAGATCGTCGTGGCGATGTCGCCGGCCAGCCGGGCCAGCTCCTCGTCGCTCTGGTACTGCACGCCCGGCCGGTACTCCTCGGGCTGATAGGGCCGCATCGCCGGCTGCGCGACGATGCGCCGCGTCACGCGCAGCGAGTCGGCCGCGACCTGGCGATCCTCGGGCGTCGACAGGTAGTTCGCGAAGATCGCCGGCGCGTCCTCGGGCCGCGGCGAGGTGATGCGCACATGGCCGCGCGAACCCGGATTGAGGTTGCACACGCTCGCGGTGAACGCGTTGAAGGCATGCAGCGGCTGGCCGAAGGCGTCGAGCGAGAGCGGCTGGACGTGGTATTCGATGTTGGGCCAGTCGAACGCCGCCGACGAGCGGGTGAAGGCGCCGAGCTGCGAGGGCGCCATGCTCATCGGGCCGGTGCGGCGCAGCAGGTACTCCAGGCCGATCATCGCCTTGCCCCAGGGCGTGGCCGCACGGGTGTTCAGCGTGGTCGTGCCCTGCACCTTGTAGACCGAGCGGATCTGCAGATGGTCCTGCAGGTTCTCGCCGACGCCGGGCAGCGCGTGGCGCACCGCGACGCCATGGCGCTGCAGCAGCTCGCCTGGGCCGATGCCCGACAGCTGCAGCACCTGCACGCTGCCGATGCTGCCGGCGCTCAGCAGCACCTCGCGGGTGGCGGTGACCGTCTCGACGCCGGCCGGCGTCACGACCTCGGCGCCGGTGCAGCGCAGCCGGCCGTCGGCGCCCGGCTCCAGCGTCAGTCGGCGCACCTGCGCACCGGTCCACATCTCGAAGTTCGGGCGGCCGTAGCAGGTCGGGCGCAGGAAGGCCTTGGCCGTGTTCCAGCGCAGGCCCGACTTCTGGTTGACCTCGAAATAGCCCACGCCCTCGTTGCTGCCGCGGTTGAAGTCGTCGGTGGCCGGGATGCCGGCCTGCTGCGCGGCCTGCGCGAAGGCGTCGAGGATGTCCCAGCGCAGCCTCTGGCGCTCGACCCGCCATTCGCCGCCGTGACCATGCAGGGCCTTGAACTCGGCACCGGCCTGCGCGGCGTTCGCGGCGTCGAGCCGCCAGTGGTTCTCGTGCTGCCGGAAGGCCGGCAGGCAGTGTTCCCAGCGCCAGGCCGCGTCGCCGGTCAGCTCGGCCCACTGGTCGTAGTCGCGCGACTGGCCGCGCATGTAGATCATGCCGTTGATGCTGGAGCAGCCGCCCAGCACCTTGCCGCGCGGATAGCGCAGCCGGCGGCCGTTCAGGCCCGGGTCGGCCTCGGTCTGGTAGAGCCAGTCGGTGCGCGGGTTGCCGATGCAGTACAGGTAGCCGACCGGAATGTGGATCCAGTGGTAGTCGTCGCGGCCGCCGGCCTCGATCAGCAGCACGCGCCGGCGCGGGTCGGCGCTGAGGCGATTGGCGAGCAGGCTGCCGGCCGAGCCGGCGCCGATGATGATGTAGTCGAATGCAGGCATGGTCCTTGTCTCCGGGGACGCTGCGCACTCTAGGCGCCCGCGGCGTGCGCGTGCACACTTTCGTCGCAGGCTGATTTCAGGAAAACTGCAATCAAACTGCAATCGCCTGCCCTTGCCGATCCAGCCGATGCGCCTCGACCTCCGCCAGCTCGACACCTTTGCCACCGTCGCCGAGACCGGCTCGCTGGGCCGGGCGGCCGAGCGGCTGCACCTGTCGCCCTCGGCGCTGTCGATGCAGCTGCGGCTGCTGCAGGACCGGCTCGGGCTGGTGCTGCTGCTGCGCACCGGCCGCGGCCTGCGGCTGACGCCGGACGGCGAGCGCCTGCTCGCCGAGGCCCGCCCGGCCCTCGAGGCGATGCGCCGGCTCGAAGGCACGGCCCGTGCGCTGGCCCGGCCGGAACGCCATGCGCCGGTGCCCGTCGCGCTCGGCACGATCCTCGATCCGGGCTTCATCCGCCTGGGCGACTTCATCGGCCGGCTGCACGGGGACGACGGACCGGGGCCGCTGCATCCGGTGCTGCGCCACGGCACGTCCGGCAGCGTGCTGCGCGACGTGCGCGACGGCCGCCTCGACGGCGGCTTCTACCTCGGCCACTGCGACGAGACGCTGTTCCTGCGCCTGCCGCTGGCGGCGGTGCGCTATGTCGTCGTCGCGCCGCGCGGCTGGCAGGGCCGGCTCGAGGCCGGCGACGACTGGGCGGCGCTGGCGCGGCTGCCGTGGATCGGCACGCCGCCGGAGTCGGTGCACCACCGGCTGCTCGCGCCGGTCTGGGAGCGCTGCGGCGTGCCCCAGCACCGCGTCGCCGAGGTCGACCAGGAAGCCTCGATGCTCGATCTGGTCGACGCGGGCGTCGGCCTGTCGCTGGCGCGCGAGGCCCTGGCGCTGCGCGCCGCGCACGAGCGCGCGCTGGTGCTGCTGCGCCATCGCGCGCTCGACACCGGGCTGTCCTTCGTCATGCTGCGCGCGCGCATGGACGAACCGGCCGCGCTGCGCCTGCGGCAGGCCGTGCGCGCGGTCTGGGATCCGCAGGCCGGCGCGCGGCTCAGGACGACACCGTCGACGCCAGCACCGGGAACAGCTTGACCAGCCCTTCGGCCATGATCTCGACCGCCAGCGCCGCCAGGATCAGGCCCATCAGCCGCGTCATCACGTTGATGCCGGTGCGCCCGAGCAGGCGCGCGACGCCGCCGGCGGCCGAGAAGGCGACGAAGGTCGCCAGCCCGACGACCACGCCGTAGCCGACCAGCACGCCGAGCTGCCACCAGTGGCGCGTCTTGTCAGCGTAGATCACCATCGTCGAGATGGTCGCCGGCCCGGTCAGCAGCGGAATGGTCAGCGGCACCACCGCGATGCTGTCGCCCGAGTCGGCCCGCTCGCGGCCCTCGCTGACATCGTCGGAGCGCGACTCGGCCGGCTGCGCGTTGAGCATCTGCAGCGCGCTGATCAGCAGCAGCGTGCCACCGCCGACCTGGAAGGAGGCCAGCGAGATGCCGAAGAACTCGATCACCTTCAGCCCGGCCAGCGCACTGATCGAGATCACCAGGAAGGCGGTGAAGCTCGACACCCGGATCGTGCGCCGTCGCGCCGCCTCGTCGAGGTGCTGGGTGAAATGGATGAAGAACGGCACGACGCCGATGGGATTGACGATCGCCAGCAGCGCGATCAGGGGCTTGAGCAGGTCCATGCCCGATTCTGCGCCGCCAGGCGTCCGCGCCACCATTGCGGATGGCCCGGCACCGGAACAGGGCCAGCTTGCGGGTTAACCCGGAATTATCGGTTGGTGAAGATCACGACTGGATCAAAAAACTGCGCAGGCTTACAACACTTCTTGCAGAAGGGGTGTTCGATGGGCTTGACGGTCATACATAATGTTCCCTCGTGATTGGATGCGGCGCCTTTTCTCTGTCCTATGGAATGAGTGCTGGCTGTAGCTCCGCCACATGGTCCCCTGGTACTACCTGTACCCTGTTTTGCTTGAAAGGCGCTCTTCCATGGGCAACAAACTCTACGTGGGCAACCTGGCCTACGGCGTTCGCGACGAAGAACTGAACGCTGCTTTCTCCGAGTTCGGCGCGGTCCAGTCCGCCAAGGTCATGATGGACCGCGAGACCGGCCGCTCGAAGGGTTTCGGCTTCGTCGAGATGGGTTCCGACGCTGAAGCCCAGGCCGCGATCAACGGCCTGAACGGTCAGCCGATCAGCGGCCGCGCCGTGGTCGTCAACGAAGCTCGCCCCCGGGAAGAGCGCCCGGGCGGCTTCCGCAGCCCGTACGGCGGCCGCCGTGATGGCGGCGGCGGTGGTGGCGGCTACGGCGGCGGCAACGGCGGCGGCGGCTACGGTGGTGGCGGCGGCAACGGCGGCGGCTTCCGCAGCCCGTACGGCGGCGGTGGCCGTCGTGAAGGCGGCGGCGGTGGTCGCGGCGGCTACGGCGGCGGCGGCTACTGATCCCGCGCGTGCAGGCCGGTGATCCCGACGGACACCCGCCTGCGCGATCTGCAGGTCCGCGAGGGCGACTTCCGCAAGGAGTCGCCCTCGCGGCATTTCAGGGGTCCGGTCCAGAAGGGCCGGCCGCGGCTTGCGTCGTGCGGCTTCAGCGCCGGGACTCGCCGCGACGTGCCTTGCGGCCCCGTCCGGCGATGAGGCGGTCCCACAGCGCGCGCGGCACCAGCCGCATCAGCCCCGCCAGCACGCCCATCGGCCACGGGATGACCGCATGGCGACGACCGCGGTCGATCACCGGCAGCGCCCGGCGCGCGAACTCCGCCGCGTCGATCAGGAAGGGCATCGGATAGCGGTTGTCCCGGGTCAGCGGCGTGTCGACGAAGCCCGGCAGCAGCGTGACGACGCGGATGCGGTCCTCGCGCAGCTCGATGCGCAGGCTCTCGCAGTAGTTCACCACCGCGGCCTTGCTGCCGCAGTAGCCGCCATGGCCGGGCAGACCGCGGATCGCCGCGACGCTGGCGAGGCCCACCAGCGTGCCGCGGCGCGCCAGCCGCATCGGCCGGATGAAGGGATGGAAGGTCGCGGCCATGCCGACGACGTTGGTCGCGTAGAGGTCCTCGAGCACCGCCAGGTCCTCGCGCTCGGCGGTGTCGATGCCGACGCTGATGCCCGCGTTGGCGATGACCACGTCGGGCAGGCCCTGCTCGATCAGGCAGCGCGTGCCGGCGGCGATGATCGCCTCGCGGTCGCGCACGTCGGCCGCGTGGACCTGGGCCTGGGACGCGCCGATGCCGGCCTCGGCAAGCCAGGCCTGCACCACCTCGGCCCGGCGCGCGACCAGCGCCAGGCGCCAGCCCCGCGCGGCATAGGCCTCGGCCAGCGCCCGGCCGATGCCGCTCGAGGCGCCGGTGATGAAGACCAGCGGCGCGCGCTCGCGCTCCAGCACCTCGCGCTCCTGGGGCGACATCATGGCCGGCGCCCCTTCAGCGCCGGGCCGGCAGGCGGCCGCGCACCGCGCCGCGCAGCTCCAGCCGCGCATCGGCCTGCCAGTAGGTCAGCGCCCGCGCCTCGATGACGCTGCCGCCCTGGCGCAGCACGACCGGCTGATCGCTGCGCACCTGGTCCTGGCGGCGGTCGAAGACCATCTCCTCGCTGCTGAACTGCAGCGGCGCGGCCTCGCCCGGCAGCGCGTCGCGCACGACGGTGGCGCCGCCCATCAGCCGCACCTCGCTGCCGTCGCCCTGAGCGATCGCCCGGGCCGCGCTGGCGCGCAGCAGGTGGCCGGCATCGTCGCGCCAGCGCATGCGCAGACCGTCGATCTCGAGCGTGTCGGTGTCGGGCCGGTGACGCACCACGTCGCCCTCGATGACGCCGCGAGCCGGACCGGCCTGCTGGTAATGCTGGACCGAGAAGCCGTGCATCTCGTAGTCGGGCTCATGCGTCGGCGCGCTGGTGGCGCTCTCGCCGGCGGGCGCGGGCGTGCGCTGCACCAGCCACCAGGTCGCGCCGGCCAGCAGCGCCATCAGGAACAGCGGCAGATTGCCCAGCAGCCCCTGGCGCCAGCGCTCGCCGCGCGGCAGCGCCGGCCGGGCCGCGTCGGCCGCCCGGGTGGCCACCAGCGGAGGCAGCGGCAGCGGACTGGTGTCGTCGTCGAGCGAGGCCACGCGATCGTGCCCCGCCTCAGGCCGCGGTGCCGTCGAGCGTGGCCAGATGGCCCGCCAGCAGCGCGGCGTACCGGCCGCTGGCGCACAGCAGCAGGTCGCAGAACTCGCGCGCCGCGCCCTGGCCGCCCGGCACCGAGGTGACGTGGTGGGCGGCCGCGCGCACCTCCGCATGCGCCTGCGCCGGCGCGCAGGCCAGCGCGCAGCGCACCATCAGCGGCAGGTCCGGCCAGTCGTCGCCGATGACCGCCAGCTCGTGCCAGCCCAGGCCCAGCAGCGCCAGCACCCGCTCGGCCTCGGCCAGCTTGTCGTGGATGCCGTGGAAGGCGTGCACGATGCCGAGGTCGGCGCAGCGCCGGCGCACCGCCGGCGTGTCGCGGCCGGTGATGACCACCGGCTCGATGCCGGCGCGCGCCAGCAGCTTGATGCCGTGGCCGTCGAGCGTGCTGAAGGCCTTGACGCTCTCGCCGTGCTCGCCGATGTAGATGCGCCCGTCGGTCAGGCAGCCATCGACGTCGAAGATGGCCGCGCGCACGCCCTGCGCCGCCAGCAGCAGCTCCGGCGCGAAGTTCAGCACCGGCGCCACCGGACGCGGCCAGGGGGCGACAAGGGGATGCGTCGGGGTCGGAGCAGCGCTCATCAGATCACCTTCGCGCGCATCAGGTCGTTGGTGTTGAGCGCGCCGACCAGGCGCGCCTCGCCGTCATGCACCAGCAGCGTCGTGATGCAGGCGTCCTCCATCAGCGAGGCGGCCTCGACCGCCAGCGCGTCCTCGCCGATGCTGCGCGGGCGGCTGCGCACCAGGTCGGCCGCCGACAGCGTGCGCAGGTCCGTGCCCTGCTCGACGGCGCGGCGCAGGTCGCCGTCGGTGAAGATGCCGATCGCGCGGCCCTCGGCGTCGACGATCGCCGCGGCGCCCAGGCCCTTGGCGCTCATCTCGCGCATCACCTCCAGGCAGCTCGCCGCAGGCGCCACCCGCGGCACCGCCTCGCCCTGGCGCATGATGTCGCGCACATGGGTCAGCAGCTTGCGCCCGAGCGCACCGCCCGGGTGCGAGCGCGCGAAGTCCTCGGGACGGAAGCCGCGCGCGTCCAGCAGCGCCACCGCCAGCGCGTCGCCCAGCGCCAGCTGCGCGGTGGTGCTGGCCGTCGGCGCGAGGTTGAGCGGACAGGCCTCCTGCTCGACCCGGTTCGACAGCACCCAGTCGGCATGCGCGGCCAGCGTCGAGCCGGGCCGGCCGGTCATCGCCACCAGCGTCACGCCCAGGCGCTTGAGCGCCGGCAGGATCGCGGCGATCTCGTCGCTCTCGCCGGAGTTGGAGAGCGCCAGCACGATGTCGCCCGGCGTGACCATGCCCAGGTCGCCGTGGCTGGCCTCGCCCGGGTGCACGAACATCGCCGGCGTGCCGGTCGAGGCCAGCGTCGCGGCGATCTTGCGTCCGACATGGCCGCTCTTGCCCATGCCCATCACGACCACGCGGCCGCGGCCGTTCAGGATGGCGTGCACGACGCGCACGAAGCTCTCGCCCTGCTGGTCCTGCAATTGCATCAGGGCCTCGGCCTCGATGCGCAGGGTCTGGCGGGCCATGCGCAGCACGCGCTCGGCCTCGAAGCTGGGGGCCGCGCTGGCGGCGGTGGCGGCAGGGGTGTCGGTCACGGGGATCGGGGCGCCGGAAGCTGAATTACGATTGCCCGATTCTAGGACGGTGAATGGCCAGCACTCTCGACATTGCCCTGCTCTACCTTCTTGCCGCCGTGGCCGGCGTCGTGGGCTGCCGCATGCTGCGGCTGCCCTCGATGCTGGGCTATCTGCTCGTCGGCGTGCTGATCGGGCCGAACGCGCTGGCCCTGGCCAAGGACTCGGCGGGCATCCGCTATCTGGCCGAGTTCGGCGTGGTGTTCCTGATGTTCGTCATCGGGCTGGAGTTCAACCTGCCCAAGCTGCGCAGCATGCAGCGGCTGGTCTTCGGCCTCGGCGCCGGGCAGGTGCTGCTGACGCTGGCCGGCGCGGCCATCGGCAACCTGATGCTGATCACCGCCTTCTCGCTGCTGGGCCGGGCGTGGGAGCTGAGCTGGCAGGGCGCGGTCGCGCTCGGCGCAGCCATGGCGATGTCGAGCACCGCGATCGTCGCGAAGATGATGGCCGAGCGGCTCGAGCTGGAGAGCGAGCACGGCCGCAACGTCATGGGCGTGCTGCTGTTCCAGGATCTGGCCGTCGTGCCGCTGCTGGTGCTGATTCCCTCGCTGGCCCAGGGCGGCGGCGACCTGTGGGCCACGCTGGGGCGCGCGACGCTGAAGGCCGCGGTGCTGCTGACCGTGCTGCTGTGGGGCGGCCAGCGGCTGATGCGCTGGTGGCTGACGCTGGTGGCACGCCGCAAGAGCGAGGACCTCTTCATCCTCAACATCCTGCTGATCACGCTGGGCCTGTCGTGGCTGACGGAACATGCCGGGCTGTCGCTGGCGCTGGGCGCCTTCGTCGCCGGCATGCTGATCGCCGAGACCGAATTCAAGCACCAGGTCGAGACCGACATCCGGCCCTTCCACGACGTGCTGCTCGGACTGTTCTTCATCACCATCGGCATGAAGCTGGACTGGCGCCCGGTGCTGGAGCAGTGGTTCCTGGTGCTGCTGCTGAGCACGCTGCCGGTGCTGGCCAAGGCCGGCATGGTCGCGCTGCTGGCGCGCGCCTTCGGCTCGGCGCCGGGCGTGGCGATCCGCACCGGCCTGTACCTGGCGCAGGCGGGCGAGTTCGGCTTCGTGCTGCTGACGCTCGGCGCCGAGGTCGACCTGATCGCCGACCGCTGGATGAGCCCGGTGCTGGCCTCGATGGTCATCTCGATGCTGGCCACGCCCTTCATCATCATGGGCAGCAACCGCATCGTCATGCGGCTGTCGGCCACCGACTGGCTGATGCAGTCGGTGCAGCTGACCAGCATCGCGAAGAAGTCGATCCGCACCGAGGCGCACCTGATCATCTGCGGCTACGGGCGCAGCGGCCAGAACCTGGCGCGCCTGCTCGACCAGGAACACATGCCCTACATGGCGCTGGACCTCGACCCCGACCGGGTGCGCCAGGCGGCCGCGGCCGGCCAGAGCGTGGTCTTCGGCGACGCGGCCAAGCTGCCGAGCCTGATCGCCGCCGGCCTGTCGCGCGCGACCGCGGTGGTCATCACCTACCGCGACACGCCCTCGGCGCTGAAGGTGCTGCAGCATGTGCGCGAGCACGCCGCGCATGTGCCGGTGGTGGTGCGCACGCTCGACGATGCCGATCTCGAGCGGCTGCGCGCGGCCGGCGCGACCGAGGTGGTGCCGGAGGCGCTGGAGGGCTCGCTGATGCTGGCCAGCCATGCGCTGGCGCTGGTGGGCGTGCCGATGCGCCGGGTGATCCGCATCACGCAGGACGCGCGCGACGCGCGCTACGGCCTGCTGCGCGGCTATTTCCACGGCGCCGACGACGACACGGTCGAGGAGCTGCAGCAGGCGCGGCTGCAGTCGGTCGGCCTGCCGCCGGGCGCGCCCAGCGTCGGCGAACGCCTGGGCGACCTGACGCTGCAGGCGATGGGCGTGTCGGTGGTGTCGGTGCGCCGGGCCAGCGGCGCGGTCATCGAGGCCGAGGACGAGCTGCGCCTGGCCGGCGGCGACGTGCTGGTGCTCAGCGGCCTGCCGGAAGCGCTGGCCCTGGCGGAGAGCCGGCTGCTGCGCGGCTGAACCTCAGGCCATCGCGACGCGCATCTGCAGGTTCGCGCGCAGCCGCGCGACCATGACCGCCCCGGCGGCGCGCATCACCTCGTTGGCGACGCCCGGCGCGCGCGCGTTGAGCTCCTCGAAGCGCGGCAGGTGCAGCGCCCAGACGATGGTCGGCACCATCGCCTCGACGTTGGCGCTGTGGGGCTGGTCGCTGAACAGGCCGGTCTCGCCGACGAGCGCGCCGGGGCGCATCAGCGCGACCCGGAAGGTGCCCGGCGCCGCGCCGCTGACATAGACCTGCAGATTGCCCTGGCCGACGAAGTAGGCGGCGCGATCGCACTCGCCCTGCTTGATCAGCAGGTCGCCGGCGCGCAGCTGGTAGGGCGTCAGGTAGGTGGCAAAGTTGCGCCACTGCGGCAGGCTGAGCCGCGCCTTGAAGGCATCATCGGCGCGCAGCGACTGCACCGCCTCGATCAGATCGTCCGTTCCCATCGCCGCATACCCCACACGCTTCTCGCAGTACCAGAGCATACCTGCCCCGCCAGCCCGGGATGATGCCGGGGCCATGCACACGAAAGGTTGCCGAAACTAACACTTTCGCTCAAGCGTGAAACACGTCACGAAGCACCCTGATATCTCAGGATCACCGCGCGAGCCCGCATCAGCTCGCCTTTCGGAAGATGCCGGTTCGCGTCGAGCAGCCGGCGCATCGCGCGCTGCTCGTCGACCGCCCGGTAGGTGCGGCTCTGCTCGCGCAGGCTGTGATCGACCGGCACCCGGTCGATGATGCCCATCGACAAGCCTGCGGCCTCGATGCGCACCGGCCAGATGTGGTCATAGCCCCAGCCCATGGGACTGCGCTCGTCGAAGGGCAGCAGCAGGCCGAAGGCATCGGCACGCACCGAGAACACCGGCCCGATCTCGACGAAGCGCGTCAGCCGAGCGATGCACCAGGGGCGCTGCAGCGTGATGTGATGGTCGTGAAAGCTGTGCAGGGTGCGCGCCGGCTGCGCCAGCGCCAGATCGCAGTGCCTTTGCAGCGCACAGTAGGCATCGAGAAAGCCGGACTGCACCTCGATGTCGTCGTCGGTGACCACGAGCAGGTCGAACGCCGACAGGTCGACCTTCGCGAGTTCGCGGTTGAGCAGCACGAACTTCGGCACCCGGGTGGTGATGTGCGCCGTGGTCAGGCCGGCCAGGTGGGGATCCGGATCGATGTCGCGGCCCAGCGCCAGCCAGCGCTGCGGCATGGTGGGACTGGTCGGAAAGATAGACGCCGATGACCAGCACGCGCAGGCCCTGGACGCGCTCGAGCAGCATGGGCGGCACGCGGGCCGGCAGACGACGGAAGAGACGGCGCGACAGCGCCCGGGTCACGCGCAGGCTGCGGAGGCGTTCGAGAAGCATGACACGCAGCGCAGCCGAGCCCTCGGGGCATCGCGCGCTCGACAGTGGACAGGCCTCCGATTGGTACGCCCGAGCGTATCGGATCGATGTCCGCCTTATTGGGCTTTCATTTACCGATGCAGAAGCGCGAGAAGATGACCCCCAGCAGGTCGTCGGCCGAGAAGGCGCCGGTGATCTCGCCCAGCGCGTCGTGCGACAGGCGCAGTTCCTCGGCGAACAGGTCCAGCGCCTCGTCGCGGCGCGCGGCCCAGCCCGCGGCCAGCTCGAGATGCTCGCGCGCGCGGCGCAGCGCCGTCAGATGGCGCTCGCGCGCGATGAACACGCCGTCCGGCGAGGCATGCCAGCCCGCCAGCTCCAGCAGCAGGCGGCGCAAGCCCTCCAGCCCGTCGCGGGTCTTGGCCGAGAGCGTGAGCGCCCGCTCGCCCTGCGGCACGCCGGCCAGCACCGCGGCCCGGTGCGCGGCATCGACCCGGTCGGTCTTGTTGAAGACATGCACGCGGCGCGAGCGGTCGGGCAGCCGCGCCTCGATGGCGCGATCGGCCGCGGCATAGTCCGCATCGAGCGCGCGGGTCAGGTCATGCAGCATCAGCACCGCATCGGCGCCGGCGATCGCCTCCCAGCTGCGCGCGATGCCGATGCGCTCGACCTCGTCGGCCGCCTCGGCGTCGGAGCGCAGGCCGGCGGTGTCGATCACGTGCACCGGCACGCCCTCGATCTGCAGCGTCTCGCTGACCCGGTCGCGGGTGGTGCCGGCGATCGGCGTGACGATGGCCAGCTCGGCGCCGGCCAGCGCGTTCAGCAGCGAGCTCTTGCCCGCGTTGGGCTGGCCGGCGATCACCACCGTCAGGCCCTCGCGCAGCAGCGCGCCCTGCCGCGCGGTGTCGAGCACCGCATCGAGCCGCTCGGCCAGCCGCGCCAGCCGCCCGCGCGCATCAGCCTTCTCGAGGAAGTCGATCTCCTCCTCGGGAAAGTCCAGCGTCGCCTCGACCAGCATGCGCAGCTCGACCAGGCCGTCGCGCAGCGCCTCGATGCGCCGGGAGAAGTCGCCCGACAGCGAGCGCGCAGCGCTGCGCGCCGCTGCCTCGGTGCTGGCGTCGATCAGGTCGGCCACCGCCTCGGCCTGCGCCAGGTCGAGCTTGTCGTTCAAGAAGGCGCGCTCGGTGAACTCGCCCGGCTCGGCCGGCCGCAGCCGCGGCAGCAGCCCGCCCTCGGCCGCCGCCTGCAGGCAGCGCGCCATCAGCAGCTGCAGCACCACCGGGCCGCCGTGGGCCTGCAGTTCCAGCACGTCCTCGCCGGTGTAGCTGTGCGGCGCCGGGAAATAGAGCGCCAGGCCCTGGTCGATCGGCCGGCCCTCCGCGTCGAGGAAGGGCCCGTAGGTGGCCACGCGCGGGGCCAGATCGCGGCCGGTCAGGCGCCGGGCCAGCGGGGCCAGACCGCGGCCGGAGACACGCACGATGCCCACGGCGCCGCGGCCGGGGGCGGTGGCGATCGCCACGATCGGATCCTGATGTCGAGCAAGCATGGCGCGCATTCTCGCCGACGCCGCACGGCCGGCCCGCACCATGAGAAACGCCCTGTCGGCAGCCGGGCCGACAGGGCGTCAGGGTGTTCGCGCGGAGGGGAGCCGGCTCATCGCCATCGACCCCCGGAGCCGGGCCTGTGGGGGCGAGCCTCCCGGCCCGTCTTCTGCTGGCTTGCAAGCCTGCCACCACAATCCCGGGGTCACGCCCCGCAGAACGAATGATGCGGGCCGTCCGTGACAGACTCAAGGCAGCCCTTGCAACCGGCGGCAAAGGCCGTGCCACTTGTCGCGTCCGAATTGCACAAAGCAACAAGGGTCGCAAAAGAGGTGCAGCTCACCCCCTTCACGACCCTTGCAGGCCACCCACCTGCAGGCAGGCGGGCAGGCGCCGACGCGGCGTCAGCGGTTCAGACCGAGCTGCCGGTTGATCAGCCACTGCTGCGCGATCGACAGCAGGTTGTTGACGAACCAGTACAGCACCAGGCCGGCCGGGAAGAACAGGAACATCACGCTGAACATCAGCGGCATGATCCACATCATCTTGGCCTGGGTCGGGTCCGGCGGCGTCGGGTTCAGCCAGGTCTGGAACAGCGTCGTGGCGGTCATCAGCGCCGGCAGGATGTAGTACGGGTCCTGCACGCTCAGGTCGTGGATCCAGCCGATCCACGGCGCGCCGCGCATCTCGACCGAGGCCAGCAGCACCGAGTACAGCGCGATGAAGAACGGCATCTGGATGAAGATCGGCAGGCAGCCGCCCAGCGGATTGACCTTCTCCTCGCGGTAGATGCGCATCATCTCCTGCTGCATCTTCTGCGGATCGTCCTTCAGGCGCTCGCGCAGCTCCTGGATGCGCGGGTTGACGGCCTTCATCTTGCCCATCGAGCGGTAGGCGCTGGCATTGAGCCAGTAGAAGGCGATCTTCAGCAGCACCACCAGCGCGACGATCGACCAGCCCCAGTTGCCCAGCAGGCCGTGCAGCTTGTCGAGCAGCCAGAACAGCGGCTTGGCCAGCATCGTGACCCAGCCGTAGTCCTTGACCAGCTCCAGGCCCGGCGCCAGGGCCTCGAGCTTCTTCTCTTCCTGCGGGCCGGCGTAGAGCGTCGTCTCGACGGTCTTCGAGGTGCCCGGCGCGACCGTGTCCAGCGGCAGCGTCATCGCCACCGAGTACAGGTTGGTCGCCTCCTTCTTGGCCTGGAAGCTGCGGGCCAGCTTGTCGTTGAAGACCCAGGCGCCGACGAAGTGGTGCTGGACCATCGCGACCCAGCCGCTGTCGGCGGCCTTCTCGTACTCGGCCTTGCCGGACTCGATCTTCGCGAAGTCGAGCTTCTGGAACTTCGCCGCGTCGGTGTAGACCGCCGGACCGGTGAAGGAGCTCGGGCCCATGAACATCGAGGTCGACTTCACGGTGCCGTCGCGCGACAGCTGCAGGTAGAGCTGCGGCGCCACCGGCGCGGCCGAGGTATTGACGACCTCGTGGCGCACGCGGATCGCATAGTCGCCGCGCTTGAAGACATAGGTCTTGCGCAGCTTCACGCCGCCCTGGTCCGGCGACTCGAAGCTGACCGCCAGCTCGCCCTGGCCGTCGGCCAGCGTCAGCGGACCCGGCACCAGCGTCATCGGCGTGGTGTGGTTGGGCAGCGCCGCCTGGCCGGCCAGCTTCGGGATCAGGCCCGAATCGGCCTGGTAGACGCGTTCGGCCGACTGGTCGAACAGGACGACCGGCTTGCTCGCGTCATGCTCGTCGTGATAGCGGGGCAGGCTCAGGCCGACGAGGCTGGCGCCTCGGGTGTCGATGGTCGCGCGCACCAGATCGGTCGTGATCTCGATCTTCTGCGATGGCGCGGCCGCCGCGACCGAGCCCGGCACCGGGGCGACCCCGGCGGGCTGCGCGGCCACGGCCGCCGACGGCACGCCCGGCGCGGAGGCCCCGGCCACCGCCGAGGCAGCCACCGGCGGCGAGAACATCGACGGATGGCCGTTGTGCTTGTTCCAGCCGTCCCACAGCATCACGAGCGAGACGGAAAAGACGCCCCAGAGAAGGGCGCGCCGCGTGTCGGTCATACGGAGCTCTTTCGATTGGCGAGCGAAAGGTCCGCCGCGGATGCGGGGCGTGCATCGGCATCGCCCGGCGCACCGGCGTCGGAACCTTCCAGGAGAGAGGTGAACAGCCGTGGCGGCCGTTCCGGGACCGGATCATGCCCGCCCGGACACCACGGATGACAGCGAGCGAGCCTCCGGAGCGTCAGAGCGCCGCCACGACGGGCACCGTGACGTTCCAGAGCAACAAGCGCGTAGGCCGAGCAGGTCGGCTCGAAGCGGCAGGACGATCCCAGCCAGGGGCTCAGCAGCAGGCGATAGCCGCGCACCAGCCCGAGCAGCAGCGCCACCGGCCATCGGCGCAGCCGGACCGGCAGCGGGACGGAAGCGGACTGCTGCGACATGGGAAGGCGGAGCGCCGTCAGGACGACGGCGGCTGGGCGCGCCGCACGCGACGCGCGGCGTCGGCAAGCAGGCGCTCGATCTCGCCGCGCAGCTCCTCGGCCAGCGCCTCCGAGCGGGCGCTCGGGAAGCGGCTGCGGTCGATGGGCGCACGCAGGCGCAGCACCCAGTCGCCGCTGGCGAGGTGCGGAAGATGGCGCCGGATGGCGTCGCGGAGCTGGTTCTTGACCAGCGTGCGGGTCACGGCACGTCGGGCATGACGCTTCGGGACCACCAGACCGAGACGCAGAACGGCAGGCCGCAGAAAGTCATCCACAGCCCTCTCCACAGAGTTATCCACAGTTTTTTCCACAGGCTCGCACGGGGGTTCCGAAGCGGCTTTTCCGGACAGGTCCGGAGGGGTGGAAAGATGGTGGACCATGAAGTGGGTGGTGCGCGCGCAGGGGCGCACGGACATCACGGCCTCGAAGCGCGAGGGCCCGGTGAGTCGGTCCAGCAGCGGCGACTCGACGGGTCCGCTCACGCCCGGAACGGAGCTCGAAGCCCCGGAAATCAGACGGCCAGACGCTTGCGGCCCTTGGCGCGGCGTGCATTCAGCACGGCACGGCCGCCACGGGTCTTCATGCGGACCAGGAAGCCGTGGGTGCGGGCACGGCGGATCTTCGACGGTTGGTAGGTGCGCTTCATGATGAATCCTCTTGCCTTGACGTGTGAGCACCCCGAAGGCGCCCTGATTCGGGAAACCCTCGATTACAGCATGCGACTTGCCGAGAAGTCAATCGAGAGGGCCTCAAGTCCGAGCATCGCGGGGGATTGACCCTGCGGCAGAATCTGTGGATAACCTGTACCCGGACAGGCCCGATGCCGATACAATCGCGCCCCTTCGCTCGAAGTTGTCCACAATTTTCAGCACATGCATACGGACCTGTGGGACAGAGGCCTGCAACGCCTCGCCGCCGAGCTGCCGGAACAGCAGTTCAACACGTGGTTCCGCCCGTTGCCTCCGGCCGAAGTGTCGGTGGACGGGGGGGAGGTCCGCGTGGGTCTGTGCGCGCCCAACCGTTTCAAGATGGACTGGATCCGCTCGCAGTTCGGCGCGCGGATCGAGCGGGTGCTGAGCGAGATCGCCGGCCAGCCGGTCCACCTTGAATTCCACATCGCGGGCGCGCGCGAGGCCGCGTCCGTGCCTGCGCAGGTCGCGCCCGCGGCGCCGACGCCTGCGCTGGCCCCCGACGCGGCCGCAGCCGCCGATCCGGTGCAGATGTCGATGCTCGACCTGCCAGCGACCGTGCCGCCGGTCCCGGCCGCGGCCGGCGCTCGTGCCCGCGCGCGCGCGAGCGCACGCAAGGTCGCGCCGATGACCGAGCCGCTGGTGCTGGCGGCCGACCTCTCGCCGCTGGCGCAGTCGCCGGCGCTGGCGCGACTGGCGGCCGACGCGGCCGCCGCGGCCTCCTTCATCTCCGCGCGGCTGGACCCCGCCGAGGCCGGCACCGATGCGGCGCAGGCCTCGCCCGCGCCGGCCGCCACCGCGCCGCCGGCCGGCCTGCCGCGACGACCGCCGCCGGCGCGCGGCAGTGGCGGCATGCTGCCGCCGATGCCGATCCCGGCGACCCTGCCCGAGCTGCCCGATCTCGCGTCCCCGGCGCCTGCGCCGGCGGCCGCTCCTGCAGCACCGATCGCCGCAGCGGCGGTCGTCGCGAGCCCGGCTCCGGGCGTGGCGGCGACCTCCAGTGCGGCCACCGGTGCAGCCGGCGCACGTCCGGCCGGTCCGATCTCGGCCTCGGCCGCGCTGGCCAAGGCATCGGCCGCGGTGGCCCGGCGCAGCCGCCCCGGCGCCCCGGCGCCCGCCACCGATGCCGCCGCCCCGGCCGGATCGAACACGGCGCCCCCGGCCCCACGGACCCCGGCCGCCCCGGCGCCGGCCCCGATCGTCGCCCGCCAGGTCGCGCCGGCGCCCGCTCCTGCGCTGACGGGCGCGCCTGCGCTGGTCATCCCCACCGTGCCGCCGCCCTCGGCGCCGACGAACACGCGCGGGCGCATCAACCCGCTGCTGACCTTCGACACCCTGGTGCCGGGCCGCGCCAACCAGATGGCGCGCACCGCCGCGCTGCATGTCGTCGGCTCGCCCGGCGGCATGTACAACCCGCTGTTCCTGTACGGCGGCGTCGGTCTGGGCAAGACGCACCTGATCCACGCGGTCGGCAACGCGATGCTCAAGGAGCGCGCCGACGCGCGCGTGCTCTACCTGCACGCCGAGCAGTTCATCTCGGACGTCGTGCGCAACTACCAGCGCAAGACCTTCGACGAGCTCAAGGCCAAGTACCACAGCCTGGACCTGCTGCTGATCGACGACGTGCAGTTCTTCGCCGGCAAGGACCGCACGCAGGAGGAGTTCTTCAACGCCTTCGAGGCGCTGGTGTCCAAGCGCGCGCACATCGTCATGACCAGCGACACCTACCCCAAGGGGCTGGTGGACATCGACGAGCGCCTGACCAGCCGCTTCGACTCGGGCCTGACGGTGGCGATCGAGCCCCCCGAGCTGGAGATGCGCGTGGCCATCCTGATGAAGAAGGCCGAGGCCGAGGGCTGCGCGATGCCCGAGGAGGTCGCCTTCTTCATCGCCAAGAACGTGCGCGCCAACGTGCGCGAGCTCGAGGGCGCGCTGCGCAAGGTCGTGGCCTACTCGCGCTTCAGCCACAAGGACATCAACATCGCGCTGACGCGCGAGGCGCTGAAGGACCTGCTGTCGATCCAGAACCGCCAGATCTCGGTCGAGAACATCCAGAAGACGGTCGCCGACTTCTACAAGATCAAGATCGCCGACATGTACAGCAAGAAGCGCCCGGCCTCGATCGCGCGGCCGCGCCAGATCGCGATGTACCTGGCCAAGGAGATGACGCAGAAGAGCCTGCCCGAGATCGGCGACCTCTTCGGCGGACGCGACCACACGACGGTGCTCTACGCGGTGCGCAAGATCGCCGAGGAACGCCACAAGAACACCGAACTGAACCAGCAGCTGCATGTGCTCGAGCAGACCCTGAAGGGCTGAGCGGGCCACAGGACGGAACCACCCCACCGCAGAGACCCACCTCATGATCGTCTTGAAAGCACCGCAGGACAAACTCCTCGCCGCCCTGCAGGCGGTCTCCGGCATCGTCGAGCGGCGCCACACGCTGCCGATCCTGGCCAACGTGATGCTGCGCAAGCAGGGGCCGGAGTGCGAGTTCACCACCAGCGACCTCGAGATCCAGGTGCGCACCCGCGCCGAGATGGGCGGCGACGCCGGCGACTTCAGCACCACGGTGGGCGCGCGCAAGCTGATCGACATCCTGCGCACGCTGCCCGGGGACCAGATCGTCACGCTGAGCGCGGCGCAGAACAAGCTGACGCTGCAGGGCGGCAAGAGCCGCTTCACGCTGCAGACCCTGCCCGCCGACGACTTCCCGCTGGTGCAGGAGGCGGCCGACTTCGGCCCGGTGTTCAGCGTGCCGCAGAAGACGCTCAAGCACCTGATCGACCAGGTGCACTTCGCGATGGCGGTGCACGACATCCGCTACTACCTCAACGGCATCCTCTTCGTCGCCGAGGGCCACACGCTGACGCTGGTGGCCACCGACGGCCACCGCCTGGCGCTGGCCCAGGCCACGCTCGACGTCGAGATCCCGAAGCAGGAGGTCATCCTGCCGCGCAAGACGGTGCTGGAGCTGCAGCGCCTGCTCAAGGACAGCGGCAAGGCGGCCAAGGACGACGAGGCCGCGCCGATCGAGATGTGCTTCGCCACCAACCAGGCGCGCTTCAGCTTCGGCGGCATGGAGTTCGTCACCAAGCTGGTCGAGGGCAAGTTCCCCGACTACAACCGCGTCATCCCGAAGAACCACCGCAACCACGTCACGCTCGGCCGCGCCACGCTGCTGACCAGCCTGCAGCGCGCGGCCATCCTGACCAGCGAGAAGTTCAAGGGCGTGCGCCTGAACTTCGAGACCGGCCTGCTGAAGATCGCCTCGAGCAACGCCGAGCAGGAAGAGGCCAAGGAAGAGCTGGAGATCGACTACGACGGCCCGACGATCGAGATCGGCTTCAATGTCACCTACCTGATGGACGTGCTGTCCAACATGGACCAGGAGATGGTGACGCTGTCGCTGCAGGACGCCAGCAGCTCGGCGCTGTTCACCCGGCCGGACGACGCCGGCTTCAAGTACGTGGTCATGCCGATGCGCATCTGAGCGGATCGGGCCGGATCCGCGTGGTCCGGCGACCGGGTCGGCGACAATGACAGACCGACCGGCATGGCGTGAACCCATCACCCGAGCGGGCTGCGGCCCGCTCCGGCCTTTCTGCAAGAGCGACATGAGCGACCTGAACCCGCCCTCCTCCACCCCGATCCCGGCCACCGCGGACGCCTCCGCCGCCTACGGCGAGGGCAGCATCCAGATCCTGGAAGGGCTGGAAGCGGTGCGCAAGCGCCCGGGCATGTACATCGGCGACACGTCCGACGGCACCGGCCTGCACCACCTGGTCTTCGAGGTCGTCGACAACTCGATCGACGAGGCCCTGGCCGGCCACTGCGACGACATCGTCGTCACCATCCACACCGACAACTCGATCTCGGTCATCGACAACGGCCGCGGCATCCCGACCGGCGTGAAGATGGACGACAAGCACGAGCCGAAGCGCTCGGCCGCCGAGATCGCGCTGACCGAGCTGCATGCCGGCGGCAAGTTCAACCAGAACTCGTACAAGGTGTCGGGCGGCCTGCACGGCGTGGGCGTGTCCTGCGTCAACGGCCTGTCGAAGTGGCTGCGCCTGACGGTGCGCCGCGACGGCCATGTGCACCAGATCGACTTCCGCAAGGGCGTGCCGCAGGACCGCGTGATCGAACTGCGGACCGTGGACGGGGTGGGCGTCGAGACCAGCCCGATGAAGATCGTCGGCGAGACCGACAAGCGCGGCACCGAGGTCCACTTCCTGCCCGACACCGAGATCTTCCAGCAGAACAACGAGTTCCACTACGACATCCTGGCCAAGCGCCTGCGCGAGCTCTCGTTCCTGAACAACGGCGTGAAGATCCGCCTGGTCGACGAGCGCAACGGCGGCAAGGAGGACAACTTCGCCTACGCCGGCGGCGTCAAGGGCTTCGTGGAGTTCGTCAACAAGGGCAAGAAGGTCCTGCACCCGAACATCTTCCACGCCGTCGGCGAGAAGCAGAGCGACCAGGGCACCACCATCGGCGTCGAGGTGGCGATGCAGTGGAACGACGCGTTCTCCGAGTCGGTGCTCTGCTTCACCAACAACATTCCGCAGCGCGACGGCGGCACCCACCTGACCGGCCTGCGCGCGGCGATGACGCGCGTCATCAACAAGTACATCGAGGACAACGACATCGCCAAGAAGGCGAAGGTCGAGATCAGCGGCGAGGACATGCGCGAAGGTCTGGCCTGCGTCGTCTCGGTGAAGGTGCCCGAGCCGAAGTTCAGCTCGCAGACGAAGGACAAGCTGGTGTCGTCGGAAGTGCGCGCGCCGGTGGAGGACATCGTCAGCCGCCTGCTGACCGACTGGCTGCTGGAGAACCCGACCGACGCCAAGACCATCTGCGGCAAGATCGTCGACGCCGCGCGGGCCCGCGACGCCGCGCGCAAGGCGCGCGAGATGACGCGCCGCAAGGGCGTGCTCGACGGCCTGGGCCTGCCGGGCAAGCTGGCCGACTGCCAGGAGAAGGACCCGACGCTGTGCGAGATCTACATCGTCGAGGGTGACTCCGCCGGCGGCTCGGCCAAGCAGGGCCGCGACCGCAAGTTCCAGGCGATCCTGCCGCTGCGCGGCAAGATCCTGAACGTCGAGCGCGCGCGCTACGAGAAGCTGCTGTCCAGCAACGAGATCCTGACGCTGATCACCGCCCTGGGCACCGGCATCGGCCAGGGCATGGGCGGCGACGACTTCAACCCGGACAAGCTGCGCTACCACCGCATCATCATCATGACCGACGCGGACGTGGACGGCGCCCACATCCGCACGCTGCTGCTGACCTTCTTCTACCGCCAGATGCCCGATCTGGTCGAGCGCGGCCACATCTACATCGCGCAGCCGCCGCTCTACAAGGTCAAGCACGGCAAGCAGGAGCAGTACCTGAAGGACGCCGCCGCGCTGGACGAGTACCTGGTGCGGGTGGCGCTGGACGGCGCGGTGGTCGAGCCGGGCGAGGGCCGCGAGGCCCTGCGCGGCGAGGCGCTGGACCGGCTCGCCGGCCAGTACGTCAAGGCCGCCAACGTCATCGACCGGCTGTCGAACTGGATGGACGTCGAGGCGCTGCGCGCGATCAGCGACGGCCTGACGCTGGACCTGGAGGACGCCACGCGCGCCGCCGCCAGCGCCGAGGCGCTGAAGGCCGCGCTGCACGACGCCGAGGTCAGCGCCGAGATCGACCCGCGCAGCGACAAGCCCTATCTGCGCATCAGCCGCCGCCACCACGGCAACGTCAAGAGCAGCGTCATCACCGCCGACTTCGTGCACGGCGCCGACTACGAGGCGCTGAGCGAGGCCGGCCGCACCTTCAAGGGCCTGCTGACCCCCGAGGCGGTCGCTCGCCGCGGCGAGGGCGAGCGCCAGAAGGAGATCCGCGTCGCCGACTTCCGCGCCGCGATGGCCTGGCTGCTGCAGCAGGCCGAAAGCTCGGTCGGCCGCCAGCGCTACAAGGGCCTGGGCGAGATGAACCCCGAGCAGCTCTGGGAAACCACGATGGACCCGACGGTCCGCCGCCTGCTCAAGGTCCAGATCGAGGACGCCATCGAGGCCGACAAGGTCTTCACGATGCTGATGGGCGACGAGGTCGAGCCGCGGCGCGACTTCATCGAGAGCAACGCGCTGAGGGCGGCGAACATCGACGCGTAAGTAAACTGGACCACAGATTGCTCGATGTCACGCGAACTTATCATCTACTGCGACGAATCCGACTCATCAGGTCGTCATTTCGGCAATTTCTACGGAGGAGCACTGGTGGAGTCGATCCACCAGCAAGAGGTGATCGCTAGGCTGGCGAGCACACAGCAGCGGCTCAATCTGCTTGGCGAAATCAAGTGGCAGAAGATCACGGAGCCCTATGCACAGAAGTACATCGAGTTCATCTCAACCGTCTTCGAACTGATCAGGGAGGGCAAGCTCAAGATACGGATCATGTTCACGCAGAACTACTTCTCGGCCCATCGCCTGACCGAGAGGCAGCGAGAGGACGGCTTCTTCCTGCTGTACTACCAGTTCATCAAGCATGCGTTTGGGCTTCGATATGCTGGACGGGCGCAGGAGAAGACCGGTGTACGGATCTACTTCGACAAGTTGCCTGACACAGCAGAGAAGTGCGCCGCGTTCAAAGGCTTTGTCACGGGGCTGAGCCACAACTCAGATTTCCGTCGAGCAGGCGTGCAGATCAGACAGGAGCAGATGGCGGAAGTCGACTCCAAAGAGCATGTCATCCTGCAAGGGCTCGATGTGGTACTGGGCGCTATGCAATTCCGCCTGAATGACAAGCACAAGGAAAAGCCAGAAGGCTCTCGGACCCGTGGAAAACGCACGATTGCCAAGGAGCGGGTCTACAAGCACATCCTCTCCGAGATCTGCAACACCTACGACGGCAAGCGGTTCAACATCGGGATTTCGACGGGGATGCCAGGGGGCAGGCCGGATCTGTGGCTGAATCCGTATCGCCACTGGCTTTTCAAGCCGACTGATGGCGCAATCCGTCCAGAATTTTCGAAGAGCGCAGCCCGAAAAGCGAAAAGCCCCGCGATCACTACATAAGAGTCCCAAGTGGAACTTGGGCGTTCGTGAGTCGAAGGGCCTCTGCATTGTACATGCTTGTCCAGTCGAATGGCACACCACATCGCCCACTACACCCTCGTGCGCCTGCTGCCGCAGTCGGACTCGGGCGAGTTCGCGAACATGGGCGTGGTGGTGGCCTGTCCAGCGCTGGGCTTCTTCGATTTCCGGCTGATCACCCGCTACCGGCGGATCACGCAGTTCTTCGAGGAGTTCAACCGCGAGCTGTTCACCCAGGTGCGGCGCGAGGTGGAGGCCGAGCTGGCCCATCTGCAGAACCACCTGCACCAGCGGCAGTTCGCCAGCGGGTGCCGGGAAGAGGCGCTGGCGTTGCGGCTGGTGCAGGATCTCGCGCAGCCTCGGGAGACCATGATCCGTTACGCGCCGCTGCGGGTGGCGATGACGGAGGATCCGCGGCAACTGCTGGATCAGGTCTTCGCCCGCTATGTGCAGCGCAGCAGCGAGCAGACCAGGAGCCGCCGGAAAGACACGACGGTTCGACTGGTGCGCGAGGCGCTGGATCCAGCGATCCGAGCGCCATGACCTTCACCCTCGACCTCACCCCGCTGCGCCGCGCCCTGACCTCGCTGGAAGACAGCCTGCGTGTCACCGAGGACGTGGCGTGGCTGCAGGCGCAGTCGGACGCGGTGCGCAACACGCTGTTCGCGGGCGTCATCCAGAACTTCGAGTTCGTCTACGAGCTGGCGACGAAGATGCTGAAGCGCCAGATCGAGGCGGAAGCGGCCACGCCGGGAGAGACCGACCAGCTCGGCTTTCGCGACCTGCTGCGGGTCGGGGCGGAAAAGGGGCTGGTGCGGGATGTCGAGGCCTGGTTCCGCTACCGGCAGATGCGCGGCACGACCTCGCACATCGATGACGTGGGCAAGGCGCGGCAAGTCCACGAAGGCATCCGCCCCTTCGTGGCCGATGCACGCGGGCTGCTCGAAGCGCTAGAGCGCCGGGGATGACCGCGCCGGCCGATGAGGCGGCTCTGGCAGCACGGCTGTCGATCGAGCCGCACCATCTGGCCCTCGTCCGGCAGATCCTGGCCCGGCTGCTGCCCGGACGGGAAGTCTGGGCCTTCGGTTCGCGGGCCGGTGGCGGCGCGCATCCGCCCAAGCCCTGGTCGGATCTCGATCTGGCCGTGATCGGCGCCCATGCGCTCACGCTGGACGAGCAAGCCGCGCTGGCGGAGGCGTTCTCCGAATCCGATCTGCCCTGGCGGGTCGACGTGGTCGACTGGACCACGCTCGATGAGGCCTTCAGGGCGCGGATCGCTGCGGCAAGGCTGCTGCTTCTTTCAGGATCGCAACGGCTCTGTTGCACAAATCCACGAACAGACGCCCTGACCCCAACCCCGGACGGACTCATGCCACGGCACCCACTGGCACGGTCTGCGGCCGGCCGATCTGACTGAAGCGGTTGAGCACGGCCACGCGCACATGCAGCTCCACCACCTGACGATCGAACGTGCGGGCCGTGACCCGCTCGCCCAACCGCTTCAGGCAGTGCATCTTGGTCTCCACCAGGCTGCGCCGGTGATAGCCGCTCCACGTCTTCCAGATGCTTGTGCCCAGGCGCTGGCATGCCCGGACGGCCTCGTTTCGGGACTCGGATCCCGGAC
>NZ_JABSNM010000011.1 GCF_013294065.1 Sphaerotilus uruguayifluvii
GCTGCCGTCCGTCCGGACCTGATCGTCAACGCCGCGGCGCACACCGCGGTCGACAAGGCCGAGAGCGAGCCCGAGCTGGCGCGCGCGATCAACGCGACCGCCCCGGGCGTGCTGGCGCGCTGCGCGGCCGAGACCGGCGCCTGGCTGGTGCACTACAGCACCGACTACGTCTTCGACGGCTCGGGCGATGCTGCCCGCGACGAGGAGGCCGCTACCGGCCCCTTGAGCGTCTACGGCCAGACCAAGCTGGAGGGCGAGCAGCTCATCCGCGCCAGCGGCTGCCGGCACCTGATCCTGCGCACCAGCTGGGTCTTTGCGGCGCGCGGCGGCAACTTCGCCAGGACCATGCTGCGTCTGGCGGGCGAGCGCGAACGCCTGACCGTCATCGACGACCAGATCGGTGCGCCCACCGGCGCGGACCTGCTGGCCGACCTGACCGCGCAGATGGCGCGCCAGGCCATGAACAGCGAGATCGACCTCTCCGGCGTCTACCACGCGGTGGCCGCCGGCGAGACCAGCTGGCACGGCTACGCCAGCTTCGTCATCGAGCACGCCCGCCAGAAGGGACGCGAGCTCCAGGTCCGGACCATCGACCCGGTGCCCACCAGCGCCTTCCCGACGCCGGCCAGGCGCCCGCACAACTCGCGCCTGTCGACGCAGAAACTCCAGCAGGTCTTCGGCCTGCGGCTGCCGCCGTGGCAGCAGGGTGTCGACCGCATGCTCACCGAGATCCTCTGACATGAACACTCCTCGCAAGGGCATCATCCTGGCCGGCGGCTCCGGCACCCGGCTGCACCCGGCCACGCTGGCCATCAGCAAGCAGCTGCTGCCGGTGTACGACAAGCCGATGATCTACTACCCGCTGACCACGCTGATGCTGGCCGGGATCCGCGACATCCTGATCATCTCGACGCCGCAGGACACGCCGCGCTTCGAGGCGCTGCTGGGCGACGGCAGCCGCTGGGGCCTGAACCTGCAGTACTGCGTGCAGCCCAGCCCGGACGGCCTGGCGCAGGCCTTCATCCTGGGCCGCGAGTTCGTCGGCGGCGCGCCGAGCGCCTTGGTGCTGGGCGACAACATCTTCCACGGCCACGACCTGCAGCAGCTGCTCAACAGCGCCACCAGCCGCGAGACGGGCGCGAGCGTCTTCGCCTATCACGTGCATGACCCGGAGCGCTACGGCGTGGTCGCGTTCGACGACAAGAAGCGCGCGCTGAGCATCGAGGAAAAGCCCAAGGTCCCGAAGAGCAACTACGCGGTGACGGGCCTGTACTTCTACGACAGCCAGGTCTGCGACATCGCCGCGAACATCGCGCCCAGCCCGCGCGGCGAGCTGGAGATCACGGACGTCAACGCCGAGTACCTGCGCCAGGGCAGCCTGAGCGTGGAGATCATGGGCCGGGGCTACGCGTGGCTGGACACCGGCACGCACGACAGCCTGATGGAGGCGGGGCAGTTCATCGCCACGCTGGAGAAGCGCCAGGGTCTGAAGGTGGCGTGCCCGGAGGAGATCGCGTGGCGCCGCGGCTGGATCGATGCCGAGCAGCTGGAAAGGCTGGCCGCGCCGATGCTGAAGAACGGCTACGGGCAGTACCTGAAGAAGGTGCTCGCCGAGCAGGTCTTCTGAGCCGGGAAGGAAGGACCAGGACATGAACATCATCCGTACCGCCATTCCCGACGTGCTGATCCTCGAGCCGAAGGTGTTCGGCGACGCACGCGGCTTCTTCATGGAGAGCTGGAACCAGAAGGTCTTCGACGAGGTGGTGGGCCACCCGGTCCGCTTCGTGCAGGACAACCACTCGCGCTCGAGCCGCGGCGTGCTGCGCGGCCTGCACTACCAGCTGCCGCCGCATGCGCAGGGCAAGCTGGTGCGCGTGGTCTCCGGCTCGGTCTTCGACGTCGCGGTGGACCTGCGCCGCGGCAGCCCGACCTTCGGCCAGTGGGCCGGCGTCGAGCTGACCGGCGAGAACCACCGCCAGTTCTGGATCCCGCCGGGCTTCGCGCACGGCTTCGTCGTCACCAGCGAGACGGCCGACTTCCTCTACAAGACCACCGACCTGTACGCGCCGCAGTGCGAGGGCGCGGTGCGCTGGGACGACCCGACGGTCGGCATCGCCTGGCCCGAGCTCGGCATGGCGCCGCTGCTGTCGGCCAAGGATGCGGTGGCGCCGCTGCTGGCGGACGCGCGGCATTTCGACTGAGTCCGATTCGGCCTGCTGATGAGCGGACATCGGTACCGACTCGTATTTGCGACCTCCTACAATCTGCGCGCCCCCGGTGTTCGGCGGCGCGCAGATTTTTGTGTGACATCCCCCATGCACATGCCTGATTTCCGTCTGATCCCGCTTCGCGTCGGCGCCCTGGCGCTGGCCTGCGCGGCCCTGTCTCCTCTTGCCCAGGCGCAGCAGTCCGGTGGCGACACCGGCGCGGCGGCCTCCAGCGGCCCGATCCGGCTGCGCAGCACGCCGGCGAACGCGGGTGCGACCGCGCCGGCCCAGGAGCGTCTGGAGCGCCTGGAGGCGGACCAGATGGATGCGGCCGAGGCCTACTGGGCCACGGAGAACCCCGGCGAGTCGGCGTCCGGCCGCACGGGAGCGGGCAGCGCTTCGACCCGCGCGGGCACGTCGCTGCGCCAGCCGGCGGCGCCGGCTCCGCTCGACGAGTTCGAGCAGTACGTGCGCCGGCTCAACACCAGCATCGTGCAGCCGGCGGGCGAGTCGGGGACGGCGACCCCGCCGCCGCTGATCCGCCGCTTCGGCTCGGAGCTCTTCTCCGGGCGCAACAGCTTCGATGCGGCCGAGAACAACGCCCAGGTGCCGGCCGACTACGTGGTCGGCCCAGGGGACGAGCTGCAGATCAGCCTGTGGGGTTCGGTCGATGCGGACCTGAAGGTCGTCGTCGACCGCAGCGGGCGCATCAGCATTCCTCGCGTCGGCACGATGATGGTCTCGGGCACCCGCTATGCCGAGCTGCCGGAGGCGATCTCGCGCCGTGTCGGCCAGGTGTTCCGTAACTTCCAGCTCAGCGTCTCGCTGGGCCAGGTGCGCACCGTGCGTGTCTATGTCACCGGCTACGTCAAGCGGCCCGGGGCCTACACCGTCAGCAGCCTCTCCAGCCTGGCCAATGCGCTGATGCGCAGCGGCGGCCCCACCAGCTCCGGCACGATGCGCTCGATCGAGCTGCGCCGCGGCCAGGAGGTGGTCACCCGCTACGACCTGTACGACCTGCTGCTGCGGGGGGACCGCAGCGCCGACCGCACCGTCCAGGCCGGCGACGTGATCCATGTCGGTCCGATCGGCACGCAGGTGGCGATGATCGGCAGCGTCAACAAGCCGGCGATCTTCGAGCTGCGCAGCGGCGAGAAGATTGCCGACGTGATCACGCTGGCAGGCGGCTTCACGGCGGTCGCCGACCGCACGCGCCTGGCGATCGAGCGGCTCAACGATCGCGCCAGGAACCGCATCACCCAGCTCGCCCTGCCGGACGAGCAGTCCCAGGCACCGCAGAGCGGCGACGTGCTGCGCGCCTTCAGCGCCGTCGACGCGACCCAGCCGGTCGCGCGCCAGAACAAGCGCGTGCGCATCGAGGGCGAAGTGGCCAAGCCGGGCGAGTATGTGCTGCCGCCGGGCGTCACCACCCGCATGGCCCTGGGGCTGGCCGGTGGCGTCACGCCGAACGCCTACATGTTCGGCACCGAGTTCACCCGCGAAAGCGTGCGCCAGACGCAGCAGCAGAACTACGACCGTGCGCTGCGCGACATGGAGATCGAGTTCACCCGCGCATCGGCGACGCAGCGCGCCATCAACGCCGACGAGGCCGCGACCTTCGAGCAGCGCAGCGCCGCCACCGCCCGGCTGATCGAGAACCTGCGTCGCGTGCGTCCGACCGGCCGCATCGTGCTGCAGCTGCTGCCGGGTTCGACCGAGCTGCCCGACCTGCCGCTCGAGGACGGTGACCGCCTCTACATTCCGCCGCGCCCGACCACGGTCGGCGTCTTCGGATCGGTCTTCAACAGCGGCGCCTTCCTGCTCGAGCAGGGCCGCACCATCGGCGACTTCCTGAGCCAGGCGGGCGGACCGACCCGCGGCGCCGATGCCGGCAGCACCTTCGTGCTGCGCCCGAACGGCAGCGTGCTGAGCCAGCTGCAGCGCTCGTCGTTCTTCGGCATCGTCGGCGGAATCAACGGCACCAAGGCAGAACCCGGGGATACCATTTTCGTGCCGGAGATGATGAACAAGACCACCTGGGTCCAGGATCTGAAGGAATGGACGCAGATCATGTACCAGTTCGGCATCGGCGCCGCGGCGTTGAAGACGCTTCAGAATTGAGACCGATCGTGACGATGCAATCCCATTCTTCGGCGACCGGCGTGCCCGTGGTTCCCGATCAGCTGGCGGCCGAGACGGTGACGCTGCATGAGCTATTCCTCGCGGTGGCGCAACGCTGGCGGCTGATCGTCGTCACGACCGTGCTGTGTGCTGCCGCCGCGCTGGGCGTGGCTTGGTGGCTGCCGCCCGTGTTCACGGCGACCACCATCATCCTGCCGCCGCAGCAGCAGGGCAGTGCGGCCAGTGCCGCCTTGAGTTCGCTGGGTGCACTGGCCGGGCTGACGGGGGCCTCGATCCGCAACCCAGCTGAGCAGTACGTGGCCCTGATGACAAGCACGACCGTGATGGACCGCATCATCAAGCGCTTTGACTTGCTGAAGGTCTACGACGAGGAGTATCGCGTCGAGGCGCGCAAGGCGCTGGCCAAGAACCTCGCCATCAGTGTCGGCAAGAAAGACAACCTAATCACCATCGAGGTGGATGACCACAGCCCGCAGCGGGCCACGGACATGGCCAATGCGCTGGTCGAGGAGTTGCGCCACATGACCAATACGCTGGCCGTGACGGAAGCGCAGCAGCGTCGTGTTTTCTTCGAGAGTCGTCTCAATGAAGCCAAGGACAAGCTGACCCAGGCCCAGCAGGCGCTCCAGGCCAGTGGCTACAGCCCCGATGTGCTGCGTGCCGAACCCAAGGCGGCGGCTGAAGGCTATGGGCGCCTCAATGCCGAACTCATGGCGGCGGATATCAAGCTGCAGGCGCTGCGTCGCATGTGGACTGACAGTGCGCCGGAAGTGCAGCTGCAGCAGGCGGTGGTGGCCTCCCTGCGGCAGGAGTTGAGCAAGTACCAGCAGAGCAGCAGTGCCAATGCCGGCGCTGGTACCGGCTCAGGCGCCGGTGCTGACTACATCTCCAAGTTTCGGGAGTTCAAATACCATGAAACGCTGTTCGATCTGCTGTCGAGGCAGTACGAGGCCGCACGGGTGGACGAAAGCCGGGAAGGGGCGGTGATCCAGGTGGTGGATGTGGCAACCATCCCCGAGAAGAAGAGTAAGCCCAAGCGGGCCCTGATCACGGTCGGGGGAGCGCTGGCCGGTTTGCTGTTCAGCGTGCTCTGGGTGTTTGCTTGGCGGGTCGTCTCGCCTGCCCGTTCCGACTGAGACGTTCCGTGGCACGCCGCAAGCTCATCGAGAATGTGCTGTCGCTGGGGGCCGTGCAGCTCGCCAGCCACCTGCTGGCCTTCCTGACGCTGCCCTATCTGGCGCTGAGGCTGGGGGTGGATGGCCTGGGCCGCATGGCATTTGCCCTGTCCATCGCGCAGATCATGGTCGTGCTGACCGACTACGGCTTCAATCTGAGCGCCCCGAAAGAGGTGTCCATCCACCGCGACGATCCGGATCGGCTGGCCGAGATCTGGTGCTCTGTGACCCTGCTGCGCGTCCTGTTCGTGCTGGCCGGTCTGATGAGCATCATGCTGGCCAGTCTGGTGGTTGACCGGTTGAGCGCGGAGCTGGACCTGCTGTTGCTGGCCTATACCCTGGTCGTCGGCAACGTGCTGTTTCCTCAGTGGCTGTTTCAGGGTCTGGAGCAGCTCAAGCTGGTCAGCCTGATCCAGGTGATGTGCCGCATGGCCGTCCTGGCGGGTATCTTTGCGCTGGTCAAGGGGCCCGGTGACACCCACTGGGCGGTCTGGCTGCAATCCGCTGGTACCTTGCTGGGCGGGCTGCTGGTCATCCCGCACACCCGGCGTGCGCTTCGGTCGGGGCGCCTGCGGTGGCCGTCGCAGCAGACGCTCATGCACCATCTGCATGATGGTTGGCATGTCTTTCTGTCAACGGCGTCCATCAACCTCTACACCAGTTCGAACGCCTTCTTCCTTGGCATGCTGACGACCCCGGTTCAGGTCGGCTACTACCATGTCGCCGAAAAAATGATCAAGGCGGTGCTGACGCTGTACGGCCCGGTGGGCAATGCCGTCTACCCCCACATTTCCCGCCTGGTGGTGGATAACCCGGTGGCGGCGCTGGCGTTCAACCGGCGTCTGCTGATTCGCCTGCTGCTGGCCGGCGGGCTGGTCATCGGGGTGGGCCAGTGGCTGGCGCCCTGGTGCGTCGATCGCCTGTTCGGGCCAGCCTATGCACCGGCGGTGCCTGTGCTGCAGGCATTTGTCTGGATGCCGCTGTTCAGCGTCGTGGCACACGCGATGGGCATCTTGACCATGATCCCGTTTGGTTTGCATGCCTTGTTCAGCAAGGTGCTGGTGGCGGCCGTGGTGGTGGATTTCATCGTCTTCATTCCCTTGGTGCATTTTCAGGGTGCGCTGGGGGCGGCCTGGGCCAATGTGACGGTGGAGTGCTTCGTGGCCATGACCGCCGCCGTGCTGCTGCATCGCCGCCAGCTCAATCCGCTGACCAGCCGGCTCATGGGCGATGCGATGTCGGATGCGGCGGCGGCCCCCATATCCGGCACGACCTCCGGCACAAAGCGATCGTCATGATGCTGGGCAAACTTGGCCGTTTCGCCCGGCGTCACCTGGATCATGAACGAGGGGGCTGGTTTCTGTGGCTGCTTTGCGGGCGGCTGGTCGTAGCGTGTCGCAGCGCCTTGGCCCGCTGGATGCTGCGTGCCCCTGGCCTGATGCTGGGGGGGGCTGCGAACATCCGTGGCAGTCGCCACATCGAGTTCGGCCGGCAGATCTTCATCAACGGCCCGGTGTGGATCGAGGCCGTGTCCCGCTATGGCGACCAGCGCTTCCAACCGCACATCGTCATCGGCGACCGGGTCTGCCTGTCGTCCGGCGTCCATGTGAGTTGCATCGACCGCGTGCGAATCGACCAGGGCGTGCTGATGGGCAGCCACGTGTACATCTCTGACCATGGGCATGGCTGGTACGGTGGAGCCGGGTCGGCCTCGCCCATGACGCCGCCTGCGGAGCGGTTGCTGGGCGGCGGCGGGCCTGTTCACATCGAAAAGAATGTCTGGATCGGCGACAACGTCGTGATCGTCGGTCCTGTGGTCATCGGCGAGGGGGCTGTGATCGGAGCGAATTCGGTGGTCCGCAAGGACGTTCCCGCCTTTGCCATCGCAGTCGGTGCACCTGCTCGCGTCATACGAAAATACGCCAGAGAATCTGGTTTGTGGGAATCCATAAAATGACTCAGCGTCCTTTCTTTTCTATTTGCATCCCGGCCTACAATCGGGCCAGACACCTGCGACCGTTGCTGGATTCCTTGTTTTCCCAGAATTTTGATTCGTTCGAGATCGTGATTTGCGAAGACGTTTCGCGCGAGCGTCCGTTGATTGCCGAGATCGCCTCCGAATATTCTCTTCGGTATCCGGGGAAGCTGGTCTATCTGGAGAATCCAGTCAATCTGGGATATGACGCCAACATCAGGAATCTCGTCAGTCATGCGCGTGGAGAGTTCTGCTTCTTCATGGGCAATGATGACCTGATGTGCCCCGGTGCGCTGGCGCATGTGCATGAATTGATCGGGCGACAGCCTGACATCGGCTTGGTGCTGAAGAGCTATTCCTGGTTTGACGCCACACCGGATGCGGTGAACCAGACCATTCGGTACTTCACGGAGGAAACACTTCTGTCGGCGGGTGCGGAAGCCATTGGGTTCTGCTTTCGGCGTGCAGGGGTCATCTCTGGCTACATCGTGCATCGCGACCTGGCACACGCCTGTGCCACCACGGAATTCGACGGATCTCTTTATTACCAGATGCACCTGACCGCGTCTGTCCTGCTGAAGAAGAATGCCGTCTCAACGCCCATGGTCCTGGTTCTGTGCCGCAACGGTGAGCCGCCTGAATTCGGCAACAGCGGATCTGAAAAAGGCAAGTACACCCCGGGCGTCTACACGCCGCAGGCCCGCCTCAACATGGTGGGTGGCGCCATCGGAATCATTCGTTCATTGGCGGAAAAAACTGGGGTTGATCTGGTTGGTGTGGTGATCAAGGATTATGCGAATTACTTTTATCCCTATATCAAGGACCAGTTGAATCTTCCTTTGCGGGAATATTTGAAGCTGTACCGATGTTTTTCCGAGATGGGTTTCGGAAAATACCCTCTGTTTCATTTCTATTTTGTTGTTTGCTACGTCCTGGGTGAGCGTCGTTTTGATGCCTTCACGCGCTGGATCCGCAATGCGCTCGGTCGATCTCCCCACTTCGGGGTTGCCAAGCGATGAAACTGATCGATCGTGCGACCTCGTCGCGATATGTGCTCTGGGTCTCGCTGCTGTTGATCATTTATCTGTCCTATCGATATCCATTTCAGATAAATTTCTCAGGGACCAGCGAAACCTATTCTGATACACCGCTGCCGTTGCAGCTGTTTAAGTACGGGTTTGCTTTTCTATTCTGCTTGTTCTTGCTCCTGATCTGCCGGCCAAGCCGATTGCCGGCCGATTATGTGGTGTATCTGTGCGTCGTCTATTTTCTGGCGATCTGTGCCATTGTGAAGGCGACTGTGCTTGGCGAGGGCAGCATGGTCGAGTCGGCCATCTGGCCGCTGGTTGCCAGCGTGTTCGTGTTTTATTCAGGGCCCGTCTCCATCACGCAGATGAGTAGTTACATCGGCATCGTCTACGCCTACGCCCTCGCCTGGGATCTGCTGCAGATTGCCTTGTTTTTCTTGACGGGCCGGCTTCCTGCCTTGGCGTGGAGCGGCACGTTCTCCGTGCGCTTTGGAAGCTTTCTGGACGATCCGAATGGTTTTTCGGCCTTGTGCTTCCTGTTTCTGGGCTGGGCATACCACCAGCCGGCAGGTTGGCGCAAGACAGTGCACACCTCGCTCGTCGTGCTGATGATTCTGGCCTCCCAGTCGCTGACTTCCATCGGGTTTCTCGGCCTGATCGGACTGGTGTGGGGCGCGCGCCTCCTGCTTGCGCTGCGCGGGTGGTTGTTCTTTGCGGCGGTCTTTACCGTCGTCGTGCTCGCGGGGTTGCTTTATGTGGGGACACATGACCTGTTGATGGCCATCTATGAAATCAAGGAAGGCAGCATCAGCGACCATGTCGCGTTCAAGGTTTCCGACATCTATGATCGTGGATTGCTGGAGAATCTGTTTGGATCCGCAGGCTTCATTTTCTATGAGGCTTGGTGGGTTCAGGGCATGGTGAATTTTGGCATCGTGTGGGTCACTTTTTTCTTTCTGAGCTGCGCTTATCCCCTGTATGTCGTGGCTTCGCGTTGGTCGGCTGCTAGGCAGCCGACCAACAAGGCGGTCTATTTGGGCATGATGCTGTTCATGGCGTTTCTGATGCTGGGGGGGGTCAATCTGCCGTTCTACACGATTTTCCCCGTCAATTTTGTTTACTACATGCTTGTCTTTCTGCTGTTGTCCCGTCGGTTGGGGGCTGAGTCGTCTGTCCGGATGGTATTTGCATGACGTGTGTCTACGATACTCGCTGGTGTGGCGAGCATGGAATCGGGCGTTTTGCCCGTGAAATCGCGGCCCATATACCCCATGTGGCGCTGGAATCGCCGGGGCTGCCGATGTCGGCGACGGACCCGGTGCGTCTTTCGCGTTCTCTGGCGTCCGTTCGGGAGCCGGGGGCCTGGTTTCTGTCACCTGGCTACAATGCGCCGCTGTGGGCCGCCATGCCTTATGTTTTGACGGTGCATGACCTCAACCACATCGACCGCCCCGAGAACAGCAGCTTTTTGAAGCGAATTTATTATCAGACCGTGCTGCGGTCCCTGTGTGCCCGTGCGCGGGCCGTATTGACCGTGTCCGAATTTTCCAGACAGCGCATCATCGACTGGTTCAGTTTGTCGCCCGACAAGGTGTTCACGGTCGGCAATGGAGTGTCATCGGTCTTTGTGCCGGACGGTGTTCGCCATTTGCCAGGGTATCGCTACGTCTTGTGCGTCAGCAACCGGCGGGGACACAAGAATGAGTTGGGGGCCTTGCGTGCATTTGCAACTGCCGGCTTGCCTGGGGATGCCCGTCTGGTCTTCACTGGAAACCCGGATCCTGCGCTGATGGCCCATGCCCAATCCCTGGGAGCGGCCGATCGGGTGGTCTTTTCTGGGCGTGTCAACGAGCAGGAACTGGCGGCCTTGTACCGCGGTGCATTGATGCTGCTGTTCCCCTCTTTCTATGAAGGATTTGGCTTGCCGATCGTCGAGGCGTTTGCCAGTGGCATACCGGTCATTTCCTCCTGTGTGACCTCCATGCCGGAAATCGCGGGGCAGGCCGCTTTGCTGGTGGACCCACATGCACACGAGGAAATCGCCGGCGCCATCCGGCAACTGCACGATGATGAACCCCTGCGCCGGCAATTGATCGAGCGAGGGCTGGACCGTGTGGCTGCGTTTTCATGGGCCGCTGTGGCGGCGCGTGTTCGGGATGCCATTCGCGTCGTCGATGTGCGCCCGGATCAACCACTGAACTGGAACTGATATGAACCGGATTGCGATCGTGCATGAATGGTTCACGACCATGGCGGGCTCCGAGAAGGTCGTGGAGCAGATCTGCCACCTTTACCCGGAGGCCGATGTGTTTGCGGTGTTTGCCGACCCGGACATGGTCAGCCGCACCCGCTTTCTGCAGGGCCGCCGCCTGCGCACGACCTTCATCCAGGATCTGCCCAAGGCTCGCACCGCCTTTCGCTCCTACCTTCCACTGATGCCACTGGCCGTCGAGCAACTGGACCTGTCGGGCTACGACCTGGTCATCTCCAGTGCCCATGCCGTGGCCAAGGGCGTGCTGACCGGCCCGGATCAGCTCCACATCAGCTACGTGCATTCCCCCATCCGCTATGCGTGGGATCTGCAACACCAGTACCTGCGCGAATCCGGTCTGGACCGCGGGCTCAAGGGCTGGATCGCCAAATGGATGCTCCACAAGATCCGGCTGTGGGATTACCGGACGGCGGCGGGTGTTGACCATTTTGTCGCTAACTCCCGGTTCATCGGTCGGCGCATCCACAAGGTCTATGGGCGCAGCGCCGATGTGATCTACCCGCCTGTGGACGTGGATGCGTTCGAACTGTGTGCGGACAAGGATGACTACTACCTCACCGCCTCCCGGCTCGTGCCCTACAAGCGCATGGACCTGATCGTTCAGGCGTTTGCGCAGATGCCCGACAAGCGCCTGGTGGTGATCGGCGACGGACCCGAGATGCCCAAGCTGAAGGCTGCGGCGGCACCGAACATCGAACTGCTGGGCTACCAGGAGTTCTCGGTGCTCAAGCATCACCTGCAGTGCGCACGGGCTTTTGTGTTCGCGGCGGAAGAGGACTTCGGGATCACGCCAGTCGAGGCGCAGGCGTGTGGCACGCCCGTGATTGCGTTCGGTCGAGGCGGTGCGCTGGAAACGGTCGTGATGTCGCCGGACCCTGCGCAGGCCACGGGGGTCTTTTTCCCGGAGCAGACCGTCGAGTCGCTGGTGGAGGCTGTTCGTGTGTTCGAGTCTCATCCTGAGGGATTCCGGCCAGAGGTCTGTCGCCGTCACGCAGAGCGCTTCTCGGTCGATCAGTTCCGCCAGTCCTTCTCAGCCTATGTCACCGCACGAGTGACCGAATTCCGAGAATCTTTGCGCTGAAATCAGCCAAGTATGATGCAACCTTCTTCTGTCATTTCGCTGAGCAGTGCCCGCGTCCTCGTCGTCGGCGACGCCATGCTCGACCGCTACTGGTTCGGTTCCGTCGAGCGCATCTCGCCGGAGGCACCGGTGCCGGTGGTGCGCGTCTCGCGCGAGGAGGAGCGCCTGGGCGGTGCGGCCAACGTCGCGCTCAACGTCAAGACGCTGGGCGCGCAGTGCACGCTGCTGACGGTGGTGGGCGACGACGAGCCGGCGCGCTCGCTGCGCCGTCTGCTCGAGGCCCAGGGCATCACCACGGTGCTGGGCAGCGACCCGAAGCTCTACACCATCGTCAAGCTGCGGGTCATCGGCCGCTCGCAGCAGCTCATCCGCGTCGACTTCGAGAACCAGCCCGAGCACGAGGTGCTGCAGCAGATGCTGGCCGACTACGAGCGGGTGCTGCCGGACCACGACGCGGTGCTGTTCTCCGACTACGGCAAGGGCGGCCTGACCCACATCCCGCGCATGATCGAGCTGGCGCGCGCCGCCGGCAAGCCGGTGCTGGTCGACCCCAAGGGCAGCGACTACAGCCGCTACAAGGGCGCCACCACGCTCACGCCCAACCGCGCCGAACTGGCCCAAGTGGTCGGCCAGTGGCGCGACGAGGCCGACCTGCACCGCCGCGCGCACGCGCTGCGCGAGGAGCTCGGCCTGGACGGGCTGGTGCTGACCCGCTCGGAAGACGGCATGTCCCTGTTCGAGAAGACGGCCGACGGCCAGCCGACGCATTTCCAGGTGCCGGCCCAGGCGCGCGAGGTCTTCGACGTGACCGGCGCGGGCGACACCGTCATCGCGACGCTGGCGGCGCTGCTGGCCTGCGGCATGAACCTGCGCGACGCGGTGCCGCTGGCCAACCGCGCCGGCAGCATCGTCGTGGGCAAGTTCGGCACCGCCAGCTGCAGCTTCGAGGAACTCTTCGGAAAGGAAACGGCATGAGAGTCGTCGTCACCGGCGCGGCCGGCATGATCGGCAGCAACCTGGTCCACGGCCTGAACCGCCTGGGCGCGAAGGAGGTCATCGCGGTCGATGACCTGACCGACGGGCCCAAATACCGCAACCTGCTCGGCAGCACGCTGGCGGACTACTTCGACAAGGACGAGTTCTACGCGCGCTTCGCCGCCGGCGAGCTGGGCAAGATCGACGCGATCCTGCACGAGGGCGCCTGCTCCGACACGATGGAGCATGACGGCAGGTTCATGCTGGAGAACAACTACCGCTGCTCGAAGACGCTGCTGGACGCGTGTCTGGCGCAGGGCACGCGGCTGCTCTACGCCAGCTCGGCCGCCACCTACGGCGCCAGCGAGACCTTCCGCGAGGAGCCGGCCTTCGAGGCGCCGCTGAATGTCTACGGCTACTCCAAGCTGCTGTTCGACCAGGTGGTGCGCCGCTACCTGCCGACCCTGCGCTCGCAGGGCGGCACGCAGGACGGCCAGGTCGTGGGCTTCCGCTACTTCAACGTCTACGGCCCGCGCGAGCAGCACAAGGGCCGCATGGCCAGCGTGGCCTTCCACCACTTCAACCAGTTCCGCCAGAACGGCCAGGTCAAGCTCTTCGGCGAGTACAACGGCTATGCGCCGGGCACGCAGTCGCGCGACTTCGTCTTCGTCGACGACGTGGTGGCGGTCAATCTGTGGTTCCTGCAGAACCCGGACAAGAGCGGCATCTTCAACCTCGGCTCAGGCCGGGCGCAGCCCTTCAACGATGTGGCGCATGCGACCGTCAACGCCTGCCGCGCGCTCGACGGCCTGCCGGCGCTGACGCTGGACGAGCAGATCGCCCAGGGCCTGGTGAGCTACATCGACTTTCCCGACGCCCTGCGCGGCAAGTACCAGTGCCTGACCCAGGCCGACCTGACCCGCCTGCGCGCCACCGGCTGCGACCACGCCTTCAGCGACGTGGCCGGCGGCGTGGCGAGCTACGTGCGGTGGCTGGCCTCGAACCCCCTGATCTGAGGGGTGGGGCGGCGCCGCGTCTTAAGCGCGGCACAAGCCGTGGCCGGTGGCCTGCGATGCACATCCTGATGCATCTCGGGCTTGAAATGAAAAAGGCGCCGATGGCGCCTTTTTCATTTGAGGTCGATGGTGGTCGACGATGACCGGGGGCGTCAGTAGGCGCCCTTGCGACCGAACATCACGCCGACGGTGCGCATGATGATCGACAGGTCGGTCCAGACGTTCCAGTTGTCGACGTAATGGCGATCGAGGTTGACGCGCTCGTCGTAGCCGATGTCATTGCGGCCGCTGACCTGCCACAGGCCGGTCAGGCCAGGCCGCACGCTCAGGTAATGATCGCGGGCGGCGTCGTAGTAGCGGTCCAGTTCCAGCTGCACGATCGGGCGCGGGCCGACGATGCTCATCTCGCCGCGCAGCACGTTCCAGAGCTGCGGCAGCTCGTCCAGGCTGGTCTTGCGGATGAAGCGGCCGACGCGCGTGATGCGCGGATCGTTCTTCAGCTTGAAGTCGCGTTCCCATTCGGCGCGTGCCTGCGGATCGCTCTCGAGCAGATGGCGCAGCACCTCGTCGGCGTTGGGCACCATCGAGCGGAACTTGTAGCACTGGAACTCGCGGCCGTCGCGGCCGATGCGGGTGTGGCCGTAGATGACCTGCCGGCCGGTCGTCATGCGCACGGCCAGCGCGATGCCCAGCATGATCGGCGCGAACAGCGCCAGCATCACAAGCACGCCGACCAGGTCGAAGAGACGCTTGGCCGCTCGCTCGAGCATGTTCAGTCCGACCCGGCCGCGTTCGAGCATGCCGTGGGGGGCGGCGTCGCGTGGCGCCACCGCGCAGGCAGCCGGTTTCGGCGGGGAAGAAGGGTGGCTGGAGGCTGACCGGGAGTCGGTTGCAGGCATTCGCGACAAGACCGTCATCGATGCTTCGCTGTGTGGATGCATGCCTTCCTTCCTGGGTCAGATGTGATTAGGGTAACTGCGGACCATTCTAGGGGGGGGGTCAGGTGCCGATCAGCGACCTGCTTGTGACAAAATGCACAAGAGATTGCCGTCGCAATGTTGCAACTGTTGCTTCCTTGATACCCCTGGCTGCCGAGTCGTGAGTTGCAAGATCGAGGCCTGATTGACGCCTGCGGTTCGGCCTTCCCGTGATGGAGTGCCTGTCCTGCTCGAGGTTCCCTCGGGGGCAGGGTGCGTCACCTTAACTGGATTCGCCGGAAGTCAATCGCAGGTGATGCTTTCTGGCGACAGTCGCGACGACGGAGCCATTCTAGGTGAACCGAGTTGGTGCCTGTGTAGGACATCAGGCTCCGATCAGGCGCGCCGAGCTGACGTTTTTGCAACTATGGGCGCAGCAAATCGTATCCGCCCCGGGCTTGATCAGAATTGCAATTTCGGTCAGAGGCTCAGCAGCTGAGCCACGACGCCCACCGCCAGCACCGCCGGCTCCTTGCCGGCGATGCCGGACAGGCCGATCGGGCAGGTGAGGCGGCCGAGCTGCGCCGCGCTCAGCCCCCGTGCCTCGAAGCGCGACAGGAAGCGCGCCCGCTTGGTCGCGCTGCCGATCAGGCCGCAGAAGGCGGCGTCACCCCGGCGCAGGATGGCCTCGGTGATCGCCTCGTCGAGGTCGTGGCGGTGCGTCATGACCAGGAAGACGGTGCCGGGGGCGGCCTGCGCGACCTCCATCTCGGGCGCGTCGCTGACGATGGGCGTGATGTGCGGCTGCTGGAGCGGATCGTGCGGCGGGAATTCGTCCGGACGCGCGTCGACCCAGTCGACGCGGCAGTCGATGTCGGTCAGCAGCTTCACGACCGCGCGGCCGACATGGCCGGCGCCGTGCAGCTGCAGCTGGAAGCGCGGCGGCGGCAGCGTCCAGGCCTCGAGCGTCTCCCGCGTCAGATGTGAGAGCTGCAGCTTCACCCGCCCGCCGCAGCACTGGCCGAGCGCCGGACCGAGCGGCAGGTCGAGTTCCTGGGGCGGCGCGTCCGGGCGGGCGAGCCTCTGCCGCGCCGCCTCGATCGCCTTCCATTCCAGATGGCCGCCGCCGATGGTGCCGAGCACCTCGGCCGGCGTGACCAGCATGCGCGTGCCGGTCTCGCGCGGCGCCGAGCCCTGGTGCGCGGCGATCAGCACCTCGACGACCGGCGTGCCCTCGGCGAGCCGGGCGCGGGCCGCGGCCTGCAGGCGCAGCATGATCATCCGCGCTGCACCGCCGCCAGCGCGTCCAGGATGGCCTCCCCGGTCGCCGGCGCCCGCAGCGGCGGATCGACACGGTGCCCGCCCACGGCCGACACCGCATCCCGGATCGCCAGGAAGACGCTGAAGGGAAGCAGCAGCGGCGGCTCGCCGACCGCCTTGCTGCGGTGGATGCTGTCGGCCGGGTTGCGGTGGGCGAACAGCCGCACGTCGAGCGCGCCGGGCGCCAGCGGAATGTCGTTGGCGGTCGGGATCTTGTAGGTGCTCGGCGCGTGGGTCAGCAGCAGGCCCGCGGCGCGCGAGCCGTCCATCGGCTGCCAGCGCAGCTCCTCGGTGGTCAGCCAGCCCATGCCCTGCACGAAGGCGCCCTCGACCTGGCCGATGTCCAGCGCCGGGTTCAGCGAGGCGCCCACGTCGTGCAGCACGTCGGCGCGCAGCAGCCGCCACTCGCCGGTCAGCGTGTCGACGATGACCTCGCTGAGCGCCGCGCCGTAGGCGAAGTAGAAGAAGGGCCTGCCCTGCAGCCGCTCGCGGTCCCAGTGCAGGCCGGGCGTGGCGTAGAAGCCGTCGCTCCAGAGCTGGATGCGCGCGGCATAGGCCTGCGCGACCAGCTCGGCGAAGGCCAGCGCCTGCGCGCCCGCCGTCACCTGGCCGCCGGCGAACTGCACCGCCTCGGGCGCCACCTGCCAGCGCGCCGCGACGAAGGCCGCCAGGCGGTCGCGGATCTGGCGCGCCGCGTCCTGCGCGGCCTTGCCGTTCAGGTCGGTGCCGGTGGAGGCGGCGGTGGCGGAGGTGTTGGCCACCTTGTGCGTGTCGGTGGCGCTGACCCGCACCCGCTCGAAGGGGATGCCCAGCTCGTGCGCCACCACCTGCGCGACCTTGGTGTTCAGGCCCTGGCCCATCTCGGTGCCGCCGTGGTTCACCAGCACCGAGCCGTCGGTGTAGACATGCACCAGCGCGCCGGCCTGGTTGAAGTGCGCGACGTTGAAGCTGATGCCGAACTTCACCGGCGTCAGCGCCAGGCCCTTCTTCAGCACCGGACTGGCGGCGTTGAAGGCGGCGATCTCGGCGCGGCGCGCGTCGTGGCGCGCGCGCGCGGCCAGCTCGTCGACCAGCGGCGCGAGGATGTTGTCCTCGACCGTCTGGCCGTAGGGCGTGACGTTGCGCTCGGTCGTGCCGTAGAAGTTGGCGCGGCGCACCGCCAGCGCGTCGAGCCCGAGCCGGCGCGCCACCTCGTCCAGGATCACCTCCACCGCCAGCGCGCCCTGCGGCCCGCCGAAGCCGCGGAAGGCGGTGTTGCTCTGCGTGTTGGTGCGAGCGCAGTAGCCGCGCAGGTCGACCGCGGGCAGCCAGTAGGCATTGTCGAAGTGGCACAGCGCGCGGGTCATCACCGGCGCCGACAGGTCGGCCGAGGCGCCGGCGTTGGATACCATCTCGACGTCCGCGCCCAGCAGGCGGCCGGCGTCGTCATGGCCGACGACGTAGCGGAACTCGAAGCCGTGGCGCCGGCCGGTGATCAGGAAGTCGTCGTCGCGGTCCGGGCGCAGCTTGACCGGGCATTGCAGCCGGTGTGCGGCCAGCGCCGCGCAGGCCGCGAACAGCGCCGACTGCGACTCCTTGCCGCCGAAGCCGCCGCCCATGCGCCGGCACTGCACCTGCACCTGGTGCGCCGCCAGCCCCAGCGCGTGCGCGACCACGTGCTGCATCTCGGTCGGATGCTGGGTCGAGCTGTGCACCAGCAGGCCGTCGTTCTCCTGCGGCAGCGCGTAGGCGATCTGGCCCTCCAGGTAGAACTGCTCCTGGCCGCCGAGGCTGAAGCGGCCCTCGAGCCGGTGCGGCGCGGCAGCGATGGCCGCGGCCGCGTCGCCGCGCTGCAGGTGCATCGGCGGCACGACGTACTGCTGCAGCCGGTGCGCCTCCAGCGGGTCGAGCACCGCCGGCAGCGGCTCGATCGTGGCGACCTGCGCCGCCAGGGCTGCCGCGCGCCGCGCCTCGCCGCGGGTGCGGGCGACGACCAGGAACATCGGCTGGCCGCGCCAGTGCACCGTGCCCTCGGCCAGGATCGGGTCGTCGTGCACGATCGGGCCGCAGTCGTTGACGCCGGGAATGTCGGCGGCCGACAGCACCGCGACCACGCCGGGCATCGCGCGCACCCTCGCCAGGTCGAGCGCGACCAGCCGCCCGTGCGCCAGCGGCGACAGGCCGAGCGCGCCATGCAGCGTGCCGGCGACCTCGGGCAGGTCGTCGATGTAGGGCGCGCGGCCCGTGACGTGGAGCGTCGCGGATTCATGCGGGCGCGAGGTGCCGATGACGGGCGAGGTCGTGCTCGTGCTCATGCGCGGAACTCCCGGACCTGGGTGGCGCTGGCCGGCAGCGGATCGTCGGGCCGGGTCTCCAGCCAGAGCCGGCGCAGCAGGTTGGCGCTGACCGCCAGCCGGTAGCGGGCGCTGGCGCGCAGGTCGCTCAAGGGGTGGAAGTCCTGTGCCAGCGCGGCCTGCGCTGCCTGCAGCGCCGCTTCGTCCCAGGGGCGGCCGAGCAGCGCGGCCTCGGTCTGCGCCGCGCGCTTCGTGATCGCCGCCATGCCGCCGAAGGCCAGCCGCACCGCGGCGATCCGGCCATCGGCGTGCAGCCGCAGCGCCGCGGCCAGCAGCACGGTGGAGATGTCGCTGTCGAAGCGCTTGCTGATCTTCCAGGCGCGCAGCTGCGTGCCCTCAGGCGACGGCGACACGACCAGCCGCTCGACGAACTCGCCCGGCGCGAGCGCGTTCTTCATGTAGTCGAGGTAGAAATCCTCGAGCGCCAGCGTGCGGGTGTCGTGCCCGCGGCGCAGCACGATGCGCGCGTCCAGCGCGATCAGCACCGGTGCGCCATCGCCGATCGGCGAGCCGTTGGCGATGTTGCCGCCCAGCGTGCCGGCATGGCGCACCGGCGGCGAGGCAAAGCGTCGCCAGACTTCGGTGAGCGCCGGCCAGCGCGCCGCCAGCGCCGCCCAGGCGTCCTCCAGCGAGGCGGCGGCGCCGATGTTCAGCGTGCCGTCGGCGTCGGTCGCGATGCGGCGCAGCGCGGTCACGCCGCCGGTCCAGATCAGCCGCCCGAGTTCGCGGAACTGCTTGTTGACCCACAGCGCGATGTCGGTGCCTCCCGCCAGCAGCCGCGCCTCGGGATGGGCCAGGCGCAGGGCAGCCAGCTCGTCGAGGGTGCGCGGAGCGTGGAACGCTGCACCGGCATGGACGTGACTTCGTGGGTCCCCGCCTTCGCGGGGATGACGGCTGTCCATGTCGTCACCCTCGCGCAGGCGAGGGCCCACGCCCGCCTGCAGCGCATCGAGCTGCGCGCGCAGCGCGGCGCGGTCGATCGGCGCGTCGGGCAGCTCGAACATGCGCTCGGCCGCGTCGACGATCGGGCGGTAGCCGGTGCAGCGGCACAGGTTGCCGGCCAGCGCGTCGGCGATGGCCGGGCGCTCGGGGCGGGTGCCGGCGGCCGCGTGCGCCTCGCGCAGCGCGGTCATCGTCATGACGAAGCCGGGCGTGCAGAAGCCGCACTGCGAGCCGTGGCACTCGACCAGCGCCTGCTGCACCGGATGCGGCTGCGGCAGGTCTTCCACGGTGAGGACGGCGCGGCCGTCGAGCGTGGGCAGGAAGCTCAGGCAGGCATTGACGTTGCGGATCGCCACGCCGCCGGGCGCGGCGTCGTCGCGCTCGGCCACCAGCACGGTGCAGGCGCCGCAGTCGCCCTCGTTGCAGCCTTCCTTGGTGCCGGTGCAGCGCGGGCGGGCGTCCTCGCGCAGCCAGTCGAGCAGCGTGCGCGTGGGCGACACGCCTTCAAGCGCAACGGCGCGGCCGCGGTGGACGAAGCGGATCGGTCGGGGCGAGATCTCGGGCATGGGCCGGAACATACCCCAGCACGCGCCGCATGACATGCGTGTTAAGTGATGACCTGCATGAGAATGAACGTATGACACAGCGTGCCGTTTTCGACACCATCGAGCTCCATCTCGTCAGGGTCTTTCACACCGTGATCTCCGAACGCAGCGTCTCGCGTGCCGCGATGCGCCTGTCCTCCACGCAGCCGCAGGTCAGCGCGCAGCTTCGCCGGCTGCGTGCGCTGATCGGCGACCCGCTGCTGGTGCGCGCCGGCGCCGGCATGGTGCCCACCGAGATCGCGCTGCAGCTGATGGCGCCGGCCGAGACGCTGCTGCGCAGCGCCGAGCAGCTCTTCGGCGGCAAGGCCGGTGCCCGCGCCTTCACGCCCGGCGCGGCCGAGATCGAGTTCCGCATCGCCGCCAGCGACTACCTCGACCCGCTGTTCCTGCCGATGCTGGTGGCGCGGCTGCGCCAGCAGGCGCCGCGCGCGCGGCTGACCATCCATGCGCTGTCGGCCGAGTTCGACTACCGCGCCCGGCTGGCGCGCGGCGAGGTCGATCTGGTGATCGGCAACTGGCTGGAGCCGCCGGCCGAGCTGCACATCGGCCGGCTGTTCTCCGACGAGATCGTCTGCCTGGTCGGCGCCGGCCATCTGGCGGCGCGCCGGCCGCGCGAGTGGACGCTGGAGCGCTATCTCGCCGCCGACCATGTCGCGCCGACCGCGCTGCACACCGGCGGCCACGGCGTGATCGACGAGCATCTGGCGCGCCAGGGCCTGCACCGGCGCATCGTCGTGCGCAGTCCGCATTTCGCGCTGGTGCCGACGATGCTGGCGCACAGCGACGCGCTGGTGCTGACCACCGGCCGGCTGTTCTGCCAGCGCCATCTGGGCACGCTGCCGCTGCGCATCGTGCGCTGCCCGGTCGACTTTCCCTCGCTGACCTACTACCAGCTCTGGCATGAGGTCACGCACGGCGCGGCCTCGCTGCGCTGGCTGCGCGAGACGGTGCGCGATGTCGCGCGCCGGCTGCCGGCGCCGGGCCTGTCCGCGGCCGCCGATCCCGTCCCCGTTCCTGTTCCCGCCTCTCCGTCCGCATGACTGCTGTTCCCGACCGCCTGGCGCTGCGCGCCGACCTGCTCGACTTCGACGCCGATCCCGGCTGGGCCGCGCCCGACCCGGCCACCGGCCTCGTGCCGGGCGTGCGCTGGCGGCCCGACCACTGGCTGCTGGTCGAGGCCGGGCGCATCACCGGCGTCCAGCCGGCCGCGGCCTTCACGCCGGACGCCGCGGTCTGGTCGGTCGAGGACCAGCGCGGCCGGCTGCTGATGCCCGGCTTCATCGACACCCATGTGCACAGCCCGCAGCTCGACGTCATCGCCAGCTACGGCACCGAGCTGCTCGACTGGCTGGAGACCTACACCTTCCCGGCCGAGATGCGCCACGCCGATCCGGCGGTGGCCGCCGCCGGGGCCGAGCTGTTCCTCGACGCGCTGCTGGCGCACGGCAGCACCAGCGCGGTGGTGTTTCCGACGGTGCATGTCAGCTCGACCGAGGCGCTGCTGGCCGGCGCGCACCGCCGCGGCATGCGCCTGGTCACCGGCAAGGTGCTGATGGACCGCCACGCGCCCGAGGGCCTGCGCGACGACGTGACGGGCGCCGAGCGCGACAGCCGCGACCTGATCCGCCGCTGGCACCAGCGCGGCCGGCTGGCCTATGCGATGACGGTGCGCTTCGCGCCGACCAGCACGCCCGGGCAGCTGGCGATGGCCGGCCGGCTGATGAAGGAGGTGCCCGGCCTCTACATGCAGACCCATGTGGCCGAGAACCGCGCCGAGGTCGCCTGGGTGGCCGAGCTGTTCCCCGAGGCGCGCAGCTACCTCGACGTTTACCACCGCGCCGGGCTGCTGAACGAGCGCGCGGTGCTGGCGCACGGCATCTGGCTCGACGACGCCGACCGCGCGCTGCTGGCCGACACCGGCGCGCAGATCGCGCACAGCCCCAGTTCCAACCTCTTTCTCGGCAGCGGCCTGATCGGCTGGCCGGAGCTGGAGGCCGCGGGCGCGCGCGTCTCGCTGGCCAGCGATGTGGGCGGCGGCACCAGCCTGTCGATGCTGCGCACGCTGGCCGACGCCTACAAGGTGCAGGCGCTGCGCGGCGTGCGCCTGACCGCCTGGAAGGCGCTGCACGGCGCCACGCTCGGCGCGGCCGAGGCGCTGGGCCTGAGCGGCGAGATCGGCCGCCTCGAGCCCGGATGCCTGGCCGATCTGGCGCTGTGGGACTGGTCGCGCGGTCTGGTGCCGCGCCACCGCGATGCGCGGGCGCGACAGTTGCATGAACGCGTCTTTGCCTGGATGACACTCGGTGACGAGCGGAACCTGGCGGTGACCTGGGTCGCCGGTCGCGCTCTTTTCCGGCGCGCGCCGATCCGCTGACGACAGTTTTTGTGACAATGCGCACCGTTTTTGTGCCGCACGCCTGACCCGACCCGGAGTCCTTCCCGATGACCGCTCCACCCCGCCTGGAACTCCTGGGCATCACGAAGCAGTACCCTGCGGTGCGCGCCAACGACGGCGTGGCGCTGACGGTCGCGCCCGGGCAGATCCATGCCGTGCTGGGCGAGAACGGCGCGGGCAAATCGACGATGATGAAGATCATCTACGGCGCGGTGAAGCCCGATGCCGGCGAGATCCGCTGGAACGGCCAGCCGGTGCAGATCGCCAGCCCGGCGCATGCGCGCCAGCTCGGCATCAGCATGGTCTACCAGCACTTCTCGCTGTTCGACACGCTGACCGCGGCCGAGAACGTCTGGCTGGGCCTGGACCGGTCGATGTCGCTGGCGCAGGTGAGCGAGCGCATCCGCGCGGTCTCGGGCGAGTACGGGCTGGAGGTCGATCCGCTGCGGCCGGTGCATTCCTTGAGCGTGGGCGAGCGCCAGCGCGTCGAGATCGTGCGCGCGCTGCTGACCGACCCGAAGCTGCTGATCCTCGACGAGCCGACCTCGGTGCTGACGCCGCAGGCGGTCGAGAAGCTCTTCGTCACGCTGCGCCGGCTGGCCGACACCGGCTGCTCCATCCTCTACATCAGCCACAAGCTCGACGAGATCCGCGCGCTGTGCCACCACTGCACCGTGCTGCGCGGCGGGCGGGTCACCGGCGAGGTCGATCCGACGCAGGAGACCAACGCCTCGCTGTCGAAGCTGATGATCGGCGCGGAGCCGCCGGCGCTGCGCAGCCGGCCGGCCGCGCCCGGCGAGGTGGTGCTCGCGGTCGAGGGGCTGGACCTGCCGCAGGCCGATCCGTTCGGCACCACGCTGTCGCGGCTGGCGCTGCAGGTGAGGGCCGGCGAGATCGTCGGCATCGCGGGCGTGTCGGGCAACGGCCAGCAGGAGCTGATGGCCGCGCTCTCGGGCGAGGACCGGCGCGCGCCGGCCGGCTCGGTGCGGCTCTCGGGCCAGGACATCGCACGCGCCACGCCGGCGCAGCGCCGCAGCCTGGGGCTGCACTTCGTGCCCGAGGAGCGCCTGGGCCGCGGCGCGGTGCCGACGCTGTCGCTGGCGCACAACCTGCTGCTGACCCGCACCGAGAACGTCGGCCCCGGCGGCTGGCTGAAGATGGGCGCGATCCGCGCGCAGGCGGCCGAGCTGATCGGGCGCTACAACGTCAAGGCCGGCGGCCCGGACGCGGCGGCGAAGTCGCTCTCGGGCGGCAACCTGCAGAAGTACATCGTCGGCCGCGAGATCGACGCGCGCCCGAAGCTGCTGATCGTCAGCCAGCCGACCTGGGGCGTGGACGTCGGGGCGGCGGCGCAGATCCGCCAGGCCATGCTGGCGCTGCGCGATGCCGGCTGCGCGCTGCTGGTGGTCAGCGAGGAGCTCGACGAGCTGTTCGAGATCAGCGACCGGCTGCTGGTGATCGCGCAGGGGCGGCTCTCGCCCTCGATCGCCACCCGCGACGCCACCATCGAGCAGATCGGCGCCTGGATGTCCGGCCTGTGGCAGGGCGACATGAAGAACACCAAGGAGGGCAGCGATGCTCAGGCTTGAGGCACGGCCGCAGCCGTCGAAGGCGATGTCGCTGGCGTCGCCGCTGATCGCGCTGCTGCTGACGACGATCATCGGCATCGCGCTGTTCGCGCTGCTCGGCAAGGATCCGGTGAAGGGCCTGCAGGTCTTCTTCGTCGAGCCGCTGAAGGACGCGCGTGCGCTGTCCGAGCTCAGCGTCAAGGCGGTGCCGCTGGTGCTGATCGCGCTGGGGCTGGCGGTGTGCTTCCGCTCCAACCTGTGGAACATCGGCGCGGAGGGGCAGTTCATCGTCGGCGCGCTGGCCGGGGGCTGGGTGGCGCTGCAGGCGCAGCCCGACTCCTCGCGCTGGATCGTGCTGGCCATCCTGGCCGCGGGCCTGCTGGGCGGCATGGCCTGGGCGGGCATCACCGCGCTGCTGCGCGACCGCTTCAACGCCAGCGAGATCCTGGTCAGCCTGATGCTGGTGTATGTCGCCGAGATGTTGCTGAGCTACCTCGTCTACGGGCCGTGGAAGGACCCGCAGGGCTTCAACTTCCCGCAGACCATCACCTTTCTCGCGCCGACGAAGGTGCCGCGGCTGTTCGACGGCCTGCGCGCCAACATCGGCGTGCTGATCGCGCTGGCGGCGGTCGGCGGCTTCACCGCCTTCCTGTTCCGCACCTACCGGGGCTTCGCGCTGCAGGTCGGCGGCCTGGCGCCGGCGGCGGCGCTGTACGCGGGCTTCTCGTCGCGCGGCGCGCTGTGGACGGCGCTGCTGGTGTCGGGCGGCATGGCGGGCCTGGCCGGCGCGCTGGAGGCCGCCGGCCCGCTGGGCCAGCTCACGCCCTATGTGCCGGTGGGCTACGGCTTCGCGGCGATCATCGTCGCCTTCGTCGGCCGGCTGCATCCGGTGGGCATCGTCTTCTCGGCGATGCTGATGAGCATGTTCTACATCGGCGGGGAGCTGGCGCAGTCGCGCCTGGGCCTGCCGAAATCGCTGACCGGCGTGTTCCAGGGGCTGCTGCTGTTCACGCTGCTGGCCTGCGACACGCTGATCGCCTATCGCGTGCGCTGGGGCGCCGCAGGAAAGGGTGCCCGATGAACGAGTTCGCGCTGCTGCTGGCGGCCACGCTGAATGCCGGCACCGTGCTGGCGATCGCCGGCCTGGGCCTGCTGATCAACGAGCGCGCCGGCGTGCTCAACCTCGGCGCCGAAGGGATGATGCTCGTGGCGGCGATCGCCGGCTTCGCCGTCTCGGTGCACACCGGCAACGACTGGCTGGCGTTTGCAGCCGGCGCGGGCGCGGGCGCGCTGATGGCCGCGGCCTTCGGCGTGCTGGTGATCTGGCTGAACACCAACCAGTACGCCACCGGGCTGGCGCTGAGCCTGTTCGGCAGCGGCTTCTCGGCCTTCGTCGGCATCCGCTACACGCAGGAGAAGCTCGCCGAGCGGCCGAAGTTCGAGATCCCCGGCCTGGCCGACATCCCCTTCGTCGGGCCGGCCTTCTTCAGGCACCACCCGATGGTCTACCTGACGATCGCGCTGATGCTGGCGCTGGCCTGGTTCCTGTACCGCTCGCGCGCCGGGCTGGTGCTGCGCGCGGTGGGCGAGTCGCCGGAGTCGGCGCATGCGCTGGGCTATCCCGTGCGGCGCATCCGGCTGCTGGCGGTGATGGCGGGCGGCGCGCTGTGCGGCGTGGCCGGCGCCTACCTGTCGGTGATCTACACGCCGCTGTGGGTCGAGGGCATGACCGCCGGCAAGGGCTGGATCGCGCTGGCGCTGACCACCTTCGCCACCTGGCGGCCGGCGCGGGTGCTGCTGGGCGCCTACCTGTTCGGCGGCGTGACGATGCTGCAGTTCCACCTGCAGGGCGAGGGCGTGCAGCTGCCCAGCCAGCTGCTGACCGCGCTGCCCTATCTGGCCACCGTCGTCGTGCTGGTGCTGATCTCGCGCAACCCGGCGTGGATCCGCGCCAACATGCCGGCGTCGATCGGCAAGCCTTTCTTCCCGGGATCCTGAGCCGGATCCGATAATCCCCCGCCTGCTGATCCAGGCACAACACGACCGACAGACTCTCAACAGGAGAACCCATGTCCAAGCTCTCGAAGCGCGCGCTGCTCCAGGCCTCCGGCTGGGCCGCGCTGGCCGCCGCCGCCGCGCTGGCCGGATGCGGCAAGAAGGAGGAGGCCGCACCGGCTGCTCCTGCTGCCGACGCCGCCTCGGCCACCGCTTCCGCTCCGGCCAGGCCCGAGCCGCTGAAGGTCGCCTTCGCCTACGTCGGCCCGGTCGGCGACGCGGGCTGGACCTATGCGCACGACAGCGCCCGCAAGGCCGTCGAGGCCGAGTTCGGCGACCGCATCGTCACCACCTTCGTCGAGAACGTGCCCGAGTCGGCCGATGCCGAGCGCGTGATCCGCGACCTCGTCGGCCAGGGCAACAAGCTGGTCTTCGGCACCACCTTCGGCTACATGGAGCCGATGCTGAAGGTCGCCGCCGACAGCAAGGACGTCAAGTTCGAGCATGCCACCGGCTACAAGACGGCCGAGAACATGCGCACCTACGACAGCCGCACCTACGAGGGCGCCTACATGGCCGGCGTCATCGCGGGCAGCATGACGAAGTCGAACACGCTGGGCGTGGTCGCCTCGATCCCCATCCCCGAGGTGATCCGCAACATCAACTCCTTCACGCTGGGCGCGCAGAGCGTCAACCCGAAGGTCAAGACCAAGGTCGTCTGGGTCAACAAGTGGTTCGATCCCCCGAAGGAAGGCGAGGGCGCGCAGAGCCTGATCTCCGGCGGCGCCGACGTGCTGTTCCAGAACACCGACTCCAGCGCCGTGCTGCAGAAGGCCGAGGAGAAGGGCAAGCTGGCCTTCGGCTGGGATTCGGACATGAGCAAGTTCGGCCCGAACGCGCACCTGGCCTCGTCGGTCATCAACTGGACGCCCTACTACAAGAAGGCGATCAAGGACACGATCGACGGCACCTGGCAGACCGGCGGCGTCTGGTGGGGCGTCAAGGAAGGCGCGATCGACCTGGTGTCGATCTCCGACAAGGTGCCCGCCGAGGTCAAGGACAAGGTGGCCAAGATCAAGGCCGGCCTGACCGACGGCAGCTTCGTGATCTGGAAGGGCCCGATCGTCGGCCAGGACGGCAAGGAGCTGCTGGCCAAGGACGCGGCGGCCGACGACAAGTTCCTGTCGGGCATCAACTTCTACGTCAAGGGCGTGGAAGGCAAGCTGCCGAGCGGCAACTGAGGCCCGCTCTGACCCGGCCGCCGGGTCAGGCATCACCCAAAGCCGGCGAGTCGTGCTAGACTCATCGGCTTTTCCGCCATTGGTTGCGCGGGAAAGACGGGCCGGAAGGTCCGACCGGAGGCCCGAGAGGCTGCGTTCACAAGCAGCGCCGAGGGCCACGGCACCAGCAACCAGCAGACCCCTGAAGCAAAGAGATTTGCCATGAAGACTTTCAGCGCCAAGCCGGCCGAGGTCGTGCATGAGTGGTTTGTGATTGACGCAACGGACAAGGTTCTCGGACGGGTGGCCAGCGAAGTCGCCCTCCGCCTGCGCGGCAAGCACAAGGCCATCTACACGCCTCACGTGGACACCGGTGACTACATCGTCATCGTCAACGCGGACAAGATCCGCGTGACCGGCAACAAGGCCGATCAAAAGGTGTACTACCGCCACACCGGTCATCCGGGCGGCATCTACGGCACCAAGTTCAAGGACCTGCAAGCCAAGCACCCGGGCCGCGCCATCGAGAAGGCGGTCAAGGGCATGCTGCCGAAGGGCCCGCTGGGCTACGCGATGATCAAGAAGCTGAAGGTCTACGCGGGCACCGAGCACCCGCACACCGCTCAGCAGCCCAAGTCGCTGGACATCTGAGGAGCCGACAATGATTGGTGATTGGAACTACGGCACGGGCCGTCGCAAGTCGTCGGTCGCACGTGTCTTCATCAAGAAGGGCACGGGCCAGATCACGGTCAATGGCAAGCCGGTCGAGCAGTACTTCGGCCGTCAGACCTCGATCATGATCGTCAAGCAGCCGCTGGCGCTGACCAACAATGTCGAAGCCTTCGACATCAAGGTCAACGTGCACGGTGGCGGCGAGTCCGGCCAGGCCGGCGCCGTCCGTCACGGCGTGACCCGCGCTCTGATCGACTATGACGCAGGTCTGAAGTCCGAGCTGAGCAACGCCGGCTTCGTGACCCGCGACGCTCGTGAAGTCGAGCGTAAGAAGGTCGGTCTGCACGGCGCGCGTCGCCGCAAGCAGTTCAGCAAGCGCTGATCCGCCTCGCTGCAGCGATCCGCTCCGGCGGATCCTGCCGCCCTCGAAAGGCCACCCTCCGGGTGGCCTTTTGCATTGCGCGCGCGCCAAGGCCTGTCGGGCGTGACCGCACTGGAACTCTGTCGTATCGTTCGGCTCCTGCAACAGGATGTTGCTCGTGATCGGAATATCGGATGCGATGGAAACTGCTGCGCCGCCGGCTGTCGGTGAGCGCTCCCCGGGTGACGGTGCGCAGCCGGCTGCCCTGGCCGCTGCGCTGGCTGGCGCTGGTGCTGATGATGGCCGGCTCGGCCGCGATGGCGGTCTGGGCCGTCGAGAGCGGCCGGGAGGCCGGTGCGCTCGAGCCGCAGGCGCGCGCCGAGCTCGTCGGTCTGCGCGAGGAGGTGCGCCGGCTGCGCGAGGAGCATGAACGCGCCGTCTCGGTGGCCAATGCCGCCGACAGCCTGCTCAAGGCCGCCCAGGCGACGCAGGAGGCGCTGGCGGCACGCGTCAAGGCGCTCGAGGCCGAGAACCTCGCGCTGACCCGCGATCTCGGCTTCTTCGAGAAGATGATGCCGGCGTCCGGCGACAAGCGGCCGCTGTCGGTGCGCGGATTGCAGCTTCAGGCCGACGGTCCGCAGCGTCTGCGCTACCAGGCCCTGCTGATGCTCGCGGTCGGGCAGCCGGCGGGCCTGAAGGGACGCTACGATCTGGTACTCACCGGGACACAAGACGGGCGGGCCTGGACCCAGGCGCTGTCGCGGCCGGATCAGCGCATCGACATCAGGCAGTACCAGCGCCTCGAGGGCCTGGTCGAGCTGCCCGCAGGTGTCCAGGTGAGGCAGCTGGAGATCCGGGTTCTCGATGCGGGGGGCAAGCTGCTGGCATCCGAGATCGCCCGGCTCTGAATGACATGACGACACAGGCCGGCGAAGCGCGCCGCCTGACCCAACCAGGATCCATTCCATGTTCAGTTCGAAGAAGCAGCCCGCGATCCGCAGCCTGATCGGCGAGGGCACCACCATCCAGGGCACGCTGAGCTTCAGCGACGGCCTGCGCATCGACGGCGAGGTCCAGGGCGACGTGGTGGCCAGCGCCAACGACACGAGCATCCTGGTCATCAGCGAGAAAGCCAGGGTCACCGGCACGGTCAAGGCCGGTCATGTCATCATCAACGGCACGGTCGTGGGTCCGATCGAGTCGAGCGTGCTGCTCGAGCTGCAGCCCAAGGCGCACATCAAGGGCGATGTGGTCTACGAGGCGCTCGAGATGCACCAGGGTGCTACCATCGAAGGCGCCTTGCATCCGCTGTCCAAGGGCGCTCGCGGCGACGCCGCGGCGGCCGACGACAAGCCTGCCCTGAAGCTGCTGGCCACGGGCAACGACAAGAAGTGACCTCCGTCCGCCCCGAATTCCCTGCCTAACCGGAACCTCCCGATGAGCGCCGTTGCCGAAACCCTCGACACCACCACCTCCTCCGATCTGCCCGCACCGATCATCTTCACCGACAGCGCTGCCGCGAAGGTGGCCGATCTGGTCGCCGAGGAAGGCAATCCCGACCTGAAGCTGCGCGTGTTCGTGCAGGGCGGCGGCTGCTCGGGCTTCCAGTACGGCTTCACCTTCGACGAGATCGTCAACGAGGACGACACCCAGATGTCGAAGAACGGCGTGACGCTGCTGATCGACGCGATGAGCCTGCAGTACCTGGCCGGCGCCGAGATCGACTACAAGGAAGACCTGAACGGCTCCCAGTTCGTCATCAAGAACCCGAACGCGACCACCACCTGCGGCTGCGGCTCGAGCTTCTCGGTCTGAGCGGACGACGCCTGATCCTTGCGCGCAGGCCGCCTTCGGGCGGCCTGCGTCGTTTCAGGCCGGATGCAGCGCGCCGAGGATGCGCGGGCCGCGTGCGCCGGTCACCGCCGGCTCGCCGGCCGGGCGACGGTGCACCTGCATGCTCGCCAGCCAGGCGAAGGCGGCCGCCTCGACCTGCATGACCGGCAGGCCGCGCGCGTCGGTCGGCCGCACCGGCAGGCCGGGCAGCAGCGCCTGCAGGCGCTGCATCAGCCGGCCGTTGAGCGCGCCGCCGCCGCACACCAGCAGCTCGGTCGCGTCCGCGGCCTCGCGGCGCACGTCGTCGGCGATGGCGCGGGCGGTCAGCTCGCACAGCGTGGTCTGCACGTCGACCGGCGCCAGCGGACCGCCGGCGGCCAGCCGGGGCTGCAGCCAGTCGGGCCGGAACAGGTCGCGGCCGGTGCTCTTGGGCGCCGGCAGGCGGAAGAAGGGCTCGTCGAGCAGCCGGGCCAGCAGCTCGGGATCGGCGCGGCCCTGGGTCGCCCAGGCGCCGTCGGCGTCATAGGCGCAGCCCTGGTGCCGCTCGATCCAGTGGTCCATCAGCGCGTTGCCGGGACCGCAGTCGAAGCCGCGCGGCGGCAGGCCGGGGCGCAGCACCGTCAGGTTGGCGATGCCGCCGATGTTGACGATCGCGCGGGCCCGGCCGTCTCCGCCGAAGACGCCCTGGTGGAACATCGGCACCAGCGGAGCGCCCTGGCCGCCGGCGGCGACATCGCGGCTGCGCAGGTCGCAGACCACGTCGATGCCGCTCAGCTCGGCCAGCAGCGCGCCGTTGAGCAGCTGCACCGTGTAGCCGCAGCCGTCGTGCAGGCCGGGCTGGTGGCGCACCGTCTGGCCATGCGCACCGATCGCCCGGACCGACCGGGCCGGCGGCGCGTCCTCGGCCTGCAGCAGCAGCGCGACCACGTCGGCGTAGGCGCGGGCCACCGCGTTGGCGGCCAGCGCGCTGCGGTGCAGCTCGTCCGGGCCGCTGGCCTGCAGCGCCATCAGGCGCTCGCGCAGCGCCGGCGCGAAAGGCTGGTGGGCATGGACGATCACGCCCTGCCAGGCGCCATCGGCGCCGAGGCGGCACAGCACGCCGTCGACCCCGTCGAGCGAGGTGCCCGACATCAGGCCGACGAAGAGCTCGCCGGCGCTCATTCCATGCGCTGGCGGCGCGGCACCGAGGCGCTGGCCGAGCGGGTGGCCTGATCGCGCTCGGCGCTGGCGAGCTGCTCCTGTAGCTTGCGCGACAGCACGTCGAAGCGGGCCCGGCCGGCGGTCGACAGCTCGGTGGCCTGCGCGGCGCGGGCGATCTGCATCGGGTCGACCTGCGCGCCCTTGACCTTGAACTCGAAGTGCAGGTGCGGGCCGGTGGCCCAGCCGGTCGCGCCGACCGCGCCGATGGTGTCGTTCTGGCTGACCGACTGGCCCTTGCGCACGTCGATGCGGCTCAGGTGGGCGTAGACGGTGGCGCGGTCGCCGCTGTGCTTGATGACGATGACGTTGCCGTAGCCGTTCTGCACGCCGGCGAAGTCGACCACGCCGTCGCCCACGACGCGCACCGGCGTGCCGGTCGGTGCGCCGTAGTCGACGCCCAGGTGGGCGCGCCAGGTCTGCAGGATCGGGTGGAAGCGCATCGCGAAGCCGGAGGTGACCCGCGAGAAGGCCAGCGGCGAGGCGAGGAAGGCCTTGGCCTTGCTCTTGCCGTCCGGGCTGAAGTAGGTGCCCTTGGTGCCCGGCTCCTGGAACCAGACCGCCTCGTGGGTCTCGTTGCCGTTGACGAAGCGCGCGGCCAGCACGCGCCCCGACGAGGTGCCCCAGGTGACCGGCTCGCCGTCGGCGGTCATCGCCTCGTAGACGACCGAGAAGTGGTCGCCCTTGTGCAGCTCGCGGCGGAAGTCGATGTCGCTGCCGAACATTTCGGCGATCTGGCTGGTGACCGCATCGGGCAGGCGCGCCTCGTCGGCGGCGGCGAACAGCGTCGAGCTGATCGTGCCGGCGCCGGTGCGGGTCTCGATCTTCATCGGCAGCTGCTCGCTGACGGCCTTCAGGCCGGCATCGTCGCGGCGCACGGTAATGCGGGTGAAATGGGTGCCGACCTGCGCGCTGTCGGAGGCCGGACCGCGCACGACCAGCTCCTGCAGCTGGCCGCCGCCCGGGGTCGACTCGGTCACCGCCTGCAGCATCTTGCCGGGCCTGCCCGAAAGGATGGTGCGGGCCACCGCATCGGTGCGCAAGAATTGCGCCGCCTCGGTGTCGGACACGCCCAGACGACGCAGCAGCGTGTCGGCGGTGTCGGTCGAGCGCGTCAGGTCGGTGCGATGCAGAAGCATCTCGTACTCGGCCAGCGCCTCGGCCTGCTCGTCGAGGCCGGTCGGCGTGACCGTCTCGACGACGGTCTGCACGTTCTTCGGCGTGGAGTCGATCATGCTCAGAGGCGCCACGCCGAAGGCGGTGACGCCGCTGAAGGTCAGGATCGCGGTGACGATCGCGCTGAAGGTCTTCGGATGTCGACGGATCGTGAGATCGGCGTGCGCCAGTTGCAGGCGCACCTTTTCACCCAGGTTGTTCACGAGCTGCTGTTCTATGTTCTGGGAGTCCGCTTGTGGCGGCATTCCCGGATTGACGTCCCGGACCCTGGTTCTCCCTCCGAGATCGCCGTCTGCCCGCTGCTCGTGCCGGCTGTGACTGACGCTCTAGAATCCGGGGCCCACTCTCGCTGTCGTTGGTGTCTCTTGTCTTGATCTGCGAATCCGGGCCAGTATACCCACGCACTTCGAAGTTACGAACCAATAACCCCCCGTTTCACTCATGCGCCAAGATTTAACCGAAATCGAAGATTCAGTGCGTCACGCGCTGGATGTCACGTTGCGCGGCTGCGAAGAACTGCTGCCGCAGCCGGAGTGGGTGGGGAAACTGCAACGCTCGCAGCGCACCGGGCAGCCGCTGCGCATCAAGCTGGGCCTGGATCCGACGGCCCCGGACATCCATCTGGGTCACACCGTGGTCCTGAACAAGATGCGCCAGCTGCAGGATCTGGGTCACCAGGTGATCTTCCTGATCGGCGACTTCACCTCCACGATCGGCGACCCGTCGGGCCGCAACACGACGCGTCCCCCTCTGACGCCCGAGCAGATCAAGGTCAACGCGGAGACCTACTACCGCCAGGCCAGCCTGGTGCTGGACCCGGCGCGCACCGAGATCCGCTACAACTCCGAGTGGTGCGACCCGCTGGGCGCGCGCGGCATGATCGGTCTGGCCAGCCGCTACACGGTGGCGCGCATGATGGAGCGCGACGACTTCACCAAGCGCTTCAAGGCCGGCACGCCGATCTCGGTGCACGAGTTCCTCTACCCCCTGATGCAGGGGTATGACTCGGTCGCGCTGAAGTCGGATCTGGAACTCGGCGGCACCGATCAGAAGTTCAACCTGCTGATGGGCCGCCACCTGCAGCAGGAGTACGGCCAGGAGCCGCAGTGCATCCTGACGATGCCGCTGCTCGTCGGCCTGGACGGCGTCGAGAAGATGTCCAAGTCCAAGGGCAACTACATCGGCATCAGCGAGCCGGCCAACGCGATGTTTGCCAAGCTGCTGTCGATCAGCGACGACCTGATGTGGACCTACTTCACGCTGCTGAGCTTCCGCAGCGAGGCGGAGATCGCGGCGCTGAAGGCCGAGGTCGAGGCCGGGCGCAACCCGAAGGATGCCAAGGTGATGCTGGCCAAGGAGATCACCGCGCGCTTCCACGGCGCGGCGGCGGCGGACGGGGCCGAGCAGGACTTCCAGAACCGCTCGAAGGGCGGCATTCCGGACGACATCCCGGAGATCGCGCTGTCGGGCGCACCGCTGGGCATCGGCGCGCTGCTGAAGCAGGCGAACCTGGTGGCCTCGTCCAGCGAGGGCCTGCGCATGGTCGAGCAGGGTGGGGTGCGCATCGACGGCGCGGTCGTCAGCGACAAGGGCCTGAAGGTCGAGGCCGGCACCTTCGTCGTGCAGGTCGGCAAGCGCAAGTTCGCCAAGGTCACGCTGGGCTGAGACCTGAGGCACCTGAGACAAAAGGGGCCGCATTCGCGGCCCCATGCTCAGTCCTGGCTGGCCTCCGGCCCGGCTGCGGGCAGCAGCCAGTGCCGGAGCCGGTGCCTTCAGTCGGCGTACTGGCCGGCGGCCTTGATCGCCGGACCCCACTTGGCGATCTCGGCCTCGACGAACTTCTTGTGCTCGGCCGGGTTGACGCGGGCGTCGCCGACGATCACCGCGCCCAGCGCTTCCTCGCGCTTGTGGAACTCGGCGTCCTTCAGCGCGGTCTTCAGCGCGCCGTTGACCTTGTCGAGCACCGCCTTCGGCGTGCCCTTGGGCGCGTACAGGCCGTGCCAGATCGTGACGTTGAAGCCCTTCAGGCCGGCCTCGTCGAGCGTCGGCAGCTTCGACAGCGCCGGGATCGACAGGTGCTTGGTCGTGGTCACGCCGTAGGCCTTGACCTTGTTGCCCTCGATCTGCGAGAGCGTGTTGGTGGTCTGGTCGCACATCAGGTCGACCTGGCCGCCGATCAGGTCGGTCATCGCCGGGCCGGTGCCCTTGTACGGCACGGTGGTCATGTCGACCTTCATGCTCTGCTGGAACAGCAGGCCGCACAGGTGCGAGGCCGAGCCCAGGCCGGCGTTGGCCAGGTTGATCTTGCCCTTGTTGGCATCGACCCACTTGGCCAGCTCGGCGAAGTTGTTCGCCGGCATCGTCGGGCGCGCGATGAGCGTCATCGGCACCTCGTTGATCAGGCCCAGGTACTCGAAGTCGTTGAGCGCGTCGTACTGCAGCTTGCGGTACAGCGCCGGCGCGGTGGCCATCGCGACGTGGGCCAGCAGCAGCGTGTAGCCGTCCGGGCTGGCCTTGGCAACCTTGGTGTGGCCCAGCGTGCCGCCGGCGCCGGCGACGTTCTCGATGATGACCTGTCCACCCAGCGGCTTGCGGATCGCCTCGGCCAGGTCGCGCGCGACCTTGTCGGTCGGGCCGCCGGCCGCGAAGGGCACGACGATGGTGACCGGCTTGTCGGGATAGTTCTGGGCGGCGGCGCCAAGGGCCATCGTGGCGAGGGTCACGGCCGTGAGCAGACGCTTCATGGAGTCTCCGGGGTCTGTGGTCTGGATTGTCCGCAAGGACGGGGGGACGGTGCGCCCGGTCTTGCCGTGGACCGGCCGCGGCGGGAGACCGGGGGCGCGAGCGGATGGTAGCCGGCCGTGCCGGCCCTGGTATCTCGGAAACTACTTAAGGCCGTCAGCTCGTGTCAGCGTGCCGGGCGTGCGCCGTCCTCCCGCACCGGGCTCAGCGGTAGCTGCGCCGGTCCTCGATGACCCGCCCGTCGTTGGGCAGCCGGCCCGGCGCGACCAGCTCGACCGTCGCGCGCAGCTTGGTCACGTCGCGCACCGTGTCGGCCAGCTGCGCGGCCAGGCCCTCGGGCGCCTGCGCGCACTCGACCTGCAGCGTCATGCGGTCGTCGGCCATCTCGCCCTCGACGACCAGCCGCGCGCGGCCGAGGCCGGCCTGACCGTGGCGGCGCATCACCTCGGCCACCTGCGACGGATGCACGAACATGCCGCGCACCTTGGTGGTCTGGTCGGCGCGGCCGAGCCAGCCGCGGATGCGCGGCGCGGTGCGCCCGCTCGGGCAGGGGCCGGGCAGGATGGCCGACAGGTCGCCGGTGCCGAAGCGGATCAGCGGGTAGTCCGGGTTCAGCGTCGTCACCACCACCTCGCCGACCTCGCCGTCGGGTACCGGGTCGCCGGTGCCGGGGCGCACGATCTCGACGATCACGCCCTCGTCGACCACCAGGCCCTCGCGCGCGGCCGTCTCGTAGGCGATCAGGCCGAGGTCGGCGGTGGCGTAGCACTGGTGGCCCTGCACGCCGCGTTCGGCCAGCCAGTCGCGCAGGCTGGGCGGGAAGGCCTCGCCGCTGACCAGCGCCTTCGTGAGCGAGCCGAGGTCGGTGCCGGTCTCGGCGGCCTTCTCGACCAGGATCTTCAGGAAGCCGGGCGTGCCGATGTAGCCGTGCGGGCGCAGCTCGGCCATGGCCTGCAGCTGCAGCTCGGTGTTGCCGACGCCGCCGGCGAAGACCGCGCAGCCCAGCGCGTGCGCGCCGGTCTCCATCATCGAGCCCGCCGGCGTCAGGTGGTAGCTGAAGCTGTTGTGGATCAGGTCGCCGGCGCGGAATCCGGCGGCGAAGATCGCGCGCGCCATGCGCCAGTAGTCGCGTCCGGCGCCTTCGGGCTCGTAGATCGGGCCGGGCGACTGGAAGACCCGCAGCGCGCCGCGCCCCGGGCCCTGGCCGCGCCAGCCGATCGCGGCGAAGCCGCCGAAGGCGTCCTGCGCCCGCTGCGCCTTCTGCCGCTCGAGCAGCTCGCCCTTGCGGATCACCGGCAGGCGCGCCAGCGCGGCGCGGTCGGTCACCGCGGCGGCATCGATGCCGGCCAGCAGCTCGGCGAAGGCCGGCGTGCCTGCCTGCGCATGCGCCACCTGGGCCGGCAGCGCCGCGAACTGCGCCGCCTCGCGTGCGGCCGGGTCGCGGGTTTCCAGTGCGTCGTAGAACTCGCTCACGGCGCAGCCTTTCTTTCTCGGGGTGAAGAGAGGAGGGGGAGAAGGGGGCGGGGTGCGGGCCGCGGCAGCGCGGCCCGTGCCTCAGGCCAGCCAGCGCTTGCGGCGCTTGTAGCTCTTGACGTCCTTGAAGCTCTTCCTGTCGCCACCGCCCATGCCGAGGTAGAACTCCTTGACGTCCTCGTTCTCGCGCAGGGCCCGGGCCTCGCCGTCCATCACGATGCGGCCGTTCTCGAGGATGTAGCCGTAGTCGGCGTACTTCAGCGCGATGTTGGTGTTCTGCTCGGCCAGCAGGAAGGTCACGCGTTCCTTGGTGTTCAGATCCTTCACGATCTCGAACACCTCCTCGACGATCTGCGGCGCCAGGCCCATCGAGGGCTCGTCGAGCAGCACCATCTTCGGGTTGGCCATCAGCGCGCGGCCGATCGCGCACATCTGCTGCTCGCCGCCCGAGGTGTAGGCGGCCTGGCTGGCGCGGCGGGTCTTGAGCCGGGGAAAGTAGTTGTAGACCTTCTCCAGCGTCTCGGCCACCGCCGCCTTGCCGTCCCGGCGGGTGTAGGCGCCGGTCATCAGGTTCTCCTCGATGGTCAGGTGCGCGAAGCAGTGCCGGCCCTCCATGACCTGCACCACCCCGCGCTCGACCATGTCGGAGGGCGAGAGCCGCTCGATGCGCTCGCCGCGCAGCTCGATCGAGCCCTTGGTGACGTCGCCGCGCTCGCCGGCGAGCAGGTTGCTCACCGCCCGCAGCGTCGTCGTCTTGCCGGCGCCGTTGCCGCCGAGCAGCGCCACGACGCGGCCTTCGGCCACCTGCAGCGACACGCCCTTGAGCACCAGGATCACATGGTTGTAGATCACCTCGATGCCGTTGACGTTCAGGAGGATGTTCGGAGTGCTCATGGGACGGGTCGCTTCGATGTCGCTTCGGGTTGGCGGAGGGCGCGGCCGTGCGGCCGCTCGGCGATCAGGACTGGCAGTCCTCGGGCTTGCGGCGCTCGATCTTCTTCTCGGCGGCGTACTTGTCGGCGGCGGCCTTGACCATCGGCTTGAGGATCATCTCGTCGGCCTGCAGCCAGTCGGAGGTGAAGCCCCACTTCTTGCCGTCCCAGGTGTGCACCCGCACCCAGCCGGCGCCGACGTGGTCGACGCAGCTGGTCGAGACCGGACGCATCACGCCGGCGAAGCCCATGCCGTCGAGCTTCTTCTGGTCGAGCGCGAGGTTCTCCAGGCCCCAGCGGACCTGCTCGCCGGTCATGACCTTGCCCTTGCCGAAGCGCTCCTGGGCGCGCTTGACGCCCTCGACGCCGAGCATCGCCGAGATCATGCCGCGCATGTACAGCACCGAGCCGACCTCCTCCTTCGGCCCGGTGCCCTCGCCCTTGGCGTGGACCTTGGCCAGGATGTCCTGCGTGACCTTGGACTCGGGCTGCGCGCCGTGCTGCATCGCCGCGGCGTTGTAGCCCTTGGCGGCGTCGCCGACGTCCTTCACGTCCGGCTCGGCGCCGGCCCACCAGACGCCGTACATCTTCTCGCGCGGGTAGCCGGTGGCGACCGCCTCCTTCAGCGCGGTCGAGTTCATCACGCCCCAGCCCCACAGCAGCACGTAGTCCGGGCGGTTCTGGCGGATCTGCAGCCAGGTCGACTTCTGCTCGACGCCGGGCGCCGTCACCGGCAGCATCTGCAGGTCGAAGCCGTGCATCTTGGCGCGCTCCTGCACCAGCGGGATCGGCTCCTTGCCGAAGGGCGAGTCGTGGTAGACGAGGGCGATCTTCTTGCCCTTGAGCTTGTCGAGGCCGCCTTCCTTCTTGGCGATCTGCTGGATCAGCGCGTCGGCGGCGATCCAGTAGGTGCCCAGCAGCGGGAAGTTCCACTTGAACACGCCGCCGTCCTGCGACTCCGAGCGGCCGTAGCCGGCGGTGATCAGCGGGATCTTGTCGGCGGGCGCCTTCTCGGTCAGCGCGAAGGTGATGCCGGTCGACAGCGGCTGGAACACGGTCGCGCCCTTGCCCTTCAGCCGCTCGTAGCACTCGACGCCGCGGTCGGTGGCGTAGCCGGTCTCGCATTCCTCGAACGAGATCTTCACGCCGTTGATGCCGCCGCTGGCATTGACCAGCTTCAGGTAGTCCACATAGCCGTTGGCGAAGGGCACGCCGTTGGGCGCGTAGGGGCCGGTGCGGTAGACCAGCACCGGGAAGAACTGCTCCTTGGCCTGCGCGAACGCGGCCGGTGCGGTGGTCGCGCCGGCGACGGCGGCGACGATCGAGGCGGCAAGGGCGAGCGACTTCAGCTTCATGGGGACCTCCGTGTCAGCAGGAGTGGGGAAACATGCGGGGGGGACAGGCGGGACTCAGTGCGGGAAGGGCCACAGGCGCAGCTTCTCCTTGCCGATCGACCACAGCCGGGCCAGGCCGTGCGGCTCGACGATCAGGAAGAAGACGATCAGCGCACCGAAGATCATGTATTCCAGGTGCGAGGCGGTGGCGGTGGAGATCGGCACGCCCAGCCAGGCGGGAATCTGGTTGAGCAGGATCGGCAGCACGACGATGAAGGCGGCGCCGAAGAAGCTGCCCATGATCGAGCCCAGGCCGCCGATGATGATCATGAACAGCAGCTGGAAGGAGCGGTCGATCGAGAAGGCCGCCGGCTCCCACGAGCCCAGGTGCACGAAGCCCCACAGGCCGCCGGCCACGCCGACGATGAAGCTCGACACCGCGAAGGCGCTCAGCTTGGCCCAGACCGGGCGGATGCCGATGACCGAGGCCGCCACGTCCATGTCGCGCATCGCCATCCACTCGCGCCCGGCGTTGCCGCGCACCAGGTTCTTGGCCATCAGCCCGAACACGCACAGGAAGGCCAGGCAGAACAGGTACTTCTGCGTGGGCGTCTCGATCGGCAGGCCCAGGACCTGCAGGCCCGAGACGCTGACCGAACCCGACGAGGAGTCGTTGGTGAACCACTTGATGCGCAGGAAGCTCCAGTCGATGAAGAACTGCGCCGCCAGCGTCGCCACCGCCAGGTAGAGGCCCTTGATGCGCAGCGACGGGATGCCGAACAGCACGCCCACCACCGTCGCGCACAGCCCGCCCAGCAGCAGCGCGGCGATCACCGGCATGCCGTCGATGCGGACGAAGAAGTTGTAGGCCGCGTAGGCGCCCACCGCCATGAAGCCGCCGGTGCCCAGCGAGATCTGGCCGCAGTAGCCGACGAGGATGTTCAGGCCGAGCGCGGCCATCGACAGGATCAGGAAGGGAATCAGGATGGCGCGGAAGAGATACTCGGGCGCCAGCATCGGCACGACCGTCGCGGCGAGCGCGACGAGCAGCACGATGCCGAGGCGGTCCTGCGCGATCGGGAAGATCTGCTGGTCCGAGGCGTAGCTGGTCTTGAACTGGCCGTTCTCGCGGTAAAGCATGGGATGGGTCTCCTCGGGTGGGGCTCAGACGCGATCGATGATCTTTTCGCCGAACAGGCCCTGCGGCCGCAGCAGCAGGAAGACGAGCGCCAGCGCGTAGGCGAACCAGATCTCGATGCCGCCGCCCACCATCGAGCCGATGTAGACCTCCGAGAGCTTCTCGCCCACGCCGATGATCAGCCCGCCGATGATGGCGCCCGGCACCGAGGTGAGGCCGCCCAGGATCACCACCGGCAGCGCCTTCAGCGCCACCAGCGACAGCGAGAACTGCACGCCCAGCTTGGAGCCCCAGATGATCCCGGCCACCAGCGCGACGAAGCCCGCCACCGACCAGACGATGACCCAGATGCGGCTGAGCGGGATGCCGATCGACTGCGCGGCCTGGTGGTCGTCGGCCACCGCGCGCAGCGCCCGGCCGGTGGCGGTGTACTGGAAGAAGGCCGCCAGGGCCGCCACCAGGCCTGCGGCGATCAGCGCGGCGTAGAGGTCCTCCTGGCCGACCAGGATGCCGCCCTGGAAGACGTTCTCCAGCAGGAAGATCGGGTCCTTGGGCAGGCCGACGTCGATCTTGTAGATGTCCGAGCCGAACAGCGTCTGGCCGGCGCCGTCGAGGAAGTGGGTCACGCCCAGCGTGGCCATCAAGAGCGTGATGCCCTCCTGGTTGACCAGCTTGCCCAGCACCCAGCGCTCGATCACCCAGGCCACCACGACCATGACGGCCATCGCGGCGACGAAGGCCAGCAGGTTGCCCAGCAGCTTGCTCTCGATGTGCAGCGCCGCGGGAATCCATTCGGAGAAGCGCGCCATCGCCAGCGCGGCGAACAGCACCATCGCGCCCTGCGCGAAGTTGAAGACGCCCGAGGCCTTGAAGATCAGCACGAAGCCGAGGGCGATCAGCGAATACAGCATGCCCGTCATCAGGCCGCCGATCAGGGTTTCGAGGAAGAATCCCATGTTGCGTGTCTCCCGGTGCGGTTCAGTGGCTGGTGCCGAGGTACGCGCGGATGACGTCCTCGTTGCCGCGCACCTCGTCAGGCGTGCCGTCGCCGATCTTCTTGCCGTAGTCGAGCACGACGACGCGGTCGGAGATGTCCATCACGACGCCCATGTCGTGCTCGATCAGCACGATCGTGGTGCCGAACTCCTCGTTGACGTCGAGGATGAAGCGGCACATGTCCTGCTTCTCCTCGACGTTCATGCCGGCCATCGGCTCGTCGAGCAGCAGCACCTTGGGCTCCATCGCCAGCGCGCGGCCGAGGTCGACGCGCTTCTGCAGGCCGTAGGGGAGCCGTCCGACCGGCGTCTTGCGGAAGGCCTGGATCTCGAGGAAGTCGATGATGTGCTCGACGTGCTCGCGGTGCGCGCACTCCTCGCGCTCGGCCGGGCCCCAGCGCAGCGCCTGAAGGAAGAGGTTGCTCCTCATCTTCATGTTGCGCCCGGTCATGATGTTGTCGATCACGCTCATGCCCTTGAACAGCGCCAGGTTCTGGAAGGTGCGCGCGAGCCCCATCTCGGCGACCTGGCGGCGGTTCATGTGGCCGAAGGTCTGGCCGCGGAAGGTGATGCGGCCCTCCTGCGGCACGTACACGCCGTTGATGCAGTTCAGCATCGAGCTCTTTCCCGCGCCGTTCGGGCCGATGATCGAGCGGATCTCGTGCTCGCGCACGTTGAAGCTGATGTCGGTCAGCGCCTTGACGCCGCCGAAGCGCAGGCTGATGTTGCTGACGTCGAGGATGACGTCGCCGATCTTCTTGCCTTGGGTGTCGCTGGTGCCGTTCATGCCGTTCATGCCGCTCTCCGGACCGCGGGAAAGGTCTTCGCGTCGATGATCTTCAGCGTCGCCGAGACGCTGCCGCTGCGGCCGTCCTCGAACTTGACCGCCGTCTCGATGAACTGCTCGGACCGGCCGCCGTACATCGCGTCGATCAGCACCCGGTACTTGTCGGCGATGGCGCCGCGCTTGACCTTGCGGGTGCGGGTCATCTCGCCGTCGTCGGCGTCGAGCTCCTTGTGCAGCACCAGGAAGCGGTGGATCTGGCTGCCGGCGAGCATCTCGTCCTGCGCCAGGTCGGCATTGGTCTTCTCGACGCACTCGCGCATCAGCTCGAGCACCTCCGGCTTGCCGGCCAGGTCGGTGTAGCCGGCGTAGGGCAGGTTGCGCCGCTCGGCCCAGTTGCCGGCGGCCTCGACGTCGAGGTTGATGAAGGCGCAGACCCGGTCGCGGCCGTCGCCGAAGGCCACCGCCTCCTTGATGAAGGGATAGAACTTCAGCTTGTTCTCGACGTACTTCGGGGCGAACATCGCGCCGTCGTGCACGCCGCCCCTGATGCGGCCGACGTCCTTGGCGCGGTCGATGATCTTCAGGTGGCCGGTGGCGTCGATGAAGCCGGCGTCGCCGCTGTGGTACCAGCCGTCCTTGGTCAGCACCTCCTCGGTCGCCTTCGGGTTCTTGTAGTACTCCTTCAGCAGCCCCGGCGACTTGATCATGATCTCGCCGGACTCGGCCAGGCGGATCTCGACGCCGTCGCAGGGCACGCCCACCGTGTCGGCGCGCGCCTCGTTGTCGGGCTGCAGGCAGACGAAGACGGCGGTCTCGGTCGAGCCGTAGAGCTGCTTCAGGTTGATGCCGATCGAGCGGTAGAAGGTGAACAGGTCCGGGCCGATCGCCTCGCCGGCGGTGTAGGCCACGCGCACCCGGCTCAGGCCGAGCGTGTTGCGCAGCGGGCCGTAGATGCACAGGTCGCCCAGGCGGTACTTCAGCCTGTCCATGAGGCCGACCGACCGGCCGTCCATCAGGTCCGGGCCGACGCGGCGCGCATGGTCCATGAAGGTCTTGAAGAGGTGCTTCTTCAGCGCGCCGGCGTCCTCCATGCGGATCGTCACGCTGGTCAGCAGGCCCTCGAAGACCCGCGGCGGCGCGAAGTAGTAGGTCGGGCCGATCTCCTTCAGGTCGATCGTGACGGTGGCGGCCGATTCCGGGCAGTTGACGACATAGCCGCAGGCCAGCCACTGCGCGTAGCTGAAGATGTTCTGGCCGATCCAGGCCGGCGGCAGGTAGGCGAGCACCTCCTCGGCGGCGGTGAGGCGGTCGAACTTCGCGCCGGCCTGCGCGCGGTCGATCAGCGAGCGGTGGGTGTGCACCACGCCCTTCGGATTGCCGGTGGTGCCGGAGGTGAAGAACATCGCCGCGACATCGCCGGGCTGCACCGCCTCGGCGGCCCGCTCGAGCACGCCGGCCGCGCCGCTGCCGCCGGCGGCGAGCAGATCGTCGATCGAGGCCAGGCCCGGCTCGTCGTACTTGCGCAGGCCGCGCGGATCGTCGAACCAGATGTGCGCCAGCAGCGGGCACTGCTCGCGCACCTCGAGCAGCTTGTCGACCTGCTCCTGGTCCTCGACCACCGCGAAGGCGACCTCGGCGTTGTTCAGCGGGAAGACGTATTCCGCCGCGGTCGCGTCCTGATAGAGCGGCACGGGAATCGCGCCCAGACACTGGGCGGCCAGCATCGCCATCGTCAGGCGCGGCCGGTTGTCGCCGACCACCACCAGATGCTGGCCGCGCTGCAGGCCGGCCGCGGCCAGGCCGGCGGCCATGCGGCCGACCTCGTCGGCCAGCTGGCGCCAGCTGCGGGTCTGCCAGATACCGTATTCCTTTTCCCGGATGGCGTCTGCATCGGGGCGCTGCCGGGCGTGCTCCAGCAGCAGGCGCGGGAAGGTCGAGCTCACCTTGGCGTCTCCTCGTCCTTGTTGTCGGGTGGGCGGATCGGCCCTCTCGCCACGCGATCGGTCCGTCCTTGTCTCCGGGAGGCATGGTAAGTCCGGGTTTGACGCCAGGATGTCGGCCTGACGACAATCCTAGGGACTCTCCCAAGCGGAGTTTCCCGATCTGGAGGAATCCCGATGAGCCTGACGACGCTGCGCGAACGCTCGCGCGCACCGACCAGCCGCGAGCTCGACGGCATCGCCTGGCTGCAGCCGCTGTCGGCGTCGCACCGGCGGCTCGCGCTGGGCTCGCTGCGCGTGGTGCAGGCCGATGCGGGCGAGGTGCTGTGCCGCACCGGCCGGCCGGCGTCCTACTGGTTCGGCGTCATCGACGGCCTGCTGAAGATGAGCGGCGACGCCGGCGACGGCGCCGCGCCGCTGACCTTCACCGGCGTGCCGCCCGGGGCCTGGTTCGGCGAGGGCACGCTGCTCAAGGGCGAGGCCTACCGCTACAACATCGAGGCGCTGCGCCGCTCGGTGGTGGCCGGCATCACGGCCGAGGTCTTCCACGAGCTGCTCGCGCACAGCCTGCCGTTCAACCGCTTCGTCGTCAACCAGCTCAACGAGCGCCTCGGCCAGTTCATCGCCGCGCGCGAGATCGACCGCATCCACGATCCCGACTCGCGGGTGGCGCGCAACCTCGCGGCGCTGTTCCATCCGGTGCTGTACCCGGGCGTCGGCGAGGTGCTGCGCATCACGCAGCAGGAGCTGGGCTATCTGGTGGGCCTGTCGCGCCAGCGGGTCAACGAGGCGCTGCGCACGCTGCAGGCGCAGGACCTGATCCGCATCGACTACGGCGGCGTGCGGGTGCTGGACCTGGCGGCGCTGCGCGCCTACCGCGGCCAGCCCCGGGGATCGGCCTCAGTGGACGAAGCCGATCGGTGAGTGCCGCCCGGCGCCGGCGTCGGGCAGGTCGGCCGCCAGGATCGTGGTGCGCCGCGCCAGCTTGGCGTTGCCGAAGGCGGTCATCCAGGCTCGGCGCATCTCGCGCGGGGCCATCTCGGCGAAGCGCTCGAGCACCGCCTCCGACGGCGTCTCGTCGAAGCGCCGGCCCCAGTCGTGCGAGGCGCGGATCGAGGCGTGCAGCCGCAGCGCGATGCGCCGGGCGGCGGCCGCGTCCGGCCGCTCGATCTGGTGGATGTTGACCCGGTTCAGGATCGGGTCGGGAATGGCGCGCTCGTCGTTGGCGGTGGCGACCCAGATGACCTGGCTGGCGTCGATCGCGACCTCGGCGAACTCGTCGGTGAAGCTGTGCGCGGTGTCGTGCTCGAGCAGGCTGTAGAGCGAGCCCAGCGGATCGTAGGCCTGCTCGCCGCCGGCCTTGTCGATCTCGTCGACGACGATGACCGGGTTGGCGTAGGCGCCGTCGACCAGCGTCTCGAAGACCTTGCCGGGCCGCGCGCCCTTCCACTGGCTCGACGCCCCCGACAGCACCCAGCCGGCGGTCAGCGAGCTCATCGGCACCATCCCCATTCCGGTGCCCAGCAGCCCGGCCAGTGCCCTGGCGAAGTGCGTCTTGCCCACGCCCGGCGGGCCCAGCAGCAGCATCGGCGTGATCTCGAGCGCATCGCCGCTGTCCTCGCACAGCGCGATCTGGCGGCGCACGTCGTCGAGCACCGCGTGGAAGTTGGGCAGCTCGTCGTAGAGGTGCTCCATCGCCGGCAGGCCGGCGGGCTTGACCTGGAAGCGCTCGGGGCCTTTTTCCAGCATGCGCTCGTAGGTGGCACGCAGGTTCTCGTGCTCCTTGCCGGCGAGCTTGCCGAGGCGCCGCTCGACCTCGTCGAGCCGGTAGACGGAGCGCATCCGCGCGATCGGGATCGCTCCGCGGGGAGAGTCCGCACCCGAGGTGCAGACCAGTTCCGTGCGTGGGGCCAGCATGTCAGTCTCCTGAAGATCCGGGAATCCGGGAACCTGTGCTCGAGACAAGCATGCCGCAGGCCAGGGGGCGATGTCACTCGGGGATGCTCCCCCAAGCGAGGGCTGATCCGCGGACCGGCGCCGCCGATCCTGTCCGAGAGTGTCAGGCGGTGAAAGAGGGTGGGGGACGGGCGTGATCGCATCGGGGGACAGGACGGAAGCCGGATGGCCGGCAGGGCTGCGGGCCGCGCTGCGGTGCCTGCTGCTCCTGCTGGCGCTGCTGGCCGGCCTCGGGGCCGTGCGGGCGCAGACCGCCAGCCCGCCCGAGGTGCTGCGGCTGGACTCGCGCGACGGGCCGGCCCCCGACCTCTGGCGCCACCTGAGGGTGCTGCGCGACGACGCCGGCCGGCTCGACTTCGACACGGCCCGGGCCCTCGCCGGCCAGGCGCAGGCGGCCGGGACGCCCCGGGCCAACTTCGGCGAATACCCCGGCACGCTCTGGATCTTCCTGGACCTCGAGGTCGGCGCGCAGGCCGCGGGCGAATGGCTGCTCGACGTCGCCTATCCGGCCCTCGACGAGGTGGACCTGCAGCTGCTGCGCGACGACCGCCCGGTGACCCTGCTGCACACCGGCGACCGCCTGCGCGGCAGCGCGCGTGCGCTGCTCGCGCGCACCCACCTGCTGCCGCTGTCGCTGCAGGCCGGGCGCCACCGGCTGGTGCTGCGGGTGCACACCTCCGGCAGCCTGATCGCGCCGCTGCAGCTGGTCGTGCCCGAGGTGCACCGCCGCAGCGAGGAGCGCGCGCAGCTGGTGCAGGGGCTGGCGGCCGGCGTGATGCTGTCGCTGCTGCTGTACAGCCTGGCGCAGTGGTACAGCCTGCGCGACCGCATGTTCGTCTACTACGGCCTGAGCGTGCTGAGCCTGGGGCTGTTCCAGATCGCCTTCCACGGCATCGGCATGCAGCATCTGTGGAGCGAGCATCCCGATCTGGCCGAGCGGCTGCCGCCGGTGTGCGTGCTGCTGGGCATCACCGGCACCTTCCTGTTCGTCGACCGGGCGCTGGGGATCGCGGAGGTGCTGCCGCGGCTGTCGCGGCTGATGCATGCCGGCGGGCTGGTCTGCGCCGCTGCGGCGCTGCTGGTGCTGTGCGACCTGCTGAGTTACCGCGACGGGCAGCGCATCGCCAAGGTCCTGGGCCAGCTGCCGACGCTGCTGGCCCTGCCGGTGGCGTGGCGGCGCTGGCGCCAGGGCGATGCGGCGGCCGGCTACCTGCTGGCGGGCTGGACCGTCTACACCTCCGGCGTGCTGGTGCTGGCGCTGCTGATCAGCGGCCGGCTGCCGGCGACGCCGCTGGTGCTGCACGGCTTCCAGATCGCGTCGCTGACCGAGATGGTGATGTGGCTGGTGGTCACCGGCGTGCGGGTCGCCGCGCTGCGGCGCGCGGCCGAGCAGGTGCGCCATGACGGCGAGCGCCTGCGCCGGCTCGCCGAGACGGACGCGCTGACCGGGCTGCTGAACCGGCGCGGCCTGCAGCAGGCGGCCGGCCCGGCGCTGGCGCGCGCCCGGCCCGGCCACGCGACCGCGCTCTTCCTGCTCGACCTCGACGGCTTCAAGCCGGTCAACGACCGCTTCGGCCACCAGGCCGGCGACCAGGTGCTGGCCGAGGTCGCGCGCCGGCTGCAGGCCCAGGTGCGCCAGAGCGATCTGGTGGCCCGCATCGGCGGCGACGAGTTCGTCGTGATGGCCACCGGGCTGCCGGACGAGCCGGCGGCGCTGCGGCTCGGGCAGGCGCTGCTGGACGCGATCGCGCCCGACATCGAGGTGGTGCAGGGCCCGCCCTGCCGGGTCGGCGCGACGATCGGCCTGGCGATGGTGCCGGCCGACGGACACGACATCGCCGTGCTGCTCGAGCGCGCCGATCAGGCGATGTACGCGGGCAAGCAGGCCGGCAAGCGGCAGGTGCGGCGCTTCACCTGACGAAGGTGTTGAGCTGGATGATCGGCAGCAGCACCGCCAGCACGATCACCATCACCACGCCGCCCATGCCGACGATCAGCAGCGGCTCCAGGATGGTCGCGGTCTGCATCGCGCGGCGCTGCACCTCGGCGCCGAGCTGGGTGGCGGCGCGCTGCAGCATCAGCGGCAGCTCGCCGGTCTGCTCGCCCAGGCGGGCGAACATCGCCAGCAGCCCCGGAAAGCGCTTCTTCGCCGCCAGCGCCGAGGCCAGCGGCGCGCCTTCGCGCACCTGCACCAGCGCCTCCATCGCGTCGGCGCGCATCGCGCGGTTGGACAGCGTCTCGGCCGCGGCCTGCAGCGCCTTCAGGATTGGCACGCCCGAGCCGGCCAGCATCGCCAGCGTGCCGGCGAAGCGCGCCGCGTTGTAGCCGCGCGCGAGCCGCCCGACCAGCGGCAGGCGCAGCATCGCCGCATCGAGCCGCTCGCGGGTGGCCTCGTTGCGGCGCGCCAGCAGCAGCGCGCCGCTCGCGCCGACCAGGGCCAGCAGCAGCGCCCAGCCCCACTGGCGCAGGAAGGCGCTGAGCGCCAGCATCGCGCTGGTCAGCAGCGGCAGCGCCTTCTTGCTGCCGGCGAAGACCTGCGCGACCTGCGGCACCACGTAGGTCACCAGGAAGATCACGATGACGACCGCCACCACCGAGACGATGGCCGGATACAGCGTCGCGCCGATCAGCTTGGCCTTGAGCGCCTGGCGCTCCTCCAGGTCGTCGGCCAGGCGCTCGAGCACCCGGCCGAGCTGGCCGCTCTGCTCGCCGGCAGCCACCACCGCGCGGTAGACCTCGTCGAACTCGCGCGGCGCGCCGGCCAGCGCACGCGCGAAGGGCGATCCGGCATTGACCTCGGCGCGCAGGTGCGCGAGCAGCTCGCGCTGGCGCGGGTCCTCGGCCTCGTCGGCCAGCGCGGTCAGCGCGCGCTCCAGCGGCAGGCCGGCGGCCACCAGGCCGGCGAGCTGGCGCGTCCAGACCGCCAGCGCGGTGGCGTCGAAGACGCGCCGGCGCAGCCGCGAGGCGGTGCCGCCGCTGCCGCCGCCCTCGTCGGCGGCCGACACCGGCTGCACGTCGAGCGGCACCAGCGCGCGTGCACGCAGCTGGGCGCGGATCGCGCGGGCGCTGTCGCCCTCGAGCAGACCGTTCTGGGTCTTGCCGCTGGCGTCGAGCGCCTCGAATCGGTAGGCAGGCATCAGGCTGGATTCCGGTCAGTCCCGCGTCACCCGCAGCAGCTCTTCCATCGAGGTGATGCCGGCGGCCACCAGCCGCTCGCCGTCCTCGCGCATCGAGCGCAGGCCCGCCCCGCGCGCCGCGGCGATCAGCTCGGACTCGGGCGCGCGCGCATGGATCAGCGCCTGCACCCGCTCGTCGACCGTCATCAGCTCGTAGACGCCGGTGCGGCCCTTGTAGCCGCTGTGGCCGCAGTGGTCGCAGCCGACCGGATGCCAGCGGCCGTCCGCGCCCTGGCGGCGGCAGTGCGTGCAGAGCTTGCGCACCAGGCGCTGCGCCAGCACGCCCAGCAGCGACGACGACAGCAGGAAGGGCTCGATGCCCATGTCGGTCAGGCGGGTCACCGCGCTGGGCGCGTCGTTGGTGTGCAGCGTCGCCAGCACCAGGTGGCCGGTCAGCGAGGCCTGCACCGCGATCTGCGCCGTCTCGTGGTCGCGGATCTCGCCGATCATGATCACGTCCGGGTCCTGGCGCAGGATGGCGCGCAGCGCCTTGGCGAAGGTCAGGTCGATCTTGGCGTTGACCTGCGTCTGGCCGATGCCGGCGAGCTCGTACTCGACCGGGTCCTCGACCGTCAGCACGTTGGTGGTCGAGGTGTCGACCTGGCCGAGCGCGGCGTAGAGCGTCGTCGTCTTGCCCGAGCCGGTCGGGCCGGTGACCAGCACGATGCCGTGCGGCTGGGCGATCTGCCGGGTGAAGCCCGCCAGCGTGTCGCCCTGCATGCCGAGGCCGGTCAGCGAGAACTTCGCCTCGCCCTTGTCGAGCAGGCGCAGCACCGCGCGCTCGCCGTGCACGCCCGGCAGCGTCGAGACGCGCACGTCGATCGCCCGCCCGCCGATGCGCAGCGAGATGCGCCCGTCCTGCGGCAGGCGCTTCTCGGCGATGTCGAGCTCGGCCATGATCTTCAGCCGGCTGATGAGGGCCGCGTGCAGCGCCTTGTTGGGCTGCACGATCTCGCGCAGCGTGCCGTCGACGCGGAAGCGCACCGCCGACGAGCGCTCGTAGGGCTCGATGTGGATGTCGCTGGCACCGTCCTTGGCGGCCTGCGTCAGCAGCGCGTTGAGCATGCGGATGATGGGCGCGTCGTTGGCGGCCTCCAGCAGGTCCTCGACCGCCGGCAGGTCCTGCATCATGCGGCTGAGATCGACCGCGCTCTCGACCTCGCCGACGACCGCCGCGGCGCTGGACTCGCCGCCGGCATAGGCCTGGGCGATGCGCTGCGCCAGCCGCTCGGGCGCCTCCAGCTCGACCGCATCGACCGCGTGCAGGCGCAGGACCTCGGCCAGCGCGGCGCGCGGCGCCTGGGCGTCGGCCCACAGCACCAGGCGCTCGCCGTCGTCCTCGAGCAGCAGGCGCTGCGACTTGGCCCAGGCGTAGGGCAGGGGATGGCGCACGGGACGGGCTCCTTGGCTGGACGTGAGCGGCTTCAGGGCCGGGAGCCGCTGGCGGCCGACGGCGCCGACGCGGGCGCGGCCGCTCGCGCGGGCACGGCCGGCAGCACCGGCGACTCGTTGATGTTGCCCAGCGTCGCCGAGGGCACCGGCTGGCTGGTCTGCTGGCGCGCGCGGATCGCCTCGTAGCGGTCGAGCGTCAGCGCGGTGGCGTCCTCCTGGGTGCGCATCACCACCGGGCGCAGGAAGACCAGCAGATTGGTCTTGACGCGCTTGCGCGAGCCGGACTTGAACAGGTTGCCCACCAGCGGGATCGAGGCCAGGCCGGGCACCCGGTCCTCGCCGTCGCCGTACTCGTCCTTCAGCAGGCCGCCGAGCACCATGATCTGGCCGTCGTCGACCACGACGGTGGTCTCGATCGCGCTCTTGTCGGTGGTCGGGCCGCTGGTGGTGCTGGTGCTGACGACGCTGGAGTTCTCCTGGTAGACCTGCATGCGCACCGTGCCGTTCTCGCCGATCTGCGGCTTCAGGCGCAGCGTCAGGCCGACGTCCTTGCGCTCGATGGTCTGGAACGGGTTGGCCGAGTTGCTGCTCGAGCCGGTGCCGGTGAAGCTGCCGGTGACGAAGGGCACGTTCTGGCCGATGACGATCTTGGCCTCCTCGTTGTCGAGCGCGACCAGATTGGGCGTCGACAGCACGTTGGCGCCGGCCTCGGACTCCAGGAAGCGCGCCAGCGCGCCCAGCGTGTAGACGCCGTTGATCGCCTGGATCAGGCCGATGTTCAGGCCGTTGCCCAGCAGGCCGGAGGCGCTGCCGCCGCTGGCCAGCGCGGCGCCGGCGGTGGTCGACAGGTCGAGGATGTTGCCGGTCTTGCTGCCGTAGTTCGTGCCGGCGACCAGGCCGTACTTGTCGCCGTTCTTGCCCAGCAGGCCCTGCCACTGGAAGCCGAACTCGGCCGTCTTGCTCGCGTCGATCTTGACGATCATCGACTCGACGTAGACCTGGGCGCGGCGGGCGTCGAGCTGGTCGATGACGGCGCGCAGCTGGCGGTACATCGGCTCCGGTGCGGTGATGATCAGCGCGTTGGTGGCCGGGTCGGCCTGGATGAAGCCGCCGGTCGACGGGCTGGCCGCGGCGCTGACCGGGCTGGTCGACTGGGGCGAGGCGGTGCTGCCGGACTGGCCCGTCATCGCGGCGATGCCGCCGCCCTGCGCCAGGCCCGCGCCCGAGCCGCCCGAGCCGCCCGACAGCCCGCCGGAGGCCTGCCCGCCCGCGCTGCCGCCGCCGGCGCCATAGGCCGCGCGCAGCACGGTGGCCAGGCGGGTCGCGTCGGCGTTCTTCAGGTAGACGACCCGGATGTTGCCGGCCGCCTCGGCGCCGGTGGCCGGCTGGTCGAGCTTGGCGATGACCGAGCGCACGGCGGCCAGCCGCGCGGCGTTGGGTGCGCGGATCAGCAGCGAGTTGGTGCGCGCGTCGGCCAGCACCGAGACCGCGCCGCCGGTGGTGGCCGGCGCCGCGCCGGGCGTGCCGCCGGCCGAGCTGTCGGCGAAGCGCTGCACCATCTGCGCGATGTCGGAGGCCACCGCGTGCCGCACCGGCACCACCTCGACGTCGGTGGCCGCCGGCGTGTCCAGCGCCGCGATGATCTTGGCGATGCGCTGCAGGTTGTCGGCGTAGTCGGTGATGACCAGCGTGTTGTTGCCGGGGTTGGCGTTGATGGTGTTGTTCGGCGTGATCAGCGGGCGCAGCACCGTCACCAGGTTGTTGACGTTCTCGTGCTTCAGGCTGAAGACCTGCGTCAGGATCTGGTCGCCGCCGCGCACCACCTGGCCGACCGAGACGGTGCCGGTCTGCAGCTTGGCCTCGGCCTCCGGCACGATCTTCAGCAGCCCCGAGACCTCGACGATGGTGAAGCCCAGGCCGCGCAGCGCGGACATGAAGTTCAGGAAGGCCTCGCGCTCGGTCAGCGGCTGCTCGCTGTAGAGCGTCATCTGCCCGCGCACCCGCGGGTCGACGACGATCTGGCGCTTGACGATCGCCGCCATCGCGCGCGCGACCGCGTCGATCTCGGCGTTGACGAAGTTGACCGTCACCTTCGGGCCGCTGCTGGCGGCGGCGGCGGCGGCGCGGCGCGCGGCGCCCTGCTGGGCCTGCGCGTCGGCGGCCGGGAGGGCGAGACCGCCGATCGCGGTCAGGCCGGCCAGGGCGGCGGCCAGCAGGCGCTGCGGCACGGGGGGGCGGAGGCACGGCTTCATGGTCATCCGATCGAGAGCAGGGACCGCGCGCCCTGGCGCCGTCCGATGATGTTGAGCAGGTTGTCGAGCGCGGGGCGCTCGGCCTCGCGCGCGCTGGCCTCGCCGCGCAGGCGCAGGCCGCCGGCACCCCAGCTGCCGCTGGCGCCGAGCTGCAGCGGTCCGTCGAGGGTCTCGAGCTGGACGGCGGCGGTGCCGGCCTGCGCCGCATCGCTGCCGACCGTCAGCCGGTAGCTGCCCAGCCGCGGCAGCGTCGTCAGCCGCGACGACAGGTCGCGCATCTCCAGCGTGGCCGAGCCGTTCATCGCGAAGCGGCCGCGCGCCCAGGCCAGCTGCAGGCCGTGCGCGTCGAGCTGCATCGAGCCGCCCGGGCGCATCGTGTTGAACGGCGTGCCCAGGCCGACCAGCCAGGCGGCCGGCCACTGGCCGACGCGGCTGCCGCCCTGCGCGGGATCGGGCAGCACCTGCACCTCGATCCGGCCCAGGCCGGGGCGCACGCCCAGCCGCGGCTCGCCGGCCAGGCAGCAGTCGTGGCGCAGCGCGAGCTGCGCCGACAGCCCCGACAGGCTCAGCCGCCAGCCGATGCGCCCGGGCAGGGCCATCGCGTCGCGGCTGCCGGGGCCGGCGGTCAGCACCAGCACCGCGTCGCCCGACCACAGCGTGCCGCGCGCGTCGGCCAGCACCACCCGGTCGCGCGTGGCGGCCGCGACCGCCCGCGCCAGCCACGGCGCCGGCGCGGCCACCGGCAGCACGACCAGCGCGCCGCACAGCGCGCCGGCCGCGGCCCAGTGCCGGCTGGCGCGCGCCTGCGCGACCCAGCCGCTGCCCGAGCGCATCAGCGTGTCGCCGAAGGCCGAGGGCGGTCCGGCGCTGGGCTGGTAGGTCGGGCGCCAGCGCGGCATCTTCGGTTCGGGTCGGCCCATCGTCCTGGCTCCGCCCGGTCTCACTGCGGCGGCGCCAGCGTCAGCACGACGCTGCCGCTGTAGCCGTTGCCGATGCGCCCGAGCTGGGCCTCGACGACACGCGCCCGCGCGGCGCTGCGCACCTCGTCGAGCCAGGCCGCCAGCGCCGCCGGCTCGATCGCGGTGAACTGCACGGTGATGCGCTCGCCGCTGCCCTGCAGCTTCGCCACCGCGCCCAGGCGCTGGGTGGCCGACTGCAGCGCGGCTTCGGCCTGGGGCGGCGCCACCGGCGGCTGCGCGCGCAGCTCGCCGGCCTCGGCAGCCAGATGGCGCATGCGCGCGAGCCGGGTGTCGATCTCGGCCAGCCGTGCCGGCGCGCTCGACAGGCTGCGCAGCGCCGGCGCGACCGCCACGCTCCACAGCAGGAACAGGCCGAGCGCCAGCGCGGCCAGCCCGAGGCCGACGCGCTCGCGCGGGGCCAGCGTCAGCCAGCGCTGGCGCAGCGGCTCGGCCTGGCGGCGCAGGGTCTCGAACGGGGAGGGGGAGTCCTTGGGCATCGTCTCGTCGGTCGGCGGGAAGGACTTCAGCGGCGCTCGGTGCGGGCGCGGCCGAGCGTGACCTGCTCGCCGCCGCCGTCCAGCAGCCAGCCGGCCGGCGCCAGCGTCGAGCGCATCTGCTCGAGCTGCTCGGGCGGCAGGCCCGGCGCGCCCAGGCGCAGCTGGCCCGGCTCGAAGGCGATCGTCTGCGGCGCGCGGCCCTCGGGCCAGACGCTGGCGGCGACCTGCAGCAGCGTCTCGAGGTCGCCGTCGCCGGCGCGGCCGGCACGGGTGCGCAGCATCTCGTTCTCGCGCTCCATCTGCACCGGCGCGTCGAGCACCGCGCGCACCTGCGGATGGGTGCGCGTCAGGATCTGGGTCATCTCGGTGCGGCGGTCGCGCAGCTCGCGCTCCTGCAGCCAGGCCCAGGCGTTCAGTCCGGCGATCTGCGCCGCGACCAGCCCGACCAGGCCGAGCCGCACCGGCCGCCAGCCCGGCGTCATGAAGCGCCGCCAGGCCTCGCGCAGCTGCGCCAGCCCGCGGTGGCGCGGCGCCAGCTCGAACTGGCGCAGGTTCCACGGGCTCTGCGCGGCCGCCAGCAGCAGGTCGGCCTGGCCGGTGACCTGCACCGGCTGGCCGAGCCAGCGTTCGGCCGGCGCGGCCGCGGCCGGCTCGGCGGTCCACATCGTGTCGCCCGGCAGCGGCTCGGGCAGCAGCGCGCGCGACAGCGAGCCCGCCAGCGGCCAGGTCGACACGCCCTGCGCGTCGACCCAGCTCAGCCGCGGCTGCGGCGGCTCGTCGAGCGGATCGGCATGGAAATGGCCGCGCGCCAGCGTGTCGGGCCACAGCGCCGGCACGATGCGGTCGACCGGCCGGCCGGCGCCCTCGACCAGCGCGAGCTGCGCGACGAGCCAGTCGCGGTCGGTCACCGCCAGCCAGCCGGGCTCGCCCGCCTGCGCGTCCGGCGCGGCGGCCAGGTGCAGCGTGTCGGTCTCGTCGAGCAGCGCCTCCTCGGCCAGGCCGGCCAGCGCCGCGCGCAGCCGCGCCGCCGGCGCCTTCGGCCAGTCGAGACGGTGGAAGGCCACGTCGGTGATGGCGCAGACGGCCACCGTCGTGCCGGCCTGCGGCAGCAGCGCCGCGGCGCAGCGGCCCTCGGACTGCACGGTGCGGCCGTCCGGACTCAGCACCCAGGCCAGTTCGGGCGCGGGCGCCGCGGTCGTGCGGGTCTGCGGATGCAGGCGCGGACGGGCGGGCAGCTGGATGACGAGCAGGCTCATTCGGGATGGGAAGGATGTCGGGCCGATTGTAGGGGGGCGGGCCGGGGCGAACTGTGACCGGGCGTGGTATCTGCCTCGTGAACCGGTGCCCTGTCGCCCGCCGCTACGGCTGCAGCGCCGCCTGCAGTTCGCGCGGGTCGGTGAGCCGGCGGGTCGACAGCAGCCGCACCTCGCGCCCCTGGCGCTCGATCAGCGAGCGCTGCGCGATCACCAGCGCGTCGAGCCGCAGCACGCCGCTGACGACGAAGAAGCTGCTGTTGACGCTGACGCGGCGCGCATCGGTCAGCGCGCGCTCGCCCAGCACCCGCTTGGCGTCGTCGGGCGAGCGCAGCGGCTCGCGCAGCCGCGCCTGCACCAGACGCTGCGCGCCGGCCAGATCGGTGCCGGGCAGGACGGCCGCGATGACCTCCTTCGGCGCGGTGTTCAGGTTGACCGGCGTCTCGCGCGGCAGCAGCACGACATAGGGCCGCAGCGTGCGCACCACCGGCTCGGACAGGCCCAGCCAGCCGAGCTCGTCGGCCGAGGGCGGCATCAGCGGCAGCGCGCTGCCGTTCTCGACCGAGCCGGTCTCGGTCTCGGTGGCGCCGCCGGGCGTGGCGCGGCGCAGCGCCAGCGCCAGCCGCTGCGCGACGTCGCCGCCCAGGCCGAGGTACTCGCACAGCCGCGTCAGCGTCTGCAGCTCCGGCGGGCTGACCTTGCCCTGCTGCACCAGATTGCGCAGGTTGTAGCGCGACTGCGCATCCTCGATGCGGCCGGAGAGGAAGGCGTCGGGCATGCCCTCGGCCATCTTGCTGTCGGCGGCCAGGAAGGTCGACAGGCGCGCCTCGGCCAGCGGCGCGGCCCAGGGCTCGTTGAGGTGGTCGGTGCCGCCGCTGCGTGCATCCTCGCGCAGGATCATGCGCGACCAGTCGAGCGCGCCCTGCAGCAGCCACTGCGCCTGCGTCTGCACCCGCTCGGCCGACTCGACCTGCAGCGCGCGCCACTGCTGCCACAGCATGCCCGCGGCCAGCGTCGCCACCACGGTGACCAGGATCATCGCGGTCAGCAGCGCCGCGCCGCGCTGGGCGGGCGGGCGGCGGCCGCTGGAGAGGGGCATGCGCATGTGCGTCGGTCCCGGGCGCTTCAGGGGTGGATCAGCCGCAGGTCGCGGGTCAGCGTGCCGCTGGCGGTGCCGTTCTCGCCGAAGCGCAGCATCACCCGCAGGCCGTCGGGCAGCGCGTCGTGCACCTGGTTGACCACCGCCGCCGGCTGCACGCTGCCGGACTCGACCGGCGGCGCCAGCGGCGGGCCGCCGGGCCCGCGCGAGGCGCCGCCCTCGGGCGGTGCGGCCGCGGCCGGATCGGGCGTCGCGCCGCCCTGCGGCGTGGCCACGTCGCCGCTGGACTGGGCGTTGCTCCAGCTGTTGCTGCTGATGTGGAAGACATGGAGCTGCCACTGCTCGACGCCCTGCAGCATCGCCAGCGTGCCGGCCTCGCTGCCCAGCAGCTGGTAGCTGCGCATCCAGGCCTCCTGCAGCGCGTCCATCGTCGTGGCCACCGGCGCGCTCCAGCGCCACAGCGTGCCGCCGCGCAGCGTCCAGGCGACGACCTGCATGCCGTCCGGGCGGCGGCGCGTCAGCCGCAGCGTCGCGCCGTCGAAGTTCATGCCGGGCACGACCTGCGAGTCGGCGATCTCGCGCAGGTCGGCCTCCCACTGCGCCATCACCGACTGCAGCCGCAGCAGCCGCTCCATGCGCGCCTGCGTGATCTCGCGGCTGCGCACCACCGCGTCGACGCCCTGCCAGGCCATCGCGCTCATCAGCGCCATCAGCATCAGCGCGACCAGCAGCTCGATCAGCGTGAAGCCGCGCGGGCGGGGGCCGCCGTGCCGGCGGAGGCGGGACGGGGCGCGCATCACAGCCTCGACATCACGGTGCTGTAGACCAGCAGGCTGCGGTCGTCGGCGTCGAGCATCTGCACGTCGATGCGGCGGAACAGCGGGTTGGGCGTCGGCCGCACGGTCACATGGCCGCGGTAGTCGCGCCCGAGCTGCTCGCAGCGGAACTCGCTGTCGCCGATCGGGGGCTGCTGGCGCGTCAGGCGCAGGTTGGCCAGATGGTTGTCGGCGCACCACTGCGCCGCCAGCGTGTCGCCGAGCCGCTCGGCGTTGCCGCTGAGCGCGCCGGCGGCCTTGATGCCGGCGGCCAGCGTCAGCGCGACGATGGTCAGCGCGACCAGCACCTCGATCAGCGTCAGGCCGCGTTCAGCGCGCATCGCCGCCCTCCGGGGCATCGGCGATCACCGCGAAGGGCGCCAGTCCGTCGGTGGCCAGCACGACGCGGCGGTCGTCGAGCTGCAGCACCAGGCGCTGCGCCGGGATCACCGGCTCCGGCCCGAGCACCAGCGCGCGCTGGCGCGCCGGCAGCTGCACCACGATGCGGTCCGAGAGATCCGCATCCGACCAGCGCTCGGGCAGCTCGTGGCCGGGCGGCAGGCCCTCGAAGTGGAAGTCGAGGCCGGCGATCTCCGGCCGCGCCGGATCGGCGCCCGGCACCCAGCTCGCCAGCGTGCCCGAGGCGCGGGCCTGCACCCGCGCGGTCTCAAGGATGGCGGCCAGCCGCGCGGCCTCGCGCTCCAGCCGGGTCGCGGCCGGGTCGGGCAGCGCCAGCGTGACCACCGCGCTGGCCAGCGCGACGATCGCCACCACCACCAGCAGCTCCAGGATCGTGAAGCCGCGAGCGCGACGTGCGCGCGGGCGCAGGGCGGGAGCGGCGTGTGCGCTCAGGACGATCCCTTGGCGCTCACTGCCAGGAGCCGATGTCGGCGTCCTTGCCCTCGCCGCCGGCCTGGCCGTCGGCGCCGTAGCTGAAGACGTCGATCGGGCCCTTCACGCCGGGATTGGCGTACTGGTACGGGCGGCCCCAGGGGTCGCTGGGCAGCTTGTCCAGGTAGGGCTTCCAGTTCGACGGCGCCGGGCCGGTCGAGGGCTTGGCGACCAGCGCCTGCAGGCCCTGCTCGCCGGTGGGGTAGCGCTGGTTGTCGAGCTTGTAGAGCTTGAGCGCCTGCATCAGGTTGTTGACGTCGGTGCGCGCGGCGGTGACCCGGGCATCGTCGGCGCGGTCGAGCACGTTCGGCACGATCAGCGCGGCCAGCACGCCGATGATGACCAGCACGACCATCAGCTCGATCAGCGTGAAACCGCGTGCAGCGGTGCGGGCGAGACGCGAACTTTTCATTCGGGCAATCCTGTCGGTCCGTGAGTCAGCGGGGTCGTCGATCATAATCCCCCGCCATGGCAGCACGTTGGACAGCATGGTTGGTGTGGGCCGCCCTGGCGGGCAGTCTGGTCTTCTGGGGCCTGCGCCTGGGCGTGCGCCCCGCGGGGCTGCCGCCGCAGGTCCAGACGGTCGCCACCGAGCAGGCGGTGCGCGGCGACGTGCTGCGCATGCTCGGCAGCGTGCCGGCGGCCGGCACGCCGGCTCCGGCCGCGCCGGCGGCGGCCTCCCGCTTCAAGCTGGTCGGCGCGATCGTCGAGGCCGGCGGCACCGGCTGGGCGATGCTGGCGGTCGACGATCGCCCGGCGCGCGTGGTGCGTGTCGGCGCGCGGGTCGACGGCGACTGGGTGCTGCAGTCGATCAGCGCGCAGCAGGTCGCGATCGGTCCGGCCGGCGCGCCGGCGCAGGTCACGCTCGACCTGCCGCGGCTGCCGCCACCGGCCACCGGCGTGCCGGGGCAGGCGGCGGCCGCGCCGGGCGGCGGGGCGATGCCGGGGGGCGGCCTGCCGCAGCCCGGCGGCCTGGTTGTGCCGCAGCCGGCGCCGGTGCCCCAGGTGCAGGTGCCGGTCGAGGGCATGGTGTCGGTGCAGCCGCCGATCGTGCAGGCGCCGCCCGATGGCGCCGGCACCGTCAGCGGCGGCGCGCCGACCGGCCAGCCCGATCCGGGCGCCGTGCGCTGACGCCTCAGCCGCGCACCGGCAGCGGATCGAAGTCCGACGGCGTCGTCTCCTGCGGCTCGGCCGGCGGCGGCATGGGCTCGACGGTGTCCTCGACCTCGGTCAGCAGCGCGCAGGCGGCGCGCACCAGCGGCCAGCTCAGCGCGGTGCCGGTGCCGTCGATCGACTCCAGGCCGAGCGCCAGCAGCGCCGCGCTCTCGAAGCCGGCCAGCACGAAGTCCAGTCCGCGGTGCTCGCTGCTGCGGCAGAACAGCGCGTAGTCGACCACCGTCGGCGCGATGTGCGAGGCCACCAGCAGCGCCGCGCAGGCGCCCATGCCGTCGACCAGGATCAGGTGGCGCCGCTCGGCGGCGGTCAGCATCGCGCCGACCATCATCGCCATCTCGAAGCCGCCGAAGGTCGCCAGCGCATGCACCGGATCCTCCGAGGCCGGATGGCGGTTGTGCGCGCTCTGCAGCACCGCCATCGCGTGCACGAAGTCCTCCTCGCTCATGCGCGGGCCGGCGTGGACCAGGTCGCGCAGCGCCAGGCCGGTCACCCGCGAGATCACCAGCGCCGCCGAGGCGGGCGAGCCCACGCCCAGGCCGGCGCAGCCCAGCACGTTGCCCGACAGCGACTCGGCGATCTCCATGCCGGCGCGGATCGCGGCGTTGACCTGGTCGATCGTCATCGCGGCGGTGACGCGGCAGTTGCGCGTGCCGTGCGCGATCTTGCGCGCGAGCACGCCCGGCCGCGGCGCCAGCGCGCTGGCCAGGCCGCAGTCGACGATGTCCATCGACATGCCCTGGTGGTGCGCGAACACCGGCAGCGGCACGCGGCAGCCCAGCAGGTCGGCGACCTGCGCGGCGGTGCTGTGGTGCTGCGGCGGATTCAGGTCGACCGCCAGGCCGTGGTCGCCGGCGAACAGCAGCAGCTGCGGCTGGCGCAGCCGCGGCCTGAGCGTGCCCTGGATCAGGCCCAGGCGCAGCGCCAGCGGCACCAGCTCGCCCAGGCTGCCAGCGGCGGCGACCCGGCGGTCGAGCTTGAAGCGCAGCGCCTCCTCGAGCTGGGGATGGGCGGTCGGGGCGATCAGGGGCCGGGCAGCGGAACGCATCGGTCGGGGCGGCGGAGCGGGTGGACGAGACGCACGATTGTGCGGGCCCGCCCCCTGCGGCGCGAGGCGCCCGCAGGCGCCGGCAGTGCATTCCGCCGCGTGAATTCCGCGCGGTCAGCGCAGGAACAGCCGGTAGACCGGATTGTCGGTTTCCTCGGTGAAGGGATAGGCCAGCGTGTCGAGGAATTCGCCGAAGGCCGCGTCGTCGGCCGCCGGCACCTGGATGCCCACCAGGATGCGGCCGTAGTCGGCGCCCTGGTTGCGGTAGTGGAACAGGCTGATGTTCCAGTCCGGGTGCATGCTCGAGAGGAAGCGCATCAGCGCGCCCGGCCGCTCCGGGAACTCGAAGCGGAAGACCCGCTCGTCGCGGGCCAGCTCCGAGCGGCCGCCGACCAGATGGCGCAGGTGCGTCTTGGCCAGCTCGTCGTGCGTCAGGTCGACCGCGTTGAAGCCCTGGGACGCGAACAGCGCGCCGATCTCGGCCGACTCGCCGCGCGTCTTCGTGCTCAGGCCGACGAAGATGTGCGCGACGCGCTCGTCGCTGATGCGGTAGTTGAATTCGGTGACGCTGCGCGGGCCGATCAGCTCGCAGAAGCGCTTGAAGGAGCCGCGTTCCTCGGGGATCGTCACCGCGAACAGGGCCTCGCGCTCCTCGCCGACCTCGGCGCGCTCGGCGACGAAACGCAGGCGGTCGAAGTTCATGTTGGCGCCGCAGGTGATGGCCACGAAAGTCCTGCCGGTGCAGCCCTCGCGCGCGACGTACTGCTTCAGCGCCGCCACGGACAGCGCGCCCGACGGCTCCAGGATCGAGCGGGTGTCCTGGAAGACGTCCTTCATGGCGGCGCAGACCGCGTCGGTGTCGACGACGATGAACTCGTCCACCAGCTCGCGCGCGACGCGGAAGGTCTCCTCGCCGACGAACTTCACCGCGGTGCCGTCGGCGAAGAGGCCGACGTCGTTCAGGCGCACGCGCTGGCCGGCGCGCACCGACTGCAGCATCGCGTCGGAGTCGACCGTCTGCACGCCGATGATGCGGATCTCCGGGCGCACCGCCTTGATGTAGGCCGCCACGCCCGAGATCAGGCCGCCGCCGCCGATGGCGACGAAGACCGCGTCGATCGGGCCCTCGTGCTGGCGCAGGATCTCCATGCCGATCGTGCCCTGGCCTGCGATCACGTCCGGATCGTCGAAGGGGTGGACGAAGGTCAGGCCTTCGGCCTCGGCGACCTTCAGCGCGTGGTCGTAGGCGTCGTTGTAGCTGTCGCCGTGCAGCACGACCTCGCCGCCGAGGTGGCGCACCGCGTCGACCTTGACCTGCGGCGTCGTCACCGGCATCACGATGACGGCGCGGCAGCCCAGGCGCTGGCTGCCCAGGGCCACGCCCTGCGCGTGGTTGCCGGCCGAGGCGCAGATGACGCCGCGCGCGCGCTGCTCCGGGCTGAGGTGCGCCATCTTGTTGTAGGCGCCGCGCAGCTTGAAGCTGAAGACGGGCTGGTTGTCCTCGCGCTTGAGCAGCACCTGGTTGCCCACCCGGCGCGAGAGCTGGCGTGCCGGCTCCAGTTCGGTCTCGCGCGCCACGTCGTAGACCCGGGCGGTCAGGATGCGCTTGAGGTAGTGGTTCAGCAGGGTCTGGCGGTCGTCGGACATGGGCGGAAACAAGGGCAGAAACGGCTGCTAGTGTCGCGCAAACCCGGATGGCGGACGAAAAAAAGCCCGAGGCTTGTGGCCTCGGGCTCAATCCACCTATGGAGGAGGGTGGAGGAGACAACCAGTGCTTGGGAGTGTCCGTCGTTCGAAAAGTTCTAGGGGACAGTCCCGATTGCTTGTTCGAAAGTGTACCAAAGCAATTGCTGCATTGCAACGAGACCGGGCAGGCGTCCCGCGGCGGCGCCGGCCGGTCCGTGCAGGGCATCGCGGTCGCACGTCACAATCGGGCCCTTTTTCGCGGAGACCGAACGATGGAGTGCACGATCAACTGGATGCCGGCCTCGGGCATGGCCTTTTCCGCCGAGACCGGCAGCGGCCACCTGCTGATGATGGACGGCGCTCCCGAGGGCGGCGGGCGCAACCTCGCGCCGCGCCCGATGGAGACGATGCTCGCCGGCGCCGGCGCCTGCACCGCCTATGACGTGGTGCTGATCCTCAAGCGCGGCCGCCATGCGGTGCAGGGCTGCCAGGTGAAGATGAGCGCCGACCGCGCCGAGACCGAGCCCAAGGTCTTCACCCGCATCGTCATGAAGTTCGTCGTCAGCGGCGCGAAGCTGCCCGAGGCGGCGGTCAAGCGCGCGGTGCAGATGTCCTACGAGAAGTACTGTTCGGCCACCGCGATGCTGGCCAAGACGGCGCAGATCGATCTGGAGGTCGAGATCGTCGACACCGCCGCGGCCGCCTGACCCCGGTGGATCAGAGGCGGTGCGCGGTGGCGGTCATGACCTTGGCCGCCGCGCGCATCAGCCAGCGCGCCGGCAGCGGCGGGCGGATGCCGCCTGCGGCCTGAGCGGCTTCGGCGTGGCGGATCTCGTCGTCGCGCATCTGCGCGACGATCGCCCGCGAGGCGTGATCATGGGCCGGCAGGCGCTGCAGGTGGCCGTCGAGATGCTGCTCGACCTGGCGCTCGGTCTCGATGACGAAGCCCAGGCTGGCGCGGTCGCCCAGGCGCGCCGCGCCCCAGCCGATCGCGAAGGCCCCGGCATACCAGAGCGGGTTGAGCAGCGAGGGCCGGTCGCCGAGCTCCTTCAGGCGCTGCTCGGTCCAGGCGAGATGGTCGGTCTCCTCGCGAGAGGCTTCCTCCAGCTGCTCGCTCAGCCGCTCGTCGCGGGTGGCCAGCGCCTGCGCGGTGTAGAGCGCCTGCGCGCAGACCTCGCCGACATGGTTGACCCGCATCAGCGCGCCCGAGAGCCGGCGTTCGGCCTCGCCCAGCTCCGGGGCGCCGGCTTCCTGCTCCGGATCCGGCCGCGGCGTCGGTCGGCTGGCGTGATGCGCGCTCCAGACGGTGCGCAGGCTCTGGTCCAGGACCGACATCAGGCGGTCCATCGGCGTGGTCGTTCTCATGGCGGCGCCAGTGTAGCGGCGCCGCCCGTGCCCGGGCGCGGCCGACGCCGCGATGCGGCGGAACTGTCGCGACATGACACTTCCATGTCCGTTGCGGGGGGTGAAAGCCGCCCGGGATGTGGCAGTCCGGCACAGGCTTGTCGCGTCAGTGTCATGCAAGACAGCCTTGTTGTTCGATCACAACGGCAATGCCCCGTGAGCATCAGTCCCGCTTGGCAATGCGAGAACCGCTCTGGTGCAATACCGGCAGCTTCCGATGAGGAGGTCGGCCTGGCCGGGCAGTGCCGTCGTGTGACGGTGCCTCGCGCTGCAGGACCCTCTAGTTCAACCTAGGAGATATTTGCATGAAGAAGTCTCTGCTCGCTCTCGCCGTGCTGGGTGCTTTCGCCGGTGCCGCTTCGGCCCAGTCGTCCGTGACCATCTACGGCAAGCTGGACCAGGCCGTCGGCAAGAATGTCGGTACCAAGGACAAGGAAGTTCGCGACGGTTCGGGCAGCCGCATCGGCTTCCGTGGCGTCGAAGACCTGGGTGGCGGCCTGAAGGCCCTGTTCCAGATCGAACACCGCCTCTCGCCGGACACCGGCGCGACGACGGTCAGCAGCACGTTCTGGCAAGGCGTCTCGACCGTCGGTCTGGGCGGCTCGTTCGGCACCGTCAACCTGGGCCGTCAGTACACCGCTGCCTTCTCGCTGGCTCAGAACGTCATCGACCCGTTCGGTGGCGACTCGCTGGGCAACCTGCGCGGCTACAGCCTGACCGGCTCGGTCGCCACGCTGCGTGGTGGCGCGACCGCCGCGACCAACTTCGGTGGCGCTGGTGTCAACGGTGGCAACACCGTGCGCTATGACGGCAAGTTCGGCCCGGTCGCCGTCGCTGCCGACATCTCCGAAGCCGTCGGTCCGGATCGTCCGTACTCGGTCGCCGCCCAGTACGCTGCCGGCCCGCTGATGGTCGCTGCCTCGTACGAGAACCCGACCAACGCCAACGACGACCTGATCACCCTGGGTGGTTCGTACACCTTCGGTCCGGCCAAGGTCGCCCTGGGCCTGGGTCGCGGTCACAACACCGCCGACGTCACCGTCAAGCAGGCCCTGGTCGGCGTGACCGTCAAGGTCGGTGCCGCCGGTTCGGTGCTGGCTGGCTACGCTCAGCACAAGGTCGGCTCGGCTGACACCGCCAAGAAGATCTCGCTGGGCTATCGCCACGACCTGTCGAAGCGCACCCAGCTGTACACGGACGTCACCCGCGTCAACGACGTGATCAAGACGACCGAGAAGACCGGCTACGACTTCGGCATCATCCACCAGTTCTGATTCCTGCCGGGCCTGCCTCGCGCAGGCCTGCACGATCGACTGACGATGCAAGAGGCCACCTTCGGGTGGCCTTTTTCATGGGCGGGTGCTGCATGCCTGTGCCCATGATCTGCCCGTCTGCCGGAGTTGATGACCGTGTCGTCGAGATCGCATCGCCTGTTCGCGTCCTTGCTGCCGTGCCTGCTGGCGGGCTGCGCCGTGCTGCAGCCGTCCGTGCCCGCCCCCGTGGCCGCGAGCGGCGAGGGCTGGGGCATGCAGCGCCTGCCGGGCAAGCGCGAGACGATGTACGCCCCGGCGCAGCGCCAGGGCCAGCCCTGCCTGCTGGCGCGGGCGGACCGCTCGGCCAGCCTGTGGCGCCGCCGCGTCGATCCGGCGCAGGCCGGTGCCGGCACCATCCGCTTCTCGTGGTGGGCCGGCGCGCTGGCGCCGGAGGCGACCGTGGCCGAGTCCGACCAGGACGACGCGGTCGCGCGGGTCGTGCTGGCCTTCGATGGCGATCTGGCGCGGCTGTCGCTGCGCAACCGCATGATGTTCGACCTCGCCCAGACGCTGACCGGCGAGGCGCCGCCCTACGCGACGCTGATGTATGTCTGGGACGCGCAGGCGCCGGTGGGCAGCGTGATCGTCAGCGGCCGCACCGACCGCATCCGCAAGATCGTCGTCGAGTCCGGACCGCGCCAGCTCGGGGTGTGGCGCCACTACGAGCGCGACCTGCGCGCCGACTTCGAGCGCGCCTTCGGCGAGGCGCCGGGCGCGCTGACGGGCCTGGCCTACATGACCGACGCCGACAACACCCAGGGCCGCGCCGAGGCCTGCTACGGCCCGGCGCAGCTGCGCTGAGCGTGTCCCGCGCTGGGCTGCAGTCACCTCGGCGACGAAAGCCGGCTCGGCCGGATCCGTGAATTCCTGAGCCGGAACATCCCTGACAGGGAAACCGCCTGTCCCTTCGTCGCGACAGAGGGCGTCGTGCCGGGGGCTTTCCACGGAAGAATCATGACACCCGATCCTTCGATCCGATGGAGACATGATGAAGAAGAAGTCCCTCCTGTTTGGTGCAACCCTGGCCGCCCTGCAGTGCGGCGCGATGGCGCAGCAGAGCACCGTGTCCGTCTACGGCATCGTCGACGTGGCGATGCGCCACACGACCAACGACGGCGCCACCGCGGCCACGCGCGGCGACGCGCAGAACCAGCTGACCGCCGGCATGTCGCAGAGCCGCCTGGGCCTGAACGTCTCCGAGGAGATCGGCGGCGGCCTGAAGGGGCTGGTCAACATCGAGCACCGCTTCAACGCCGACGAGGGCACGGCCGCGGCGGCCGACTTCTGGCGCCAGGCCTGGGTGGGCCTGCAGGGCGGCTTCGGCCGGGTCACGCTGGGGCGCCAGTACAACGTGCTGTTCGACGTCTTCACCTCGACCTACGCCTCGTTCAAGTATTCGCCCTACATCGAGGCCTACAAGCCGGAGATCGGCTTCTCGCTGGGCGCGCGCAACAGCAACATGGTCAAGTACCTGGTCGAGAGCGGTCCGTGGCGCGCGGCGCTGCAGGCCAGCCCGTCGGAGGGCGCGGCCACCGGCGGCAAGTCGATGGGCGGCTACGTGCGCTACGCCAGCGGCCCGCTCTCGGTGGGCGGCGCCTACCTGGAGCTGCATGACGGCGCCGACCTGAAGGTGCAGGCCTACACCGTGGGCGGCGCCTATGCCACCGGTCCGTGGAACTTCTCGCTGGGGTGGGCGCGCAACAAGTTCGAGACCGGCTTCAACCCGGCGATCATCGGCACGCTGCTGGGCAACGGCGGCACCAACGGCACCTTCGCGCTGGGCAATGTCGAGCACCGCGACATGATCTCGGTCGGCGGCAGCTACCAGCTCAGCCCGCAGCTCAACCTCGGCGCCCACTACTGGAACGCGCGCCAGACCGGCCGCACGACGGCCGGCGACGGCAAGGCGCACTTCTACGCGGTGGTCGCCGACTACGCCTTCTCGAAGCGCACCGACGTCTACCTCGAGGTCGACCGCACGAAGTTCAGCGACGGCCTGACCTTCGCCAACGGCGCCACCAGCCGCGTCGGCACGATGGTGGGCGTGCGCCACCGCTTCTGAAACATCCGCTCCGGATCTGGCTCCGGAGCCGTTCCAGAAGGCACAATCCGTTTCACGCATTCCACACATTCACAAATCGGGTCGGGGCAGGGGAGTTGGGCCCCCGCCACCGGCCAAGGAGAAACCGCGTGAGACGAGGCGAACGACTGCCGGCCCTGGGCCGGCTTTTCATTGCTGCCGCCGCCGCATGGGCCCTGGCGGCCGCGCTGCCCCAGGCGCAGGCGGCGACGCTGCGCGTGGCCAACCAGGGCGACGCGACCTCGATGGATCCGCATTCGCTCAACGAGTCGATGCAGCTGTCGTTCACCGGCAACGTCTACGAGCCGCTGGTGGCGCGCAACCGCCAGCTCGAGCTGGTGCCGGGGCTGGCGACGGCCTGGAAGATGGTCTCGCCGACCGTCTGGCGCTTCGATCTGCGCCCGGGCGTGCGCTTCCATGACGGCTCGGCGCTGACGGCCGACGACGTGGTCTTCAGCTTCCGGCGCGCCGCCGGCGAGGGCTCGGACCTGCGCAGCTACCTCGCGCCGGTGCGCGAGGTGCGCCGCGTCGGCGACCTGGCCGTCGAGATCGAGACGAACGCGCCGTACCCGATCCTGCCCGACGTGCTGACGGTGGTCTACGTGATGAACCGCGCCTGGTGCGAGCAGCATCACGCGCTCACGCCGGTCGACCGCCGCAAGGGCATCGAGAACGAGGCCTCGTTCAAGGCCAACGGCACCGGGCCCTACCGGCTGCGCGAGCGCCAGCCCGGCACGCGCACCGTGCTCGAGCGCCATGCCGGCCACTGGGGCCCCGTCGAGGGCAACATCGACCGCGTCGTCTTCACGCCGATCGGCAACGACGCGACCCGCGTGGCCGCGCTGATGTCGGGCGAGATCGACCTGATGGAGCCGGTGCCGCTGCAGGACGCCGCGCGGCTGGCGGCGCAGCCGGGCCTGCGGGTGATGCAGGGGCCGGAGATGCGCGTCATCTTCCTGGGCATGGACCAGAAGCGCGACGAGCTGCTGCAGTCGGACGTGCGCGGCCGCAACCCCTTCCGCGATCGCCGCGTGCGCCAGGCGGTCTACCAGGCGATCGACATCGAGGCGATCCGCAGCCGCATCATGCGCGGCGCGGCCACGCCGACCGGCCAGATGGTGGCGCCGGGCGTGCGCGGCTTCCTGCCCGAGCTCGAGACGCGGCTGCCCTTCGACGCCGACGCCGCGCGCCGGCTGCTCACCGAGGCCGGCTATCCGGCGGGCTTCGAGGTCGGCATGAACTGCCCGAACGACCGCTACGTCAACGACGCCGAGATCTGCCAGGCGGTGGCCTCCAGCCTGGCCAGGGTCGGCATCCGCGTGAAGCTGCAGGCCGAGACCAAGGCACTCTATTTCCAGAAGGTGCTCTCGCGCAACACCAGCTTCTACCTGCTGGGCTGGGTGCCGGGCACCTATGACGCGCACAACGTGCTGGCGACCGTGATCGCCACGCCGGACGGCCGCGGCCAGGGCCAGTTCAACCTCGGGGGCTACAGCCATCCGCGCATCGACGAGCTGACCGCGCGCATCCAGAGCGAGAGCGACCCGGCACGGCGCTCCGCGCTGATGGCCGAGGCGCTGAAGCTGCACGCGCAGGACATCGGCCACATCCCGCTGCACCGCCAGGCGCTGGCCTGGGGCCTGCGGCGCAACCTCGAGGTGGTCCAGCGCCCGGACAACTTCCAGGTCTACAAGTGGATGCAGATGCGGCCCTGAGCCGAGTCCCGCATGCCTGCGATGCTGACGGGGCGCCTGCTGCAGGCGCTGCTGGTGCTGCTGGCGGTCGAGCTGATCGCCTTCCTGATGTTCCGCCATGTCGGTGATCCGGTGGTCTTCCTGCTCGGCCAGGACGCGACGCCGGCGCAGGCGGCCGCGCTGCGCGCCTCGCTCGGCCTGGACCGGCCGGTGCTCGAGCAGTACCTGGCCTTTCTCGGCCGGGTGCTGCAGGGCGACCTCGGGCTGAGCCTGGCGCAGGGCATGCGCGTGTCGCGGCTGCTGCTCGAGCGGCTGCCGGCGACGCTGGAGCTGGCGCTGCTGGCCTGCGCGCTGGCGCTGCTGGCGGGGCTGCCGCTGGGCATGCATGTCGCGCTGCATCCGCGGGCGCTGTCGGCGCGGCTGGCCGGCGCGGCCACGCTCCTGGGCGTGTCGGTGCCGACCTTCCTGATCGGCATCGGCCTGATCCACCTGTTCTCGGTCCGGCTGGGCTGGCTGCCGAGCTTCGGTCGCGGCGAGGTCGTCGATCTGGGCGAGGGCTGGACGACCGGGCTGCTGACGGCGGACGGCTGGCGCCACCTGGTGCTGCCGGTGCTGACGCTGGCGATCTTCCAGCTCGCGCTGATCGTGCGGCTGGTCGCCGCCGGGCTGCGCGAGGCGATGGCCTCGGAGTTCGTGCGCTTCGCGCGGGCGCGCGGCCTGCCCGAGACGCGTGTGCGTCGCCATGCGCTGCGCCATGCCCTGCTGCCGGTGATGACGGTGGTCGGGCTGCAGTTCGGCGGCCTGATCGCCTTCTCGATCATCACCGAGACGGTCTTCCAGTGGCCGGGCCTGGGGCTGCTGTTCGTGCAGGCGGTGGGCGCGGCCGATGTGCCGGTGCTGGCGGCCTACCTCGGCCTGACCGCGCTGGTCTTCGTGCTGGTCAATCTCGTGGTGGACCTGCTGCAGCTGTGGATCGACCCCCGGCTGCGCACGGCGGGCCGCGGCGCGGAGGTGCGGGCATGACGCGCGCGCGGGCGCGCCACCTGGCCGGCGCGGTGCTGCTGCTCGGGCTGGCCGCGGCCGTGCTGGCGCCCTGGCTGGCGCCGCAGGATCCCTGCGACCTGGCGGCGCTCGACCTGATGGAGTCCGGCCTGCCGCCGGTCTGGCTCGAGGGCGGCGTGCCGGCGCATCTGCTGGGCACCGACGACCAGGGGCGCGACCTGCTGTCGGCGCTGCTCTACGGCACGCGGCTGTCGCTGGCGGTGTGCGCGCTGGCGGTGGGGCTGTCGCTGCTGCTCGGCGTCGGCATCGGACTGCTGGCGGCGCAGGCCGGCGGCTGGATCGACGCGCTGCTGATGCGGCTGTGCGACGTGATGCTGTCCTTTCCGCCGCTGCTGGTGGCGATGCTGACGGCCGGCATCGGCCGGCTGCTGTGGCCGCAGGCCGGCGTGGTGCTGGACTTCGGCGTCGTCGTGCTGGCGATCGGGCTGACCGGCTGGGTGCCGCATGCGCGCACGGTGCGTGCGGCCGCCGGCGTCGAGCTCGGGCGCGAGCATGTGCTGGCGGCGCGCGTCATCGGCGTGGCGCCGTGGCGCATCCTGCGCCGGCATGTGCTGCCGCATGTGCTCGCGCCGGTGCGGGTGCTGGCGACGCTGCAGGTCGGCAGCGCGGTGCTGACCGAGGCGACGCTGAGCTTTCTCGGCCTGGGCGCGCCGCCGACCGTGCCGACGCTGGGCACCCTGGTGCGCACCGGGCATGACCATCTGCTGTCGGGCCAGTGGTGGCTGGTGGCCTGTCCCGGCGCGGTGCTGGTGCTGCTGGTGCTGGCCGCGCAGGCGCTGGGCGACGCGCTGCAGGGCGAGACCGGGAGAGATGCATGAACACGAGCACGCCGCTGCTCGAACTGGACGGGCTGGTGGTCGAAGTGGAGCGCGCCGGCGTCGCCCCGGCCGCGGCGCTCGACGGCCTGTCGCTGACGCTGGCGCCGGGCGAGATGCTCGGGCTGGTGGGCGAGTCCGGCGCCGGCAAGTCGCTGGCGGGCGCGGCGCTGCTGGGCCTGCTGCCGACGGGCGCGTGTCAGACCGGCGGCGAGATCCGGTTCGAGGGCCGGCGCATCGACACGCTGGCGCCGTCCGCGCTGCAGCGCCTGCGCGGGCGCCGGCTGGGCGCGATCTTCCAGGATCCGTCGGCGGCGCTCGATCCGCTGCGCCGCGTCGGCGCGCAGCTGGTCGAGACGCTGCAGGTGCACCACCGGCTCGACCGCCGCCAGGCGCAGGCGCGTGCGCTGGTGCTGCTCGACGAGGTCGGGCTGCCGTCGCCGCGCACGCTGCTCGATCGCCATCCGCACCAGCTCTCCGGCGGCCAGCGCCAGCGGGTCGTCATCGCGCTGGCGCTGGCCGGCGAGCCGGCGCTGCTGGTGGCCGACGAGCCGACGACCGCGCTGGACGTGATGCTGCAGGCGCAGGTCACCGCGCTGCTGCGCCGCCTGTGCCGCCGGCGTGGCACCGCGGTGCTGCTGATCACGCATGACCTGGGCGTCGTCGCCGAGACCTGCGACCGCGTCGCGGTGCTGCATGCCGGGCGGCTGGTCGAGCACGGGCCGGTCGAGGCGGTGCTGCGCGCGCCGGCGCATCCCTACACCCGCGCGCTGCTGGCCTGCACGCCGACGCTCGACGCGGCGGCGTCCGGGCTGCCGCGGCTGCGCATCGAGGGCCTGATGCCGCGGCCGCACGAGCGGCCTGCCGGCTGCGCCTTCCATCCGCGCTGCGCGCAGGCGGTCGCGCGCTGCCGCACGGAGTCCCCGCCTGCGCCGCCGCCCGTGCTGCCCTCAGGACAGGCCGGCGCGGCCTGCTGGCTGGCGCCCGTCGCCGAGGCGCCGGAGGGACAGGCATGAGCGCACCGCCGCGCGTGCAGGTCGAGGACCTGTTCCATGTCCACGCGGCGCCGGGCGGCGCGTGGGCGCGCTGGATCGGCGCGCGCGGGCACCGGGCCGTGCCGCCGCTGCCGGCGGTCGACGGCGTGAGCTTCTCGATCGGCGCCGGCGAGGCGCTCGGCCTGGTCGGCGAGTCCGGCTGCGGCAAGAGCACGGTGGCGCGGCTGATGACCGGCCTGCTGCAGCCCGGCCGCGGTCGGGTGCTGCTCGACGGCGAGGCGGTGCATCCGCTGTACCGCTCTCGCGACGCGATGCAGGTGCGCCGGCGCCTGCAGATGGTCTTCCAGGATCCCCACGCCAGCCTCGATCCGCGCTGGACGGTCGGCGACATCGTCGCCGAGCCGCTGCGCGAGCAGCAGCGGCTCGGCGCGCAGGCCGCACGCGAGCTGGCGATCGGCTGGCTGCGCGAGGTCGGCCTGCAGGCGGGCGACGCGCTGGTGCGCCCGCAGCAGCTCTCGGGCGGCCAGCGCCAGCGCGTCGCGATCGCGCGGGCGCTGGCCGGGCGGCCGGACGTGCTGATCTGCGACGAGCCGACCTCGGCGCTGGACGTCGGCGTGCAGGCGCAGGTGCTGGACCTGCTCGACGGGCTGCGCCGCCAGCACCGGCTGACGATGCTGTTCATCAGCCACAACCTGGCGGTGGTGCGCCAGGTCTGCGACCGGGTCGCCGTGATGCACCAGGGCCGGCTGGTCGAGCTGGCCGACCGCGACGCGCTGTTCGCGCGGCCGCGTCATCCGCTGACGCGCGCGCTGATCGCCGCGGTGCCCTCGCCGGGCCGGCCGCTGCGCGAGCGCGAGCCGCAGCCGCTGCCGGCCGCGCTGCCGCCGCACGAGGCAATCCGGGGCTGCGCCTGGCGCCATCGCTGCCCGCAGGCGGGCCCGCGCTGCGGCCTCGAGCGCCCGGTGCTGCGCGAGATCGCGCCGGGCGTGCAGGTCGCCTGCCACGAGGTGCAGGCCGGGGCCGGCTGAGCTGCGCCCCGCGGGCGCTCAGCGCATCGGGGTCGATGCCGAGGGGGCGGGTGCCGACGCGGGCCGCGCCTCCGGATCCTTCAGCGTCAGCGGGCCCTTCTGGCCGCATCCGACCGCCAGCAAGGCGGTACAGGCCAGCGCTACACTCGTTTTCAGCACCCGTTGCCAGCTCTTCACGTTCGCTCCTTGCGCGATCTTTCCGTCATCTTCCGAGACCCGAGAACCCCGCCATGACCCCGGCCACTCCTTCCGAAGCGACTCCGTCCGGCCTCAGCGATGCCGAGTACCTCCGCCTTGCCCACGCGGCGCTGGCGGCGATCGAGACGACGATCGACCGCTGGCTCGACGACGATGTCATCGACATCGACACCCACCGCACCGGCGGCCTGCTCGAGCTGAGCTTTCCCGGCGGCAGCAAGATCATCCTGAACACCCAGCCGCCGCTGCACGAGATCTGGATGGCCGCACGCGCCGGCGGCTACCACTACCGCTGGGTCGACGGCGCCTGGCGCGACACCCGCAGCGGCGAGGAGTTCTTCGCCGCGCTGTCGGCCCAGGCCAGCGCCCAGGGCGGCCGCACGCTGCGCCTGGAGCCGCCCCGGGGCTGACTGAGTCACTGCGGCGCGCTGGCGCCGCCGCCCCCACCGCCGGCGCTGTCGTCGCGGAACAGGTCGAGAATGCCCTTGCGCTCCTCGGCCGCCGGCTTGCTGGCCACGTCGTCCATGCCCAGCGAGCGCACGCCGCCGCCGCCGGCGTTCTCGGCATAGACCCAGTCGTTGCCGGACTGCACGACGCCGTCGGGCGCGGTGTACTCGACCACCGGCACGTTGCGCAGCGCGTAGCCCATGTAGTCGATCCACACCGGCAGCGCCAGGCCGCCGCCGGTCTCGCGCTCGCCCAGCGAGCGCGGCGTGTCGTAGCCGATCCACACCACCGCGACCAGCGCCGGGTTGAAGCCGGTGAACCAGGCGTCCTGCGCGTCGTTGGTCGTGCCGGTCTTGCCGTAGAGGTCCGGGCGCTTGAGCGTGGCCTGGGCCTTCGCGGCCGTGCCCGAGCGGGTGATCTCCTGCAGCAGCGTGTTCATCAGGAAGGCATTGCGCTCCGGGATCACGCGCATGCGCTCGTCCGGCGCGGTGCGCGGCGGCGTCTGCGCGATCACCTGGCCGCGCGAGTCGGTGATGCGGGTGATCAGCACCGGATTGACGCGCACGCCGCTGTTGGCGAAGACCGCGTAGGCGTCGGCCATCGACATCGGCGTGACCGAGCCGGCGCCCAGCGCCATCGTCAGGTAGGCCGGGTGCTTTTCGGCCTCGAAGCCGAAGCGCGTCACCCACTGCTGCGCGTAGGACGGGCCGATCGCCTTCAGGATGCGGATCGACACCATGTTCTTCGACTTGGCCAGCGCGCGGCGGATCGACATCGGGCCGTCGAACTGGCCGTCGTAGTTCTTCGGCTCCCAGGGCTGGCTGCCGGTGGTGCCGGCGTCGAAGAACAGCGGCGCGTCGTTGACGACGGTCGTCGGCGAGAAGCCCTTCTCGAGCGCGGCCGAGTAGACGAAGGGCTTGAAGCTCGAGCCCGGCTGGCGCCAGGCCTGGGTGACGTGGTTGAACTTGCTGCGCGCGTAGTCGAAGCCGCCGACCATCGCGCGGATCTGGCCGCTGCGCGGATCCATCGACACGAAGGCGCCCTCGACCTCGGGCTGGTTGACGATCAGCCACTCGCCGCGCGCGCCGCTCTTCATGACCCGGATCACCGCGCCGCGGCGGATGCGCTGCTGCGGCGGGGTCTGGTCGAGCAGCGCGCGGGCGGCCAGGCGCAGGCCGTCGCCGCCGACCGAGATGGTCTCGCCGTTCTGCAGCATCGCGCCGACCTTGCGCGCCGACACCGAGGTCACCACCGCGGCGCGCAGGTCGTCGTAGTCCGGATGGTCCTCGAGCGCCTCGGCGATGCGCGTGTCGAGGCCGGTGTCGGTGGCGGGCAGCTCGACGAAGGCGCTCGGGCCGCGGTAGGCCTTGCGCTGCTCGTAGTTCATCAGGCCGCGGCGCAGCGCGCGGTAGGCCTGCATCTGCTCGCTGGCGTTGATCGACAGCTCGACCGTCAGGCCGCGGGTGTAGGCCGCGTCGCCGTACTGCGCGAAGATCAGCTGGCGTGCGGCCTCGACCGCGTACTCGGCGTGGACCTCGCTGCTGCGCGGGCTCGGGTAGCTCAGCTCCTGGGCCAGCGCCTCGTCGCGCTGGGCCTCGGTGATGAAGCCGTTCTCGACCATTCGTTCCAGGATGTAACGCTGGCGGATGGTCGCGCGCTTGCGGTTGCGGATCGGGTTGTAGGCCGACGGCGCCTTGGGCAGACCGGCGAGCATCGCCGCCTCGGCCACCGTGATGTCCTTGATCGGCTTGCCGAAGTAGATCTCGCTGGCGGCCGCGAAGCCGTAGGCGCGCTGCCCCAGATAGATCTGGTTCATGTAGACCTCGAGGATCTTGCGCTTGCTCAGCTGGCTCTCGATCTTCAGCGACAGCAGGATCTCGTAGATCTTGCGGGTGAAGGTCTTCTCGGTGGGCAGGTAGAAGTTGCGCGCCACCTGCATCGTGATCGTCGAGGCGCCCTGGCTGCGCGAGTCGCGGAAGTTCTCGACCGCCGCGCGCATGATGCCCTTGAAGTCGATGCCGCCGTGCTCGTAGAAGCGCGAGTCCTCGATCGCGAGCACGGCCTCCTGCATCACCTTCGGGATCTGGTCGATCGGCAGGTAGCTGCGCCGCTCGTCGCCGTACTCGCCGAGCACGACGCCGTCCGACGAGATCACGCGCATCGGCAGCTTGGGCCGGTAGTCGACGAGAGAGTTGATCTCCGGCAGGTTCGGATAGGCCATCGCCAGCGCGATGCCCAGGAGGACCAGCATGGACAGCGCTGCTGCCAGCGGCAGGCCGACGATCCAGCCCAGGGTTCGCAGCACCTTCCGGGTGCCTGCCGATCCCCGGTCAGGACGCGGAGTGTTCGAGGGGGTGCCTTGTTCGCTCATGGACTCCCGCGCGGTCCGGACAGGGAAGGAAGGAGAAGGCCCGCGCGTGCGGCGGATTATAGGAACTGCTCACGTACCGGGAGATACGTTTGTAACGGCCGCGGCTCGGGCTCTTGTCCGTGCTCCGCTATCGTGCTTGAGTGGCATGCTCTGCCCTGCGCATCCCGGTGTCGGGTTTGCAACGTTCCCGGATCGGCAAAGCCGGGATATCCTTTGTCCCTCAATGCCTTTGTTGATAGCATTGAAGTGATTTGTTAACAGTCCGGCATGTCTTCGGGCATGTTTTTGGGGAATTGCGTGGGCTTTCTTGACCTCCTTCTGGGCCGTCGGCATGCGTCCCTGATCGGTCTGGACCTGAATTCGTCGGGGGCCAAGCTGGTCGAACTCGGCCAGACCTCGTCGGGCGAGTACGTCGTGGAGCGCTTTGCCAGCGAAGGCTTCGAGAAGGGCTGGGTCAACGACGGCGTCATCGAGAAGTTCGACGAGGTGTCGGAGGCGGTCCAGCGCCTGGTGCAGCGCAGCGGCACCCGCACGAAGCAGGTCGCGATGGCGATGCCGCAGTCGGCCGTCATCACGAAGAAGATCATCCTGCCCGGCGGCCTGAGCGAGGAAGAGCTCGAGCTCCAGGTCGAGGCCGAGGCGCACCAGTACATTCCGTTCTCGCTCGACGAGGTGAGCCTGGACTTCTGCGTCATCGGGCCGAGCCCGGACCAGGTCGGCGACGTCGAGGTGCTGATCGCGGCCTCGCGCAAGGACCGGGTGCAGGATCGCCAGGGCCTGGCCGAGGCGGCCGGGCTGAAGCTGGTGGTGCTCGACATCGAGTCCAACGCCTCGCGGCTGGCGATGAGCCGCGTCGTCGAGGGCCTGCCCAACCAGGGCCGCGACGCGCTGGTGGCGCTGTTCGAGATCGGGGCCGACTCGACCAGCCTGAAGGTGCTGCGCGACGACGACATCCTGTACGACCGCGACCAGGCCTTCGGCAGCGCTCAGCTGACGCAGCTGATCGTGCGCCAGTACGGCCTGACCTTCGACGAGGCCGAGCAGCGCCGCGCCAACGGCGATCTGCCCGAGGACTACGAGTCGACGCTGCTGGCGCCCTTCATCGACAGCCTGGCTCAGGAGATCGGCCGGGCGCTGCAGTATTTCTTCACCAGCACGCCGCACCACAAGGTCCACTACGTGATGCTGTCGGGCAACTCGGCGACGCTGCCCGGACTGAAGGAGCGGGTGACCGAGTTCACCGGCTTCGCCACCCAGATCGTCAGTCCGTTCAACGGCATGCGCATCGGCTCCGCGGTGCGCGAGAGCAAGCTGCGCCGCGAGGCGCCGTCCTATCTGATCGCCTGCGGTCTGGCGATGCGGAGATTCCTCCAATGATCCTGATCAACCTCCTCCCGCACCGGGAAGAGAAGCGCAGGCGTCGCCAGCAGGCGTTCTACGCCGGCATCGGCTTGGCCGTGCTGGCCGGCGTGCTGATCGCGGCCGCCTGGTCGCTGGTGCTCGGCGAGGTCACTCGCGAGCAGACCTCGCGCAACGAGTTCCTGCAGTCCGAGATCGGGCGCCTCGAGGCGCAGATCAAGGACATCGCCTCGCTGAAGACCGAGATCGAGGCCCTGAAGGCGCGCCAGAAGGTCGTCGAGGACTTCCAGATCGACCGCAACATGCCGGTGCACCTGCTCAACGAGCTGGCCGCGCAGACGCCCGAGGGCGTCTACCTGAGCCGCGTGCAGCAGGACGGCCAGGCGATCAACATCACCGGCGTGGCGCAGACCAACGAGCGCGTCTCGGAGTTCCTGCGCAACACCGCGCGCAGCTCAAAGTGGCTGAGCCGGCCGGAGCTGGTCGAGATCAAGGCCGCGCCGGTGGCGCCCAACGCGCGCGACCCGAAGCGGCTGTTCGACTTCTCGGTGAAGCTGACGCTGCGCCGTCCTCAGGACCTGGAGCAGGCCGACCGGCCGGCCGGGGCCGCCTCCGGCGCGGCGCCGGCCGCGTCGGCGCCGGCAGGCCACGGCTGAAAGCGGCAATCCGATCATGGCCATCCGTCCCTCCATGAACATCGAACTCGACACGCTGGCCGAGCAGGTCGCCTCGCAGTTCCGCAATCTCGATCCGAACAAGCCGGGCCAGTGGCCGCTGCTGCCCAAGCTGGCCGCCTGGCTCGCGGTGACGGCCGTCACCGTCGGCCTGGGCTGGTTCGCGCTGATCTCCGACGCCTCCGACGAGCTCGAGAGCGCGCGCAACCGCGAGGCCACGCTGAAGAACGAGTACCAGGCCAAGCTCGCGCAGGCGATCAACCTCGACGAGCTGCGCAAGCAGAAGCTGCAGGTGCAGGAATACGTGACCCAGCTCGAGCGCCAGCTCCCCGGCAAGGCCGAGATGGACGCGCTGCTGTCGGACATCAACCAGGCCGGCCTCGGCCGCGGGCTGCAGTTCGAGCTCTTCCGTCCGGGCCAGGAGATCGTGCGCGACTACTACGCCGAGCTGCCGATCTCGCTGCGCGTGACCGGCCGCTATCACGACATCGGCTCCTTCGCCGCCGACGTCGCCAACCTGTCGCGCATCGTCACGCTGCACAACCTCGTCATCTCGGTGCCGACGCCCGGCAGCGGCCAGGCGGCGCAGGCCGCGCCCGGCGCGCCGCTGGCGATGGAGGCGGTCGCGCGCACCTACCGCTATCTCGATCCGGCCGAGGTCACCGAGCGGCGCAAGGCGCAGCAGGCCGCCGCGCGCGACGGCAAGGGCCCGAAGCCCGCAGGAGGCACGCCATGAGCACGCGCACCGCCGATTCCCGGACCGGGCTGCGACTGCTGGCCGGGGCCGCGGCCCTGGGGCTGCTGGCGCTGGCCGGCTGCTCCGATCCGCACGAGGAACTGCGCGCCTGGATGGAGGAGCAGCGCCGCACCGCGCGCCCGCATGTCTCGCCGCTGGTGCCGCCGCGCCGCTTCGATCCGGAGCCCTACCGCGCCGTCACGCAGGTCGAGCCCTTCAGCGTGCAGAAGCTGCAGGGCCTGCTCAAGCAGGAGAGCCGCCAGCCCAACTCGCTGCTCGCCGCCGAGATGAACCGCCGCCGCGAGCCGCTCGAGGCCTATCCGCTCGACGCGCTGGCGATGGTCGGCAGCGTCACCCGCGGCGGCCAGCCCTACGCGCTGCTGAAGGCCGACAGCCTGATCTACCAAGTCAAGGTGGGTGACCACATGGGCCAGAACTACGGCCGCATCACCCGCATCACGGAAACCGAGATTGCCCTGCGCGAACTCGTGCCTGACACCCTCGGAGAAATCGTCGAGCGCACCAGCACGCTGACCCTCCAGGAGCGGGCCCAGGAGAAGCGATGAAGACCACCGAGGAAAACGCCCGACCGATGATCTCCCGCTGGAGCATGCGCCTGGCCGCACTGGCTGCGCTGGCTGCCGCGCCGGCCATCGGTTTCGCGCAGAACGCGATCCAGTCGCTGACCAACGGCCTGAAGGACGGCAGCGAGGTGATCCGGCTGGAGTTCAGCGAGCCGCTGACGGCGCCGCCGGCCGGCTTCGTGCTGCAGTCGCCGGCCCGGGTCGCGCTCGACCTGCCCGGCGTCGTCAACGCCACCGGTCGCGGCACGCAGGAGGTCAACCAGGGCAACCTGCGCTCGATCGCGCTGGCCCAGGGCAGCGACCGCACCCGGCTGGTGCTGAACCTGAAGCAGGCCACCCGCTACCGCGCCGAGATCGACGGCAAGGCGCTGGTCGTGACGCTGGACCCGGTCACCGTGCCGACCGCCACGCCGGCGGCCGCGCCGGGCGGCGTGCGTGCGTCGGCCGAGCCGCTGCACTTCGCCGACAGCCACAACGCCTCGGCCGAGGCGCTGCGCGACATCGACTTCCGCCGCGGCCGCGACGGGGCCGGCCGGGTCGTCGTCGACCTGGCGAGCAACCAGGTCGGCGTCGACATCCGCCAGCAGGGCCAGAACCTGATCGTCGAGTTCCTGCGCTCGACCGCCCCGCAGGGGCTGCGCCGCCGCCTCGACGTGACCGACTTCGGCACGCCGGTGCAGTCGGTCTCGACGACGCAGGTCGGCGACCGGGTGCGCATGACCATCGAGCCGCGCGGCAACTGGGAGCACAGCGCCTACCAGACCGACAGCCAGTTCGTGCTCGAGGTCCGGCCGGTCAAGGTCGACCCGCAGAAGCTCACCGCCGGCCCCGGCTTCAGCGGCGACAAGCTGTCGCTGAACTTCCAGAGCATCGAGGTGCGGGCGCTGCTGCAGGTCATCGCCGACTTCACCAACTTCAACATCGTCACCAGCGACACCGTGACCGGCAACGTCACGCTGCGGCTGAAGGACGTGCCCTGGGACCAGGCGCTCGACATCATCCTGCAGGCCAAGGGCCTGGGCGTGAAGAAGCAGGGCAACGTGCTGTGGGTCGCGCCGAAGGACGAGCTCGCCGCGAAGGAGAAGTCCGAGCTCGAGGCCAAGGCCCAGGTGGCCGAGCTCGAGCCGCTGCGCACGCAGTCCTTCCAGCTCAACTACACCAAGGCCGAGGAGATCGCCAAGAGCCTGTCGGGCCAGCAGTCGACGGCCTCTGCCGGGGCCAGCGGCTCGGCGACCCGGCTGCTGTCCAAGCGCGGCTCGGTGATCTCGGAGTCGCGCACCAACCAGCTCTTCGTCACCGACATCCCGGCCAAGCTCGAGGAGATCGGCCAGATGATCGCCAAGATCGACATCCCGGTGCGCCAGGTGATGATCGAGGCGCGCATCGTCGAGGCCGAGGACACCTTCGGCCGATCGCTGGGCGTCAAGCTCGGCAGCAGCGACCGGCGGGGCGTCAACGGCGGCGTGCCGGGCTGGAACGTCGGCCTGGGCAACCTCGCGGTCGGCGGCAACTACGGCGGCATCGGCTACACCACCGGCCAGTCCTCGACCAACGACTACAGCAACACCCAGTTCGTCAACCTGCCCGCCAGCACGACCAGCCTGGGCGGTGCCAGCGCGGCCACCTTCGCGCTGTCGCTGTTCGGCGCGGCGTCGAACCGCTTCCTGAACCTGGAGCTGTCGGCGCTGGAGGCCGAAGGCCGCGGCAAGCTGGTGTCGAGCCCGCGTGTCATCACCGCCGACCAGGTCAAGGCGCTGATCGAGCAGGGCACCGAGCTGCCCTACCAGTCGGCGACGTCCAGCGGCGCCACCGCGATCCAGTTCCGCAAGGCCAACCTGAAGCTCGAGGTCGTGCCACAGATCACGCCCGAGGGCAACATCATCCTCGACGTCGACGTCAACAAGGACAGCGTCGGCCAGTCGACCTCGGCCGGCTACGCGATCAACACCAAGCATGTGAAGACGCAGGTGCTGGTCGAGAACGGCGGCACCGTGGTGATCGGCGGCATCTTCCAGATCGACGAGACCGAGTCGGTCAACAAGGTGCCGCTGCTCGGCGACATTCCCTACCTGGGCGCGCTGTTCCGCAACAAGACCCGCGCGACCAGCAAGACCGAGCTGCTGGTCTTCCTGACGCCGAAGGTCATCACCGATCGCAGCGCCGCGGCGCGTTGATGGTTCACGGCAGGACCGTCCGGGTGGCACGGTCCGGTCTGTCCGGGCGCTCCCGGAGCATGCAGAATCGACAAGAACGCGCACGCCCCGCCTCGGGCCGGGCGTCGCGCAGGAGCCGCAAGGCAGAGCAGGGGAATCCATGACCACCACCATGTTTCGCGTCAGCGCGCTCGCGCTGGCGGCCGCTTCCATCCTGGCCGGCTGCGGCGGAGGCGGCAGCGACGCCGGCTGCAGCAACTTCGCCAGCAGCTGCTCCAGCACGGACAGCCCCACCGGCAGCGGCCCCACGACCACCACGACCGCCAGCGCGAGCATCGTCGTGGCGATGTCGTCCGACAGCATCAGCGCCTCGACGCCCGGCACGGTGACCGCCCAGGCCAAGAACGCCGACGGCACCGCCGCCGCGGGCGTGCTGGTGACCTTCTCGGTGGCCAATGGCGCGGCCACCGTCGATGTCGCCCGCGTCAAGACCGACGCCAGCGGACAGGCGACGACGACGCTGCAGCCCGTCTCGGGCCAGGTCGGTGCCGATGTCGTCACCGCCAGCTTCACGCCCTCGGGCAGCAGCACCGCGCTGACCGCGCAGAAGGTCTTCACCGTCTCGGCGACCAATGTCAGCCTGACCGCGGCCGCGGCCTCGCCGGCGAGCATCTCGTCCTACGGCGCCTCCGTGGTGACGGTCACCGTCAGCGGCGCCTCGTCCGCCTCGCCGGTGACGGTCAACTTCTCGTCGACCTGCGCCACCGCCGGCAAGGCCGTGCTGTCGCCGGCCTCGATCACCGTGACCGGCTCCAGCGCCTCGACCACCTACCAGGACAAGGGCTGCGCGTCGACCGACCGCATCAGCGCCTCGCTCTCCGGCACCAGCCAGCAGAAGCAGGTCGATCTGGTGGTGGCCACGCCGATCGCGCAGTCGCTCGAGTTCGTCTCGGCCTCGCCGGACAAGATCTGCTTGGCCGGCAGCGGCTGTGCGATTTCTTCCCAGGTGTCTTTCAAGCTCAAGGATCCTTCCGGAGGCGTGATTGCCAATCGCATGGTCGCGTTCTCTCTTGATATTCCGAATGTGGCCATCTTGGGCGCCACATCCCTGCCGACGGATGCCAACGGCGTTGTTACGGTTTCCGTGGCCGCCAAGTCCACGCCGACCCCGGTTCGTGTGCGTGCCAAGGTGCTGAACGCTGATGGTTCTGATGCCGTCTTGCCGACAGGGTCGCCGCTGATGACTCTGTCGAATGTGCTGGCGATCAACGCCGGCCTGCCGACGCAGAACGCCTTCAGCTTCGCGGCCAGCGCCTACAACCCGGATGGCTGGAGCCGCGACGGCACCGAGAGCGACATCCGCGTGCAGCTCAACGACCGCTTCGCCAACCCGGTGCCCGATGGCACGGTCATCAGCTTCGTCGCCGAAGGCGCCAGCGTCATTCCGGCCAAGTGCTCGACCGTCAACGGGGTCTGCACGACCAAGTTCGTCACCAGCAACTACCGTCCGGCCGACGGTCGCGTGACCGTGCTGGCCTACGCGCAGGGCGAGGAGTCCTTCGTCGATGCCGACGGCGACCAGAAGTACACCGCCGGAGAGAACTTCGTCGACCTCGGTCCGGTGTTCGTCGACAGCAACGAGAACAGCGTGATGGACAGCGCCAGCGGCGAGTACATCGCCGGCTCCGCCGCCAACGGCAGCTGGGACGGCAACACCTATGTGCGCCTGAGCCGGCTGTTCGTGCTCTCCGATGCCAGCCGGCCGCCGCGTCTGCAGGCGGACAGCTGCTCCGGCAGCGCGATCGGCGGCAGCAGCCGGCTGGTCTTCTCGCCGACCACCTCGTCGTGCCGCATCACGCAGATGATCTGCGTGCGCGACGCCAACACCGCGGCCGATGCGCTGGGCGGCAACCGCATTCCCGTGGGCGCGACGCTGGCGGTCTCGACCAAGGCCAAGGGCGCCTCGATCAAGATCGACAACAGCCCGATCACCAGCGGCACCGCGCCGACGACGCACCTGCTGACCGCCGAGCTCGACGACTGCACCAAGGCGCTGGAGGCGCCCGGCGCGATCGACCTGACGATCAAGATGCCCAACGGCCAGAGCTACACCTACGACCTCGGCGGCATCAACTGATCCGCCGGGGGCGGCCGCGCCGGCCGCCTGCGGCTGTGCCCGAGCGAGCCGCGTTAGACTTGACGCCCGTGACGGCGCCGGAACTCCGCGTTCCGGCGCCGTTCGCGTCTTTTCCCGACCTGTCCGACTTCCTCCCCCGCCCGCGTGTCTTCCATCTCGTCCGACGGGGGCGACCCCCGCGTCCGCCCCGGCTCCTCCGTCAGCCTTGTCGCCATGCCCGGCGCCGGCAAGTCCACCGCCGGCCGGCATCTCGCGGCCGCCCTGGGCTGGCGCTTCGTCGATGCCGACGTCGAGATCGAGCAGCGCATCGGCATGTCGATCCGCGCCTACTTCGAGCGCGAGGGCGAGCAGGCCTTCCGCGACCTGGAGCAGCAGGTGATCGCCGAGCTGGTGCAGATCCGTCCGCCGATCGTGCTGGCCACCGGCGGCGGCTCGGTGCTGCGCGAGGCCAACCGCCGCGCGCTCAAGGAGAACTCGGTCGTCGTCTATCTGCGCGCCTCGCCGGAGGAGCTGTTTCGCCGGCTGCGCCACGACACCCAGCGCCCGCTGCTGCAGGTGGCCGACCCGCTGCGCAAGCTGCGCGAGCTCTACCGCGACCGCGACGCGTTCTACCGCGAGACCGCGCACTTCGTCATCGAGACCGGCCGCCCCTCGGTGCCGACGCTGGTCAACATGATCCTGATGCAGCTGGAGCTGGCCGGCGTCGTGCCCGACGACGAGCGGCCGCTGCCCGGCAGCCTGCCTTCCCGTTCCCGCCGCTGACCCGGCCGCCGACGACGCTCATCCGCCCGCCATGATGCCGACGACCTCCGCCGCTCCTTCCCCCGCCGCCCCGATCCGCGCGACCGTCCGCGTCGAGCTGGGCGATCGCAGCTACGACATCCTGATCGGCACCGGCCTGCTGGACGATCCCGCAGCCTGGACCGGCCTGCCGAAGGCGCAGACCGCGATGATCGTCACCAACACCACCGTCGGGCCGCTGTACGCCGCCCGGCTGCAGGCGGCGCTGGCGCCGCACTACGCGCGGGTGCTGACGGTCGAGCTGCCCGACGGCGAGGCCTTCAAGGACGCCGCGACGCTCGAGCGCATCTACGACGCGCTGCTGGGCGCCACCTGCGACCGCAGGACGGTGCTGTTCGCGCTGGGCGGCGGCGTGGTCGGCGACATGACCGGCTTTGCCGCGGCCTGCTACATGCGCGGCGTGCCCTTCGTGCAGGTGCCCACGACGCTGCTGTCGCAGGTCGACTCGTCGGTCGGCGGCAAGACCGCGATCAACCACCCGCTCGGCAAGAACATGATCGGCGCGTTCTACCAGCCGGTGCGCGTGATCTGCGACCTCGACACGCTCGACACGCTGCCCGAGCGCGAGCTGTCGGCGGGACTGGCCGAGGTCATCAAGTACGGCCCGATCGCCGACGCCGACTTCCTCGCCTGGATCGAGGCGAACGTCGAGCGGCTGCGCGCGCGCGACAAGGCGGCGCTGGCGCAGGCGGTCAAGCGCTCCTGCGAGATCAAGGCGCAGGTGGTGGGCTGCGACGAGCGCGAGAGCGGCCTGCGCGCCATCCTGAACTTCGGCCACACCTTCGGCCACGCGATCGAGGCGGGCCTGGGCTACGGCGAGTGGCTGCACGGCGAGGCGGTCGGCTGCGGCATGGTCATGGCCGCCGACCTGTCGGCGCGGCTCGGCCTGATGCCGGCCGAGTTCGTCGCGCGGGTGCGGGTGCTGTGCGAGCGTGCCGGCCTGCCGGTGGTCGGCCCGGCCCTGGGGGCGGAGCGCTACCTGCAGCTGATGCAGATCGACAAGAAGTCCGAGGGCGGCGAGATCCGCTTCGTCGTCATCGACCGCCTCGGAAGTGCCCGGATGCAGGGCGCTCCTGAAGCGATGGTGCGCGAGGTGCTCGCGGCACACTGCAGCGCCGGCTGACGGTCTGCCCGGGCCGGTTGGCCGGGTGCCGTTTCGCACGACCATTCCATCCGAGGAGTCCCGCCGATGCCGAGCACGCCTGTCGACGCCTGGGCCCAGCGCAGCCACCGGCTGGCCGCCTGGCTGTCGCGCATCGCCCTGGGCGACCGCCAGGCCTTCGCGGCGCTCTACCGCGAGACCTCCGCGCATCTGTTTGGCGTCGTGCTGCGTATACAGCCTGACACAGCCCGCGCCGAGGACCTCTTGCAGGACATCTACATCAGCCTCTGGCAGTCCGCCGGAAGCTTCGACCCGCAGCGCAGCCAGCCGCTGACCTGGCTGACCAGCATCGCGCGCCATCGTGCGATCGACAGCCTGCGCCGCCGTCGCGGCGAGGTGCGCACCGTCAGCCGTCATGTCGCCGACGACGAGGGCGACGAGGAGGGCGGCGACCTGCTGGCCGATCTGCCCGACGACGCGGCCGGGCCGCAGGAGCTGCTGCACCAGGCGGCCGAGGCGCGCGAGCTCTCGCGCTGCGTGCAGGGGCTGTCGGCCGAGCAGCAGCAGTGCGTCGCGCTGGCCTATTACCAGGGGCTGTCGCACGCCGAGGTGGCCGAGCATCTCGCCCAGCCGCTGGGCACGGTCAAGAGCTGGGTGCGCCGCGCGCTGCTGGCGCTGAAGGACTGTCTGGGCCACGCGGTGGCCCGGGAGCGCTGAGATGGACTACGGACGACGCGAACGGGCCGACCGGCTGGCGGCGGCCTATGTGCTGGGCACGCTGCGCGGGCCCGCCCGCCGGCGCTTCGAGGCGCTGCTGCCGGCGCATCCGGCGCTGCGCGAGGCGGTCGAGGGCTGGCGGCTGCGGCTGGAGCCGATGTCGCAGAGCGTGGCGCCGGTCGCGCCGCCCGACCGGGTCTGGCAGCAGATCGAGCGGCGCCTGTTCGGCGAGCCGGCACCGGCGCCCGACGAGGCGCCCGCACGCTGGTGGCAGCAGCTGCTGCCGTGGCGCCTGCTCAGCGGCCTGGCGAGCGCGGCAGCGCTGGGCATGGCGGTGCTGATGCTGCAGCCGCCGCCCGCCGATTCGGACGGTGCGCCGATCGTGGTGCTGCTGGGGGCCAGCCCGAAGTCGGGCGGCGGATCGGGTGGCGGAGTGATGCACGCCAGCTTCGTCGCCAGCGTCAGCGCCGATGGCCAGGCCCTGGTGCTGCGTCCGATCGATCTGGTGCCGCTCGAGGCCGGGCGTGCGCTGGAGCTGTGGGCGCTGCCGGCCGACGGGGCGCCGCGCTCGCTCGGCCTGGTCGATGCGCACGGACAGACCGTGCTGCGCCGTGCCCGGCTGCTGGACGATACCCGCGCCTTCGCGATCAGCGTCGAGCCCGCCGGCGGATCGCCCACCGGCCAGCCGACCGGGCCGGTCGTCTCGGTCGGCCAGATCGACATCTGAGTTCCGCCTCCGAGCCCGGCCTCCGGGCCGGATCGATCTCCCGAAAGACCCTGTTGAAAGAAGGGGCGCATCCGGTCTTCGCCGGGCTGCGTAGGGAAAGGACAGGCGCCGCACCGCGGCGACCGTCCCTCCCGACCCTCCCGCATCCGGCCCTGAAGGAGAACGATCTTGTCGACGACCCTGCAACGCATCGGCGGCCCGCTGGCCGCGATCCCGCTGGCCCTGACGCTGCTCGCCCCTGGCGCCCAGGCCTCCAGCCACCGCGAGGCGCCCTTCATCACCACCGCCCCGAAGGTCGATGCCAGCGACTTCTACATGTTCCGCAGCTATGAGGCCGGCCGCTCCGACTTCGTCACGCTGATCGCCAACTACCTGCCGCTGCAGGACGCCTACGGCGGCCCGAACTACTTCGCGCTCGATCCGAACGCGCTCTACGAGATCCACATCGACAACAACGGGGACGCGAAGGAGGACCTGAGCTTCCAGTTCCGCTTCCGCAACACCCTGTCCAACGGCGGCGCCGGCACCAGCCTGAAGATCGGCGACCGCTCGGTCGGCATTCCGCTGGTCCAGTCCGGCCAGGTCTCGCAGGTGGGCGACCCGAACCTGCAGCTGGCCGAGACCTATACCGTGCAGGTGGTGCGCGGCGACCGCCGCACCGGCACCCGCCAGGCGCTGACCCAGGTCGGCACCGGCAGCGAGACCTTTGCCAAGCCGGTCGACAACATCGGCGTCAAGACGATTCCCGACTACGCCGGCTACGCCGCCAGGCATGTGCATGCGGTCGCGATTCCGGGCTGCGCGACGCCAGGGCGGATGTTTGTCGGCCAGCGCCAGGATCCGTTCGCGGTCAATCTCGGTCCGGTCTTCGACCTGGTCAACGCGCCGGTCTCGGTCATCACCGATCCGGCGCTGACCGGCGCGGTGCCCAACCCGCTCGGCGCGAAGAACGTCACCGCGATCGCGCTGGAGATCCACCGCAGCTGCCTGACCCATGGCGACGACGTGATCGGCGGCTGGACCAGCGCCAGCCTGCGCCAGGCCCGGCTGATCGACGGCAGGCCCGGCAGCGGCCACCAGGCCAGCGAGCGCGCCGGCGGCGCCTGGACGCAGGTGTCGCGCCTGGGCATGCCCCTGGTCAACGAGGTGGTCATCGGGCTGAAGGACAAGGACCGCTTCAACGCCTCCAAGCCCTCGGGCGATGCGCAGTTCGCCGACTACGTGACCCATCCGACGCTGCCGGCGCTGCTGGAGATCGCGCTGAACCTGCCGAAGACCGCGCCGACCAACCTGCCGCGCACCGATCTGGTCACCACCTTCCTGACCGGCATCAAGGGCGTGAACCAGCCGAAGAACGTCGTCGCCTCGGAAATGCTGCGGCTGAACACCGGCATCGCGCCGGTGGCCTATGCCGAGCAGAACCGGCTCGGCATCGTCGGCAACCTGCTGGCCGGCGGCAACGACAACGCCGGCTTTCCGAATGGCCGCCGGCCCAAGGACGATGTGGTCGACATCTCGCTGGTGGCGGTGATGGGCGGGCTGTGCCTGGCCAATGGCGACACCGACAAGCTCGGCTTCGGCTCGGCCTGCCGTCCGTCCGCGGTGCCGCTGGGCGCGACGGCGCTGAAGCTGCATGACGCGGTCGACCAGGCCGCGGTGCCGCTGCTGGCCGGCTTTCCCTACCTGAACACGCCGGTGCCCGGCAGCAAGTGAGCCGCGAGGCGAACGCGCATTCCACCATCCTCATCCGGAGCATCACCATGACCTCTTGCCTGTCCTGGCGCCACCGTGGCGGCCGCCTTCTGGGCGCGGCCGGCCTGGCCCTGCTGCTGGCGGCCTGCGGCGGCAGCGGCGACACCGCGGCCCATGCCGGCGCGACCGTCATCACCGAGGTGCCGGCCAGCGCCACCGTCTCGGCCGAGGCCTACAGCGGCTTCGCCTCGACGCTGGCGGCCCAGTCCGACGACACCGCCGAGCCGATCGATCTGGCGATGGTCGTGCCGCCGACCTCCGAGACCGCCGAGCCGGTCGAGCTGCGCTGAGCGGCGCGGGGAGCTTGGCCGATGCCCATCGCCTCGACATCGCTGCCCGCCCGGCCGGGCCGTGGCCTCGTGCTGGCGGGACTGCTGGTCCTGGCCGGTCCGCTGCAGGCGGCGCCGTTCACGCCTGCCTCCGACGAGGAGGTGGTCGAGCGGCTGCCGGCCCGGCCCGGCCTGGCCGAGCGCCGCGCCCGCGCCGAGCTGCAGCGCGATCCCTCGCGTCTGCCGCTGGCGCTGGCGGTGGCGCGCGAGGCGATCGACCGCGCCCGCCGCGAGGGCGATCCGCGCGAGTACGGCGCCGCGCAGGCCGCGCTGGCGCCGTGGTGGGCGCAGCGCGACGCACCGGCGCCGGTGCGGCTGCTGCGTGCCACGATCCTGCAGGCACGGCATGAGTTCGCGCCTGCGCTGCTCGACCTGCAGGCGCTGGCGGGCGACGCGTCGGTGCCGCTGGCGCTGCGGGCCCAGGCCGGGCTGACGCAGGTCGCGGTGCTGCAGGTGCAGGGTCGTCTGGCCGAGGCGGCGCGCGCCTGCCGCGCCCTGCAGGCGCCCGAGCTGGCGGCCGCCGGTGCGGGGCTGGCCCGGGCGGCCGAGGTCTGCGAGGCCGAGATCGACAGCCTGGCCGGCGGGGATCCGCGCCAGGCGGCACGGCGTCTGGAGGCGCTGGCGCGCCAGGCGCCGCAGGACCGCTGGCTGGCGCTGGTGCGCGGCGAACTGGCGGTGCGTCTGGGCGACGAGGCCCAGGCCGAGGCGCTGCTGCGGCAGGCGGCCGCTCCGGCGCAGGACCCGTATGCGATCGCCGCGCTGGCCGACTGGCTGCTCGACCGCGGTCGCGCGGGCGAGGCGCTGGCGCTGGTCTCGACCGGACCGGCCGAGGCCGACGCGCTGCGGCTGCGCCGGCTGGTCGCGATGGCCCGGCTGAAGGATGCGCGGGTCGGCGACGAGCTGGCCCGCATGCGCGAGCAGCTGCAGACGGCGCGCCGGCGGGGCGAGCCCCACGCCCGCGAGGAAGCGCGGCTGGCGCTGGACGTGGAGGCCGATGCGCCGCGGGCCTGGGCGCTGGCGCGCGACAACTGGGCCTCGCAGCGCGAACCGGCCGACGCGGTGCTGCTGTGGCGCAGCGCACGGGCGGCGGGCCGGTCCGACGAGGCCATGCGGCTGCTGCGGGCCTGGACGGCCGACCCTGCCCGGGTCGATCGGCGCCTGCGCGAGCCGACCGCAGCCCCGGCCCGGGAGGTCTCATGAACCGAAGCCTTCACCGCAGGCCGTGCGGCCTGATGGCGGCGCTGCTGTTCCTGCTGTGCACGCTGGCCTGCCCGGTGGCCTGGGCGCACCAGGCCAGCGATGCCTATCTGGACTGGCGCATCGACGGTGCGCGCATCGAGCAGCGCATCGACCTGTCGCTGCGCGATCTCGACCGCGAGCTGGGGCTGGATGCCGATGACGACGGCGTGCTGCGCTGGGCCGAGATTCGCCGGCGCGAGGCCGAGATCGTCAGCCTGGCCGAGGCCGGCGTGACGGTGCAGGCCGACGGGGTCGACTGTCCGGTGCGCGAGCGCCTCGCGCTCCAGATCGAGCGTCATGCCGATGGTCCGGCGGCGGTGCTGCGTGCGACCCGGGTCTGCGCGGCGGCGGTGCGGTCGCTTCGGCTGGACTACCGCATGTTCGCCGCCAGCGATCCGGCGCATCGCGGGCTGCTGCGTCTGGAGGACCGGGCGCGAGGCACGGTGCATTCCGCGGTGCTGGTGCCGGGCGCGGGCACGCGCGACTGGACGCTGGGCGGCGGCGCGGGCTTCGTCGACTTCGTCGGCGAAGGGCTGCACCACATCGCCATCGGGCTGGACCACATTCTCTTTCTGGTCACGCTGCTGCTGGTGGCGGTCTGGCGGCGCGACGGGCCGGGCTGGTCGCCGCGGGAGACGGCCGCCTCGGCCTGGCGCGAGGCGCTGACGCTGGTCAGCGCCTTCACGCTGGCGCATTCGCTGACCCTGATGCTGGCCGCCACCGGCATGCTGGCGCCGCCCTCGCGCTGGGTCGAGTCGCTGATCGCCGCCAGCGTCCTGCTGGCCGCGATCGACAACCTGCGCCCGCTGCTGCCCGGGCCGCGCTGGCCGCTGGTCAGCCTGTTCGGGCTGGTGCACGGCTTCGGCTTTGCCGGGCCGCTGCAGGATCTCGGCCTGCGCGAGGGGCATCTGCTGCTGCCGCTGCTGGGCTTCAACCTCGGCGTGGAGCTCGGGCAGCTCGCGCTGGTGGCGGTGCTGCTGCCGCTGGCGATCGCGCTGCGCCATGCGCCGGGCTACCGGCGGCTGGCGGTGCAGGGCGGCTCCGGCGCGATCGCGCTGCTGGCGCTGGTCTGGACCGCCGAGCGCGGTCTGGACCTGTCGCTGCTGCCGCTGCCCTGAGCCGCGGCGTCGGGCGCCGCGGGCCTCAGCCCTCGACCGGCAGGAAGCCCTCGATCGACAGGTAGCGTTCGCCGGTGTCGTAGTTGAAGCCGAGCACGCGGCTGCCGGCCGGCAGCTCGGCCAGCTTCTGGGCGATGGCCGCCAGCGTCGCGCCGCTGGAGATGCCCACCAGCAGGCCTTCCTCGCGGGCGCTGCGGCGGGCCATCTCGCGTGCGGCCTCGGCCTCGACCTGGATCACGCCGTCGAGCAGCTCGGTGTGCAGGTTCTTCGGCACGAAGCCGGCGCCGATGCCCTGGATCGGATGCGGCGCGGGCGCACCGCCGCTGATGACCGGCGAGGCCGCCGGCTCGACCGCAAACACCTTCAGGTTCGGCCAGGCGGCCTTGAGCGCCTGCGCGCAGCCCGACAGGTGGCCGCCGGTGCCCACGCCGGTGATCAGCACGTCCAGACCCTCGGGAAAGTCGGCCAGGATCTCCTGCGCCGTGGTGCGCACATGCACCGCGACGTTGGCCGGATTCTCGAACTGCTGCGGCATCCAGGCGCCGGGCGTGGCGGCGACCAGCTCCTGCGCCTTCTCGATCGCGCCCTTCATGCCCTTCTCGCGCGGCGTCAGAACGAACTTCGCGCCGTAGGCCAGCATCAGGCGGCGGCGCTCGATGCTCATGCTCTCGGGCATCACCAGCACCAGCGGGTAGCCCTTGACCGCAGCCACCATCGCCAGGCCGACGCCGGTGTTGCCCGAGGTCGGCTCGACGATGGTGCCGCCGGGCTGCAGCGCGCCGCTGGCCTCGGCGTCCTCGATCATCGCCAGCGCGATGCGGTCCTTGATCGAGCCGCCGGGATTGCCGCGCTCGGACTTGATCCAGACCTCGTGGCCCGCGCCGAACAGGCGGTTGACGCGGATGTGCGGCGTGCGGCCGATCGTGGCGAGAACGTTGTCAGCTTTCATCGGAATTCCTTGCCCTGGTACGAGAACGTGACAGATGGGATGAGGGGTGGAGAATCTGCATTCTGGCGCATCGACAGCAGCACCGTCGGCCGCTGACAATCCCGCCGCCCGGCCCCGACCGACCTGTCCTTCCTGCCCATGGCCCGACTGCCTCGCCTTGCCATCGCCGGCCTTGCCCACCATGTCATCCAGCGCGGGCACAACCGCCAGCCCGTCTTTCTCGACGACGAGGATCGCCTGGCCTATCTGGCCGCGCTGCGCGAATCGGCGGCGCTGCACCGCGTCGCCGTGCATGCCTATGTGCTGATGTCCGATCACCTGCACCTGCTGGTGACGCCGCCGAGCGCCGAGGCGCTGAGCAAGATGCTGCAGGCCATCGGCCGGCGCTACGTGGCGGCCTTCAACCGCCGCCACGGCCGCATCGGCACGCTCTGGGACGGGCGCTTTCGCGCCACCGTCATCGAGGAGGGGCCGCACCTGCTGTCGTGCATGCGCTACATCGAGCAGAACCCGCAGCGCCTCATCCCGCCCACGCCGGCCGGCGAGTACGCCTGGTCGAGCGCGATGCACCATCTTGGGCGCCAGCGCGACATGCTGGTGAGCACGCATGCCTGCTACTGGCAGCTCGGCAACACGCCCTTCGAGCGCGAGATCGCCTGGCAGCGCCTGCTCGACGAGCCGCTGATGCCCGACGAGGTGCAGATGCAGACCGACAGCGCGCTCAAGGGCTGGGCGCTCGGATCGGGCGCATTTCTTGCAAAGCTGGGCGCCTCCTGCGAGCGTCCGATGGCCCCGCGCCCGCGTGGCCGTCCGGCACGCGCTCCCAGGTCCGAGACCCCGGCCTCGCCCTGAGGGCCGCACCGGACCGGTGCGGCCCGGGGCAGGGCCATCCGCTGATCTGTCCCCAATTTTATTCAGAAGGGCGGCGGGGGCTTTTGATCGGGAGTCTGACCCCTTTTGTTTTTGCTTGAGGGGCGTGTTGCGCTGCGGTAGATTCGCACGGTTTTCCCTATTGTCATTCCTAGGAGTGCGCCATGAGCCAGGCCGCCTCGGGACCCGCGTCCCGCCAAGAGATCCAGACCTTCGCTGCCGGCGGTCTGTATGACCCGACCCAGGAACACGATGCCTGCGGCGTCGGCTTCGTCGCTCACATCAAGGGCCAGAAGGCGCACTCCATCGTCGAGCAGGGTCTGAAGATCCTCGAGAACCTCGACCACCGCGGCGCGGTCGGCGCCGACCCGCTGATGGGCGACGGCGCGGGCATCCTGATCCAGATCCCGGACGAGTTCTTCCGCGCCGAGATGGCCAAGCAGGGCGTCGAGCTGCCCCCGCCGGGCGAGTACGGCGTCGGCATGATCTTCCTGCCGAAGGAACACGCTTCCCGCCTGGCCTGCGAGCAGGAGCTCGAGCGCGCCGTCAAGGCCGAAGGCCAGGTGCTGCTGGGCTGGCGCGACGTGCCGGTGGACGCCGACATGCCGATGTCGCCCACCGTGCGCAAGACCGAGCCGGTGATCCGCCAGATCTTCATCGGCCGCGGCGCCGACGTGATCGTGCCGGACGCGCTCGAGCGCAAGCTGTACGTCATCCGCAAGACCGCCTCGGCGGCGATCCAGCGCCTGAACCTGACGCACAGCCGCGAGTACTACGTGCCCAGCATGTCGTGCCGCACCATCATCTACAAGGGCCTGCTGCTGGCCGACCAGGTCGGCAAGTACTACCTCGACCTGCAGGATCCGGCCTGCGTGTCGGCGCTGGCCCTGGTCCACCAGCGCTTCTCGACCAACACCTTCCCCGAGTGGCCGCTGGCCCACCCGTACCGGATGGTCGCGCACAACGGCGAGATCAACACCGTCAAGGGCAACTTCAACTGGATGCGCGCCCGCGAAGGCGTCATGAAGTCGCCGGTGCTGGGCGACGACCTGAAGAAGCTCTACCCGATCAGCTTCGAGGGCCAGTCGGACACCGCGACCTTCGACAACGCGCTCGAGCTGCTGTCGATGTCGGGCTACCCGCTCGCGCATGCCGCGATGATGATGATCCCGGAAGCCTGGGAGAACCACGAAGGCATGGATCAGCGCCGCCGCGCGTTCTATGAATACCACGCCGCGATGATCGAGCCGTGGGACGGCCCGGCCGCGATGGTCTTCACCGACGGCAAGCAGATCGGCGCGACGCTGGACCGCAACGGCCTGCGTCCGGCGCGCTACATCGTCACCGACGACGACCTGGTCGTGATGGCCTCGGAGTCGGGCACGCTGCCGATCGCCGAGAACCGGATCGTCAAGAAGTGGCGCCTGCAGCCGGGCAAGATGTTCCTGATCGACTTCGAGCAGGGCCGCATCATCGACGACGAGGAACTGAAGAACCAGTTCGCGTCGGCCAAGCCCTACCGCCAGTGGATCGAGAACGTGCGCATCAAGCTCGACTCGATTCCCGCGGACACCGCGCTGCCGTCCGAGGCGGCGGTCAGCCTGCTCGACCGCCAGCAGGCCTTCGGCTACACCCAGGAAGACATCAAGTTCCTGATGGCGCCGATGGCCGCCAACGGCGAGGAAGGCATCGGCTCGATGGGCAACGACAGCCCGCTGGCCGTGCTGTCGGACAAGAACAAGCCGCTGTACAACTACTTCAAGCAGCTGTTCGCCCAGGTCACGAACCCGCCGATCGACCCGATCCGCGAAGCGATCGTGATGTCGCTGAACTCGTTCATCGGCCCGAAGCCGAACCTGCTGGACATCAACGCGGTCAACCCGCCGATGCGCCTCGAGGTCTCGCAGCCGATCCTCGACTTCAAGGACATGGCGCGCCTGCGTGGCATCGAGCGTCACACCGGCGGCAAGTTCAAGCCCTATGAGCTGAACATCACCTACCCGCTGTCCTGGGGCAAGGCCGGCGTCGAGGCCAAGCTGGCGTCGCTGTGCGCCGAGGCGGTCGACGCGATCCAGTCGGGCCACAACATCCTGATCATCACCGACCGCTGGATGGACCGCGAGCTGGTGGCGATTCCGGCGCTGCTGGCGCTCTCCGCCGTGCACCACCACCTGGTGCGCGAGGGCCTGCGCACGACCGCCGGTCTGGTGGTCGAGACCGCGTCGGCGCGCGAGGTGCACCACTTCGCCGTGCTGGCCGGCTACGGCGCCGAGGCCGTGCACCCGTATCTGGCGATGGAAACCCTCGTCGAGATGCACAAGGAGCTGCCGGGCAACCTGTCGGCCGACAAGGCGATCTACAACTACGTCAAGGCCATCGGCAAGGGCCTGTCGAAGATCATGTCGAAGATGGGCATCAGCACGTACATGTCGTACTGCGGTGCCCAGATCTTCGAGGCGATCGGCCTGAAGAAGGACTTCGTGCAGAAGTACTTCCGCGGCACCCCGACCCAGGTCGAGGGCATCGGCGTGTTCGAGGTCGCCGAGGAGGCCATCCGCAACCACATCGCCGCCTTCGGCGACGATCCGGTGCTGGCGACGATGCTCGACGCCGGCGGCGAGTACGCCTGGCGTGCCCGCGGCGAGGAGCACATGTGGACGCCGGACGCGATCGCGAAGCTGCAGCACAGCACGCGCTCGGGCAAGTTCGACACCTACAAGGAATACGCCCAGATCATCAACGACCAGAGCCGCCGTCACCTGACGCTGCGCGGCCTGTTCGAGTTCAAGCTGGATCCGACCAAGGCGATCCCGGTCGAGGAGGTCGAGTCGGCCGCCGAGATCGTCAAGCGCTTCGCCACCGGCGCGATGTCGCTGGGCTCGATCTCGACCGAGGCCCACTCGACGCTGGCGCTGGCGATGAACCGCATCGGCGGCAAGTCCAACACCGGCGAAGGCGGCGAGGACCAGGCGCGCTACCGCAACGAGCTCAAGGGCATCAAGATCACCGACGGCACCAAGGTGTCGGACGTGGTCGGCTCGAAGGTGATCGAGGCGGACTACGTCATGAAGGACGGCGACAGCCTGCGCTCGAAGATCAAGCAGGTCGCGTCGGGCCGCTTCGGCGTCACCGCCGAGTACCTGGTCTCGGCCGACCAGATCCAGATCAAGATGGCCCAGGGCGCCAAGCCGGGCGAGGGCGGCCAGCTGCCGGGCGGCAAGGTCTCCGAGTACATCGGCAAGCTGCGTCACTCGGTGCCGGGCGTGGGCCTGATCTCGCCGCCGCCGCACCATGACATCTACTCGATCGAGGATCTGGCGCAGCTGATCCACGACCTGAAGAACGTCAACCCGAAGTCGGACATCTCGGTCAAGCTGGTGTCGGAAGTCGGCGTCGGCACGGTCGCCGCGGGCGTCACCAAGTGCAAGGCCGATCACATCGTGATCGCCGGCCACGACGGCGGCACCGGCGCCTCGCCCTGGTCGTCGATCAAGCACTGCGGCACGCCGTGGGAGCTGGGCCTGGCTGAAACCCAGCAGACCCTGGTGCTCAACCGCCTGCGCGGCCGCGTGCGCGTGCAGGCCGACGGCCAGATGAAGACCGGCCGCGACGTCGTCATCGGCGCGCTGCTGGGCGCCGACGAGTTCGGCTTCGCGACCGCGCCGCTGGTCGTCGAGGGCTGCATCATGATGCGCAAGTGCCACCTCAACACCTGCCCGGTGGGCGTGGCCACGCAGGATCCGGTGCTGCGCAAGAAGTTCTCGGGCAAGCCCGAGCACGTCGTCAACTACTTCTTCTTCGTCGCCGAGGAAGCCCGCCAGATCATGGCGCAGCTGGGCATCCGCAAGTTCGACGACCTGGTCGGCCGCGCCGACCTGCTCGACACCCGCAAGGCGATCTCGCACTGGAAAGCCCGTGGCCTGGACTTCGCGAAGGTCTTCTTCCAGCCGCAGGTGCCGGCCGACGTGCCGCGCCGCCATGTGGACCACCAGGACCACGGACTGGAGAAGGCGCTCGACCACAAGCTGATCGCCAAGGCCAAGGCCGCGATCGAGAAGGGCGAGAAGACCCAGTTCATGGAGGACGTGCGCAACGTCAACCGCTCGGTGGGCGCGATGCTCTCGGGCGAGCTGATCAAGCACCATCCGGACGGTCTGCCCGACGAGACGGTGTTCGTGCAGATGGAAGGCACCGGCGGCCAGAGCTTCGGCGCCTTCCTGGCCAGCGGCATCACCTTCTACCTGATCGGTGAAGCCAACGACTACACCGGCAAGGGTCTGTCGGGCGGCCGCATCGTCGTGCGTCCGTCGATCGAGTTCCGCGGCGACGCCTCGAAGAACATCATCGTCGGCAACACGGTGCTGTTCGGCGCCACCAGCGGCGAGGCCTTCTTCCGCGGCGTGGCCGGCGAGCGCTTCGCGGTGCGCCTGTCGGGCGCGACCACCGTCGTCGAAGGCACCGGCGACCACGGCTGCGAATACATGACCGGCGGCACCGCGGTCGTGCTGGGCAAGACCGGCCGCAACTTCGCGGCCGGCATGTCGGGCGGCGTGGCCTACGTCTATGACGAGGACGGCCTGTTCTCGACCCGCTGCAACACCGCCCAGGTCGCGCTGGACAAGGTGCTGCCCGGCGCCGAGCAGGAGAAGACGGTCGACTTCGCCGTCTGGCACAAGGGCCAGACCGACGAGGCGCTGCTGAAGAAGCTGATCGAGGACCACCATCGCTGGACGGGCTCGCTGCGCGCTCGCGACATCCTGGACAACTGGAGCGAGGCCCGCGCCAAGTTCGTCAAGGTGTTCCCGAACGAGTACAAGCGCGCCCTGGCCGAGATCAACGCCGCCAAGACCGCCGACGCGACCATCGCCCGCGCCAAGGGTGACGTGAAGGGCGACGGCAAGGCCCAGACGGCTCCGGCCAAGTAATTGGCGTGTCCGCCGCCGCCATGCGCCCGGGATCCGGGCGCGCGGCGCGGCGGATCCCGACAGCATCACCGCGAGATTGAACGCATCATGGGTAAGGTCACTGGTTTCCTCGAATACGACCGCATCGAAGAAGGCTACGAGCCGGTCGAGAAGCGCCTCAAGAACTACAAGGAATTCGTCATCGGTCTGAGCCCCGAGCAGGCGAAGGTCCAGGGCGCGCGCTGCATGGACTGCGGCACGCCGTTCTGCAACAACGGCTGCCCGGTCAACAACATCATTCCGGACTTCAACGACCTGGTCTATCACCAGGACTGGCAGAACGCGATCACCGTCCTGCACAGCACCAACAACTTCCCCGAGTTCACCGGCCGCATCTGCCCGGCGCCGTGCGAGGCCGCCTGCGTGGCCAACATCAACGGCGACGCCATCGGCATCAAGTCGATCGAGCACGCGATCATCGACAAGGCCTGGGCCGAGGGCTGGGTCAAGCCGCAGCCGGCCAAGGTCAAGACCGGCAAGAAGGTCGCCGTCGTCGGCGCCGGCCCGGCCGGTCTGGCCGCGGCCCAGCAGCTCGCGCGCGTCGGCCATGACGTGACCGTGTTCGAGAAGAACGACAAGGTCGGCGGCCTGCTGCGCTACGGCATTCCCGACTTCAAGCTCGACAAGGGCCACATCGACCGCCGCGTCAAGCAGCTCGAGGCCGAGGGCATCAAGTTCCGCACCAACGTCGTCGTCGGCGAGTGGCCGAAGGGCTCCAAGGTCACCAACTGGGCCAAGGAGACCGTCAGCGCCGAGAGCCTGAAGGCCGAGTTCGACGCGGTGCTGCTGACCGGCGGCTCCGAGCAGTCGCGCGACCTGCCGATCCCGGGCCGCGAGCTCTCGGGCATCCATTTCGCGATGGAGCTGCTGCCGCAGCAGAACAAGGTCAACCACGGCGGCAAGGTCAAGGACGCGATCCGTGCCGACGGCAAGCATGTCATCGTCATCGGCGGCGGCGACACCGGCAGCGACTGCGTGGGCACCTCCAACCGCCACGGCGCCGCCAGCGTCACCCAGTTCGAGGTGATGCCCCAGCCGCCCGAGCAGGAGAACAAGCCGCTGGTCTGGCCCTACTGGCCGCTGAAGCTGCGCACCTCCTCGAGCCACGAGGAAGGCTGCGTGCGCGAGTTCGCCATCTCGACCAAGGAATTCGTCGGCAAGGACGGCCGTGTCACCGGCCTGAAGACCGTGCACGTCGAGTTCAAGGACGGCAAGCTGGTCGAGATCCCCGGCACCGAGAAGGAATACAAGGCCGACCTGGTGCTGCTGGCGATGGGCTTCGTCAATCCGGTCGCCTCGGTGCTGGATTCCTTCGGCGTGGCCAAGGACGCACGCGGCAACATCAAGGCCACGACCGAGATCGACGGCGGCTACAGGACCAGCGTCGACAAGGTCTTCGCCGCCGGCGACATGCGCCGTGGCCAGTCGCTGGTGGTCTGGGCGATCCGCGAAGGCCGCCAGGCCGCCCGCGCGGTCGACGAGTTCCTGATGGGCTCGACCACGCTGCCGCGCTGATCGGTGCCGGGGCCGTGCGCCCCGGATGCGCTGCTGCAGGCCGCCTCCGGGCGGCCTGTGTCATTGCGGCGGCCTGGGGCGCGCCTCGTAGACGAAGAGCCAGAAGCCGCTGCGCACGACCCATTCGGCCGCCAGCAGCTCGACCGCCATCTGCTCGCCCAGCGCCTCCAGCGGCGCCGGGTCGGAAATGTTCGCGTAGGAGAAGAAGGCGCGGCCCTGGGGCGCCAGATGCGCGGGCAGCTGCTCGAAGAAGCGCCGCGCCAGCTGGCCGGCGGTGTCGTCGAGCGCCGGATGGCGCCGGCCGCCATGGTCGGCGTGCATCAGCGGCAGGTTGAACAGCACGCTGTCGAAGCGCTGAGGTGCCGGACCGGCCACCGGTGCGAACAGGTCGCCCTGGCGCACCTGGGCCCGTGCGGCCAGGCCAGCGCGCTCCAGATTGGCCTGGGTGGCGTGCACCGCCGCGTCGGTCACGTCGAGCATCAGCACCTCGTCGGCCAGGCCCTGGTGCAGCAGCGTCAGCCCGAGCGCGCCGGTGCCGCAGCCCAGCTCCAGCAGCCGGCCCAGGCGAGGGCGCTCGCGCAGCAGCGTGCGCAGGATGAACTGGCTGCTCGAGGCCGCATGCGGGCGATACAGCCCTGGCGGCGTGTCGATGTCGAGGCCGTGGACCGGGCAGCCGCCGCCGTGCTCGGCCAGCGCGACCACATGGCGCTCGTGCTCGTCGACCGAGAAGGGCGACAGCATCTCGGCCATCGAGGCGGGCAGGTGGCCGCGGCGCAGCTCGTCGAAGGGGGCGGGCAGGGGGGGCAGCTTCATGGACGCCATCATGACGCAGGCCAGCGACCGTTCTTCAAACTCGCATCGGAGCTTTCCCCTATCATCGCGGCATCGCCCGCCGGGCGTGAACCTTTTCCGCCCTTGGCTGCCTTGCCTCCTGCCTCTCCTTCCCCTGCCTCCACGCCGCTGGTCGAGCTGCGCGGGGTGACCTGCGGCTACGGCGACCGCGTCATCCTGCGCGATGTCGATCTGGTGGTGCCGCGCGGCGCGGTCGTCGCGCTGATGGGCACCTCGGGCGGGGGCAAGACCACGGTGCTGCGCCTGATCGGCCGCCAGATCGAGGCCTCGGCCGGCCAGGTGCGCTTCGACGGCATCGAGATCGGCTCGCTCGACCGCGCCGGCCTGATGGCGATGCGCCGGCGCATGGGCATGCTCTTCCAGTTCGGCGCGCTGTTCACCGACCTGTCGGTGTTCGACAACGTCGCCTTCCCCTTGCGCGAGCACACCGACCTGCCCGAGCCCATGATCCGCGACCTCGTGCTGATGAAGCTCGACGCGGTGGGCCTGCGCGGCGCGCGCGACCTGATGCCCAGCCAGATCTCCGGCGGCATGAGCCGGCGCGTCGCGCTGGCGCGCGCCATCGCGCTCGATCCGGAGCTGATCATGTACGACGAGCCCTTCGCCGGCCTCGATCCGATCTCGATGGGCGTGGCCGCACGGCTGATCCGCCAGCTCAACGACGCGCTCGGCGTGACCAGCATCGTCGTCTCGCACGATGTCGACGAGACCTTCTCGATCGCCGACCATGTCGTCTTCATCGCCAACGGCGGCATTGCCGCGCAGGGTTCGCCCGAGGCGCTGCGCCGCAGCGACGATCCGCTGGTGCGGCAGTTCGTCAGCGCCGCGCCGGACGGGCCGGTGCGCTTCCACTACGCCGCCGCGCCGATCGCCGAGGACCTCGGCCTGGGAGCGCGTCCGTGAGCGGCCCGGCCGATCTGCTCGCGCGCCTGGGGGCGTCGGTGCGTGCCGGCCTGGCCGACATCGGCGACGCCGCGCGGCTGCTGCTGCGCCTGCTGGCGCTGGTGCCGGCGGCGCTGGGACGCTTCCGGCTGGTGTCGGACCAGATCCATTTCCTGGGCAACCACTCGCTGGCGATCATCGGCGTGTCGGGCCTGTTCGTCGGCTTCGTGCTGGGGCTGCAGGGCTACTACACGCTGCAGCGCTACGGCTCGAGCGAGGCGCTGGGCCTGCTGGTGGCGCTGTCGCTGGTGCGCGAGCTCGGGCCGGTGGTGACCGCGCTGCTGTTCGCCGGCCGCGCCGGCACCGCGCTCACCGCCGAGATCGGCCTGATGAAGTCGGGCGAGCAGCTCGCGGCGATGGAGATGATGGCGGTCGATCCGGTGCGCCGGGTGCTGGCGCCGCGCTTCGTCGGCGGGCTGATCGCGATGCCGCTGCTGGCGGCGGTGTTCAGCGCGGTCGGGGTGATCGGCGGCTGGGCGGTCGGCGTGCTGCTGATCGGCGTCGATGCCGGCGCCTTCTGGTCGCAGATGCAGGGCGGCGTCGACGTCTTCAGCGACGTCGGCAACGGGGTCATCAAGAGCGTCGTGTTCGGCCTGACCGTCACGTTCGTCGCGCTGCGCCAGGGCCACGCCTGCCAGCCCACGCCGGAGGGCGTCGCGCGCGCGACGACGCGCACCGTCGTGCTGTCGTCGCTGGCGGTGCTCGGTCTGGACTTCGTCCTGACCGCGCTGATGTTCTCGATCTGAACGCGGACCGGGAACCGGAGGAAGCAATCCATGCAGAAATCCCGCAACGATGTCTGGGTCGGCCTGTTCGTCGTGATCGGCGCGGCGGCCCTGCTGTTCCTGGCGCTGAAGGCCGGCAACCTGCTGTCGCTGTCGTTCGATCCGACCTACCGGATCAGCGCGCGCTTCGACAACATCGGCGGCCTGAAGGTCGGCGCGGCGGTCAAGAGCGCCGGTGTCGTCGTCGGCCGGGTCAAGGCGATCGGCTTCGACGACAAGATGTTCCAGGCCCGCGTCGACATCGAGATGCAGCAGCGCTACGCCTTCCCGAAGGACAGCTCGCTGAAGATCCTGACCGCCGGCCTGCTGGGCGAGCAGTACCTCGGCATCGAGCCGGGCGCCTCCGACCAGAACCTGGCGGCCGGCACCACCGTGACGCAGACGCAGTCGGCGATCGTGCTCGAGACGCTGATCAGCCAGTTCCTCTACAGCAAGGCCGCCGACGCGAGCAACGCGCCGGCCGCGAAGCCATGAGCGCGCGCCGGTCGCGTCCGCGTGCCGCGCTGGTCTCGGTGCTGGCCGGCGCGGTGCTGCTCGGCGGCTGCGCGACGGCGCAGCAGCCCGATCCGCTCGAGCCCCTCAACCGCAAGGTCTTCGCCTTCAACGAGGCGGTCGACTCGGCCGTGCTCAAGCCGGCGGCGCAGGCCTACAAGGCGGTGCTGCCCTCGCCGATGCAGCTGGCGGTCGGCAACTTCTTCGGCAACCTCAAGGACGCCTGGTCGGCGGTCAACCTGCTGCTGCAGGGCCGCATCGCCGACAGCCTGAGCGACGTGATGCGCGTGGGCACGAACACCGTGTTCGGCTTCATGGGCATCATGGACATCGCCACCGAGCTCGGCTTCGAGCGCCATGGCGAGGACTTCGGCCAGACGCTGGGCCGCTGGGGCGTGTCGCCGGGCGCCTACATCGTCTGGCCGGTGCTGGGGCCCTCGACGGTGCGCGACTCGATCGGCATGCCGGTGGACCTGATGGCCTCGCCGGAGACGCTGGTCAACGTCTCGCTGACCCGCCGGTCGATGACCGCGCTGCATCTGGTCAGCACCCGTGCCGGCGCGCTGTCGGCGACCAACCTGCTCGACGACATCGCGCTGGACAAGTACGCCTTCGTCCGCAATGCCTACCTGCAGCGTCGGCGCAGTCTGATCTACGACGGCAATCCGCCGGAGGAGGATGACACCGACGCGGCCGCGCCGGCGCCGGTGTCCGCACCGGCCGCCTCCGCCGCGGCGAACTGACGGCTCCGGGCCGTGCGGTGTCCACCGGGCCGCGGCCCGGCCCGTTGAGACCCTGATCCGCTTCCGGGCGGACCTGACTGAAAGGAATCCCTCCATGCTGATGAAGCCCCGCTGGTCCTCGCTGATCGCCACCGCCGCGCTGGTGCTGGCCACCTCGTTCGCACAGGCCCAGACCGCGCCCGATGCCTGGATCAAGCAGATCTCCGGCGACGTCATCGAGACCGTCAAGGGCGACCGGGCCATCCAGGGCGGCGACACGAAGAAGGTCATGTCGCTGGTCGACGCCAAGATCCTGCCCAACGTCGACTTCCAGCGCATGACCTCGTCGGCGGTCGGCCGCTACTGGCGCCAGGCCACGCCGGAGCAGCAGAAGCGCCTGCAGGACGAGTTCAAGACGCTCTTGGTGCGCACCTACGCCGGCGCGCTGGCGCAGATCAAGGACCAGTCGGTCGAGCTCAAGCCGCTGCGCGCCAAGCCCGAGGACACCGAGGTGCTGGTGCGCACCGAGGTCAAGGGCAAGGGCGACCCGATCCAGCTCGACTACCGCCTCGAGAAGCAGGGCGACGCGTGGAAGATCTACGACGTCAACGTGCTGGGCGTCTGGCTGGTCGAGACCTACCGCGCCAGCTTCGCGCAGGAGATCTCGGCCTCGGGCATCGACGGCCTGATCGCCAAGCTGGCCGAGAAGAACAAGGCCGCGGCCAAGAGCTGAGCGGGCGCACACGATGGCTGCCGCCGCGACGACGCTGGAACTGCCGGCCCGGCTGACGCTGGCCGAGGCCCGCGCGGCCGTGGCCGATCTGGGCGCGCGGGTCGGCGCCGCCCCGGCCGGCGGCCTGCTGCTGGTCGACGCCGGCCCGCTCGGCCACTTCGATTCGAGCGCGCTGGCCGTGCTGCTGGAACTGCAGCGCCGCGCCGCTGCCGCCGGCCGGCTGCTGCGCATCGAGCGCGTGCCGGCCCGGCTGGCGGAGCTCGCCGGTCTCTACGGGGTGGCCGGGCTGCTGGGGATGGCCTCGCCGGCCTGAAGGTGCCCGGAAGCGCTCAGGGCGCCGTGTAGCGCTTCGCGCGCAGGTTGCGCTTGATGTCCTGGAGCATCGGACGCAGGTCCGGTCCCAGGCGCAGCGCCACGCCGGTGGTCAGGATGTCGATCACCGTCAGGTGCAGCAGGCGGCTGACCATCGGGCTGTAGCGGTCGTAGTCCTCGGGGTGGTCGACGCTCAGCAGCACATGCGCCTGGTGCGCCAGCGGCGTGCCGCTGGCGGTGATGACGATGGTCGTCGCGCCCCGGCGGCGCGCGATCTCCAGCGCGTCGAGCAGGTCGCGGCTGCGGCCCGAGTTCGAGATGATGACCACGCAGTCGCCCGGCTCGAGCATGGTCGCGGCCATGACCTGCACATGCGCGTCGTTGTAGGCGACCGCATGCACGCCGAGGCGGAAGAACTTGTGCTCGGCGTCGTGCGCGACGATGCCGGAATTGCCCACGCCGTAGAACTCGATGCGGCGCTTGTCGCGCGCGGCCTGCGTCAGCGCGTCGATCGCGCGCTCGAAGGCGTGCGCCGCGGCGTCGTTGCGGTACTTCAGCAGCGCGCTCACCGCGTTGTCGATGACCTTGACGACCAGATCGGCCGGCTTGTCGTCCTCGTCGACCGAGCGGTGCACGAAGGGCACGCCCTCGTTGACCGTGCCGGCCAGCTTGAGCTTGAAGTCGGCCAGGCCGTCATAGCCGACGCTGCGGCAGAAGCGCACGACGGTCGGCTTGCTGACATGGGCGCGCTCTGCGAGTTCCGCCACCGGCAGGCTGGCGAAGCTGCGCGCGTCGGCCAGCACCAGCTTGCCCACGCGCTGCTCGGCCGGCGACAGCGCCGGCAGCGAGGCGCGGATGCGGTCGAGCATCGGCGGCAGCGCGTTCACGCCGCTGCCGAGCGGTGACGAAGATGACGTCGGATGGTTCAACTCACTGTTCCTCGCTCCAGGCGAAGCCGTCGCGGGCGACCAGCGCGCTGGCCGCGGCGGGGCCCCAGCTGCCGGCAGCATAACCGCGCGGCCCCTCGCCGCCGCTGACACGCTCGCGCTCCCAGGCGTCGAGGATCGGCTCGACCCAGCGCCAGGCCTGCTCCTGCTCGTCGCTGCGCACGAACAGGTTCAGCCGCCCGGCGATCGCGTCGAGCAGCAGGCGCTCGTAGGCGCCGACGCGCTCGGTCGGGAAGGCCTTGTCGAAGTCCAGGTCCAGCGAGACCGGCGCCAGCGACTCCGAGGTGCCGCTGCCCTTGGCCGCGAGCAGGTGCAGCTCCAGACCGTCCTCGGGCTGCAGCTTGATCACCAGCTTGTTGGCCCGCTGCGCGCCGGGGAAGATCGGGTGCGGCACCGGGCGGAAGTTCACGACGATCTGCGCGTCGCGCGCGGCCAGCCGCTTGCCGGTGCGCAGGTAGAAGGGCACGCCGGCCCAGCGCCAGTTCTGCACCTCGGTGCGCAGCGCGACGAAGGTCTCGCAGTGGCTGCCCGCCGGCACCTTCACTTCCTGCTGGTAGCCCGGCACCGCCTGGCCGCCGACGCTGCCGGCGCGGTACTGGCCGCGCACCACGTCGCGCGCGACCGACTCCGTCGTGAAGGGCCTGAGCGACTTCAGGACCTTGAGCTTCTCGTCGCGGATCGCGTCGGCGTCGCTGGTGGAGGGCGGCTCCATCGCGATCATCGTCAGGAGCTGCAGCGCATGGTTCTGGATCATGTCGCGCAGCGCGCCGGTGCGGTCGTAGAAGTCGCCGCGCGTGCCCACGCCGATCGACTCCGACAGCGTGATCTGGATGTTGGCGATGCTCTCGCGGCGCCACAGCGGCTCGAACAGCGCATTGCCGAAGCGCAGCGCCATCAGGTTCTGCACGCTCGGCTTGCCGAGGTAGTGGTCGATGCGGAAGGCCTGCTCCTCGCGGAAGACCGAGCGCACCACGCGGTTGATCTCCTGCGCGCTGGCCAGGTCGTGGCCCAGGGGCTTCTCCAGCACGACGCGGATGTGCGGCGCGTTCAGGCCGGCGCTGCCCAGCTGCTCGCAGATCGCCGGGAACAGGTGCGGGCTGGTGGCCAGATACAGCACCACGGTGTCGGCGCCGCGCGCATCCAGCCAGTCCTTCAGGCCGGCGTAGTCCTCCGGCTGCGACAGGTCCATGCGGCGGTAGTGCAGCAGCTCGGCGAAGCGGGCGAACTCCTCGTCGCTCGGGCGCTTGGAGCTGTCGACCTCGTGGAAGCGCTCCTTGATGAAGGCGCGGTATTCCTCGTCGGTGCGCTGGTCGCGCGCCACCGCCAGGATGCGGCCGCCGGCGGGCAGCTTGCCATGGCGGAAGGCCTGGAACAGCGCGGGCATCAGCTTGCGCCAGGTCAGGTCGCCGGTGCCACCGAAGAAGACGAGATCGAAGGACATGGACATGCCTCGGGAGGTTGGGGCCGCGGTGCGTCGTCGAGGGCCGGGCCGGAGGGGAGGAGAGACCGAGAGAGGGACCGGATGTAACCAGGTTTCAATAATCATGATGCATCAGTTTCTTCGGCCGGTCAATCCGGCCCCCGGATGCGGGCAGGGGCGAGGCGGATCGTGCAGCGCAGCACGATCCGGTAACCGGCTTGTTCCCGGCGGTGACCGATGCCGCGTCCGACTCGGGTTCTAATGTCGGCCTGTCGCCGTGCGTCGGGTGCGGCGCTTCTCACACCATCTCGTGTCCTTCAGCACGCCCACGCCATGAATCAGCTCGATCAGCTCAAGCAGTTCACCACCGTCGTCGCCGACACCGGCAACTTCAAGCAGCTCGCCCAGTTCGCGCCGCAGGACGCGACGACCAATCCGTCGCTGATCCTGAAGGCGGTGCAGCAGCCCGAGTACGCGCCGCTGCTGGCCGAGACGGTGGCGGCGCACCGCGGCCGCGCGCTCGACGAGATCGTCGACGAGGTGCTGGTGCGCTTCGGCCTGGAGATCCTGAAGGTGGTGCCGGGCCGCGTCTCGACCGAGGTCGACGCGCGCCTGAGCTTCGACACCGCTGCCACGGTGGCGCGCGCGCACCGCCTGATCGCGCTGTACGAGGCCGCGGGCATCCCGCGCGAGCGGGTGCTGATCAAGATCGCCTCCACCTGGGAAGGCATCGAGGCGGCGCGCCAGCTCGAGAAGGAAGGCATCCGCTGCAACCTGACGCTGCTGTTCGCCTTCTGCCAGGCGGTGGCCTGCGGCGATGCCGGCATCCAGCTGATCAGCCCCTTCGTCGGCCGCATCTACGACTGGTACAAGAAGTCCGCCGGCGCCCAGTGGAACGAGGCCGCGATGGCCGGCGCCAACGACCCCGGCGTGAAGTCGGTCAGCCAGATCTACACCTACTACAAGAAGTTCGGCATCGCCACCGAGGTGATGGGCGCGAGCTTCCGCAACGTCGGCCAGATCAACGCGCTGTCGGGCTGCGACCTGCTGACGATCAGCCCGGACCTGCTGGCGCAGCTGCAGGGCGCCGACGCCCCGGTGGCGCGCGCGCTCGACGCCGCGGCCGCCAAGGACGCCGCGATCGACGAGGTGCATTTCGACGAGGCCGCCTTCCGCTGGGCGCTCAACGAGGACGCGATGGCCACCGAGAAGCTCGCCGAGGGCATCCGCGCCTTCGCGGTCGACGCGGGCAAGCTCGACCGCATGATCCTCGACCTGCAGGCCGCCTGAGCCGGGAGCACGCACGATGAGCACCGCACCGCGCTGCGACCGCACCGAGGCCTGGTCCCGCCTGGCCGACCACCATGCCGGCGTCGGCCGCGCCCTCGACCTGCGCCGGGCCTTCGCGGCCGACGCGGGCCGCGCCGGGGCCTTCTCGCTGCAGGCACCGGAGGTCTTCGCCGACCTGTCGAAGAACCTGTGGGACGCCGACACCCGCGCGCTGCTGCTGGCGCTGGCGCGCGAGTGCCGGATCGAGCAGCGCCGCGACGCGATGCTCGCCGGCGAGCCGATCAACCACACGGAAGGCCGCGCGGTGCTGCACACCGCGCTGCGCGCCCCGCGCGGCGTCGCGCCCTTCGGCGACGAGGTGCACGAGGTGCTCGACTGCATGCTCGCCTATGTCGAGCAGGTGCGCGACACCGCCACGAGCGGCATCCGCCATGTGGTCAACATCGGCATCGGCGGCTCCGATCTGGGGCCGCAGATGGTGGTGCCGGCGCTGGACGCCTACACCAGCCCGGCGCTGACGCTGCACTTCGTCTCCAACGTCGACGGCCACGACATCGCGCCGGTGCTGCGCCGGCTGGACCCGCGCGAGACGCTGGTCATCGTCGCCTCCAAGACCTTCACGACGCAGGAGACGATGGCCAACGCGGCGGTGGCCCGCGCCTGGTTCCTGGCCGGCTACGGCGAGGGCGGCGAGGCGGCGATCGCGAAGCACTTCGCCGCGACCACCACCAACGTGGCGGCGGCGGCGAAGTTCGGCATCACCACCACCTTCGGCTTCTGGGACTGGGTGGGCGGGCGCTATTCGCTGTGGAGCGCCATCGGCCTGCCGATCGCGCTGGCGGTCGGGGCGGAGAACTTCCGCGCGCTGCTGGCCGGCGCGCACGCGATGGACCGCCACTTCGCCGAGGCGCCGCTGGAGGCCAACCTGCCGATCCAGCTCGGCCTGCTCGACGTCTGGTACCGCAATTTCCTGGGCTTCACCAGCCGCTCGGTCGCGCCCTATCACCAGGGCCTGCGCCGGCTGCCGGCCTATCTGCAGCAGCTGGAGATGGAGTCGAACGGCAAAAGCGTCGACCTCGACGGCGAGCCGCTGCCCTTCGGCACCTCGCCGGTGGTCTGGGGCGAGGCGGGCACCAACGGCCAGCACGCCTACTTCCAGATGCTGCACCAGGGCACCGACGTGATCCCGGTGGAGTTCGTCGCGGTGAAGACCCCGTGCTACCGCGCCGAGGGCATCGCCGATCTGCCCGAGGGCGTGCGCGCCGGCCTGGCCGACCAGCACCACAAGCTGCTGGCCAACTGCCTGGCGCAGAGCCAGGCGCTGATGCTGGGCAAGTCGACCGACGAGGCGATGGGCGAATCCGCGCCGACCGCCTCGAAGGCGCTGGACGCGGCCACCGTCGCGCGCCACCGCACCTTCCCCGGCAACCGGCCGAGCACGACGCTGGTCCTCGACCAGCTCACGCCGGCGGCGCTGGGCGCGCTGATCGCGCTCTACGAGCACCGCGTCTTCACCAGCGGCGCGCTGTGGCGCATCAACAGCTTCGACCAGTGGGGCGTTGAGCTGGGCAAGGCGCTGTGCAACCAGCTGCTGCCGCGCTTCGCCACCGGCGACACGGCCGGGCTGGACGGCTCGACCGCGGCGCTGCTGGACCGGCTGCTGGGCTGATGCGCTGATCCGGGGCGGGCGTCAGGCGCGCTGGCGCGCCAGCGCCTGGCGCATCTGGCGCGGGCTCGAGAAGCCGGCCAGCGCCACCGCCTCGCGCTCGTCGCGGCCCTGGCGCAGCGCCTGTGCGGCCAGCGTCGCGCGCACCTGCTCCAGCCAGCCGCGGGCGCTCAAGGACGTGTGCTCGCGGAACAGCCGCGCCAGGTGGCGCGGCGTGACATGCGCGACCGCCGCCATGCGCGCGGCGTCCCAGGCCTCGGCCGGCGCGGCGGCGACCGCGTCCTGCAGCCGGTGCAGCGCCGGGTGCAGGTGATCGCGGTGCGCCAGCAGGCCGGAGTCCTGCGACGCCTGCGGCCCGCGCCGCGCGAACACCACCATCACCTGCGCCACCGTCGCGGCGATGTCCTCGCCGCAGTGCCGGCGCACCAGATGCAGCGCCAGATCGATGCCGGCGGTGATGCCGGCGCTGGTCAGCACCGCGCCGTCGTCGACGAAGACCCGGTTGGCCTGCACCTTCGCCGCGGGCGCGAGCCGGCGCAGCCCGTCGAGCAGCTCGTGGTGCGTCGTCGCCTGCCGGCCGGCCAGCAGGCCGGCGTCGGCCGCCAGCAGCGCGCCGCTGCACACCGTCAGCAGCCGCAGCGCCCCGGCCGGCGCGCCCGGCGGGGCCAGCCGCGGCGCCACCGCCCGGCCGAGCCAGTCGCGTGCGGCCAGCCAGTCCGGCGTCGCGCCGACCACCTCGTCCACCTCGCCCGGCCGGCCCAGCAGCACCAGCCAGGTCGGCTGCGCCGGATCGAAGCCGGCGGGCAGCGGCTCCAGCCCGCTGACCGTCAGCCCCACCGACGAGGCGGTCTGCGGCTGCGGGCCGATGTGGCGCATGCGGAAGGCCGGCGCCCGCCCGCGCCGGCGCAGCGCCTGGTTGGCGAGCCGGAAGGCCTCGGCGGGCCCGGCCAGATCGAGCAGCAGCGTGTCGGGCAGGACGAGGAAGACGACGTCGATCACGGCCCGCCGGCCTCCTCGGCCCAGGGCACGTCCATCTGGCGCGCGGTGCGATGCGCCAGCGCCGGTCCGGCGAAATGCGCCACCAGATGCAGTGCCAGATCGATGCCGGCCGCGATGCCGGCGCTGGTCCACAGCGGCGTGCCCTGCGGCGTGCTGGCCGCGACCCAGCGCGGGCCGGCGAGCACGTCCAGCGCCGGGTGATCGCGCCGCAGGTCGGCCACGTCCTCCCAGTGCGTGGTGCAGCGTGTGCCCGGGCCGATCAGCCCGGCATCGGCGAGCACGAAGGCTCCGGTGCAGACCGAGGCCAGTCCGCGCAGGCCGGGCGCGAGCCGCTGCAGCTCCGCGCGCACCTGCCGGTCGGCGCGCACCTGATCGACCACGCCGCCCGGCACGATCAGCAGATCAGGCGCGGCGGCCGGCCCGAGCCGGGCGTCCGGCAGCAGCCGCACGCCGGCCCGCGCCTGCACCGGACCGTCCCCGACGGCCAGGCTGAGCACCTCGAAGCCCCAGGCCGGGGCGGGGGTCACGTCGGGGCGCGTGGTCATGCGCTGTGCGGTGGTGAACACCTCGTAGGGGCCGGCGAAGTCGAGCAGCTCCATGTCGTCGAACATCAGCAGGCCCACCCGCAGGCGTGGCAGACCGGCGGCGCTCATGCGAGCACCTCCTCGACCCGGCGGATCGTCGCGAAGCGCCCGGCCAGCACGGTCTCGGTGCGCTCGCGGATCTGCGCGGCGCTCAGGCGCTCGCCCGACGGCGTGGTCATGTCGAAGGTCAGCGTCGCCTCGGTGACGTAGTCGACCGTCCAGCCCTCGTCGCTGGCGTGGCGGGTGGTGGTCTCGCAGCACTGCTCGGTGCGGATGCCGGCGACGATCAGGTGGCGGATGCCGTGCCGGTGCAGCCACACCGCCAGCGGCGTGCCGACCAGCGCGCTGTGGCGTGCCTTCACGAAGCTCAGCGCCGCGTCGAAGTCCGCCAGGCCTTCCAGCGGGCGCACCCGACCGCTCGACGCCGAGAAGGGGTTGTCGGGCGTGTCGGGCCCGTCGCCGTGCAGCACGCGCACGACCGGAATGCCGCGCTCGACGCAGCCGTTCACCAGTCGGTTGACGGCCGCGAGAAAGGGCCGGGCCTCGGCCTCGTTCCAGTAGGCGCGGGCGCGGAAGGATTCCTGCACGTCGATCAGCAGCAGGGCGGCGGGGCAGGGCAGGTCGGCAAGGGACATCGCGGGCTCCTTCAGAAGCGTTTCGGGATGGCCGCCATCGTCGCCTGCAGCGGGCGCCCGGTCCGGTCGCCGACGGACCGGATGCGACGCGAAACGGACACGCACACCGCCGCCCGTTCGCGCCGCGGGGTTCAGGCCGCCGGCTGCGCCAGCCAGCGCTGGGCCAGCCGCACCCAGAAGGCGGCACCCTTCGGGATCAGCTGGTCGTTGAAGTCGTAGGTCGGGTTGTGCAGGTTGCACGGGCCCAGGCCGTGGCCGTGCTCGCGGTGCGTGCCGTCGCCGTTGCCGATCATGAAATAGGCGCCGGCCTGGGCCTGCAGGAAGAAGCTGAAGTCCTCCGCGCCCATCGTCGGCTCGAATTCATGCACATGCTCGGCGCCGGCCACCTCGCGCATGACCGCGCGGGCGCACTCGGCCTCGTCGCGGTGGTTGATCGTGGGCGGGTAGTTGCGCTGGAACTCGAACACCACGCTGGCGCCGAAGGCCGCCGCCGTGTGGCGCGCGATCTCGTCCATGCGCCGCTCGATCAGGTCGAGCACCTCCAGCGTGAAGGTGCGCACCGTGCCCTGGATCTCGCAGGAGTCGGGCACGACGTTGGTGGCCTCGCCGGCGTGGATCATCGTCACCGAGATGACGGCGGCGTCGATCGGCTTCTTGTTGCGGGTGACGATGGTCTGGAAGGCCTGCACCATCTGGCAGGCCACCGGCACCGGGTCGATGCCGTTGTGCGGCAGCGCCGCGTGCGAGCCCTTGCCGGTGATGCGGATCAGGAACTCGTTGCTCGAGGCCATGATCGGGCCGCTGCAGATCGCGAAGTCGCCGGCGGCCAGGCCCGGCCAGTTGTGCATGCCGAAGATCGCGTCCATGGGGAAGCGCTCGAACAGGCCGTCCTTCATCATCTCGCGCGCGCCGCCGCCGCCTTCCTCGGCGGGCTGGAAGATGCAGTGGACGGTGCCGGAGAAGCGCTCGCGGTGGGCGGCCAGCTCCTGCGCGGCGGCCAGCAGCATCGCCACATGGCCGTCGTGGCCGCAGGCGTGCATGCGCCCCGGAATGCGGCTGGCGTGCGCGAAGGTGTTGTGCTCGGTCATCGGCAGCGCGTCCATGTCGGCGCGCAGGCCGATGGCGCGGTTCGCGCCGCCCGGCGCGCTGCCGCGGATCGTGCCGACCACGCCGGTGCGCCCGAGCCCGCGGTGCACCTCGATGCCCCAGCCCTCGAGCGTGCGCGCGATGACGTCGGCGGTGCGCACCTCTTCGAAGCAGAGTTCCGGATGGGCGTGGATGTCGCGTCGGATCGCGACGATGGGGGCGAGATCGGGGGCGTTCATGGCGGGCGGCGTGGCGGACGGAATGACGACTTCGGGTCGGGCCATCTTAGCGGTATGGCCGCCCATGCGTGCATGGGCGCTGACCTTGTGAAAGGTCAGGGCGCTTGCTGTTCAAAGCGCAGATCGAGCGTCATTCGTCCCACTCGACCTTGGTTGCAATGCCAGTCGATCTAGGTTGAAAGTCGAAGCAGACTCCCTCGCCTTGGTCGCTCCTGATGCGGCACTGGCCTGTCAGTGCGTTTGCCAAATCGGTATTGAGCCCGCGCAGCTCGATCGTGTGCTCCGGACGTTGCCAACTCCGCGTTCCGTTTGGCCCTGACACGGGAATTGGAGGTCTGAGGGAAACGGTAAATGCGCAAGCGATCCAAGCGCCGTTTATCAGTACTTCACACGCGGTCATCATCGAAGGACTCCTGAAAAAGGGCCGAGCGTAGTCGCTTGTCAACAGCCCTCCGCGATGTCTTTTCCCAGTCGACAAGGGGCGGCGGCCTGAAGGCGTATTCATCGGCACATGGCCGGGGGAACTACCTGCTTGAGCTGTGGATTTCTGGAATCATCCCGTCCCATGAGCATCCCCACCCGCGCCCCCGTCAGCGACTCGCTGCGCACCGTCCGCGCCGCCTGCCCCCACGACTGCCCCGACACCTGTGCGATGCAGGTCAGCGTGGACGACGCCTCCGGGCGGGTCGTGCGCATCCAGGGCCGCGCCGAGCATGTGACGACGCATGGCGCGCTCTGCACCAAGGTCTCGCGCTACGCCGAGCGGACCCATCACCCCGAGCGCGTGCTGACGCCGCTGCGCCGCGTGGGCCCCAAGGGCGCGGGCCGCTTCGAGCCGGCGAGCTGGGACGAGGCGCTGGCCGACATCGCCGGCCGGCTGAAGGCGATCGCCGCGCGTGACCCCGAGGCGATCCTGCCCTACAGCTACGCCGGCACGATGGGCCTGCTGCAGGGCGAGAGCATGGCGGCGCGCTTCTTCAACCGCCTGGGCGCCTCGCAGCTCGAGCGCACCATCTGCGCCTCGGCCGGTGGCGACGCGCTGGCGGCGACCTATGGCGGCAAGGTTGGCATGCTGGTGCGGCATTTCGCCGAGAGCCGGCTGATCGTCATCTGGGGCAGCCATTCGATCGCGTCGAACCTGCATTTCTGGACCTTCGCCCAGGCGGCCAAGCGCGCCGGGGCGAAGCTGGTCTGCATCGACCCGCGCCGCACCGAGACGGCCGACAAGTGCCACGTCCACCTGCCGCTGCGCCCCGGCACCGATGGCGCGCTGGCGCTGGCGCTGATGCACGAGCTGGTGGCGAACGACTGGATCGACCACGACTACATCGCCCGGCATGTGGATGCGGCTGGCTGGGCGGCCCTGCGCGAGCGGGTGCAGGCCTGGACGCCGGAGCGCGCGGCCGAGGTCTGCGGGCTCGAGGCCGACGCGATCCGCGCGCTGGCGCGCGATCTGGGCACGACCCAGCCGGCGGCGATCCGGCTGAACTACGGCATGCAGCGCACCCGCGGTGGCGGCAATGCGGCGCGGCTGATCGCGCTGCTGCCCTGCCTGACGGGGGCGTGGCGGCACCGCGCCGGCGGCCTGCTACTGTCGAGCTCGGGCTGGTTCGCGTCGGTGCGTGACGATGCGGCGCGCCAGCGCCCGGACCTGCTCGCCGGCCGCGTGCCGCGCACGCTCAACATGAGCACCATCGGCGACGACCTGCTGCGCGAGGCCGCGCCCGACTTCGGCCCGAAGGTCGAGGCGGTGATCGTCTACAACAGCAACCCCGTAGCGGTGGCGCCGGAATCGCCGAAGGTGGCGCGGGGCTTCGCGCGGGAGGATCTGTTCACCGTCGTGCTGGAGCATTTCCTGACCGACACCGCCGACCACGCCGACTGGGTGCTGCCGGCGACGACGCAGCTCGAGCACCTCGACCTGCACGTCAGCTACGGCCACACCGACGTGCTGCTGAACGAGCCGGCGCTGGCGCCGCTCGGCCAGGCGCTGCCCAACACCGAGATCTTCCGCCGCCTGGCCGCGGCGATGGGCTTCGACGAGCCGTGCTTCCGCGACAGCGACGAGACGCTGGCCGCGCAGACGCTGCGCGGCGCGGTGACTTTCGAGGCGCTGAAGGCCTCGCCCGGCTGGATCAGCCTGCCGATTCCCGATGCGCCCTTCGCCGACGGCGGCTTTCCGACGCCGGACGGGCGGGTGCGCATCGACGTGCCCGGCTGGGGCCTGCCGGACTTCGTGCCGCCGTGGGAGTCGGTGGCGTCGGCGCCGGAGCTGGCGGTGCGCTATCCGCTGGCGATGATCTCGCCGCCGGCGCGCAACTTCCTCAACTCGACCTTCGTGAACGTGAAGAGCCTGCGCGACATCGAGGCCGAGCCGATCGTCGAGATCCACCCGGACGACGCCGCGGCACGCGGGCTGGCCGATGGCGCGCCGGTGCGCGTCTTCAACGACCGCGGCAGCTACCACTGCACCGCGCGCGTGAGCACCCGCGCGCGGCCCGGCGTGGTCAACGGCCTGGGCATCTGGTGGCGCAAGCTGGGAATGCGCGGCACCAATGTCAACGAGCTCACGCACCAGAAGCTCACCGACATCGGCCGGGCGCCGTGCTTCTACGACGTGCTGGTCGAGGTGGAGGCGGCGGCGTGAGGGCAGGGCGTCGGATGCTGGCGCTGGCGGCGGGCATCGCGCTGGCCGGCTGCGCCAGCACCGCGGCCGACGATGTCGACTCGGCCTGGCGGCCGGGCTACCTGTGGCAGTCGGTGCGCGGGCACCTCGGGATGCTGGCCGAGGCGCGGCCGGTCGACGCGGTGATGGCCGATCCGGCCACCGCGCCCGCGCTGCGCGAGCGCCTCGCGCTGAGCCGCGAGATGCGCGACTACGCCGTGCGTGCGCTGGCGCTGCCCGACAACGCCAGCTACCGGCGCTACGCCGATCTGGGCCGCACGGCGGCGGTGTGGAACGTGGTGGCGGCGCCGGAGCTGTCGCTCGCGCTCAAGACCTGGTGCTTTCCGGTGCTGGGCTGCGTCGGCTACCGCGGCTATTTCGACCGGGCCGAGGCCGAGAGGCTGGCCACCGCGCTGCGCGAGCGCGGCTGGGAGGTCAACGTCTACGGCGTGCCGGCCTACTCGACGCTGGGCAAGCTGCCGGGGGCGTGGTTCGCCGATCCGCTGCTCAACACCTTCGTCGGCCAGGGCGAGGTCGATCTGGCCCGGCTGATCTTCCATGAGCTGGCGCATCAGGTGGCCTACGCGGCCGACGACACCGGCTTCAACGAGTCCTATGCGACGGCGGTCGAGCGCCTGGGCAGCCGCCAGTGGCTGCGCGAGCACGGCCGCACCGACCTGATCGAGGCGACCGCCCGGCTGGACCGCCGCCGCGCCGAGTTCCGCGCGATGACGATGGCCGCACGCGAGCGGCTCGATGCGCTCTACCGGAGTACCGCCTCCGACGACGACAAGCGTCGGCGCAAGGCCGAGCTGATCGCCGCGCTGCGCGACGAGTACGCACGCTGGCGCGACGGGCAGTGGGGCGGTGACCGGGCCTACGACGCCTGGTTCGAGAACGTCAGCAACGCGAAGCTCGGCGTGCTGGCCGCCTACAACCAGCAGGTGCCGGCCTTCGATGCGCTGTTCGAGCGCGAGGGCCGCGACTGGCCGCGCTTCCATGCCGCGGTGAAGGATCTGGCCGCGCGCCCGAAGGCCGAGCGCGACGCGGCGCTGGCCGCGCTGACGGCACGGGCCGGCGCAGCGCTCAGTCCTTCAGCGACTCGATGAGGTCGACGTACTGCTGCTGCGCCTGCGCCCCGGCGGTGCCGGCCAGTGCCTTCCAGGCGTCCCACTTGGCGCGGCCGACGAAGTCGGTCATGCCAGGGCGGTCGCCCGAGACATCGCCCTCGGTGGCCTGCTTGTAGAGCGCGTAGATCTTCAGCAGCGTCATGTTGTCGGGCCGCTCGGGCAGCTGCTTCGAGTCGGCGACGGCCTGCAGGAACAGGGCATTGAGGTCGGACATGGCGAGGGAACTCCGGAAAGAGGACGAGGCCGTGACGGGCGGGCCAGTGTAGGGCCCGGGCATCACGGCCTCGGCGGGATCCTGTCGCCTCGGCGACCGGCGGTGTTCAGAAGCCCATGCGGGCCAGCAGGTCGTCGACCTCGTTCTGGTCGGTGACCACGTCGGTGCGGGTGCCGTCGACCACCGGGCCCTCGAGCTCGCTGGGCTTGGCGGGGGCTGCGGGCACGGCCGGCGCGGCCGGGCAGGGTGCGGCAGCGGCCGCTTCGGCGACCGCCTGCTCGACAGACTCCGGGTGCAGGTCGATCAGCAGCTTGACCAGGTTGGCCTCGAGCTCGTTGGTGACGCGCACGACCTTCTTGATGATCTGGCCGGTCAGGTCATGGAAGTCCTGGGCCATCATGATGTTGGTCAGATGCTCGTCGATCCGGTCGCACGAGGCGTTCAGGTTGCCGATGTGGCGGTGCACCATCTCGCGCACGCCCGCGTCGATGCCTGCGTCCGCGTCGATCGCCTCGACGATCCGGCGCGATTCCGACATCAGCTGCTGATGCTCGAGCTTGGCGTCGTCGACCGAGTTCAGCACCCGGTTGGCGGCGTCCGAGGTCTTGTTGGCGATGTAGTTGAGCCGGCTGCGGGCGTCCGGCAGCGCGCTGGTGGCGGCCTGCAGGTCCGGCATCACGCCCACGTTCACCACGCCGAGCTGCTCGATGGTGTCGTGCAGCATCCGGGTCAGCTCGCCGATCTGCTGGATCACCTGGGGCGACGCGGCGACCATGGGCACGGTCTGTGTCATGGCGTGCTCCCCGGCCTCAGGCCGCCACGGTCATGCGCTGGATGATCTTCGACAGCTTCTCTTCCAGGGTTGCCTTGGTGAAGGGCTTGACGATGTAGCCGGCCGCGCCGATCTGCGCCGCGCGCACGATGTCTTCCTTGCGCGCCTCGGCCGTCACCATCAGCACCGGGATGTGGCAGAGCGCCGGATCCTGCTTGATCTGCGTGAGCAGCTCGAAGCCGTCCATGTTGGGCATGTTGATGTCGCTGACGACGAAGTCGATCTTGTTCGCGCGCAGCACCTGCAGCGCGTTGACGCCGTCCTCGGCTTCCTCGATGAACTGGCCGCCCATCTCTTTGATCAGGCCGCGCACGATGCGCCGCATCGTGGAGAAGTCGTCGACGACAAGGTAGCGAAGGTCGGAATAGGAAGGCATGACGAGTCCTTGTGCTGGAGGGGCCGCGGGAGGTTTATCGACCGGCGGACGCCGGACTTGAGGGGGAGGAGGCCGAGAGGTCCTCGCCCGGGGCGGGGGCCACGTCGGTCGACGAGAAGACGCGTTCCTCGGCTTCGCGCGTCATCACGATCAGGCTGATGCGCCGGTTCACCGGGTTGAAGGGGTCCTGCCTGTCGAAGGGAATGCTGGCGGCCAGGCCCTGCACCCGCAGGACCCGGTCGTCATGCAGTCCGCCGGCGACGAGCTCGCGCCGCGAGGCGTTGGCGCGGTCGCTCGAGAGTTCCCAGTTGCTGTAGCCGGCCACGCCGCCGGGGAAGGGCGTGGCGTCGGTGTGGCCCTCCAGCGTCAGCCGGTTGGGCACTTCGGTCAGCACGCCGCCGATGGCGCGCAGCACGTCGCGCATGTAGTTCTTGACCTGGTCGGAGCCGCTGTCGAACATCGGCCGCTTCTGGTCGTCGACGATCTGGATGCGCAGGCCGTCGCGCGTCATGTCCAGGCGCACCTGCGACTTCAGCGAGCGCAGCTGCGGCGAGGCGTCGATGACGGTCTGGACACGCTGCTTGAGCGCGTGCAGCCGCTCCTGCTCGGCCTGGGCCTGGGTGGCCTTCAGGGCCTGCAGGTTGAAGGTCTTCTTCTCGGCCTCGATGTCGCCCTTGCGGACCTGGCCGTTGGTGTGCGTCAGGTCGGTGCCCCCGCCCTTGACGACCGAGGAGGCGTCGCCCGCGCCGGAGCCGCCGCCCAGCAGCGAGATCTTCAGCGGCGACTGGAAGTAGTCCTGCAGGCCCTTCTTGTCGCCCTCGGTGGTCGAGCCGAGCAGCCACATCAGCAGGAAGAAGGCCATCATCGCCGTCACGAAGTCGGCATAGGCGATCTTCCACGCGCCGCCGTGGGCGCCGTGGCCGCCCTTCTTGATCTTCTTGACGATGATCGGCTGCAGTTTCTTGGAATCACCGGCCATGGCCTGCTCCCGTGAACATGCGGAGGAGGATCGCGGTCCGCATCGCCATCACTTCTTCTTGACGTGCTGCTCGAGCTCGGAGAAGGTCGGACGCTCGGTCGAGTACAGCACCTTGCGGCCGAACTCGATGGCGATCTGCGGCGCGTAGCCCTGCATCGAGGCCATCAGGACGGTCTTGATGGTCTGCAGCTCCTTGCCGTCCTCGTCGATCTTCTGCTCGAGCAGGCCGGCCAGCGGCTCGGCGAAGCCGTAGGCCAGCAGGATGCCCAGGAAGGTGCCCACCAGCGCCGAGCCGATCATGCCGCCCAGCACCGCCGGCGGCTGGCCGACCGAGCCCATGGTGTTGACCACGCCCAGCACGGCCGCCACGATGCCGAAGGCGGGCAGGGCGCCGGCCAGGCGGGCGATGGCGGCCGCGGCCGCGTGGGCCTCGTGGTGATGGGTCTCCAGCTCGGTGTCCATCAGCGACTCGATCTCGTGGGCGTTGAGGTTGCCCGAGACCATCATGCGCAGGTAGTCGCAGACGAACTCGGTCACATGGTGGTCATTGCCCACCACCGGGAACTTCTGGAACAGCGCCGAGCTGTGCGGATCCTCGATGTCCTTCTCGATCGACATCAGGCCCTCCTTGCGGGTCTTCTGCAGGATCTCGTACATCATCGCCAGCAGCTCCATCGCGCGGGCCTTCGAGTACTTCGACGGCTTGAAGCACGCGCCCAGGCCCTTGCCGGTGGCCTTGAGCACCTTGGTCTGGTTGTTGGCGACGAAGGCGCCGAGCGCACCACCGAAGATGGTGATCAGCTCGAAGGGCAGCGCGTGCAGCACCACGCCGATGTTGCCGCCGTGCGCGATGAAGACGCCGAAGATGCAGCCGATGGCGACCAGCCATCCGATGATGACGAACATGGAACCTGACTCCCGTGTGGAGGCCGCGGTCCGGAGTGCTCCTCAGGGAGCCGTTCCGGGCCGCGGACGTGATTTGCATATCGGAGCCGTCCCGGGTCACTTGAGACGGGCAAGATCGGCAAAAGAGGGTGGCTTCAGGCCGCAGGCGCGTCCGACGCCGTCAGCGTGCGCCGGCTGGCGACGAACTCCGGCGTCAGCGTCGCGCACAGCGTGTGGATCGGCGCGAAGGCCGGATGGCGCGCGATCAGCCGCTCGGCCGAGTCGACGAAGGCCTCGGGCAGGCTCCAGCCGGTGCGCGAGTTGTGGAACAGCGGCAGCGACAGCAGCCGCGGCATGACCCGGTGCCGCGAGATCGCGGTCAGGCACAGGTCGGTGGCCCAGAGGTGCCAGCCCATCTCCGGCGCGGCGCGATGGATCGAGTCGCGCGAGACGACGATGGCGACCTCGTCGAAGGACAGCGCCACGCCCGAGCCGGGATGGTCCATGTGGATCAGCCGGTCGATGACCTGGCCGGCGCGCATCAGCCGCTGGCCCTGCGCATCGACGCCGACGCCGATGAAGCCCAGCAGCGTGTGCCGGCGCTCGCGGGCCGGGATGGCGTCGAGCTCGTCGGCCAGGCGCTGGCCGAAGCCGGGCGGAAAGTACACGTCCTGGTGGCACAGCAGCAGCCACTCGGCCTCGCAGACCGCCTCGGCCTGCACGATCGCGTCGCCGGGGCTGGCGGCGCCGCGGCACACCGCGATGCGCGCATTGACCTCGCGCAGCCCCGGCGAGGCCAGCACGTTGGCGCGCAGCTGCGCCTCGTCGGTGGTGGGCACGACGACGGCGAAGGGCGCATTCGCGCGCGGCGGCCGCGCTGCCGCCGCCCGGCCCTCGTCGTCGCGGCGGGCCAGCACATGCAGCCGGCGCATCCGGTGCACCTCGTCGACGCAGCCCTCGCCCAGGCCGAGCAGGCCGGCGAGCTGGCGCACGCCCTGCGCGAAGGCCGGGTCGGCAGTCTCGACCGGCTCGTGCGCAGCCAGGTGCGGCAGCCAGCCGGCATCGAGCAGCAGCTTGTAGACGGTGGCCGGTGCGTGGGCGCGCGCCGGATCGTGCTGCGGGTCGCCTGCGGCGGCGGTGCCGGCCTCCAGCAGCCGGGCCATGCGCTCGAGCGTGCAGCCGTTGTCCAGCGCCAGGCTCAGCCGGGCACCGGGCGCGCAGCACTCGCCCAGCCGCGCCAGCCAGCGGTCGGCATCGGTCAGCGCGAAGAAGCCCGGCGACAGCAGCAGCAGGTCGACCGAGCCGGCAGGCGGCAGCGGCAGCGCCGTCAGGTCGCCGCCCGCAGGCAGCGGCAGCGCCTGCCACTGCGCCTGGGGATGGTGCTGGCGATGCCAGGGCGCGAGCATCGCGGCGTCCGCGCCGACCGCGAGCACCTGGCGCGCGGCCGGCAGCACCGCCAGCCAGCGGCCATCGGGCGGGCGGACCGGGTCGGCGGGCGGCTCGGGACGGCGCAGCTCGATCCTGGCGAGGGAGGCGGGGGCTGCCGGCGCGCGCGGGCGCGCCAGCGTGGCGTCGGGCAGGGACATCGACATGCGGGTTCTTGACGGGCGGGGGAAGGGGATTCGGGCCGCGTGCAAACGCAGCCCGATCAGCGGATCGCGTAGATCCAGACCGGGCGGTGGCCCTCGCGCTGCAGGCGGGCGTGCGGGCGCATGCCGGGCACGTCGAACTCCAGGCTGACCAGCCAGCTGCCCGGACGCATTTCCGCCAGCGCCTTCTCGGCGGCGCGGTTCATGCTCTCGGGGCGCTGGAACAGGTAGACCAGGTCATGCTCGGCCCAGGAGGCGGCCCACATGTCGCCCTGGCGGATGCACGCCCACGGGCAGCGCAGGCCGGCGGCGAGACGGATCGGCCAGCTCCACTCGATGCCCTCGAGCTGCGCGTCCGGCCAGAGGCGCTGCAGCGCCTGCAGGCCATGGCCGAGGCCGCAGCCGGCATCCAGCACGCGCGCCATCGGCGGCAGCGGCACCAGCGTCTCCAGGCCCTCGAGCGCATCGGCCTCGGTCGGGAACAGCGGCGCATCGCGCCAGGCCCGCAGCGGGTAGGCGGCGGCCAGCAGCGCCAGCGGCAGCAGCCACAGCGCCGGCGGCAGCCCCTGCGCCAGACCGGACAGCGCAAACGACAGCGGGAAGCCCCCGAGCGTGATCAGCAGGCGCCAGCGCGTGCGCGAGCCCAGTGCCAGCAGCCCCGCCGACAGCGTCGCGAGCACGAAGCCGGCCGGCGGCGGCAGCGCGTTCGCACGCGCAGTCTCCCACAGGCTCCAGGCCAGCGCCCAGGCGAGCAGGGCGGGCAGGGGCCAGGGCAGGGTGCGGCGTGGAGTGACCTCGACGAGATCTTCTCCCTGACGGGAGGCCCGATCCCGAGGGGCGGCGGGCCGTCGCTTGTGACGGCGGGACAGGTCAGGCAGAGCGGACATCGGGCAGGCTCCGGGAATGCGCGAAGGGGTGGCAGGCCGCTTCCGCGGCATGGCCGAGAGTAGATGGCGTGCCCGCGAGACACTCCCCGATGGAGAGCCGGGAAGCCGCCGTTATTGGGGGGCGCAAGAAAAAACGGACCCGGGCAATCGCACGGGTCCGTGGAACGGTGCGCCGAACACCGGAGGAGACTGGCAAACGTCACGGCTAACAAGCGGTGCGGAGCTCGCTCAGAACCGTACCGCCTGCAGGGTGTTTCGACTTCGGGTGTCCCGACTTGAGGGAACCTGAAAAGGGCGAGGCGTGTTTGCGGGCTTCTTCACGCCGGGCCTGGCGTCATGACGTGATCTGGCAGACCGACTTGTCGAAGTCCAGGCGCTCGTAGTTCAGGTCGGGCACGATCTTCTTCCAGATCTCGACGATCTGCTGCTCCTCCGGCCGCTCGTAGTCGTCGAGCAGGATATGGAAGCCGGTCGGCGCGAGCTGGGGTGCGATCGCCGCCAGGCTGGGCAGGCGCGCGAGCCTGCAGGTCTGGGCCGGCGGGCCGTCGATGATCACCACGTCGAAGCGCAGTTCGGGGTCCAGGCCCGACAGGTCGTAGAAGCGGCCGGGCTGCTCGAAGAAGCTCACCTCGACCAGCGGGCAGTGCAGCACCCGGGCGTGTGCGGCCAGACCATGGCGCTCGAAGTCCTGGCCGGTGCGCTCGGCCCAGACTGCATCGTGCTCGATCGAGTGCAGGCTGCCGCCGCGGCTGGCGATCAGCGTGGCCAGGATCTTCGAGCCGCGGCCGGAGCCGAACTCGAGCACCCGGGGCTGCGGATGGCGGTCGAGCACATCGATCATGTGCGAGAGGAACTCCGCATCGAGTGCCCAGCCGCCGGCATCTCCGAGCCAGGCGGCAGGCACCTTTTCCTGCTGGACCAGCCTCTGCAGCGCCAGGGTCCGGAACGGCATCCGCGCCAGGCGCTGCTCGGTGCTGCGGGCGATCTGCTCGGCGCGAGCGGTCTGGGCGGCCTGCAGTCGCTGCGTCAGCTGGATCAGGCTGTCCGGATGCGTCTCCAGCGGCCGGGTACAGGGCAGGGCTGGCCGCGACAGCACCAGCTTCGCGCTGGCCTGCTGGGCCGGCGAGCTCAGCGCCTGCGACGGTCCGGCCTGGTTGTGGTGCGACTGCGGATTGCTGGCGGTGTAGCGGTAGGCCTCGATCGGCAGATGCAGGTAGCGGCGGGTCTGGTCGAGCAGCGGGAAGGCGATCGCGAAGTCGCAGGCGCACTGCAGCCAGCGACCCTCGTCGTCCTGCAGCATCGTGGCGGGCACCTGCGCGAACAGCTCGGTGCGGAAGCTGAAGAAATGGCTGGTCAGCCAGCGCTGGCCGCGTGGCGCCCGGGTCGGATCGAGCGGCCCGTTGCCGCCGCGGCGACCGTCGTCAGTGACGTACTGCGTCCAGACGATGTCGTAGCCGCGTGCATAGGCGTCGGCCATCTGGGCCAGCGCGCCGTCGTGGATCAGCTCGTCGTCGGCGTCCAGGATGGCGGTGAATTCGCTGCCGTCGCGGCCGAGCAGCTCGAAGGCGTTGGCGGCCTTGCCCTGCGGCGCCGGGTTGACCACCAGCCGATGGCGGCCGGCGAAATGGCGCGACAGCACCTCGCGGGCCTGTGCGGCCGTGTCGTCCGTCGAGGCATCGTCGACGAACACCACATGGAAGTCCTGCCAGGTCTGGCGCGTCAGGCTCAGCAGGCTGCGCGTCACGTAGCGGGCGCAGTTCCGCCCCGAGATGTAGATGGTGGCCGTCATGTTCTCACTCCGCTCGGATGGCGTCCGCCGGGACGCCTCAACGCGACGAGTGGATCACGCGCGCCTGTCGGCTCATCCGGGCATGACCTGAGCTTTTTCTGCGCTTCTGTTCATTTCGGGGGCGAGCCGGAAGACAAGAAAAAAGGGCCCGGCATGACCGGGCCCCGAACTGCACCGCTCGAGGTGCAAGGGAGGAGACAAGAATCAGGGATCAGTGGGGCGGATCGATCAGTGCAGCTGCAGCGACCCGCTGGCCTTGCCCTTGCCGGCGCGCGCCGGCGGGTTGCACAGGCCGCAGACGAAGTGCTTGGCGATCTCGTGCGGATGGGTGACGAAGCTGCCGCCGCACTTGGAGCACTTCGTCATCGTCAGCATGCCGTTGTCGACGAACTTCACCAGCCGCCAGGCCCGGGTGATCGACAGCAGCGGTTCGAGGTTCTGCGCCTGCGTCTGCTCGAGATAGAGCTGGTAGGCCTTGATGACCGTGTCGATCTCCTCGAGCTCGGCCACCTTGTTCAGGTATTCGTGGGTGTTCAGGAACAGCGACGCGTGGATGTTGGGCTGCCAGGTCATGAACCAGTCGGTCGAGAAGGGCAGCTGGCCCTTGCTCGGCGACTTGCCGGCGACTTCCTTGTACAGGCGCAGCAGCCGCTCGTACGAGAGATCGGTCTCCGACTCGAGCACCTGCAGGCGGGCGCCGAGCTTGATCAGCGTGACGGCGCGCTCGATCTGGCGGGCTTCGGTGAGGATGCTCTTGGTCTTCATGGTCGTGTTCCCCTCGCGTCGCAGGTCCGGATCCGGGGTCAGGCGGCTTCGCGGTGGCGGCCGGCCATCAGGATGCTGGCGTGCAGGCGCGACACGCCCTCGTTGGCGGCGCTCTTGCCGTGGTTGGTCAGCAGGCCCCAGACCAGATCGTCGTCGGCGCGCATGCGGCACAGCAGCGTGTTGCACGAGGCGATCTTGAGCATCTGTGCCGGCGACAGCGTCTCCAGCAGCGCGGCGGTCTCTTCCGAGACGCCCAGGCGGAACAGGGCCTGTTCGCGGTCGGCGCGGATCAGGCTCTGCGCCAGCATCAGGTACGACAGGTTGGCTTCGCGGATTTCGGCGAGGATCTGGTCGGAATTCATGGCTTGCTCCTGGCGGTGTCTGTGTCAGTGCCCGGCTGCTGCGGGGCGGGTTGTCGATGGAGCGGATTCTGAAGATCCGAACTGGGCGGGAACATCATCCCTCTTCCGTGCCTCGCGTCACCCTGATTCCGTTAGCTTGTCAGCCTGATTCCTACGCGCTGTCATCCTGCTTCCGACAAAAACGGGCGTCATGGTGTGTCCAAGGTATCCGGATCGTGAAATTTCGTTGATTTCGCGTGATTGCGGATACGGTCTGGAAGTGCTGCAGGTCTCGATTGGATGACGGCTCAAGGGGGTCTCGTCATCCGCATGTCTCGCGGAAAAGCGTGAGGATTTCCCGTCAGACGCGCGACCAGCGCGGGGCCTGCGGGGGTCTCCCGGTGGTGCCGTCGCCGGTGCGAGGGGCGGCGGCCGCCCCTTCCTGCAGCTCGGGGTCCTGTCGCATCACCCGGTCGAACTCGTCGAGCGCCTCGTCGCTGCGACCCTGGGCGGCCAGGGCCATCGCCAGCATGAAGCGGTGCGGCTCGCTGGCCGGCTCGCTCATCAGGGCCTGGCGCGCGGCGCGGGCCGCGCCCTCGAAGTCGCCCTGTCCGAAGGCTGCCGCGGCGGCGGTGGAGGGCGTGGCGTTCCGGGGGTGGGTCTCGCGGATCGGCTCGGGCAGCCGCAGTCGCGGTGCCCGCTCGGACTGCCGCGGCGCGGAGCGCGCCAGCGTCGCGTCGATTGCCGCCATGGCCCGCGCAAAGGCCGGCCCGAGCGTCTGCATTTCCTGCGGATCGGCTTCGGCCGGCTCGACGCGCGCCGGGCGGGGCAGGGGATCGAGCCGGACGGGCTCCAGCCCGAACAGCAGCAGCCAGGCGAATTCCCAGAGCTGCGCAAGAAGCGCGTCGTCGCGGGTGCGCGCCTGCGCCTGTTGCAGCAGCACGGCGTGGCGGCGCACCTGCTCGAGCAGCCGGTCCTGTCGCACCGCGAACAGGCCTGCGGCCGGGCGCAGGGCCAGATCGGCCTGCCGCGCCAGACTCGCGAGCTCGGGACTGCCGCACCAGGACAGGGCATGCGCGAGCAGCGGCGTGTCCGCGGGCAGGTCATGGCGGCGTCGATAGCGTGCGGCCAGCCGCCAGGCCGCGGCGTCGGGCCGGCCGAGCGTGCCCAGCGTGGCCGGGCAGAAGCGCACCGGTTCGACTGGAAGATCGCTGATCCAGTCGCGGCGATCGGTCGACAGCGCCGGATCGGTCGCGCAGTCCAGGGGCTGCACCGGGGCCCACTGCGTCCACTGGTCGAGCAGGTCGAGAAAGGCGGGCGAGTGCGCCAGCGGATCGCCGTCGCAGAAGACGGTGAAGGCCGGCGCCGGGCCGGCCGCCGGGGCCAGGCTGCTGCCGAGCAGATGATGCAGGTGGGCCTGGCTGGCCCGGCCGAGACCGGGCAGGCGCACCACGTCGACCGGGCGGATCACGTCCAGCGCGTCGAGATCGCGCTCGTCGAGATACAGCCGGACATGACAGCCCTCGGGCAGGTCATCGATCCAGCGGACGTCCTGCCCGAGGCGGGCCGCGACGAGATAGAGCATGAGGAGGTCTCCGGAGATGCAGCGAGTCGTTCGGGCGTTTCTATCACCAAAGGTTTCATTTTTGCGCGCTCAAAGCGGTACCAATTGGTGCTGTTGTTGACAAAGCAAGGGTGGAGTGCTTGCGCTCAAGAGGGGGTTGCGGGGCTGTGATGCCCCATGCTTTTGAACTGCTCCGGAAAAATCGTGCAGTTCGTTCTCAAGTCCGGCATGACGCCGACGAAAACAGCAGCACGGTTCAGCTGATTCATGTGCTTGGAACCGATCGGGTGCCGGGAGCGGCACCAGCTCATCAGCATCAGACTTCACTGGAGTAGCCATGCCTACCACCATCAATACCAACATGGCCTCGCTGAGCGCTCAGCGTGCTCTGCAGTCGACGAACGGCTCTCTCAGCACCTCGATGCAGCGCCTGTCGACCGGCCTGCGCATCAACTCCGCCAAGGACGACTCCGCCGGTCTGGCCATCGCCGAGCGCATGACCTCGCAGGTTCGCGGCATGACCGTCGCCTCGCGCAACGCCAACGATGCGATCTCGCTGGCCCAGACGGCTGAAGGTTCCCTGGGCAAGGTCGGCGAGTCGCTGCAGCGCATGCGTGAGCTGGCGGTCCAGTCGGCCAACTCCACCAACGACACCAGCGACCGTGCCAACCTGAACGAGGAATACACCGCGCTGGCGACCGAAGTCAGCCGCGTGCTCGAAGGCACCAAGTTCAACGGCAAGAACCTGCTGAACTCGGCGGCCACCGACATGGCCTTCCAGATCGGTGCCGACACCGATGCCACCGACCGCATCACGGTCGCGCTGCGCGACATGACCGCAGGCACCGGCATGGCTGCGGCCATCACCGGCACGGCTGCCTCGATCTCGACGGTCGAGGCCTCCCTGACGACCATCTCGAACCTGGATGCCGCGATCGACGAGGTGACCTCGGCCCGCTCGAACCTGGGCTCGGTGCAGAACCGCTTCGAGAGCGTGGTGGCCAACCTGGCGACCAGCCAGGAGAACATCACCTCGGCACGCGGCCGCATCACCGACGCGGACTTCGCGGTCGAATCGGCGAACCTGTCGCGGGCCCAGGTGCTCTCGCAGGCGGGCAACACGATGCTGGCCCAGGCCAACCAGCAGCCGCAGCAGGTCCTGTCGCTGCTGCGCTGATCCGGCCTGATCCGGGTCAGCAGGTGGTCCGGGCCGAGGCCCGGGCTGCTTCTGTCGATTCCCTCTGCGCGCAGATCGGCCCGTCCGTTCTGCGCGCTCGTGCTTGAGCTCGTCGCGAGCGTCCTCAGTCTTCAGGAGTAGTGTTCATGGCTTCCATTACCGCGTCCGGTCTGGGCAGTGGTCTCGACGTCAGCTCGATCGTCAGCCAGCTGATGGCCATCGAGCGCCAGCCGCTGAAGACGCTGCAGAGCACGCAGAGCTCGATCAATGCCCAGATCTCGTCGTTCGGCAAGATCCAGAGCGCACTGTCGACGCTGCGCGACAAGTCCGCCGCCTTCAACTCGACGTCGCTGTGGGGGCAGACCAGCACGACGGTCTCCGATGCCTCGGTGGCCACGGTCACCTCGGTCAGCGGCAAGAGCGGGGCTGCGGGATCCCACTCGCTGCAGGTCAATGCGCTGGCGACGACGCAGACGGTCAGCAGCTCGGTGTTCTCGGGCAGCAGCGCGACGCTGTCGGAGGGGTCGATGACGATAGAGCTGGGCAGCTGGACCGGGGGGACGCCGCCGACCGGCTTCAGCGCGAAGTCGGGCGCGACGCCGGTCACGATCAGCATCGGCGCCGGAGAGACGTCGCTGGGCTCGATCCGCGACAAGATCAACAAGGCCAATGCCGGCGTGACCGCCGGCATCGTGACCGATGCGTCGGGGGCCCGGCTGACGCTGCGCTCGACGAAGACAGGTGAGGAGAATGCCTTCCGCATTGCCGTCAACGAGACCAGCGACGACGGCAACGCGGCCACCGGGCTCTCGGCCCTGGCCTATGACGCCACCACGGCCTCGCCGATGTCGCGCAACCAGGTGGCCGGCAACGCGCAGGTGCTGATCAACGGCCTGTCGATCAGCTCGGCCTCGAACACGATCGACAACGCGATCGAGGGTCTGTCGATCAAGCTGAGCAAGACCAGCAGCACGCCGGTCGAGCTGGCCGTCGCGGCCGACCATTCGGATGTCAAGACGGCGATCAACGATTTCATCAGTGCGTTCAACGGCCTGTCCGACACGATCAAGAGCGAGACGAAGTACGACGCGGCGACGAAGACGGCCGGCAAGCTGCAGGCCGACCGCACGGCCGTGGGCATCCAGAGCCAGATGCGCCAGATGGTGTTCGAGGCTTTCGGAGGCAGCGACAGCGGGAGTCTGAAGCGGCTGTCCGACATCGGCGTGTCGATCAACGCGTCCGGCAAGCTCGAGCTGAAGTCGTCGAAGCTCGATGCGGCACTCGAGAATCCGACCCAGGTGAAGGAACTGCTCAACGGGGGCGACGGCAGCACGACGGCGCTGACCGGCGTGATGAAGCGGTTCCGCAAGTACGCGGACGGTGTGCTGGGGACCGATGGCGCGCTGCAGACGCGCACCGACGGCCTGCGCACCGAGCTCAAGCGCAACCAGGACAAGCAGGACGCGATGGAGCTGAGGCTGACCGGCATCGAGGACCGGTTGAACAAGCAGTACCAGTCGCTCGACAAGCGGATGTCCAACCTCAATTCCCTGGGAACCGCCGTCAACAACCTGGCCACCTCGCTGAGCCGCTCCTACTACTACTGATCCCGGCACCCGCCGCCATCGCGACGCTCGTCGAACTGGCGTGTGACGCACGCCTTATCGGGCCATGCCTCGACGGGGGAAGTGACAGACTCGATCGGTCCAGTCGTCACTCCACCTTTCAGAGGCATTCCCATGAGCCTTTCCTCTGTCGATGCGCGTCCGGTCGTGTCGGACCGGGGGCGCAGCGTGCCCGGTCGTCGAGACCCCGGCGGCGCAGCCTCGCATCGCGGACAGGAACTGCAGTCCCGCGGCCAGCTGAAGGCGGCACGCGAGCAGTTTCTCGCTGCGACGCGGCAGTCGCCCGGGCAGGCGATCCACTGGGCCCGGCTGGCCCAGTGCGAGCATGCCCTGGGCCTGATCGACGACAGCATCCGCCATCTCGAGCAGGCCTTCCGGCTCGACCGCTCCAGCGCGGGAACCTGCCAGCTGCTGGCGGACCTGCTGCTCGATCGCCACCGCAATGCCGAGGTGGTCCGGGTGCTGGAGTCGCTCGATGCCTCGGTGGAGCGCGATGCGCGCTGGCATCTGGCGCTGGCCAAGGCCCGCATCAAGCTGTTCGACTTCGAGGGCACGGTCAAGGCCTGCTCGATGGCGCTGGCGCTGGCCGGTTCGGACCGGTCGATCCGCCGGCAGGCCCTGCTCGGCATGGCGCATGGCTTCATGAAGCACGGCAGCCATGCCGAGGCGGCGCTGTGCCATCGCATGCTGCTCGATGACGAGCCGCGGGATCTCGGTGCGGCGGTGGGCGCGGCCCATGCCAGCTCCTGGGCCTGCGACTGGGCCGGTCTGGCCGAGGACTTCGACCGTCTCGCGCAGTGCATCCAGCGCGTCGAGAGCACCGAAAGCCAGTCCCTGCCGGGGGTCGTCAATGGTTTCCCGCTGATCACGCTCACCGACGATCCCGAGGTGCTGCACTGGGCGTCGCGCCTGACCTTCCGCCAGCAGGCCGCCGGCGTGGCCCACATGCCGCGGCGGGCGGACATGAAGGTGCCTCGTCCGGGCGGGCGGCTGCGCATCGGCCTGCTGTCGACGGACTTCCACGATCACGCCACGGCGATCCTGGTCGCCGAATGCCTCGAGTCGATCGACCGGGCTCGCTTCGAGCTGTGGATGTATTCCGGTGGGCCGGATGACGGCTCTGCACTGCGTGGTCGCATCCGGGCCGCAGCCACAGGCTGGCGCGAGACGGCCGACATGACCTCGGCACAGCTCGCGCGCGCGATCCGCGATGACCGCATCGGCGTGCTGATCGAGATGAAGGGCTACACGCTGGGGGCGCGCATGGATGTCGTCGCCCATCGCCCGGCGCCGGTCCAGGTGTCCTGGCTCGGCTATCCCGGCACGACCGGAGCGAGCTGCCTCGACTACTTCATCGGCGATCCGGTCGTGACGCCGCTGGAGGTCCAGCCCGACTTCACCGAGCGGATCGCCCAGATGCCGCACTGCTACCAGCCCAACGACAGCACGCGCAGCCGGCCCGAGCCGCCGACGCGGGCGCAGTGCGGACTGCCGGCCGAGGCGGGCTTCGTGTTCGCCAGCTTCAACATGACCTACAAGATCGTGCCGGAGGTCTTCGAGGCCTGGTGCCGGATCCTGCAGGCGGTGCCGGGCTCGGTGCTGTGGCTGCTGGTCGAGCACGAGCCGGCGCGCCAGCGCCTGCGCGCCGAGGCGCAGGCTCGCGGCATCGATCCGCAGCGGCTGGTCTTCGCGCCGTTCATCCGCGCCGAGCTGCACCGCGCCCGGCTGCCCCTGGCCGACCTGTGCCTCGACACCTTTCCGTGCGGTGGCCACACGACCGCCAGCGATGCCCTGTGGGCCGGCGTGCCGGTGCTGGCGATGACGGGCCGCAGCTTCGCCTCGCGGGTCGCCGGCAGCCTGCTGCACACGCTCGGCCTGCAGGAGCTGGCCTGCGCGGACATCGATCGCTACATCGCCGAGGCGATCCGCCTGGCCACCGAGCCCGGGGCCTGCACCCGTCTGCGCCAGCGTCTGGAGCAGGCCCGCATCCGCTCGCCCCTGTTCGACGGCCGGCGCTTCGCGCGCGATCTCGAGCGTCTGCTGATGCGGATGGTCGAGCGCCAGGATGCCGGCCTGCCGCCGGCTCCGCTGGCCGCCGAGCCGGAACTGTCCTGAATCCACCCCCTGCCAACCCTTCAAGTCGGGGCGAGGGGACGACGATAAACGGAGCACAAGACTGTTCCGCCATCGTCCTCCAGTCCCGAGAAGAACCCAGCCATGTATCACAGCGCCTTCTCTCCCGCCATGGTGTCATCTCCCTTCGGTCGCGCGCAGCAGTTCGCCAGTGTCTATCGCCAGGTCGGTCTCGAGACCGAGGTGGCTGCGGCTTCGCCGCATCAGCTCGTGCTGATGCTGTTCGACGGGCTCCTCGAGTCGGTCGGGCGCGCGAAGCTGGCGATGCAGGCGAAGGTGACCGAGGTGAAATGCCAGCAGATCGGGCGTGCGGTGCGCATTCTCGACGAGGGCCTGCGGGCAGCCCTCGACCTGGAGGCCGGCGGCGAAGTGGCCCACAACCTTCACGCGCTCTACAGCTACGTGATCACGCGCCTGACGCTCGCCAACCTGCGCAACGATCCGGCCCTGCTCGAGGAAACGGACCGGCTGATCCGGCCGATCCGCGATGCCTGGCTCGAGATCGGTCCGCAGGTGGGGCACAAGGCGGGGGCCTGATCCGGGCGCTCTGCGCCTGTCGCACCACGTTCCACAGACCCACCATGTCCAAAGCCGCCACAGCCCGATATTCGATCCCGGACCCCGGCTTCAAGAGCCCGCTGCTGCATTACTACGAGGCCATCGAGCAGGCCAGCTCCGACATGCTGGAGGCGGCCCGCATCGGCAACTGGGATCGTGTCGTCAAGCTCGAGGGAGCCTGCGCGGTGCTGATCTCCCAGCTCAAGCATGCGGCCGACCAGGCCCGCCTCGACAGCGTCGAGGTGCAGATCAAGTCGCGCATCATGCAGCGCATCCTGCGCAACGATGCCGAGATCCGCATCCTGGCCGAGCCGTGGCTCGAGGATCTCGACCACATGCTCGTCCATCCGGCGCACAACCTGCACTGACGGCTGACGGCCGGCGGATTCTCTCCAGGGAGAACATTCATGCATCCATCCGATCGGGGCGGCGAGCCCAGCGAGCTGCGGGTGCGCTCGCAGATCGAGATCCGTTCGCTGCTGCGCCAGCTGGTCGAGGGCGACATCCCGGTCGCGCTGAGCGGGGCAGGGGGGCTGTCCTACGCCACCTCGCTGTGGGCCGAGGACGCGTCGCGGCAGATGCTGGTCTTCGCCGCCGACCCGAAGGCCGAGATGGTCGAGCGCCTGATCGGCTCGGGCGAGGCCACGGCGACCGCCTATCTGGACAACGTCAAGCTGCAGTTCGAGGTGCCGGACCTGGTGCTGGTGCACGGGCGCACCGGCAGCGTGCTGAACGCGCCCTATCCGCGCGAGCTCTACCGGTTCCAGCGGCGCAGCAGCTACCGAGTGCGGCCGATCGGCCGCGGGCAGGCGCATGCGAGCCTGCGCCATGACGATCTGCCGGGCCGCCAGCTCGACCTGCGCATCATCGACCTCAGCTACACCGGCGTGGCGCTGATGCTGGCCGAGCCGCTGGAGCTGTTCCAGCGCGGGCTGGTGCTGTCGAACGTGATGCTCGAGCTGGACGCCGGCACGCAGCTCAACGTCGGCCTGCGGGTCTCGCATGTCTCGCGCACCGAGGCGATCGGCTCGTGCTACCTGCGCGTCGGCTGCGAGCTCGTCGGGCTGGACCTGGCGGCGCAGCGCGACCTGCAGCGCTACATCGACCAGACCCAGCGCCGCTCGCGTCTGCTGACACTCTGAGCCTCCCGGACCCTTCTCCCGAAGGACAGAGGCCCCGGCAGCCTGCGCTGCCGGGGCCTCTGTCCTGTGCCCTGCGGTACCGAGGTCGGCCGCGCGGAACTCAGACCTGCATGCTCATCACCTCGCTGTAGGCCTGCACCACCCGGTTGCGCACCTGCAGCGCCATCTGGAAGCCGACGTTCGATCGCTGCATCGCGATCATCGTCTCCTCGATCGACACCGTCGAGCTGTCGAGCGAGACCTCCTTCTGCAGCTGGTGGGCGGCGTTCTGCGCGGCACTGACGGTGCGCAGCGCGTGGCCGAAGACGTCCGAGAAATCCTCCCGGCGCGCCGGCGCCTGGGTGGCGCGCGGGTCGGCCGTGCCGCCGGTCGCGCCGGTTCGGGCCAGGGCCTGGGAGAAGTCGAAGGGCTTGAGTCTCACGTCCATGGGGATACCTCCACAGCTTCGGCATCGTACGCATCGTCATCGCTGTTCATGGAGGGAAGAACCCGGAGTTCGCGAAGCTGTTCGACCCATCGCGTCGGGCGCCGCTCCGAATAATCCAGTTCAGGCATGACCGTCCTGGCATGCGCCCACTCATTCATGGACATGGACCTCCCCAGCAGCCCGACCACCCTGACTGCGGCGCCCCAGTCGACCTTCGAGGTCGGGCCGACCCGTCTGGCGGAGCGCTTCACGGCCCTGCCGCCGCGCCGCAAGGCGATGCTGGCCGGCGGCGTCGCGGCGATGCTGGCGCTGATCATCGCCTCGGTGATCTGGAGCACGCGCCCGGAATACCGGGTGCTGTTCTCGAACCTGTCGGACAAGGACGGCGGCGCGATCGTCGCGCAGCTGTCGAAGATGAACGTGCCCTACCGCTTCAGCGAGGGCGGCTCGGCGGTACTCGTGCCGGCCGACCAGGTGCACGACGTGCGGCTCAAGCTCGCGCAGGCCGGCCTGCCCAAGGGCTCGTCGGTCGGTTTCGAGCTGATGGACAGCGCCCGCTTCGGCACGACCCAGTTCCAGGAGCGGCTGAACTTCCAGCGCGGGCTGGAGGGCGAGCTGGTGCGCTCGATCACCGCGCTGTCGGCGGTCGAGGCCGCGCGGGTGCACCTGGCGATCCCGAACCAGAACGGCTTCTTCCGCGACCAGCAGAAGCCCAGCGCCTCGGTGCTGCTGACGCTGCACCCGGGCCAGACGCTCGACCGCGCGCAGATCGCCGGCATCATCCACCTGGTGTCGTCGAGCGTGCCGGAGATGAGCCCGCGTGCGGTCAGCGTGCTTGACCAGACCGGCACGCTGCTGTCGGAGTCGCAGGACGGCAACGGTCCGACCAACATGCTCGACGCCAACCAGCTCCAGCATGTCGGCCGCGTCGAGCAGATGTACGTCAAGCGCATCCTCGACATCCTCGAGCCGATCGTCGGGCGCGACAACCTGCGTGCCCAGGTCTCGGCCGACATCGACTTCTCGCAGACCGAGCTGACCTCGGAGGAATTCAAGCCCAACCAGGGCGGCCAGCCCGCGACGGTGCGCAGCGCGCAGACCTCGGAGAGCGGCAACGGCGCCGGCGGCGCGGGCGCGGTGGTCGGCGGCGTGCCGGGCGCGGCCTCGAACCAGCCGGTGGCCGGCGCCAGCGCGCCGATCAACGGCACGGCGCAGACCCTGCAGCCGATGGGCGGCGGCAGCGGCGCCGGCGCGGCCGCCGGCCGGCGCGAGGCGGTGACCAACTACGAGGTCGACAAGACGGTGCGCGTCGTGCGCGCGGCCACCGGCACGGTGCGTCGCCTGGCCGTCGCGGTCGTCGTCAACCACCGCAGCAGCACCGACAAGAAGGGCCAGCCGGTCAGCCAGCCGCTGTCGCAGGAGGAGCTCGACAAGCTCACCGCGCTGGTGCAGGAGAGCGTCGGCTTCGTCAAGGACCGCGGCGACACCGTCAAGGTGGTCAACGCGCCTTTCCGTCCGGTGCAGGTCGACACCTCGGAGCTGCCGGTGTGGAAGCAGCCGCAGGTGCTCGAGATGGTGCGCACGCTGGCGGTGCCGCTGGCGCTGGTCGCGCTGGGCATGGCGGTGGTCTTCGGCGTGATCCGCCCGGTGCTGCGCGACATGCGCAAGGCCGAGGAGCTCGAGCGCGAGAAGAACCGCCTCGATGCCGTCGTCGACGACGTCGAGGAGCTGCCGGCGCTGACCGATGCCGGCGCGGGCGAGGACGGCTCCGGCGTGCCGGCGCTGGCCGGCCCGGAGGAGCTGACCAGCGCGGACCGCCGCCTGAACGAGGTCAGGGATCTGGCCCGCAAGAACCCGGCCGCGGTGGCGCGCATCCTGCGCGGCTGGGTCAACGGCGCGGATGCCGACTGAACACGAGCGAATCGAGGAAATCGAGCGATGGACGACCAGGGACTCGAGGATGCGGCGATCCTGCTGATCTCGATGGGCGAGGAGGAGGCCGCGGAGGTCTTCCGCCACCTGACGCCCAAGGAGGCGCAGAAGCTGGGCGAGAAGATGGCGCGCACGAAGACGATCCAGCGCGACCGCTACGAGAAGGTGCTGCTGCGCTTCGAGGAGCAGGTGCACGACGCCGGACTCCTCGAGCTCGACACCGACGAGTACGTGCGCAAGGTGATGCGGCGCGCGCTCGGCGACGACAAGGCCAATCTGCTGCTCGACCGCATCGTGCGCGTCAACGACGCGCCCGGCATCGACAACCTGAAGTGGATGGATCCGGCCGCGGTGGCCGACCTGCTGCGCCGCGAGCACCCGCAGATCGTCGCGGTGATCCTGGTGCACCTGGAGCCCGAGCAGGTCAGCGAGGTGCTGCGCCGCTTCCCCGAGGGGCATCGCAACGAGGTGATGATCCGCCTGGCCACGCTCGACGGCGTGCAGCCGGCCGCGCTGAAGGAGCTCAGCGAGGTGCTGTCGAAGGTGCTCGCCGGCGGCGACCGCATGCGCAAGGCCAACATGGGCGGCGTCAAGAGCGCGGCCGAGGTGCTCAACCTGCTGGGCTCGGCGATCGAGGGCTCGGTGCTGGACTACATCCGCGAGACCGACGCCGAGCTGGCGCAGAAGATCACCGACAGCATGTTCACCTTCGACGACCTGATGCGCGTCGACGACCGCGGCATCCAGGCGCTGCTGAAGGAAGTGCAGAGCGAGTCGCTGCTGGTCGCGCTCAAGGGCGCCACCGACGATCTGCGCGAGAAGATCTTCCGCAACATGTCCAGCCGCGCCGCCGAGATGCTGCGCGAGGATCTGGCCTCGCGCGGCCCGGTGCGCGTCGCCGAGGTCGAGGCGGAGCAGAAGGAGATCCTGCAGATCGCCCGCCGCCTGTCGGACGAAGGCCAGCTGATGCTGGGCGGAGGCAGCGATGGCCAGTTCCTCTGAGTCCTTCGCCGAGCGCGTGCAGCGCCAGGCCCGCGAGGCCGGCTTCGCGCCGATCGACCTGAAGGCGCTGCCCTCGGCGGTGCCGCCGTCCTACACCCGCTTCATCCCGCGCGAGGAGCTCGGCGAGGTCGAGCGCTGGCGTCCCGGCCGGCTCGACGCGCCTGCGGCGCACCGCGCGGCACGCCGTCCCGACGGCAAGGACGCCCCGGCCGATCCGCCGGCGCCGCCGCCCGAGGTGCTGCGCGCGATCCAAGAGACCCGCCAGGCCGAGCAGCTGCGCGCGCGCCATCTGGTCGACGAGGCGCTCGAGCAGGGCCGCGCGGTCGGTCGCGAGGAGGGGCTGCAGGCCGGCCGCGAGGATGGCCTGCAGGCCCTCGAGGACTTCCGCCGCCGTCAGCAGGCCGAGATCGGCGTGCCGGTCGCCGCCGCGCTGGAGCAGTTCCAGCGCCAGCTCGACCGGCTGGAGCAGGCGCTGGCGCGCCGTGTCGCCGGCGTCGCGCTGCAGGTGGCCCGCCAGGTGGTGCGCACCGAGCTGCAGACGCCTGCGGCGATGGCGGTGCGGGTCACGCAGGAGGCGCTCGACGAGGTGCTGCTGTCGGCGCGCCACATCACCGTGCGGCTGCACCCGGCCGACCTGGCCGCGGTCGAGCAGGGCTGCGCCGACACCTTCGCCGCGCGCAAGGTGCGGCTGGTGCCCGATGCGCATGTCGAGCGCGGCGGCTGCCTGGTCGAGTCGGACCTGGGCGTGGTCGATGCGCGCGTGTCGACACGCTGGGTGCGCGCGCTGGCGGCGCTGGGGCCGCTGTCGCTGTCCGAGCCGGGGCTCGGGGACGGGCTGCAGCCATGAACGCGCCGCACGAGGCGGCCGGCGCCGCCGGCCTGCCGGATTCCTGGATGCGCTTTCTCGACGAGCTGCACGAGCGTGCGAGCCAGGAGGTGCCGCTGCTGGTGCAGGGCACGCTGGTGCGGGTGACGGGCCTGGTGCTGGAGGTCGTCGGCATCCATGTGCCGGTGGGCTCGCTGTGCGAGGTGCTGATGCCGGGCCAGCCGCCGGTGCAGGCCGAGGTGGTGGGCTTCACCGGTGACCGCGCCTTCCTGATGCCGGCCGGCGAGATCCATGGCCTGGCCAGCGGCGCGCGGGTGGTGCCGATGGAGGTGCCGGTGCCGCCGCTGGAGCTCGGCGAGAGCCGCCACATGTGGCGCCGCACCGAGGACCGCTCCTGCCATCTGCCGATCGGCAACGGCCTGCTCGGCCGGGTGGTGGACGCGGGCGGGCGGCCGATGGACGGCGGCGGGCCGCTCTCCGGCGTACAGCCGATGCCGCTGGTGCGTCGGCCGATCAACGCGATGGACCGCGACCCGGTGCGCACGCCGCTGGACACCGGCGTGCGCTCGATCAACGCGATGCTCACCGTCGGCAAGGGCCAGCGCATCGGCCTGTTCGCCGGCACCGGCGTGGGCAAGTCGGTGCTGCTGGGCATGATGGCGCGCTACACCGCGGCCGACGTCATCGTCGTCGGCCTGATCGGCGAGCGCGGGCGCGAGGTCAAGGAATTCATCGAGGACATCCTGGGCGAGGACGGACGCGCCCGCTCGGTGGTGGTGGCCGCACCGGCGGACGCACCGCCGCTGAGCCGGCTGCAGGGCGCGGCCTACGCCACCGCGGTGGCCGAGCATTTCCGCGACCAGGGCCTGGACGTGCTGCTGCTGATGGATTCGCTGACCCGCTACGCGATGGCGCAGCGCGAGATCGCGCTGGCCATCGGCGAGCCGCCGGCCACCAAGGGCTACCCGCCGAGCTGCTTCGCCAAGCTGCCGCAGCTGGTCGAACGCAGCGGCAACGGCCGGCCCGGCCAGGGTTCGATCACCGCCTTCTACACCGTGCTGAGCGAGGGCGACGACCAGCAGGATCCGATCGCCGATGCCGCGCGCGGCATCCTCGACGGCCACATCGTGCTGTCGCGCGAGCTGGCCGAGTCGGGCCACTATCCGGCCATCGACATCGAGCGCTCGATCTCGCGGGTGATGAACAACGTCGTGCCGCGCGAGCACGTCGCCGCGTCGCGCCAGATGCGCAAGCTGCTGTCCAAGCTCAGCAAGGCGCGCGACCTGATCCAGCTCGGCGCCTACATGCCCGGCCACGATGCCGAGCTCGATGCCGCCGTCAAGTCGCAGCCCGCGATGATGGCGCTGTTGCAGCAGGACACCCACGCCCGCTCGACGCTGCGCGACAGCGTCGCGATGCTGCGCCAGATCACGAGGGTCTGAGCGCGGCGTCTCCACCGATCCACGCACACCGACTGCACCGACACCGATGACCCAGTCCCTCGTCACCCTGCTCGAACATGCCGAACGCCAGCGCGACGCTGCGCTGGCCCAGCAGCGTCGCGCCGACGCGGCGCTCGATGCCGCGATGCGCCAGCATGACCAGCTCGCCACCTACAGCCGCGAGCACCAGTCGCGCTGGAGCACGGCGATGCGGCAGTCGGTCGCGATGCCGCTGGTGCAGTGCCATCACGCCTTCACCGACCGGCTGCACCAGGCGGTGACGATGCAGTCGGAGCAGGTCGACCGGGCGCGCCAGACGCTGTCGCGGCGCCAGTCCGAGACGCTCGAGGCCGAGCGCCGCGTCGCCGCGATCAACAAGCTGATCCAGCGGCGCACCGATGCCGCACGGCTGCACCAGAACCGCCAGGAGCAGCGCCAGATCGACGAGCGGGCCTCGCGCATGGCCTGGAACCGACTTCACGAGGCCGCCGGACACGGCGGATGACACGATGGATGCATCCCTGCTGAGCCTGACCGCCGCTGCGGTCCGCGGCGGCCACGCCGCCTCCCGTTCCTCTCGCGACGGCGAAGGCGCCGACACGGGCGGTGCGGGCGCCTTCTCGAGCCTGCTGGGCGCCTCGATGGCCCGGGGCGAGGAGGCCGCGGGCGCGGGACTGCCGGGTCCGGGCGTCGGCCAGGGATCGGCCGAGGTGCCGGGCCTGCCGATGGCGCTGCGCCTGCGGGCGGCTGCGCTGGCCGCGGCCGGTCGCGAGGCTTCCGGGCTCGAGGCCGGCGCGAGGGTCGTCGCGGACGGCCTCGACGGCCCGGACGGTGCGCAGGACGCGCTGCCGCCCGAGGCCGGCGTCGGCGACGAGCTGCCGTGGCAGGACGAGGCTGCCGCGCTGCCGGCCGTGATCGATCCTGTGCTGCTGGCCCAGATGGCGCTGGTGATGGCGCCGCGTCCGTCGGCGCCCGCGGCGCAGGGGGATCGCGGCGGGGATCGCGGCGGGGATTCGGCCGGGCAGGGTGCCGCCCTCGAGGCCCTGCCGCCGCAGGCCGGCGCGGCCTGGGCGATGCCGCCCGAGGACCGCGCCCTGCCGCAGGATCCGGTGCCCCCGATGCCGGGGACGGATCCGGCCGTGCCGCCGGTGTCCGGCGCGCCGGATGGTGTGGATGGGGCGGCCGGGACGGGCGGGGCGGAGCTGCCGCCGGAGGGCTCCTTCGTGTCGCGGACGGCGCCGCCGGACGCGGGCACCGGCACCGAGGTCGACCCGGAGGGGGCGGCCCCGGCCGCCGCGGCTCGGTCTTCGGCGTTGCCGCCCTGGGCGGAGGCCTCCGCCGGCTGGCGGCCGCAGGGCCTGTCCGGTCGTGCCGCCACGGCGGCGACCGCCGCGCCGGGCCCCGCGCCCTCGCGGCTGCCGTCGCCGCCGTCCGCCGCGGAGACGGCCCGTGCCGCGATCGCGGCGGCGGCGTCCGGCGTTCCGGTCCCGGAGGGCGAGACGAAGGCCGTGCTCGCGGCGGACCGGGCCGAGCGGCTGTCGGGGCACGGGGCCGGGCCGGATCGCGCCGGCGAACGTCCGGAGCGGGCGATCGAACGGACGGATCCGGCGGGCGGCCTGTCCGCCGCCGGCGACCGGGCGCTGGCGTCCTGGATGATGCCGGCGCCGACCGCTTCGGCCGGCGCGACCGGCCCGACGGGCGCGGCCGGGATCGCCGAACCTGCGCGCTCCGGCCCCGAGGCCCTCGAGGCCTTCGCGGAGCGGGCTGCCGTGCGCGCGTCGGCGCTGTCCGGTCGCGAAGAGGAGCGGGCGCAGGAGCGCTCCGAGGCGGTCGAGGGCGGATTCGCCGCCGCGCTGGCCACGGCCGGCCTGGCGGCGCCGCCGCAGGCCGCGGCCGCGACGCCGGTGGCCGCGTCCCGCGTCGAGACGCCGTTCGGTCAGCCGCAGTTCACCGACGAGGTCGTCGCGCATGTCGCGCAGCACGTCAGCCAGTCGCGCGAGGGCGTGCGCGAGGTCGTGCTGCATCTCAACCCGGCCGAGATGGGGCCGGTGTCGGTGCGCATCGAGATCGAGGGCCAGGTCGCGTCGGTCGATTTCGGCGCGACCCACGAGGCCACGCGCCACCAGCTCGAGCAGTCGCTGCCGGCGCTGGCCGACGCGCTGCGCGACGACGGCCTGTCGCTGGGCCGCAGCTCGGTCGGCGACCAGGCCGGGCAGGGCAGCTTCGGCGGCTCGGCCTCCGGCGGCGGCTTCACCGGCCAGAACGACGGCCGCCAGCGCGAGGCGCCGACGCCGCGCGACGGCTCCTCCGGCACGCCGCGCTTCTCCGTCGAGGGCTTCTCCGGCGAGGGGGCTGCCCGCTCCGCGCCGGTCCGCGGCGAGCCGCTCCAGCGCCGTCCGGGGCGCGCGGACGGGCTCGACCTGTTCGCCTGATGCACGGGCGGCCGGCTGGGGCCGCCCCCCTCAATCGCCGGTTTTGCTGCGCTTTTCCGATCTTCGGCGTCCGGCCCCCCTTCCAATAATCGTCCTCATCCGGACTCCTCGCCTGCGCGAGGGGCCACTAGCAGGAGAAGGACATGTCGGCTGCGGCGGCGGGCGCGGAACAGACCGCACCCAAGAAAGGTTCGAAGAAGCTCTTCATCATCATCGGCGTCGTGGCGGTCCTGCTGCTCGGTGGGGGCGGCGCGGGCTTCGTGATCTGGAAGAAGAAGGCCGCCGAGGCGGAAGCCGCGGCCGCGGCGGAGGACGGCGGCGAGGACGGCCATGCCAAGGCCGACGCCCGCCCGCACAAGCCGGCCAAGCGCGACGCGCATGCGGCGCCGCCGGCCTACCTGCCGCTCGAGCCCTTCGTCGTCAACCTCGCCGACCGCGATGCCGACCGCTATGCGCAGATCGGCATCACGCTCGAGGTCGAGGACGCGAAGTTCGCCGAGGAGATGAAGGCCTACATGCCCGCGATCCGCAACGCGGTGCTGATGATCCTGTCGCACAAGACCGCCGCCGAGCTGCAGGGCCGCGACGGCAAGGAGCAGCTCGCCGCCGAGATCGCGCGCGAGGTGGTGCGTCCGCTGGGCATCAACATCGACGACGACAGCGACGAGGACGGCGCCAAGAAGAAAAAGAAGCGCGCCCCGGTCTACAACCCCGTTCTGCAGGTCAATTTCTCGAGCTTCATCGTCCAGTGAGCGGACGCCTCCCCGCGTCCCGTCTCGCAGCGAGCACCCCATGAGCCAGCAGAACCTGTCGCAGGACGAGGTCGACGCCCTCCTGCAGGGCATGACCGGCGATCTGCCCTCGACCGAGACGGCCGAGAGCGCGCGGCCGCCCAAGGGCACGGTGCGCGAGTACAACCTCGCCAGCGAGGATCGCATCGTCCGCGGACGCATGCCGATGCTCGAGGTGATCAACGAGCGCTTCTCCCGCAACGTCATGCCGGCGCTGACCGAGTTCGCGCAGCGCAACCTGGAGATCTCCGTCGGCGAGGTGAAGGTGCAGAAGTACAGCGCCTTCCTGCGCGAGACGATGGTGCCGACGAACTTCAACGTCGTCTCGATGCGGCCGCTGCGCGGCTCGGCGCTGTTCGTCTGCGACCCCACGCTGATCTTCGCCTTCATCGACGCGCTGTTCGGCGGCGTGGGCAAGTTCCCGGCGCGCATCGAGGGCCGGGAGTTCTCCGGCACCGAGCAGCGCGTCATCATGCGCATCGTCGAGATCCTGCTGCGCGAGTACAACAAGGCCTGGCAGGGCATCTACCCGCTGGACCTGACCTACCAGCGCTCGGAGATGCAGCCGCAGTTCGTCAACATCGCCGCGGCCGGCGACGTCGTGGTCTCGACGGTGTTCACCATCGAGATCGGCGAGTCGGTCGGCTCGGTGCGCGTCTGCATTCCGTACGCCAACGTCGAGCCGATCCGCGACGTGCTGCGCAGCAACAACCAGGGCGAGGCGCCCGGCGCCGACAAGCGCTGGATCAGCCTGCTGTCCGACCAGATCCAGTCGGCCGAGGTGCAGCTGGTCGCCGAGCTGGCCAAGGCGCCGGCCACCGTCGAGCAGCTGCTGGCCATGAAGGTCGGCGATTTCATCGAGCTGGACCTGGGCAAGATGATCCAGGCCCACGTCGACGGCGTGCCGGTGCTGGAAGCCAGCTACGGCACGTCCAACGGCCACTACGCCATCCGCATCGAGCGTGTGCTGACCAATCAGCAGGTCAGCTGGATAGGAGATCACAATGCCTGACAATCCGTCGGTCGACCTCTCGGACCTGTCCGACCAGGACGCGATGGCCGCCGAATGGGCGGCTGCGCTCGACGAGAAGCCGTCCGGTCTGGCCGATGCGGGCTTCGGCACGCCGGCCCCGTTCGCCGACTTCGACAGCGGCTCGCGGGGCGGCTCGGCGGCGGCCGCCGCCGGCGGCAAGGACCTCAACCTGATCCTGGACATCCCGGTCCAGCTCACCGTCGAGCTCGGCCGCACCCGCATTCCGATCAAGAACATCCTGCACCTGGCGCAGGGCTCGGTGGTCGAGCTCGACACCGTCGCCGGCGAGCCGATGGACGTGCTGGTCAACGGCTACCTGATCGCCCAGGGCGAGGTGGTGGTGGTCAACGAGAAGTTCGGCGTGCGCCTGACCGACATCGTGACGCCGAGCGAGCGCATGCGCCGGCTCTCGCGCGGTGGCTGAGGCCGGCATGGGCGCTGCCGTGGGTCCGTCGCTGATGTCGCTGCTGTGGCTGGCGCTGGTGCTGCTGTCGATTCCCGCGGCGCTGTGGCTGCTGCGTCGCAGCGGCTGGGCCGGCGCCGGTGCGGCCGCGGCGAACGCCCCGGCGATGCGCGTGCTGTCGCAGACGCCGCTGGGGCCGCAGCAGCGCCTGCTGCTGGTCGAGGTCGGCGAGGGCGAGTCGCGCTGCCGGCTGCTGCTGGGCGTGACGGCGCAGCAGGTGACGCTGCTGCACCAGCTGCCGGCCGGCCCGGAGCCGGCCGAGTCGCGGCCGGCCGGCCCGATGCCGATGGACGCGGCCTTCCGCCGCCTGCTCGATCACTGGCGCCAGGGCGGACGCAGCCCGGTGCGGGAACATGACCATGCGGACTGAAGCGCGGGCCGGGACGACACGCCGGGCCGGATCGGTGCCGGGCCGGCTGGCGGTGCTGCTGGCGGCGGTGCTGCCGGTGCTGGCCGCCGCAGCGCCGGCGCCCTCGGGCCTGCCGATCGTCGTCGGCCAGGGCAGCGGCGGCAGCAGCTACTCGGTGCCGGTGCAGACGCTGCTGATCCTCACGACGCTGTCCTTCCTGCCGGCGATGCTGATGATGATGACGGGCTTCACCCGCATCGTCATCGTGCTGAGCCTGCTGCGCCAGGCGCTGGGCACGCAGTCGTCGCCGCCCAACCAGGTCATCGTCGGCCTGTCGATGTTCCTGACGCTGTTCGTCATGGGGCCGACGCTCGACCGCGTCTACGCCGAGGCCTACAAGCCCTACGCCGCCACCGAGATCACCTTCGAGGAGGCGGCCGCCCGGGCCGAGGTGCCGGTGCGCCAGTTCATGCTCAAGCAGACGCGCCAGTCCGACATGGCGCTGTTCATGCGGCTGGGCCGCATCGACGCCGCGGTGAAGGCCGAGCAGGTGCCGCTGCGGGTGCTGGTGCCGGCCTTCGTCACCAGCGAGCTGAAGTCGGCCTTCCAGATCGGCTTCCTGATCTTCATCCCCTTCCTGGTCATCGACATGGTGGTGGCCAGCGTGCTGATGAGCCTGGGCATGATGATGCTGTCGCCGGTGCTGGTGGCGCTGCCCTTCAAGCTGATGCTCTTCGTGCTGGCCGACGGCTGGAACCTGCTGCTGGGTTCGCTGGCGGCGAGCTTCGCGACCTGAACCGGACGGCCCGATGGATTCCTCCCATGTCTTCACGATCGGCCAGGAGGCGCTGGCGGTGCTGCTGACGGTGGCCGCGCCGATGCTGCTGGTCATCCTGGTCGTGGGCCTGGTCGTCAGCGTGCTGCAGGCGGCCACGCAGCTGCACGAGGCGACGCTGTCCTTCGTGCCGAAGGTCATCGCCGGCGTGCTGGTGCTGCTGGTGGCCGGGCCCTGGATGATCACGACGCTGGTCGAGTACCTGCAGCGCATGCTGCAGTCGATCCCGGCGATGGTCGGCTGAGGCCGGCCGGTGCCGCTTCCCGCCGCGCGATGATCGGCTTCAGCGAGGCGCAGCTGCTGCAGTGGATCGTGCCGCTGCTGTGGCCGCTGCTGCGGGTGCTGGGCCTGTTCACCGCCGCGCCGGTGCTGTCGATGCGCGCGATTCCCGTGCGGGTGCGCGTCGGGCTGGCGCTGCTGACGGCGCTGTGCGTGCAGCCGTCGCTGCCGCCGATGCCGGTGGTGCCGCTCGACAGCCCGGTGGCGCTGGCGATGGTGGTGCAGCAGGTCTTCATCGGCGTGACCATCGGCTTCGCGGCCAAGACCGTCTTCACGGCGATCGAGTTCGCCGGCGAGCTCATCGGCCTGCAGATGGGCCTGAACTTCGCGAGCTTCTTCGATCCGACGACCAACAACCAGGGCACGGTCAGCGCCCGGCTGTTCAACACGATGGCCGCCTGGCTGTTCGTCGTCGTCAACGGCCACCTGCTGCTGTCGGAGGTGGTGGTGGCCAGCTTCCAGGCCTTTCCGGTCGGCGACCATCCGCTCGACCTGCTGGAGCGGGTGCAGCCGCAGGTCTGGGGCGCGGAGCTGTTCCGCTACGGCCTGTGGATCGCGCTGCCGACGGTGGCCATGCTGCTGTTCGTCAACCTGGTGCTGGGCGTGATCTCGCGGGTCGCGCAGCAGCTGCAGATCTTCTCGATCGGCTTCGCGGTCACGGTGACGGTGGGCCTGTTCGGGCTGACGCTGACGCTGCCGCTGCTGCAGCGCCCGATGGTGGCGCTGCTCGAGCGCATGCTGGCGCTGTTCCAGCCCTGATCCAGACCTGACCCTGCCGGCATCCCATCCGGACATGCCCGGCTGGTCACCGCGCGCCCGCGCGCTAGCCTTGGCGACCATGCCGCGCCGCGTGTCCTTCCCGCTTCCGTCGTCGCTCCTGCCGCTGTTCCTGGCCGGGGCGCTGGCGGGCTGTGCCCCGGCGCTCGACTGGCGCGACGTGCCGGTGGGCGAGGACCTGCTGATCCAGTTCCCGTGCCGGCCCGAGCGCGTCGAGCGGCGGGTCGATCTCGGCGGCGAGTCGGTCGCCGCGCGCATGCTGAGCTGCGAGGCCGGCGGCATCGGCTGGTCGGTGACCGTCTTCGACATCGGCGATCCCTACCGGCTGGCCGACGCGCTGATGCTGCTGCGGCGCAGCCTGTCGAGCAACCTGCGCGCCGAGGAGGTGGTCGGGCCGATGCCGGCGCTGGCTGCGCTGACGCCGCAGCCGACCTCGCGCCGCCTGCGTCTGCAGGGGCGCGGCGCCGAGGGCGCGCCGCTCGAGGCCGAGGCGCTGTTCGCCGCGCGCGGCCTGCAGGCGCTGCAGGTGGTGGCGATCCGCCGTGACGGGCCGGCGTCGCGCTGGCGCGACTGGGCCGGCGAGTTCATCGGCTCGCTGCATGCGCGGCCCTGAGCGGGGTGGCCTGCGCGTCGACAGCCCATGGCATGATGCGGCACCCTTGCGCTGCAGCAAGGCAATCCGGCACCGTCGTCGTCTTTTCATCCATGGCCTGTCTGCTGATCATCGCCCATGCCCCGCTGGCGTCCGCGCTGAAGGCGCTCGCGGCACACACCTTTCCCGACGAGGCGCGGCAGCTGCGCATCCTCGACGTGCTGCCCGACATGTCGCTCGAGCTGCTCGAGGGCGAGGCGCGCCGGCTGCTGCCCGGCGAGCATGACGACGATCCCGAGGCCCTGGTGCTGACGGACGTGTTCGGCGCGACGCCGTCGAACATCGCCCAGCGGCTGGTCGACGGCTCGCGCGTGCGGGCGCTGGCGGGCGTGAACGTGCCGATGCTGTGGCGGACGCTCAACTACGCCGGCCGGGCGCGGCTCGACGAGCTGTTCGCGCGCGCGGTGCAGGGCGGGGCGCAGGGCGTGCTTCCGATCGCGTCGACCCGGCCGCAGAACCAGGCCTTCTCACCCAACGTCCATGATCAAGACCACCATCACCATCAGCAATAGGCTCGGCCTGCACGCGCGGGCCTCGGCCAAGCTGACCAAGCTGGCCGGCAGCTTTCCCTGCGATGTCTTCATCAGCCGCAACGGCCGGCGCGTCAACGCCAAGAGCATCATGGGCGTGATGATGCTCGCCGCCGGCCTCGGCAGCGAGATCGAGATCGAGACCAGCGGCGGCCGCGAGCAGGAGGCGATGGACGCGCTGCGTGCGCTGATCGACGACAAGTTCGGCGAGGGCGGCTGAGCCGTCCTCGGCACCGCTGCCGCCGTCGTTCGCGCCGGGCCCGGGCTCAGTGCCCGAGGAAATGGCGCCGGTACTTTTCCGGCAGATCGCGCAGCTGCAGCAGCATCGGCAGGTCGGCGGTATGGAAGTCCGGATCCCAGGCCGGTGCGCCCAGCACCTTCGCGCCGCAGCGCAGATAGCCCTTGATCAGCGGCGGCGCCTCGACCGGCAGGTCGCGGCGCAGCTCGTCGACCGGCAGCGCCAGGCGCGGGCGCACCTGATGCTCGATCGGCGCCAGATGCGTGCGCGAGAGCCGATCCCACAGCGACGCGGCCGCATGGCCGCCATCGCGCATCGACATGCTGGCGCAGCCGATCACCGAATCCAGCCCGTTGCGCACCAGGAAGGCGCCCAGCGCCCCCCACAGCGCCAGGATCACGCCGCCCTGGCGGTGATCCTCGTGCACGCAGGAGCGGCCCAGCTCGGCCATGCGGTCGCGCAGCGGGCGCAGCCGCACCAGGTCGAACTCGGTCTCGCTGTAGAAGCCGCCGACGCGGCGAGCGGCCTGCGGCGTCAGCACCCGGTAGGTGCCGATGACCTCGCCCGCCTGCGGCGAGCGCTCGTCCAGGCAGCGCACGATCAGGTGCTCGCAGTACGGGTCGAACAGGTCGGCATCATGGCCCGCCGGCGTGCCGCTCACCGGCGAGAGCCGGGCGCCCATCTCGGCGGCGAAGACCTGGTGGCGCAGGCGCTGCGCCTCGCGGACCTCGTCGAGATGACGGGCCCAGCCGATGCCGAGCCGGTCGGGCGCGGGCAGGCCGGTGGAGGCCGGTGCCGTCGTGGCCGGCTGCGGCGGCAGGATGACCCGGCGGCGTCCGGCTGGCAGATCGGCCAGCGGCAGCGTGGGCAGCGGAAGTTCCCTCATCGATCGCTCCTCGTGACGGGGCGATGCTCGGTCCGCGCGGTGACCGGCCCGTGTCCGGGCGATGACGCGGGCATGACGGCCGGTCGGCGCGGACGCATTCCCGCTTCTCCGCGCTTCGCCGCCGATTCGGGCCGATCCCGGTGCTGCGCCGGCGAGGGCGCTGATAGCATCGATGCATGAGCGTTCAGGTATTCGGATTGCCGGTCTCCCGGGGAGTCGCCATCGGTCGCGCCGTGCTGGTGGCGTCCAGCCGCGTCGACGTGGCGCACTACTTCATCGAGCCGGAGCAGACCGGTGCGGAGCTGCGGCGGCTGAAGAAGGCGCGTGACCAGGTCTGCCGGGAGTTCGAGGCGCTCAAGCTCGATGTCCAGGGCGATGCGCCGGCCGAGCTGGTCGCGCTGCTCGACGTGCACCTGATGCTGCTCAACGACGACCTGCTCGCCGGCGCGACCTGCCAGTGGATCGAGGAGCGCCAGTACAACGCCGAGTGGGCGGTGGCCGCGCAGCTCGAGACGCTGTCGCGCCAGTTCGACGAGATGGAGGACGAGTACCTGCGCGAGCGCAAGGCCGATCTCGAGCAGGTCGCGGAGCGGCTGATCGAGACGCTGGCGCGTGGCGGGCAGAGCGTGGGCGTGCGCGCCAGCCTGGGCGCGGCCGCGGATGACGTGCCGCTGGTGCTGGTGGCCAACGACATCTCGCCGGCCGACATGATGCAGTTCAAGGGCGGCGTGTTCCGCGGCTTCGTCACCGATGTCGGCGGCCGGACCTCGCACACCGCCATCGTCGCGCGCAGTCTCGACATCCCGGCCGTGGTCGGCGCGCGCGACGCCAGTCGCATCATCCGCCAGGACGACTGGATCATCATCGACGGCGACGCCGGGCTGGTCATCGTCGATCCGTCGCCGATGATCCTCGAGGAATACCGCTTCCGCCAGCGCCAGGGCCAGCTCGAGCGCGACCGGCTCGCGCGGCTGCGCCACCGTCCGGCGGTCTCGCTCGACGGCCAGCGCATCGAGCTGCTGGCCAACATCGAGCTGCCGACGGATGCGCCGGCCGCGCTCGAGGCCGGTGCCGAGGGTGTCGGCCTGTTCCGCAGCGAGTTCCTGTTCATGAACCGGGGCGGCCGCCTGCCTGACGAGGACGAGCAGCACGCGGCCTATGCGGCCGCGGTCACCACGATGCGCGGCCTGCCGGTCACGATCCGCACCATCGACATCGGCGCGGACAAGCCGCTGGACCGGATGACGCTCAGCGAGCTGCGCCACGAGCACTCGCTCAACCCGGCCATGGGACTGCGGGCGATCCGCTGGAGCCTGGCCGATCCGGGCATGTTCACCGTCCAGCTGCGGGCGATCCTGCGCGCGGCGGCACTCGGGCCGGTGCGCCTGCTCGTGCCGATGATCTCCCACCCGGGCGAGATCCGCGCCACCTTCGAGGCGATCGAGCGCGCGCGCGCGCAGCTGCGCCGCGAGCAGCTGCCCTGCGGCGACGTGAAGATCGGCGCGATGATCGAGGTGCCGGCCGCGGCGCTGATGCTGCCGCTCTTCCTGCGCCATTTCGACTTCGTCTCGCTCGGCACCAACGACCTCATCCAGTACACGCTGGCGATCGACCGGGCCGACGAGAGCGTGGCGCATCTCTACGATCCCTGGCATCCGGCGGTGCTGGGGCTGGTCTCGACGACGATCCGGGCCGCGCGTGCTGCCGGGCGCGAGGTCTGTGTCTGCGGCGAGATGGCCGGAGACATGGAGTTCACCGAACTGCTGCTGGCCCTGGGGCTGCGCAGTTTCAGCATGCATCCGAGCCAGCTGCCCGGCATCAAGCAGCGCATCCTGCGCACCGAGATCCCTGCGCTCGAGGCGCTGGCCGATCAGGTGCTGACGAGCGACGATCCTCGTGCGGCCTGGCTGGCCGGTCGGGCTCGGACCGTGCAGCCGGCTCCGGTTCCGGTCGCCTGAGAAACTTCGAAGCAGAAAGGGCTTGCGGTTTTCGCGCAGGCCGGCTACATTCACGTCCCTCGCACCAAGCGAGTTCTCTTCGCTAAGTGGCAGCAAAAAAAGATTGCTGAAGCGCTTGACGAAAAGAAAAAGAGTCGATAAAGTCTCGAGTCTTCGCTGACAGCAGCGATCGATCTTTAAAAATCAACAGCCGATAAGCGTGGGCGTGAGAGGCGAAGTGTCTCGGATCTTTGGGTCCGGGTCCTTGGGACCTTAAACGCTCATGGAT
>NZ_JABSNM010000012.1 GCF_013294065.1 Sphaerotilus uruguayifluvii
GCCCTGATCTCGGGCGGCGCCGACACGGCCGACGCCAAGCTCGCCATCATGGAAGAGTGCGGCTTCAAGGTCACCCGCAACCCCTCGGAAATGGGCCGCATCCTGAAGTCGCTGCTGTAAGCCGCGATCCTTTCTGCGCATGCACAAAAAGGCCGCCCCGAGGGGCGGCCTTTTTCATGGGCCTTGTGATGCTCGTGGACACCCGCCTTCGCGGGCGTGGCGGGAGGCGGAATCAGCCGTTGTCGGCCGGCAGCTTCGGCGCGGTGCGCACGCTCAGCCACATCGTCACCGCCAGGATGCCGATCACGGCACCGAGCGACGCGAACACCGGGATCTTCACGAGGTCGATCAGCAGCATCTTGGTGCCGATGAAGGCCAGGATCACCGCCAGACCGTAGCTCAGCAGGTGGAACTTCGAGGCCATCGCCGCCAGCAGGAAGTACATCGCACGCAGGCCCAGGATCGCGAAGATGTTCGAGGTCAGCACGATGAAGGGGTCGCCGGTGATCGCGAAGATCGCCGGAATCGAGTCGACCGCGAAGATCACGTCGGTGACGCCCACCAGCGCGATGACCAGCAGCAGCGGGGTGGCGATGCGCTTGCCGTTCTCGACGGTGAAGAACTTCTCGCCGTCGAAGCCCTTGCTGACCGGCATCACGCGACGCAGCAGCTTCAGCGCCGGGTTGCTCTCCAGGTCAGGCTCCTGACCGGCCGCCCACCACATCTTGATGCCGGTGATCAGCAGGAAGGCGCCGAAGACGTACAGGATCCAGTGGAACTGCGCGATCAGCCAGGCGCCCACCAGGATCAGCACCGTGCGCAGCACCATCGCACCGATGATGCCGATCATCAGCACCCGCTTTTGGTACGACGGCGGCACCGCGAAGTAGGTGAAGATCATCAGGAAGACGAAGATGTTGTCGACCGCGAGCGACTTCTCGATCAGGTAGCCGGTCAGGAACTCGAGCGCGCGCGTGTTGGCGATCTCGGTGCCGTGCTCGCGCCAGGTGGCCCACCACAGCAGGCCGTTGAAGGCCAGGCTCAAGCCCACCCAGACCAGCGACCAGTTCAGCGCTTCCTTGACGCCCACCTCGTGAGCGCCCTGCTTGCGCAGCACGACGAAGTCCACGAACAGGGCCAGCAGCACCACCGCCCCGAAGAAGAGCCAGAGCCAGTCCGGCGCCATCGAATTCATCAGCATGAACAGCACTCCACAGGTTTCGATCAGGTCGTTCGACGAATGACGAGACTTGGAGCGGCCTTCGGCACGGTCTGCGCGGCCCTGAAGGGCGCTCCGTACCGAAAGGTCTTGCGACGGACACGCGGCGGGCGCCGCGCGGAACGTCCGTCCGCGAACCCGGGCAAAAGGCGGTCAGGCCCTTTGCCGTACTGACGGGATGTCGCGATGACCGGGCGGTCACCTGCTACTCCCCTTTCGATGCGCGGATTCTGCCGTGAACCGCCTTTTCCCCGCGAACCCTGGGGTTGAACGCGTCGGTACCGATGTCTGGCGATGCGTGTATCCTGTCACGCATCATGCTGAAGCTGCTTGCCCGCTGGTTCCTGCTCGCCGCCGCACTGCTGCTGGTGGCCCACCTCTATCCGGGCATGGAGGTGCGCGGCTTCGGCGCCGCGCTGGTGGCGGCGCTGATCCTCGGCCTGCTCAACGCGATCGTGCGACCGCTGCTGGTGGTGCTGACGCTGCCGGTCACGATCGTGACGCTCGGGCTGTTCCTGTTCATCGTCAACGCGGCGGTGTTCCAGTTCGCCGCCTGGATGGTCGACGGGCTGCAGGTGGCCGGCTTCGGCGCGGCGCTGATCGCCTCGCTGCTGTACAGCCTGTGCGGCATGGTCATCGACAGCGCGCTGCAGCGGCTGTTCGACGAGGACTGAAACATGCTGCCGTGCGGCACGGCACTCAGTCGTCCTCGCCGCGGCGCTCGCGGTCCATCTCGGCACGGCGCTGCTGCTCCAGCGCCTTCAGCCGCGACTCGATGACGATGCCCTCCACCGACTCGACCGCCCCGCTGCCACGCGCCAGACGCTGACCGGCCCGCAGGCGGTCGATCGCGCCGGGAAGATCGCCCAGCGCCGCGCGGGCTTCGGCCTGGGCGCGCAGCGAGGCCAGCGGCTGGCCGAGCCGTTCGGCCAGCTGCGCCCAGGCCTGCCAGGCACCGGCATCGCCGGGATGGATCGCCACCCAGGTCTGCATGTCCTCGCGGGTGCGCGCGGCCAGCGTCACGTCGGACTGCGGCTGCGTCGCCAGCCGGGCCGCCAGCAGCAGGCCCGCACGCGTGCCGTCGAGCAGGCCGCCGCCGGACAGCACGCTGGCGGCCTGCGCCGGCTGGCCGCGCTCGAGCAGCGATTCGACCTGCAGCACCTGCACCGCACGCTGCACCGCCGGGCCCTGCGGCGCGGCCAGCGCGCGGGCACGCGCCAGTGCCGCGTCGGCGACCCGCCAGTCCTTCAGCCGGGTCGCGGCCAGCGCGGCCGCGCAGGCACTCGACAGCGCCTCGGGCGTGTTCGCCGCCGCGGCCGCGCCGGGAATGCCGCCGCCGGCCAGACGCATCAGCGTCTCGCTGCGGCTGTCCATCAGCGCACGCGCACGCCCCTGCATCGCCGCATGCAGCCAGCGCGCCGGCTCCGGCGGCACCGCGCCGGCGCCCGCCGCGCCGCTGGCCACGCCCAGCCGCGAGCGCGCCTCGGCGATGCGCTCGCTGGTCAGCGGATGGCTGCGCAGATAGGGGAACTGGCCGCCGTCGTTCAGGCGCGAGGCCCCCTGCAGCCGGTCGAACATCATCGCCATGCCCGAGGGCGCGAAGCCGGCGGCGTCGAGCACGCCGAAGCCGATGCGGTCGGCCTCGCGCTCCATGTCGCGGGAGAAGTTCAGCTGGCCCTGCACCGCGACCGCCTGTCCGCCGGCGATCATCGCGTTGGCCGCGTCGGCGCTGCGCGAGGCGGCCAGGATGCCGACGATCAGCGTGGCCACGCCGAGCATCGACTGGCGCCGGTTCGTCGCCACCGAGCGGGCGATGTGGCGCTGCGTGATGTGCGACATCTCGTGCGCCAGCACCGCCGCGAGCTCGTCGCGGCTGCTGGTCAGCGCGATCAGGCCCAGGTGCACGCCGACATAGCCGCCGGGCAGCGCAAAGGCGTTGATGGTGCGGTCGCGCACCAGGAAGGTCTGCCACGCGAAATGCTCGCGCTCCTCGTCGGAGAGGTCGCCGCGCGAGCGCGCCGCGACCAGCAGCGGCTGCCACAGGCTGTCGACGTAGTCCTGCAGCAGCGCGTCGTCGATGACATCGGGATCGCGCCGGATCTCCTTCATGATGCGCTCGCCCAGGCGCCGCTCGGCGCCGACCGTCAGGTCCTCCGAGGCCGCGTCGCCCAGCGAGGGCAGCGCCGGCGAGGTGCTCGCGGCATGGGCCGGAGGCAGCGCCGCCATCGGCATCGACAGGCCGAGCAGCAGCGCCAGCAGCGGCGCGCGCATCGAGGACAGCTCAGGCATCGTGGTTCATCTTCGCAGGCTTCGTGGGCTGCGTATCATGCCGCCACGCCACTGCCCGCGTGTATCTCCCTGCTGATCGATTGCGATTGCCGATGAACTCCCCGCTGACCCACTTCGATGCCCACGGCCAGGCCCACATGGTCGACGTGTCCGGCAAGACCCCGACGCACCGCGTCGCCACCGCCACCGGCACGATCCGGATGCAGCCCGAGACGCTGGCGCTGATCGCCCGCGGCGAGGCGAAGAAGGGCGACGTGATCGGCATCGCGCGCATCGCCGCGATCCAGGGCGCCAAGCGCACCGCCGATCTGGTGCCGCTGTGCCATCCGCTGCCGATCACCCGGGTGGCGGTCGACTTCCGCCTCGACGAGGCCGCCTCGGCGGTGCACTGCGAGGCCACCGTCGAGACGCTGGGCCGCACCGGCGTCGAGATGGAGGCGCTGACCGCCGTCCAGGTCGGCCTGCTGACCATCTACGACATGTGCAAGGCCGCCGAGAAGGGCATGGTCATGACCGACATCCGCCTGCTCGAGAAGCGCGGCGGCAAGTCCGGCGACTGGCTCGCTCAGGGCTGAGGCTTCAGCAGCTCGGCCGGCAGCGCCGGATCGGGCCGGCACTGGAAGGGCAGCTCGGCGCCCCGGCGCGGCGGCTGATCGCAGACCGAGAAGAACTCGCTCGACATCGGATTGCGAAACTCGCGCAGCCGCGCCGCGACATGCGCGGCCCGCGCCGTCTCGCCGCGACCGGCCAGCGCCTTCGCGTAGGCGATCATCAGCCGGGTGTCGGCGAGGTGGTAGAGCGGCCGCTCGAAGGAGTCGAAGACCTCCTCGGGCGACCGGGCCATCGTCGCGCGGGCGTAGTCGGCGTGGTGGCCCCACAGGACGCTGCGCCGGCCGCGCTCGATGCGCTCCGACAGCGGCTGCACCTCGCCGAAGGACAGGTCGGGCTCGAAGATCACCGCCACCGTCCAGTACTCGACCGTCGACCAGACCGAGGCGACCAGCGCGAACGAGCCGGCCACGCTCCACACCCAGGGCCACAGCCACGCAGCCCAGCGCGCGGCGCGCGGCTCGCCCTGCGGCACCGGCACGCTGCCGCTCAGCCAGCCGGCGATCATCATCGCCGGCAGCAGGAAATAGACGTACCACAGCGGGTACTCGAGCAGGCTGTGCACGCCGACCATCACCAGCATGAACAGCGCGGTGCGGGCGCCGCGGGCGCGTTCCTCGTCCTCGCCGCCCAGCGCGGCGCGGGCACGCCAGCCGGCCCAGGCGGTGCCCAGCAGCACCGCGAGCGTCAGCGGCACCCCGGACTCGACCGCCAGCTGCAGCGGCAGGCTGTGGCAATGGTCGAAGAAGGACACCGGCCGCCCCGGGAAGGGCGTCATCGACCAGACGAAGTTGAACGCGCCGACGCCGGTGCCGGTCCACGGCCGCGCCTCGATCATCGCCAGCGTGTTGGCCCAGATGCGTCCGCGCGAGCTGCTGGCGTCGCCGTGCAGCGTCTTCTTGATCTGGTCGTCGCCGTAGTACATGACGCCGTGGGCCGACAGCCACTGCTCCAGGCCGATCCAGCTCAGCGCGTACAGCGGCACCATCGCCACCAGCAGCCAGCGCACCGGGCGCGGCAGGCGAGCGTCGAGCAGCCCCCACAGCGCCAGCAGGCCGACGCCGACCATGCCGGTGCGCGAGGCGGTCATCGCCACGCCGAAGACCAGCGTCGACACCACCGCGGCCAGCATGGCCACCGGACGGCGCTCGCGCACCGACAGCCACACCGCCGCCGCCACCGCCCACAGCAGCAGCGTCGAGAGCTGGTTGGGCTGGCGCATGTTGCCGATCGCGCGGCCCGGCGTCGTCGGAAAGGCGACCCAGCGGCCGTCGGCCATCTGCGGCGCGAACACCTGGACCAGGCCGACGACGACGCTGAGCAGGCCCGACACCAGCAGCGCGGTCATCAGCGGCTCGACCCAGGCCTGGCCGCGGCCGTCGCGCACCGCCTGCGCGACCGCATGCATCAGCGCACCCCCGAGCACCAGGCAGGCCAGCACCGGCAGCCGCTGGCCCCAGGGCGCCCCGGGCATCGCGGTGGCCGCCACCAGCAGCGCGCCGACGCCCAGCAGCCAGCGCGTGGCCGCCGAGGCGGGCGTGTCCACCCGGGTGTTGAGCCCCCACACCATCAGCCACAGCCCGCAGCCGCCGAACGAGACGACCTGGTTGAAGTAGGTCGAGGTCGGCGGCGCGCTGCCGGCCAGCAGGAAAGGCAGCGCGACGGCCAGGAAGGCCAGCGGAACGAAGGGACTCGGGTCGGAGGAGGACGACGTCATGGCGGGCCGATGATAGCGAGCCGCCCCGCCCTCCCCGCTGACCGTGCCCCTGAAACGACAGATGCGCCCGGAGGCGCATCTGCATCTGTCAGTTCGGCCGAATTGTGCCAGTGCGATCAGGAGTTCTTGCGGCAGTTCGACGGAACATATTTGTTCTTGGCCGCATCGGTCACCACACAAGTCCAAGTGACCGGGCCGCCATCAGTCACAGCAGGAGTCAGGGTCAGCGCGACAGACTGTGCCGTAGACTTCATCGTCACTGTGATGATGCCGCTCGCATCGGCGCAAGCCAGCGAATCAACTTGGCCACCCACGTTTGTGTTGACTCCAGAACAGTTCTTGGCCGAAGAATCAATCGTCCCGCCATTGTTCGAGATGTTCTCTGACACCGTCGTCTTGGCACCAGAAGCCAAGCCAAGACCTTCTGTGACGCGGGCGCGGACTGTGTAGTCCTGATAGGCAGGCAACGCCACCGCCGCCAAGATGCCAATGATCGCCACAACGATCATCAGTTCGATCAGAGTGAAGCCTTGCTGGATACTTTTCATGACACTACTTCCTGAAAATTGAGGAGAAATCAACGAGAGTGTGCGGCACGTTTCACGAAAAATGTGCCGTAATTCGCAAATTGTGTATCAGGAATTCTTGCGGCAGTTCGACGGAACGAACTTGTTCTTGGCTGCATCTGTGACTTGGCAGGCCCAAGCAACTGGTCCGCCAGAACTGACGCTCGGCGTCAGGGTCAGAGCCACCGACTGAGCAGTCGGTTGCATCGTCACAGTGATCGCCCCTGTGGTGTCATCACAGGCCAGCGTCTTCACCTGCCCGCCGACATTGGTGTTCACGCCCGAGCAGTTGCCGGTCGCATTGATCGTGCCGCCGTTGCTGGAAATATTTTCCGACACCGTCGTCTTGGCACCGGAGGCCAGACCCAGGCCTTCCGAGACCTTCGCGCGGACCGTGTAGTCCTGGTAGGCCGGCAGCGCCACCGCGGCCAGGATGCCGATGATCGCCACGACGATCATCAGTTCGATCAGGGTAAAACCTTGTTGCACGCGCTTCATGGAAGGATCCTCCGTTGACTGTAGACGGAGCAGCAATGTGCAGACTCCGTGCCAGCCTTCAAAGCGGCAACAACCGGGGGCTGGAGCCGCTGATGCGGCTCATGGACTGACATTTCTTGGCCGATCGGGTCGACCCGGCGGCCAAGAAATGTCAACCCGTGCGGGGTCGGGACAAGATTTGTCACCCGGTCGCGGGGGAGCGACCCGCCATCGTGTCCGGCTTCACGTTCAACTGCTTGCAAAAATGAAAAAAGGGTGGCTTGACAGCCACCCTTTCTTGTCGAGCTCAGGTCAGGCTCGGCAGGATCACATGTCCATGCCCATGCCGCCCATGCCGCCCATGCCGCCGCCCGGCATCGCCGGCGCGTCTTCCTTCGGGGCCTCGGCGACCATGCACTCGGTAGTCAGCATCAGCGAGGCGACCGACGCGGCGTTCTGCAGCGCGGTGCGGGTCACCTTGGTCGGATCCAGGATGCCCATCTCGATCATGTCGCCGTAGGTGTCGTTGGCGGCGTTGAAGCCGTAGTTGCCCGCACCGGCCAGGACCGAGTTGATGACGACGCTCGGCTCGCCACCAGCGTTCGACACGATCTCGCGCAGCGGGGCTTCGATCGCCTTCAGGACCAGCTTGATGCCGGCGTCCTGGTCGGCGTTGTCACCCTTGATCTCGCCGGCCAGCTGGCGAGCGCGCAGCAGGGCGACGCCACCACCGGCGACGATGCCTTCTTCCACGGCGGCACGGGTCGCGTGCAGCGCGTCTTCCACACGGGCCTTCTTTTCCTTCATCTCGACTTCGGTGGCAGCACCGACCTTGATGACGGCGACGCCGCCGGCCAGCTTGGCCACGCGCTCCTGCAGCTTCTCGCGGTCGTAGTCCGAGGTGGCTTCCTCGATCTGGATGCGGATCTGCTTGACGCGAGCCTGGATGTCGTCCTCGGCACCGGCGCCATCGATGATGGTGGTGTTTTCCTTGCCGACTTCGATGCGCTTGGCCTGGCCCAGGTCAGCCAGGGTGACCTTTTCCAGGGTCAGGCCGACTTCCTCGGCGATGACCTTGCCGCCCGTCAGGATGGCGATGTCTTCCAGCATGGCCTTGCGGCGGTCGCCGAAGCCCGGAGCCTTGACGGCGACGACCTTCAGGATGCCGCGGATGGTGTTGACCACCAGGGTCGCCAGCGCTTCGCCGTCGACGTCCTCGGCGATGATCAGCAGCGGGCGGCCGGCCTTGGCGACCTGTTCCAGCGTCGGCAGCAGATCGCGGATGTTCGAGATCTTCTTGTCGAACAGCAGGACGAACGGGTTGTCCAGCAGCGCGGCCTGCTTTTCCGGGTTGTTGATGAAGTACGGCGACAGGTAGCCGCGGTCGAACTGCATGCCCTCGACGACGTCGAGCTCGTTGTTCAGCGACTTGCCGTCCTCGACGGTGATGACGCCTTCCTTGCCGACCTTGTCCATCGCCTCGGCGATGATGCCGCCGACGTCGGCGTCGGAGTTCGCCGAGATCGTGCCGACCTGAGCGATTTCCTTCGAGGTGGTGGTCGGCTTGGAGGCCTTCTTCAGCTCGGCGACCAGGGCGATGACCGCCTTGTCGATGCCGCGCTTCAGGTCCATCGGGTTCATGCCGGCGGCCACGTACTTCATGCCTTCGCGGACGATGGCCTGGGTCAGCACGGTCGCGGTGGTGGTGCCGTCACCGGCGTTGTCGCTGGTCTTGGAAGCGACTTCCTTGACCATCTGCGCGCCCATGTTCTGCAGCTTGTCCTTCAGCTCGATCTCCTTGGCGACCGAGACACCGTCCTTGGTGACGGTCGGGGCGCCGAACGAGCGCTCCAGCACGACGTTGCGACCCTTGGGGCCCAGCGTGACCTTGACCGCGTTGGCCAGGATGTTCACGCCCTCGACCATGCGGTGACGAGCGTCTGCGCCGAAGATGACGTCTTTTGCAGCCATGTTCTAACTCCGAATACTTGAAATCTTGGGATGGGGGGAGATGTGCGGGAGAAGGCGCCTGACGGCGGCTTACTTCTCGACCACGGCGAAGAGGTCCTCTTCGCGCATCACCAGCAGCTCGTTGCCGTCGACCTTGACGGTCTGGCCGCTGTACTTGCCGAACAGCACGCGGTCGCCGACCTTGACGTTCAGCGCGACGAAGTCACCCTTGTCGTTGCGCTTGCCCGGGCCGACGGCCAGCACTTCACCCTGGTCCGGCTTCTCGGCAGCGTTGTCCGGGATGATGATGCCCAGAGCGGTCTTGGTCTCGTTTTCCAGACGCTTGACGATCACGCGGTCGTGCAGGGGACGAAGGTTCATGGCGACTCCTAGAAACAGAGCTTGGATCGGACAGAAGATGAGGTGGGGTCCCGGCGATCAGGGACCGCCGGGATCACTAGCACTCACCACTGGCGAGTGCTAACGGAACTGATTATAGGAACGCGATCGCGGCTTTCAAGAGGGGGTGCCCCCAGAAACCCCACGGAAACCCGTTACGCTCGAGGGGCAGTACTCGCCCGCCCGTCCACTTCTGCCGATTCCGAGCCCGCGATGACCGACGCTCCCCCGCCCTCCTCCGCACGCAGCGCGCTGCCGCCCGACGACACGCAGCGCGCGCTGCTGCACAACGAGGTCCACGCCCGCCCGACCGCGCGCATCCGCCTGCCGGCGCTGGTCGTCTATGTCGCGGTGCTCAACGAGGGCATCAGCCGCGAGCAGGAGCTGGCGCACCTGCGCCTGCTGCCGGGCCAGCAGGACCTGCCGCCGGAGGCGCTGCGCGACCACTTCGTGCGCCTGCGCCTGGGGAACTGCACGCTGAAGTGGGAGCGCCACAGCGAGTTCACCCGCTACTCGATCGTGCAGGCCCTGCCCGAAGGCGCCGGCCTGGAGGCCGAGAATCCGGCGCTGGACACGCTGGCGATCGACCCGGCCTGGCTGGCGGCGATTCCCGGACGCACCATCACCGCGATCAAGCTGGCGATGGTCATCGGCGACATCGCCAACGCGCCGGAAGCCGCCAGGCGCGGCCAGCGCTGGCTGGGCGGCCGCAGCGTGGTGGCCTCGATCATGGGGACCTACGGCCACTCGATCGCGGTGACCTCGTTCCGGCTGCGCGAAGACGGCTTCGAGCACATGCTGGTGATCGCGCCGGAGCGCACCACCGAGACGCGCGCGGGCCGCATCTCGCAGCGCCTGCTCGAGCTGGAGACCTACCGGATGATGGCGCTGCGCGGGCTGCCCGCGGCCAAGGCGCTGTCGCCGATGCTGGCCGAGGCCGAGTCGCGGCTGGCCGAGATCACCGCGCGACTCGAGAACAAGGCCGCCACCGACCAGGAGCTGCTCGACACGCTGGTGGCGCTGGCCGCGCGGGTCGAGCGCGCCACCGCCGAGAACCAGTACCGCTTCGCCGCGACCCAGGCCTATGACGCCATCGTCAGCCAGCGCATCCAGGAGCTGCGCGAGAAGCCGATCTCCGGCACGCAGACGATCAGCGAGTTCATGCAGCGCCGGGTCTCGCCCGCCATCCACACCGTCGCGGCGATCTCGCAGCGCCTGGGCGGGCTGTCGCAGCGCATCGAGCGCACCAGCGCGCTGCTGCGCACCCGCGTCGACATCGCCACCGAGGCGCAGAACCAGGAGCTGCTGGCGCAGCTCACCCGCGGCCAGGACCTGCAGCTGCGCATGCAGATGACGGTGGAGGGGCTGTCGATCGCGGCGATCTCGTACTACGTGATGAGCCTGATCTACTACGGCGCCAAGGCGATCAAGGTCGCCGGCGCGCCGATCAGCCCGGAGCTGGTCGCCGGTGCGCTGATCCCGGCGGTGCTGTGGGGCGTGTGGCGCACCAACCGGCGCATCCACGAGAAGCTCCACGCCGAGCAAGGTCACTGAAAAGACGCCGACGCACAATCGCCGGCCCTCACCTTTCCCCGTCCCACCCACGACACGAGGAGACTCGCCGATGAAGCTCGAGACCCTGGCCGTCCACGCCGGCTACCAGCCCGATCCGTCCACCAAGGCCGTCGCGGTGCCGGTCTACCAGACCGTCGCCTACGCCTTCGACAGCGCCCAGCACGGCGCCGACCTGTTCGACCTGAAGGTGCAGGGCAACATCTACACCCGGATCATGAACCCGACGCAGTCGGTGCTCGAGGCGCGGGTGGCCGCGCTCGAGGGCGGCATCGGCGCGCTGGCGCTGGCCTCCGGCATGGCGGCGATCACCTACGCGATCCAGACGATCGCCGAGGCCGGCGACAACATCGTCTCGGCCAGCACGCTGTACGGCGGCACCTACAACCTGTTCGCGCACACCTTCCCGCAGATGGGCATCACGGTGCGCTTCGCCGACCCGCGCGATCCGGCCTCCTTCGCCGCGCTGATCGACGAGCGCACCAAGGCCGTCTTCTGCGAGTCGGTCGGCAATCCGCTCGGCAACGTCACCGACCTGCGCGCGCTGGCCGACGTGGCGCATGCCGCCGGCGTGCCGCTGATCGTCGACAACACCGTGCCCTCGCCGGCGCTGTGCCGCCCGATCGAGCTCGGCGCCGACATCGTCGTGCACTCGCTGACCAAGTACATGGGCGGCCACGGCAACAGCGTCGCCGGCGCGATCGTCGACTCGGGCAGGTTCCCCTGGGCCGAGCACAAGGCGCGCTTCCGGCGCCTGAACGAGCCCGACGTCAGCTACCACGGCGTGGTCTACACCGAGGCGCTGGGCGCGGCGGCCTACATCGCCCGTGCCCGCGTGGTGCCGCTGCGCAACATGGGCGCGGCGATCTCGCCGATGAACGCCTTCCTGATCCTGCAGGGCATCGAGACGCTGGCGCTGCGCATGGACCGCATCTGCGACAACGCGCTGGCGGTGGCGCGCTTCCTCGACGATCACCCGAAGGTGGCCTGGGTCAACTACGCCGGCCTGCCCGAGCACCCGGACCATGCGCTGGTGCAGTCGCAGATGGGCGGACGCGCCTCGGGCATCCTCAGCTTCGGGCTGAAGGAAGGCGGCCGCGAGGCGGGCGCGCGCGTGCTCGACGCCTTCCAGCTCTTCACCCGGCTGGTCAACATCGGCGACGCCAAGTCGCTGGCGACGCACCCGGCCTCGACGACGCACCGCCAGCTCGACGCGGCCGAGCTGAAGAAGGCCGGCGTCAGCGAGGACATGCTGCGCCTGTCGGTCGGCATCGAGCACATCGACGACCTGATCGCCGACCTGGCGCAGGCGCTCGACGCGGCCTGAGCCGCCGGCTCAGCGCGCCGGCTGGGCCGCGGTCGCGGCGGTCGGCGCCTTCATCACCCGGGTGCGGCCGCCGGTGGTGACCAGCACCACCGCCTCGCCCGGCACGAAGCTCTCCTGCGCCCTGGCCTGCACCAGCGCCCGGCGCTCGCCGCTGGGCAGCTGCAGCAGGATCTCGACCGCCTCCTCGCGGGTGCCGAAGCGCTCGACCGAGTTGCCGATCACCGCGCCGGCCACCGCGCCGAGCACGCTGGCCACGCCGGCATCGCGCCGCCCGCCCACCGAGCCGCCGGCGATGCCGCCGATCACCGCGCCGGAGACGCCGCCGGCGCCGCTCTGCTGGCCCTCGACGACCACCGGCCGCACGTTGAGCACCACCGCGTCCTGCACCGTCGACAGCCGCTGCGCGTCGCCGGGACGGATCACGTCGGGGCTGGTGGTGCTGCAGGCGCCCAGCAGCAGGGAGGCGGCGACGGCCGCCGCGAGGAAAGCGGATTTCATGGTTCGGATCCCGGGAATCTCGGAGCTCAGCCGTGCAGACGGCTGTGTCGCGGCACGCTCGCCAGCAGGAATTCCATCTGGTCCGCCAGGATGCGCCGCCCCTTGAGGATCATGTCCTCGTGCAGATTGGGAATGTAGGGGAGGTAAAGGAGTTCCATGCCGGCCTCGTGCAGCAGCCGGTTGCCCTTGCGGCCGTTGCAGCCGCGGCAGGCGGTGATGCAGTTCATCCAGCCGTGGGCGCCGCCGCGCGAGGTCGGCACGATGTGCTCGCGCGTCAGGTGGTCCGGATGGAAGCGCTGGCCGCAGTAGGCGCAGGCATGGCGGTCGCGCGCGAACAGCTTCGGATTGGACAGCGCCGGCTCCTCGCGCCAGGCCCGGCTGGGCACCGCGCCCCGCACCGCGATGATCGGATGCAGCTCGACGCGCGACTGCAGCCCGCTGACGCGCTGGATGCCGCCGCGCATCACCAGGCAGGGTTCGCCGATCGTCCAGGCGACTTCGTCGCCGACGTAGAGCGTGGTGGCGTCCTTCGGCGAAATCCAGGCCTGAGGGCGCCCCGAGACATCGAGCTGCAGCACATCCATGGCAAGGTCCTTGCGTCCGAGCTTAGAACAGAGCCCCGGCCGACTTCAATCGTGGGTCAATGCCGCGTCAGGGCTCGTGTCGCGGCGTGAGGCTTCGCGACGCGCTGCACGGCAAACTGGAATAGAGTTTCGACTCTAGGACTTTCGGGACACCCCGACTTGCCGTGACGGGGACTTCAAGCAGAATAGAACGATCGTTCGTTTTCCTGTGACCGTGACCACCACCTCCGTCGATTCCCGTGCGGCCCGCAGCGGCTCCCGCGCCGCCCACAAGGGCCAGCAGACCCGCGCGTCCATTCTCGATGCCGCACTGAGCCTGGCGTCGCAGAAGGGACTCGAGGGCCTGTCGATCGGCCTGCTGGCCGAGACGACCGGCATGAGCAAGTCGGGGGTGTTCGCGCATTTCGGCTCGCGCGAGGAACTGCAGATCTCGGTGATCCGCGAGTACCACGCCCGCTTCGAGGAAGAGGTCTTCTACCCTTCCCTGCGCGAGCCGCGCGGGCTGCCGCGACTGGAGGCGATGTACCGGCGCTGGCTCAAGCGCGTCAGCGTCGAGATCGACTCCGGCTGCATCTACATCAGCGGCGCGGTCGAGTTCGACGACCGCCCCGGCCCGGTGCGCGATGCGCTCGCCGACATGGTCCGCACCTGGCACACCGGCCTGATGCGCTCGATCACGATGGCGCGCGAGGAAGGCCACCTGCGGGCCGACACCGATGCCCGGCAGATGCTGTTCGAGCTGCACGGGCTGGTGCTGGCGCTGCACCACGACGCGCGCTTCCTGCGCACGCCCGGCGCGGTGCAGCGCGCCGAGCAGGGTTTCCTGAACGTGCTCGATCGCTACCGCGCCGCACCGAGCGGCTGAAGACTGAAGCCCCGCGCGGCCCCTCCCGATATCCCGGCTGCGCCTCCCTGTTCCGTCGACCGATTCCGACTGTTCTCGATCTGAAGGAGACACAGATGCCCCGCTACGTCCCTCCGCTGCGTGACCTGCAGTTCGTCCTGCATGAGCTGGTCCAGGTCACCGAGACCTTCAAGGAGATCCCGGCCCATGCCGAGGTCGATGTCGACACCGTCAACGCGGTGCTCGAGGAAGGCGGCAAGTTCGCCGCACAGGTGGTCTTCCCGCTCAACCGCAGCGGCGACGAGGAAGGCTGCACCCACGACAAGGCCACCCGCGAGGTGCGCACGCCCGCCGGCTATGCCGAGGCCTACGCGAAGTACGTCGAGGGCGGCTGGCCCTCGCTGAGCTGCGACCCCGAATACGGCGGCCAGGGCCTGCCGCATGTGGTCAACCAGTGCTTCTACGAGATGCTCAACAGCGCCAACCAGGCCTGGACGATGTACCCGGGCCTGTCGCACGGCGCCTACGAGGCGCTGCACGCGCACGGCACGCCCGAGCAGAAGGCGACCTATCTGCCCAAGCTCACCAGCGGCGAGTGGACCGGCACGATGTGCCTGACCGAGCCGCACTGCGGCACCGACCTGGGCCTGCTGCGCACCAGGGCCGAGCCGCTGGCCGACGGCACCTACCGGATCAACGGCGCGAAGATCTTCATCTCCGCCGGCGAGCACGACATGGCGGCCAACATCGTGCATCTGGTGCTGGCGCGGCTGCCGGACGCGCCGGCCGGCTCCAAGGGCATCTCGCTGTTCGTCGTGCCGAAGTTCCATGTCGAGGCCGACGGCAGCCTGGGCGCGCGCAACGGCATCTTCTGCGCCGGCCTCGAGCACAAGATGGGCATCCACAGCAACGCCACCGCGCAGCTGGTGCTCGAGGACGCGGTCGGCACGCTGGTGGGCGAGCCCCACAAGGGCCTGCAGGCGATGTTCGTGATGATGAACGCCGCGCGTCTGGGCGTGGGCATGCAGTCGCTCGGCCTGACCGAGGTCGCCTACCAGAACGCGGTCGACTACGCGAAGGACCGCCTGCAGATGCGCGCGCTGACCGGCCCGAAGGCGCCGGACAAGCCGGCCGATCCGATCATCGTGCACCCGGACGTGCGCAGGATGCTGCTGACCGCACGCGCCTACGCCGAGGCCGGCCGCGCGCTGTGCGTGCACACCGCGCTGATGCTCGACAAGGAGCTGAGCCACCCGGATGCGGACGTGCGCCGCGAGGCCGCCGACGAGGTCGCGCTGCTGACCCCGATCGTCAAGGCCTTCCTCACCGACAACGGCTGGATCGCCACCTCGGCCTGCATGCAGGTCTTCGGCGGCCACGGCTATGTGCGCGAATGGGGCATGGAGCAGTACGTGCGCGACGCGCGCATCAACATGATCTACGAGGGCACCAACACCATCCAGTCGCTCGACCTGCTCGGGCGCAAGGTGCTGGCCGACAACGGCAGGAAGCTCAAGGCCTTCGGCCGCAGGATCGCCGAGTTCGCCGAGGATGCCGGCGTGCGCGAGGACATGCAGGAGTTCATCAACCCGCTGGCCGACCTGGGCGACAAGGTCACCAAGCTCACCACCGAGCTGGGCATGAAGGCCTTCGGCAACGCCGACGAGGTCGGTGCGGCGGCGGTGGACTATCTGCGCGTGGTCGGCCATCTGGTCTTCGCCTACTTCTGGGCGCGCATGGCGCAGGTGGCGCTCGACCGCATCCGGGCCGACGGCGACGCGGTCGATCCGTTCTACCGCGCCAAGCTGCACACCGCGCGCTTCTACTTCGCCCGGCTGCTGCCCGAGACCGCCTCGCTGATCCGCACCGCGCGTTCCGGCCCGGCCTCGCTGATGGCGATGGACGAATCCCTGTTCTGAACGGAGACCACGCGATGCAACGCTCCCTGATCGCGCTGGCGCTGGCCGGCGCCGCGCTCGGCCTGCCGCCGGACGCGCTGGCCCAGGCCACGCCCGCCGGCCTGTGGAAGACCATCGACGACGACGGCCACACCGAGAAGTCGCTGGTGCGCATCACCGAGGCCGGCGGCGTCTTCTCGGCCAAGGTCGAGAAGATCTTCGACCCGGCCAAGCAGGACGCGCGCTGCGAGAAATGCAGCGACGAGCGCAAGGACCAGCCAGTCGTCGGCCTGGGCATCGTGCGCGGCGTCAAGGCCAGCCCGTCCGACCCGGCGCTGTGGGACGGCGGCGAGATCCTCGACCCGAACAACGGCAAGACCTACAAGGTCCGCATGAAGCCGGTCGACGGCGGCCGGCGGCTGGAGGTGCGCGGCTACATCGGCGCGCCGCTGCTGGGCCGCACGCAGACCTGGGTCCGCGTCGACTGACGCCGGACCCCGCGACGACATTTCCCCGGAGACAAGGAAGCACTCATGAGTCGATTCAATGTCCGCCAGGTCGCCGTGCTCGGCGCCGGCGTGATGGGCGCGCAGATCGCCGCCCATCTGGTCAATGTGCGCGTGCCGGTCGTCTTGTTCGACCTGCCCGCCCCCGCCGGCCAGCCCGGCCCGAAGAGCGCCATCGCCCAGAAGGCGATCGAGAACCTGAAGAAGCTCAAGCCGGCGCCGCTGGGGCTGGCCGCCGAGGCCGCGCGCATCCGCGCCGCCAACTACGAGGACGATCTGACGCTGCTGGCCGAGTGCGACCTGGTGATCGAGGCGATCGCCGAGCGCCTGGACTGGAAGCACGCGCTCTACGAGAAGATCGCGCCGCACATCGCGCCGCACGCGATCCTGGCGTCGAACACCTCGGGCCTGTCGATCACCGCGCTGTCGGAGCCGCTGCCCGAGGCGCTGAAGCCACGCTTCTGCGGCATCCACTTCTTCAACCCGCCGCGCTACATGCAGCTGGTCGAGCTGATCCCGACGCCGACCACCGAGGCGCGCCATCTCGACCAGCTCGAGACCTTCGCCACCACCACGCTCGGCAAGGGCGTGGTGCGCGCCAAGGACACGCCGAACTTCATCGCCAACCGCGTCGGCATCGCCGGCATGCTGTCGACGATGCGCGAGGCCGAGCAGTTCGGCCTGTCCTACGACCTGGTCGACGACCTGACCGGCAAGAAGCTCGGCCGCGCCAGCTCCGGCACCTTCCGCACCGCGGACGTGGTGGGTCTCGACACGATGGCGCACGTCATCCGCACGATGCAGGAGCAGCTCGGCCCGGACCGCGGCAACGACCCCTTCCACGCCAGCTACGCCACGCCGCCGGTGCTGGCGAAGCTGATCGCGCAGGGCACGCTGGGCCAGAAGGCGGGCGCGGGCTTCTACAGGAAGGTCGGCCGGGACATCCAGCGCCTGGACCCGGTCAAGGGCGAGTACGTCGCGTCGGGCGCCAAGGCCGAGCCGATCATCGACCGCATCCTGAAGAAGGCCCCGGCCGAGCGGCTGAAGCTGCTGCGCGAATCGACGAATCCGCAGGCGCAGTTCCTGTGGGCGATCCTGCGCAACGCCTTCCACTACGCGGCGGTGCATCTGGGCTCGATCGCCGACTCGGCGCGCGAGGTCGATCTGGCGATGCGCTGGGGCTTCGGCATGCAGCAGGGCCCGTTCGAGCTGTGGCAGGCGGCCGGCTGGCAGCAGGTCGCCGGCTGGGTGAAGGAAGACATCGACGCGGGCAAGGCGCTCTCCAGCGCGCCGCTGCCCGACTGGGTCTTCGACGGCCGCAGCGGCGTGCACACGCCGGAGGGCTCGTGGTCGGCTGCGCAGGGCACGTATCTGCCCCGCCCGGCGCTGCCGGTCTACCAGCGCCAGCATTTCCCCGAGACGCTGGTCGGCGAGAACGCGGTGCCGGCGCTGAAGAGCGGCACCGAGGTCTTCCGCAACGAGGAAGTGCGCGTCTGGACGCTCGACGGCGAGGTGCTGATCGCCAGCATCGACTGCAAGCTGCACCTGATCAGCCCGACCGTCACCGCCGGCCTGCTGAAGGCGGTCGAGCTGGCCGAAGCGAGCTACCAGGGCCTGGTGATCTGGTCGCCGGACGACGTGTTCTCGGCCGGCGCCAACCTCGAAGCGCTGATGCCGGTCTTCATGAAGGCCGGCGCCAAGGGCATCGCCCCCGAGGAAAAGAAGCTGCAGGACCTGATGCTGCGGGTGCGCTATGCCAGCGTGCCGGTGGTGGCGGCGATGCGCGGGCTGGCGCTGGGCGGCGGCTGCGAGCTGGCGGTGCACTGCGCGCGCCGGGTCGCGGCGATGGAGAGCTATGTCGGTCTGGTCGAGGTCGGCGTCGGGCTGATCCCGGGCGGCGGCGGGCTGGCGTACATCGCGCGCCGCGCCGCCGAGAAGGCGGCAGCGGCGCCGGGCACCGACCTGCTGCCCTTCCTGAAGGACGCCTTCCAGGCCGCCGCGATGGCCACGGTGGGCACCAGCGCGCTGGAGTCGCGCCAGCTCGGCTACCTGCAGGACGCGGACGTGATCGTCGCGCACAAGGACGAGCTGCTGCACGTCGCGCTCGGCCAGGCCCGGGCGCTGGCCGACGCCGGCTACCGCCCGCCGCAGAAGTCGCTGATCCCGGTGGCCGGGCGCAGCGCCATCGCCACCATCCGCGCCAGCCTGGTGGGCATGCGCGACGGCGGCTTCATCAGCCAGCACGACCATCACATCGCCGGCCTGATCGCCGAGGTGGTCTGCGGCGGCGAGGTCGACGCCGGCACGGTCGTGACCGAGGAGTACCTGATGGCGCTGGAGCGCCAGCGCTTCTGCGCGCTGCTCGAACACCCCAAGACCCAGGAACGCATCATGGGCATGCTGCAGACCGGCAAGCCGGTTCGCAACTGAGCAGGCCGACGGAGCACACGACATGAGCAAGCAACTCCAAGACGCCTACATCGTCGCCGCCACCCGCACGCCGATCGGCAAGTCGCACCGCGGCTTCTTCCGCAACACGCGCCCCGACGACCTGCTGGTCGCGGCGCTGCGCGGCGCGCTGGCCCAGGTGCCGACGCTCGATCCGGCCGCGATCGAGGACGCCATCATCGGCTGCGCGATGCCCGAAGGCCCGCAAGGGCTCAACATGGCGCGCATCGGCGCGCTGCTGGCCGGGCTGCCGAACACGGTCGGCGGCATCACCGTCAACCGCTTCTGCGCCTCGGGCCTGTCGGCCATCCAGATGGCCGCCGACCGCATCCGCGTCGGCGAGGCCGACGTGATGATCGCCGGCGGCGCCGAGAGCATGAGCCTGGTGCCGATGAGCGGCTTCAGCCCGAGCTTCAACCCCTCGATCTTCGAGCGCGACGAGAACGTCGGCATCGCCTACGGCATGGGCCTGACCGCCGAGAAGGTCGCGCAGCAGTGGAAGGTGAGCCGCGAGCGCCAGGACGCCTTCGCGCTGGCCTCGCACCAGAAGGCGCTGGCGGCGCAGGCGGCGGGCGAGTTCGACGCCGAGACCACGCCGGTCGAGATCACCGAGCGCACGCCCGACCTCGCCACCGGCGAGCTGCGCGTCAGCACCCGCACGGTCAGCCGCGACGAGGGCGCGCGGCCCGACACCTCGCTCGAGGGCCTGGGCAGGCTCAAGCCGGTCTTCGCCGCCAAGGGCAGCGTGACCGCCGGCAACAGCTCGCAGACCAGCGACGGCGCAGGCGCCCTGATCCTGGCCAGCGAGCGCGCGGTGCGCGAGCACAACCTCCAGCCGCTGGCGCGCTTCGTCAGCTTCGCCAGCCGCGGCGTGCCGCCCGAGATCATGGGCATCGGCCCGATCGCGGCGATTCCGGCGGCGCTGAAGTCGGCCGGGCTGCAGCTCGGCGACATCGACTGGATCGAGCTGAACGAGGCCTTCGCGGCGCAGGCGCTGGCGGTGATCGACACCGTCGGGCTCGATGCGGCCAAGGTCAACCCGATGGGCGGCGCGATCGCGCTCGGCCACCCGCTGGGCGCCACCGGCGCGATCCGCGCCGCCACCGTGGTGCACGCACTGCGTCGCCGCCAGCTCAAGTACGGCATGCTGACGATGTGCGTCGGCACCGGCCAGGGCGCGGCCGGCCTGTTCGAGCGCGTCTGATCCTTTCGCCGGCTCCGGCCGGCCCCGTGCTGGCCGCCGCTTCCGTCGGATGCGGCGGCCGCTGTCTTTTCCAGCTTAAGATTTCCGATTGCCCAGGAGACTCCGATGAGCATCACCACCATCCGCACCGCGACGCTGAACGGCGTGGCCACGATCGAGATTGCACGCCCCGAGAAGAAGAACGCGCTGACGCTGGCGATGTACGAGGCGATGGCCGAGGCGCTGCGCGCCGCGCAGGCCGAGCCGTCGGTGCGTGCGGTGCTGATCACCGGCCAGCCCGGCATCTTCACCTCCGGCAACGACCTCGAGGACTTCATGCAGCGCCCGCCGCAGGGCATGGACTCGCCGGTCTTCCGCTTCATGGAGGCGCTGCTCGACTGCGACAAGCCGGTGGTGGCGGCCGTCACCGGCGCGGCCATCGGCATCGGCATGACGATGCTGCTGCACTGCGACTTCGTCTACGTCAGCGACGAGGCGCGGCTGGCGATGCCCTTCGTCGGCCTGGGCCTGGTGCCGGAGTTCGGCGCCAGCCTGCTGGTGCCGCAGCGCCTGGGCCCGATGCGCGCGGCCGAGAAGCTGCTGCTGGGCGATCCCTTCACCGGCTCGGAGGCGGCCGAGCTCGGCCTGGCCAACGCGGTGCTGCCCGCCAGCGAGGTGGTCAACCAGGCCCGGCGCGTGGCCGAACGCTTCAACCAGCTGCCGCCGGGCGCGGTGCGCGAGAGCAAGCGCCTGATGCGCGCGCCGCAGCGCGAGCAGCTGCGCGCGGTCATCGCCACCGAGGCCGAGCTGTTCGCCGCCCGGCTGCGCAGCCCGGAGGCGCAGGAAGCCTTCCAGGCCTTCTTCCAGAAGCGCCAGCCGGACTTCTCGCGCTTCGCCTGAGGCCGGGCCCGCGCACGCCGTCGATGCCGCCGCCGCTGCCGTTCTCGCTCGCCCGGATGCTGCTTGCGCCGCTGCTGCTGTGGCAGGGGCGGCAGGTGCGCCGCCGCACCGTGCGGCTGCCCGAGGCGGCCGGCGCGCGCCTCGGCCTGGCCGGCATCGGCCAGGGCGGCAGCGCGATGCCGCGGCTGCGCCTGCTGATCGTCGGCGATTCCTCCGGCGCCGGCGTCGGCGCGGCGACCCAGGACGAGGCGCTGGCCGGCCGGCTCGGCCAGGCGCTGGCGCGTCTGCTGCACGCGCCGGTGGCCTGGCAGCTGGTGGCGCAGAGCGGCTGGACCACGCCGCAGGCGACCGAGGCGCTGGCGACGCTGGCCGGACAGGGGCGGCTGCCGCCCGCCGACGTGCTGGTGACCGCGCTGGGCGTCAACGACGCGATCGCGATGACCTCGCCGGCGCGCTGGCTGCGCCAGCTCGACGCGCTCGAGCGGCAGGCGCGCGAGCTCGCCGGCGTGCGGCATCTGGTGCTGACCGCGGTGCCGCCGCTCGAGCACGCGGCCGGCCTGCCGCAGCCGCTGCGCGCCATGCTCGGGCGCTCGGCGCGCCGGCTCGACGACGGGCTGCGGCAGTGGGCGGCCGGCTCGGGCGCGCGGCTGCATGTCGAGCCGCCCTTCGATCCGGCCACCGAGCGCGCCGCCGAGCTGCTCGCCGCCGATGGCTTCCACCCCGGCCCGGCGCTGTACCGCCGCTGGGCCGAGGCGCTGGCGGCGCAGATCGCCGCCGACTGGCCGGTGACACCGGCGCTGGATCAGCCCGCCGTCGCGGCCGGAGCCGGCGTGACCGGAGCCGGCGTGACCGGCGGCAGCGGCCGCGGCCGGCCGTCGCGGTCGATCGCCACATAGGTCACGTTCGCCTCGGTCACCTTGACCACATGCGGATCGGCCGGGTTGCGCTCGGCATAGACCTCGACGTGCACCGTCACCGAGGTCGTGCCGACCCGGGTCACGGTGGCGTAGAAGCTCAGCAGGTCGCCGACCGAGACCGCCTGCTTGAAGACGAACTGGTTGACCGCCACCGTCGTGATGCGCCCGCGCGCGATGCGTGCCGGCAGCACCGCGCCGGCGATGTCGACCTGCGCCATGATCCAGCCGCCGAAGATGTCACCGTTGCCGTTCGCGTCCGACGGCATCGGCATCACCCGCAGCACCAGCTCGCGCCGGTGCGAGCCCGGCCGTCCGCCCAGGCCGGGCGGCTCGCCCAGGCCGGACAGGTCGAGCGGGTCAGGGCAGGAAGTCTTCGTTTCAGTCACACTCATCGGTTTCACCTCGCCGCTATTGTCCCTCGCCACCGAGCCCCCTCACGATGCGCCGCGCCACCCTGGATCCCGCCCCGAACGAACCGAACGCGCCGCCCCGCAGCGACTGGGCCACGCTGCGCCGGCTGGTGCCCTATCTCTGGGACTACCGGCTGCGCATGGCGCTGGCGCTGGTCTTCCTGGTCGCGGCCAAGGCGGCCAACGTCGGCGTGCCGGTGCTGCTCAAGACGCTGGTCGACCAGCTCTCGATCCCGGCGGGCGATCCGCGCGCGCTGGTGGTGGTGCCGCTGGGCCTGCTGCTGGGCTACGCGGGCCTGCGCTTCTCGACCACCGTCTTCACCGAGCTGCGCGAGCTGGTCTTCGCCAAGGCGACGCACGGCGCGGCGCGGCGCATCGCGCTGGAGGCCTTCGAGCACCTGCACGCGCTGAGCCTGCGCTTCCACCTCGAGCGCCAGACCGGCGGCATGAGCCGCGACATCGAGCGCGGCACCCGCGCGCTGCAGTCGCTGGTGAGCTACTCGCTCTACACCATCGTGCCGACGCTGGTCGAGCTCGGGCTGGTGCTGACGCTGCTGGGCACGCGCTTCGACCTGGGCTTCGTCTGGATCACGCTGGCGGCGCTGCTGCTGTACGGCGCCTTCACCATCGGCGTGACCGAGTGGCGCACCCGCTTCCGCCGCGAGATGAACGAGCTGGACTCGAAGGCCAACGCGCGCGCGGTCGACGCGCTGCTGAACTACGAGACGGTCAAGTACTTCAACAACGAGGCCTTCGAGGCGCGCCGCTACGACGAGGGCCTGGACGCCTACCGCCGCGCGCAGATCAAGTCGCAGGGCACGCTGTCGCTGCTCAACGCCGGCCAGCAGCTCGTCATCGCCGCCAGCCTGGTGGCGATGCTGTGGCGCGCCACCGATGGCGTGGTGGCCAAGGCGCTGACGCTGGGCGACCTGGTGATGGTCAACGCGCTGCTGATCCAGCTCTACATCCCGCTGAACTTCCTGGGCGTGCTCTACCGCGAGATCAAGCAGAGCCTGACCGACCTGGACCGCATGTTCCGCCTGCTCGAGCGCGAGCGCGAGGTCGCCGACCGGCCGGGAGCACCGGCGCTGAAGATCGCGCAGGGCACGGTGCGCTTCGAGCACGTCGGCTTCGCCTACCACCCGGAACGGCCCATCCTGCATGACGTCTGCCTGGAGATTCCCGGCGGGCAGACGGTGGCGGTCGTGGGCCCCTCGGGCTCGGGCAAGAGCACGCTGGCGCGCCTGCTCTACCGCTTCTACGACGTGCCGCAGGGCCGCATCACCATCGACGGCCAGGACATCCGCGAGGTCACGCAGGACAGCCTGCGCCGCGCCATCGGCATCGTGCCGCAGGACACGGTGCTGTTCAACGACACCATCGGCTACAACATCGCCTACGGCCGCCCCGGCGCCAGCCCGGCCGAGGTCGAGGCCGCCGCCCGCGCCGCGCACATCCACGACTTCATCGCCGCGCAGCCCCGGGGCTACGAGACGGCGGTGGGCGAGCGCGGCCTGAAGCTCTCCGGCGGCGAGAAGCAGCGCGTGGCGATCGCGCGCACGCTGCTGAAGAACCCGCCGATCCTGATCTTCGACGAGGCGACCTCGGCGCTGGACTCGGCCAACGAGCGCGCGATCCAGACCGAGCTGGCCAGCGCCGCGCGCGGCAAGACCGCGCTGGTGATCGCGCACCGCCTGAGCACCGTGGTCGACGCGCACCGCATCGTCGTGCTGCAGCACGGCCGCATCGCCGAGCAGGGCACGCACGCCGAGCTGCTGGAGAAGAACGGCGTCTACGCGCGGATGTGGCGCCTGCAGCAGCAGGGCCGGGCCGGCGAGGCCGGCGAAGTCGGTGCGAACGGCTAGGCGGCGCGCCGGCCGGTGTAGCGCGGGATCTGCATGCCCAGGCGCCACTCGGCGAGGCTGATCCGTCCCGGCTCGGTGCTGACCGCACGGAAGCCGGCACGGATGAGCCGCTTCAGGTGGAGCCTGTTGGCCGTCGGGGCCAGCAGGACCTGTCCGAGCACCGGCAGCACGACGCAGACCAGCGCCAGCGCCCAGTCGCCCCGCCCCGCCAGGGCCAGCGGCCCGAGCAGCAGCACGCGGCGCGAATAGCCGAGCGGCACGAACCGTTCCTGCCCGCTGACCGGATGGCGCAGCAGCAGGCCGAATGGCGGCACCTGCGCCGCATCGTCCGGCAGGCGCGACAGGCCGGCGTCCTCGCCGGCGGCCGCGCGGGCCTTCGTGAAAGCAACCATCTTCATCATCCCCAAGGCTTGAGAGAGCGCATCGCGTCGGTCCGCGCACCCCATCCCCTGGACAGGCGGCGCATGGCGTTTTTTTCGATTACGGCAGACAGGCCAGCATGGTAACCGGCTGATTTTTCAGAATGCCGTCAGCTCACCCCCCGATACGGATGGGGAACTGACTTCATTTCAGGAACGATCCAACCCAAATCACGCGCGGAAGTCTTTTCCCGCAAACGATGCACATCGACGGTGCAAGGGCTGTCCGCAGGCTGCGGGCCCGGGGTCGCCCCGCTACACTGCAGCGGTGGAGACCAAATGGCTTGAAGACTTCGTCAGCCTGGCCGAGACGCGCAGCTTCTCGCGCTCGGCCCAGCTGCGGCATGTGACGCAGCCGGCGTTCTCGCGCCGGATCCAGGCGCTGGAGGCCTGGGCCGGCATCGACCTGGTCGATCGCTCGTCCTACCCGACGCGGCTCACCTCGGCCGGCCAGACGCTGCTGCCGCAGGCGCTGGAGATCCTGGGCAGCCTGCAGGCCGCGCGCAACCTGATGCGCGGCCACCAGACCTCCAGCCAGGACATGATCGAGTTCGCGGTGCCGCACTCGCTGGCCTTCACCTTCTTCCCGCACTGGGTGATGGAACTGCGCCAGCGCTTCGGCGCGTTCAAGAGCCGGCTGGTCGGCATGAACGTGCATGACGCGGTGATGCAGCTCACCGAGGGCTCCTGCGACCTGCTGCTGGCCTATCACCATGCCTCGCAGCCGCTGCAGCTCAACCCGCAGCGCTACGAGCACCTGAGCCTGGGCACCGAGACGCTGGCGCCCTACGCGCGTGCCGGCAGCGACGGCGAGCCGCTGTTCCGGCTGCCCGGCCGCCAGAACGACCGCGTGCCCTATCTCGGCTACGCCTCCGGCGCCTACCTGGGCCGCATGGTCGACCTGCTGCTGAAGCAGTCCAGCGACGCGCTCTATCTCGATCCGATCTACGAGACCGACATGGCCGAGGGACTGAAGGCGATGGCGCTCGAGGGCCACGGCCTGGCCTTCCTGCCGGCCAGCTCGGTGCGCAAGGAGGTCAGCGCGCGCCGGCTGGTGCCGGCCGGACCGCGCCAGGCCCAGCAGGCCTTCGAGGTGACGATCGAGGTGCGGCTGTACCGCGAGCGCCCGGAGGTGTCGCGCCACAACAAGCCCGCCGCGCAGGCGCTGTGGGATTTCCTGAAGCTGGACCTGCAGCGCCGGCTGCAGGCGCCGGGCGGCTGATCCGGCCTTCGTCCACGACCCCGGTCGGGCGCCGGCGGCCCATCCTGGGCGAAAATCCCGGGTGATGAACACGACCGCCCTCCCCCCGACCGCCGCCGCGTCGCTGACGCTGACCCGCCCCGACGACTGGCATCTGCATGTGCGCGACGGCGCCGCGATGGCCGCGGTCGTGCCACACACCGCGCGCCAGTTCGGCCGCGCGATCATCATGCCCAACCTGAAGCCGCCGGTGACCACCGCCGCGCAGGCCGTGGCCTACCGCGACCGCATCCGCGCCTGCGTGCCCGCCGGCGTCGACTTCGAGCCGCTGATGACGCTCTACCTGACCGACAACACGCCGCCCGACGAGATCCGCCGGGCCCGCGAGGCCGGCGTCGTCGCGCTCAAGCTCTACCCGGCCGGCGCCACCACCAACAGCGACGCGGGCGTCACCGACATCCGCAAGACCCACGCGACGCTGGAGATGATGCAGCGCGAGGGCCTGCTGCTGCTGGTGCACGGCGAGGTGACCGACCCGTCCGTCGACGTCTTCGACCGCGAGGCGCGCTTCATCGAGCAGGTGATGGAGCCGCTGCGCGACGCCTTCCCCGAGCTGAAGATCGTCTTCGAGCACATCACCACCCGCGAGGCGGCGCAGTACGTCGCCGAGGCCGGCCCGAACATGGCCGCCACGATCACGGCTCACCACCTGCTCTACAACCGCAACGCCATCTTCACCGGCGGCCTGCGCCCGCACTGGTACTGCCTGCCGGTGCTCAAGCGCGAGGAACACCGCCGCGCGCTGGTGGCCTCGGCCACCTCGGGCAGCCCGAAGTTCTTCCTGGGCACCGACAGCGCGCCGCACGCCGCGCACCTGAAGGAGCACGCCGCCGCCTGCGCCGGCTGCTACACCGCGCTGTCGGCCATCGAGCTCTACGCCGAGGCCTTCGAGCGGGCCGGCGCGCTCGACCGCCTGGAGGGCTTCGCCAGCCTGCACGGCCCGGCCTTCTACGGCCTGCCGGTCAACGCCGGCACGATCACGCTCAGGCGCGAGCCCTGGCAGCTGCCCGAGACCGTGCCCTACGGCGACGCCGAGCTCAAGCCGCTGTGCGGCGGCGAGACGGTGAACTGGCGTCTGGCCGACTGATACAGCCGAGGCTGTGGGGCGCCGGGCTCTTGAGAAGACGGGAACCCGGCCGCAGATGGTGTTTCAAAGCGTGAGGAGTCCCGACGAATGAAACGCATCTTCCTGTTCCTCGCCACCAACCTGGCCGTGGTGCTGGTGCTGGGCATCGCCTCGAGCGTGCTGGGCATCAACCGCTACCTCGACGCGCAGGGCCTGCACGTCGGCGTGCTGCTGGTGTTCTCGCTGTTCATGGGCTTCACCGGCGCGATCGTCTCGCTGCTGATGAGCAAGCCGATGGCGAAGTGGAGCACCGGCGCGCAGGTCATCAACGACTCGAGCGATCCGATGCACCGCTGGATCGTCGGCACGGTGGCGCGCTTCGCACAGAAGGCCGGCATCGGCATGCCCGAGGTCGCGCTCTACGAGGGCGAGCCCAACGCCTTCGCCACCGGCGCCTTCCGCGACTCGGCGCTGGTGGCGGTCTCCACCGGGCTGCTGCAGAGCATGACCCGCGAGGAGGTCGAGGCGGTCATCGGCCACGAGGTCGCGCACGTCGCCAACGGCGACATGGTGACGATGACGCTGATCCAGGGCGTGGTCAACACCTTCGTCGTCTTCATCTCGCGCGTGGTCGGCTATGTCGTCGACCGCGTGATCCTGAAGAACGACGAGCGCGATGGCCCGGGGCTGGGCTACATGGCCACCACGATCGTGATGGACCTGGTGCTGGGCGTGCTGGCCTCGATGATCGTCGCCTGGTTCTCGCGCCAGCGCGAGTTCCGGGCCGATGCCGGCGCCGCCGGCCTGATGGGCGATCGCCGCCCGATGATGCATGCGCTGGCCCGCCTGGGCGGGATCGATCCGGGCGAGATGCCCCGGAGCCTGGCGGCGATGGGCATTGCCGGCCGGCCCAGCGGCCTCATGGCGCTGTTCTCCAGCCACCCGCCGATCGAGGAGCGCATCGCCGCGCTGCAGCAGATGCGCCCGGAGCGCTGAAGGCGGCCTCAGTAGCGGCCGGTCACCCCGGCCACGCGCAGGTAGACATGCGCGATCCAGGCCACCAGCGCACGCTGGCCCAGCACCAGCCAGCGCGAGGAGCGCAGGCGCTGCGGCGTGACCGGCTCGGACACCGAGATCGCCCGGTCGATCTCGCGCGCGAGCTCGGCGCCGAAGGCCTCGTCGCGCACGATCAGGTTGGCCTCGAGATTGAGCAGCAGCGAGATCGGATCGATGTTGGACGAGCCCACCGTGGCCCAGTGCTCGTCGACCAGCATCACCTTGGCATGCAGGAAGGCCGGCGTGTACTCGTGGATCTCGACGCCACAGGCCATCAGCTCGTCGTAGAGCACCCGCGCGGCCATCGCGGCGATGCGGTAGTCCGGCTTGCCCTGCATCAGCAGCCGCACCTGCACGCCGCGGCGCGCGGCGCGGCACAGCGCGCGGCGGAAGTCCTGCCCCGGGTAGAAGTACGGCGAGATCAGCCAGATGCGCTCGCGCGCCTGGCGGATCGCGTCGATGTAGGCGCGCTCGATGGTGCGGCGCTGGCGGATGTTGTCGCGCACGACGAAGGCGGCCTGCACCGGCGCGAGCACCTGCTCGAGCAGCGGCGGCAGGCGCTGGCTGCGCCGCGTCAGCCGCATCTGGCGGACCAGCGCGCGCACCCGGCGCACCGGATGCTCGGTCAGCAGCAGCGAGCGCAGCTCCTGCTGCCAGTCGCGCCCGAACCAGGAGCGCGACCACATCGCCCGCGTGGCCTGCTCCATCGCCGCGACCACCGGGCCGCGCACCTGCACCGCGAAGTCCAGCCGCGGCAGCTCGGTGCGGCCGTGGTGCAGGTCGATGCGGTCGTCGATCAGGTTGATGCCGCCGACGAAGCCGGTCTCGCCGTCGACCACGCACAGCTTCATGTGCAGCCGGCGCAGCTGCCCGGGCTGCAGCCAGTGCGTCCAGCGCGACAGCGGCCGGAACACCGTGACCGCGATGCCGGCCGCGCGCAGCCGCGGCTCGACCGCGGCCAGGCTGTCGTGCGAGCCGAAGCCGTCGATGACCACCCGCACCCGCGCGCCGCGCCGCGCCGCCAGCGCCAGCGCCCGCTCGACCGCGCGCGTGGTCTCGTCGTCATGAAAGATGTAGGTGGCCAGCCAGACCTCGTGGCGCGCGCGGGCGATCGCGCGGATCATCGCCGGAAAGAGCTGGTCGCCGCCGCGCAGCAGCTCGACCTGGTTGCCGCCGCGGAACAGCGGCCGCGGCACCAGGTACCAGGACAGCGTCCCGGCCGCGCCGGCCTCGAGCGCGCCCTCGGCCGGCGAGCGCGTCGCCGGATCGTCCTCGAGCCCCGACACGCGCCCGCTCATCGTCAGGCCAGCTCCAGCTCCACCAGCAGCGGCAGGTGGTCGGACATGCGCACCCAGGCCGGACCGCGCGGCACCGTGATCGCGTGGCAGTGCAGCCCGCGGGTGTAGACGCGGTCGAGCGAGAACAGCGGCATGCGCGACGGGAAGGTGCGCGGCGCGCGCGGCGCCCCCTCGGGCCGGCAGGCGCGCACCAGCCCCGCGTGCGCGAACGCCGGATCGAGCCGCTCGCCCCAGTCGTTGAAGTCGCCGGCGACGACCACCGGCGCCTGCGGCGGCACCGCCTCGCGCAGGTAGGCGCCCAGGCGCTGCGCCTGGCGCAGCCGGCTCGCATGGATCAGGCCGAAATGCGCGACGATCGCATGCACCTCGACGCCGCGCCACTGCACCCGCACATGCAGCAGGCCGCGCTGCTCGAAGCGGTGGTCGGACACGTCGTGGTGGCCGATGTCGCCGATCGGCCAGCGCGACAGCAGCGCGTTGCCGTGCTCGCCGTCGCGGGTGACCGCGTTGGTGCGGTAGGCGGCCTCGTAGCCCTCCGGCGCCAGGAACTCGGCCTGCCCCTGCTCCGGCCAGCCGAACCAGGTGTGGTCGAAGCGGCGCGCGTCGCCGTGGTGGAACAGCCGCACCTCCTGCAGGAAGACGAGGTCGGCATCGAAGGCCTCGATGCCCAGGCCGAGGTTGTGGATCTCCAGCCGCTTGCGCGGCCCCAGACCGCGCACGCCCTTGTGGATGTTGTAGGTCGCCACGCGCAGGCGCGCACCTTCGGCGGCAGGCCGGGTCGCCTCGAGCGTCGGGGTCGGGCGCGGCAGGGTCATCGCGCCCCCCGTCGCGGCAGCTGCAGGATGGCCTCGGCGTTGCTCGGCGAGAAGCAGCGGTCGGCCGCCTCGCGCCAGGGCAGCCAGACATGGGCCAAGTGCTCGCGCGGCGCGAGCCGCACCGGCGTGCCCGCCGGCACCGTCAGGCCGAAGACATGCTCGGTGTTGTGCGTCACGCCGGGCGCGTAGCGGTGGCGCCAGACCGGATAGATCTCGTAGACATTGCGCAGGTCCCAGTCGAGCAGCGCGCCCGCGGGCACGGCCGGCGTGCCGATGACGATGCCGGTCTCCTCGTGCACTTCGCGCGCCGCCGTCTCGTGCGGCGGCTCCTCGGGAAAGTCCTTCGAGCCGGTGACGCTCTGCCAGAAGCCGGGGCGGTCGGCCCGCTCGATCAGCAGCACGTCGAGGGCGGGCGTGTGGATCACGACCAGCACCGATTCGGGAATCTTCGGCGGCCGGGGCTGCTCCTGCGCCGTCGCCTGGGTCATCGTCGTCATGCGGACAAGCATAGCGGCAAGCCGGTGACACGACTTCGTACCGGCTTCGGCATCGGCGGCCTCAGCGCAGCATCAGCACCTGCAGGAAGGCGCCCGCCAGCAGCAGTCCGTGCGCGATCGCGCAGACCAGCGTCAGCACGATCGCCGGGCGCAGCCGCGCGGGATCGCGCGCATGGCGCAGCAGCAGCACGGCCGCCGCCAGCCCCGGCGCCAGCGACAGCAGCGCCTGCACCGCCGTGCCCGGCAGCCACAGCCGCCACCACCAGAACAGCAGCCAGCCGTGCGCGGCCAGCATCAGCAGCAGGAAGCCCCAGGCCGCGGCAACCGGGCCGAGACGCACGACCAGCGTGCATTTGCCGACCGCGGCATCGGCGCGCGCATCGGGAAACTCGGCGATCCACAGCACCGCCGCGATCAGCAGCGCCGGGCTGACGCCGGCGATCATCGCGATCTCGCCGAAGGCGTGCCGCTGCACGAAGTCGGCGCCGACGACCACCAGCCACCAGCCCGCGGCCACCGCCGGCTCGCCCCAGCCGCGCGACATCAGCGCCAGCCGCGGCTGCGAATAGGCCCAGCCCAGCAGCAGCCCGGCCAGGCCGACGAGCAGCAGCCCCGGCCCGGCGCGCGCCGCCAGCACCAGCCCGCCGCCGACCACCACGATCGCCAGCATCTGCACCGCGGTCTTGAGCTGCCCGGGCGTGAACACGCCGTCCTGCACCACGCGCGAGCCGCCGGTGAACGGGCCGATGCGGTCGGTGTTGACCGCGTCCGAGCCGATCAGCGCGTCGCCCCAGTCGTTGTGCAGATTGACCGCGGCATGCGTCAGCAGCGCCAGCACGACGGTGGCCAGCGCCTCGGGCCAGCGCGGCGCCACCCCGCAGGCCAGCGCCGAGCCGATGCCCACCAGCGTGGCCACCAGCGTGACGACCAGGAATCCGGGACGGCTGGCGGCAAGCCAGCGCAAGGCGAGCGGGGGAGAGGACATGAGGGGCAGCGTGCCCCGTCCTCGCGCCGTCTGCGTTGCGATCCGTCAATCTGCCGTGGCCGGACACGGCGGGCAGGATCGATCAGCCGCGCTTGGCCTTCTCGGTCGCGGCCGACTCCCAGACGTTCGACGAGACGCCGACGCGGGTCGACCTGCCGGCATCGTCGAAGTCGACCTGGACCTCGTAGCTGGTGTCGCCCTTGACCACCTCGTACTCGAGGTTCTTCGGATCCGACTCGTTCACCGCAGTCACCTTGTAGCCCATCTTCTCGAGCGCGCGCCTGTAATGGGCGCGGTCGTGGCCGGTGCCCAGCGCGGCCTCCATGCGGCCCTTCTCGTCGATCCAGGTCTTCTGGCGCACGCTGTCGCGCACCTTGTCGGCATCGGCGGTCACGGCCTTCGGATACTGGTAGGCATAGTTCCTGTCCTTCAGCGCGGTGCGGGTGCCCGGGGCCTTCCACAGGTTCGTGGTCACGTCGACCCGGGTGGAGGTGCCCTTGTCGAAATCGACCTGGACCTCGTAGGACTTGTCGCCCTTGACGATCTCGTACTCGAGGCGGTCGGCGGTGTCCTTGTTGACCGCGGTGATCCAGTAGCCGGCCTTCTCGAGCACGGTGCGGTAGAAGGCCTTGTCGTGGCCTGTGCCCAGCGCCTTCTCCAGCGCATCCTTGTCGACCGTCCAGGCCTGGGTCATCGCGGCCTTGTCCATCGCCGGCGCGGTCGTGGCGGCGCGGGCCGGAGACAGGGCGCTCCCCAGGGCAAGCGCGGCGGTCATCAGGGCGACGGGCAGGGGCAGGGGCAGGCGGTGGTTCATCTGGATTCTCCGGTGAGGCGCCCCGGAACATCCAGGGCATGGAGCGATCCTCGCGCCCGCAGGCCGCCGCGCCCATCGGAGAGCGCAGCGGGCCGCTGTCGGCCGGCGGGTCCTGACCATGTAGGACGCGGCAGCCATGATCACCATGGAAAAGGGCGTCCCGAGGGACGCCCTGTCGCACGCCGGGGCCGCCAAGGCAGCCCCTCGCCGCTCAGCCCTGCTGGGCCTGCGCCGCCTGCGCGTTGCGCAGACGGATGTGCAGTTCGCGCAGCTGCTTCTCGTCGACCATCGACGGCGCACCGGTCAGCAGGCACTGCGCGCGCTGGGTCTTCGGGAAGGCGATGACGTCGCGGATCGACTCGGCCTTGGTCATCAGCGTGATCAGGCGATCCAGGCCGAAGGCCAGGCCGCCATGCGGCGGCGCGCCGTACTGCAGCGCGTCGAGCAGGAAGCCGAACTTGATGCGCTGGTCTTCCGGGCTGATCTTCAGCGCCGAGAACACCTTGGCCTGCACCTCGGCGCGGTGGATCCGCACCGAGCCGCCGCCCAGCTCCCAGCCGTTCAGGACCATGTCGTAGGCCTTGGCGACGCAGGCGCCCGGATCGGTGTCCATCAGGTCCTCGTGGCCGTCCTTCGGGCTGGTGAACGGGTGGTGGCAGGCGTTCCAGCGGTTCTCGTCCTCGTCGAACTCGAACATGGGGAAGTCGACCACCCACAGCGGCGCCCAGCGGTCCTCGAACAGGCCGTTCTTCTTGCCGAACTCGCTGTGGCCGATCTTCAGGCGCAGCGCGCCGATCGAGTCGTTGACCACCTTGAGCTTGTCGGCGCCGAAGAACAGCAGGTCGCCGCTCTGCGCGCCGGTGCGCGACAGGATGTCCGCGATGGCCTGGTCGTGCAGGTTCTTGACGATCGGCGACTGCAGGCCCTCGCGGCCCTTGGTGACGTCGTTGACCTTGATCCAGGCCAGGCCCTTGGCGCCGTAGATCTTGACGAACTCGGTGTAGCCGTCGATCTCGCCGCGGCTCATCGCGCCGCCGCCCGGCACGCGCAGCGCGACCACGCGGCCGCCCTTCATCGTCGCCGGGGTCGAGAAGACCTTGAAGTCGACCGTGCCCATCGCGTCGGTCAGCTCGGTGAACTCGAGCTTGACGCGCAGGTCGGGCTTGTCCGAGCCGAAGCGGAACATCGCCTCGCTGTAGGGCATCACGGGGTAGTCGCCCAGCTCGACGTTCATCGTCTTGCGGAAGACATGGCGGATCATGCCCTCGAACATCGAGCGGATTTCCTCTTCGCCCAGGAACGAGGTCTCGATGTCGATCTGCGTGAACTCGGGCTGGCGGTCGGCGCGCAGGTCCTCGTCACGGAAGCACTTGGTGATCTGGTAGTAGCGGTCGAAGCCGGCGACCATCAGCAGCTGCTTGAACAGCTGGGGCGACTGCGGCAGCGCGAAGAAGTGGCCGTCGTGCACGCGGCTGGGCACGAGGTAGTCGCGCGCACCTTCCGGGGTCGACTTGGTCAGCATCGGCGTCTCGACGTCGATGAAGCCGTTCTCGTCGAGGAACTTGCGCACCTCCATCGCCACCTTGTAGCGCAGCATCAGGTTCTTCTGCATCTGCGGGCGGCGCAGATCCAGCACGCGGTGCGTGAGCCGCGTGGTCTCCGACAGGTTGTCGTCGTCGAGCTGGAACGGCGGCGTGACCGACGCGTTGAGCACCTCGAGCGTGTGGCACAGCACCTCGACCTTGCCGCTGACCAGGTTGGCGTTCTCGGTGCCGGCCGGACGCGCGCGCACCAGGCCGGTGATCTTCAGGCAGAACTCGTTGCGCACGCCCTCGGCGGTCTTGAACATCTCCGGGCGGTCCGGATCGCAGACGACCTGCACCAGGCCCTCGCGGTCGCGCAGGTCGACGAAGATCACGCCGCCATGGTCGCGGCGACGGTGGGCCCAGCCCATCAGGGTGACGGTCTGGCCGGTCAGTGCTTCGCTGACCTGGCCTGCATAGCAGGTGCGCATGGTGGTGACTTTCTGGAACTCAGTGGGGGGTGCTCGGCGGGGCGACGACCCCCATCGAGATGATGTATTTCAGCGCCTCGTCGACGCTCATGCCCAGCGGGCGCACGTCGGCGCGCGGCGCCATCAGGAAGAAGCCCGAGGTCGGGTTCGGCGTCGTCGGCACGTACAGGCTGACGAACTCGCCGTCGCCGCCGGGCACGTCGCGGAGCTGCTCGGCCACCTCGCCGGCCGGGCGGCCGGTGACGAAGGCGATCGTCCAGCAGTCGCGGCGCGGGTACTCGACCAGCACCGCCTCGCGGAAGGCCTGGCCGCTGCTGGAGAACAGCGTGTCCGAGACCTGCTTGACCGAGGTGTAGATCGACTTGACGATCGGGATGTTCGACAGGATGCGGTCCCACTGCCGCAGCCACCACTGGCCGACGAAGTTCGCGACGAACATGCCGGTCAGCAGCATCAGCGTCAGCAGCGTCAGCACGCCGATGCCGGGCGTCTTGGCGATCTCCTCGAGCATCGCGCTGGCGCCGTGGGGCAGCACCGCGGTCGCGGCGCCGAGCAGGGTCTGGAACACGCCGTCCATCAGGCCGAGGATCCACAGCAGGACCCAGATGGTGATGGCCAGCGGCAGCCAGACAAGCAGGCCGGCGACGATGTATTTCTTCACGACAGTCCGATCAGGGCAGCAGGCTCGGGCAGGGGGAAGGCGCAGGCCGTCTTCAGTGGCAGGCGCAGGAGCCGCCGCAGGGCGTGGCCGGCGCGGCCGCGCCGGCGCCCGAATCGGCCGAAGACGAGGACGATGCGCCTTCGGCCGTGGCCGGCGCAGCGGCCGCGGTCGTGCCACCGGCTGCGCCGGTCGCGCCGGAGCCGCCGCGGAAATCGGTCGCATACCAGCCCGATCCCTTGAGCTGGAAGCCGGCGGCAGTCACCTGCTTCGAGAAGGTCTCGGCCCCGCAGGCCGGGCAGGTGGTGAGCACCGGATCGGACATCTTCTGCAGCACGTCTTTCGCGTGCCCGCAGGAGGAACAACGATAGGCGTAGATCGGCATCGCTAAACCCTTGATTCGAAACAGGAATTATAGAGGGAGACAAGCAAGTCGCGCGCCCGTCGGGTTTGGGGGTCGCGCCGGCGGGCCGATCAGCCCCATGACAGGCGCGCCAGCACCGAGGCGGCCAGCACGCCGAGCAGGAAGCCGGCACCGATCCAGCCGAAGGCCTGCAGCATGCGATTGGTGCGGCGCTGCTCGACGAGCAGCGCCTGCAGCAGCTCGCGGCTGGCCGGATCGGCCCCGCCGACCGCACCCCCGCCGGCGGCCTGCGCCTTCAGCGCGTCGTGCAGCAGCCGCGGCAGCGCCGGCAGGTACTGCGCGTAGCGCGGTGCCTCCTGGCGCAGCTGGTGGGCGAGCGCACGCCAGCCGATCTGCTCGTTCATCCAGCGCTCGAGGAAGGGCTTGGCGGTGCTCCACAGGTCCAGCTCGGGATCGAGCTGGCGGCCCAGGCCCTCGACGTTCAGCAGCGTCTTCTGCAGCAGCACCAGCTGCGGCTGGATCTCGACGTTGAAGCGGCGCGAGGTCTGGAACAGCCGCATCAGCACCTGGCCGAGCGAGATGTCCTTGAGCGGGCGGTCGAAGTGCGGCTCGCACACCGCGCGGATCGCGCCTTCGAGCTCGTCGGCGCGGGTGGTCGGCGGCACCCAGCCGGACTCGATGTGCAGCTCGGCCACGCGGCGGTAGTCGCGCTGGAAGAAGGCGAGGAAGTTCTGCGCCAGGTATTCCTTGTCGCGCGCATCGAGCGTGCCGACGATGCCGAAATCCAGCGCGATGTAGCGCTGGAAGGTCGCCGGCGCCAGCGACACCATGATGTTGCCCGGGTGCATGTCGGCGTGGAAGAAGCCGTCGCGGAACACCTGGGTGAAGAAGATGGTCACGCCGTCGCGCGCCAGCTTCGGAATGTCGACGCCGGCCTCGCGCAGCCGCTCGACCTGGCTGATCGGCACGCCGAACATGCGCTCCATCACCAGCACCTCGGCCGAGCTGAGGTCCCAGATCATCTCCGGCACCATCAGCAGGTCCAGGCCGTCCATGTTGCGGCGCAGCTGTGCGGCGTTGGCCGCCTCGCGGCCCAGGTCCAGCTCGTCGTGCAGGTACTTGTCGAACTCGGCGACCACCTCGCGCGGGCGCAGGCGCCGGCCGTCGGCGGACAGGCGCTCCAGCCAGGCCGCACCGGCGCGCAGCAGCCCCAGGTCGGCGTCGATCACCTCGAGCACGCCGGGGCGCAGCACCTTGACCGCCACCTGGCGGCCGTCGTGCAGCACGCCGAAATGCACCTGCGCGATCGAGGCGCTGGCCACCGGATCGGCATCGAACTGCGAGAACACCGCCTCGATCGGCCGGCCGAGCGACTTCTCGATCAGCTGGCGCGCCAGCGCGCTGGAGAATGGCGGCACGCGGTCCTGCAGCTTGGCCAGCTCGTCGGCGATGTCGGGAGGCATCAGGTCGCGCCGGGTGGACAGCACCTGGCCGAACTTGACGAAGATCGGACCGAGCCGCTCGAAGGCCAGGCGCAGGCGCACGCCGCGCGGCGCGTCGAGCCGCCGGCCGATCGACAGCACGCGCGCCAGCAGGCGCAGCAGCGGGTGGCTGAACTGCGTCAGCACCAGCTGGTCCATGCCGTGGCGCAGCATCACCCACGCGATCAGCGCGAGCCGGGGCCAGTTCCTCATGATGGATGCGGCGCGGCCGGATCAGGCCGGGCGGCGCACGCGCTGCACGAAGGCGCCGACGGTCTGCGCCAGACCGCTGCCCAGACGGCCGAGCAGGCGCGCCGGGCCGTCGCCGAGCAGGCGCGCCAGATCGTCCTCGATGTCCCAGCGCAGGTTCTCGGCCAGCCAGGCGACCTCGGCGGCGAAGGCGGCGTCGCCGCGGATGTCCATCGGCGGGCGCCCTGCCATGCCGGCCAGGCCCCAGCGCAGCATCTCGCTGCCGTCGAGCGTGACCACCAGCGTCTCCTCCTCGCCGACGCCGACCGGCACCAGCAGCAGGTCCTCGTCGAGCTCGAGCAGGCCGGCCGGCGTCACGCGCCAGACCGCCCGCGGCGGCGCCGGCAGCAGCGCCGGCCACTGGCGCCACTGCACGCCGATCGAGCGGCCGACATGGCCGAGCAGGCGACGGGTGGCCTCCGGCTCGGCGGCCAGCACATGGTTGAGCAGCAGCGTGACGCGGCCGAGGGCCTCGCGACCGAGGGGTTCGAGCAGGGCTTGCAACATGGCGGCGATTGTAGGCGGGGCGGTCTGCGCCCCGACGTCAGGCCGGGACATCGCGGGTCAGACGCCAGGCATTGACCAGGCCGTCCAGCAGGACATCGCGCCGCAGCGTCCAGCCCGGCACCTGCAGATCCTCGGCGCGGATCGCGCGCTCGGGCCGGCGGGTTCGCGCCCACAGCGACAGCACCCAGGCGCCCTGCCCCAGCGCCGGCCCCAGGCGCGCCCGCAGCGCCGCGGCGGCCTGCGGCGTCATCGAGGCATCGGGCTCGACCAGCAGCAGCGTGCCGCCCTCGGCCACCCGCGCCAGCAGCCGTCGCAGTCCCGCGGCGCGGTCGTCCAGCACCACCAGCAGCGACGCGGCCGAGACCACCTCGAAGCGCGGCCCCGCGCCACCGCCGGGCGGGTCGGCCAGCAGATCGGCCGCCTCGAAGGTGGCGGACGAGCCGGCGCGGTGGCCTTGGCGACGCGCCTGGGCGACCATCGCCGGATCGAGGTCGGTGCCCAGCACGCGGTAGCCGCGCCCGGCCGCCAGCCGCGCGACCAGCCCGGGGCCGCAGCCGACGTCGAGCCAGCGCGCGCCCGGCGCCGGTGCCGGCAGCAGCGCGACCGCCTCGCGGTGCAGCGCGCGGTAGAAGTCCGCCGCCTGCACCCGGGCGAAGAACCAGGCCGAGAACGCGCTCATCGGCGGCTCCGGCAGCGAGGCGACACGGACAGCACGGCAGGGGGCGGCATCGGCATCATCGTTTCCGGCAGGACAGGCCGGTGATTTTGCGCATCCTGCCGGACCGATGCGCGCCGGCGCTCAGAGCCCGATCATCGCCGCGCCATGCGGGTTTGCCACAATCGGCGCTGTCGGGACCGGGCTGGCGAGCGGCACGGGAGGAGACCGACGCCAACGCCACTGCGATCTGAACACATCCCATGACGACCATCCTGCTGACCGGAGCCACCGGCTACATCGCCTCCCACACCTGGATCGCGCTGAAGGAGGCGGGCTTCCGTGTCCTGGGCGTCGACAACTTCGCCAACAGCTCGCCCGTCGTGCTGCAGCGCCTGGAAGCCCTGCTGGGCGAGAAGCCGGTCTTCGAGGAGGCCGACGTCAACGACACCGACCGCATGGCCGACATCATCGCCCGCCACGGCGTGCAGGGCGTCGTGCACTTCGCCGCGCACAAGGCGGTGGGCGAATCGGTGGCCAAGCCGCTCGAGTACTTCCGCAACAACCTCGGCGGTCTGGTCAGCGTGGCCACCGCGATGGAGCGCCAGGGCGTGAAGACGCTGGTCTTCAGCTCCTCGGCCACCGTCTACGGCCAGCCCGAGCGCCTGCCCATCACCGAGGACTGCGCGCTCTCCAGCACCAACCCCTACGGCATGACCAAGCTGCTGGGCGAGCAGATGCTGCGCGAGCTCGAGCGCTGCACCCCGGGCTGGGCGATCGCCTACCTGCGCTACTTCAACCCGGTCGGCGCCCACGCCAGCGGCACCATCGGCGAGGACCCGCGCGGCATCCCGAACAACCTGATGCCCTACGTCACCCAGGTCGCGGTGGGCAAGCGCGAGTTCCTGCAGGTCTTCGGCGGCGACTACGACACGCCCGACGGCACCGGCGTGCGCGACTACATCCACGTCTGCGACCTGGCGCAGGGCCATGTCGCGGCGCTGCGCCACCTGCTCGAAGCCAAGAGTTCGGTCACCGTCAACCTCGGCACCGGCCAGGGCTACAGCGTCATCGACGTGGTCCGGGCCTTCGAGAAGGCCAGCGGCCGCCCGGTGCCCTACCGCATCGTCGACCGCCGCCCCGGCGACGTCGCCTCCTGCTACGCCGACCCGGCCGCGGCCGAGCAGATCCTGGGCTGGAAGGCGCAGTTCGGCATCGACCGCATGTGCGAGGACAGCTGGCGCTGGCAGTCGACCAATCCGGACGGCTTCAAGGACTGATCCGCACGGCACGCTGCCGTACCGCCGCGTCACGCCGCTGACACCGCCCCCGCGCAGACTGGGGGCATTTCCGACGCGAGCGGCAAGGCAATCATGACGGCGGCCTCCTCAACTGCGCTTTCCGAGACGACGATCGACCCCGGCTGGGATCCGGGCGTCTGCGACATCCTGATCGAGCGGCTGTGGACGCTGCGCCGGCGCATGCTGGCGCTGGCCGCCCAGCATGACGAGCGGCTCGGCCGCATCGATCCGGCCCACCACGCCGGCGCCCGCAACCTGCTGCACTACCTCGCGCTGCGCTCCGACGACCTGCGCCCGCTGCAGCAGGATCTCTCGCGGCTGGGCCTGTCCTCGCTCGGGCGCTCCGAGCCGCATGTGCTGGCCTCGCTCGACAAGGTGCTCGGCATCCTGCACCGCCTGGCCGGCCGCGCGTGGCAGTCGCACGACGGCGACGAGCCCTCGGGCAGCCATTCCGGCCACCGCGCGCTGCAGCAGCACGCCAGCCGCCTGCTCGGCCCGACGCCGCCGGGACGCGACGTGCGCATCATGGTGACGCTGCCGGGCGAGGCCGCCGCCGATCCAGGCCGGATCGACGCGATGGTGCAGGCCGGCATGGACATCGCGCGCATCAACTGCGCCCACGACACGCCGGCGCAGTGGCAGGCGATGGCCGAGGCGGTGCGGCTGGCCGCGCGCCGCGCCGGCCGCGAGGTGCGGGTGCTGATGGACCTGGGCGGCCCGAAGCTGCGCACCGGCCCGATCGAGAGCGCCCCCGGCGTGATCCGGCTGCGACCGCAGCGCGACGAGCTCGGCCGGGTGATCGCGCCGGGCCGGCTGGCGCTGCGTCCGGCCGGCTCGACCTCGCCGGTCGGCGAGGTCGACGCGGTGCTCGGCGTCGATGCCGGCTGGCTCGAGGGACTGCGCCGCGGCGATCTGGTCTCGCTGAAGGACGCGCGGCGCGCGGCGCGCCAGCTCGAGGTGGTCGAGCGCCACGCGGCCAGCGCGATCCTGGAGATCCGCCGCACCGCCTACCTGAGCGCCGACGTCGAGCTGCGCCACGAGCCGCACCGCGAGCGCCGCACCGCGCTGCACGACCTGCCCGCGGCCCAGGGCGTGGTGCACCTGCAGCGCGGCGACCGGCTGCATCTGCTGCCCGACGGCCTCGGCCACGAGGCCCGTCCGAGCGGACGCGGCCGTCGGGCACGGCCGGCCTGTGTGCCCTGCACGCTGCCCGAGGCGCTGGCCTCGGCGCGCCGCGGCGACCGCATCTGGTTCGACGACGGCCGCATCGGCGCGGTCGTGCGGCGGCGGCTCGACGGCGGCGGGGTGGCCGTCGAGATCACGGCCGCGCGCGACGGCGGCGAGAAGCTGGCCGCCGACAAGGGCATCAACCTGCCCGACACCGCGCTCGACCTGCCGGCGCTGACCGCGCAGGACCTGCAGGACCTCGACACCGTCGTCGGCACCGCCGACCTGGTCGGCCTGTCCTTCTGCCAGTCGGCCGACGACGTGCGCCGGCTGCGCGCCGAGCTGGCCGCGCGCGGCGCCGCCCACCTCGGCCTGATGCTGAAGATCGAGACGCAGCGCGGCTTTGCCGCGCTGCCCTCGATCCTGCTGGCGGCGATGGAGGGGCCGACCGCCGGCGTGATGATCGCGCGCGGCGACCTGGCGGTCGAATGCGGCTACGAGCGGCTGGCCGAGGTGCAGGAGGAAATGCTCTGGGCCTGCGAGGCCGCGCACCTGCCGGTGGTCTGGGCCACCCAGGTGCTCGAGACGCTGGCGCGCACCGGCCGGCCCTCGCGCGCCGAGATCACCGATGCGGCGATGGGCGAGCGCGCCGAATGCGTGATGCTCAACAAGGGCCCGCACATCATGGACGCGATCCGCATGCTCGACGACATCCTGCGCCGCATGCAGGAGCACCAGTCGAAGAAGCGCCCGCTGCTGCGCGCGCTGCGCGCCTGGCGGGGCGCGCTGGATGGACAGGGAGCCCCGGGCTGAGCGATGCTCGCGGGCATGAAGATCGACTTCGTCTCCGATGTCTCCTGCCCGTGGTGCGCGATCGGCCTGCATGCGCTGGAGCTGGCGCTCGAGCGGGTCGCCCCCGAGGGCATCCGCGCCACGCTGCACTTCCAGCCCTTCGAGCTGAACCCGGCGATGCCGCCCGAGGGCGAGGACATCGTCGCCCACCTGGGCCGCAAGTACCGCATCACGCCCGAGCAGATCGCCGCCAGCGGCGAGGAGATCCGCGTGCGCGGCGCGGCGCTGGGCTTCGTCTTCGACATGGAGCGGCGCGACCGCATCCACAACACCTTCGACGCGCACCGGCTGCTGCACCACGCTGGCCTCGTCTCGGCCGACGCGCAGCGCCGGCTCAAGCACGCGCTGCTGCGCGCCTACTTCACCGAGGGCCAGAACCCGGGGGCACGCGACGTGCTGTGGCAGGCCGCGGCCGAGGCCGGGCTGGAGGCCTCCGAGGTCGATGCGGTGCTCTCGAGCGACCGCCACGCCGAGGCGGTGCGCGAGAAGGAGCTCTTCTACCAGCAGCACGGCATCCACTCGGTGCCGGCCATCATCCTCAACGACCGCCACCTGATCTCCGGCGGCCAGCCGGTCGAGGTCTTCGAGCGGGCGCTGCGGCAGGTGGCGGCGCTGGAGGGCTGAACGCCCTCACCCCCGGCCCCTTTCCCCGACGCCACCCTCTGCGACAATTCCGCGCATGGACACGCTCGACACCCAGGACATCGCCGCCTACATGAACCGGGTCGGCGCCGCCGCCCGCAGCGCCGCCACCGCGATGGCGGCCGCCTCCACCGCCGCGAAGAACCGCACGCTGCTGGCGCTGGCGCGGCTGCTGCGCGAGAACGGCCCGGCGCTCGACGCCGCCAACGCCCGCGATCTGGACGCGGCCTCGGCAGCCGGCCTGGCCGGCCCGATGCTCGACCGCCTGAAGCTCGGCCCGAAGGTGGTCGCCACCGTCGCCGAGGGCTGCGAGCAGCTCGCCGCGATGCCGGACCCGATCGGCGAGATCACGCAAGTCAAGCGCCGCCCGACCGGCATCAGCGTCGGCCAGATGCGCGTGCCGCTGGGCGTGTTCGGCATGATCTACGAGAGCCGCCCGAACGTGACGATCGAGGCCGCCTCGCTCGCCATCAAGAGCGGCAACGCCTGCATCCTGCGCGGCGGCTCGGAGGCGATCCACTCCAACCTGGCGCTGTGGAAACTCGTGCAGGTGGCGCTGGTCGAGGCCGGGCTGCCCGCGACCGCGGTGCAGCTGGTCGAGACCACCGACCGCGCGGCGGTGGGCCGCCTGATCGCGATGCCCGAGTTCGTCGACGTCATCATCCCGCGCGGCGGCAAGGGCCTGATCGAGCGCATCTCGGCCGAGGCGCGGGTGCCGGTCATCAAGCACCTCGACGGCAACTGCCACACCTACGTCGACGCGCAGGTCGACATCGCGCAGGCGCTGGTCGTCACCGACAACGCCAAGACGCAGAAGTACAGCCCCTGCAACGCCACCGAGTCGCTGCTGGTGCATGCGGATCAGGCGGCGGCCTTCCTGCCGCGGATCGGCGCGATCTTCGCCGCCAAGGGCGTGGAGATGCGCGCCTGCCCGCGTGCCCAGGCCATCCTGTCGGACGTCTCCGGCGCGACGGTCGTGGCCGCGGTCGAGAGCGACTGGGCCGAGGAATACCTGGCGCCCGTCATCAGCGTGAAGGTGGTCGACTCGCTCGACGAGGCCATCGCGCACATCAACCGCTACGGCAGCCACCACACCGACGCGATCCTGACCACGAACCACCCCCACGCGATGCGCTTCCTGCGCGAGGTCGACTCGGCCAGCGTGATGGTCAACGCCAGCACCCGCTTCGCCGACGGCTTCGAGTACGGCCTGGGCGCCGAGATCGGCATCTCCACCGACAAGTTCCACGCCCGCGGCCCCGTGGGCCTGGAGGGACTCACCTCGATGAAGTGGGTGGTGCTCGGCCAGGGCGAGATCCGCCAATGAGCGCGGCCACGAACGCTGCGCGCGACCCGCGCACCGCGCTGGTGCTGTTCTCCGGCGGCCAGGACTCGACCACCTGCCTGGCCTGGGCGCTGGAGCGCTTCCAGCGGGTCGAGACGCTGGGCTTCGACTACGGCCAGCGCCACCACATCGAGATGGACTGCCGCCTGACGGTGCGCGAGGAGCTGCGCGCGGCCTTCCCGCACTGGGCCGCCCGCCTGGGCGAGGACCATGTGCTCGACCTGAGCCTGATCGGCCAGATCTCCGACACCGCGCTCACCACCGAGCGCGAGATCGAGCTGCAGGCCAACGGCCTGCCCAACACCTTCGTGCCCGGTCGCAACCTGCTGTTCCTCGGCTTCGCGGCGACGCTGGCCTACCGGCGCGGCGCCTCGGTGCTGGTCGGCGGCATGTGCGAGACCGACTACTCCGGCTACCCGGACTGCCGCGACAACACGATGAAGGCGCTGCAGGTGGCGCTCTCGCTCGGCCTGGACACGCCGATGACGCTGGAGACGCCGCTGATGTTCCTGACCAAGGCCCAGACCTGGGACCTGGCCGAGCAGCTCGGCGGCCAGACGCTGGTCGAGCTGATCGTCGAGCACACCCACACCTGCTACCTGGGCGAGCGCGGGGCGCGCCATCCCTGGGGCCACGGCTGCGGCCACTGCCCGGCCTGCGAGCTGCGCCGCGCCGGCCACGCCGCCTGGCTGGCCGACGCCTGAGCACGCGCCGTGGACCGCACGATGTCGATCCCGATGCTTGTCCTGGTCGCGCTGCTGTTCTTCTGGATCGTCGGCGCGACGCAGCGCCTGAAGCGGCTGCGCGCCGCCGCCGGCGCCGCCTACGCGCCGCTGGCCAGCCACCTGCGCCAGCGCCAGGCGGTCGCGCTGGCGCTGGCGCATGCCTCGCGCCCGCTGCTCGGCGACGAGCACGCGCTGATCGGCCGCCTGGTCGAGACCGCGCAGGAGGCCGGCCGGGCCACCGACGCGGCGCAGATCCGCAACATGCGCGGCAGCTCGCTGCACGAGATCGGCGAGGCCGAGCAGACGCTCGGCCAGGCGCTCGACCAGCTGGTCTCGGCGCTGCAGGACCTGACCTCCGGCACCGGCCCGGTGGCGGCCGTCACCGAGCTGCTGCGCCAGCGCGACACGCTGCAGGAGCAGCTCGGCGCCGACCGGCACCTCTACAACCACGCCGCGCAGACCTACAACGACGCGCTGCACATCTTCCCGACGACGCTGGTGGCGGCGCTGCTGCGCTTTCGCGACGCGCCGCTGCTGGCCGGCGCGATCGCGACGGCACGCACCGGCTCGAGCCGGCCGATGCCGATGATCTGACGCGCCGGGGCGACGCCGCGCCCGCCCGCACCACCCGAGAAACAATTTCGGGCTGGACAATCCCCGGCACAGGGGGGCAAAGTGAGAAAAATTGCTGAATTTGCAACTTTTGTCTCACGATGCAGCATGCCCTGAGCCGCGTCTCTCCGACGCTGGACACCGATGCCCGCACGGCCTGGATGGCGCTGATGCGCCTGACCGGGCCGGGCGAGCGGCTGGCCGCGGCGCTGGCCCTGCTGCTGACCCCGGACAGCGAGCAGGAGCTGCGCGCCTGGGAGCTCGCCGTGCGGGGCGAGCCGACTGCCCGCGCGCTGCTCGAGCGCTGCCGCCGGCTGCCCGCGGCGGCGCGGCTGCCCGCGCTCGAGCGCCTGCTGCAGGCCTGCGCCCGCGACGACACGCTCGAGCAGCGCCAGGCGCTGATGCTGGCGGCACGGCGCGTGATGTGCGCCGACGGCAGCGTCAGCGCGCTGGACCGGCTGGTCTGGCTGGCGGTGCGCCACCTGCTGTCCGGGCCGGTGCGCCTGCACCGCGGCGGCCTGCGCGAGGACAACGACCTGACGCAGCTGCCGCTGGCGATGCGCCAGGCCATCGCCAGCGTGACCGCCTATCTCGCGCGGCTGGTGCCCGAGCCGCCGCGGCGCGAGCGCATCGACGCGGCCGGCACCGCCTGGCATGACCGGGTGGTGCTGGCGGTCTGGGGCGAGGCCTCGATGCCGCCGACCTGCCAGGTGCCCGATGTCGACCGCTTCGGCCGCGCGCTGCAGACGCTCGAGGGCCTGGGCTGGGTGCACCGGCCGCTGCTGGCGCGGCTCTGGGTCGATGCCGCCGACACCCGTCCGGGCCTGCGCACCCGCCTGGACGAGCCGCTGCCGGCGGCCGCCGAGGCGCTGCGTCTGGCCTGCGTGCTGCTCGACGCGCCGCTGCCGCCGGCGCTGGCGGCGCACTTCGTCCGCGACCCGGAACAGGAGCGGCGGGCCGACGGCACGTAGACTGCCACCCGTGAGACACGCATCCCCTTCCGCATCCCCGTCCGCCGCCGCCGCCGGCACCCCGTCGCTGCCGCTGTCGCGCCTGCTGGCGCACACCGCCGAGGCGGTCGCCGCGGTGCGCGCCGGCCGCTCGCTGTCGGACGTGCTGGCCGGCTGCCCGGCCGAGGCCCGTCCGGGCACGCAGGCGCTGAGCTTCCATGTCATGCGCTGGATGGGTGGCGCCCAGGCCGCGCGCGAGCAGCTCGCGCCGCGCCGCCCCGCCCCGCCGATCGACGCGCTGCTGATCACCGCGCTGGCGCTGCTGTGGCCCGAGGCCGAGCCGCCCTATGCCGAGCACACGCTGGTCGACCAGGCGGTGGCCTGCGCGCGGCGGCTCTCGCCGGCCGGCGCCGGCTTCGTCAACGCGGTGCTGCGGCGCTTCCTGCGCGAGCGCGAGACGCTGGTGCCGGCGCTGCAGCACAAGGTGCCGTCCGCGCGCCACCAGCATCCGCGCTGGTGGATCGAGCAGCTGCGCCGCGACTGGCCCGACCGCTGGGAGGCGCTGCTGGCCGCGGCGAACCGCTCCGGCCCGATGATGCTGCGCGTCCATGCCCGCCACGGCAGCGCCGAGGCCTGCGTCGACGCGCTGGCCGCCGTCGGACTGAAGGCCCGCGCCGTCGGGGCACAGGCGCCGCAGGCGGTGCTGCTGGAGACGCCGGCGCCGGTGCAGGCGCTGCCCGGCTTCGCCGAAGGCCGTGTCTCGGTGCAGGACCTCTCGGCCCAGCTCGCCGCACCGCTGCTGATCGGCGGCCAGCCCGGCGCGGTCCTGCCGGCGCTGCCGGCCGGCGCACGCGTGCTCGACGCCTGCGCCGCGCCCGGCGGCAAGACCGCGCACCTGCTCGAGCTGGCCGACCTGGAGGTGCTGGCGCTCGATGCCGACGCCGGGCGGCTGGCGCGCGTCGACGAGACGCTGGCACGGCTGCACCTGCAGGCGACCACCCGCGCGGCCGATGCGCGCGACACCGCCGCGTGGTGGGACGGACGGCCCTTCGACGCGATCCTGCTCGACGCGCCGTGCAGCGCCTCGGGCATCGTGCGCCGCCATCCGGACGTGCGCTGGCTGCGCCGCGCCGGCGACATCACCGAGCTGGCGCGCACCCAGGCCGGCCTGCTGGAGGCGCTGTGGCCGCTGCTGAAGCCGGGCGGGCGGCTGCTGTACGCGACCTGCTCGATCTTCCGCGCCGAGGGCGCCGGCCAGATTGCATCATTTCTGCAACGCCATCCGGACGCCCGCGGACTGCGCGCCCCCGGCCATCTGCTGCCGCTGCCCGACAATCGGGCCGAGGCTGCCGGCACGACATCGTCGCCGGCAGCCGAGCCGGGCGACGGATTCTTCTACGCCCTCCTGCACAAGTCACCCGAGTCCTGAGCGACGCCGACGGCCCGTGCCGAGACCGCCCGATTCCCGCCCGCCGAGACCGATGCGCCAGCGCCTGGTGCTGCCGCTGCTGCCGCTGCTGCTGGCCGCCGGCGTGCTGCATCCCGTCACGGCCGCGGCGGTCGAGCTGCTGCGGCTCGACGCCCTGCGCACCGAGCAGGGCGTGCTGCTGAACTTCGAGACGCGCTACGAGCTGCCCGCCAGCGTCGAGGACGCGCTGCAGCGCGGCATCGCGCTGCACTTCTCGGCCGAGGCGGTGCTGATGCGCAGCCGCTGGTACTGGCGCGACAAGGAGATCGCGCACGCCACGCGCACCTGGCGCATCGCCTACCAGCCGCTGACGCTGAGCTACAAGGTCAGCCAGGGCGGGCTGTCGCAGACCTACCGCTCGCTGCCCGAGGCGCTGCGCGCGATGCAGCGCGCGAGCCAGTGGCGCCTGGGCGAGGTGCCCGCCGGCGACGAGGACCGGCTCTACGTCGAGTTCTCCTACCGGCTCGACACCGACCAGCTGCCGCGGCCGCTGCAGATCGGCATCGGCTCGCAGCCGGAATGGACGCTGCGCACGCAGCGCGTCGTCCCGGTCGCCGACGCCGCCCCCGGAGGCCGGCCATGAGCCGCAGCTCGCTGCGCTGGACCGTCCTGATCGCGCTGCTGGCCATCGGCGGCACCGGCCTGGTGCTGGCCTTCCTGCTGTCGATCGCGACCAACAACCGCGCGCTGTACGAGCGCCACTACGAGTGGCTTCTGTGGGTCAACATCGGCGTGGCGATGCTGCTCGGCCTGGTCATCGCCATCGCGCTGGCCCAGCTGGTGCGGCGCATGCGCCACGGCAAGTTCGGCAGCCGGCTGCTGGTCAAGCTGGCGGCGATCTTCGCCTTCGTCGGGGTGGTGCCGGGCATGCTGATCTACGGCGTGTCCTACCAGTTCGTCGCGCGCTCGATCGAGAGCTGGTTCGACGTCGAGGTCGAGGGCGCGCTGGAGTCGGGCCTGAACCTCGGGCGCACCACGCTGCAGCTGCTGGTCAACGATGTCGCCGCCAAGACCCGGCTGGCGGCCGAGAGCGGCGCCGAGACCGGCGGGCGCATGCAGCTGCTGATGCTCGAGCGGGTGCGCGAGCAGATGTCGGCGCAGAGCGTTGCGGTGCTCTCCAGCGGCGGCCAGGTGCTGGCCAGCGCCGGCGGGGCGGTCGGCGCGGCGATGCTGCCGGACCGGCCGACCGCGTCGATGATGCGCCAGGCGCGCAACCTGCGCGTGTTCGCGCAGCTCGAGGGCCTGGACGCCGACACGCCTGCCGACGGCGCCATCACCGCCGGCGGCCCGGTGCGGGTGCGCGCGATCGCGTGGATGCCGCCGACGACGATCAGCCTCGGCGGCGAGGACCGCTACCTGCAGATCACGCAGACGGTGCCGCAGGAGCTCGTCGGCAACGCGCTGCGGGTCCAGCAGGCCTACAGCGAGTACCAGCAGCGCGCGCTCGGCCGCGAGGGCCTGCGGCGCATGTACATCGGCACGCTGACGCTGACCCTCATCCTGGGCATCTTCAGCGCGCTGCTGATGGCCGCCGGCCTGGGCCACCAGATCGGCCGACCGCTGGTGATGCTGGCCGAGGGCGTGCGCCAGGTCGCGCGCGGCGACCTGCGCCCGACGGCGGTCTTCGCCTCGCGCGACGAGCTCGGCGGCCTGACCCGCTCCTTCGCCGAGATGACGCAGCAGCTCGCCGACGCGCGCGGCCTGGTGCAGCGCAGCCTCGCCGAGGCCGAGAGCGCCAAGGCGCACCTGCAGACCATCCTGGACAACCTCAGCTCCGGCGTGATCGTCTTCGAGGCCGACGGCCGCATCGACACCGTCAACCCCGGCGCCGCGCGCATCCTGCGCCTGGCGCCGACCGCCTGGGAGTCGCGTGCGATCGACCGCGTGCCGGGGCTGGAGCGCCTGGCCGCCGCCGTCGGGCAGCGCTTCGAGGCGCATCTGCGCGACCTCGACGAGGCCGGCGGCGAGGCCGACATCGACGCGCACTGGCAGGAATCGCTCGAGCTGGGCAGCGCGGAGGCGCCGCAGACGCTGCTGGTGCGCGGCGCGCTGCTGCCCGAGGGCGCGCGGCTGCTGGTCTTCGACGACATCTCCGACGTGGTCATGGCGCAGCGCAGCGTCGCCTGGGCCGAGGTCGCGCGGCGCCTGGCGCACGAGATCAAGAACCCGCTCACGCCGATCCAGCTCTCGGCCGAGCGCATGCAGCACAAGCTCGAGGCCAAGCTGGCCGGCGCCGACCAGCAGATGCTGGTGCGCTCGGTGGGCACCATCGTCACGCAGGTGCAGGCGATGAAGACGCTGGTCAACGAGTTCCGCGACTACGCGCGCCTGCCCTCGGCGCGGCTGGAGCCGCTCGACCTCAACGCGCTGGTCGCCGAGGTGCTGGGCCTGTACGCGGAGCAGCAGGAAAGCGGCCGGCTGCGCGCCGAGCTCGCGCCGGAGCTGCCGCTGCTCGCCGGCGACGCCAGCCAGCTGCGCCAGGTCATCCACAACCTGGTGCAGAACGCGCTCGACGCGGTGACCGAGACCGAGGGCGGCCTGGTCGTCGTCTCGACCGAGACCGCCCGACCCGATGACGGCCAGACGCGTGCCATCCGCCTCAAGGTGGTGGACAATGGCCCCGGTTTCTCGGAAAAAGTTCTCAAACGTGCATTCGAACCCTATGTCACCACGAAGGCCCGCGGCACCGGCCTGGGACTGGCCGTGGTGAAGAAGATCGTCGAGGAGCACGGCGCACGCATCCGCCTGGGCAATCTCGCCGACGAGGCACCGGACTCCGGCACCGGACCGGCGAGGACCGGTGCGCAAGTTTCGATATCATTTTCCCGATGGGCCCGTGGCGGGGGAACGCCTGCGGGCAGCGAGCCCGGACGCTATCGAACCCCACCCTCCCCCGACGTCAGCGCGTCCTGATCACTCATGGCCAACATACTTGTCGTCGACGACGAAATGGGCATCCGAGCCCTGCTGCAAGAGATCCTGACCGACGAAGGTCACTCCGTCGAACTCGCGGAGAACGCTGCCCAGGCGCGCATGCTGCGCGAGCGCCAGCGCCCGGATCTCGTTCTTCTCGACATCTGGATGCCCGACGTCGACGGCATCACGCTGCTGAAGGAATGGAACAGCGGCGCCCAGCTGAGCATGCCGGTCATCATGATGTCCGGCCACGGCACCATCGACACCGCGGTCGAGGCGACCAAGTACGGCGCGATGGCCTTCCTCGAGAAGCCGATCACGCTGCAGAAGCTGCTGCGCGCGGTCGAGCAGGGCCTGTCCAAGCCCGCGCCGCGCACGCCGGCCAGCGATCCGCCGGCCGCCGCCGCCGTGCGCATCGAGCCGCTGCCCGGCGCCGAGCATGTGCCGGTCGGCGCACCACCCGCGGCCGGCGGCTACGTGCCGACGATCGCGCACCTGCATCACCATCCGGCGAACTCGGTCGGCATCACGATGGCCAGCGGCCCGCAGGCCGACCAGAGCTTCAACCTCGACCGTCCGCTGCGCGAGGCGCGCGACGCCTTCGAGAAGGCCTACTTCGAGTTCCATCTGGTGCGCGAGAACGGCAGCATGACCCGCGTGGCCGAGCGCACCGGCCTGGAGCGCACCCACCTCTACCGCAAGCTCAAGCAGCTCGGCGTCGACCTCAGCCGCAACAAGCGCGGCGCGGGCTGAACACGATCGAAAAAAATCTCGCCAGAACGCTTGCAGCTTCGCAAGAAAGCGTGCCATAATTTCCTTCTCGACGGCCAAGTAGCTCAGTTGGTAGAGCAGCGGATTGAAAATCCGCGTGTCGGTGGTTCGATTCCGCCCTTGGCCACCAGAACAAGAGAAGCCCGCTTGATTTCAAGCGGGCTTCTTGCTTTTCCGTTCCGGTTCGACTGTTCGATTCGCCTGTGCCCGTGCCCGCATGAGATCCCCGATCCACATCGTCGACGTCGATCGCCTCGAGACCTGGACCCGCTGGCGAGCCGGCCTGTGCGACAGCTGCGCGGCCAACTGCTGCACGATGCCGGTCGAGATCCGCCTGCCCGACCTGGTGCGCCTCGGTCTGGTCGACGCCTTCGAGGCCGAGCATGAAGAGCCCCGCCTGATCGCCCGCCGGCTGGTCAAGAGCAGGCAGGTCGAGCGCTACAACCAGAAGGACGGCATCTTCACGATGGCCCGCCGCGCCAACGGCGACTGCCAGTTCCTCGACGCCACCACGCGCCGCTGCACCGTCTACGAGAAGCGCCCGAACACCTGCCGCAGGCACCCGCAGGTCGGCCCGAAGCCGGGGCACTGCCCCTACGGCGCCCGCGAGGCGCGCACCGTCGACAGGAATGCACGCGAAGGTCGGCTGATCCGGAAATCATGATCCGGATCAAGGCCTACAATCCGGGTCAACCCTGATGCCAGGCCTGTTTCCTGCATCGGGCTGCCATGGACGGCGGCGGCGATGCACGGCGATGGGCGCCAAGACACGCGAATCCGGCCCGAAGGAGTACGACATGCGCCGGATCACGCTGACGCTGGCCCTGCTGGGGGCCCTGCTGGCCAGCACCGCACGGGCGGAGACCATCACCGAAGTGCTCGAACGCTCGCAGCTCTCGCGGCTGGACGGCCGTGTCGCGGCCCCGGCCGACAGCGAGCGCGCCGCGCGGGTGCGCGCCAGCTTCGCGCGTCTGGTCGCGCTGGCGCCGCCGGCGCATCCGGTCGAGCTGCGGGTGATGCAGGGCGGCGTGCAGGCCGAGGCGATGCTGGGCCGGCTGCTGGTCGTGGGCGAGGCCGTCGGCGACCTGCCCGAAGGCGAGCGGCTGATGCTGCTGTCGCACGAGTACGGCCATCTGGCGCTGGACCACTGGGACCGCCTGGTCGGCCTGTACCGCCACCACATTCCCGGCGAGGTCCGGCCCGACACCACGGATCCGGTCGCGCAGGCGCTGGGCCGCGACGGCGCGGAGCTGTCGCACCGCCAGGAGTTCGAGGCCGATGCCTTCGGCTTCCGCCTGGCGCAGCAGCTCGGCGTCGGTCTGGACGAGGCGCTGTCGCTGCTGATGCGCCGCCCGGCCGCCGGCGACACGCCGACGCATCCGGCCACCCGCCGGCGCATCGCGCAGCTGCGCATGCTGCAGGCCCGCGAGGCCGGCAGCGATCCGGCGCCGCTGCGCGGCGCGACGACCGCCGCCGCCCCGGCCGCCACCCAGCCCTGACGCCGCGTTCAGCGCGGCGCCGGCTCGCTGCGCACGCTGCCGAGCACGCCGTGCTCGCCCAGTCCCACCGGCGAGCCGCTCAGGATCGAGGCGGCCAGCGCCAGGCCGCGCACCACCCGGCTGTCGGGCGCGTCCCAGTACTCCACCTTCAGCGGCACGATCTTCAGCAGCGCCAGGTCCGGCGAGTCCGGACCGTCCGGAAACCACGGGCGCGCGGCGGCCGTCCACAGCGCGTGGATGCGCTCGCGGTCGTCGACCTGCTCGGCGCGGCCGGCGATCGACACGAAGGTCGAATGCACCTCGTCGCTGAAGGCCAGATTGACCGGATGCGGCCGGGCATCCGCCTGACGCCGGCAGAAGAACCACAGCAGGCCCTGGGCGTCGAACTCCAGCAGCGTCATCGGCCGGCTCTCGAGCAGCTCGCCGGTGCCGGGCTCGGTCAGCATCGCGAAGCGGTCCTTGCCGATCAGGTCGGCGAGCTGGCGCTGCGCGGCCAGCGGGTGATCCTTGTCCTGGGACATCGAAATCTCCTTGATGAAGTCGGGAACGGGAAGGAAGAAAGGACGGACGAAGGCCGGTGGCCGCGGCCGCGCGGGCCGCTCACCACAGGCGCTCGAACATCAGCGCGGCGCGCTCGACCAGCCGGCCCGGCCAGGGCCGCTCGCGCCAGGAGGCCAGCGTCACCGGACGCGAGTCGGCGACATCGCGCCCGAACATGCGCTCCATCGCGGCGCCGAAATCGCGCCCGAGCACGAAGGCGTTGACCTCGTCGTTGCCGGTGAAGCTGCGCCAGTCCATGTTGCTGGAGCCCACGCTGGAGAGCACGCCGTCGACCACGAAGGTCTTGGCATGCAGCACCGAGTGCTGCAGCTCGTGGATGCGCACGCCCGCCGACAGCAGCTGCTCGTAGCGCGCCCGCCCGGCGTGCAGCACCGGCGCGAAGTCGCTCATCGACGGCAGCACCAGCTGCACGTCGACGCCGCGGCGGGCGGCCTCGCACAGCGCCTCGACGATGCGGTCGCCCGGCGCGAAATAGGCCATCGTCAGATGCACGCTGCGGCGCGAGGCGGCGATCGCGCCCAGCAGCGTGGCGTGGATGCGGTTGTCGCCGGGCTCGTCGGGGCCGCTGGCGACGACGCGCACCACGTCGTCGCCGGGGGCCTCGGCCGGCTGCTCGCGCGAGGGCTCCTGCGGCGGCGCCAGCACCGCCTCGCAGCCCTGGCGCTGCCAGGTGGTGCGCACCAGCGCATCGAGCCGCACCGCCGCCGGGCCGCGGATCTCGACCTGCGTGTCGCGCCAGCCCGACTGCGCCGGATCGCTGCCCTCGGGCGGACGCCGGCCCGACGAGCCGGCCCACGAGCCCGACGCGTAGACCGCGCTGATGTTGATGCCGCCGGTGAACGCGGTCTCGCGGTCGACGACGACGATCTTGCGGTGATCGCGGTGCAGCAGCCCCCAGTGGCCCAGGCGCCGGAGCGGGTTGACCGGATTGAACTCGCAGCTCGGCACGCCCTGCTGGCGCAGCGCCTCGAACAGCGCCGGATCGGTGCCGAAGGAGCCGACCGCGTCGCGCAGCAGCGCCACCTCGACACCCTCGGCGCGCTTGCGCGCCAGCAGCCGCGCCAGGCGCTGCGCCAGCTCGGCGTCGTCGACGATGTAGCTCTGCACCATCACGCTGGAGCGGGCCCGCTCGACCGCCGCGAACATCGCGTCGAAGGTGGCCGGGCCGTCCTCGAGCAGGCGCACCCGGTTGTGGCTGTACAGCCGCACCCGCGACTGCGCGCCCATCACCGCCAGATGGTGGCGCAGCAGCCCGGCCTCGCCCTCGGCCGCGACCTGCGCGATCACCCGCCGCGCCGGCGCCGGCGCCATCGTGCCCTGCGGGCCGACCACCTGCACCGCCGAGGCCGCCACCGCGGCCGGCTGCAGCTCGGCCTGGCGCAACGCCTGGTCGATCTGGTTCGCGTCGGTCAGCCGCCCCGCCGCGCAGGCCGACAGCAGCCCGCCGGCCAGCAGCATCGCCGCCGCGGCAGCGCGGCAGGGCCCGCAGCGGGAAGGCGCGGCGGCGGCGGAGCGATCGGAGGCGGAGCGGAACATGGCCCCAGCATCGGGCCGGGGCGCCCGCGCGCCGATCGGCCGCCACCGGATCGGAATGTAGGCCGAGACCGACAGCCGGACCGCCCGGCGCCCGGCAGACGGCACGCCGGCGCCGGCCGATGCTGTGGCCCAAGGAGAACGCTGAACATGGACCTGGATGTCTTCGAACGATGGGGGCGCGGCGCCGGTACCTTTCTGGCCCGGGTGGACTGGGTGCAGGCGCTGGCGGCGCTGCTGGTGGTGATCGTGGTGCGCGCCGCGCTGGGCAAGGGCCTGGAGCTGGTCGGACACCGCATGGCGCGGGGCGCGCAGCGCTCCAGCAACCGCTACGACGACCTGATCGCCGACATGCTCTCGGCGACCCGCCCCGGCATGCTGACGCTGTTCGCGCTCCTGGTCGGCCTGAACATGCTCGACTTCGGCGCGCGCTGGGACGAGCGCCTCGGCCAGCTCTGGTTCATCGCGCTGGCGCTGCAGGCGGGGCTGTGGGGCCAGCGGCTGATCCGCGGCGGCCTGCGCCTGTACGGCGAACGCCACGCGCCGGCCGGCGCGTCGACGACGCTGCTCTCGTGGGCGCTGCGCACGCTGCTGTGGTCGGTGCTGGCGCTGGCGGTGTTCTCGAACCTGGGCATCGACATCACCGCCTTCGTCGCCAGCCTCGGCATCGGCGGCATCGCGGTGGCGCTGGCGGCGCAGAACATCCTGGGCGACCTGTTCGCCTCGCTGTCGATCGCGGTCGACAAGCCCTTCGAGGTCGGCGACTCGATCTCGGTGGGCGCGGTCTCCGGCACGGTCGAGCGCGTCGGGCTGAAGACCACGCGCATCCGCAGCATCAACGGCGAGCAGATCGTCATGTCCAACACCGACCTGCTGCGCCAGACGGTGTCGAACTTCAAGCGCCAGCAGACCCGGCGCATCGCCTTCGGCTTCGGCCTGACCTACGACGCCACGCCCGAGCAGCTCGCCGAGGTGCCGCAGCGCCTGCGCCGCCTCATCGAGGCCGACCCGCAGCTCGAGTTCCGCCGCGCGCACTTCAAGAGCTTCGGCGAGAGCTCGCTGGACTTCGAGGTGGTCTACATCGTGCGCGACCCGTCCTACGACGTCTACATGGACCGCCAGCAGGCGCTGAACCTGGCGCTGATGAAGGAGCTCGCCGCGATGGGGCTGCAGTTCGCCTTTCCCTCGCGCACCGTCTACACCGTCCAGTCCGTCACGGACGCGGTCCCGGTCCCCGCGCGGGTGCCGACCTGAGCGCGAATCGCCCGGTCCGGGCGGCGCTTTTCCGGTCCTGGGCGCGCCGGCGCGTCGCCAAGATGCGCAGCTGACTCATCACGCACGGGACCCGACGATGAAGATGCGCTCCCAGATTCTCGCGCTCGGCCTGGCCGGCGTGGCCGCCGCGGCCGCGACCGGAGGCATCGGGCTGCTTTCGGGCCACCGCCTCGGCGGCACGCTCGGCGACATCATCGCGGCCAGCCAGGCGCTGCAGCACAGCCAGGCGGCCGACATGATGCACGACGCGGTGCGCGGCGACGCGCAGCTGGCGGTGCTGGCGGCGCTGCAGAACGAACCCGCCCGCATCGCCGAGGCCGCCAAGGAAGTGGGCGAGCACGGCCAGGAGTTCGAGCGGCTGCTCAAGGAGCTGCGCGCCATGCCGCTGGATGCGAGCACGCTGGCCGCGCTCGACGACGTCGAGCCGAAGGTGCGCAGCTATCTGGAGACCGCGCGCCAGCTGGTCAGCCGTGCCGGCAGCCAGTCCGGCAGCCAGCAGCAGGACCTCCAGACGCTGCAGGCCGGCTATCTCGCGCTCGAGAGCAGCATGGAGAAGCTCTCGGGCTCCATCTCGGAGCGCTACCAGAAGCTGAGCCGCGAGGCCTCGGGCGAGGTCACCCGGCAGCAGTGGCTGGTCGGCGCGACGCTGCTGCTGGCCGGCGCGCTGCTGGCGGCCGGCGCGATCTGGCTGAGCACGCAGATGACGCGGCCGATGCGCGCCGCGGTCGAGGCGGCCGACCGGCTCGCCGAGGGCGACCTCGGCCACGGCATCGAGCCCGACGGCAATGACGAGACCCGCCAGCTGCTCGGCGCGATGGGGCGCATGCGCGACAGCCTGCGCGACATCGTCAGGCATGTGAAGTCCAACGCCGACGAGGTGGCCAACGCCAGCCTGCAGATCGCGCAGGGCAACCAGGACCTGAGCCGGCGCACCGAGGAGCAGGCCTTCGGCCTGCAGCAGACCGCCTCGACGATGGACCAGCTCAACTCGACCGTCAGCCACAACGCCGACAACGCGAAGAAGGCCAACGAGCTGGCCAGCAGCGCCGCGGCGATCGCCGCCCAGGGTGGCCGGGTGGTCGACGAGGTGGTCGAGACGATGCGCGGCATCAACGGCAGCTCGAAGAAGATCGCCGACATCATCGGCGTGATCGACGGCATCGCCTTCCAGACCAACATCCTGGCGCTGAACGCGGCGGTCGAGGCCGCACGGGCCGGCGAGCAGGGCCGCGGCTTCGCGGTGGTCGCCACCGAGGTGCGCAACCTGGCGCAGCGCTCGGCCGCGGCCGCACGCGAGATCAAGACGCTGATCACCGGCAGCGTGAACCAGGTCGAGCAGGGCACCGACCTGGTCGACCAGGCCGGCCGGACCATGCAGGAGATCGTCAGCTCGATCGAGCAGGTCAGCCAGATCGTCGCGCAGATCAGCCACGCCAGCGCCGAGCAGAGCGTCGGCGTCAGCCACATCGGCGAGGCGGTCACGAAGATGGATCAGGCCACGCAGCAGAACGCCGCGCTGGTCGAGCAGTCGGCCGCCGCCGCCGACGGCCTGAAGCGCCAGGCGCAGGACCTGGTCGGCGCGGTGTCGGCCTTCCGGCTCGACAGCCACGCCTGACGGGCGCCTCAGCCGCGCCGGCGCGCGCTCCAGCGCGTCACCCGCGCGGCGCCCTGGTGGCCCGGCCCCTCGTCGAGCATCACCTCGCCCTGCCAGCCCGAGAGCTCCTCGCAGAGCATGCCGAAGTCGGCGCGCAGGTCCTCCAGCGCGCACAGCATGTCGAGGTCGCGCGGCCCGCCGCTGTCACGGCCGAGCTGCGAGGGATGAAAGGCCTCGACGATCACCCGTCCGCCCGGGCGCAGCCCCTGCGCCAGCCGGCGATGCGCCTGGGTCCGCCAGGCCGAGGGCAGGTGCACGTAGATCAGCACCAGCGCATCCCAGGCGCCCGGCACCGGCGTCCAGACCTCCAGATCGCCCAGCTCGACATCGATGTCCACGCCGCGCCGGCGCGCCAGCGCCTGCACCTTGTCCAGCCCGACCGGCGAGGCGTCGACCGAGCAGACCCGGTGGCCCTGCTGCGCCAGCCACACGCCGTTGCGCCCTTCGCCGTCGCCGGGCACCAGCACCCGCGAGCCCGGCGCCAGCCGCGTCGCCTCGGCGCGCAGGAAGGCGTTGGGCTCGAGACCGTACTTGTAGGTCTCGCCGGCGAAGCGCTCGTCCCAGAACTGCCGCACGCTCATGATCCGGCTCCCGCCTGCACCGTGCCGGGCGCGGCCGCCGGCGCCACCAGCGGCCAGCCCCGCGAGGTCCAGCCGCTCATGCCGGACTGGACATGGCGGACCTGCGTGTAGCCGCGCTCGCGCAGCAGCGCCGCCGCGCGCGCCGAGCGGTTCTGGGTATTGCAGATCAGCAGCACCGGCTGCGCCGGATCGCGCGGGATCTCGGCCAGCCGCGCCTCGAGCTGGCTCAGCGGCAGCAGGCGCGCGCCCGGGGCCACGCCGGTGGCCTGCTCGTCGGGCTCACGGATGTCGAACATCAGCACGCGGCCGGCCTCGAGCTCGGTGCGTGCGGTCTCGAGCGAGACCGGCGCATCCGGCCCGCCGGAGGGCGCGCAGCCGATCGTCAGCAGCGGCAGCATCAGGCCCAGACTGGCAGCACCCAGCCAGCCCAGGCTCTGCCGGCGGGAGGAAAGCGGAAATTTCGGCATGGCGGCGTTATACCCGGGCCGGCACCTGCCTGCCGTGCGCAGGATCATGCTCGGCGATGCCCTGGCCGCCGCGCCGGTCGCGGCGAATCGCTACAGTGCCGCCCCATGGCTGCCCCTGCTCCGCTGAAATTCCTCTCCCCCGCCTGGTTCTCGATCGTCATGGGCCTGTCCGGCCTGGCGCTGGCCTGGCGGCGCGCGGTGCCGCTGATGGGCGAGCCGGCGCTGGCGCTGTCGATCGCGCTGGGCGGGCTGGCCGCGGCGGTCTTCCTGGGGCTGGCCGGCCTGAGCGTGCTGCGGCTGCAGCGCCACCCGGAGGCCTGGGCGGAGGACCTGCGCCATCCGGTGCGCCATGCCTTCGTCGCGACCCTGCCGGTGTCGCTGATCCTGCTGGCGACGCTGGGCGTGGCGCTGGACGGGCCCGGCGCGCTGGCCGAGGCCGTCTGGTGGGCCGGCAGCCTCGGCCAGCTTGCGGTCACCGTCTGGGTGCTGTCGCGCTGGTGGGCCGGCAACCGCGCCGGCGGCCTGCAGTGGGCGACGGTCACGCCGGTGCTGATCATCGCGGTGGTCGGCAACGTGCTGGTGCCGCTGGCCGGCGTCGAGCTCGGTCATGTCGAGTGGGCGGCGGCGCAGTTCGGCATCGGGCTGCTGTTCTGGCCGCTGGTGATGGCGCTGCTGCTGGTGCGCATCGCCTCGCAGGGCCTGTGGCCGGAGCGGCTGATGCCCTCGCTCTTCATCCTGATCGCGCCGCCGGCGGTGATCGGCCTGTCGGCGCTGGCGCTGGGGGCTCCTGCGCTGGTCGGCTGGATGGCCTGGGGCGTGGCGCTGGCCTGCTTCCTGTGGGTGATCACGCAGGCGCAGCGCATCGTCTCGCAGGCCTTCTCGGTCGGGCACTGGGCGATGTCCTTCCCGCTGGCGGCCTTTGCCGGGCTGACGCTGGAGCTGGGCCGCCACGGCAGCGGCGGCCCGATGCCGGTGCTCGGCCCGCTGCTGCTGGCCTTCGCGTCGGTGATCGTGCTGGGCCTGTCGATGGGCACGGTGCGCGGCCTGCGCCAGCGCACCCTGCTGGCGCCGGAGCCGGTCGCGACGATCACGCCGATCTCAGGCTGAGGCGCGACGATCCGCCCAGGCCGCGCCCGGCACGTCGAAGCGGTCGGCATTCATCACCTTGACCCAGGCGGCGACGAAGTCGCGCACGAACTTCTCGCGGCTGTCGTCCTGGGCATAGAGCTCGGCGTAGGAGCGCAGCACCGAGTTCGAGCCGAAGACCAGATCGACCCGGCTCGCCGTCCAGCGCGGCGTGCCGGTGGCACGATCGCGCAGCTCGTAGCGGTTGCGACCCACCGGCGTCCAGGTCAGGCCCATGTCGGTCAGATGGACGAAGAAGTCGTTCGACAGCACGCCGACCCGGTCGGTCAGCACGCCGTCGCGGCTGCCGCCGTGATTGACGCCGAGCACGCGCAGACCGCCGACCAGCACCGTCATCTCGCAGGCGCTCAGCCCCATCAGCTGCGCGCGGTCGAGCAGCAGCTCCTCCGGCGTGGCCGCGAAGTGCTGCCGCAGCCCGTTGCGGAAGCCGTCGGCCAGCGGCTCCAGCACCGCGAAGGAGGCCGCGTCGGTCATCGCGTCGGTGGCGTCGCCGCGGCCGGGCAGGAAAGGCACGGCGATGTCCACGCCCGCCGCCTGCGCCGCCTCCTCGACGCCGAGGCTGCCGGCCAGCACGATCACGTCGGCCACGCTGGCGCCGGTGTCGGCGGCGATGCGCTCGTACACCGCCAGCACCCGCGCCAGGCGCTCGGGCTCGTTGCCGGCCCAGTCCTTCTGCGGCGCCAGGCGGATGCGCGCGCCGTTGGCGCCGCCGCGCTTGTCCGAGCCGCGGAAGGTGCGCGCGCTGTCCCAGGCGGTGGCGACGCGATCGGCCAGGCTCAGGCCGCTGGCGCGGATCTGCGCGCGCACCGCGTCCAGGTCGATGTCGCTGCGGCCCGCCGGCACCGGGTCCTGCCAGATCAGGTCCTCGGCCGGCACGTCCGGGCCGAGGTAGCGCACCTTCGGGCCCATGTCGCGGTGGGTGAGCTTGAACCAGGCGCGGGCGAAGACCTCGCTGAAATGCGCCGGATCGCGGTGGAATCGCTCGGCGATCGGCCGGTAGAGCGGATCCGTCTTCAGCGCCATGTCGGCGTCGGTCATGATCGGATTGCAGCGGATCGAGGCGTCCTCGACATCGACCGGGCGGTCCTCGTCGCGGATGTCGACCGGCTCCCACTGCCAGGCGCCGGCCGGGCTCTTGCGCAGCGTCCACTCGTGGCCGAACAGCATGTCGAAGTAGCCGTTGTCCCACCGGGTCGGATGGGTGGTCCAGGCGCCCTCGATGCCGCTGGTCACCGCATCGCGGCCGATGCCGCGGCCGCTGCGGGCGTTCCAGCCCAGGCCCTGCTCGTGCAGCTCGGCGCCTTCCGGCGCGGGGCCGAGCTGCGCGGCGTCGCCGTTGCCGTGCGCCTTGCCGACGGTGTGGCCGCCGGCGGTCAGCGCCACCGTCTCCTCGTCGTCCATCGCCATGCGGGCGAAGGTCTCGCGCATGTCGCGGGCGGTGCGCAGCGGGTCGGGCTGGCCGTCGACGCCTTCCGGATTCACGTAGATCAGGCCCATCATCACCGCGGCGAGCGGGTTCTCGAGCGTGCGCTCGCCGTCGCGGCTGCCGGCGTAGCGGCTGCCCTCGCTGCCGGTGGGCGCCAGCCAGGCCTTCTCGGCGCCCCAGTAGATGTCCTTCTCGGGATGCCAGATGTCCTCGCGGCCGAAGGCGAAGCCGTAGGTCTTCAGCCCCATCGACTCGTAGGCCATGTTGCCGGCCAGGATCATCAGGTCGGCCCAGCTGATGCGCCGGCCGTACTTCTTCTTGATCGGCCACAGCAGGCGGCGCGCCTTGTCGAGGTTGCCGTTGTCCGGCCAGGAGTTCAGCGGCGCGAAGCGCTGGCTGCCGCTGCCGGCGCCGCCGCGGCCGTCGGCGATGCGGTAGGTGCCGGCCGAGTGCCAGGCCATGCGGATCATCAGGCCGCCGTAGTGGCCCCAGTCGGCCGGCCACCAGGGCTGGCTGTCGGTCATCAGCGCCTTCAGGTCGCGCTTGAGCGCCTCCACGTCGAGCTGGCGCAGCTCGTCGCGGTAGCTGAAGCCGGCGTCCATCGGATCGGTGCGGGTGTCGTGCTGATGCAGGATGTCCAGGTTCAGCGCCCGCGGCCACCAGTCGGCCTGGGCCTGCGCCGTGCGGGCGCTCGTGGGGCTGCCGTGCATCACCGGGCACTGCCCGCCGCGTGTCGTGCTGTTCGCATCCGTGCTCATCTGATCTCTCCTGGGGGCCTGGGGGCGGGGAAGACAGGCACCGGGAGGTGCCCGTCGGGATGGAGAGACTTTATGGCTTCGCTATCAATCAATCCAATTCAATAGATTCATTGAAGCGATAGCCGAGACCCGGTCCGCCACTCGCGACGCGCCTGCCGGATCACCGAGGCGGCTCCCGACAGCGCCAGCCCGCCCATGACGCCCGCGACGATCAGGTCCGGCCAGCCGCGGCCGGTGCCGAAGACGCCCAGCGCGGCGGCCATCACCGCGACATTGCCGATCGCGTCGTTGCGGCTGCACAGCCAGACCGAACGCATGTTGGCGTCGCCCTCGCGCCAGGCGTAGAGCATCGCGGCGACCGCGACATTGGCCAGCAGCGCCAGCGCGCCGACCGCGCCCATCGTCGTCGCCTCGGGCACCGTGCCCTGCGAGAAGCTCCACAGCGCACGGCCCAGCACCACCAGGCCGAACAGGCCCATGCTGGCGCCCTTGAGCAGCGCCGCGCCCGCGCGGTGGCGCAGCGACATCCCCAGCACCCACAGCGACACGCCGTAGTTAGCCGCATCGCCCAGGAAGTCGATCGCGTCGGCCAGCAGCGACACCGAGCCCGAGCGCAGGCCCGCGCCGATCTCGACCGCGAACATCGCCGCGTTGATCAGCAGCGCCGCCCACAGCACGCGGCGGTAGCGCTCGCTGGTCGGCGCCGGTGGCGGGGAACAGGCATGGCCATGGCCGTGGCCGCAGCAGGAATCGCTCATCGGGAAAGCTCCATCGTCAAGATCGGGATGACGGCATTGCAAACCCTGAAGCGGCTTCAGGGTCAAGCCCCGCCCCCCGCCTCGCGCATGCGACCATGCGCCCATGAAGATCAGCGAACTGGCCCGCGCCACCGGCACGCCCGTGGGCACCATCCGCCACTACGAGCGCGAGGGCCTGCTGCCCGAGCCGCCGCGCCAGCAGGACAACGGCTACCGGCGCTACGGCCCGGCCGACGTCGAGCGGCTCGGCCTGATCCGCCAGGCGCGTGCGCTCGACATGTCGCTGGACGAGATCCGCGTGCTGCTGGCGCTGCACGACACGCCGCAGGCGCCGTGCGACGCGGTCAATGCGCTGCTCGACGCGCACATCGGCCACGTCAGCGCGCGCATCCTCGAGCTGCAGCAGCTCGAGGCGCGACTGCTGGCCCTGCGCGCACGCTGCGCGCAGGCCAGCGACGCCGGCCACTGCGGCATCCTCGCCGGCCTGGCCGCGGGCGATGGCCCCGGCGCCACCGGCACGACGGGCGCGGCGGGCGTTCACGCCGGCGTGCATGTCGGCGGCGCGCACCGCGGCCACGGGCATTGACCCGGATCTGACCCGCGGGTGACAGCGCCCGGCCCGCCCGGCGTGGTCTTCTGCGGGCTCCCGGCCTGCCCGGACGCCGACGAGGAGACCCCGATGAGCCACACCGACACCGACGCCCGCACCGATCCCGCCGCTTCTCCCGCCGCCACGCTGGCGCGCTGGCTCGACGACGAGCAGCGGGTGCGCGCCACGCTGGGCCCGCCCGGCATCGCCCGGCCGGCGCAGATCGCGCACCTGAGCGGCATGGAGTGGTTCGCCGCGATCCGTCGCGGCGAGCTGCCCTCGGTGCCGATCGGCGCGACGATGGACTTCCTGCCGATCGAGTTCGAGCCCGGCCGCTTCGTCTTCCAGGGCCGGCCGGACCTGCGCCACGCCAACCCGATGGGCACCATCCACGGCGGCTGGATCGCGACGCTGCTGGACTCCTGCGTCGCCTGCGCGGTGCACACGATGCTGCCGGCCGGGCGCGCCTACACCACCGCCGAGCTGAAGATCAGCTATGTGCGCGCGCTCACGCCGCAGGTCGAGCGGGTGCGCGCCGAGGGCCGGGTGATTCACGCCGGCCACCAGGCCGGCTTCGCCGAAGGCCGCCTGTTCGGCCCCGACGGCCGCCTCTACGCCCACGCGACGACGACCTGCATCGTGCTGTCGACCCGCGCGGCGGAAGGGTGAGATCGCGGTGCATCGTGGGTCCTCGCCTTCGCGAGGATGACGGATGGAAGGCGGAGGATCACGGAGACTCTGCCGTCATGCCCGCGCAGGCGGGCACCCACGCACGCACCAACGTGCCGACCCGATCCCCTCACTCAGCCTTCAACCCTCAGCCTTCATCCTTCAGCCGCTCGCGCAGGCCCCGCGCCGCCGGCCTGAGCGGCGTGCGGTTCGCGGTCCAGCCGGCCTGCCACGGCGGCGTGAGGCCGCGCAGCCGGTGCGCCATGCCGGTCAGCGTGCCGTAGAGGGCCGGGCTGGCATTGACCTGCGCCCAGGCCTTCCAGGCCAGCGCCTCCTTCCAGTCCTTCGCGCTGGCCTGGCCGGCCAGCGGCGCGTGGCCGGGTTCGGGCTCGTGCTTGGCGGCGTGGCGCAGCTGCATCAGCAGCTCGGGGATCGGGATGCCCACGGGACAGACCTCCGCACAGGCTCCGCACAGGCTGCTGGCGGTGGGCAGGTCCTGCGTCGGCTCCAGGCCGAGCAGATGCGGCGAGATGATCGAGCCGATCGGCCCCGGATAGGTCGTGCCGTAGGCCAGGCCGCCGATGCGCGCGTAGACCGGGCAGTGGTTCATGCACGCGCCGCAGCGGATGCACTGCAGCGTCGGGCGGAAGTCGGTGTCGCGGTAGGCCTGGCTGCGGCCGTTGTCGAGCAGCACAAGATGCAGCTCGCGCGGGCCGTCCAGCTCGCCCTCGCCTTCCCTGCGCGGTCCGGTGATGACGTTCAGATAGGTCGTGATCGCCTGGCCGGTGGCCGAGCGCGTCAGGAGGCTGTAGAGCGGCAGCACCTGCTCGAAGGTCTCGACCACCTTCTCGATGCCGGTGATGGCGATGTGCACGTCGGGCACCGTAGTGCACATGCGGCCGTTGCCCTCGTTCTCGACCAGCACCAGCGTGCCGGTGTCGGCGACCATGAAGTTCACGCCCGACACCCCGATCGGCGCGTCGCGGAACTGGTCGCGCAGCACGCGCCGGCCGATGGCGATCAGCGCGTCGACGTCCTCGGTGTAGGGCGTGTCGGGAATCTTCTCCTCGAAGAGCGCGGCGATCTGCTGCCTGGTCTTGTGGATCGCCGGCATGATGATGTGGCTCGGGCGCTCGCCGGCGAGCTGGACGATGTACTCGCCCATGTCGCTCTCCAGGCAGTCGATGCCGTGCTCGAGCATGCGGTGGTTGAGCTCGATCTCCTCGCTCACCATCGACTTGCCCTTGACCATGCCGCGCGCACCGTGGCGCTGCGCGATCGCCAGGAAGATCGCGTTGGCGTCCTCGGGCGTCTGCGCCCAGTGGACCTGCACGCCGCGCGCCTTCAGGTTCGCCTCCAGCGATTCGAGCAGCTCGGGCAGCTTCGAGAGGCTGTACTGGCGCACCGCCTCGCCGACGCCGCGCAGCGCCTCGAAGCCGTCGCGGTCGCTGAAATGGCCGGCGCGCTTGGTCTGCAGGAAGTCCATCGCGCTGCGGAAGCTCGCGCGCAGGTGGTCGTCGTCGACCGCGACCCGGGTGTTGGCCTTGAACTGGCGCGGGTCGACGAAGGTCAGCGGGGCTTCAGTCACAGGGACACCTCCAGGTCATTGACGAGCACGATCACCAGCGCCTTCGGGCCATGCGCGCCGAAGGCCAGCACCTGCTGGATGTCGGCGGTCTTGGACGGGCCGGTGACCAGCACCAGGTTGGTCGGCATGCCGGTGGTGGCCAGGTCCTGCGCGGCGATCGCCGCCGGCAGGCTGGCGTGGAGGTCGCTCGCACGCAGCACCGCCACATGCAGCGGCGGCACCAGCGAGAGCGTGCGCGGCTCGTCCGGCCCGGGGCGCAGCACCAGCGTGCCGGTGTCGGCGATGCCCGCGCGCGCGGTGGTCAGGCCGGCGTCGATGCGGTCGAACAGCTCGGTCTTCCAGTGCGCCAGCGGCCGGTCGAAGCGGCAGGCCTCGACCTCGGCCAGCGCAGCGACACAGCCGGGATCGGCCGCCGGCCCGCAGCCCACAGCCACGCGGCGCGCGCCGTGCTCGGCCAGCACCGCGCGCACCACCGCCGGCCAGTCGGCGGGCGTGGCGTGGCGCACGTCGGCGCGCCAGCCGCGCGCGGCGGCCTCGAACGGCGCGATCAGCGAGGCCGGGTCGATGCGCACGCCCAGGCGGCCGCGGCCGAAGGGCCCGGCGTGATAGGCCGCCAGCGACGGCGCGGGCAGCGGCTGCGACGGCGCGCTCTGGCGCAGCCGGGCGAGGATGGCGCCGCGGGCAGCGCCGGTGTCGGGGGAGGCGGTGGACGAGGTCATGCGGAGGTCTCGTTGTCAGTCGGTGACCTGCTGCGCCGCGCCCGGCAGGCCCAGGCGCTCGCGCAGGAAGCTGCCGAGGTGCACGCAGCGCGGCTCGCCAGCGGCGCAGCCGCCGCGCTTCTGGGCGGCGTGGTGCAGGTTGAGCAGGCAGCCGCAGTCGGCACTGACCAGCACCTCGGCGCCGGCGTCGCGCACGCTGGCGAGCTTGTCCTCGACCATCGCGCCCGAGATCGCCGGATGGCGCGCCGAGAAGGTGCCGCCGAAGCCGCAGCACTCGGCCTCGCGCGCCTGCGCCACCACCTCGACGCCGGGCAGCGCCTCCAGCAGCGCGCGGCTGGGCACATGCACGCCCATCTCGCGCCGCGCCGAGCACGAGGTGTGCAGCGCCACCTTCACCGGCCGGCCCGAGGGCGCCGCCGCCAGCCGCTCGCCCAGCCCCAGCACGTCGCGCGCGAAGGTGCTGAACTCGACCACCCGCGCGCCGATGTCGCGCGCCTTCGCCAGCCGCGCCGGATCCTCGGCGAACAGACGCGGCCAGTGGTGCACCATCATCCCGGCGCACGAGCCCGAGGGCACGACGATCGGCCAGGCCTCGGGAAAGAGATCGAGCTGCGCCGCCGCGACGGTGCGCGCCTCGTCGGTGTAGCCGCTGGTGTAGGCCGGCTGGCCGCAGCAGCTCTGCGCCTGCGGGAACTCGACCCGCAGGCCGGCGTCGCGCAGCAGCGCGATCGCGTCCATGCCGGCCTGCGGCGCCATCAGGTCGACGACGCAGGTGGCGAAGAAATAGACGGAAGAAGGCTTGGACATGGCGATCGGGCGGCGGCGGATCCGGTGGGGCGCAGGGGAAGCCGATGATGCGCGCGGCCCCGAATGCCTCTACAGTGGTCTGACCAATTTTCCACCCCGCTGATTCCGATGAAGCACGCCCTCGCCGCCCGCCTGCCCGACCAGCTCGCCTCGCGCCTGGAGCGTGCGATCCTGGCCGGCGAGCACCGCCCGGGCGAGCGCCTGCCGCCCGAGCGCGACTGGGCGATGCGGCTGGGCGTGTCGCGCGCGGCGCTGCGCGAGGCGCTCGGGCAGCTGGCCGAGCGCGGGCTGGTGCTGCGCCGCCACGGCGCCGGCACCTTCGTCAGCGATCAGCCCGACGCACGCCGTGCCGACGCCTGGACCCAGCTGCTGCAGCGCCAGCCGCTGATGCAGGCCGACCTGCTGGAATTCCGCGACATGCTGGAGGCGCGCTGCGCCGAGCTGGCCGCCGAGCGCGCCGACGCCGCCGATCTGAAGCGGCTCGCCGCCTGTCACGATGCGGTGGCCACGGCCTACGCCGGGCGCGACCGCCCGGCGCAGGTGCGCGCCGACGTCGCCTTCCACCGCGCGATCGCCGACGCGACCCGCAACCCCGTGTTCTCCTACCTGGTGGCGACGCTGCTGGCGCTGCTGCACGAGCATGTGCACATCAGCATCGCCGACCTGGCGCCGGACTCGGCCGAGGCGCACGCGCTGGCCGCGCAGCACGAGGCGCTGTGGCGCCGCATCGAGGCGCGCGATCCGGCCGGCGCCGCGCAGGCGGCGCGCCGCCACATCGATTTCGTGCGCCAGCGCTGGCAGCGGGCCTGCGGCGGGGAACTGCCGGCCTGATCCGGGCTCCACCGGGATGACCGGCCGACCTTCGCGGCCCCTTGACCCCAGGGAGACCGATCGATGCACCACAGCATCCCGCTGATTTCCATCCTCGCCGCCGGCTTCGGGCTGGCCCTGATCTTCGGCTTCATCGCGGTGCGGCTGCGGCTGCCGGCCCTGGTGGGCTATCTGTTCGCCGGCATCGCGATCGGGCCGCACACGCCGGGCTTCGTCGGCGATCCGGCGATCGCCTCGCAGCTGGCCGAGATCGGCGTGATGCTGCTGATGTTCGGCGTCGGCCTGCACTTCTCGATGGCCGACCTGATGGCGGTGCGCCGGGTGGCGCTGCCCGGGGCGGTGGTGCAGATGGTCGCCGCCACCGTCATGGGCGCGGCGCTGGCGACGAGCTGGGGCTGGTCGGCGGCCGCGGCGACGATCTTCGGTCTGGCGCTGTCGGTGGCCAGCACCGTGGTGCTGCTGCGCGCGCTGGAGAGCCGCGGCCTGCTCGACGGCGACGACGGCCGGCTGGCGATCGGCTGGCTGGTGGTCGAGGACCTGGCGATGGTGCTGGTGCTGGTGCTGCTGCCGCCGCTGGTCGGCCAGGACGCGGCGGCTGGCGACGGGCATGGCGGCGGCGCCGGCTCGCCGTGGCTGACGCTGCTGCGCACGCTGGCGCAGGTCGGCGCCTTCGTGCTGCTGATGCTGGTGGTGGGGCGACGCGCCTTCCCGTGGCTGCTGCTGCAGATCACCCGCACCGGCTCGCGCGAGCTGTTCACGCTGGCGGTGGTGGCCGCGGCGGTCAGCATCGCCTTCCTGGCGGCGGAGCTGTTCGGCGTGAGCTTCGCGCTGGGCGCCTTCTTCGCCGGCATGGTGCTGCGCGAGTCGCGCTTCAGCCACCGCGCCGCCGAGGAGACGCTGCCGCTGCGCGATGCCTTCGCGGTGCTGTTCTTCGTCTCGGTGGGCATGCTGTTCGACCCGCAGGTGCTGGTCGAGGCGCCGCTGAAGGTGCTGGCGGTGGTGGCGATCGTGATGATCGGCAAGTCGCTGGCCGCCGCCGCGCTGGTGCGGCTGCTGCGCCTGCCGGCCTCGACCGCGCTCACGGTGTCGGCCAGCCTGGCGCAGATCGGCGAGTTCTCCTTCATCCTCGCCGGGCTGGGCCTGTCGCTGGGCGTGCTGCCGCCGCAGGGGCAGAGCCTGATCCTGGCCGCGGCGATCATCTCGATCGCGCTGAATCCGCTGCTGTTCGGCCTGATCGACCTGCTGCGCCGGCGTCAGGGCACACCGGCCACGCCGGCCGCCTCGGCCTGAGGCGGACCCAGCGGACCGGGCGGCCGCTTCAGTGCGCGCCGCCCGCGTCGGCCGGCGCCCCGGCCCGGCGCGGCGGGCGGCGCGTCAGCCACACCATCGGCACCAGCAGCAGGAAGATCGCCGCCGAGGCCAGGAAGATGTCGTCCACCGCCAGCGTGTAGGCCTGCTGGCTGACCAGGCGGTCGAGCTGCGCCAGCGCCTGGCCCGGCTCCAGGCCGCCGGCCTGCATCTGGCGCAGCGCCTCGTCGGCCACCGCCACGCCGGGCTGCAGGTGCTCGACCAGCTCGGCGTGATGGGTGATCGCGCGGTCCTGCCACAGCGTCGTGGCCACCGAGGTGCCCATGGCGCCGGCGGTGATGCGCACGAAGTTCGACAGGCCCGCGGCCGAAGGCACCTTGGCCGGCGGCTGTCCGGCCAGCGTCAGCGTCGTGAGCGGAATGAAGAAGAAGGACAGCGCCGCGCCCTGGATCAGCGTCGGGATCAGGATCGAGGTGAAGTCGTTGCCGGTGGTGAAGCGGCTGCGCATCCACAGCACCAGCGCGAACAGGATGAACGCGCCGGTGGCCATGCGCCGCGGATCCCACACCGCCACCTTCTTGCCCACCAGGGGCGTGAGCAGGATGGCCAGCAGCCCCACCGGCGCCATCGCCATGCCGGCCCAGGTCGCGGTGTAGCCCAGCCACTGCTGCAGCCACATCGGCAGCAGCACGACGTTGCCGAAGAACAGCCCGTAGGCCACCGACAGCGTCAGCGATCCCCACAGGAAGTTGCGCCCGGCGAACAGCCGCAGGTCGACGATCGGATGCGCCTCGGTCAGCTCCCAGGCCAGGAAGAAGGCGAAGCCCAGCACCGCCACCACCGCCAGCGCGACCACCTCGCCCGAATGGAACCAGTCGAGCTCATGGCCCTTGTCGAGCATCAGCTGCAGCGCGCCGACCCAGAGCACCAGCAGCGCCAGCCCGACGCTGTCGATCGGCAGCTTGCGCGTCGGCGTCTCGCGGCGGCGGTAGATGCTCCAGGTGATGCCGGCAGCCAGCAGCCCGACCGGCACGTTGATGTAGAAGATCCACGCCCAGTGGATGTGGTCGGTGATCCAGCCGCCCAGCAGCGGCCCGACCACCGGCGCCACCAGCGTCGTCATGCCCCACAGCGCCAGCGCGGTGCCGGCCTTGGCGGCCGGATAGCTCGACAGCAGCAGCGTCTGCGACAGCGGGATCATCGGCCCGGCCACCAGCCCCTGCAGCACCCGGAAGGCGATCAGCAGCTCCAGCGTCGGCGCGAAGCCGCACAGCCACGAGGCCAGCACGAACAGCAGCACGCTCCAGGTGAAGAGCTTCACCGCGCCGAAGCGCTGCGTCAGCCAGCCGGTCAGCGGCACCGAGATCGCGTTGGCCACGCCGAAGCTGGTGATGACCCAGGTGCCCTGCGACGGGCTCACGCCCAGGTCGCCGGCGATCGCCGGCAGCGACACGTTGGCGATCGAGGAGTCGAGCACGTTCATGAAGGTCGCCAGCGACAGCGCCAGCGTGCCCATCGCCAGCGCGCCGCCCTCGAGCGGGGCGGGGGTCGCGGCGCCGCTCGCGCCGGCCGGCGCCGCGCTCATGCGCTCGGGCTCCGCGACACGCCGGCCAGCGGCGATGCGGCCGGCGCCAGCGTCAGCGGACGCGCCGCCGGACGCGAGGCGGCCACGCCGGGCAGCGCGGCGCCACGGTTGGCGGCGATGATGCGCTGCACGTCGGCCTCGGCCTCGCGGTCCAGGCCGTCATAGACGTCGGTGTGATCCGCGCGGGCCGCCGAGACCGGCGCCAGCAGCGCGCCGTCCTGCTTCTCGACATCGACCGTCACGTTCATCGACAGGCCGACGCGCAGCGGATGCGCGGCGATCTCCTTCGGATCGAGCTCGATGCGCACCGGCACGCGCTGCACCACCTTGATCCAGTTGCCGGTGGCGTTCTGCGCCGGCAGCAGCGAGAAGGCCGCGCCGGTGCCCGCGCCCAGGCCGGCGACCCGGCCGTGGTAGACCACCTTGCTGCCGTAGACATCGGCGACCAGCTCGGCCGGCTGGCCCAGGCGCAGGTTGCGCAGCTGGCCTTCCTTGAAGTTGGCATCGACCCAGACACCGGCCAGATCGACCACCGACATCACCGGCGCGCCGGCCTGCAGGCGCTGGCCGAGCTGCACGCTGCGGCGCGCGACATGGCCTTCCAGCGGCGCGGGCAGCTCGGTGCGGCGCAGCGCGATCCAGGCCTCGCGGACCTTGGCGGCGGCGCGCTGCACCTGCGGCAGCGACTCGATCGGGCCGCCCTCGACCAGCATGCCGCTGCCGCGCTGCTGCTCGCGCGCCGTGGCCAGCGCGGCGCGGGCCGACTCGACGGCGCTGCGCGCGGCCGCCAGCTGCGCGGTCGCATGCTGGAACTCCTCGCGGCCGACGGCGCCGCTGTCCACCAGCCCGGCGCGGCGGTCGACGTCGGCCTGCGCGCGCGCCATGTCGGCCTGCAGGCGCTTGAGCTCGGCCTCGCGCAGCGTGATCTGCGCCGCGAGCGCGTCGCTGCCGCTGTGGATCTGGCGCACCTCGCGCACCGTCTGCGCGAGCTGGGCCTGGGCCTGCTCGAGCGCGAGCTTCGCGTCGGTCGGATCGAGCTTGAGCAGCCTCTGGCCGGCGCGCACATGGTCGGTGTCGTCGGCCTCGATCGCGACGACGGTGCCGCCGGTCTGGGCGGTGACCTGGACCACGCGGGCCTGGACATAGGCGTTGTCGGTGCTCTCGCTGTGGCGGGCCACCAGCGACCACCAGGCGGCCCAGGCGCCACCGGCCAGCAGGGCGGCCGCGGTGATGCCGATCAGCGCGCGGCGGCGTGCGGCGGGGGCGGCGGCCGGCGCAGCGGCCGCGGGAGAGACGGGAGGTTGGCTGCTCATCGGGTCGAGCTCCGGAAGGAATCGAGTTCGGCGGTCGCGCGCGGCGCGTCCGGCGGAAGCACGGGCGCGGCATGGCCGCCACCCAGGGACTGCATCAGCTGCGCCTGCGTGTCGAGCACGCGGGCCTGCAGGTCGACCGCGGCGCGGCGCTGCGCGAGCAGCTGCTGCTCGGCCGACAGCACGGTCAGGTAGCCGGCCAGGCCGGCGTCGTAGCGGCGCTGCGCGGCGTCGAAGGCCTGCTCGACGCCGGCCAGCGCACGCGACTGCTCGTCGCTCTGCGCGCGCACCGCGCGGCCCGAGGCCAGCGCGTCGGCCGACTCGCGCACCGCGTCCAGCACCGCGCCGTTGTAGGCCGCCACCGCCGCGTCGATCTCGGCGGCGCGCACCTGCAGCTGCGCACGCAGCCGCCCGGCGTCGAACAGCGGCAGGCGCAGCGCCGGCGTGACGCCGGCCTGGCGGCTGTCGAGCTGCAGCACGCGGTCCAGCCCGAGCGCGCTCAGACCGGCGAAGGCGCTGATCTGCACGTCCGGATAGAACTGCGCGCGCGCCTCGCGGGCGTTCTGCGCCGCGGCCTCGACGCGCCAGCGCGCCGCGACGATGTCGGCGCGGCGACCGAGCAGATCGGTGCTGACGCGCCCGTCCGCCAGCGGCGCCGGCTGCAGCGCCGCCAGGCGCGGCGCCAGCGCGTCCAGCGCCTCGGGCGGCTGCTGCGTCAGCGCGGCCAGCGCGTGGCGCGCCAGCGTGATCTGCTCGTCGAGCATCAGGCGCTGCGTGCGCGCATCGGGCACCGCCGCCTCGGCCTGGCGCAGCTCGACCTGGGTGTCCAGGCCGCTGCGCACCCGCGCACGGACCAGCTCGAGCGTGCGCTCGCGCAGCTGCACCGCCCGGTCGGCGACCTCGCGCTGCGCCAGCAGCCGCGCCAGCGCGACGTACTGGCGCACCACCGCGGTGGCCAGCCCCTGGCGCGCATGGGCCAGCTCGGCATCGGCCGCCAGCTCCTGGCCGACGGCGGCCGCCAGCGCGGCGCGGTGCCGGCCGAAGAAGTCCGGCGACCAGCTGCCGCCGATCTGGATCGTGCCGGTGTCGCGCACCGTGCCAGCGATCGGCGCCGGGATCAGGCCGTTGGCGGTGTAGCGCTGGCGGGTGGCGTCGACCGACAGGCCGACCTGGGCCTGACCGGCGGCATCGACGCCGCGGCCGGCGGCCTGCGCGCGCAGCAGCCGCGCCGAGGCGGCCTGCACGCCAGGATGGTCGGCCACCGCGCGCTCGACCAGCGCGTCCAGCCGCGCGTCGCCGAAGGCCTTCCACCAGCCGTCGGCGACGCTCAGCTCGGCCGCGCCGGCCTCGACCGGCGCCAGGCCGATCCGGGCCGGCTCGATCGGCGCCAGCAGCGGGCGCGACGGCCCCGGACTGGCGCAGCCGGCCAGCACCAGCGCGCCGGCCAGCAGCGTCAGGGTCAGGCTCGTGCGCCGCCTCATGCCGGATCTCCCCCGGCGCGGGCGCGCATCGCCTCGCCATTGGCCAGCATGCGCTGCAGCAGCGACATCAGCATCTCGAACTCCTCGGGCCGGAAGCCCGCCAGATGGGCATTGAGCACGTCGACCAGCACCGGCGGCACCTTCTCGGCCACCTCGCGGCCTGCCTCGGTCAGCACCAGCTGCACGACGCGGCGGTCGCTGGTCGAGCGCTCGCGCCGCACCAGGCCCTTGGCCTCGAGCCGGTCGAGCATGCGCGTCACCGCGGCCGGATCGACATCGAGGTCGCGCGCCAGCGAGGCGACGGTGACGCTGTCGCCGGCGCAGCACTTGAGCAGCTTGAACAGCGGCATCCACTGCGCATGCGTCAGGTCGTGCTCGGCCAGCCGGCGGTCGGCCTCCTGCAGCACCGAGCCCAGCACGCGGCGCATCAGCAGGCCGAGGCTGCGCTCGGGGCGGTAGGTGCTGGAGTCGTAGATCGGCGGCACGGGCGCCGCGTCGGATCGGTCGTTCATGGGGAGTAGATTCTATTGATCAGTCAATGATTGACACGACAATTCATCAAGACCCATTCCATGGAAGGGGCATTCCAGCCGGCTCGCCGACGCGTCTTCATGCGCCCAGCGCATGTCGATCCTCGAATCGATTCGTTGGCCGCAGAAGGCTCGCTGCCTAGCATCGACTTCATCGCAACCTGCCCTGAAAGACACGCCCCGATGCGCCGCCGCCCCACCCTGCACGCCCTGTCCCTGGCCCTGACCTTCGCGCTGGGCGCCGGTGCGATGACGCTGGCGCCCCAGGCGCAAGCCCGCGACTTCACGCTGCTCAACGTCTCCTACGACCCGACGCGCGAGCTCTACCAGGACTTCAACAAGGCCTTCGCCGCGCACTGGAAGGCCAAGACCGGCGACACCGTGACGGTCAAGGCCTCGCACGGCGGCTCGGGCAAGCAGGCCCGCTCGGTCATCGACGGGCTGGAGGCCGACGTGGTCACGCTGGCGCTGGCCTACGACATCGACGAGATCGCCGACAAGGCCAAACTGCTGCCCGCCGACTGGCAGAAGCGCCTGCCGCACGCCAGCTCGCCCTACACCTCGACCATCGTCTTCCTGGTGCGCAAGGGCAATCCGAAGGGCATCAAGGACTGGGCGGATCTGGCCCGGCCCGGCGTCTCGGTGATCACGCCGAACCCGAAGACCTCGGGCGGCGCGCGCTGGAACTACCTGGCCGCCTGGGGCTGGGCGAAGAAGACCTACGGCTCCGACGCGAAGGCGCAGGAGTACGTGCAGAAGCTGTTCGCCAATGTGCCGGTGCTCGACACCGGGGCGCGCGCCTCGACCGTCACCTTCGTCGAGCGCGGCATCGGCGACGTGCTGCTGGCCTGGGAGAACGAGGCGCTGCTGGCGCTGAAGGAGCTGGGCCCGGGCAAGTTCGAGGTCGTGGCGCCGGCGCAGTCCATCCTGGCCGAGCCGCCGGTGGCGGTGGTCGACAAGGTGGTCGACAAGAAGGGCACGCGCGCGGTCGCGCAGGGCTATCTGGAGTATCTGTACTCGGCCGAAGGCCAGGATCTGGCCGGCCAGAACTACTACCGCCCGATCGACCCGAAGGCCGCGGCCAAGTACGCCGCGCAGTTCCCGAAGATCGAGCTGTTCCGTCTCGACGACGTGTTCGGCAGCTGGCGCGAGGCCCAGAAGACGCACTTCAGCGACGGCGGCACCTTCGACCGCGTCGTCACCCGGCGATGAACGCACCCGGCCACCGAGGATCCGGCGGGGCCCGCCTGCTGATCGTGCCGGGGCTGCACGACAGCGGCCCCGGCCACTGGCAGAGCCGGCTGGAGCAGCTCCATCCCGGCGCGGTCCGGGTGGTCCAGGACCACTGGGACCGGCCGGACCTCGAGGCCTGGGCCGTGCGGATGGCCGCGACGATCGAGCGCCACGGCGGCGACCGCCAGGACTGGATCGTCGCCGCGCACAGCTTCGGCTGCCTGACCACGGTGCGCCACCTGCTCGCCCGCCCGGACCTGCCGCTGGCGGCGGTGCTACTGGTGGCGCCGGCCGATCCGCACAAGTTCGGCGTGACCGAGCGCCTGCTCGGGCGCCTGCCGCTCAGCCCGGTGCTGATCGCCAGCGAGACCGACCCGTGGATGAGCCCGGTGGCGGTGCGCCGCTGGGCGCACCACTGGAACAGCCGCTTCGTCTCGATCGGCGACGCCGGACACATCAACATCGACTCCGGCCACGGCCCGCTGCCGCTGGCCGAGCAGTGGGTGACGCGCCAGCAGCAGCGCCTGGCCCGCCGGCAGCGCGCGCGCCACGCCGGCTTCGGCGAATGGCACTTCGCCATCTGACCTCCCTCCGATTCGTCATGACCCACGGCCAACGGCCCGGCATCGATCTGCCGGGCCGTCGTCGTTCATGACGCGGCGGTCACAGCGCCGCGATCGACACCTCGGTCGACTTGACCAGCGCGATGACCTCGCGCCCGACTTCCAGGCCGAGCTCCTGGACCGAGCGGGTGGTGATGACCGAGGTGACGATCAGCCCCTGGGGCGTCTCGACGTCGATCTCGGAGACGACCGGGCCGAGGATGATCTCGCGGACGACGCCACGGAACTGGTTGCGGACATTGATGGCGGTGATGCTCATGGCAGGACTCCTTGCGGGACAGGGGAAAAGAGGAAGGACGGTTCAGAGCGCCCAGCGCAGCGCGGCGGGCAGACGGGCGCTGGCACGCGGCGGGGCCAGCCGTTCGACCAGTTCGCCGACGACGCGCTCCAGGCGCGCCGCGGTCGCCTCGTCGAGCCGGTGGCGGCCGTCGGGCAGGCGTTCGATCTGGCGGTCGGTGGCGTAGACGCCGTCGACGATGTCGCGCGCGCCCAGCGCGGCCAGCACCGGCTTGAGGGCGTACTCCAGCGCCAGCAGGTGCGCCGGGCTGCCGCCGGTGGCCAGCGGCAGCACCGTGCGGCCGGCCAGGCCGTCCTGCGGCAGCAGGTCGAGCAGGCTCTTGAGCAGGCCGCTGTAGGCGGCCTTGTAGATCGGCGTGGCGACGAGCACCAGCCTCGCCCGCCCGATGCGCTCGCGCACCTCGACGATGGCCGGGTCGTCGAAGCGCGCCTGCAGCAGCGCCTCGGCGGGCAGGTCGCGCACCCGGACGGTGTCGATGCGGGTGGCGTGGGGCTCGAGCAGAGCGCGGGCGTGGTCCAGCAGTCCGGCCGAGCGCGATGGCTCGGAGGGGCTGCCCAGCAGGCAGACGATGTTCATGCCCCGCACGATAGGCAGCGCGACCCGGCCCGGGAACGAAGCATTCCGAGGATGCTTCGGCGGAAAGCGCCTCAGGCGCGCAGCGGATAAGCAGCGCCGGAATGCTTCGTTCACGCCGGCCACGGCGCTGCCTATCGTGGCGGACATCGAGCCCGATCACGGGCCGCCACGGAGTCCGCCATGTCCCGCATCCCTTCGTCCCCTTCTTCCTTCCGGCCCCTGCGCCGACGCCTGGCCGCCGCGCTGGCGCTGATCCCGCTGGCCCTGGCCGCTCCGGCGCTGCACGCCCAGGACAGCGCCCGCCCGCTGCTGCGCATCGGCTACCAGAAGTCCGCCAGCCTGCTGGCGCTGCAGAAGGCCCAGGGCTCGCTCGAGCGCCGGCTCGCGGCGCTGCAGGCCGACGTGAAGTGGGTCGAGTTCCCCGCCGGCCCGCAGCTGCTCGAGGGGCTCAACGTCGGCTCGGTCGACGTGGGCTTCGTCGGCGAGGCGCCGCCGATCTTCGCGCAGGCCGCCGGCGCGAACTTCGTCTACATCGGCAACGACCCGGCCTCGCCGGAAGCCGAAGCCATCGTCGTGCCGAAGGACTCCGCGATCCGCACGCTGGCCGACCTGAAGGGCCGCCGCATCGCGCTGAACAAGGGCAGCAACGTGCACTACCTGCTGGTGCGCGCGCTGGAGAAGGCCGGGCTGAAGTACGGCGACATCCAGCCGGTCTTCCTGCCGCCGGCCGATGCGCGCGCCGCCTTCGAGAAGGGCGCGGTCGACGCCTGGGTGATCTGGGATCCGTTCCTGGCGGCGGTGGAGAAGCAGACCGGCGCGCGCCTGCTCGCCGACGGACGCGGCCTGGTCAGCAACCACGCCTTCTATCTGGCCGAGCGCCAGTTCACGCAGAAGCATCCGCAGCTGGTGCGCGCGCTGTTCGAGGACAGCGTCGAGCAGGGCCGCTGGCTCAAGGCCAACCTGAAGGAGGCCGCGCGCCGCATCGCGCCGGTCCAGGGCCTGGATGTCGACGTGGTCGAGCGCACGCTGCAGCGCGCCGAGTATGGCGTGGCGCCGGTGACGCCCGGCGTCGCCGCCGAGCAGCAGAAGGTGGCCGATGCCTTCCTGGAGCTGAAGCTGATCCCCAAGCCGGTGCGCATCGCCGACGCGCTGCCGGCCACGCCCGTCACCACCGCCGCCCGCTGAACGCCCGGAGTCCGCCATGTCCCACAGCCCCGTCTCGCGGCCTCGCCGCACCGTGCTGGCCTCGGCGCTGGCGCTGGGCCTGCTGCCCGCGCTGTCGGTCACGCCGGCCTTTGGCCAGGCCAGTCCGGCCGCCGCACCGACCGATCTGCGCATCGGCTTCCAGAAGGGCTCGATCGCGCTGGCGCTGCTGCGCCAGCAGGGCCTGCTGGAGCGCCGCCTGCCCGGCACCCGGGTGCGCTGGGTCGAGTTTCCGGCCGGCCCGCAGCTGCTGGAGGCGCTGGCCGTCGGCAGCATCGATGTCGGCTCCACCGGCGACGCGCCGCCGGTCTTCGCCCAGGCCGCCGGCAAGGACCTGGTCTATGTCGGCGCCGAAGCCCCGAAGCCGGATGCCTCGGCCATCCTGGTGCGCGCCGACAGCCCGATCCGCCAGGCGCGCGACCTGAAAGGCCGGCGCATCGCGCTGCAGAAGGGCTCGAGCGCGCACTACCTGCTGGTGCGCGCCGTCGAGCAGGCCGGGCTGGCCTGGGGCGACATCGAGCCGATCTGGCTGACGCCGGCCGAGGCCCGCGCCGCCTTCGAGAAGGGCTCGGTCGATGCCTGGGTGATCTGGGATCCGTACTACGCCGCCGCCGAGATCGACGGCCGGGCACGCGTGCTGCTGACCGGCCGCGCCCTGAGCGGCAACAACAGCTTCTACCTCGCCTCGCCCGGCTTCGCCGCCGACCACGGCGCGACGCTGCAGACGCTGTTCGCCGCGCTGAGCGAATCCGACCGCCTGCTGCAGCAGGACCGCCGCGCCGCCGCGGCGCTCTACGCCGACTTCGCCGGCCTCAGCCTGAGCACGGTGCTGCGGGTGCTGTCGCGCCGGCCGCCCTCGCCGGTCGGCCCGGTCACGCCGGCCCTGGTGGCCGAGCAGCAGCGGGTCGCCGACACCTTCCACCGCCTGGGCCTGATCCCGCGCGCCATCCAGGTCGCAGCCATCGTGCGCCAGCCCGGGCAGCGCCTGGCCTCGGCACGCTGACCCGCCCGACCCCTCGAACGCCTCACGACGAACGCTCTCATCATGAAGATCTTCTGGTTCATTCCCACCCACGGCGAAACCCGCTACCTCGGCACGAACCACGGCGCCCGCCAGGCCGACTTCGCCTACTTCAAGCAGGTCGCGATCGCCGCCGACAGCCTGGGCTACGAGGGCGTGCTGATCCCGACCGGCCGCTCCTGCGAGGACTCCTGGATCGTCGCGGCCAGCCTGATCGACGCGACCCGGCGGCTGAAATTCCTCGTCGCGCTGCGCCCCGGGCTGGTGGCGCCGTCGCAGTCGGCGCGCATGGCCGCGACGCTGGACCGCCTCTCGGGCGGACGGCTGATGGTCAATCTGGTCACCGGCGGCGATCCGGGCGAGCTCGCCGGCGACGGCCAGTTCCTGAGCCACGCCGAGCGCTATCAGGAGTCGACCGAGTTCATCCGCATCTGGAAGGAGATCATCGCCCGCTCGCACGAGGGCGAGGCCGTCGACTTCGAGGGGCGGCACCTGCGGGTCGAGGGCGCGAAGCTGCTGTACCCGACCTGGTCGCGGCCGCATCCGCCGGTCTTCTTCGGCGGCTCGTCGGAGGCCGCGCACGAGCTGGCCGCCGCCGAGGTCGAGACCTACCTCACCTGGGGCGAGCCGCCCGAGGCGGTCGCGGCCAAGGTGGCCGACGTGAAGGCGCGCGCCGCCAGGCTCGGCCGCACGCTCAAGTTCGGCATCCGGCTGCATGTCATCGTGCGCGAGACCGAGGACGAGGCCTGGCGCGCCGCCGCCGATCTGGTCTCGCACCTGGACGAGACGACGGTCGAGGCCGCGCAGCGCAAGTTCGCGCAGATGGACTCGGCCGGCCAGCGCCGCATGGCCGAGCTGCACCGCGGCAAGTTCAACCGCGCCAACGTGCGCGAGGGCCTGGAGATCTCGCCCAACCTGTGGGCGGGCGTCGGCCTGGTGCGTGGCGGCGCCGGCACCGCGCTGGTCGGCAGCGCGCAGCAGGTGGCCGACCGCATCAAGGAATACGCCGCGCTGGGACTGGATCACTTCGTGCTGTCGGGCTATCCGCACCTGGACGAGGCGCACCGCTTCGCCGAGCTGGTCTTCCCGCTGCTGCCGCTGGAGCTGCGCGAGCGCCTGCCCGGCCAGGCACTGACCGGCCCCTTCGGCGAGATCGTCGCCAACAGCTTCGTGCCCAAGGTGGCGCAGAGCTGACGCGCCGCGCGACGCAGGAGACCGTCCATGACGACATCCGAACCCCGACGCGCGGGCCACGGGCAGCGGCTCCTGCCCTGGCTGGTGCCGCTGCTGATCCTGCTCGGCTGGGAGGCCGCCTCGCTCTCGGGCTGGCTGTCCAGCCGGGTGCTGCCGGAGCCGCTGGCGGTGGCGAGTGCCTTCGTCCGCCTCGCGCTGTCGGGCGAGCTGCTGGAACACGTGCTGGTGAGCACCCGGCGCGCGCTGCTGGGCTTTGCCATCGGCGGCAGCGCCGGGCTGCTGCTGGGCCTGCTGACCGGCACCTTCCGCCGGGCTGAGACGCTGCTCGACTCGACGCTGCAGATGGTGCGCAACATCCCGCCGCTGGCGCTGATTCCACTGGTGATCCTGTGGTTCGGCATCGACGAGACCGCCAAGCTCTTCCTGGTGGCGCTGGGCGTGTTCTTCCCCGTCTACCTCAACACCTTCCACGGCATCCGCTCGGTGGACAAGGGGCTGATCGAGATGGCGCGCAGCTACGGCCTCTCCGGCCGGGCGCTCTACGCGCAGGTCATCCTGCCGGGCGCGCTGCCCTCGATCCTGGTGGGCGTGCGCTTCTCGCTCGGGCTGATGTGGGTGCTGCTGATCGTGGCCGAGACCATTTCCGCCCAGGCCGGCATCGGCTACCTGACGATGAACGCCCGCGAGTTCCTGCAGACCGACGTGGTGCTGGTGGGCATCCTGCTCTACGCGCTGCTGGGCAAGCTGGCGGACCTGCTGGCCCGGGCGCTGGAGCGCCGCTGGCTGCGCTGGCATCCGGGCTACGCCCGCCCGGGCGCCCGCGCCTGATTCCTTCGCTGATCCGATCATGACCCTGACTCTGAAGCTGTCCGCCCCACCCGCGCCGCCCGTCGCGCCCCGCACGCTGCAGCGCAGCCGGCCGGCGCCCGAGCACGGCCTGTCGGTCGAGCTCGCCGGCCTGGGCAAGTCCTACGGCGCGCGGCGCATCCTGGGCGAGGCCGAGGCCGGCCTGGACCTGCGCATCGCGCCGGGCGAGTTCGTCGCCATCGTCGGGCGCAGCGGCTGCGGCAAGAGCACGCTGCTGCGCCTGGTCGCCGGGCTGGAGACGGCCGACACCGGCCGGCTGGCCCTCGGCGGCGACACCGGCGACGCGGCCCGCGCCGACCTGCGCATCATGTTCCAGGACGCGCGGCTGCTGCCCTGGAAGCGCGTGATCGACAACGTCCGCCTCGGGCTGGACGGCGAGGCCGGGCGCACGCGCGCCGCCGAGGCGCTGGCGCAGGTCGGCCTGGCCGACCGGGCAGGCGACTGGCCGGCGGTGCTCTCGGGCGGCCAGCGCCAGCGCGTCGCGCTGGCCCGCGCGCTGGTGCACCGCCCGCGCCTGCTGCTGCTCGACGAGCCGCTGGGCGCGCTCGACGCGCTGACCCGCATCGAGATGCACCGGCTGATCGAGTCGCTGTGGCTCGCGCACGGCTTCACCGCGCTGCTGGTCACGCACGACGTGGCCGAGGCGGTGGCGCTGGCCGACCGGGTGCTGCTGGTCGAGGACGGCCGCATCGCGCTGGACCGCCGCATCGACCTGCCGCGACCGCGCTCGCACGGCGCGCCCGCCTTCGCCGCGCTGGAGGACGAGATCCTCGGCCGCGTGCTGCAGCGTCCGGGCCACGAGCAGCCGGCCCCTGTGGCACCGCTGGCGCCGCAGGCGCTGCGCTGGGCCATCTGACCCCTCGGAGACGCGGTCGACGGCACATCGCATATTCGATATGCGCATAAGCAACCAACAAAAAATGCGTTGTCCGCAGAACGAGCGGGTTCTAGGATCCGGGCCATTCTCCAGCTCGCCCGTCCGAAGACCATGCCGCAACCGACCCGCCGCCATCTCCTGCGCTCCGCCACCGCCGTCGCCGGCCTGCTGATGCTGGGCGCCGCGCAGGCCGCGGCGCCTGCGCTGCTCAACGTCAGCTACGACGTCTCGCGCGAGTTCTACAAGGACTACAACAAGGCCTTCGCCGCGCAGTGGAAGAAGACCACCGGCGAGGACATCGTGCTGAACCAGTCGCACGGCGGCTCGAGCAAGCAGGCGCGCAGCGTCATCGAGGGCCTGGAGGCCGACGTCATCACGATGAACCAGGCGCTGGACATCGAGGTGGTCGCCGACAAGGGGCTGATCGCCGCCGACTGGGCCAAACGGCTGCCCAACAACGCCGCGCCGACCAGCTCGCTCACCATCTTCCTGGTGCGCAAGGGCAACCCCAAGGGCGTGAAGGACTGGGCCGACCTGGCCCGCGCGGGCACCTCGGTCGTCATCCCCAACCCGAAGGTGACCGGCAACGGCCGCTACGGCTACCTGGCCGCCTGGGGCTCGGTGATCAAGTCGGGCGGCACGCCGGCGCAGGCGCGCGAGCTGACGCAGAAGATCTTCGCCAACGTGCCGGTCTTCGACGGCGGCGGCCGCGCCGCCACCACGACCTTCGCGCAGCGCGGCATCGGCGACGTGCTGGTGACCTTCGAGAGCGAGGTGCAGTCCATCGTCGAGGAGTTCGGCAAGAACTTCGACATGGTCTATCCGAAGAGCACCGTGCTGGCCGAGAACCCGGTCGCGGTGGTCGACAAGGTCGTCGACCGCAAGGGCACGCGCAAGGCCGCCGAGGCCTACCTGAAGTACCTCTGGAGCGAGGAAGCCCAGGAGATCGCCGCGAAGCACAACCTGCGCGTGCGCGACCCGAAGGTGGCGGCGAAGTACGCCAAGGATTTCCCGGCCGTGCCGACCTTCACCGTCGACGAGGTCTTCGGCGGCTGGAAGAAGGCGCAGGCCGAGCACTTCAACGACGGCGGCATCTACGACCAGATCCTCGGCGCCGCGCGCCGCTGAGTCCGGCCCTCTCTTCACGACTTCCCCCGCCATGCTGTTCTCCCGCGCGCTGCTGCGCCGTCACAGCGTGCTGCCCGGCTTCGACCTCGCGCTGGGCTTCACGCTGCTCTATCTGAGCCTGGTCGTCCTGATCCCGCTGGCGGCGGCCTTCCTGAAGGCTGCGTCGATGACCGGGCCGGCCTTCTGGGACGCGATCTCCTCGCCGCGCGTGGTCGCGTCCTACCGGCTGACCTTCGGCGCCTCGCTGGCGGCCGCCGCGATCAACGCGGTCTTCGGGCTGCTGATCGCCTGGGTGCTGGTGCGCTACGACTTCCCGTTCAAGCGGCTGATCGACGCGCTGGTGGACCTGCCCTTCGCGCTGCCGACCGCGGTGGCCGGCATCACGCTGACCGCGCTCTATGCCGAGAACGGCCTGATCGGCCAGTGGCTGCCGTTCAAGGTCAGCTTCACGCCGGTCGGCGTCTTCGTGGCGCTGCTGTTCATCGGCCTGCCCTTCGTGGTGCGCACGCTGCAGCCGGTGCTGGAAGACCTGTCGAAGGAATACGAGGAGGCCGCCGCGACGCTGGGCGCCGACCGCTGGCAGACCTTCCGCCTGGTGATCCTGCCGATCCTGCTGCCGGCGCTGACCACCGGCTTCGCGCTGGCCTTCGCCCGCGCGCTGGGCGAGTACGGCTCGGTGATATTCATCGCCGGCAACCTGCCGATGGTCAGCGAGATCACGCCGCTGATGATCATCAGCAAGCTCGAGCAGTACGACGTGCCCGGCGCCACCGCCATCGCCGTCGTGATGCTGGCCATGAGCTTCGTGATGCTGCTGGTCATCAACCTGCTGCAGGCCTGGACGCGCAAGCGCCAGGGCCAGTGAGAACGGAGCCTGACGATGAGCGGCCCCTCCCTTTCCCCGCGCGCCGTGACCGGCGCCACCACCGAGCCGGCCTGGCTGCGGCGCACGCTGATCGCGGTGGCGCTGCTGTTCCTGACGCTGTTCCTGTTCGTGCCGCTGGCCACCGTCTTCTTCGAGGCCCTGAAGAAGGGCTGGGACGTCTACCTGGCGGCCATCGTCGAGGACGACGCGCGCTCGGCCATCCGGCTGACCCTGATCGCCGCGGCGATCTCGGTGCCGCTGAACCTGGTCTTCGGCGTGGCCGCGGCCTGGTGCATCGCCAAGTTCGACTTCCGGGGCAAGAGCCTGCTGCTGACCCTCATCGACCTGCCCTTCTCGGTCAGCCCGGTGATCGCCGGCCTGATCTTCGTGCTGGTGTTCGGCCTGCAGGGCTGGTTCGGCGAGTGGTTGCGCGACCATGACCTGAAGGTGATCTTCGCGGTGCCGGGCATCGTGCTGGCCACCGTCTTCATCACCTTCCCCTTCGTGGCGCGCGAGCTGATCCCGCTGATGCAGGCGCAGGGCCGCGAGCAGGAAGAGGCCGCCGTGGTGCTGGGCGCCAGCGGCTGGCAGGTGTTCCGGCGCGTGACGCTGCCCAACATCAAGTGGGCGCTGCTGTACGGCGTGATCCTGTGCAATGCCCGCGCGATGGGCGAGTTCGGCGCCGTCTCGGTGGTGTCGGGCCACATCCGCGGCCAGACCAACACGATGCCGCTGCACATCGAGATCCTCTACAACGAATACCAGTTCGCGGCGGCCTTTGCGGTGTCGTCGCTGCTGGCCGGGCTGGCGCTGGTCACGCTCGGACTGAAATACCTGGTCGAGCGGCGGGTGAAGGCGCAGCTGAGCAGCGCCCGCCAGGACGACACGCACTGAACCGCCACCGCGAGACGCCATGAGCATCGAGATCCGTGATCTGAACAAGCGCTTCGGCGCGCTGACCGTCTGCGACAACGTGAACCTGACCATCGGCTCGGGCGAGCTGGTGGCGCTGCTGGGCCCGTCGGGCTCGGGCAAGACCACGCTGCTGCGCATGATCGCCGGCCTGGAGGTGCCCGACGCGGGCCAGGTGCTGTTCCACGGCGAGGACGCCACCGACGCCAGCGTGCGCGAGCGCCAGGTCGGCTTCGTCTTCCAGCACTACGCGCTGTTCCCGCAGATGACCATCTTCGAGAACGTCGCCTTCGGCCTGCGCGTGCGCCCCAAGGCGACGCGCCCCAGCGAGGCCACGATCCGCGCCAAGGTCACCGAGCTGCTGAAGCTGGTGCAGCTCGACTGGCTGGCCGAGCGCTATCCGCACCAGCTCTCCGGCGGCCAGCGCCAGCGCATCGCGCTGGCCCGGGCGCTGGCGGTCGAGCCCAAGGTGCTGCTGCTCGACGAGCCCTTCGGCGCGCTCGACGCCAAGGTGCGCAAGGAGCTGCGCCGCTGGCTGCGCCGTCTGCACGACGAGATGCATGTCACCAGCGTCTTCGTCACCCACGACCAGGAAGAGGCGATGGAGGTCGCCGACCGCATCGTCGTGATGAACGAGGGCCGCGTCGAGCAGGTCGGCAGCCCGGACGAGGTCTACGACCGGCCGGCCACGCCCTTCGTGCTGCAGTTCCTGGGGGACGTGAACCTCTTCCACGGCCGGCGCGACCATGCGCCGGGTCAGCCGGCGCACGGCGGCGGCAGCCTCGGCGGCGAGGTCAGCTACGTGCGCCCGCACGAGATCGACCTGGTGGCCGCGCCCGAGCCCGGCAGCTGGACCGCCACGCTGGCGCATGTGCTGACGGTGGGCCCGAACACCCGCCTGGAGCTGCGCCGCCAGGGCGACGAGGCGCCGGTCGACGTCGAGCTCTCGCGCGAGGCCTGGAGCGGCCTGCGCGAGCGCCTGGGCCTGCGCCCGGGCAGCACGGTGCACCTCAAGCCGCGCCGCATCACCCGCTTCGACGCCAGCGGCACGAACGTGGCGGACGATCCGGCCGCGGCGATCTGAGGCGGGCGTCAGAGGGCGAAGTCGTCGCCCTCGTCCTCGCCGCCGGCGGCCTCGCGCATCGCGCGCTCGACCAGCTCCGGCGTCAGCGGCGGCGCGAAGCAGCGGATGAACTCGTAGGCGTAGCGGCGCAGGTAGATGCCGCGGCGCAGCGCCAGCCGGGTCATGCTCGCGGCGAAGAGGTGGCGCGCGTCGATGGCGCGCAGGCCCAGGTCGCGGGTCTCGTCGTGGGCGATCGACGCCACCAGGCCGACGCCCATGCCGAGCTCGACGTAGGTCTTGATGACGTCGGCGTCCATCGCCGCCAGCACGACGTCGGGCTTCAGGCCGTGGCGTGCGAAGGCCTCGTCGATGTGCGAGCGGCCGGTGTAGCCGCCCTCGTAGGTGATCAGCGGGAAATCCGCCAGCCGGCGCAGCGTGAGCGTGCGGCCCTGGTCGGCCTCCTGCGCCAGCACATGGCCGCTCGGCACCACCACCACATGGGTCCAGCTGTAGCACGGCAGCGCCACCAGGCCCTCGGTCTCGGCCAGCATCTCGGTGGCGATGCCGATGTCGGCCTCGCCCGAGAGCAGCATCTGCGCCACCTGCTGCGGCGAGCCCTGGTGCATCTGCAGCACCACCTGCGGGTGGGTGGCTCGGAAGTCGCGCACCGCCGGCGGCAGCGCATAGCGCGCCTGCGAGTGGGTCGCGGCGATGACGAGCAGGCCGCGGTCCTGCGCGGCGAAGTCCTGGCCGGCGCGGCGCAGGTTGTCGGCCTCCATCAGCATGCGCTCGACGATGGGCAGCACCACCTCGCCCGGCGGCGTGAGCCCGGTGAGCCGCTTGCCGGCCCGCACGAAGATCTCCACGCCCAGCTCGGTCTCGAGCTCGCGGATCTGGCGGCTGACGCCGGGCTGCGAGGTGTGCAGCGCCTGGGCCACCTCGGTCAGGTTGAAGCCGCGACGCACGGTCTCGCGGACGGAACGCAGTTGCTGGAAGTTCACCGCGGGATTGTTGGCCCGCACGCTTGTGCGATCAACCAACGATTCCTTGGATCGTCATGCGAAAAACGGATAAGAGGCGGCAGCGGGCCGCTCTGGCACACTGCCGCCATGACGTCCGCCGAACCGATCTCCGTCGTCTGCCTGTGCGCCGGCTGGTGCACCACCTGCCAGGCCTATGGCGCGACCTTCGCGCAGCTGGCGCGCGACTGGCCGCAGGCGCGCTTCGCCTGGATCGACATCGAGGAGCACAGCGATGCGCTCGGCGACGCGGCGCTCGACATCGAGAACTTTCCGACCGTGATGGTGCTGCGTGGCGCGCGGCCGCTGTTCTTCGGCACGATCCTGCCGCATGCGGGCACGCTGGCGCGGCTGGTGCAGTCGGCGGTCGAGGGCGGCGCCACGCAGGCGGTCGACGCCGCCGGCCACGAGCTGGCCGCGCCGGTGGCGGCGCTGCTCGCTCAGGGCGTCGGCGGCGTCGGAACGGCAGCGTAGCGCACGCTCAGCGACACCGTCGAGGGCTGGGCCGGCAGGCCGGCCAGGTGCGCGTCGTCGGCCCAGACCTCGATCGCCAGCGCGCCGGCCTGCCAGCTCAGCCGGTTCAGGCCCGCGTTCGGGATCGTACAGGCGCGTGCGCTCGACAGCGGCTGGCCCTGGACGCGGCGCCAGAGCATGTCGAGCACGCCGCCGTGCGTCACCACCAGCACCCACTGGCCGGGATGGCGAGCCGCCAGCGCATCGAGCGCGCCGGTCACCCGCGCCGAGAAGGCGCGCACGCTCTCGCCGCCGGGCAGCGCGAAGTCGGCGTCCTGGCGCAGCCACTGCTGCCACAGCGCGCCGTGGCGCGCCATCACCTCCTCGGCCGTCAGCCCCTCGAACAGGCCGAAGCCCTGCTCGCGCCAGACCGGATCGACCTCGGGCTGGACCCCGAGCCGCGCCAGCAGCGGCGCGGCGGTCTGGCGCACCCGCATCAGATCGCTGGTGACGACCGCGTCGAAGCGCTCGCCGGCCAGGCGCTCGGCCAGGCGCTCGGCCTGCCGCAGGCCGGTGTCGTTGAGCGGCACGTCGAGCTGGCCCTGGAAACGGTGGCTGCGGTTCGAGTCGGTCTCGCCGTGGCGGACCAGCGTGAGCCGCGTCGCCGGCATCGGAGCGGGAACGGGAGCGGCCATCGTCGTCGGCGTGAGGTGCGTCATGGCCCGCCAGTATGCGGGTCCGCCCTGTCGCGCGTGCCAAGGGAAGGCCGGGTCGACGCTGCCATAATCCGCCGACTCCGCACCTGCCGTGCGGTATTGGCGGACAGCCGTCCGATCTTCATTCCCGTCCGATCCCCGTTCGATCACCACCGAGACCCGATCATGGCCGACACCCAAGACGCGCAACCCGTTTTCCAGATCCAGCGCGTGTACCTGAAGGACCTGTCGCTGGAGCAGCCGAACTCGCCGCAGATCCTCGTCGAGCAGGGCCAGCCGTCCGTCGACATCAACCTGGCCGTCGAGGTCCAGCCGGTGGTCGACGGCATCTATGAAGTCGCGGTGACCGCCACCGTGACGACCAAGGTCGGCGAGCGCACCCTGTTCCTGTGCGAGGCCAAGGAAGCCGGCATCTTCGAGATCCGCAACATCGACGAGGACCAGATGCAGCCGATCCTGGGCATCGCCTGCCCGGGCATCGTCTACCCCTACCTGCGCGCCGTCGTGGCCGACACCGTCACCCGCGCCGGCTTCCCGCCGGTGCATCTGGCCGAGGTCAACTTCCAGGCGATGTACGAAGCCCAGCAGCAGGGCAACGGCGCGCTGAACGCCTGACGATGCGCATCTCGGTGCTCGGCGCCGGGGCGTGGGGCACCGCGCTCGCGGCGCAGGCGGCCACCCGCCACCCGACCCGGCTCTGGGCGCGTGATCCGGCGCAGGCCGGCGCGATCGCCGCCAGCCGGCGCAATGCGCGCTACCTGCCCGACGTCGCGCTGCCCGACGCGCTGGAGCTCACCGACGATCTGGCCGCGGCGCTGGCGCATGCCGGCCCGGACGGCCTGCTGATCGTCGCCACGCCGATGGCGGGCCTGCGCGAGATGCTGCTGCGCCTGCCCGACGGCGCGGCGGTGCTGTGGCTCAGCAAGGGCTTCGAGGCCGGCAGCGGCCGGCTCGGCCACGAGATCGCCCGCGAGGCGGCCCCGGGGCTGCGCGCGGGCGTGCTCAGCGGCCCGAGCTTCGCGCTCGAGGTCGCGCGCGGCCAGCCCACCGCGCTGGTGGCGGCCAGCCAGGACGCGGCGCTGTGCCAGTCGGCGATCACCGCGCTGCACGGCCCGACGCTGCGCATCTACTCGTCGACCGATCCGGTCGGCGTGGAGGTGGGCGGCGCGGTCAAGAACGTGCTGGCGATCGCCACCGGCATGGCCGACGGCATGGCGCTGGGCCTGAACGCCCGCGCCGCGCTGATCACCCGCGGTCTGGCCGAGATGACCCGGCTCGGCCAGGCGCTGGGCGGACGCACGGAGACCTTCATGGGCCTGTCCGGCCTGGGCGACCTGGTGCTGACCGCCACGGGCGATCTCTCGCGCAACCGCCGCGTCGGCCTGAAGCTGGCCGAGGGCCAGACGCTCGAGCGCATCCTGGTCGAGCTCGGCCATGTGTCGGAGGGCGTCTACAGCGCCCGCACCGTGCTGGAGCGCGCCACCGCGCTCGGCGTGGACATGCCGATCACCCGCGCGGTGGTGGGCGTGCTGCAGGGCGATCTCACCCCGCGCGAGGCGGTGCAGGCGCTGATGCAGCGCGAGGCGCGGGCCGAGAGCTGACGCGCCGGCCTGCGGCGTCCGGCGGCCCTCAGGCCGCGCCGGCGTAGCCGTTCTGCCGCCAGGCCTCGAACACCGTCACCGCCACCGCGTTGCTCAGGTTGAGGCTGCGCTGCTCGGGGCGCATCGGCAGGCGCACGCGCTGGCCGTCGGGGAAATGCCCGTCGCGCAGCGCCGGCGGCAGGCCGCTGGTCTCGCAGCCGAAGACCAGCCAGTCGCCCGGCTGCCAGGCCACCTCGGCGAAGGGCCGGCTGCCGCGGGTGGTCATCGCGAACATGCGCGCCGGATCGGGCCGGCAGGTCTCGAGCAGCGCCTCCCACGAGGCGTGGCGTCGCACCGGCGCGTACTCGTGATAGTCGAGGCCGGCCCGACGCAGCAGCTTGTCGTCCATCGAGAAGCCCAGCGGCTCGACCAGATGCAGCTCGCAGCCGGTGTTGGCCGCCAGGCGGATGACGTTGCCGGTGTTCGGCGGGATTTCGGGGTGGACGAGGACGATGCGGAACATGGCCCGGATCATCGCCGATCCGTGCGTGCGACCACCCAGACCTGCACCGCGCGCGCGCCCGCACGGCGCAGCGTGCGCGCCAGCTCGGCGGCGGTCGCGCCGGTCGTCAGCACGTCGTCGACCAGCGCGACCGAGGCGCCGGCCAGCTCCACCCGCCCCGCCGGCGTGGACTCGAAGGCGCCGGCCAGGTTGTGCTGGCGCGCCGGCAGCGCCAGTCCGACCTGGTGCGGCGTGTCGATCAGCCGCTCGACCAGATCGGCGCGGGCGTGCAGGCCCAGCGCCGGCGCGACGCGGCGCGCCAGCTCCCAGGCCTGGTTGTAGCCGCGCTCGCGCAGCCGCGCCGCCGACAGCGGCACCGGCACGACCCAGTCCGGCCACGGCCAGCCGACCCGGTCCTCGTCGGCCGACTGCTGCAGCGCGCCGGCCAGCAGCGCCGCCAGCGGCGAGGCCAGCTCGCAGCCCTCGGCGTACTTGAACAGCGGGATCAGCCGGTCCCAGGGCTCGGCATAGTCGACCGCGGCCAGCGCGGCGTCGAAACCGGGCGGCTCGTGGCGGCAGGCGCGGCACAGGCGCTCTATCTGCACGGTGGCCGGCGCCTCGTCGAGCGCCCGGGCGCACAGCCGGCAGCGCGGCCGCCAGCGCGCGAACCGGTCGCGGCAGTCGGCGCACAGCACCTCGGCCTGCCAGCGCGCGCAGACGCGGCAGCGGCTGCCCAGGCCGCGCAGCAGGCGCGACCACAGGCCCAGCGGCGAGGCGGATCCGGAGACGGGCGCGACCATGGCCGGCTCACTATACTGCGCCGGCATCATGCAAGACGCCTCATCCCCCGACGCTGCCGATGCCCCGCGACTGCGCGCGCCGCGCATCGCTCCCGCCGCCCTGGACCGCCATCTGGCGCGGTCCGCGAAGCGCCCGCCCCCGTGGCTGCACGAGGAGATCGCCCGCCGCATGGACGAGCGCCTCGGCCTGATCCTGCGCCAGCCGGCGCGCCTGATCGACTGGTGGAGCCCGACCTCGGGCGGCGCGCCGCTGCTGCAGGCGCGCTATCCGCAGGCGCGGCTGCTGCGCACCGGCCTGGACGGCCGCCCGCTCGAGGACTCGGCCCGCGGCGAGGGCCGCTGGTGGCAGCGCCTGCTCGGCGCCGGCCGCCCCCGCCCGAGCAGCGAGGACGAGGCGCCCGCCGAGCTGCTGTGGGCCAACATGATGCTGCACTGGATCGACGACCGCCCGGCGCTGCTGGCGCGCTGGCACGCGCTGCTGGCGGTCGACGGCTTCCTGATGTTCTCCTGCTTCGGCCCGGACACGCTGGCCGAGCTGCGCGCGATCTGGGCCGAGGCCGGCTGGGGCGCGCCCTGCAGCGACTGGGTCGACATGCACGACCTCGGCGACGACCTGGTGCAGGCCGGCTTCGCCGATCCGGTGATGGACATGGAGCGGCTGACGCTGACCTGGGATTCGCCGCAGGCGCTGCTGGCCGAGCTGCGCACGCTCGGGCTGAACACGAACCCTGCTCGACAACCCGGATTGCGGGGCCGGCAGTGGCGCCGGAGACTGGAATCGCTCCTGGCGGAGCGGCTGCGCGGCGCCGACGGCCGCCTGCACCTGCGCTTCGAGATCATCTACGGCCACGCGATGCGCCCGGTCGCCCGCCCGCGCGTGAAGGCGCAGACCGAGATCTCGCTCGACACGATGCGCGAGATGACGCGCCGGCGCCCCGCCACGCCCTGAGCCCTCTGCGCGATCATTGATGCCGATCATCGATTCGATGGATATCGACTGATCGGCATCAACAAAAAATTCATCGAAATCGGCTTCAGACCATCGGGACTTCCCGGGATGGCTGAAAGACCGTGACGGCGTCATGCTTGATTCCGCCCTGCTTCCTCGCCTCCGGAAGCGGGGGCACCGGGCGGCATGACCGGCCCCGGCGCATGCGCTGTACGACGACAAGACAAGAGACAACGTCCGGCCCGGCGACGGGTCTGCTGCACAGAGAAAGTGAGCGCAGAGATGACGAAGACCGCGCCTGGGTCGCTCGCTGGCCGCGCCGGCCTGTTCGCCGCCGCCCTGCTGGCCTCCTCCGCCGCGCTGGCGGTCAATGACCTGCCCGGCGGGCCGGCGGTCAACCAGATGGGCTACGCCAGGCCGGCCACGCAGATCGCCGCGCAGATGGACTGGCTGCACACGATGATGATGGTCATCTGCTCGGCCATCTTCGTCGCGGTCTTCGGGGTGATGTTCTATTCCATCCTGAAGCACCGCAAGTCGCGCGGCCACAAGCCGGCCGACTTCCACGAGAGCGTCGGCGTCGAGATCGCCTGGACGGTCGTGCCCTTCATCATCGTCGTCGGCATGGGCGCGATGGCCACGAAGACGGTCGTCGCGCAGAAGGACACCACCAACGCCGACATCACCATCAAGGCCACCGGCTACCAGTGGAAGTGGGGCTACGACTACCTGAAGGGCGAGGGCGAAGGCATCAGCTTCCTGCAGACGCTCGACGTCAACCAGCGCGCGATGTCCGACGCCGGCAAGCCCGAGGGCGACGACTACCTGCTGAAGGTCGACAACCCGCTGGTCGTGCCCGTCAACAAGAAGGTGCGCATCATCACGACCGCCAGCGACGTCATCCACTCCTGGATGATTCCGCAGTTCGGCGTCAAGCAGGACGCGATTCCCGGCTTCGTGCGCGACACCTGGTTCCGCGCCGACAAGACCGGCGACTTCTACGGCCAGTGCGCCGAGCTCTGCGGCAAGGAGCACGCCTACATGCCGATCCACGTCAAGGTGGTGAGCGACGCCGAGTACACCGCCTGGGTCGATGCCGAGAAGAAGAAGCTGGCCGCGCGCGCCGACGATCCGAAGAAGGAGTGGAAGCTGCCCGACCTGATCGCGCGCGGCGCCAAGGTCTACGCCGCCAACTGCGCCGTCTGCCACCAGCCCAACGGCAAGGGCGCCGGCCCGATCAAGCCGCTCGACGGCTCGGCCGTGGTGCTCGACGCCGACAAGGGCCGCCAGATCGCCGTGCTGCTCAACGGCCAGAACAACGGCGCGATGCCCTCGTGGAAGGCCCTGTCCGACACCGAGATCGCCGCGGTCATCACCTACACGAAGAACAGCTGGTCCAACCACACCGACCAGATCGTGCAGCCGGCCGACGTCGTCGCCGCCCGCAAGTAAGAAGGGAAGCCCAGTCCATGAGCGCAGTCCTCCATCCGGGCGGTCACGATCACGCCCACGACGATCACCACCACGCGCCGCACGGCTGGCGCCGCTGGGTCTTCGCGACCAACCACAAGGACATCGGCACGCTGTACATGCTGTTCAGCTTCACGATGCTGATGATCGGGGGCGTGCTGGCGCTGCTGATCCGCGCCGAACTGTTCAAGCCGGGCCTGCAGTTCGTCAACCCGGAGCTGTTCAACCAGTTCACGACGATGCACGGCCTGATCATGGTCTTCGGCGCGATCATGCCGGCCTTCGTCGGCTTCGCGAACTGGATGCTGCCGCTGCAGATCGGCGCCTCCGACATGGCCTTCGCGCGGATGAACAACTTCAGCTTCTGGCTGATGATCCCGGCGGCCATCATGCTGGTGGCGTCCTTCTTCATGCCCGGGGGCGCCCCGGCCGCGGGCTGGACGCTCTACGCGCCGCTCACGCTGCAGATGGGCCCGTCGATGGACGCCGGCATCTTCGCGATGCACATCCTGGGCGCCTCGTCGATCATGGGCTCGATCAACATCATCGTGACCATCCTCAACATGCGCGCGCCCGGCATGACGCTGATGAAGATGCCGATGTTCGCCTGGACCTGGCTGATCACCGCCTACCTGCTGATCGCGGTGATGCCGGTGCTGGCCGGCGCGATCACGATGACGCTGACCGACCGCCACTTCGGCACCAGCTTCTTCAACCCGGCCGGCGGCGGCGACCCGGTGATGTACCAGCACATCTTCTGGTTCTTCGGGCATCCCGAGGTCTACATCATGATCCTGCCGGCCTTCGGCATCATCAGCCAGATCGTGCCGGCCTTCGCGCGCAAGAAGCTGTTCGGCTACGCCTCGATGGTCTACGCGACCGCCTCGATCGCGATCCTGTCGTTCATCGTCTGGGCGCACCACATGTACACGACCGGCATGCCGCTGACCGGCCAGCTGTTCTTCATGTACGCGACGATGCTGATCTCGGTGCCGACCGGCGTGAAGGTCTTCAACTGGCTGGCGACGATGTGGAAGGGCTCGATGACCTTCGAGACGCCGATGCTGTGGGCGGTGGGCTTCATCTTCGTGTTCACGATGGGCGGCTTCACCGGAATGATCTGCTCGATGGCGCCGATCGACATCAACCTGCAGGACACCTACTACGTCGTCGCGCACTTCCACTACGTGCTGGTGGCCGGCTCGCTGTTCGCCCTCTTCGCCGGCGTGTACTACTGGGGTCCGAAGTGGTCGGGCGTGATGTATTCGGAGACGCGCGGAAAGATCCACTTCTGGGGCTCGCTGATCTTCTTCAACGTCACCTTCTTCCCGATGCACTTCCTGGGTCTGGCCGGCATGCCCCGCCGCTACGCCGACTACCCGATGCAGTTCGCGGACTTCAACATGATCGCGTCGATCGGCGCCTTCGGCTTCGGCTTCATGCAGGTCTACTTCTTCCTGTTCGTCGTGCTGCCGATGCTGCGCGGCCAGGGCGAGAAGGCGCCGCAGAAGCCCTGGGAGGCCGCCGAGGGCCTGGAATGGGAAGTGCCCTCGCCGGCGCCCTTCCACACCTTCGAGACGCCCCCGAAGCTCGACGCCACCGCGACGCGCGTGATCGGCTGATCGGCCGGTCCGCTCCGCCCCTTCGACAGGAGACCGAGATGGCCCACGACACCCCGGCAACCCCGCTCGACCCGGAGCGCCAGCGCCGCGCCAACCTCCGGCTGGCGCTGATCCTGGCGTCGGTGGCGGTCGCCTTCTTCGTCGGCTTCGTCGCGAAGATCGCGCTGGCGGGCAGCCACTGAAGCGGGCACGACGCACGATGTCCACGCCCGGCCCCGCCCCCGACCCGCTGCTGCGCGCCGACAACCGGCGCATGCTGGGCAAGCTGTGCGTGATCGCGGCGGCGATGTTCGGCTTCGGCTACGCGCTGGTGCCGATGTACCAGGCGATCTGCACCGCGCTGGGCATCAACATCCTGACGCTGAGCGAGCAGCGCACCTCGCCGCACGCCGCCCGTGCCGACGGCCGCAACACGCAGGTCGACCTCAGCCGCACCATCACCGTCGAGTTCGATGCCAACGCGCGCGGCCCCTGGCAGTTCCGGCCGGCGCAGGCCTCGCTCACGGTGCATCCGGGCGAGGTCGCCACCGTGATGTACGAGTTCCGCAACGTCCAGGACCGCACGATGGCCGCGCAGGCCATTCCCAGCTACGCGCCGAAGCAGGCCACCGCGCACTTCAACAAGCTCGAGTGCTTCTGCTTCAACCAGTACACGCTGGCGCCGGGCGAGTCGAAGTCCTGGCCGGTGGTCTTCGTCATCGACCCGAAGCTGCCCAAGGACGTCACGACCATCACGCTGTCCTACACCTTCTTCGAGGTCGGCGCCCGCACGCCGGCCGCACCGGCGACCACGGTGCAGGCCGGGACGACCGCGGCCGGGGAGCGCTCGTGAGCGCGCCGCCGGACCTGCCGCCGCCGGGCGAGGACCTGCGCGAGGCGGTACGCCGGCGCGGCTCCTTCGTGCAGACGCTCAAGGCCGTCACCTGGTCCTTTCTCGGCATCCGCCGCGGCGCCGGCTGGCAGGAGGACATCGGCCGGCTCAATCCGGTGCATGTCATCGTCGCCGGCCTGATCGGCGCCGGCCTGTTCGTCGGCGCGCTGGTGCTGCTGGTGCGCTGGATCGCCGCCGGCTCCGGCTGAACGCCGGCACTGCACCGTCCGCCCTCCCCTTTCCCGACAAGCCCTTCCCCAGAACACCCGCGTCCAGGAGACCCACGATGTCGGCAAGCACCCCGGGCCACGCGCCCTACTACTACGTCCCGGCGCCCTCGCGGCACCCGGTGATGATGTCGATCGGCCTGTTCTTCGTCGTGCTCGGCGCCGGACAGTGGGTCAACGGCCATGGCTGGGGCATGTACTCGGTGCTGTTCGGCCTGCTGTGGGTCGCCTTCGTGCTGCGCCAGTGGTTCGGCGAGGCCGCCGGCGAGGCCGAGGGCGGGCTGCTGAGCGACCGGGTCGATGTCTCCTACCGCTGGAGCATGGCCTGGTTCATCTTCTCGGAGGTGATGTTCTTCGCCGCCTTCTTCGGCGCGCTGTACTGGGCGCGCGCGCATGCGGTGCCGAACCTGGGCAGCGCCGAGAACGCGCTGCTGTGGCCGGACTTCAAGGCGGTCTGGCCGAGCGAGGGCATGGGCGCCACCGCATCGCCGGCCGGCACCGTCGAGCCCTTCCAGACCATGGGCCCGTGGCCGCTGCCGACGATCAACACCGCGCTGCTGCTGACCTCGGGCGTCACGCTGACGCTGGCGCATCACGCGCTGATCGCCGGCCGCCGCGCCACGACGATCGCCTGGATGTGGGTCACCGTGCTGCTGGGCATCACCTTCCTGATCTGCCAGGGCTACGAGTACCACCATGCCTATACCGAGCTGAACCTGAAGCTCAGCTCCGGCATCTACGGCTCGACCTTCTTCATGCTGACCGGCTTCCACGGCTTCCATGTCTTCGTCGGCACGCTGATGCTGCTGTTCATCACGATCCGGCTGATGAAGGGGCACTTCACCCCGACGCGCCACTTCGGCTTCGAGGGCGCGGCCTGGTACTGGCACTTCGTCGACGTGGTCTGGCTGGGCCTGTACCTGATCGTCTACTGGATGTGAGGCTGCGGTCCGCGACGGAGCGCGCGGATCGGCGCGGATCAGCGCCCGACCGGCAGGCCGGTCGGCGCGATCCAGCCGAGCTGATGCCCGATCAGCACGAACAGGAAGATGGCGATCGACACGCCGACGCGCACCGCCAGCGCACGCGCCATGCGCCCCTTCGGCGCCGCGTCCGATCCGGCCTGCGCGCCGGAATCGCGGCGCAGCATGAACAGCCCGGCCGAAGCCAGCGCGGCAAGGATGACGACAAAGGCCAGCGCGATGACGATCTTCATGGCGAAGGATTGTTCCACCGCCTCCTCCGCCCCGACAGCGCGCGAACCCGCCCCCCGCCGGCGTCGCATCGCCGCGATCGTCGCCGCGCTGCTGCTGGTGGCGCTGACGGCCCGCCTCGGGCTGTGGCAGCTCGACCGGGCCGCGACCAAGCAGGCGCTGCAGACACGGCAGGCCCTGCGCGAGCGCCTGCCCGCGCTGTCGGGCCCCGAGCTGCTGCAGCTGGCCGCGCAGCCCGAGCGGATCGGCGCGCAGCTGCAGCGCCGCGTCGTGCTGCGCGGCCGCTGGGTCGCCGACGCGACCGTCTTTCTCGACAACCGGCCGATGGGCGGACGCGTCGGCTTCCATGTGGTCACGCCGCTGCGGCTCGACGACGGCCGCGCGGTGCTGGTGCAGCGCGGCTGGGCCCCGCGCGATGCGCTGCAGCGCGAACGCCTGCCGCCGGTGCGCACGCCGGACGGCCCGGTCACGCTGAGCGCCCGCCTGGTCGACGGCCCGTCGCGGCTCTACGCGCTCGGCGACGGTGCGCCCGAGCGCGGCCCGATCCGGCAGAACCTCGACAGCGCGGCGCTGGCACGCGACTCCGGGCTATCCCTGCTGCCGCTGACGCTGCTTCAGGTCGACGATGCGGGCAACGGCGGCGACGGCCTGCGGCGCGACTGGCCCGCCCCGGACTTCGGCATCGAGCGCCACCGCGGCTACGCGCTGCAGTGGTTCGCGCTGTCGACCCTGGCCGCGGGGCTGCTGCTGTGGTTCGCGCTGCTGCGACCCTGGCTGCGGCGCCGCAAGGCCTGCTGATCCCGTCCTGACCTGCCCTCTTCCATGTCCGATGACGTCCGAGCCCGGCCGCTGAGCCTGACGGTCCACGAGATGCCCCGCCCCGAGACCGCGCTGGACGAGACCGGGCGCCGCACGCGCCGCGGCCGCTGGCTGATGCTGATGGTGATGCTGGCCTGCGCCGCGCCGGTCCTCGCCTCCTACCTCACCTACCACCTCATCCGCCCGCAAGCGCGCACCAACCACGGCGTGCTGATCGACCCGATGCGCGAGCTCCCGCCGGCGGCCGCGCTGCCGCTGCAGGACCTGCAGGGCCGCGCCGTCGACCCGCGCTCGCTGAAGGACCAGTGGCTGCTGGTCGTCGTCGCCGACGGCGACTGCGACGCGGCCTGCGAGCGGCTGCTCTATGCCCAGCGCCAGCTGCGCGAGTCGCTCGGCCGCGAGAAGGAGCGGCTCGACCGCGTCTGGTTCGTCACCGGCGAGGCGCCGCCCCGCGCCGCGCTGCTGCCGGCGCTGGAGGGCGCACAGGTGCTGCGCGTGCCGCGCGAGGCGCTCGGGCGCTGGCTACGGCCGGCCGAGGGCCAGCCGCTGTCGGCCCATCTCTATGTCGTCGATCCGATGGGCCAGTGGATGATGCGCTTCCCGGCCGAATTCGAGCCGGCCAAGGCCAAGCGCGACCTCGACCGGCTGCTGCGCGCCTCCAGCTCCTGGGACCGGGAAGGACGCGACCCGGCCATCGTGGGCGACGGGGCGGCGCGATGAAGGGCGCGCTGGATCTCGTCGACCTCGACCCGCTGCTGCCGATGCTCGGCTTCGGCGCCACGCTGGCCGCGCTGGCGCTGGGCTGGCTGCTGTGGCGCCAGCGCGGCGCGGGCACCCCGGCGCGGCTGCGCGCGCTGACGCTGCTGGCGCTGGTGCTGACCTTCGACCTGGTGCTGTTCGGCGCCTTCACGCGGCTGAGCGACTCCGGCCTGGGCTGCCCGGACTGGCCCGGCTGCTACGGCAGCGCCAGCCCGCTGGGCGCACACGCCGAGATCGCCGAGGCCCAGGCCGCGATGCCCACCGGCCCGGTCACGCACCGCAAGGCCTGGATCGAGATGATCCACCGCTACCTGGCCACCGGCGTGGGCGCGCTGCTGACGCTGCTGATGGTGTGGAGCGCGCTGGCGGTGCGGCGGCTGCGCCGCAGCGATCCGGCCGCGGCGGCGCGCATCGCGCCGGGCTGGGCGGCGCTGGGCTTCGTCTGGGTCTGCCTGCAGGGCGCCTTCGGCGCGCTCACCGTCACGATGAAGCTCTATCCGGCCATCGTCACCACGCACCTGCTCGGCGGCATCGGCCTGCTGGCGCTGCTGGCGGTGCAGATGCAGCGCCACGATCCGCGGCCGCTGGCGCTGCCGGCCGGGCTGCGCGCCGCCGCCTGGGGCGTGCTGGCGCTGCTGGTGCTGCAGGTCGCGCTGGGCGGCTGGGTCAGCACGAACTACGCGGTGCTGGTCTGCCGGGACGTGCCGACCTGCCAGGGCCGCTGGTGGCCCGCGATGGACTTCGAGGCCGGCTTCACGCTGCTGCGCCCGCTCGGCCTGCGTGCGGACGGCAGCGCGCTGCCCTTCGAGGCGCTGACCGCGATCCACATGGCGCACCGGCTCGGCGCGGTCGTCGTGCTGTCGGCGCTGCTGGCCTTCGGGTGGGCGCTGCGGCGCCAGCCCGGCGCGGCGCGGCCGGCGCGGCTGCTGCTCGGCCTGGCCGGGCTGCAGCTGCTGACCGGGCTGTCCAACGTGGTGCTCGGCTGGCCGCTGCTGGCCGCGCTGATGCACACCGGCGGCGCCGCGCTGCTGACAACCCTGATGGCGGCGCTGATCGCGCGCAGCCATGCTGCGGGTCATCGCACCGTGCCGCGCGCCGCGCCCGTCCTGCACGCCGCCGCGCGCCCCTGAATCACCGACAACGCGTCCTTTCCGGGAGATCCGCCATGAGCTCGACCACGCTGACCCCGAGCGCCTCGCCGCTGTCGCGCTGGCGCCAGTACATCGCGCTGACCAAGCCGCGGGTGATCCAGCTGATCGTGTTCTGCGCGCTGATCGGCATGCTGCTGGCGGTGCCGGGCGTGCCGGGCCCGCACGAGCTCGGCCTGGCGCTGGCCGCCTCGGTCGGCATCGGGCTGGTGGCCAGCGCAGCGGCCGCCTTCAACTGCCTGATCGAGCAGCACATCGACGCGCGCATGAAGCGCACCGCCTGGCGACCGACCGCCCGCGGCGACCTGAGCCGCGGCCAGGCGCTGCTGTTCTCGGCCGTGCTCGGCGGCGCCGGCATGGTGCTGCTGCACCAGGCGGTCAACCCGCTGACCGCCTGGCTGACCTTCGGCACCTTCGTCGGCTACGCGGTGGTCTACACCGTGATCCTGAAGCCGCTGACGCCGCAGAACATCGTCATCGGCGGCGCCTCCGGCGCGATGCCGCCGCTGCTGGGCTGGACCGCGCTGACCGGCGAGGTCAGCCCCGAGGCGGTCGGCCTCTTCCTTATCATCTTCCTGTGGACGCCGCCGCACTTCTGGGCGCTGGCGCTGTACCGCGCCGAGGACTACGCGCGCGCCGGCCTGCCGATGCTGCCGGTCACGCACGGCAGCGAGTTCACCCGGCTGCAGATCCTGCTCTACACCATCGTGCTGGTGCCGGCGACGCTGCTGCCCTTCATGCAGGGCCTCAGCGGCCTGCTCTACCTGGCCGCGGCGCTGGTGCTGGGCCTGATGTTCATCGCCCGGGCGTGGAAACTCTGGCGCGGCTACAGCGAATTGCTGGCCCGCAAGACCTTCCGCTTCTCGATCTGGCATCTTTCGCTGCTGTTCGGCGCGTTGCTGATCGACCATTACCTGAGACCCTGGCTGTGACCGAGATCCCTGAACGACGACACGCCCTTCCCGCTTCCTTCCGTTCCTCGCGACGCCGGCTGCTGCGTCGCGCCCCCGCCGCGCTGGCGCTGCTGGGCGCCGCCGGCAGCGCGCTGCTCGCCGGCTGCGAGCGCAGCCCCTCGGCGGCGGCCTTCAAGTCGCTCGACATCACCGGCGCCGACTACGCGCGCCAGCTCGCGCTGACCGACGCGCGCACCGAGCAGCCCTTCCTGCTGTCGAACCTGAAGGGCAAGGTGGCGGTCGTGTTCTTCGGCTACACCCAGTGCCCCGACGTCTGCCCGACCACGCTGACCGCGCTGGCCGAGACCCAGCGCCTGCTCGGGCCCGACGGCCAGCGCCTGGTCGGCGTCTTCGTCACCGTCGATCCGAAGCGCGACACCGCGCCGCTGATGAAGGCCTATGTCGGCAGCTTCAGCCCGGACTGGGTGCCGCTGCGCGGCTCGGCCGACGAGGTCGCCGCCGCGGCCAGGGAGTTCAAGATCTTCTACCGCGAGGTGCCGGGCAAGACCGAGAGCAGCTACACCATCGACCACACCGCGGCCTCCTTCGTCTTCGACCCGCAGGGCAAGGTGCGGCTCTACGTGCGCCACAACACGCCGCCGGCGGACCTGGCCGCCGACATCCGCACGCTGCTGGCTCAGGCGGGCTGACGGCGGATCATCGCCTCCAGCGGCAGCGGCCGGATGCGCGCGGCCATGCCGGCGCAGCCGAAGGCCTCGAAGCGCTCGCGGCACAGCGCCGAGGCCGCGCGCGTCGCCGCGGCCAGCGCCTTGCGCGGATCGAACTCGGCGCGGCTCGTCGCCAGGGCCCGGCGCATCGCGCCGCTCATCGCCAGGCGGATGTCGGTGTCGATGTTGACCTTGCGCACCCCGTGGCGGATGCTGCGCACGATCTCCTCGACCGGCACGCCGTAGGTCTCGCGCAGCTCGCCGCCATGCTCGCGGATGATCGCCAGCCATTCCTGCGGAACGCTGGAGGCGCCGTGCATCACCAGGTGCGTGTCCGGCACCGCGGCGTGGATCTCGGCGATGCGGTCGATCGCGAGGATCTCGCCGTCGGGGCGGCGACTGAACTTGTAGGCGCCGTGGCTGGTGCCGATCGCGATCGCCAGCGCGTCGACGCCGGTGGCGGCGACGAAGCCGCGCGCCTCGGCCGGGTCGGTCAGCAGCTGGTCGCGGCGCAGCCGGCCGGCCGCGCCGACGCCGTCCTCCTCGCCGGCCTCGCCGGTCTCCAGCGAGCCCAGGCAGCCCAGCTCGCCCTCGACCGACACGCCCACCGCGTGCGCGATGCGGCAGACCTCGGCGGTCACGCGCACGTTGTAGTCGTGGTCGGCCGGCGTCTTCGCGTCCTCGCGCAGCGAGCCGTCCATCATCACGCTGGAGAAGCCCGAGCGGATCGCCTGCACGCACACCGCGGGCGAGGCGCCGTGGTCCTGGTGCAGCACCACCGGCAGGTCCGGATGGGTCTCGATCGCCGCCAGCACCAGATGGCGCAGATAGGCCTCGCCGGCATACTGGCGCGCGCCCGCCGAGGCCTGCAGGATCACCGGACTGCCGGTGGCCTGCGCCGCCTGCATGATCGCGTGGACCTGCTCCATGTTGTTGACGTTGAAGGCGGGCACGCCGTAGTCGTGCTCGGCGGCGTGGTCGAGCAGCTGGCGCAGCGAGATCAGGGCCATGGCAAGGTCTCCGTGTCGTTGGAAGGAAAGAATCCGCGGGCGTCGTGCAGCGCATGCCAGGCCATCAGCAGCGCCAGGTCCACCGGCGCGTCCGGGTCGCCGGCGGGGCCCGGCAGCACCGGCCGCCAGCCGCCGCGCCGGTGCAGGCCCGGCCCGATCGCCAGCACCTCGTCGAAGATCGCGTCGGCGAAGCAGTGGCTGCGGGTGACGACGACCGGCACGCCGGCGGCGCGCGCGGCGGCCGCCCCGCCGGGCGAGTCCTCGATCGCCAGCGTCTGCAGCGCCGGCAGGCCGAGCCGGTCGAGCACCGCCAGGTAGACCTCCGGATCGGGCTTCTTGCGGGCGGTGTCCTCGCCGCAGACCACCGCATCGAACCAGCTCGCCCAGCGCGAGCCCAGCTGCGCGCGCAGCAGCGCCTCGACGTTGGTGCGGCTGGTCGTGGTCGCGATCGCCATGCGCACGCCCTGGTCGGCGCACTGCGCCATCAGCCCGACCACGCCCGGGCGCAGCGCGACGGCGCCGGCGCGCACCCGTTCGGCATAGAAGCCGTTCTTCAGCTGGTGCAGCTCGGCGGCCAGCGCCAGCCGCTCGCCGGCCAGCGCCGGTGCGTCGCTGCGGCCGGCCATGTCGTGCAGCAGCCGCTCGCGCCCGCCGGTGACCGCCAGCAGCTCGACATAGCGCGCCTCGTCCCAGCGCCAGCCGAGCCCGAGCCGCTCGAAGGCGAGGTTGAAGGCGACGCGGTGGCCGTCGCGCTCGGTCTCGGCCAGCGTGCCGTCGACGTCCCACAGCAGCGCACGCAGCGCCCCCGGTTCAGCAGCCGGCATCGGCATGGCCGTCCCCCCGGCACCCGGCCCGTTCCGCCTGGCGCAGCGCGATCAGGTGGGCCGCCAGCGCCGGCAGCCCGGGAAACAGCGCATCCGGCCGCGCCAGCGCGACCGGCTCGCCGCCGTCGTAGCCATACGGCACCGCCCAGGCGACGGCACCGGCATTGCGCGCGGCCTGCACGTCGGTGCGCGAGTCGCCGACATGGGCCAGCCGCCCCACCGGCACGCCCAGCGCCTCGGCCGCATGGCGCAGCACCGCGCCGTCGGGCTTGCGCTGCGCCAGCGTGTCGCCGGCCACCAGCAGCGACAGCCGCGAGGCCAGGCCGCAGCGCTCCAGCAGCCGCCGCGCCGCCGCACCGGCCTTGTTGGTGACGCAGCCCAGGCGCACGCCCTCGCCCGCCAGCGCGTCGAGCGCCTCCCGCGCGCCGGGATAGGGCCGGGCCACGCTGCCGACGATCGCCGCATAGTGGCGGTCCAGCACCGGCAGCATGCGGTCGGCCAGCAGCTGCCCGACCAGGCGCGGATCGTCGGCCTGCATCTGCTGCAGCAGCCCGATCATCAGCGCGTGCAGGCCGTGGCCGATGCGCGCGCCGATCTCCGCCGGCGGCCGCGGTGCCAGGCCGAACTCCGCCAGCGTCAGGTTGACCGCCGCGGCGATCTCGCCGGCGGTGTCGACCAGCGTGCCGTCGAGGTCCAGCGTCAGCGCATCGATCGTCATGACGCATCTCCGGCCAGCACCTCCTGCACCCGCGCCACCAGCGCCTCGACCGTCAGGCCGAAGTGCTCGAACAGCGCCGCTGCCGGCCCGGACTCGCCGAACGTGTCGACGCCGAGCACCGCCGCGCAGCCGTAGCCGCCCCAGGCGGCGCGCACGCCCGCCTCGATGCCGATGCGCGGCAGGTCGCGGCCCAGCACCGCGTCGCGCCAAGCCCGCTCCTGCCGGTCGAACACCGTCATCGACGGCAGCGAGACCACCCGCACCGGGCAGCCCAGCGCATCGAGCCGCTGCTGCGCGCGCATCGCCAGATCGACCTCCGAGCCGGTCGCCAGCAGCACCGCACGCGCCGCCGGCCGGTCCGACAGCACATAGCCGCCGCGCGCGATCGCCGCCTGCTGCTGCGCGTCGCGCGGCTGCGCCGGCAGGTTCTGGCGCGACAGCAGCAGCGCGCTCGGCCGGGGCGGCCCCTGCAGCGCCGCGCTCCAGGCCGCGGCGGTCTCGGCCTCGTCGCAGGGCCGCCAGACCTCCAGCCCCGGGATCAGGCGCAGGCTGGCGGCATGCTCGACCGGCTGGTGCGTCGGGCCGTCCTCGCCCAGGCCGATCGAGTCGTGCGTCAGCACATGCACCACGCGCAGCCGCATCAGCGCGGCCATGCGGATGGCGTTGCGGCTGTAGTCGCTGAAGGTCAGGAAGGTGCCGCCGTAGGGAATGAAGCCGCCGTGCAGCGCCAGCCCGTTCATGACCGCGGCCATGCCGAACTCGCGCACGCCGTAGTGCACATGGCGGCCGTCGATGCGCCCGGCCAGCAGCGCGCCGCAGCCGGGAAAGTCGGTCAGGTTCGAGCCGGTCAGGTCGGCCGAGCCGCCGATCAGCTCCGGCAGCGCCGGCCCCAGCCGGGCCAGCACCTGCTGCGAGGCCTTGCGGGTGGCGACCGCGGGCGCGGGCACCGCTGCGGCCCCGGGCGGCGCGGCCGTCGTGCTCGCGTCGAAGCCGGCCGGCCGCTCGTCGCGCATCACCCGGCGCTCGAACTCGGCGGCCGCCTCGGGGTATGCGCTGCGGTAGGCCTCGAAGCGCAGCCGCCAGTCGCGGTGCGCCGCCGCGCCGGCCTCGCGGCGGTCCCAGGCGGCGCGCACCGCCGGCGGCACCTCGAAGGGCGGATGCGGCCAGCCGATCGCCGCGCGGGTCAGCGCGATCTCCTCGTCGCCGAGCGGCTCGCCGTGGGCCTTGGCGGTGCCGGCGCGGTTCGGCGAGCCCTGGCCGATGCGGGTGCGGCAGATGACCAGCGTCGGCGCCTCGTCGCGACCGGTGGCGCGCACCTGGCGCAGCGCCGCGTCGAGCGCCTCGACGTCATGGCCGTCGAGCGGCCCGATCACCGACCAGCCGCAGGCGCGGAAGCGCGCCGCGGTGTCGTCGCCGAACCAGCCGGCGACCGGACCGTCGATCGAGATGCCGTTGTCGTCGTAGAGCAGCGCCAGATGGCCGAGCCGCCAGACGCCGGCCAGCGAGATCGCCTCCTGGCTCAGGCCCTCCATCAGGCAGCCGTCGCCGGCGAAGACCCAGGTGCGGTGATCGACCACCGCATGGCCGTCGCGGTTGAACTCGGCCGCCAGGCGCTTTTCCGCCAGCGCCAGGCCGACCGCGTTGGCCAGGCCCTGGCCGAGCGGCCCGGTGGTCGTCTCGACGCCCGGCGTCACGCCGACCTCCGGGTGGCCGGGCGTGCGGCTGCCAAGCTGGCGGAAGGCCTTCAGGTCCTCGATCGACAGGTCGTGGCCGCTCAGGTGCAGCAGCGCGTACAGCAGCATCGACGCATGCCCGTTCGACAGCACGAAGCGGTCGCGGTCGGGCCAGCGCGGATCGGCCGGATCGATCTTCAGATGGCGGCCCCACAGCGCGGTGGCCATCTCGGCCATGCCCATCGGCGCGCCGGGGTGGCCGGAGCGGGCGCGCTGCACCGCGTCCATCGCCAGCGCACGCAGCGCGGCGCTCATTTCAGGCGTCGTCGTCATGTCGGCGTCCCCCCGCTCACAGCGCGTTGAGCGCACGACGGCGCCGTTCCATCATCCGCCAGATGAAGGGCGTGAAGATCAGCTGCATCGCCAGCTCCATCTTGCCGCCGGGCACGACGACGGTGTTGGCCCGCGACATGAACGAGTCGTCGATCATGTTCAGCAGGTAGGGAAAGTCGATGCCCTTCGGGTTGGCGAAGCGGATCACGCACAGGCTCTCGGCCGGCGTCGGAATGTCGCGCGCGATGAAGGGGTTGGAGGTGTCGACCACCGGCACGCGCTGGAAGTTGACATGCGTGTGCGCGAACTGCGGGCAGATGTAGTGCACGTAGTCGGGCATGCGGCGCAGGATGGTGTCGGTCACCGCCTCGGCCGAGTAGCCGCGCACGTTCTTGTCGCGCCAGAGCTTCTGGATCCACTCGAGGTTGATCACCGGCACCACGCCGATCAGCAGATCGGGGTGCCGCGCGATGTTCACCTCCGGCGTCACCACCGCGCCGTGCAGGCCCTCGTAGAACAGCAGGTCGGTGCCCTCGGGCAGCGACTCCCACGGCGTGAAGGTGCCGGGCTCCTGGCCGTGGGGCGCGGCCTCGACCGGATCGTGCAGATAGCGCCGGCGCATGCCGGTGCCGGTCTCGCCGTAGCTGCGGAAGAGCTGCTCCAGCTCCGGGAAGAGATTGTTCTCCGGGCCGAAGTGGCTGAAGTGGCGGTTGCCGTCGCGCTCGGCCTCGGTCTGGCGCACGCGCATCGCGGCGCGGTCGTGGCGGTGGAAGCTGTCGCCCTCGATGATCGCGGCGCGGATCTGCTCGCGGCGGAAGATGTTCTCGAAGGTGCGCGTCACCGAACTGGTGCCCGCGCCGGACGAGCCGGTGATGGCGATGATGGGATGTCGCTCGGACATGGCGGCGGTCTCCTGGAAGGCGTTGTTCGTGTCGTCGTGTCAGCGGAACAGGCCGCGCTCGGCGAACAGCGGATTCAGCGCGATGTCGCGGTCGGGCTCGCGGTGGTAGCGCTCGATGCGCTCGACCTCCTCGCGCGAGCCGAAGACCAGGCCGATGCGCTGGTGCAGGCCGCTGGGGCGCACGCCCAGCACCGGCTGGCGTCCGGTCGAGGCGCGCCCGCCCGCCTGCTCGATCAGGAAGCCGACCGGCGCGGCCTCGTAGAGCAGGCGCAGCCGCCCGGCGCGGTTCGGGTCGCGGGTGTCGCGCGGGTAGAGGAAGACGCCGCCGCGCATCAGGATGCGGTGCGCCTCGGCCACCATGCTGGCGATCCAGCGCATGTTGAAGTCCTTGCCGCGCGGGCCGCTGGTGCCGGCCAGGCACTCGTCGACATAGCGCTTGACCGGCGGCTCCCAGAAGCGGCTGTTGCTGGCGTTGATCGCGAACTCGCGGGTCTGCGCCGGCACCCGGATGTCGGGGTGCGTCAGCATGAACTCGCCCAGGTTCGGGTCGAGCGTGAAGCCGGCCACGCCATTGCCCACGCTCAGCACCAGCATCGTCGCCGGCCCGTACAGCGCGTAGCCGGCGGCGATCTGCGCCGCGCCGGGCTGCAGGAAGTCGGCCTCGGTCACCTCGTGATCGCTGTCGAGCAGGTCCTGCGGCGCGCGCAGGATCGAGAAGATCGAGCCCACCGTCATGTCGACGTCGAGATTGCTCGAGCCGTCGAGCGGGTCGAACACCAGCAGGTACTTGCCGCGCGGCCCGGCGGCCGGGCGCGGCACCGGCCACGGCGCCTCCAGCTCCTCCGAGGCCATGCCCGACACGCCGCCCGAGGCCTCGTTGCGGCGCAGGAAGACCTCGTTGGCGAAGACGTCCAGCGGCTTCTGCTCCTCGCCCTGCACGTTGATCGCAGCGGCCGCCGCCGGCCCGCCGGTCGCAGCGCCGGCACCGGACACGCCGAGCCGGCCCAGCGCGACCTCGCGCGCGATCGCCTTGCACGCCAGCGCGACATCGAGGATCAGCGCGTTGAGCGCGCCGCTGGCCTGCGGAAAGCGGCGGCGCTCCTCGATCAGGTACTGGGTCAGCGTCGTCGGCGGGCGGGTGCCGCCGGACGGGGCGGTGTGGGGCATGGTCGTCTCCTCGGGGGATCGTCTTGTGCTTGGGGATGTGCTCGGGGCGCTTCAGCCCGGGGCGGCCGCGAACACCCGGCTCGCGGCGATGTCGGCGGGCTCCAGCGTGCCCAGCAGCGCCGCGTCGAGCACGCGGTCGCGCTCGGCGAACAGCCGGCTGGCCTGGCGCAGCCGCGCGCGGTCGAGCGCGTTGCGCACGCTGCGCGCGTTGGCGAAGTGCGGCTGGCGCAGCCGCAGGTCGAGATAGCGCGCGAAGGTCTCGCGCGCGCCGTCGCCGAAGCGGTAGTGCTGCGCCGCCAGCATCCGGTCGGCGATCGCCAGCAGCTCGTCGGCGGCGTAGTCGGGAAAGTCCAGGTGATGCGCGATGCGGCTGCTCAGGCCCGGGTTGGACTGGAAGAAGGTGTCCATGCGGTCGCGGTAGCCGGCCACGATCACCACCAGATCGTCGCGCTGGTTCTCCATCACCTGCAGCAGGATCTCGATCGCCTCCTGGCCGTAGTCGCGCTCGTTCTCCGGGCGGTAGAGGTAGTAGGCCTCGTCGATGAAGAGCACGCCGCCCATCGCCTTCTTCAGGATCTCGCGCGTCTTCGGCGCGGTGTGGCCGATGTACTGGCCGACCAGGTCGTCGCGCGTCACCGCCACCAGATGGCCCTTGCGGATGTAGCCGAGCCGGTGAAGGATCTGCGCCATGCGCAGCGCCACCGTGGTCTTGCCGGTGCCGGGGTTGCCGGTGAAGCTCATGTGCAGGCTCGGCGCCTGCGCGGCCAGACCGACGCCGGCGCGCAGCCGGTCGATCACCAGCAGCGCGGCGATGTCGCGGATGCGCTGCTTGACCGGGCGCAGGCCGACCAGATCGTGCTCCAGCTCGTCGAACACCGCCTCGACCTGGCTCTGCGCCAGCACCTCGCCGACGGTGCGCGGCGCGGCGGCGGCCGGGCTGTCCGGCATCGGCGGCGTCTGCGGCAGCGCGGGCGTCCCGGCGGCGCGGGACGGGCCGGACGTCTGCCCGGGAATGGCGTAGAGCGGGCGGTTCATCGCGGGGCTCCTGCGGACTGCGGGCGGCGGGTGCGTCAGCCCGCGCGGGCGTGGCGCTCGCCCTCGGGACGGTCGGTTCCGTAGCCGCGCACCGTGTAGCGCAGCGTGCGCCCGCTCGTCTCCTGCCGCACCAGGCCGAAGCCCGGCTCGTCGGCCGGCCGGTTGACGATGAAGCTCATCGTGATCGACTCGACGCCGCGCACCGACGAGAAGGCCATCATGCGGATGTAGTGGCCGGGAAAGGCGGCGCGGCACTGCTGCAGCTCGGCCATCACGCCGGCGGCGTCCTGCAGGTCGAACATCGGCAGGCCGTGCATTTCCCAGTAGGTGTTGCGCGGGTGCGGATCGTCGGTGTACTCGACGCTCCAGGCGTAGCCGCGGTCCAGGCCGTACTGGATCTGCGCGCGGATCTCCTCGTCGGTCAGGTCAGGCAGGAAGCTGAACTGGCCCTGGGTCAGTCGGCCGGTCGGGTTGGTCATCATGGTGGTGTCTCCTCAGGCGATGGAGGGCGTGGCGACGAAGTCGCTGGTGTCGGTCGAGGCGTAGTTGAAGGAGATCTCGCCCCAGGTGTCGAGCGCCTGCTGCAGCGGCGTGCAGAAGCGCGCGGCGGCGCGCAGGATCTCCGGGCCTTCGTTGCGGATGTCGCGGCCCTCGTTGCGCGCCTTGACCATGCACTCCAGCGCGACACGGTTGGCCACCGCGCCGGCCTGGATGCCGGCCGGGTGGCCGATCGTGCCGCCGCCGAACTGCAGGATCACGTCGTCGCCGAACAGGTCGATGAGCTGGTGCATCTGCCCGGCGTGGATGCCGCCGGAGGCCACCGGCATCACCTTGCGCAGGTCGGCCCAGTCCTGGTCGAAGAACAGGCCGCGCGGCAGGTCCTGCTTCGTGTAGGAGTCGCGGCAGACGTTGTAGTAGCCCTGCACCGTCATCGGGTCGCCCTCGAGCTTGCCGACCGCGGTGCCGGTGTGCAGGTGGTCGACGCCGGCCAGGCGCAGCCACTTGGCCATCACGCGGAAGCTCACGCCGTGGTTCTTCTGCCGCGTGTAGGTGCCGTGGCCGGCGCGGTGCATGTGCACGATCATGTCGTTGCGGCGCGCCCAGTTGGCGATCGACTGGATCGCGCTCCAGCCGATGATCAGGTCGACCATGATCACCACCGAGCCCAGCTCCTTGGCGAACTCGGCGCGCTCGTAGATGTCCTCCATCGTCGCGCCGGTGACGTTCAGGTAGCTGCCCTTGACCTCGCCGGTGGCCGCGCTGGCCTTGTTGACGCCGTCCATCACGTAGAGGAAGCGGTCGCGCCAGTGCATGAAGGGCTGCGAGTTGATGTTCTCGTCGTCCTTCATGAAATCCAGGCCGCCCTTCAGGCCCTCGTAGATCACGCGGCCGTAGTTGCGCCCCGACAGGCCCAGCTTGGGCTTGGTCGTCGCGCCCAGCAGCGGGCGGCCGAACTTGTCCAGGCGCTCGCGCTCGACCACCAGGCCGGTCGGCGGGCCCTTGAAGGTCTTGACCAGCGCCACCGGCATGCGGATGTCCTCCAGCCGGGCGGCGCGCAAAGGCTTGAAGCTGAAGACGTTGCCGATCAGGCTGGCGGTGATGTTGGCGATCGAGCCTTCCTCGAACAGGATGATGTCGTAGGCGACCCAGGCGAACCACTCGCCCGGCCGGCCCGGCACCGGCTCGACGCGGTAGGCCTTGGCGCGGTAGCTGTCGCAGGCGGTCAGGCGGTCGGTCCAGACCACGGTCCAGGTGGCGGTGGAGCTTTCACCCGCCACCGCGGCGGCGGCCTCGACCGGATCGACGCCGTCCTGCGGCGTGATGCGGAACAGGCACAGCGTGTCGGTGTCCTTCGGGACGTAGTCGGCGTCCCAGTAGCCCATCTGGCGGTACTTGAGGACGCCGGCGCTGTAGCGCTTCTTCGCGTCGGTGACGAGGCCGGGTTCGACGGGCTGGTTCATGCATGTCTCCTGTCGTGGGGATGGGATGGCCCCACTGTAGGAAGACGGATCACTCAGGTAAATTCATGTCTTGTTGGCTATCGATTCAGGATTCCTGAATCATCGAAGGATCCATGAAGAACCTGACCCTGCGCCAGCTGCGCGTCTTCACCGAGGTGGCGCGCCACCTCAGCTTCGTGCGCGCGGCCGAGCAGCTGCACCTGACGCCACCGGCGGTGACGATGCAGGTCAAGGAGCTGGAGGAAGCGGTCGGCCTGCCGCTGTTCGATCGCCAGGGCCGCAAGGTCTCGCTGACCACCGGCGGCGAGTACTTCCTGGTCTACGCGCGCCGGGTGCTGGCGACGCTGAAGGACGCCGAGGTGGCGATGGCGCGGCTGCGCCATCTCGACACCGGGCAGCTGGCGGTCGGGCTGGTGGCCACCGCGAAGTACTTCGTGCCGCGGCTGCTGGCGCGCTTCCGCGACGAGCATCCGGGCATCGAGCTGCGCCTGCGCGTGAGCGCCAGCCGCGAGGAGCTGGTGCGGCTGCTCGAGGCCGGCGAGGTCGATCTGGCGATCATGGGGCGGCCGCCGCGCGAGCTGGTCTGCCGCGCCGAGCCTTTCGCGGCGCATCCGCATGTCTTCGTCGCGCCGCCGGGCCATCCGGTGCTGCGCGCCGACCACGTCGCGCCCGAGGCGCTCGGCGCCTGGCCGATGGTGGTGCGCGAGCGCGGCTCGGGCACGCGTGCGCTGATGGACCGCTTTCTCGACGAGCACCGCGTCACGCCGCGCATCGCGATGGAAATGCCGAGCAACGAGACGCTCAAGCAGGCGGTCATGGCCGGCATGGGCCTGAGCTTCCTGTCGCTGCACACGCTCGGGCTGGAGCTGCGTGCCGGCGAGCTCGCGCTGGTCGAGGTCGGCCATGCGCCGGTGATCCGCACCTGGAACGTGGTGCACCTGCAGTCGCGCCTGCTGTCGCCGGCGGCCGAGGCGCTGCGCTACTTCATCCTGGAGGAAGGCGAGGCCTTCCTGGCCGAGCACGACCGGCCGTGGCTGCAGCCGCGCTGAGCGGCCGCCCGGTCAGGCTCAGGCGGCGATGCGAAAGCGCGCCACCGCGTCCACCAGCTGCTCGGCCTGGGACTTGAGCGTGCCGGCGGCCGCCGCCGACTGCTCGACCAGCGCGGCGTTCTGCTGCGTGGCGCGGTCCATCTGGGTGACGGCCTGGCCGACCTGGGCCACGCCGGTGCTCTGCTCGGCGCTGGCGGCGCTGATCTGCGCGACGATGTCGCTGACGCGGCGGATCGACTCCACCACCTCGCCGACCGAGCGGCCGGTCTGGTCGACCAGCGAGACGCCCTGCTCGACGCGCTCGACGCTGGTCGAGATCAGCGCCTTGATCTCGCGCGCGGCCTCGGCCGAGCGCTGCGCCAGGTTGCGCACCTCGGTGGCGACCACCGCGAAGCCGCGGCCCTGCTCGCCGGCGCGCGCGGCTTCCACCGCGGCATTGAGGGCCAGGATGTTGGTCTGGAAGGCGATCGAGTCGATCACGCCGATGATGTCGCCGATCTTGCGCGAGGCCTCGCTGATGCCGCCCATCGTGCCGACCACCTGCGACACCATCTCGCCGCCGCGCGAGGCCAGCGTGGTGGCCTCCCGGGCCAGGCCGTCGGCCTCGCGGGCATGGTCAGCGTTGTGGCTGACGGTCGAGCCGAGCTGGTCCATCGTCGCGGCGGTCTGCTGCAGCGCCGCGGCCTGCTGCTCGGTGCGCGAGCTCAGGTCGATGTTGCCCTGCGCGATCTGCGCACTGGCGGCGGCGACGCTGACCGCGTTCTCGCGCACTGTGCCGACCACCTCGGTCAGCGACAGGCGCATCGCCTCCATCGCGGCCATCATGCGCCCGAGCTCGTCGGCCGACTGCGGCACCGCATGTGCCGACAGGTCGCCGGCGGCGATGCGCTCGGCCATCTCGCGCGCCTGGTCGGCGGCCTCGACGACCGAGCGGGAGATGGTGCGCAGCACCGCCGCGCCCAGCACCAGCATCAGCACCGACAGGCCCAGCACCGCCAGGCCGTTGCGCTGCATGCGGGCCATGCGCGCCTCGAGCGTGTCCTTCAGCGCGGTGGACGCCAGCGCGTGCACCGCGAAGACCTGGTCGATCGCCTTCGTCGCGACCTGGAAGTAGTCGCCGGAGGCCATCTTCGGCTCGGGCGCCTCGATGATCTCGCGGCGCATCACCTCGCGCGCCTCGTCGACCGCGCCACGGGCCTGGGCGATCGGGCCGGCCATGCGCTCGCGCAGCACCGGGTCGGTCTCCAGCGCCTTGTCGATCGTCACCAGCGCGTTGTGCATCTCGCCGCGTGCCGACTCGCTCAGGCCGCCCAGGCTGGCGCGTGCAGCCATCGTCGCCGAGCCGCTGGCCAGGATGGCCGAGCCGACCGCACGCGCCTTGCCGAGATGCTCGGTCAGCCGCGGCATCTGCAGCATCGTCGCCATCACCAGATGGTAGGACTCGGCCTCCGGATCCAGGTCGAGACCATGGTGCGAGACGATCAGGCCGTGCAGGTCGAGCTGCCGCTCGATCAGCGCGGAATGGCGGGCGAAGCTGGCGGGGGCCTCGATGCGGCGCTGCGCGACCTCCGACGCCAGCGCCTGCCACTGCTCGCGCAGCTGCGTCCACTGCTCGTGCAGGCGCCTGTCGTCGATCGGCGCCAGCTGCGCGTCGACGGCGCCGAGCGCCTGCTCGACCTCGCGCTGGCGCTCGGCGCGCTGGGACTCGGCCTCGGCCTTGCCGCCGAGCACGGTGGCGGTCAGGCCGCGGTGCTGCTGCGTCAGCCGCACCAGCCGGAGCATCGCCGCCGACGGCGCCAGGCCGGCCAGCTCGCTGCGGGTCGCACGGGCGTCCTGGACGGTGTCGGCGACGTAGTAGCCCATCGGGGGGGCGACCATCAGCAGGCCCAGCAGCGACAGCAGGGTGAACTTGCGCGACAGGCGCATCTGGCGGATCAGGTGCTTCATCGGGAGACAGCTTGGAGGGTGACCGACCACTGCCATCCCGAGCCCCCCGCCCGTGATGCTGCCGGCAACGCGGTTTATCGGACGTCCCTCGTGCATTCAGAACACGGAACAGAGCCGCTCCGACCCGCTTTCATTCCGGCATCGAACCGCCTGCGCACGCGCCGGCTCGCCCGGTGCGGCCACGCCGCCGATCTGGCCGCGGTTGCGCAGTCTTTTCGCACTTAAGTCCGGCAAGGCGCTGTCTAGGATCGACTCATGATCTCGCCGACCGTCCCGTCCGCCCAGCCGACCCCGCGCCGCAGCGCCTGGGGCGTGATGCGCGACGTGCTGTTCGCGCTGTTCCTGCGCGAGTTCAAGACCCGCATCGACGGCCGCTGGACCACCGCGCTGTGGGTCGTCGGCGAGCCGCTGGCCGGCGCGGCGCTGATGCTGGCGATCTACAGCGCGATGCGCGCGCACCAGATCGCCGGCGTCGACACGGTGACCTTCCTGATCAGCGGCCAGCTCTCGTTCATGCTGCTGCGCTCGCTGGTGCTGCGGCTGATGGAGAGCATCGAGGCCAACCTGGGCCTGTTCGCCTACCGGCAGGTGCGGCCGGTCGACGCGGTGCTGGCGCGCGCCGGGGTCGAGCTGGTGCTGTTCGGCGCGATGGCGCTGGCGTTCCTGGCCGGCGCGGCCGCGCTCGGCCACGACGTGATGCCGCACGACCCGCTGCGGCTGATGCTGGCGCTGGCGCTGCTGGTGCAGCTCGGCCTGGCCGCCGGGCTGCTGGCCGCGGCAGGCACGCATGGCGCGCTGACGGTGCTGCGGCCGGTGGTGCGCATGGTCTTCACGCCGCTCTACCTCGGCTCGGGCGTGCTGGTGCCGCTGGTCCACGCACCGGCGGTGCTGCGCGACGCGATGCTGCACAACCCGGTGGCCCACCTGATCGAGTCGATCCGCGCCGCGCTGTTCGGCCCGGTCTACGCCAGCCCGGACGAGATCGGCCTGACGCTGCCGCTGGCATGGACGCTGGTGCTGACGCTGCTGGCGCTGATGGTGCTGCGCGGCCGGCGCGACCGGCTGCAGGTGGCCTGAGCCCTGCCCCACCCGATGGCCGACACCGCGATGATCGAGATCCGCCACCTCTGCAAGAGCTACCCGACCCGGCTCGGTCGCCGCCATGTCTTCCGCGACTTCAGCCTGTCGATTCCCGATGACGCCAACGTCGGTCTGATCGGGCCGAACGGCGCGGGCAAGTCGACGCTGATGCGCCTGCTCGGCGGCCTGGAGCTGCCCGACGCCGGCCGCATCGACTCGGACCGGCGCATCTCCTGGCCGATCGGCCTGGCCGGCGGCCTGCAGGGCTCGCTGACCGGCCGCGACAACGTGCGCTTCGTCTGCCGCATCCATGCCGCCGACACCCGGCGCATGCGCGAGACGCTGGCCTTCGTCGAGGACTTCGCCGAGATCGGCGAGGCCTTCGACCTGCCGGTCAAGACCTATTCCTCGGGCATGCGCTCGCGGCTGATGTTCGGTCTGGCGATGGCCTTCGACTTCGACACCTACCTGATCGACGAGGTCACCGCCGTCGGCGATGCGGCCTTCCGCAGCAAGTCGCGCGAGCTGCTCGAGCAGCGCCTGGGCCGTTCGCGCGTCATCTACACCAGCCACAACATGGACGAGATCGCCCGGCTGTGCCAGCGCGTCGTCGTGCTGCGCCCCGGCGCGGCGCCGACGGTGCACGACAGCGTGCGCGAGGGCATCGCCGCCTACCAGCAGATCGCGCGCCGGCGGGCCGCCCCGGCCGCACCCGCGGTGACGGCGCCGGAGGTCGCGCCATGAGCGCAGGCGCCGTGCTCCACCGCCTGACGCCGCGCCGGCTCGCGCTGCTCGTCGTCGTGCTGCCGCTGCTGCTGGGCGCGCTCTACCTCGGCCTGATGGCGCAGGACCGCTATGTCAGCACCGCGGTGCTGACGGTGCGCCGCTCGCGCGAGGAATCGATCGCCGCCAGCGGCCTGGCGATGCTGCTGTCGGGCGGCGGCACCGCGCTGGAGGACGTGCGGCTGCTGCGCGACTACATGCATTCGGAGGCGCTGATGCTGCAGCTCGACCGCCGCTTCGGGCTGCGCCGCCACTACGAGTCGGCCCGCCGCGATCCGCTGTACCGGCTGTGGCCCGGCACCAGCCGCGAGTGGATGCTCGAGTACTGGCGCGCGCGCGCCGACATCCGCCTCGACGAGAGCAGCGGCCTGCTGACCCTCGAGGTCCAGGCCTTCGATCCCGAGTTCGCCCGTCAGCTGGCCGCGGCGCTGATGGCCGAGTCCGAGCGCTTCCTCAACGAGGTCTCGCAGCGCATCGCCGCCGAGCAGATGGGCTTCGCGCAGCGCGAGCTCGACCGCGCCGAGACCGAGCTCGTGCAGGCGCGCAAGGCGCTGCTGGACTTCCAGGGCCGCCACCAGATGCTCGATCCGCAGGCCGATGCCCGCGTCAGCGGCACGCTGGCGGCCGAGCTGCGCGCGCAGCTCGCGCGCGTCGAGTCCGAGCTCGGCACCAAGCAGACCTACCTGAACGCCGACGCCGCCGACCTGGTGACGCTGCGTGCGCAGGCCGCCACGCTGCGCACGCAGATCGAGCGCGAGCAGCGCCTGGCCACGGCGGCGCAGGGCGACAACCCCGCGCTGGCCGGCCTGGCGGCCGAGTTCCACGAGCTCAAGGGCCGCCTGGGCATCGCCGAGACCCGCCAGCGCAGCGCGCTGGCCACCGTCGAGGCCACCCGCATCGAGACCGCGCGCAAGGTGCGCAACCTGGTCGTCGTCGAGCCGCCGACCCGCCCCGACAGCGCACGCCACCCCGACCGGCTCGCCACGATGCTGACGCTGCTGCTGGGCTGCGGCCTGATGTACGGCATCGCCCGGCTCGCGCTGGCCACCGTGCGCGAACACCGCGACTGACCGCGAAGGCCCCGACCATGCCCCGCCTGCCCCTCACGATGCCGCAACGGCGCCCGGCCCTGCGCGCCGTCCTGCTGCCGCTGCTGCTCGGCGCCGCCACGCTGGCCGTCGCGGCTCCCGCGGCGGAGCCGGCGCCCGCCGCCGCACCCGCCGCCGCACCCGCCGCCGCACCCGCCGGCTGCGCGCCGGTCTTCGGCAGCCAGCTCTTCGGCGGCCGCTTCGCCCAGCATTCGGCCAGCGGCTTCAATCCGGACTACCAGATCGCGCCGGGCGACCGCATCACGCTGCGCCTGTGGGGCGCCTTCAACCTGGATGCGACGCAGGCGGTCGATCCGCGCGGCAACCTCTTCCTGCCCAGCATCGGGCCGGTGCAGGTGCTGGGCGTGCGCAACGGCGACCTCGACCGCGTCGTGCAGGAGCAGGTGCGCCGCACCTTCCGCGCCAACGTGCGCAGCTACGCCAGCCTGGAGGCGGCGCAGCCGGTCAAGGTCTACGTGACCGGCTTCGTGCGCCAGCCCGGCCTGTACGGCGGGCTGTCGTCGGACTCGGTGCTGCGCTACCTCGATCTGGCCGGCGGCATCGACCCCGAGCGGGGCAGCTACCTGTCGGTCGATCTGCTGCGCGGCGGCGAGCGGCGCGCGCGCGTCGACCTCTACCGCTTCCTGCTCGAAGGCCGCATCGACGCGGTGCAGATCCACGACGGCGACACGCTCTTCGTCGGCCCGCGCCGCGCCAGCGTGAAGGTCTCCGGCGAGGCGGCCAATGCCTGCGCCTTCGAGTTCGACGCCGCGCGGCTGGACGGCGCGACGCTGATCGCGCTGGCCCGGCCCCGGCCGGGCGCGACCCACATGGCGGTGGTGCGCCAGCGCGGCCCCGAGCGCAGCAGCGAGTACCACCCGCTGGCCGAGGCCGGCGCGGTCATGCTGAACGACGGCGACGAGGTCAGCTTCACCGCCGACCGCATTCCCGGGACCATCCTGGTGCGCATCGAGGGCGCGCACCGCGGCGAGCGCACCGTCGTGCTGCCCTACGGCGCGCGGCTGTCGGACGCGCTGGCGCGGCTGCGCCCGGCGCCGCTGGCCGACCTGGACGCACTGCAGCTGCAGCGGCGCTCGATCGCGCAGCGCCAGAAGGAGATGCTCGGCCAGGCGCTCGACCGGCTGGAGGCGCAGGCCCTGACCGCCCGCTCGGCCACCAACGAGGAGGCGCAGCTGCGCGGCCGCGAGGCCGAGCTGGTGCTGCAGTTCACCCACCGCGCCCGCCAGATCGAGCCGCGCGGCCAGCTGGTGCTGCCCGACCCGGCCCGCGCCGGCGACACCCCGCTGGAGGACGGCGACACGCTCGTCGTGCCCGAGCGCTCGGCGCAGGTGGCGGTGCACGGCGAGGTGCTGTTCCCGATGGCCATCGGCCACGACCCGGCACGCCGCATCGACGACTACATCCGCCTGGCCGGCGGCCCGTCCCAGCAGGCCGACACCAGCCGGGTGCTGCTGCTGAAGCGCAACGGCACCGTCGTCGAGTCCCGGGGCGACGTCGTCCCGGACCCGGGCGACGAGCTGATGGTGCTGCCCAGGGCCGAGACCAAGCGGGTCGAGGTGGCGCGCGGCATCACGCAGGTGCTCTACCAGATCGCGGTGGTGGCGAAGGTCGCCTTCGGACTGTGATCACCGTCAAGCCCACGAACCACCCTGCTCAACGACTGTGCGGAGACTCTGATGCCCATCCTCTCCCCCCGCACCGGGGACATCGCCCTGACGATCATCATCCCGGTGCGCTGTGCAGCGGAACGCAGCGATGCCATGGAAAGGCTGTCGTTCATCCTTCACGACACGACGCGACCCGCCTGCACCGAAGTGCTCGTCGTCGATGACGGATCCCCGGTCTCGATGGGCCGGCGGCTGCGACAGAAATGTGCCGACCTGGGGCTGCGCTACCTGCGCATCGACTCGGAGACCGAGCCCTTCTCGATCGGTCGTGCCCGCAATGCCGGCGTGCAGGCCGCGCACGGCCGTCACGTGATGTTTCAGGACATCGACCTGATGCCGGTGCCGGACTTCTACCGAAATGTGCTGCGGGAAATCGAGGTGCAGCGCCTGGACCAGTTCGCCGAGCGCTTCCTGATGTTCGGCGTGATCTATCTGACCCCGGAGGCCACCCAGGAATACCTGGATACCCAGGCCGAACTGCGCAGCAGCCGATTTGTCCAGTACCTGCTGGAATCGGATGCCACCCGCATCGAGAAATTCTCGACAGGCACATCGGTGACCGTCTGGAACCGCCACTACTTTCTCGCCACGGGTGGCAACGACCCGGACTTCGCGGGCTGGGGCTATGAGGACATCGAATACATGTGCAGGGCCATTCGCCGGGCCAACCGTTTCCCGCTGCCCGAGGAGTTTCCGCTGGACTACCGCAACTTCCAGACGATCGGAGAATACCGGGGCTGGAAGTCCGTGTATCGGCTGTTCGGCGACATGACCTTCCAGAAAGGCATGGTCATGTTCCACGCCTGGCATCCGGTCGAGCAGGCCAGCGCGTACGTCCGAGCCAAGGATCGCAACCGCAGGCTCTTCGAGACCAAGCTGGCCGCGTTCAAGGCAAGCGGCGAAGAGCCGGCACCGCTGCCGATGCCCGAACGCGGCCGCTCCATCATCTTCCGCACCAACCCATGGGTCTACAACCGCTGGGTCGCCCCGCTGCTGGGCGAGATCACGCTGGTGGACGAGGAGATGTTCACCCCCGAGTCCTTCCTAGAACATGTCCGGGACCTGCACATCGACAGGGTGGTCTTCCACAACCCCTACGCCAGCACGACGATGGAGGGCCTCTACAAGGCCGTCCGTCAGGCCGGCATCCCGTTCCTGGTCTGCGAGCGGGGCGCCCTGCCGGACTCGGTGTTCTTCGACGATGGCGGATTCAACGGGGAAAGTGCCAGCTACGCACCGCAACGCTGGCGACGACCGCTCGATGACCGCGAGGAAGACGCCATCTGCCAGTACATCCGCGACCACAAGGCACAGGGAGCGAGCCTGGAGGATCAGCCCGATCGCCTCGGCGCCGCGGCCCTGCGCAGGCGGCTGAACATCTTCCCTGGGACCAAGATCCTGTTCGTTCCGCTGCAGCGACCCAGCGACACCGTCATCACCCATCTGGCCGGTCCGATCGAGAGCTATGACAACTTCCTGAGGTTGGTACGACGGCTGGTGCACACGCTGCCCGCGCACTGGACCCTCGTCGTCAAGCGCCATCCACTCGAAGTCGAGAGCCCGGACCTGCCGGGCGTGATCTTCGCGGACAACGCCCATGTCGATGACCTGATCGAGGCCTGCGATGCGCTGCTGCTGATCAACTCCGGTGTCGGCCTGCTGGGACTGCTGCACCAGAAGCTGGTGCTCCACGCAGGACAGGCCTTCTATGGGCATCCCGGACTGGCCCATCAGGTCACGACGCACGAGGAGGTCCTGGATGCGCTGAGACAGGTTCGCCCCGATCGGGATGCAGTGCTGCAGTTCCTTCATTACCTGGTGTTCGAGTTCTATTCATTCGCCCGCTTCAAGACACGGCGCGTGGCCTGGAAGGACGGGGCACTGATGACGGCCACGACGGCCATCGACTACCGCGTCGTGCGCGTCCCGGCCTGTCCGCCGCTGCAGATCGAGCAGCGCCAGCAAGTGGAGATCACGGACCGATCCATCCTGTTCGACCGCTATCGCGGCATCGACGGCAACCTGCGCCGTCAGCCCAATCCGGCGCCCTCCCGACCTGCAGCGCCGCCCGCCAAGCCGGCGGCCCCCACACGGCCGGTGATCCCGAGCGACCAGGCCGAGGTCGAAATGGTTACGGAGCTGAGCACACTGCATCTGAGCGGCCCACGATCCGAACCGGACATTCCGCCGTTCCTGCGCAAGTTCCGCAAGCTGCGCAGCAATCCCATCATGTTCATGCGGGACTCGAAGCATCCGATGCTCCGGGCCATCGGCTGGTCGATCCGGCATGACTGACAGCATGCATGCCCATTCCTCACCGCAACACGCCAACGGCCGCAACCGGGACTCGACCATGAACACCCTGCCCGCCCTCGCCCAGGCCCGCCGCGTCATCGCGATGGAAATCGACGCGCTCTCGGCCATGTCCGCCCGGCTCGGGCCCGAGTTCGAGCGCGCGGTCGAGCTGATCCTGCGCTGCCCGCGCCGCGTCATCGTCTGCGGCATGGGCAAGTCCGGCCACATCGGGCGCAAGATCGCCGCGACGATGGCCTCGACCGGCACCGCGGCCTTCTTCGTTCATCCCGGCGAGGCCTTTCATGGCGACCTCGGCATGATCCTGCCGGAGGATGTCGTGCTGCTGATCTCCAACAGCGGCGAGACCGACGAGCTGGTGCGGCTGCTGCCCTTCCTGCAGCAGCAGAGCAATCCGCTGGTGGCGATGACCGGCCGCGCCGACTCGACGATCGGACGCGCGGCCGACGTGGTGCTCGACATCGGCGTCGAGTGCGAGGCCTGCTCGAACAACCTGGCGCCGACCAGCTCCACCACCGCGACGCTGGTGATGGGCGACGCGCTGGCCGTCACGCTGTCGGTGCTCAAGGGCTTCCGGCCGGAGGACTTCGCACGCTTCCACCCCGGCGGCAGCCTGGGCCGGCGCCTGCTCACCCGCGTGTCCGACGTGATGCAGCGCGAGCGGCTGCCCTTCTGCGCCGAGAGCGCCAGCTTCCGCGAGGTGGTGCAGGCCATCACCCGCGGCCGGCTCGGCCTGGTGCTGGTGGGCACGCCGGCCGCACTGGCGGGCATCATCACCGACGGCGACATCCGCCGCGCCTTCGAGCACCATGCCAGCCCGATGGCGCTCACGGCGGCCGACATCATGAACGCGCGGCCGCGCACCATCGCCGCCGACACCCGGCTGGCCGAGGCGGAGAGCTGGATGCGCGAGCTGCGCGTGCAGGCGCTGGTGGCGCTGGATGTGCGCCAGCAGGTCTGCGGCGTCGTGCAGCTGCTCAGCCAGGAACCGGGCTGGGGCAGCACGGCCAGCGCGCCGCTGGCGGAAACGGCCGCGACCGCCGACGCCGGCTGAACCCGCGGAGCGATCCATGCACCCCGGCCGGCTGCCCCTGGAATCGACCGTGCGCGCGACCCGCGACGCGGACGACCCGCGCCCCGGCCTGGCGCGCCTGACCGCCGGCCTGCGCCGCGTGCCGACGCTGGCGGCGATGCTGCCGGAATGGCACCTGGTCGACCGGCGCGCGCCCGCCGACGTCGCCGCGGTCATGGCCTGGGGCCGCCGCCCCAGCGCCGAGGTCGCCGAGACCTTCGCCGCGCGCCACGGCCTGCCGCTGATCCGCGTCGAGGACGGCTTCCTGCGCTCGGTGGAGCTGGGCAGCCGCTGCCCGCCGCTGTCCATCGTCGTCGACGATCTCGGCGGCATCCACTACGACCCGCACCGGCCTTCGCGGCTGGAGCAGCAGATCCTGCAGCCGCGCGACGGCGCGGCGATCGCGCGGGCGCTGGCGCTGCAGCAGCAGTGGGTCGAGGCGCGGGTGTCGAAGTACAACCACGTGCGCGACGGCCTGCCCGGCGCGCTGCGCCACGAGGCGGCGCAGGCGCCGGTGCTGGTGATCGACCAGACCGCCGGCGACGCCTCGATCGCCGGCAGCGGCGCCGACGCGACCAGCTTCCCGCGCCTGCTCGAGGCCGCGCTCGACGAGCATCCACGCGCTCCGATCTGGCTGAAGGTGCACCCGGACGTGATCGCCGGGCGGCGCCGCGGCCATTTCGAGGCGCTGAGCGCGGCAACCTCGGCGCGGGTCACGCTGATCGCCGGCGACGTGCATCCGCCGGCGCTGCTCGAGGTCTGCCGCGCGGTCTATGTCGTCAGCTCGCAGATGGGCTTCGAGGCGCTGCTGCATGGCCGCCCGGTGCGCTGCTTCGGCTTGCCCTTCTACGCCGGCTGGGGCCTGACCGAGGACCACCTGCCGGCGCCGGCGCGCCGGCGCGGCCAGCCGCGCACGCTGGCCGACCTGGTCCATGCCGCGCTGATCGAGCATCCGCGCCATCTCGACCCCGAGACGGGCCGGCGCTGCGAGCCCGAGCGGCTGATCGAGCACCTGGCGCTGCAGCGGCGCATGCGCGCCCGCTGGCCGGCGCAGGTGCAGGCGCTGGGCTTCTCGCGCTGGAAGCGGCCGATCGTGCAGGCCTTCCTGCAGGGAAGCCAGGTCGAGCCGGTGCGCCAGCCGCAGCAGCTCGACCCGGCGCGGGCGGTGGCGGTCTGGGGCCGGCGCGATCTGCCGGGCCTGCAGCCGGGCACGCCGGTGCTGCGGCTGGAGGACGGCTTCGTGCGCTCGGTCGGCCTGGGCGCCGAGCTGGTGCGGCCGCTGTCGTGGATCGTCGACGACCTCGGACTGCACTTCGATGCCAGCCGCCCGAGCCGGCTCGAGCAGCTGCTGCAGCACCACGCCTTCGACGAGCCGCTGCGCCGGCGCGCCGCCATCCTGCGCCAGGCGCTGATCCAGGCGGGACTCACGAAATACAACGTCGGCCAGGGCGACTGGCGCCGGCCCGAGGGCGCGCGCCGGGTGGTGCTGGTGCCCGGCCAGGTCGAGACCGACGCCTCGATCCGCTGGGGCTGCGCGCAGGTGCGCGACAACGCCGCGCTGCTGGCCGCGGCGCGCCGTGCCGAGCCCGAAGCCTGGCTGGTCTACAAGCCGCATCCGGACGTGCTCGCCGGCCTGCGCCGCGGCGAGCGCGACCGGGTCGTGCCGGGCCGCGACTGCGACGAGGTGGTGACCACCGCGCCGATGCACCGGCTGCTCGACCAGGTCGACGCGGTGCATGTGATGACCTCGCTGGCCGGCTTCGAGGCGCTGCTGCGCGGGCGCGAGGTCGTCACCTGGGGCCTGCCCTTCTACGCCGGCTGGGGCCTGACCGACGACCGTGCGCCGCCCGACTCGCCCGCGCTGCGTCGGCGCCAGCGCCGGCTGCAGCTCGACGAGCTGGTCGCCGCGGCGCTGATCCTCTATCCGACCTATGTCAGCCGCCGCTCGGGCGCCTTCACCACGCCGGAGCGGGCGCTGCGCGAGCTGATCGAGTGGCGCGACGAACCGGTGCCGCGCGGCACCGCGCTGCGCCGCACGACGCGGCGCCTGCGGCTGGCGCTGCTGGGCACGCTGGCGCGGCTGCTCGGCCGCTGACGCCCGCCGGCCGCGGGATTGGGGCCGCGGCGCTGCACTTATCGCGACTTCGGATCGTCGCCACCTGCGCTGCAATCGACACATCCGGACACATCGTCCGGCCCTGCCGCCCGCCGACCGTGCCGATGTCCGCCCCACCCGTCCCGATGCCGCCCGCGCCCGAGCCCGAGGCGCCGTTCTGGCCGACGGCGTTCCGGGCCCTGGCACGGCACCGGCGCACGCTGATGCTGCAGGGCCCGATCGGCTGGTTCTTCGACCACCTCGCCGCCGTGCTGCGCAGCCAGGGCCAGACGGTCACCAAGGTGCACTTCAACGGCGGGGACCAGACCTTCTGGCGCCATCCCGGCGCGCTGCGCTTCGACGAGGGCATCGAGACGCTCGACGCCTGGCTGCGCATGCTGATCCGCTCGCGCCACATCGACGCGATCGTGCTGTTCGGCCAGATGCGCCCGGTGCACTGCATCGCCCGACAGGTCGCGCGCGAGCTCGGCATCGAGGTCTTCGTGTTCGAGGAAGGCTATCTGCGCCCCGACCATGTGACGATCGAGCGCCGGGGCGTCAACGCGCTGTCGCGGCTGCCGCGTGCGGCCAGCTTCTACGAGCAGCGCCTGCCCGAAGCAACCCTCGCGCCGCTGCCGCCCCCGGTGCCGACCGGCCAGAAGATGCACCGCACCGCGCTGCTGGCGATGCGCTACTACCTGGCGGCGACGCTGCTGCATCCGCGCTACCCGCACCGCGTCCACCATCGCTCGCTCGAGCCGGTCGGCGAAGGCCTGCGCTGGTTCGCCGGCGCCCTACGCAAGCCGCTGCAGGCCTGGCGCGAGCGGGGCCTGCAGGACCGGCTGTGCAGCCCGGCGATGTCGCGGCGCTGGTTCCTGGTGCCGCTGCAGGTGCATGACGACAGCCAGATCCGCCACCATTCGCGCTTCGCCGGCATGCACGACTTCATCGAGGAGGTGATGCGCTCCTTCGCGGCCGACGCGCCCGGCGAGCTGCACCTGGCGATCAAGCACCACCCGATGGACATCGCCTACAGCGACCACCGGCCGCTGATCCGGCACCTGACCCGCCAGCTCGGCCTGCACGGCCGCGTGCACTGCCTGCACGACCAGCACCTGCCGACGCTGCTCGACCACGCGCTGGGCGTCGTCACCGTCAACAGCACCGTCGGGCTGCAGGCGCTGCACCACGGCGCGCCGGTGCTGACGCTGGGCGAGGCGGTCTACGGCATTCCGGGGCTGGTGCATGACGGCCCGCTGCCGCACTTCTGGAACGAGCCCGGCCGGGTGGACAAGGCGCTGTACCGCAGCTTCCGCCGCCACCTGATCGAGCACACCCAGCTCAACGCCAGCTTCTACGCCCGCATGCCGGCGCTCGAGCAGGCGCCGGCGCCCGCGCCGGCCAGCCCGCGCCCGGCCGGCCCCTCGCCGCTGGTGCAGGCCTTCGACACCGGCTACCGGCTCGACGAGTTCGGCGGGCGGCCCTGAGCGGCGCGCTGCCGCACGGCCGGCCCGCGACTCAGGCCGGATGCGTGCCCGGCACCAGCAGGTGCGGCCCGATGTCCGCCACCGAGGTGCAGCCGCACAGCGCCATCGTCAGCTCCAGGTCCTCGGCGAGGATCTGCAGGCAGCGGTCGACGCCGGCGCGGCCCTGCGCGGCCAGGCCGTAGAGCCACGGCCGCCCGACCAGCGCGGCCTGCGCACCCAGCGCCAGCATCTTCAGCACGTCCTGGCCGGAGCGGATGCCGCTGTCGACCCAGACTTCCGGGCCGGTCTGCCCGGCGGCGCCGACCGAGCGCGCCGCCTCGACCGCACGCGGCAGCACCTCGACCGTGGCCGGCGCGCCATCGAGCTGGCGCCCGCCGTGGTTGGACACCACCACCGCCGCCACCCCGAGCCGCGCCGCCTGCGCGATGTCCTGCGGGTCCATCAGGCCCTTGAGGATCAGCGGCCCGCCCCACTGGCGCATCACCCACTCGACGTCCCGCCAGGACAGAGCCGGATCGACCTCGAGGTTCTTCCAGTTCGTCAGCGTCGACAGGTCCTTGACGCCGGGCGCATGGCCGATGATGTTGCCGAAGGTGCGCCGGCGGGTGCGCAGCATGCCCAGGCACCAGGCCGGATGGCGCATCAGGTCCAGCGCCACGCGCGGGCGCCAGAACTGCGGCGGCGTCGACAGGCCGTTGCGCACGTCCTTGTAGCGCCGACCCAGCAGCGGCGCGTCGACCGTCAGGATCAGCGCCGAGCAGCGCGCGGCCTTCGCGCGCTCGATCAGGCTGGCCGAGAAGCCGCGGTCGCGCAGCAGGTAGAGCTGGAACCAGAACGGCGACCGCGTCGCCGCGGCCACATCCTCGATCGAGCAGATGCTCATCGTCGACAGCGCGAAGGGCACGCCGAACTTCTCGGCCGCGCGCGCAGCGTGGATCTCGCCGTCCGGATGGAAGATGCCCGCCAGCCCGGCCGGGCCGAGCGCCACCGGCATCGCCACCGGCCGGCCCAGCATCGTCGAACGGACCTGCCGGCCCTCCAGGTCGACGGCGACGCGCTGGCGCAGACCGATCGCCGCCAGCCGCTCGGTGTTGGCGCGGTAGGTGCGCTCGGTCCACGATCCGGAGTCGATGTAGTCGTAGAACATGCGCGGCAGGCGGCGCTGCGCCAGCTGGCGCAGGTCCTCGATCGACGGGGCGAAAGGCACGGACGACTCTCCTCGGGCAGTGATGAACCGGAACGGAATCGATCCGGGTGCCGGGATGCTAGCGAGCCGCCCGCGCGCTTCTCGTGATTCCGCTCAGTGCCTGAGCCTGCGGCGGCCTCGCGCGGGCTCAGTTCGTGACGGATGACACCAGGATGCGCCGATCGACCGTGTCGATCGTGGTGTGGCCGCAGAAGGCCATCGTCAGGTCGAGCTCCCTGTGCAGGATCTCCAGCGCCTTCGTGACGCCGGCCTCGCCCATCGCGCCCAGGCCGTAGAGAAAGGCGCGGCCGATCATCGTGCCGCGCGCGCCCAGCGCCCGCGCCTTGAGCACGTCCTGGCCAGAGCGGATGCCGCCGTCCATCCAGACCTCGATGTCGCGGCCGACCGCCTCGGCGATGGCCGGCAGCGCCTCGATCGAGCTGGGCGCGCCGTCGAGCTGGCGCCCGCCGTGGTTGGACACCACCAGTGCGTCGGCGCCGGAGCCCGCCGCCAGCCGCGCGTCCTCGGGCTCCATCACGCCCTTGAGGATCAGCGGCCCGCCCCAGCGCTTCTTGATCCACTCGACGTCGGCCCAGCTCAGGCGCGGATCGAACTGCTGCGCGGTCCACTGCCCCAGCGAGCCCATGTCGTCGACACCCTCGACATGGCCGATGATGTTGCCGAAGCCGCGCCGCGGCGTGCCCAGCATGCCGAGGCACCAGCGCGGCTTGGTCATCATGTCGAGCAGGTTGGGCAGCGTCAGCTTCGGCGGCGCCGACAGGCCGCTCTTCAGGTCCTTGTGGCGCTGGCCGAGGATCTGCAGGTCCAGCGTCAGCACCAGCGCGCTGCAGCCGGCCGCCTTCGCGCGCTCGATCAGCCGCTCGACGAAGGCGCGATCGCGCATCACGTAGAGCTGGAACCAGAAGGGCTTCGTCGTGGCCGCGGCCACGTCCTCGATCGAGCAGATGCTCATCGTCGACAGCGTGAAGGGCACGCCGAACTTCTCGGCCGCGCGCGCGGCCAGGATCTCGCCGTCGGCATGCTGCATGCCGGTGAGGCCGGTCGGCGCGATCGCCACCGGCATCGCCACCGGCTGACCGATCATCGTCGTGGCGGTGCTGCGCCCGTCCATGTTGACCGCGACGCGCTGGCGCAGCTTCAGGCGGCGGAAGTCGTCCTCGTTGGCGCGGTAGGTCGACTCGGTCCAGGAGCCGGAGTCGGCATAGTCGTAGAACATGCGCGGCACGCGGCGCTGCGCCAGCCGGCGCAGGTCCTCGATGCAGGTGATGACGGTCATCGCGGGGGTCTCCTCGTGTCGTGGTCTCGTGGCCCGGGTCTGCGGATCGCGCCGATCCTAGGCCGCGCGCCGGACGCGGTCCCGGAAAGTTCTTCAGCCGACGGCGGAAAGACCGGCCACCGCCGTGTCGCACAGCTCGCCGGCGCGCCGGGCCAGCCAGGCGGCGAAGTCCTGCGCCGCCTGGCCGCCCTGGTGCACGACCGCGTGATAGAGACCGGGCGGGCGCACCGTCGGCCCGGATGTCACGAACAGCGGCCGCAGCGTGCCCGCCTGCAGCCAGGGTCGCGCCAGCGAGGGCCGCGCCAGCGCGATCCCGTGGCCGCAGGCGGCAGCCTCCAGCGCCAGACCCAGATCGAACAGGCGCGGCCCGCGCGCCGGCTCGTCCCAGTCCAGCCCGGCGGCCCGCAGCCACGGCCGCCACGGCTCCAGCGGCGCCCGCAGCAGCGGCGCACCCGCCAGGTCGGCCGGCACCGCCAGCGGCGCCAGCCGGCGCAGCAGCGCAGGGGCGGCCACCGGCACCAGCACGTCGTCCATCAGCGCCGGCACGCCGGCCGCGGCCGGGTCGCCATTGCGGATCTCGACGTCGGCGTCCACCTTCAGCCCGTCGACATACGGGATCGAGAGCACGATCTCGAGCTCGACCTGGGGCCACGCCGCCGCATGCTCGGCCAGCAGCGGCACCAGCACCTGGCGCGCGAAGGTCGGCGGCGAACTCACCCGCAGACGCTGCTGGCGCTGCACCGGCCGGCGGTGCAGCGGCACCGCCGCCAGCAGACCCAGCGCCACGCGCACCTGTTCGAGGTATTCCCGCCCGGCCGGCGTCGGCAGCACCGCACGCGGCTGACGGATCAGCAGCGGCGTGCCCAGCAGATCCTCCAGCGTGGCGACGCGCTTGGACACCGCGCTGGCGGTCACCGCCAGCTCCTCGGCCGCGCGCTCGAAGCTGCCCAGCCGCGCCACCGCCTCGAAGGCGCGCAGCCCCTCGATCGACGGGAAGCGCACGTCGGCGCCGGCGGGGGACAACGGAAGGGTCATCGCGCCGATTCTGCGCGATGACCCGCCAGATCGGTCTGCATTGCCGCATCTGCCACAAGACGAGTACAATCGAAAGCTTTTCGGAAATTTCCGAGCGCTCTGCCATGGGCAAACGCCTTGCGGCACGGCAGCGGAAGAGGTTTTCGGGAATGTCGTAACTTCAAACGGGAACAAGTTACCCATGCCTACCATCAACCAGCTGGTGCGCCAAGGCCGTGAGGTCGAGGTCACCAAGTCCAAGTCGCCTGCGATGCAGAACTGCCCGCAGCGCCGCGGTGTCTGCACCCGCGTCTACACCACGACCCCGAAGAAGCCGAACTCGGCTCTGCGTAAGGTCGCCAAGGTGCGCCTGACCAACGGTTTCGAGGTCATCTCGTACATCGGCGGTGAAGGCCACAACCTGCAGGAACACAGCGTCGTGCTCGTGCGCGGCGGCCGTGTCAAGGATCTGCCGGGTGTTCGCTACCACATCGTCCGCGGCTCGCTGGACCTGCAAGGCGTCAAGGATCGCAAGCAGTCCCGCTCCAAGTACGGTGCGAAGCGCCCGAAGAAGTGATCGGATCGCGGATCGTTCACTGATTCGTCATCGACTCGTCACCGCCCGCCCTCAGGCTGGCGTGTCGGCGGGCCCCGCGGCAGCATGCCGACGCCTGTGAGCGCGGATGACTGTCGAGTAAGCGGATGTCCAGGCTGCAAGTGACATCCCCGGCGACCGCAAGGTCAGCCAGCTGAAGCCCTGAAAGGAATTGAAATGCCTCGTCGTCGCGAAGTACCCAAGCGCGAGATCCTGCCGGATCCGAAGTTCGGATCGGTCGATCTGTCCAAGTTCATGAACGTCATCATGGAATCGGGCAAGAAGGCCGTCGCCGAGCGCATCATCTATGGTGCGCTCGACCAGGTCGAGAAGAAGGCCGGCAAGGATCCGCTGGAAATCTTCCTGACCGCGCTGAACAACGTCAAGCCGCTGGTCGAAGTCAAGAGCCGCCGCGTCGGTGGTGCGAACTACCAAGTTCCCGTGGAAGTTCGCCCGGTCCGCCGCATGGCCCTGGCAATGCGCTGGCTGAAGGAATCGGCACGCAAGCGCAGCGAGAAGTCGATGGCCCAGCGTCTGGCCAACGAGCTGCTGGAAGCCTGCGAAGGCCGTGGCGGCGCGATGAAGAAGCGCGACGAAGTGCATCGCATGGCCGAAGCCAACAAGGCGTTCTCGCACTTCCGTTTCTGATCGGGCCCGCCCGACCCTGACCCTTCTGACTGCCCCGTCCGGCCTTTCCTGGCCGTCTGGGGCTTTCTGCCTATCTGGAGTGACACATGGCTCGTCAGACCCCCATTGAGCGGTACCGCAACATCGGCATCTCCGCGCACATCGACGCCGGCAAGACCACCACGACCGAGCGCATCCTGTACTACACCGGCGTGAACCACAAGATCGGTGAAGTCCACGACGGCGCGGCCACGATGGACTGGATGGAACAGGAGCAGGAGCGCGGCATCACGATCACGTCGGCCGCGACGACCTGCTTCTGGAAGGGCATGGACCTGAACTATCCGGAACACCGCTTCAACATCATCGACACCCCGGGGCACGTCGACTTCACCATCGAGGTGGAGCGTTCGATGCGCGTCCTGGACGGCGCCTGCATGGTGTACTGCGCGGTCGGTGGCGTTCAGCCCCAGTCCGAGACCGTCTGGCGCCAGGCCAACAAGTACAAGGTGCCCCGTCTGGCGTTCGTCAACAAGATGGACCGCACCGGCGCGAACTTCTTCAAGGTCGTCGACCAGATGAAGACCCGCCTGCGCGCGAACCCGGTTCCCATCGTGATCCCCATCGGCGCCGAAGAGAACTTCAAGGGCGTCGTCGACCTGATCAAGATGAAGGCCATCTTCTGGGATGAAGCGTCCCAGGGCATGAAGTTCGAATACAAGGACATCCCGGAAGACCTCGTCGAAGTCGCCAACGAATGGCGCGAGAAGATGGTCGAGTCGGCCGCCGAGGCCTCCGAGGACCTGATGAACAAGTACCTCGAGTCGGGCGAACTGACCGAGGAAGAGATCAAGCTGGCGATCCGCACCCGCACCATCGCCACCGAGATCCAGCCGATGCTGTGCGGCACCGCGTTCAAGAACAAGGGCGTGCAGCGCATGCTCGACGCGGTCATCGACTTCCTGCCCTCGCCGGTGGACATCCCCCCGGTCGGCGGCACGGACGAGGACGACCAGCCGGTCAGCCGCAAGGCCGACGACAAGGAGAAGTTCTCCGCGCTGGCGTTCAAGCTGATGACCGACCCGTTCGTCGGCCAGCTGACCTTCGTGCGCGTGTACTCGGGCGTTCTGGCCTCGGGTGCTTCCGTCTACAACCCGATCAAGGGCAAGAAGGAACGCATCGGCCGCATCCTGCAGATGCACGCCAACCAGCGCGAGGAAATCAAGGAGATTCTGGCCGGCGACATCGCCGCCTGCGTGGGCCTGAAGGACGTCACCACGGGTGAGACCCTGTGCGATCCGGACGCGATCATCACGCTGGAAAAGATGATCTTCCCCGAGCCGGTGATCTCGCAGGCCGTCGAGCCGAAGACCAAGTCGGACCAGGAAAAGATGGGCATCGCCCTGTCGCGCCTGGCCGCCGAGGATCCGTCGTTCCGCGTGCGCACCGACGAGGAGTCCGGCCAGACCATCATCTCCGGCATGGGCGAGCTGCACCTGGAAATCATCGTCGACCGCATGAAGCGCGAGTTCGGCGTGGAAGCCAACGTCGGCAAGCCGCAGGTCGCGTACCGCGAGACCATCCGCTCGAAGGTCGAGAACGTCGAAGGCAAGTTCGTCCGCCAGTCGGGCGGCAAGGGCCAGTACGGTCACGTCGTCTTCACGCTCGAGCCGCTGGAGCCGGGTGGCAAGGGCTTCGAGTTCGTCGACGCCATCAAGGGCGGCGTGGTGCCGCGCGAGTACATCCCGGCGGTCGAGAAGGGCGTCATCGACACCCTGCCGAACGGCGTGCTGGCCGGCTTCCCGGTCGTCGACGTCAAGTGCACGCTGACCTTCGGTTCGTACCACGACGTGGACTCGTCGGAAAACGCGTTCAAGATGGCCGCCTCGATCGGCTTCAAGGAAGCGTGCCGCAAGGCCAGCCCGGTGATCCTCGAGCCGATGATGGCCGTGGAAGTCGAGACCCCGGAAGACTACGCCGGCTCGGTGATGGGCGACCTGTCCAGCCGTCGCGGCATGGTCCAGGGCATGGACGACATGGTCGGCGGTGGCAAGATCATCAAGGCCGAAGTCCCGCTGTCGGAAATGTTCGGCTACTCGACCACGCTGCGCTCGATGTCGCAGGGTCGTGCCACGTACACGATGGAGTTCAAGCAGTACGCCGAAGCTCCGCGCAACGTGTCCGAGCAGATCATCACCGCACGCGCCAAGTAAGCATGTGCACTCTGGCGCCGAAAGGCGCTAGAATCGCGCGATCCAGTTGCTGCCGCCCTTCGGGGTGGCAGCTTCTTTTTTGTCTCCGCAAGAGCCTGCCCGCCCCTGCCGGTGGTGGTGGATTCCCAGAGCCTCGAGAGACGTAAAACCGCCCACCGGCAATGTTCTTTGATCTGGAGATCAGAAATGGCTAAGGAAAAGTTCGAGCGGACCAAGCCGCACGTCAACGTCGGCACCATCGGTCACGTGGACCATGGCAAGACCACCCTGACGGCAGCGATCACGACCGTTCTGTCGAAGAA
>NZ_JABSNM010000013.1:0-21844 GCF_013294065.1 Sphaerotilus uruguayifluvii
GGAAGAACTGCGAGCGCTGGCTCAACACCAGCCTGCAGTTCGTCCATCTCGCCTTTCTGGCCTTGCTCCTCAGGAGATCGTGAACACGCTCTGAGCGCGGCGGGCGGATCGGCGCGCGCCGTTCACCAGAAGCGCCAGAAGCGCTCGGGCTTGTCCTCGTAGCTGCGCTCGAGCCAGGTGCTGCGCGGGAAGTTGGTCTTCAGCACGCGCCGGGCGTCGTCGCGCAGGTCGTTCATGCCGAGCTTGTCGTAGCTGGCGGCCATCAGGAACAGCGCCTCCTCGGCGGCCGGCACGCCGCGGAAGTCCTGCAGCGCCTGCTGCGCGCGGTTGGCCGCGGCCAGGTAGGCGCCGCGCATGTAGTAGTAGCGCGCCACATGGACCTCGTGCGCGGCCAGCGAGTTGACGATGTACTTCATCCGCACGCGGGCGTCCGGCGCGTACTTCGACTCGGGGAAGCGGTCGACCAGGGTCTTGAAGCTCTGGTAGGCGTCGCGCGAGGCCTGCTGGTCGCGCTCGGACAGGTCCTGCTTCGAGACGTTGCCCAGCAGGCCGAGGTCGTCGTTGAAGTTGATCAGGCCCTGCAGGTAGTAGGCGTAGTCGACGGCCGGGCTGGTCGGGTGCAGCTTCATGAAGCGCTCGACGACCGCCAGCGCGCGTGCCTTCTCCTGTTGCTTGTACAGCAGGTAGGCCTGCTCGAGCTGGGCCTGCTGCGACAGCAGCGTGCCGGCGGCGCGGCCCTCGACGCGTTCGTAGAGCTGGATCGCGCGTTCGTACGAGCCGGCCGAGGCTTCCTCGCGGGCCTCTTCGTACAATTTGGAGATGCTCTTGCCGTCGTCGAGGTTCTTCGGGTCCGACGCGCAGCCTCCGAGCAGCAGGGCCGTCGCGGCCGCGATCGCGGCGAGGGCAGGGCGCAGGGCCGGGGTCGGGCGATGCAGGGGCATGATGGCGTGGCCGATTCCTCTCGGGCCGGCCGGACAATGGATTCAGGACGTGAATTATATGAACGGGGCCGATGGCCCGGACGAGGCCCTGGTGGCCGCAGTCGCCGGCGACGAGACCGGCGAGATCGAAGGCTTCGAGACCCGCGTGCTGGAGGTCGCGCAGGACGCGCACGGGCTGCGGCTCGACAAGTGGCTCGCCGGCGTGGCCACGGAGTTCTCGCGCAGCCATCTGCAGGGGCTGATCGCCCAGGGTCTGGTGCGCAGCGCCGGGCGGGTGCTGGAGAGCGCCTCGCGCAAGGTCGCCGCCGGCCAGGTCGTCGAGATCGAGCTGCGGCCGACCGCGCAGAGCAGCGCCTTCCGCCCCGAGCCGATCGCGCTGTCGGTGCTGCACGAGGACGAGGACATCCTGGTCATCGACAAGCCCGCCGGCATGGTGGTGCATCCGGCCGCCGGCAACTGGTCGGGCACGCTGCTCAACGCGCTGCTGGCGCGCCACCCGGCCTCGGCGCAGCTCGCGCGTGCCGGCATCGTGCACCGGCTGGACAAGGACACCTCCGGCCTGATGGTGGTGGCGCGCACGCTGCGCGCCCAGACCGAGCTGGTGCGCGCGATCGCCGCGCGCGAGGTGCACCGCGAATATGTCGCGCTGGTGCATGGCGTGCTGCCGCCGGCGCCGTTCAGCGTCGAGGCGCCGATCGGGCGCGATCCGTCCTCGCGCATCCGCATGGCGGTGGTGGCCGGGGGCAAGCCCGCGCGCACCGACGTCACGCCGCTGGCCGCCGCGCGCATCGAGGGCCTGCCCTGCGGCGCGGTGCGCTGCCGGCTGCACACCGGGCGCACCCACCAGATCCGCGTGCATCTGGCCAGCCACGGGCTGCCGCTGATCGGCGACGTCACCTATGGCGGACGGGTCGCGGTCGGGATGGCGCGCCAGGCGCTGCATGCCGTGCGGCTCGGGCTGGTCCATCCGGTCAGCGGGCAGGAAATGGTGTTCGAATCCACGCTGGCCCCCGATCTGCAGGCGGCCTGGGACCGGATTGTCCCGCGTTGAGACGAGCACGGATCTCGGCTCGCGCTAGAATGCGCTCCAGCACGAGATCGCACGTCCCCCGCGACCTCCCGATGATGCCGCTGCCCGGGTTCCCGGAGCGGCCCCCCGACCTGAAGTGAACTGCCCGCCGCACCGGCTCCTGTCCGGCGCGGCCGCCTAGGTTTCAGACACCATCGATCGATGAATACCCGGGATGCCCGACGCGTCCTCGAGACCGCGCTCATCTGCGCGCAGCAGCCTTTGCCGGTGCGCGAGCTGCGCAGCCTGTTCGACGGCCAGCTCGGCGCCGACACGGTGCGCATGCTGCTCGACGAGCTGGCGCGCGACTGCGACGGGCGCGGCATCGAGCTGGTGTGCGTGGCCGGCGGCTGGCGCTACCAGAGCCGGCCGGAGATGCACCGCTATCTCGAGCGGATGCATCCGGAGCGGCCGCCGCGCTACTCGCGGGCAACGCTGGAGACGCTGGCGATCATCGCCTACCGTCAGCCGGTCACCCGGGGCGACATCGAGGAGATCCGGGGCGTGACGGTCGGCACGCAGATCGTCCGCCAGCTCGAGGAACGCGGGTGGATCGATGTCATCGGTCATCGCGAGGGCCCGGGGCGTCCCGCGCTGTATGCGACGACGAAGCAGTTCCTCGACGATCTGGGGCTGAAGTCCCTGGATCAGCTGCCCTCGCTGGAGGCGAACCTGCCGGACAGGATCGCCGACACCCTGGCCGCGGACCCCGACAGCGGGGCGGCGGCGACCCTTTCTTCCGAGGCCTGAGGCCACCATGAACGACAACCAGGAAAACAACGCTGCCGTGCCGGCTGATCAGCCGGCGGCCGAGGCCCCGAAGAAGCGCCGCGCGCCCCGCAAGACCGCGGTCGAGGCCGCGGGCGCCGACACGGCGGCTGCGGCCGCTGCGGCCGACGTCGCGCCGGACGAGGCGGCGCCGAAGAAGCGCCGCGCCCCGCGCAAGGCGGCAGCCGAGGCCGTCGCGCCGCAGGACGAGTCCGTGCCGGCCGCGCCGGTCGAGCAGGCCGTGGCGCCCGCCGCCGAGGAGGCGCCGAAGAAGCGCCGTGCGCCGCGCAAGGCCGCCGTCGCCGCCGCGCCGGCCGATGCCGCGCCGCCTGAGGCCGTCGCTGCCGAGTCCGCGCCGGTCGAGGTCCCGGTGGCTGCGCCCGCGCCGGTCGCGGTGCCGGCCGAGCCGGTGGCCGAGGCCGCCGAGGCTCAGGCGCCGGGCGAGTCCGGCGAGGACTTCGAGTCGTCGGCCGACGCGTCCGAGGGTGGCGAGTCCGGCGGCCGTCGCGGCCGCAACCGTCGCCGCGGCCGCCGCGGCGAGCGTGACGGCGAGGGCGCCGGCCAGGAGGCCGCGGCTGCCGCCGCCGTGACCGAGGACGGCGAGCCGATCGAGGAGATCGTCGTCGCGCCCGACACCGGCGAGCTCGATGCCGACGACCTCTTCGCCGAGGTCATCTCCGGCGACTACGACGCCAGCGCCGAGCCGGCTGCCGACGAGCAGGTCGATCCGGGCAAGCGCGTGCTGCGCCCCGATCCGATGGCGCCGAAGCTGCACAAGGTGCTGGCCCAGGCCGGCATCGGCTCGCGCCGCGAGATGGAGCAGCTGATCCAGGACGGCCAGGTCTCGGTCAACGGCGAGCCGGCCCACATCGGCATGCGCATCGAGCAGGGCGACCAGATCCGCCTGGCGGGCCGTCCGATCAAGGTGCGCATCGCGCCGGCGCCGGCGCGCGTGCTGGCCTACCACAAGCAGGTCGGCGAGGTGGTGACCCACCACGATCCGGAAGGCCGTCCGACCGTCTTCCGCCATCTGCCGCGCCTGCAGAGCGGCAAGTGGCTGTCGGTGGGCCGTCTCGACATCAACACCGAAGGCCTGCTGCTGTTCACCAACTCCGGCGACCTGGCCAACCAGCTGATGCACCCGCGCTTCGGCGTCGAGCGCGAGTACGCGGTGCGCGTGCTGGGCACGCTCGAGCTGGAGCAGCGCGCGAAGCTGCTCGAGGGCGTGGACATCGAGGGCCAGAAGGCCGCGTTCCGCTCGATCGAGGACGGCGGCGGCGAAGGCATCAACCGCTGGTACCGCGTCGTCATCACGGAAGGCCGCAACCGCGAGGTGCGCAAGCTCTTCGACGCGGTCGGCCTGACGGTCAGCCGCCTGATCCGCATCCGCTACGGCACCGTGGTGCTGCCGCGCGGCCTCAAGCGCGGCGTCTGGGTCGAGCTCGACGAGCATGACCTGCGCACCATCCGCGCGCTGGCCGGCATGGACAGCCCGCGCGCCGGCGTCGAAGGCGGCCGCCGCGGCCGGGGTCGCGACGGCGAGCGTGGTGCCGACCGCGCCGAGCGCGGCGGCCGGGGCGACCAGCCCCCGCGCGGCAAGGGCAGCCAGCATGGCGGCGACCGCGGTCCGCGCGGTCCGCAGGCCGAGCAGCGCGCCGAGCGCGGTGACCGAGGCGACCGGGGGGATCGGGGCGAGCGCCAGGACCGGCCGGACCGCCAGGACCGCCGCCAGGGTGGCCAAGGCGGGCAGGGCGGCCAGGGCATGGCCCAGGGCCCGCAGGGCAAGAAGCAGCGCCCGCCGCGCGGCGAGGGCGGCGCGCAGCGCGGCCAGCAGGGCCGCGACCGCGCCCCCGAGCGCGACCGCGACCTCGACGGCTACGACGAGCCGCCGATGCACATCCCCAATCCGCTCGAGCAGACCTTCGACCGCCGCTTCGCCTCGGGCTCCAAGCGCATCTCCGCCGGCTTCGGTCGTCCGACCGAGGAACCGGGTTCGGGCAACGGCGGCCAGGGCGGCAACCGCAAGGGCCAGGGCGGCGGCCAGCGCCAGCCCGATCCGATGCAGACCTCGGTGGGCTACATCGGCGCCGACGCCTACTTCACCCGTCCGGGCGGCAACAAGGGTCGCGGCGGCCGTCGCCGCTGAGTCCCGCCCGGGTCGACGACCCGGGTGACCTGCCGTCGACACGCGGCGAGGCTAGAATGCCGGGTTTTTCCCGGCCTGCCGGCCTCGCGCGGCGTGATCCGCCGCCGGGTCGGCCGTCCTCTTCAACCGTCCATCTCCATCTCATCCAAGGAGTCAGAACATGGCCATCGAACGCACCCTGTCCATCATCAAGCCCGACGCCGTTGCCAAGAACGTCATCGGCCAGATCTACTCGCGCTTCGAAGGCGCCGGCCTGAAGATCGCCGCGGCCAAGCTGGTCCACCTGTCGCGTGCCGAAGCCGAGCAGTTCTACGCTGTCCACGCCGCTCGCCCGTTCTTCAACGATCTGGTCAGCTTCATGATCTCCGGCCCGGTCATGATCCAGGTCCTGGAAGGCGAAGGCGCGATCCTGAAGAACCGCGACCTGATGGGCGCCACCGACCCGAAGAAGGCCGCCCCGGGCACCATCCGCGCCGACTTCGCCGACTCGATCGACGCCAACGCCGTGCACGGCTCGGACGCCCCGGAAACCGCCGCCGTCGAAGTGGCGTTCTTCTTCCCCGGCCTGAACGTGTACAACCGCGGCTGATCCCTTCCGGATCCGCCCCTTCCAGCACGCATCGGCCATGACGGACGCGACGACCAATCTTCTCGACTTCGATCTCGAGGCGCTTTCCGCGTACTGCGAGCGTCTGGGCGAGAAGCGTTTCCGCGCCGTCCAGCTGTTCCGCTGGATCCATCAGCGCGGCGCGCGCGACTTCGACCAGATGAGCGATCTGGCCAAGTCGCTGCGCGCCAAGCTCGCCGGCTGCGCGACGATCCGTCCGCTGCCGGTCATCTCCGAACATGTTTCCGCCGACGGCACCGTCAAGTGGCTGTTCGACGTCGGCGCCGGCAATGCGGTCGAGAGCGTCTTCATTCCCGAGGACGACCGGGGCACGCTGTGCGTGTCCTCGCAGGCCGGCTGCGCGGTGGGCTGTCGCTTCTGCTCGACGGGGCACCAGGGCTTCTCCCGCAACCTCTCCACCGGCGAGATCCTCGCCCAGCTCTGGCATGCCGAGCACAGCCTGCGTGAGCGCCTGAAGACGCCCGCCGGCGAGCGCGTCATCACCAACGTCGTGATGATGGGCATGGGCGAGCCGCTGCAGAACTACGCCGCGCTCGTGCCCGCGCTGCGCGTCATGCTCGACGACCACGGCTACGGCCTGTCGCGCCGGCGCGTGACGGTGTCGACCTCCGGCGTCGTGCCCTTCATGGAGCGCCTGCGCGAGGACCTGCCGGTGGCGCTGGCGGTGTCGCTGCACGCGCCCGACGACGCCCTGCGCGACCCGCTGGTGCCGCTGAACCGCAAGTACCCGCTCGCTGAGCTGCTCGCCGCCTGCAAGGGCTATCTGGAGCGCGCGCCGCGCGACTTCATCACCTTCGAATACTGCATGCTCGACGGCGTCAACGACGGCGACGAGCAGGCGCGGGCGCTGCTGGCGCTGGTCGGCCCCAAGGGCCCGGCCGGTCGCGTGCCCTGCAAGTTCAACCTGATCCCGTTCAACCCGTTCCCGGCCTCGGGCCTGAAGCGTTCGCCCAACGAGCGGGTGCAGGCCTTCGCGAAGATCCTGATCGAGGGCGGCATCGTCACCACGGTGCGCAAGACGCGCGGCGACGACATCGACGCCGCCTGCGGCCAGCTCGCCGGCGAGGTGCAGGACCGTACCCGCGCGGCCGAGCGCATGACGCGCGCGCCGGTGCAGGTGATCCGCCCGGCCCGTCCGGCCTGAGCCGGTCGCGCCGATCCAGGCCGGCGCGTGCCGCACGCGCCGCACCGATTCCTTCCCCCGGAGCCGAGACGATGCTGAAGAACCCCGCATGGCTGACGCTGCTGGTGCTGCTGGGCGCCGGCTCGCTCGGGGGCTGCGTGGCCGGTCCGTCCGCCCCGGTGCCGATGGGCACCGAGACGGGGGGCGCGCCGCTGGCCGTCGCGCAGGTCGCTCAGGCGCCGGCGGGCGCACGGCGCGACCTGACCACCGCCTCCGACGAGACCGACCAGGACCGGCGCGTGCGCATCCGCACCGAGCTGGCCGGCGCCTACTTCGGCCAGGGCCAGCTTCCGACCGCGCTCGACGAGATCAAGCGCGCGCTGGCGGTCGATCCGCAGAACGTGCCGGCGCTGACGCTGCGCGGCATGATCTACGCGGCGATGGGCGAGTTCGACCTGGGCGAGGCCAGCCTGCGCGAGGCGCTGCGGCTGAGGCCCGACGACGGCGACACGCTGCACAACTACGGCTGGTTCCTGTGCCAGCGCCGGCGCTTTCCCGAGGCGCGCAAGCAGTTCGAGGCGGCGATGGCGGTGCCGCAGTACCGCGAGCAGGCGCGCACGCTGCTGGCCGCCGGCCTGTGCGAGGCGCGTGCCGGCGACCTGCAGACCGCGCAGCTGATCCTGCAGCGCAGCTTCGATCTCGAGCCGGGCAACCCGGTGACCACCTTCAATCTCGCCGACGTGCTGATGCGCCGCGGCGAGCTCGAGCGCGCATTCCTGTACGTGCAGCGCCTCAACCAGACCCCCGAGCTGGTGCGCGCGCAGACGCTGTGGCTGGCCATCCGCATCCAGCAGCGCCGAAATCTGCCCGCGTCCGTGGAAGAATTGGGGTCCCAGCTGCGCACGCGCTTCCCGAACTCGCGCGAGGCCGCGGCATTCGAGCAAGGACAGTTTGATGAGTGATGTGACAACGCCGGCGGCGGTCCCGTCGGGCGGATCGGCCGGCCAGATGCTGCGCGCGGCGCGCCAGGCCCGCGGGCTGGACCTCGACGCGCTGGCGCAGCTGCTGAAGGTGCCGGTGCGCAAGCTCGAGGCTCTCGAGGAGGACCGGGTCGCCGAGCTGCCCGGGCTGGCCTTCGCGCGCAGCCTGGCGCAGTCCTACGCCCGCCAGGTCGGGCTCGACCCGAAGGTCGTGCTGGCCGCGCTGCCGCAGGCGGTCACGCCGCCGCAGCAGCTCGAGAAGGTCAGCCGCGGCCTGCAGACGCCCTACCGCGAGAGCAGCGGGGCGCATTTCGGCCGCGCCGGCGGTGCCGGCTTCGAGCTGCGCCCGGTGCACTGGATCGCCGCCGGCCTGCTGCTGCTGGCGCTGCTGCTGTGGTTCGCGCCGCCGCTGCGCACGCTGCTCGAGGCGGTCGGCCTGTCGCGTGACACCGACACCGCCGCCACCGAGGCCGAAGCCCCGCCGGTCAACGCCTCGGCCCCCGGCCTGATCGCCGAGCCGGTCATGCCGGTGCCGGCTGCGCCGCAGGCCGCCTCCGCCGCGGGTGTCGCCGCGCCGGCCTCGGCGGTGCTGATCCCGGCCGCCTCGACACCGGTGGCCGTCGAGACGGTGCATTCGGCGCCGACGCCCGAGCCCAGCGCCTCGCCGGCCGCGCCTGCGGCCTCCGGTCCGGTCGTGCTGCGCACGCGCAGCGACTCCTGGGTCGAGGTCCGCGACGCTGCCAATGCGGTGCTGCTGTCGCGCACCGTGCCGGCCGGCGAGACCGTCGGCCTGGACGGCAAGATGCCGCTGCGGGTGCGCATCGGCGTGGCCAGCGCGGTCGAGGTGTCGCTGCGCGGCGAGCCGGTCGACCTCAAGCCCTTCACCCGCGGCACGACCGCGACCGCGATCCTGAAGTGACCTGACGACGATGAACGAGAAGATCCAGGAATCCGCTCCGATCCCGCTCGGCGAGGCCCAGCCGCGCCGCAGCCGCCAGGCCCGCGTGGTCTGGGGCTCGCGCGTGGTCACCGTCGGCGGCAGCGCGCCGGTGCGCGTGCAGTCGATGACCAACACCGACACCGTCGACGTGATCGGCACCGCCATCCAGGTCAAGGAGCTCGCGCTGGCCGGCTCGGAGATGGTGCGCATCACGGTCAACACGCCGGAGGCCGCCGCGGCCGTGCCGCACATCCGCGAGCAGCTCGACCGCATGCAGGTCGACGTGCCGCTGGTGGGCGACTTCCACTACAACGGCCACACGCTGCTGAGCCAGCACCCGGCCTGCGCCGAGGCGCTGTCCAAGTACCGCATCAACCCCGGCAACGTCGGCAAGGGCGACAAGCGCGACCGCCAGTTCGGCATGATGATCGAGGCGGCCCTCCGGCACGACAAGCCGGTGCGCATCGGCGTCAACTGGGGCAGCCTCGACCAGGATCTGCTCGCGCGCCTGATGGACGAGAACCAGCAGCGCGCCCGCCCCTGGGAGGCGCGCCAGGTGATGTACGAGGCGCTGATCCAGTCGGCGCTGGACTCGGCCAGCCACGCCGTCGAGCTGGGCATGGACCCGGCGCAGGTGCTGATCAGCTGCAAGGTCTCGGGCGTGCAGGATCTGGTCGCGGTCTACCAGGAACTGGCGAAGCGCTGCGACTACCCGCTGCACCTGGGCCTGACCGAGGCCGGCATGGGCACCAAGGGCACGGTGGCCTCGGCCGCCGCCCTGAGCGTGTTGCTGCAGCAGGGCATCGGCGACACCATCCGCGTCAGCCTCACGCCCCAGCCGGGCGAGGCGCGCACGCAGGAGGTGGTGGTGGCCACCGAGATCCTGCAGGCGCTGGGCCTGCGCACCTTCGTGCCGAGCGTCACCGCCTGCCCGGGATGCGGGCGCACCACCAGCACCACCTTCCAGGAACTGGCCAAGCAGATCGACGACTACCTGCGCGCGTCGATGCCGGTCTGGCGTGCCCGGTACCCCGGCGTCGAGAACCTGAAGGTCGCAGTGATGGGCTGCATCGTCAACGGTCCCGGCGAGAGCAAGCATGCCGACATCGGCATCAGCCTGCCCGGTACCGGCGAGGCGCCCGCGGCCCCCGTCTTCATCGACGGCCAGAAGGCGCTGACGTTGCGCGGCGAGGGCATCGCCACCGAGTTCCAGGCGCTGGTGCAGCAGTACATCGAGCGTCGCTTCGGCGCCGGCAAGGCCGCCTGAGAGCGGTCCCCTCTCTCCACGATTCTTTTCTGATGAGCGAAAAACTCCAGGCCGTCAAAGGCATGAACGACCTGCTGCCGCCGGACTCGGCGCGGTGGGAATGGTTCGAGGACACCGTGCGCGCGCTGATGCGCCGCTACGGCTATTTCAGCGTGCGCACCCCGATCGTCGAGCCCACGCCGCTGTTCGTGCGCGGCCTGGGCGAGGTCACCGACATCGTCGAGAAGGAGATGTACTCCTTCGAGGACAAGCTCAACGGCGACGCGCTGACGCTGCGCCCCGAGGGCACCGCCGGCGTGGTGCGCGCGGTGGTGCAGCACAACCTGCTCTACGACGGCCCGAAGCGCCTGTTCTACATCGGCCCGATGTTCCGCCACGAGCGGCCGCAGAAAGGGCGCTACCGCCAGTTCCATCAGGTCGGCGTCGAGGCGCTGGGCTTCGCCGGGCCGGACGTGGACGCCGAGGTGATCCTGATGGCGCGCAGCCTCTGGCGTGACCTGGGCCTGACCGACGTGCGCCTGGAGATCAACAGCCTGGGCCAGCCGGAAGAGCGCAAGGCCCACCGCGCCGCGCTGATCGCGCACTTCGAGGCCAATCTCGAGGTGCTCGACGAAGAGGCGAAGCGCCGCCTGCACAGCAACCCGCTGCGCCTGCTCGACACCAAGAACCCGGCGATGCAGGCGGTGGTCGAGGCCGCGCCGAAGCTGATGGACTTCCTCGGCGAGGCGTCGCTGGCGCACTTCGACGCGGTGCGCGCGGTGCTCGATGCGGTGGGCCAGCCCTACCGCATCAACCCGCGCCTGGTACGCGGCATGGACTACTACAACCTGACCGTGTTCGAGTGGGTCACCGACCGCCTCGGCGCGCAGGGCACGGTCTGCGGCGGCGGGCGCTACGACGGCCTGATCGAGCAGATCGGCGGCAAGCCGGCGCCGGCGGTGGGCTGGGGCCTGGGCATCGAGCGGGTGCTGGCGCTGCTGGAGGACAGCGGCGTGCCGGTGCCGGTGCCGGCGCCCGACGCCTACGCGGTGATCCCGGACGCCTCGGCGCTGGCGGTGGCCACCGTGACGGCCGAGGCGCTGCGCGCGCAAGGGCTGAAGGTGGTGCTGCACGCCGGCGGCAAGGACGGTCCCGGCAGCATGAAGTCGCAGTTCAAGAAGGCCGACGCCAGCGGCGCGCGCTTCGCGCTGGTCTTCGGCGGCAACGAGCTGGCGGCCGGCCAGGTCGCCGTCAAGCCGCTGCGCGGCGGCGGCGAGCAGGTGCTGCGCCCGCTGGCCGACCCCGCCGGCTGGGCCGCGACGCTGGCCGCATAATCCCCTCCGTCCTCATTCCAACAACGATTGCAGCGCATGGCCTCGCATCTCGATCTCGAAGAACAGGAACAGCTCGAACAGTTCAAGGCGTTCTGGAACAGGTTCGGCAACCTGATCCTGTGGGTGCTGCTGATCGTGCTGAGCGGCTATGCCGCGTGGAACGGCTGGCAGTGGTGGCAGCGCGACCAGGCCGCCAAGGCCGGCGGGGTCTACGACGAGCTCGAGCGTGCGGTGCAGGCCGGCGATGCCGATCGTGCCGGCAAGGTCTTCGCCGACCTGCAGTCGCGCTATCCGTCGACCGCCTTCGCCGAGCAGGGCGGCCTGCTGGCCGCGAAGGCCCAGTCCGACAAGGGCCAGGCGGATGCCGCCCGCACGACGCTGGAATGGGTGGCCTCGCAGGCCCGGGAAGACGAGTACCGCGCGATCGCGAAGCTGCGCCTGGCGGCGCTGAAGCTCGAGGCGAAGCAGCCGGACGAGGCGCTGCGCCTGCTCGACGGCCTGCCCGAGAGCTTCGCGGCGCTGGCGGCCGACCGTCGCGGCGACATCCTGCTGGCCAAGGGCCAGCGCGCCGAGGCGCTGGCCGCCTACCAGCAGGCCTGGAAGGGCCTGGACGAGGGCGCCGACTACCGTCGCCTGGTCGAGGCCAAGCTGGTCTCGCTCGGTGCCGCGCCCGAGGGCGGCACGCCGGCCGCTGCGGCCGAAGGAGCATCGAAATGATCAAGCGCCGCGTTCTCGCCCTCGGCCTGACCGCGCTGGCGACGCTCCTGGCGGCCTGCGGCTCGACCTCGCGTCCGAAGCCCGCGCCGCTGGAGCCGCTGCAGGCGAAGATCGCCGGCCGCCAGGTCTGGCGCCAGAGCGTCGGCGAGCCGGTCGCCGGCCTGTCGGTGGCGGTGCTGGGCGACCGCTTCCTGCTCGCCAGCGCGCGCGGGCAGCTCGTCAGCCTCGACATCGGCACCGGCGAGGTGCGCAGCCGCGTCGACATCGGCGCGCCGCTGAGCGCGGGCGTCGGCAGCGACGGCCGCCATGCCGCGGTCGTCACCCAGGACAACGAGCTGGTGGTCGCCGACAGCGCGCGGGTGGTCTGGCGCACCCGGCTGAACTCGCGCGTCGTCACCGCGCCGCTGGTGGCCGGCGAGCGCGTCTTCGTGCAGGCGATCGACCGCAGCCTGTGGGCCTTCGATGCCTTCGACGGCCGCCTGCTGTGGTCGACGCCGCGTTCGGGCGAGGCGCTGTCGCTGGCGCAGCCCGGCGTGCTCCAGCCCTGGCGCAACACGCTGCTGGCCGGCGTCGGTCCGCGCCTGGTCGCGATCGAGCCGCTCGGCGGCGCGGTGCAGGGCCAGATGACGGTCGCCGCGCCGCGCGGCACCAACGAGGTCGAGCGCCTGGGCGATCTGGTCGGGCCGGCCGCGCGCCAGGGCGAGACCGTCTGCGTGCGCTCCTTCCAGGCCGGCGTGGGCTGCGTCAACGCCGAGCGCGGCTCGGTGCTGTGGACCCGCCAGCAGGGCGGCTTCCAGGGGCTGGCGATGGACGGCGAATTCGTCTTCGGCTCCGACGCGAGCGACCGCATCACCGCCTGGCGGCGCAGCAGCGGCGACGTCGTCTGGAACAGCGACCGGCTGCGCTACCGCAGCCTGAGCGCGCCGATCGCGCTGGGCTCGACCGTCGTCTTCGGCGACGCCGAGGGCTGGCTGCATGTGCTGTCGCGCGACCGCGGCGAGCCGCTGCTGCGCCTGCCCACCGACGGCAGCGCCATCGCGGTGCCGCTGGTGCGCTCCGGCCTGACGGTGCTGGCGGTGACCCGCTCGGGCAACGCCTTCGCCTTCCGGCCCGAATGACCCCGTGAATCCGTCCGGGCCGACCGCCGGCCGGCCCGGACCTCTTCTCTGCAACAACAACGCGGGCGCCGCCGCCTCCCGGTGCGCGACGCCGCAGATCGGATCTGACCCATGAAACCCGTGATTGCCCTCGTCGGACGTCCCAACGTCGGCAAGTCCACGCTCTTCAACCGCCTGACGCGCAGCCGCGACGCCATCGTCGCGGACTATGCCGGCCTGACCCGCGATCGCCACTACGGCGACGGTCGTGTCGGCACCCACGAGTTCATCGTCATCGACACCGGCGGCTTCGAGCCCGACAGCTCCGAGGGCATCTTCCACGAGATGGCCAAGCAGACCTGCCAGGCGGTGGCCGAGGCGGATGCGGTGATCTTCGTCGTCGACGTGCGTGCGGGCCTGTCGGCCCAGGACCACGACATCGCGCGCTACCTGCGCTCGACCGGCAAGCGCGTGCTGCTGGCGGCCAACAAGGCCGAGGGCATGAAGGACGGCCCGCAGCTGGCCGAGTTCTTCGAGCTGGGCATCGGCGAGCCGATCGCCGTCTCCTCGGCCCACGGCCAGGGCGTGCGCAGCTTGATCGACCTGGCGCTCGAGGGCCTGGTGCCCGAAGAGGACGAGGACGAGGCCGAGATCGACGACGCCGACCGCCCGGTGCGGCTGGCGGTGTGCGGCCGACCCAACGTCGGCAAGTCGACGCTGATCAACACCTGGCTCGGCGAGGAGCGCCTGGTCGCCTTCGACCAGGCCGGCACCACCCGCGACGCGATCCATGTGCCCTTCGAGCGCGGCGGCCAGCGCTACGAGCTGATCGACACCGCCGGCCTGCGCCGCAAGGGCCGGGTGTTCGAGTCGATCGAGAAGTTCTCGGTCGTCAAGACGCTGCAGGCCATCGCCGACGCCAACGTCGTGCTGCTGCTGATCGACGCCACCGAGGGCGTGTCCGACCAGGACGCGCACATCGCCGGCTATGTGCTCGATTCCGGCCGCGCGGTCGTCATCGCGATCAACAAGTGGGACGCGGTCGACGAGTACCAGCGCCAGATGCTGCAGCGCTCGATCGAGTCGCGGCTGTCCTTCCTGAAGTTCGCGCCGCTGCTCAACATCTCGGCGCGGCGTCGTCAGGGCCTGGGCCCGCTGTGGGAAGCGATCGAGGCGTCCTGGGCCTCGGCGCGCTGCAAGATGCCCACGCCGGTGCTGACCCGCCTGCTGCAGGAGGCGGTGGCCTTCCAGCAGCCCAAGCGGGCGGGCTCCTTCCGCCCGAAACTGCGTTATGCCCACCAGGGTGGGCAGAACCCGCCGGTGATCGTGATTCACGGCAATGCCGTGGAGCATGTCACCGACGTGTACAAGCGCTATCTGGAGAGCCGGTTCCGCGAGCATTTCAAGCTCGTCGGCACTCCGTTGCGCATCGAGTTGCGCGCCTCGCGCAATCCCTTCACGGAAAAGGATTCCTGATCCTCGGAGCCCGGATGTCGCGCGTGTGATAACGTGCGGCACTTCGACTCCACTTTTCCAACACGGAGCATATCGTGAGCAACAAAGGGCAACTGCTACAAGACCCCTTCCTGAACCTCCTGCGCAAGGAGCATGTTCCGGTCTCGATCTATCTGGTCAACGGCATCAAGCTGCAGGGCCACATCGAGTCCTTCGACCAGTATGTGGTGCTGCTGCGCAATACCGTGACCCAGATGGTCTACAAGCACGCGATCTCCACCGTCGTGCCTGGCCGTCCGGTCAACTTCCACGCGGCCGAATCTCCGGACGCTCACTGAAAGTCCGGCACGCTCGTCCATCTTGACTGAAACGGCATCCTCGGCGCCCCCGCGCGCTGTTCTGGTCGGGGTGGACCTCGGCCCCGGTTCCTCCTTCGATCCCACGCTGGACGAACTGGCCCTGCTGGCCGAATCCGCGGGCGACCTGCCGGTCGCCCGCATCATCGCCCGCCGCAAGTCCCCGGATCCGGCCCTGTTCGTCGGCTCGGGCAAGGCGGAGGAAATCCGCCTGACGGTGCTCGAGCACCGCGCGCAGTGCGTGATCTTCGATCAGGCCCTGGGACCGGCCCAGCAGAGAAATCTCGAGCGGGTGCTCGGCGTCGAGGTTCTCGACCGCACCTCGCTGATCCTGGACATCTTCGCCGCCCGCGCGCGCAGCCATGAAGGCAAGCTGCAGGTCGAGCTGGCCAAGCTGCAGTATCTGGCCACCCGGCTGGTGCGGCGCTGGTCGCACCTGGAGCGCCAGCGCGGCGGCCACGGCCTGCGCGGCGGCCCCGGCGAGACGCAGATCGAGCTCGACCGGCGCATGATCGACACGCGCATCAAGTCGGTCCGCGAGCGCCTCGAGAAGGTCAAGCGCCAGCGCGGCACCCAGCGCCGTGCCCGCGAGCGCCGCGGCACCTTCCGCATCTCGCTGGTCGGCTACACCAACGCCGGCAAGAGCACGCTGTTCAACGCGCTGGTCAAGGCCCGCAGCTACGCCGCCGACCAGCTCTTCGCCACGCTCGACACCACGGTGCGCCAGCTCTATCTGGAGGACGCCGGCCGCAGCGTGTCGCTGTCGGACACCGTCGGCTTCATCCGCGACCTGCCGCACGGCCTGGTCGAGGCCTTCCAGGCGACGCTGCAGGAGGCGGCCGACGCCGACCTGCTGCTGCATGTCGTCGATGCCGCCAGTCCGAACCGGCTCGAGCAGCTCGAGGAGGTGATGCGGGTGCTGCACGAGATCGACGCCGGCGGCATCCGCCAGATCCTGGTGTTCAACAAGCTCGATGCGCTCGACGAGGCCTCGCGGCCGCGCGAGATGCTCGATGCCTTCGAGGTCGAGCCGGGTCGCCGGGTCGACCGCATCTTCCTGAGCGCACGCAGCGGTGAGGGGCTCGACGCGCTGCGCCAGCTGCTCGCGCGCGCCGCGCTCGAGGCCGAGCCGGGCGAGGCTCCGGCCGATCACGATCCCCGCTTCATCGATCCGGGAACCACCGGCACCGATCCGGTGTCCGAGGACGATCGATTCCTGCCCGCGCCGGATGCGGCGTGATGCATGTTGTAATTCCGGACATGAACAAGACGAATCCGATGGATGACCGTTCCGCCTCGCCGGTGAAGCTCGTCACCCTGGCTGCGCGCCGCCTGCTGCGGGCCGCCGGCCTGCCGGGACCGGCGGGCGCGACGACCAGCCAGAACTCGGGCCGCAACGACGGTCCGCCCGATCTCGACGAGCTCTGGCGCGACTTCAACCAGAAGCTGGGCGGCCTGTTCGGCGGCAAGGCCCCGGGGCCGACGCCGCCCTCGGGCGGCCGCCCCGATCCGTCCTCCGACGGCCGGGTGTTCGGCATCGGCGGCGGGCTGGTGCTGGGCGTGGCCGCGCTGCTGTGGCTGGGCAGCGGCTTCTTCATCGTGCAGGAAGGCCAGCAGGCGGTCATCCTGACCTTCGGCAAGTTCAGCCGCACCGCCGAGGCCGGCATCCAGTTCCGCTGGCCTGCGCCGTTCCAGGCCCACGAGACGGTCAGCGTCACGCAGACGCGCTCGACCGAGGTCGGCCGGAACGCGATCGTGCAGTCGACCGGGCTGCGCGACTCGTCGATGCTGACCCAGGACGAGAACATCGTCGACATCCGCTTCACGGTGCAGTGGCGCCTGAAGCAGGCCAAGGACTTCCTGTTCGAGAACCGCAACGTCGAGGAGGCGGTCGTGCAGGCCGCCGAGAGCGCGGTGCGCGAGATCGTCGGCCGCAGCACGATGGATTCCGTGCTCTACGAGCAGCGCGACGCGCTGGCCGCCGAGCTGGTGCGCTCGGTGCAGGCGCAGCTCGACCGGCTGAAGGCGGGCATCCTGGTGACCAACGTCAACGTGCAGAGCGTGCAGGCGCCCGAGCAGGTGCAGTCGGCCTTCGACGATGCCTTCAAGGCCGGCGCCGACCGCGAGCGCCTGAAGAACGAGGGCCAGGCCTACGCCAACGACATCATCCCGAAGGCCCGCGGCACCGCCGCGCGCCTGGGCGAGGAGGCCGAGGCCTACCGCGCCCGCGTCGTCGCGCAGGCCATCGGCGACAGCGAGCGCTTCCGCAGCGTGCTGGCCGAGTACCAGAAGGCGCCGGGCGTGACGCGCGACCGGCTCTACATCGACACGATGTCGCAGATCTACGCCAGCGTCAGCAAGGTGATGGTCGACTCGCGCAGTGGCAGCAACCTGCTGTACCTGCCGCTCGACCGGCTGATCCAGCAGAGTGCGGCGGCCCCAGGCGCGGCCGCCTCGGCGCCGGCGGCGCAGGCGCCGCTGCAGGATCCGGCTTCCAGCTTCGGTGGCGACGTGCGCTCGCGCGACGGCCAGCGCAACCGCGACCGCGACGGCCGCTGAGCGGCGACGCACGGGGACACGCAGACATGAATCGAATCGGACTGATGGGCGTCGGCGCGCTGCTGGCGCTGATGGTGGGCTCGTCGACGCTGTTCGTCGTCGACCAGCGCAATTACGCGGTGGTGTACTCGCTGGGCGAGATCCGGGAGGTCATCGCCGATCCCGGACTGAAGTTCAAGCTGCCGCCGCCGCTGCAGAACGTCATCTTCGTCGACCGGCGCACGCAGACGCTCGACAGCCCGGAGACGCGGCCGATCTTCACCGCCGAGAAGCAGAGCCTGGTGATCGACTGGCTGGTGAAGTGGCGCATCACCGAGCCGCGCCAGTTCATCCGCAACACCGGCGTCGACCTGCGCAACGCCGAGGCGCGGCTGAGCCCGATCGTGCAGGCCGCGCTCAACGAGGAGGTCACCAAGCGCACGGTGCGCGAGATGCTCTCGACCGAGCGCGACAAGGTGATGACCGGCGTGATGGCGCGCCTGCAGGACGACGCGAAGAACTTCGGCATCGAGATCGTCGACGTGCGCATCAAGCGGGTCGACTTCGCCTCGTCGGTGACCGACTCGGTCTACCGGCGCATGGAGTCCGAGCGCAAGCGCGTGGCCAACGAGCTGCGCTCGCAGGGCTCGGCCGACAGCGAGAAGATCCGTGCCGACGCCGACCGCCAGCGCGAGGTCATTCTCGCCGAGGCCTACCGCGAGGCGCAGAAGGTCAAGGGCCTGGGCGACGCCGAGGCGTCGGCGATCTATGCCGAGGCCTTCGGCCGCGATCCGCAGTTCGCCCACTTCTACCGCAGCCTCGAGGCCTACCGCGCCAGCTTCCGCGGCAAGGGCGACGTGATGGTCGTCGATCCGTCGAGCGACTTCTTCCGGGTGATGCGCGGCGGCGCGGCCCCGGCGAAGTGAGCCCGGGTCCGGCGTCCGCGCGATGAGCGACTCGCTGCTGATGGCCCTGGCGCTGGTGCTGGTGATCGAGGGGCTGATGCCCTTCGCCAGCCCGTCGCAGTGGCGGCGTGTCTTCGAGGAACTGCTGAAGATGCAGGATGGCCAGATCCGCTTCATCGGGCTGGTCAGCATCGTGTCTGGGCTGCTGATGCTGGCCTTCCTGGCCGGCTGAGCCGTTGTCATCATGCCGACACCGGCCCGTGGCGGGCCGGTGATGCCGTGCTGCCGCGCGCGGCCCGGTAGAATCACGCTTTTAGTCCTTCCCCCACCGCTATGTCTTCTGCTTGGCTGCTGCCCGAGCACATCGCCGACGTCCTGCCCCACGAGGCCCGGCGCATCGAGGAACTGCGACGCATCCTGCTCGATGCGGCGCGTGCGCATGGCTGCGAGCTGGTCATGCCGCCGATGCTCGAGCATCTCGAGTCGCTGCTCAGCGGCACCGGCCAGGCGCTCGACCTGCGCACCTTCAAGCTGGTCGACCAGCTCAGCGGCCGCACGCTGGGCGTGCGGGCCGACACCACGCCCCAGGTCGCCCGGATCGACGCGCATCTGCTCAACCGCGCCGGCCTGACCCGGCTGTGCTACTGCGGCCCGGTGCTGCACACGCTGCCGGCCGCGCCGGGCAGCACCCGCGAGCCGCTGCAGTTCGGCGCCGAGATCTACGGCCACGCCGGTCTCGAGGCCGATCTGGAGGTGCAGGAGCTGGCGATCGAGTGCCTGCAGCGTGCCGGCGTGCGTGCGCTGGTGATGGATCTGGCCGACGCGCGGCTGCTGGCGGGTCTGCTCGACGGGCTTGCGGCGAAGGTGGTCGATGCCGATGCGCTGCAGGCCGCGCTGGCCGCGAAGGACCAGGCCGCGGTCGACGCGCTGACCGCCGCGCTGCCGGCGGACCGCCGCGACGCGCTGCGCCTGCTGCCCTCGCTGTACGGCGACGACGAGGTGCTGGCGCTGGCACGCGAGCGCCTGCCGGCGCTGCCGCTGGTGGCGGCGGCGCTCGACGACCTGCAGTGGCTGGCCCGTCACCTGCGCCGGGCCTACCCGGACCTGCGCGTGGGCTTCGACCTGGCGGACCTGTCCGGCTACGACTACTACAGCGGCGCGCGCTTCGCCGTCTACGCCGCCGGCAGCGCCGGCGCGCTGGTGCGCGGGGGGCGCTACGACGATGTCGGCGCGATCTTCGGTCGCAGCCGTCCGGCCGTCGGCTTCAGCCTCGATCTGAAGACCGTCGTGGCCCACGGGCATCTCGACGGCCGCCGCGCGGCGATCCTGGCGCCGTGGAGCGAGGATCCGGCGCTGCGCGCCGAGATCCGCCGTCTGCGCGATGCCGGCGAGTCGGTGGTCTGCGTGCTGCCCGGGCACGAGCACGAGGCCGACGAATTCGAATGCGACCGCGAGCTGGTCGCCACCCACGGACAATGGGTGGTCCGCGCGCGCTGAAGTCGTCGCGCCTCCCGCCTGACCCTTTCTTTCGAACGGATACTTGAGATGGATACTCGCAGTGCTGCGGCCGCCGGAACGCGCGGTCGCAATGTCGTCGTCGTCGGCACGCAATGGGGCGACGAGGGCAAGGGCAAGGTCGTCGACTGGCTGACCGACCACGCCGCCGGCGTCGTCCGCTTCCAGGGCGGCCACAATGCCGGCCACACGCTGGTCATCAACGGCAAGAAGACCGCGCTGCAGATCATCCCGTCGGGCATCATGCGCGAGGGCGTGCCGTGCTTCATCGGCAACGGCGTCGTCGTCGACCCGACCCACCTGCTGTCGGAGATCGAGCGCCTGGAGGCCGCGGGCCTGGACGTGCGCTCCCGCCTGTTCATCAGCGAGTCCTGTCCGCTGATCCTGCCCTTCCACGTCGCGGTCGACAAGGCGCGCGAGGCGCTGCGCGAGAACTCGGGCGCCGGCAAGATCGGCACCACCGGCAAGGGCATCGGCCCGGCCTACGAGGACAAGGTCGCCCGCCGCGCGCTGCGCGTGCAGGACCTCAAGCATCCCGAGCGCTTCGCCAAGAAGCTGCGCGACCTGCTCGAGCTGCACAATTTCGCGCTGACCGGCTACCTGAAGAGCGATGCGCTCGAGTTCCAGCCGATCTTCGACCACGCGATGAAGCTGGCCGAGCAGCTCAAGCCGATGATGGCCGACGTGGGCGTGCTGATCGACCAGGCCAACCGTGCCGGTGGCTCGATCCTGTTCGAGGGCGCGCAGGGCACGCTGCTCGACGTCGACCACGGCACCTATCCGTACGTCACCTCGAGCAACTGCGTCGCCGGCAACGCCGCCGCGGGCTCGGGCGTCGGTCCGGGCATGCTGAACTACATCCTGGGCATCACCAAGGCCTACACGACGCGCGTCGGCTCGGGCCCGTTCCCGACCGAGCTGGACTGGGACACGCCCGGCACCGTCGGCCACCACCTGTCGACCGTCGGCCAGGAGCGCGGCACCGTCACCGGCCGTGCGCGCCGCTGCGGCTGGATCGATGCGGCCGCGCTGAAGCGCTCGATCCTGATCAACGGCATCACCGGCCTGTGCCTGACCAAGCTCGACGTGCTCGACGGCCTGTCGGAGATCCGCATGTGCACCGGCTACGAGCTGCACGGCGAGAAGGTCGACATCCTGCCGCTGGATGCCGACGAGATCGTCAACTGCGTTCCGGTCTACGAGACCTTCCCCGGCTGGACCGAGACCACCTTCGGCGTGACGTCCTGGGATGCGCTGCCCCTGAATGCCCGCCGTTACCTTGAGCGGGTTCAGGAATTCATCGGCGCGCCGATCGACATGGTTTCGACCGGGCCCGACCGTGACCACACCATCCTGCTGCGCCACCCCTACAAGGGCTGAACAAGGAATTTCGATGCTGACTGACGACGGCAAGCACCTCTACGTCTCCTGGGACGAATACCACCAGCTGATCGAGCGGCTGGCCATCAAGGTCCATGAGTCGGGCTGGGAGTTCGACCAGATCCTGTGCCTGGCCCGCGGCGGCCTGCGTCCGGGCGACGTGATGTCGCGCGTGTTCGACAAGCCGCTGGCCATCATGGCCACCAGCTCCTATCGCGCCGAGGCCGGCACGATCCAGGGTCGTCTGGACATGGCCAAGTACATCACGATGCCCAAGGGCGAACTGGCCGGCCGCGTGCTGCTGGTCGACGACCTGGCCGACTCCGGCGTGACGCTGCAGGCGGTCGTCGAGCGCCTGCGCGGCATGCCGGCGATCCGCGAGCTGCGCTCGGCGGTGCTGTGGGTCAAGGGCGTGTCGTGCTACACGCCGGACTACTTCGTCGAGATGCTGCCCACCAGCCCGTGGATCCATCAGCCTTTCGAGGAATACGACGCGATGCGTCCGGAAGGCCTGCTGCGCAAGACCAGCGTCTGAGCGAGCCGCGAGCCCTCGGGCTCATGACCGAGGCCCCGGTCGCCGAAAGGTGGCCGGGGCCTCGGCGCATGCGGAGCACATGGCACATGTGCGGGGCAGGGAGCAAGACATGAGGAGGCGGAGGGACAAAGCAAAAAGCCGGCATGAAGCCGGCTTTTCACTGATGTTGGT
>NZ_JABSNM010000013.1:21940-123553 GCF_013294065.1 Sphaerotilus uruguayifluvii
TGGTGCCCAGGAGAGGACTCGAACCTCCACGGAGTTACCCGCTAGTACCTGAAACTAGTGCGTCTACCAATTCCGCCACCTGGGCCTTGAAATCCTTGACTACGAACGATGACCCGGATCTCGAAGATCATCGCAAGATGGTGCCCAGGAGAGGACTCGAACCTCCACGGAGTTACCCGCTAGTACCTGAAACTAGTGCGTCTACCAATTCCGCCACCTGGGCCTTGAAATCCTGATTACGAGCACGGACCTGGATTTCAAAGGTCTGTGCAAGTTTTGGAATCTCGCGTATGCTGGATTCGCTGTTGGTGCCCAGGAGAGGACTCGAACCTCCACGGAGTTACCCGCTAGTACCTGAAACTAGTGCGTCTACCAATTCCGCCACCTGGGCTCTTGCGCTGTTTCGAAATTTTGTTCCGATCAGCGAAGAACGACAGTGTAGCATGAGAAAAATTCGATCCGCAAGCGTTTTGAGAAGGAATTTCGTTGAACAGCACGCTGATGAGTGAAGTGGAAGGCACGGTGCAAGGCCACCGTGACGGTCACGGCTTCGTGGTGGTGGAGGGCGGCGAGGCCGACATCTATCTGGCGCCGCAGGAGATGAGGGCGGTGCTGCATCGCGATCGGGTCCGGGTGCGCATCGTGCGCTACGACCGCAAGGGCCGCCCGGAAGGGCGGGTGCTCGAGATCCTGGAGCGGCGGCGCGCGCCGATCATCGGCCGGCTGCTGCTGGAGAACGGCGTCTGGATCGTCGCGCCGGAGGACAAGCGCTATGGCCAGGACATCCTGATCCCGAAGAACGCCACCGCGAAGGCCGAGGCCGGCCAGGTGGTCGCCGTCGAGCTGACCGAACCGCCGTCGCTGCATTCGCAGCCGGTCGGGCGCATCACCGAGGTGCTCGGCGACATCGACGATCCCGGCATGGAGATCGAGATCGCGGTGCGCAAGTACGAGGTGCCGCACCGCTTCTCGCCGGAGACGCTGGCGCAGACCGGCAAGCTGCCCGACCGGGTGCGCGCGGCCGACATGAAGCAGCGCATCAACCTGACCGACGTGCCGCTGGTGACGATCGATGGCGAGGACGCGCGCGACTTCGACGACGCGGTCTACTGTGAGCCGGCCAAGGTCGGTCGGCGCAAGGGCTGGCGGCTGGTGGTGGCCATCGCCGACGTCAGCCACTACGTCAAGCCGGGCGACCCGCTCGACGACGATGCCTACGAGCGCGCGACCTCGGTCTATTTCCCGCGCCGCGTCATCCCGATGCTGCCGGAGAAGCTCTCGAACGGGCTGTGCTCGCTCAATCCCGAGCAGAACCGGCTCTCGATGGTCTGCGACATGCTGGTCGATGCCACCGGCGAGGTCGCGGCCTACCAGTTCTATCCGGCGGTGATCTGCTCGCATGCGCGGCTGACCTACACCGAGGTCGCCGCGGTGCTGTCGAACACCCGCGGCCCGGAGGCGCAGCGCCGTGCCGACCTGGTGCCGCACCTGCTGCACCTGCACGAGGTCTACCGCGTGCTGCTCAGGCAGCGCGGCACGCGCGGCGCGATCGACTTCGAGACCACCGAGACGCAGATCGTCTGCGACGACAACGGCCGCATCGAGAAGATCGTGCCGCGGGTGCGCAACGAGGCGCACCGGCTGATCGAGGAGGCGATGCTGGCGGCCAATGTCTGCGCGGCCGACTTCATCCAGGCGGCCAAGCATCCGTCGCTGTACCGGGTCCACGAAGGGCCGACGCCCGAGAAGCGGGTGGCGCTGCAGGCCTACCTGCGCAGTCTGGGCCTGAACCTGTCGATCAGCGACGAGCCCAGGCCGGCCGAGCTGCAGGCGCTGGCGCAGCAGACGCGCGACCGGCCGGATGCGGCGCAGATCCACTCGATGCTGCTGCGCTCGATGCAGCAGGCCATCTACACGCCGATCAACAGCGGCCACTTCGGGCTGGCCTATGACGCCTACACCCACTTCACCAGCCCGATCCGGCGCTATCCGGACCTGCTGGTGCACCGGGTGATCAAGGCGATCCTGGGCAAGCGCAAGTACGCGCTGGTGGTGAAGTCCTCGATCCCGGGTGCGGCCCAGCCGCTGCGTCGCCGCCCGGGTGCCGAGGGCCGGCCCATGCCGAAGATGGAGGGCATCGCGCCGCGCGACCTGGAGGCCTGGGAGGCGGCCGGCGCGCACTGCAGCGCCAACGAGCGCCGCGCCGACGAGGCCTCGCGCGATGTCGAGGCCTGGCTGAAGTGCAAGTTCATGCGCGACCGCCTCGGCGAGGAGTATTCCGGCACCGTGAGCGCCGCGACCAGCTTCGGCCTGTTCGTGCAGCTCGACGAGCTCTATGTCGAGGGCCTGGTGCACATCACCGAGCTGGGCGGCGAGTACTTCCGCTACGACGAGGTGCGCCAGGAACTGCGCGGCGAGCGCACCGGCGTGCGCTACGCGGTGGGCGTGCGCATCCGGGTGCAGGTCAGCCGGGTCGATCTGGACGGTCGGCGCATCGACTTCCGCCTGGTGCGCGATCCGCTGGCACCGGCGCTGCCGCCGGCCGCGCCGGCCGGCAAGGGCGGGCGCGAGCGCGCCCCGTCCCGGGCGCAGGACGAGCTGCAGTCGGTGACCGAGGCCGACCGCGCGGTGCGCCGCGCCGCATCGCGCGAGCGTGACCGCTCGAACAGCGCGCGGCCCTCGCGCAAGGCGGCCAAGCGTGCAGCCAAGTCGGCGACGAAGACGGCCGCCAAGAGCGGTGCGGGTGGCGCCGGCGGCGCGCCGAAGCGCCGGCGCTGAGCGGCGGTTCTCAGCCGTCCTGTCCGTCGGGCACGATGCGGCTGGCCACCAGCGCGCTGCCGCCTGCGGCCAGGCGCTCGGCGCGGCGGCCATGCAGCCAGACGCCACGGCGTGCCGCCAGTTCGGCTTCGTCCAGCGCGGCCTCTGCGCCGGTCGCGCGGCCGCAGGCGATCTGGCCCCACAGGCCGGCGATCCAGCCGGCCAGCACGTCGCCGCTGCCGGGCGTGGCCAGCGCGGCATTGCCGCTGGCGTTGATCCAGGGCGCGTGATGCGGCCCGGGCCGGCCGATCAGCGTCCCCGAGCCCTTCAGCACCACCGCCGCGCCGCTGCGCGCGGCCAGCTCGCGCACCGCGCGCAGCCGGTCGGCCTGCACCTCGGCGGCGCTGCAGCCGAGCAGGCGCGCGGCCTCCAGCGGATGCGGCGTCAGCAGCGTCGGCCCGCCTTCGGCGCCGCGCCGGTGCAGCGCCTGCATCAGTCGCGCATCGGCCGCCAGCGCGTTGAGCGCGTCGGCATCGAGCAGCAGCCGGCCGGCCTGCGCCAGCAGCGGCGCCAGCCGCGCGGCCACCGCCTCGCCGCCGCCGCAGCCGGCCACCACCGTGCTGGATGCCAGGCGCTCGTCCGCCGGGGTCGGCGCGAACATCAGTTCCGGATGCACCGGGTCCAGACGCGGCGCGCCTTCGTCGAGCAGGTCGACCCAGACACGACCGGCGCCGGCCCCCAGCGCCGCGCGCCCGGCCAGCAGCGCCGCGCCGCCCATGGAGCCGGCGCCGCCGAGAATGCGCACGTCGCCGAAGCTGCCCTTGTGCTGCGCATGACGCCGTGCCGGCCACAGCGACTGCAGCCCGGCCGCGCCCTGCAGTCGCGCCGCCGGCGCAGGAAAGTCCGGGTGCGCGAGCTGCACGCCGAGCTCGTCCCACCAGATCTCGCCGGCCTGGTCGCGGCCGTGTGCGGTCAGCAGGCCCGGCGCCAGCGACAGCAGCGCCAGCGTCCAGCGCGCCTGCACGCAGGCGGCGCCGACCTCGAGCGCGCCGGTGTCGCCGGGCAGGCCCGAGGGCAGGTCGACTGCCAGCACCGGCACGCCCGAGCCGTTGCACAGCCGGATCGCGTCGGCGACCGGGCCGCTGGCCGGGCGCGCCAGGCCGCGGCCGAGCAGCGCGTCGATCACCAGGTCGGCGCCGCCGAGCGCCTGCGGCGCCAGCCCGGCGACGATGGCCACGCCGCCGAGCTCGGCCTGCCGGCGCGAGGCGGCGGCATCCGGCGGCCAGGCCTGGGCGCGGCCGTCGTCGCTGTCGCGGCCGATCACGTGCAGCCGCACCTCGCGGCCGGCGCGGAGCAGGTGCAGCGCGGCCTCGAAGCCGTCTCCGCCGTTGTTGCCATGGCCGGCCAGCACATGGATGCGGCGCGCATGCGGCGCCAGCGCCATCGCCAGCCGTGCCACCGCCAGGCCGGCGCGCTGCATCAGCGCGTGCGCAGGCAGCGCCTCGGCCGCCAGCGCATCCAGCGTGCGCGAGGCGGCCGCGTCATGCAGCGGCCACGGGCCCGGTCGGTGCTCGAGCCGCTCGCTCAGCCGCACCGGCCGGTGGTCCGCAGGCAGGACGGGCAGGGCGCGGGCGGCGGTCGATGCGGTCATGGCAGGAGATCCGGAGGGCGTAGGGCGGAGCGGCTGTCGGCCGTGGCCCAGCCTTCCGGCGTGACCACCGCGACGCCGAAGGCGCGCGCGCGACGGGCCAGCCGCCGCAGCGCGTGGTCGCGGGTGATCAGCCAGGGCGTGCGGCGCGACACGGCCAGGTCGATGAAGCACTGGTCGTCGGGATCGGTGCAGCGCAGGCGCTGCGGGTGCGGCAGCGGGCCCGGCGCGCTGACCGGCTGTGCCAGCCGGGCGACTTCGCGGCTGGCCGGCGCGTGCCGCTCGGCCCAGCGCATCAGCGTGGGCAGGTGCAGCAGGCGGCCCAGCACGTCGGTCAGCTCCTCCTGCATCGCCGGGCTGACGATCCAGCGCAGCCGTCCGGCCTCGACGGCCTCGCCGATCGCCAGGCCGCTGGCGTGCCGGAAGACCAGCCAGTCGAGCACGACATTGGTGTCGAGGATGACGTCGACCGCTCCGACCGCCTCGGGCGTCGCGGCGCTCATCGTGCGGTCTCCCTGGCGGACTTCAGCGCGGCCTCGATCTGCAGCGCCAGCGACAGCAGCCGGTCGTCGCGTCCGCCCAGGCTCCAGGCCATCAGGCCCACGGGCGCGGTGCCCGGCGCGTGGCAGGGCAGGCTGATCGCGCAGCCGTCGAGCAGGTTGACCACCGAGGGGTTGCGCAGCAGCCGCGCGTTGACCTCGAAGAAGGCGGCGTCGTCGGCCAGCAGCGGCGCCAGCGGCGGCGGGGTCATCGGTACCGTCGGCGACAGCACCGCGTCGAAGCCTGCCAGCGCGGCCGACATGCGGCCGATCCAGTCGGCGCGCGCGGCGTGCAGCGCCGCCAGCGCCTCGGGCGTGATCGCCGCGCCGCGGCGGATGCGCGCGGCCACCCGCGGGTCGTAGCGCGCGCCGTCGCGCGCCAGAAGCTCGCGGTGCCAGGCCCAGCTCTCGGCGGCGGGCAGGCCGCCGTCCTGCGTCAGGCGCGGCAGCTCGTCGAGCAGCGGCAGGTCGATGGACTCGATCTGCGCCCCGGCCTGCGCGAGGGTCTGCAGCGCGAGCTCGAAGGCCGCGGCGACCGGCGCCTCCAGCGCGTCGAGCATCAGTGTGCGCACCACCGCGAACCGGCGCGCGGCCAGCGGCACCGCGTCCAGGCGCACGATGCGGTCGGCCAGGATCTCGTGCAGCAGCACCGCGTCGCGCACGCTGCGGGTGATCGCGCAGACGGTATCGAGGCTGGGCGCCAGCGGCACGGTGCCGGCAGCGGGCGTCAGCGCCTGGGTGTTCTTGAAGCCGACCAGGCCGTGCAGCGCCGCCGGGATGCGGATCGAGCCGCCGGTGTCGCTGCCCAGTGCCGCCACCGCGGCCCCCGCCGCCACCGAGACCGCGCCGCCCGAGCTCGAGCCGCCGGGCACGCAGGCCGGCGCGGCCGGATCGAGCGCGGCCATCGCCACGTTGGCCGGCGTGCCGTGGTGCGGGTTGATGCCGACGCCGGAGAAGGCGAACTCGGTCATCTGCGTGCGGCCGATCAGCGCGGCGCCGGCCGCGCGCAGCCGGGCGACGGCCGGCGCATCCGCCAGGGCCGCGGGCTGGTCCGCCAGCACGACGGAGCCCGCGGTCGTCACCTGACCGGCGATGTCGTAGAGGTCCTTGATGCTGACCGGCAGCCCGGCGAGCGCGCCGGTGCGTCCGGCCGCCGCCGCGCGCGCGCCCTGCTCGTCGATCGAGACGAAGGCGTGTGCGCAGCGCGGCGAGCGGGCCGCGGCGAGGGCCTGGTCGAGCAGGGTCAGGGCATCGGCTGCGCCCTCGTCGAGCTGCTCGCGCAGCGTGTGCAGGTCGGGGGTGTGCAAGGCTTGCTATACTCTCGGGGTTTGTCCGGTGCCGCGTCGAATCGCGGTGTCCTTCCTGCGCGCGGTGCGCTGGAGCCGACCCCGGTGTTCGGGACGGATGAATCAATCCCGGATCCGACTGGCTGAAGGTGTTGCAGCGAGCTGCGCCCGAGCGGTGCATTTCGCCTGCGATCCGAGTCGGATTCTAGATCCAACCTTTAGGAGTGATCTCATGTCCTTCACGATGCGCGACATGCTCGAAGCAGGCGTCCACTTCGGCCACCAGACCCGTTTCTGGAACCCGAAGATGGCTCCGTACATCTTCGGCCATCGCAACAAGATCCACATCATCAACCTCGAGAAGACCGTTCCGCTCTTCGAGGAAGCCACCAAGTTCGCCCGCCAGCTGGCGTCCAAGCGCGGCACCATCCTGTTCGTCGGCACCAAGCGCCAGGCGCGCGAGATCGTCGCCGAGGAAGCTGCCCGCGCCGGCATGCCCTTCGTCGACCAGCGCTGGCTGGGCGGCATGCTGACCAACTTCAAGACCGTCAAGGGTTCGCTGAAGAAGCTCAAGGACATGCAGGCCCAGGTGGAAGCCGGCCTCGAGTCGATGAGCAAGAAGGAAGGCCTGCTGTTCCAGCGCGAGCTGGCCAAGCTGGAAAAGGACATCGGCGGCATCCAGGACATGGCTGCCCTGCCTGACGCGCTGTTCGTGATCGACGTGGGCTTCCACAAGATCGCCATCGCCGAAGCCAAGAAGCTGGGCATCCCGGTCATCGGCGTGGTCGACACCAACCACAACCCGGACGGCATCGACTATGTCATCCCCGGCAACGACGACTCGGCCAAGGCCGTGGCGCTGTATGCCCGCGTGATGGCTGACGCCGTCCTGGAAGGCAAGAACAACGCCGTCAGCGAAGTCGTCGAGGCCGTCGCCGGCTCGGACGAATTCGTCGAGGTCAGCGACGCCGCCTGAGTCCGCGCGACTCGGCTTGCAAGGGGCTGATTCAGCCCCTTTTTTTCAAGTTTCAGGTTTAGGAGAGTTTCAATGGCTGCGATTACCGCCAAGATGGTTGCCGATCTGCGCGCGAAGACCGACGCGCCGATGATGGAGTGCAAGAAGGCCCTGACGGAAGCCGACGGCGACATCGTGCGCGCCGAAGAGATCCTGCGCGTCAAGCTGGGCAACAAGGCGGGCAAGGCCGCCTCGCGCGTGACCGCCGAAGGCGTGGTCGCCGCGGCCGTCAACGGCACGACCGGCGCCATGGTGGAAGTCAACTGCGAGACCGACTTCGTCTCGAAGAACGAGATCTTCCTGTCCTTCGTGCAGTCCTGCGCCAACCTGGTGGCCGAGCACAACCCGGCCGACGTCGAGGCCCTGTCGGCCCTGCCGCTGGCCATGGAAGACTTCGGCCCGACGGTCGAGGACGTGCGCAAGGGCCTGATCGGCAAGATCGGCGAGAACATGACCATCCGCCGCTTCAAGCGCTACGAGGGTGGCGGCGCGCTGGCCCACTACCTGCACGGCGTGCGCATCGGCGTGATCGTCGAGTACACCGGTGACGCCGTCGCCGCCAAGGACGCCGCGATGCACATCGCCGCGATGAAGCCGGCGGCCCTGTCGTCGGCCGAAGTCTCGGCCGAGCTGGTCGAGAAGGAGCGCAAGATCGCCGCCGAGAAGGCTGCCGAGTCGGGCAAGCCGGCCGAGATCGTCGCCAAGATGGTCGAAGGCTCGGTGCAGAAGTTCCTGAAGGAAGTCTCGCTGCTGGACCAGGTCTTCGTGAAGGCCGCCGACGGCAAGCAGACCGTGGGCGCCTACCTGAAGAGCGCCGGCACCACGCTGGCCGGCTTCACGATGTTCGTCGTCGGCGAAGGCATCGAGAAGAAGCAGGACGACTTCGCCGCCGAAGTGGCCGCGCAGGTCGCCGCCGCCTCCAAGGCCTGATCGGCCTGACGGATGCGTGCCCGGCGAGTCCGGCATGCATCCACTCGGGTGACGAGGGCCTGTGGCGTCTCGTCACCCGGCTGCCCTAAACTCGCGAGATCGTTTTTTTCGCTTATATCGAGGTCACTGCATGCCCGCATACAAACGCATCCTTCTGAAGCTCTCCGGCGAGGCCCTGATGGGCGATGACGCCTATGGCATCAACCGCGCGACCATCGTGCGCATGGTGCGCGAGGTCCAGGAAGTGACGGCGCTCGGATGCGAGGTGGCGGTGGTGATCGGCGGCGGGAACATCTTCCGCGGCGTGGCCGGCGGGGCGGTGGGCATGGACCGCGCCACCGCCGACTACATGGGCATGCTCGCCACCGTGATGAACTCGCTCGCGCTGGCCGACACGATGCGCCAGGAAGGCATGACCGCGCGCGTCATGTCGGCGCTGAGCATCGACCAGGTGGTCGAGCCCTACGTGCGCCCGAAGGCGCTGCAATACCTCGAAGAAGGCAAGGTGGTCGTCTTCGCCGGCGGCACCGGCAACCCCTTCTTCACCACCGACACGGCCGCTGCGCTGCGCGGGGCCGAGATCGGCGCGCAGATCATGCTGAAGGCGACCAAGGTCGACGGCGTCTACACCGCGGACCCGAAGAAGGATCCGTCGGCCACCCGCTACGCGACCCTGACCTTCGACGAGGCGATCGGCCGCAACCTGGCCGTGCTGGACGCGACCGCGTTCGCGCTGTGCCGCGACCAGAACCTGCCGATCAAGGTGTTTTCGATCTTCAAGCCGGGCGCCCTGAAGCGGGTCGTCCTCGGCGAGGACGAAGGCACGCTGGTCCACGTCTGAGTCTGAGCCGCCCCAGGCTTCCGGAGCAAAACGATGAGCATTGCCGACATCAAGAAGAACGCCGACGCCAAGATGGCCAAGTCCATCGAGGCCTTCAAGAACGAACTGCAGAAGATCCGCACCGGCCGTGCCCACCCGGGCATCCTGGACCAGGTGCACGTCGAGTACTACGGCTCGATGCTGCCGATCAGCCAGGTCGCCAACGTCTCGCTGATCGACGCGCGCACCATCAGCGTCCAGCCCTGGGAAAAGGGCATGGGCGGGAAGATCGAGAAGGCCATCCGCGAGTCGGACCTGGGCCTGAACCCGTCGTCGATGGGCGACCTGATCCGCGTGCCGCTGCCGGCGCTGACCGAGGAGCGCCGCAAGGAGCTGACCAAGGTGGTGCGCCATGCCGGCGAGGATGCCCGTGTTGCCGTGCGCAACCTGCGCCGCGACGCCAACGAGCAGGCCAAGAAGCTGCTGAAGGACAAGCTGATCTCCGAGGACGAGGAGCGCCGCTCCAACGACGACATCCAGAAGCTGACCGACCGCACGATCGCCGAGATCGACAAGCTGGTCCAGGCCAAGGAAGCCGAGGTCATGGCGGTCTGACGCGATGGCTGCCGCGTCGAAGACCGCCGGGCCGGCCGTGCCGCGCCACATCGCCATCGTCATGGACGGCAACGGGCGCTGGGCCAACAAGCGCTTCATGCCGCGCATCGTCGGCCACAAGTACGGCGTCGATTCGCTGATCCGCGCGATCAATGCCTGCGCCGACCGCGGCGTCGAGTACCTGACGGTCTTCGCCTTCTCGTCGGAGAACTGGAAGCGTCCCGACGAGGAGGTCTCCGGCCTGATGAACCTGGTGCTGACCGCGGTGGCGAAGTACCTGGCGAAGCTGGCCGCGCTGGGCGTGCGCATCCGCATCATCGGCGACCGGGCCGCGGTGTCGGAGAAGGTGCGGGCGGCCTGGGAACATGCCGAGCGCACCACCGAGGCCAACACCCGCATCACGCTGTCGGTGGCCTTCAACTACGGCGGCCGCTGGGACATCGTGCAGGCGGTGCGCCAGGCGGTGGCCTCCGGGGTGCAGGCCGATCAGGTCGACGAGGCGCTGCTGTCGCGCCACATGGCGATGGCCTATGCGCCCGATCCGGACCTGTTCATCCGCACCGGCGGCGAGGTGCGCATCTCGAACTTCCTGCTCTGGCAGATCGCCTACTCGGAGTTCCACTTCACCGACTGCCTCTGGCCGGACTTCGACGAGCGCGAGATCGACCGGGCGATCGCCGCCTTCGCCGCGCGCGATCGCCGCTACGGCGGCGTGAAGACCGACATCTCCGCCTCCGGCGAGAAGATCACGCTGGCCCCGGACGCCTGAGTCCCGGCGCCCGCCCCGACCCTCCGACACTGTCGCTCCCCGCATGCTCAAGCAGCGCATCATCACCGCAGTGCTCATGCTGCTGGTGCTTCTTCCTGCGCTGTTCGCGCAGGCCCCGTGGCCCTTCGCGCTGCTGACGCTGGTGATGATCGCCGCGGCCGGCTGGGAGTGGTTCCGCCTGAACGGCGCGCCCGGTGCGCCGGCGCTGGCCGGCGGCGCGGTGGTCGCGGCCGGTTCGGCCGCGATGTGGCAGGCCGGCTGGATCGGCCACACGCCGACCGTCATCTGGCAGCTCGCGCTGCCGCTGTGGGTGCTGGGCGGTGCCTGGGTGCTGCGCCGCGGCGTCGCGTCCTGGCCGCAGGCGCCCGCCGCGCTGCGCCTGGCCGGCGGCGTGCTGCTGCTGTGGCTGGCCTGGCTGGCGATCGCCGAGGGGCGCACCCGCGGCCTGAACTTCCTGCTGTCGGTCTTCTGCCTCGTCTGGATGGCCGACATCACCGCCTACTTCAGCGGCCGGGCCTTCGGCCGGCGCAAGCTGGCGCCCTCGATCAGTCCGGGCAAGAGCTGGGAGGGCGTCTGGGGAGGCATGGCCGGCGTGGTCGCGCTGGCGCTGGCCTGGATCGCCTTCGACCGCCAGGGCCTGGCCGACGGGCCGAGCCTGTACACGCTGCTGCTGGCTCGCGGCGGCCTGCCCGGCCTGGTCGTCTCCTGCCTGTTCCTGGCCGCGCTGAGCGTGGTCGGCGACCTGTTCGAATCCCTGGTCAAGCGCAGCGCCGGCGCCAAGGACAGCAGCGCGCTGCTGCCCGGCCACGGCGGCGTGCTCGACCGCATCGATGCCCTGCTGCCGGTGTGTCCGCTGGCGCTTGCCCTGATCTCCGCATGACCGCATCCCTGAACGCTCCGGCCGCTCCGGCGGGCGCACCGCGCCACCGCGTCACCGTGCTCGGCTCGACCGGCTCGATCGGCACCAACACGCTCGACGTGCTGGCCCGCCATCCCGACCGCTACGAGGTCTTCGCGCTGAGCGCGCACAGCCGCGTGGACGAGCTGGCGGCGCAGTGCGCGCGCTGGCGCCCGCGCTTCGCGGTGATGCCGACGGCCGAGCTGGGTCGTGCGCTCTCCGAGCGCCTGCGCGCCGAGGGGCTGGCCACCGAGGTGCTGACCGGCGCGGCCGCGCTCGAGCAGGTGGCGGCGCATCCGGAGGTCGACAGCGTGATGGCGGCCATCGTCGGCGCGGCCGGCCTGTCGCCCTGCCTGGCGGCGGCGCGCGCGGGCAAGCGGCTGCTGCTGGCCAACAAGGAGGCGCTGGTCGTCGGCGGCCAGCTCTTCATGGACGCGGTGCGCGAGGGCGGCGCCATGCTGCTGCCCATCGACAGCGAGCACTCGGCCATCTTCCAGTGCCTGCCCGAGGATCGCGCGAGCTGGGCGCAGCGCATCGACCACATCGTGCTGACCGCCTCGGGCGGTCCGTTCCGCCAGCGCGACCCCGCCACGCTGCGCGAGGTCACGCCCGAGCAGGCCTGCGCGCATCCGAACTGGGTCATGGGCCGCAAGATCTCGGTCGACTCGGCCACGATGATGAACAAGGCGCTCGAGGTGATCGAGGCGCGCTGGCTCTTCGACCTGCAGCCGCGGCAGGTGAGGGTGGTGATCCACCCGCAGAGCATCATCCACTCGATGGTGGTCTGCCGCGACCGCTCGGTGCTGGCGCAGCTGGGCACGCCTGACATGCGCGTGCCGATCGCCTACGGCCTGTCCTGGCCGGAGCGCATCGAGTCCGGTGCCGAGCTGCTCGACTTCCTGGCGCTGAAGGCGCTGACCTTCGAGGAGGCCGACGCCGCGCGCTTCCCCGGCCTGCAGCTGGCCTGGACGGCGCTGGAGGCCGCCCCCGGCAGCACCGCGGTGCTCAACGCCGCCAACGAGATCGCGGTCGAGGCCTTCCTGGCCGGTCGGCTGCGCTTCGACCGCATTCACGCGGTCAATGCCGGCACGCTGGAGTCGATGTCGATTCCCGCCGGCGCGGCCGGCTCGCTCGAGGGCCTGCTGGCGCTCGACGCGCAGGCGCGTCGTCATGCCGCTGAACTCGCCGCCCGTCTGGGCGTCTGAGTCCGCATGAACACCCTGATCGCCTTCCTCGTCACGCTCGGCGTGCTGATCGTCGTCCACGAATGGGGCCACTACCGCATGGCCCGGGCGTGCGGCGTCAAGGTCCTGCGCTTCTCGATCGGCTTCGGCAAGACGGTCTGGGAGCGCCGCATCGGCGAGACCGAGTGGGCGCTGGGCCTGCTGCCGCTGGGCGGCTACGTGCGCATGCTCGACGAGCGCGAGGGCCCGGTGGCCCCGCACGAGCTCGACCGCGCCTTCAACCGCAAGCCGCTGGGCCAGCGTGCCGCCATCGTCGCGGCCGGCCCGCTGGCCAACCTGGTGCTGGCGGTGCTGCTGTACGCGGCCTCGTCGTGGATCGGCACGCAGGAGCCGCGCGCGGTGGTGGGCACGCCGCCGGCCGGCAGCGTCGCGCTGCAGGCGGGGCTGCATGCCGGCGACTGGGTGCGGCGCTGGTCCTCGGCCGACGCCGCCGACTGGCGCGACATCGACTCGCTCAACGACCTGCGCTGGCAGGCCACCAGCGCGGCGCTGGACCGCCGCGACCTGCGCCTGGAGATCACGAACGCCGACGGCGGCGGCCGCCGCGAGCTGCTGCTGCCGCTGGCCGGGCTGGAGGCCGCCGAGGCCGATGCCGCGCTGGTGCGTCGCATCGGCATCGGCGCGGCCTATTCCGAGCCGCTGATCGGCGAGGTCGCCTCGGCCGGTCCGGCCGCGCGCGCCGGGCTGATGCGCGGCGACCGCGTCATGCGCGTCGACGACCGCGAGATCGCCGACGCGGCGGCGCTGCGTGCGCTGATCCGCGATTCGGGCAGCCTGGCCGATCCGGCGCCGCAGCGCTGGCTGGTCGAGCGCGCCGGGCGGCGCCTGGAGCTGACGGTGCGTCCGGCCCGGGTCGAGGAGCGCGGCGTGGCCTTCGGCCGCATCGAGGCGGTGGTGGGCTCGCGGCCGCAGACCGACCTGGTGCGGCTGGACCTGCTCGACGGGCTGGCGCGCGGCGTCGAGCGCACCTGGGAGATGTCGACGATGTCGCTGGCGATGTTCGGCCGCATGATCGTCGGCGAGGCCTCGCTGAAGAACCTGAGCGGCCCGCTGACGATCGCCGACTACGCCGGCCAGTCGGCCGAGCTCGGGCTGGCCTACTACCTGGGCTTCCTGGCGGTGGTCAGCGTCAGTCTCGGGATCCTGAACCTCCTGCCGCTGCCGATGCTCGACGGCGGACACCTCCTGTATTATCTGATCGAGGGTGCCATCGGTCGCCCGATCCCCGACGTGTGGATCGCGCGGCTGCAGCGCGGGGGCCTGATGGTGATCCTGCTGATGATGTCGCTCGCCCTGTACAACGACGTGGCCCGCTACCTGGGCCTGCACTGACCGCATGCGCGCTCCCTCCTTTTCCCCTGTCTTCTCTCCCCGTGCCTGTGCCGCGGCCATGACCGTGGCGATCGCCGGCACGGCGCTGCCCGCGCTGGCGGTCACGCCCTTCACGCTGAAGGACATCCGCGTCGAGGGCCTGCAGCGCACCGATGCCGGCACGGTCTTCGCGTCGCTGCCCTTTCGCGTCGGCGACACCTACAGCGACGAGAAGGGAGCGGCGGCGCTGCGTGCGCTGTTCGCCACCGGCCTGTTCAAGGACGTGCGCATCGAGATCGACGGTCCGGTCGCCGTCGTCGTCGTCGAGGAGCGCTCGGTCATCGGCAAGGTCGACTTCACCGGCACCAGCGAGTTCGACCGCGACACGCTGCTGAAGGCGCTCAAGGACATCGGCGTCGGCGAGGGCCAGCCCTTCGACAAGGCGCTGGCCGACCGCGCCGAGCAGGAGCTCAAGCGCCAGTACCTGACCCGCAGCCTCTACGGCGCCGAGGTGGTCACGACGATCACGCCGGTCGACCGCAACCGCGTCAACGTGACCTTCGCGGTCTCCGAGGGCGGCGTGGCGCGCATCCGCGAGATCCGCATCACCGGCAACGAGGCCTTCTCCGAGGGCACGCTGCTCGGCCAGCTCGACCTGACCACCGGCGGGCTGATGACCTGGTACACGAAGAGCGACCGCTACTCGCGCACCAAGCTCAACGCCGACCTGGAGACCCTGCGGGCCTGGTACCTGAACCGCGGCTACCTCGAGTTCAACGTCGACTCGACCCAGGTCGCGATCTCGCCGGACAAGCAGGACATCTCGATCACCATCAACATCCGCGAGGGCCGGCGCTACACCGTGACCGGCGTGAAGCTCTCGGGCGACTACCTCGGCAAGGACGAGGAGTTCCGCTCGCTGGTGTCGATCCGCCCGGGCGAGCCGTACAAGGCCGAGGACGTGGCCGCGACCCAGAAGGCCTTCACCGACCGCTTCGGCCTGTTCGGCTACGCCTTCGCGCGCGTCGAGCTGGTGCCGCGCATCGACCGCGACACCGGCCGCGTCGAGATCCAGCTCAACGCCGATCCGGGCCGGCGCGTCTATGTGCGCCGCATCAACGTCGCCGGCAACACCAAGACGCGCGACGAGGTGGTGCGCCGCGAGTTCCGCCAGTTCGAGTCGGCCTGGTACGACGGCCAGCGCATCAAGCTCTCGCGCGACCGGGTCGACCGCCTGGGCTACTTCAGCGAGGTCGACGTCGAGACGCAGGAGGTGCCCGGCACCGCCGACCAGGTCGACCTGACGATCAACGTCAAGGAGAAGCCCACCGGCAGCCTGATGGTCGGGGCGAACTTCTCCAGCGCCGACAAGCTGGCCTTCACCGGCTCGATCAAGCAGGACAACGTCTTCGGCTCGGGCAACTACCTCGGCATCGAGCTCAACACCAGCAAGTCCTCGCGCACCCTGGTGCTGTCGAGCGTCAACCCGTACTTCACGCAGGACGGCGTGTCGCGCTCGCTCGACGTCTACTACCGCACCAACAAGCCGCTCAACAGCCAGGGCGAGGCCTACGAGCTGGTCACGCCGGGCGCGGCGGTGCGCTTCGGCGTGCCGTTCTCGGACTACGACACGGTGTTCTTCGGCATCGGCGCCGAACGCACGACGATGCGCTCGGCCACCGCGCTGCCGGAGGCCTTCTACCGCTACCGCTCCACCTACGGCACCTCCAGCACCTCCTTCCCGCTGACGCTGGGCTGGCAGCGCGACGGCCGCGACAGCTCGCTGGTGCCCAACGAGGGCCGCTACCAGCGCGTCAACATCGAGTGGGCCGCCTTCGGCGACACCCGCTACATGCGCAACAACTACCAGATCCAGCAGTACTTCCCGCTGAGCAAGAAGCTGACGCTGGGCCTGAACGCCGAGGTCGGCTATGCCAAGGGCCTGGGCGGGCGCGACTACCCGGTCTTCAAGAACTTCTACGGCGGCGGCCTCGGCACGGTGCGCGGCTTCGACCAGAACTCGCTCGGCCCGGTCGACGTGACCGGCGCCTACCTCGGCGGCACGCAGCGGCTCAACCTCAACGGCGAGCTGTATTTCCCCTTCCCCGGCGTCGGCAACGACCGCACGCTGCGCATCTTCGGCTACCTCGACGCCGGCAACGTCTGGGGCGAGGACGAGACGCCGACCGTCGCCTCGCTGCGCTCCTCGGTGGGCCTGGGCCTGTCGTGGATCTCGCCGATCGGCCCGCTCAAGCTCAGCTGGGGCCAGCCGGTGCGCAAGTTCGCGCAGGATAGAATCCAGCGCTTCCAGTTCCAGATCGGTACCGCATTCTGATGATGAATTCACACTTCCGCCCGATGATCGCCCGCCTGTCCGCCGCCGCAGCCGCTGCGGCCGCCGCGACGGCCCTGCTTGCGGCGCCGGCCGGTGCGGTCGCTCAGGAGCTCAAGATCGGCTATGTCAACAGCGACCGCATGCTGCGCGACGCCGCGCCGGCCAAGGCCGCGCAGGCCAAGCTGGAAGGCGAGTTCGGCAAGCGCGAGAAGGAGCTCAACGATGCCGCCGCGCGCCTGAAGGGCGCGGCCGACAAGTTCGAGAAGGACCAGGTCACGCTGGCCGAGTCCGAGCGCGCCCGCCGCCAGCGCGATCTGGTCGAGCAGGAGCGCGACCTGCAGCGCAAGCGCCGCGAGTTCCAGGAAGACCTGAACCAGCGCAAGAACGAGGAGCTCGCCTCGGTGGTCGACCGTGCCAACAAGGTCATCAAGCAGATCTTCGACAGCGAGAAGTACGACCTGATCCTGCAGGACCCGGTGGTCTTCGCCGGTCCGCGCGTGGACATCACCGACAAGGTGATCAAGGCCCTGAACGCCGCGCCGGCCAAGTGAACCCGAACTTCTCCGTGCGCCTGCACGAGCTGCAGGCCGGGCTCGGGGGAGAACTCGTCGCCGACGCCTCGGTGCCTGAACCGGGCGAGCGGCTGATCCGCCGCATCGGCCCGCTGCAGGGTGCCGATGCCGGCACGATCAGCTTTCTCGCCAATCCGCGCTACCGCGCCCAGCTCGCCGACACCGACGCCGGCTGCGTCATCGTCTCCGAGGCGGCGCGCGAGGCGGTGCGTCCGGGCTGCGTCGCGCTGGTCGTGCCCGATCCCTACCTGCATTTCGCGCGGCTCACCCAGTGGTGGGCGGCGCGCACGCGTGCGCCCGCCGCGGCCGGCGTGCATCCGAGCGCGGTCGTCGCGCCGGATGCGGTGCTGGGCGAGGGCGTCTCGATCGGCGCCCAGGCGGTGGTCGAGTCCGGTGCGGTCCTCGGCGAGGGGGTGGTCGTCGGCGCGCTGGGCTTCGTCGGCGCGGGCGTCGTGGTCGGTGCGCGCACGCGGCTGGCGCCGCGGGTCACGCTGATGCCGGGCACGCGCCTGGGCACGGACTGCCTGCTGCACAGCGGTGTGGTGCTGGGCGCCGACGGCTTCGGCTTCGCGCCGAACCAGGGGGCCTGGGAGAAGATCGAGCAGCTCGGCGGCGTCGTCATCGGCGACCGCGTCGAGATCGGCGCCAACACCTGCATCGACCGCGGCGCGCTCGACGACACCGTCATCGGCGAGGGCGTCAAGCTCGACAACCTGATCCAGATCGGCCACAACGTGCGCATCGGCGAGCACACCGCCATGGCGGGCTGCACCGGCGTCGCCGGCAGCACCCGCATCGGGCGGCGCTGCGCGATCGGCGGTGGCGCCAACATCATCGGCCATCTGGAGATCGCCGACGGCGTGACCGTCTCGGCCACCAGCGTGGTCACGCACAGCCTGCGCAAGCCCGGCCACTACAGCGGGATCTTCCCGATCGACGACAACGCCTCGTGGGAGAAGAACGCCGCCACGCTGCGGCAGCTGCACACCCTGCGCGAACGCATCCGCGCCCTCGAGAAGCAAAGCAAGACATCATGAGCACGACGATCCCGTCCGACGAGTCCCCCGCCGCGCCGCAGCGCACCCCGATCACGATGGACATCCATCAGATCATGAAGAAGCTGCCGCACCGCTACCCGATCCTGCTGGTGGACCGGGTGCTCGACATCGAGCTGCACAAGAGCATCCGCGCGATCAAGAACATCACCTTCAACGAGCCGATCTTCACCGGCCACTTCCCGCGCCGCCCGGTGTTTCCCGGCGTGCTGATCCTGGAGGCGCTGGCGCAGACCTCGGCGCTGCTGTCCTTCACCTCGATGGGCGAGCAGCTCACCGAGGACATGGTGGTCTACTTCGCCGGCATCGACGGCGCGCGCTTCAAGCGTCCGGTCGAGCCGGGCGACCAGCTCATCCTCGAGTCGACGGTCGACCGCGTGCGTGCCGGCATCTACAAGTACAGCGCCCGCGCCACCGTCGACGGCGTGCTCGCCGCCGAGGCCGAGCTGATGTGCACGATGCGTCGCGTCGGCTGAGGCGCCTGCTCTCCATGACGCAGATCCATCCCACCGCGGTGGTCGATCCGGCGGCACGGCTGCACGAGTCGGTCGTCGTCGGCCCCTACACGATCATCGGTCCCCACGTCGAGATCGGTGCCGGCACCACCGTCGGCCCGCACTGCGTGATCGAGGGGCACACGACGATCGGGCGCGACAACCGCATCTGGCAGTTCTGCTCGCTGGGCTCGGACCCGCAGGACAAGAAGTACGCCGGCGAGCCCACGCGGCTGGAGATCGGCGACGGCAACACGCTGCGCGAGTTCTGCACCATCTCGACCGGCACCGTCCAGGACGAGGGCGTCACCCGCATCGGCGACGACAACTGGATCATGGCCTACGTGCATGTCGCGCACGACTGCCGCATCGGCAGCCACACGATCATGGCCAATGTCACCACGCTGGCCGGCCATGTGCGGGTGGGCGACTGGGCGATCCTCGGGGGACTCACCGGGGTGCACCAGTTCAGCCGCGTCGGCGCGCACGCGATGGCGGGATTCGCCTCGCGCATCGCGCAGGACGTGCCGCCCTTCGTGATGGTGGCGGGCAATCCCTGCGAGGCGCACGGCTTCAACCAGGAAGGCCTGAAGCGCCGCGGCTTCGGCCCGGAGCGCATCCTGGCCGTCAAGCAGATGTACCGCGCGCTCTACCGCAAGGGCCTGACGCTGGAGGCCGCACGCGCCGAGATCGAGGCCCTGCGCGCCGAGCATCCCGAGGCCGAGGCCGACATCGCGATGATGCTCGACTTCCTGGCCTCGGCCGGCCGGGGCATCGTGCGCTGACGGATCGACGGGTTGACGATGACGACGAGCGATCCGCGCCTGGGCATGGTGGCCGGCGAGCCCTCCGGCGACCTGCTGGCTCGGCTGCTGCTGGGCGGGCTGAAGCAGCGCTGGCCGGCGCTGCAGTCCTTCGGGCTGGGCGGCCCGCAGATGGAGACCCAGGGCTTCGAGGCCTGGTGGAACTATGACCTGCTGGCGGTGCACGGCTACAGCCTGGAGCTGCTGCTGCGGCTGCGCAGGCTGTTCGCGCTGCGCGCCGAGCTGGGCGACCGGCTGCTGAAGGAGCGCCCCGACGCCTTCATCGGGGTCGACGCGCCCGACTTCAACCTCGGCCTGGAAGCCCGGCTGAAGAAGGCCGGCACCAAGACCATCCATTTCGTCAGCCCGTCGATCTGGGCCTGGCGGGGCGGGCGGATCCACAAGATCCGCGAGGCGGTCGACCATGTGCTGTGCCTGTTCCCCTTCGAGCCGGAGATCTACCAGCGCGCCGGCATCGCCGCGAGCTATGTCGGCCATCCGCTGGCCGACGCGATCCCGTTGGAGGTGCCGCGCGAGGCCTCGCGGGCCGCGCTCGGGCTGCCGCCCGACGCGCGCGTGATCGCGCTGCTGCCGGGCAGCCGGCGCGGCGAGGTGCGCCACATCGCGCCGAGCCTGCTGGGCGCGGCGGCCCTGCTGGCGAAGCAGAACCCGGGCCTGCGCTTCGTGCTGCCGGCGATGCGCGGCGTGCGCGACCTGCTCGATCCGATGGTGGCGAAGTTCGCCGGCCAGTTCGAGCTCGAGGTGCTCGACGGCCGCTCGCACGAGGCGCTGGCCGCCTGCGACCTGACGCTGATCGCCAGCGGCACCGCCACGCTCGAGGCGGCGCTGTTCAAGCGGCCGATGGTCATCACCTACAACATGCACTGGCTGTCGTGGATCCGGATGCAGCGCATGGCCTACCAGCCCTGGGTCGGCCTGCCCAACATCCTGCTGCGCGGCTTCGTCGTGCCGGAGCTGCTGCAGGACTCCTGCACGCCCGAGGCGCTGGCGCAGGCCGCGCAGCAGTGGCTCGACAGCCCCTCGCGCTGCGAGGGCGTCGGCCAGCGCTTCACCGAGCTGCACCAGCTGCTGCGCCAGGACACGGCGCGCCGGGCCACCGATGCCATCGCGCAGGTTCTCGGCCGCTGAGGGCGCGGCGGCGCCCGAGCCGGCGCAGTTCGCGTTCAGCTTCGACCGACCCGGCCTGGTGGCCGGGGTGGACGAGGCCGGCCGCGGGCCGCTGGCCGGACCGGTCGTCGCCGCGGCCGTCATCCTGGACGAGCTGCAGCCCATCGACGGCCTGGGCGACTCCAAGGCGCTGACCGCGCGCCGGCGCGAGCGCCTGTTCGACGAGATCCGCGCCAAGGCGCTGGCCTGCTGCATCGCCGAGGCCAGCGTCGAGGAGATCGACCGGCTCAACATCCTGCACGCGACGATGCTGGCGATGCGCCGTGCGGTCGAGGGCCTGCGCCTGCGGCCGGTCAAGGTGCTGGTCGACGGCAACCGCATCCCGACGCTGCGCATTCCCGCCGAGGCCATCGTCAAGGGCGACGCGAAGGTCGCCGCGATCTCGGCCGCCTCCATCCTGGCCAAGGTCCATCGCGACCGGCTCTGCGCCGAGCTGCATGCCCTCCACCCCGGCTACGGCTTCGATGTCCACAAGGGCTATCCGACCGCGGCCCACCTCGACGCGCTCCATCGCCTCGGGCCCTGCGAGCAGCACCGCCGCTCCTACGCCCCGGTGCGCCGCGCCGAGCTCGAACACGCTTCCCGATGAAAGAACCCCGCCTCATCAGCTCGCGCGCGCATGCGCTGGTCAAGACGCTGCACCGGCTCGCGCGCGATCCGGCGGCCGCGCGTCGCCTCGGCCAGGTCTGGCTCGAGGGCGATCACCTCGCCCGGGCCTTTCTTGCCCGGGGCGGCCGCGCGGCCTGCGCGGTCGTCGGGGCCTCGGCCTGGCTGCAGCCGGGGCCGCGCGAGCTGGCGCTGCAGGCCGGCGAGGTGGTGGTGGTCGACGACGCGCTGCTGCCCGAGATCAGCTCGCTGGAGTCGCCCGCGCCGATCGGCTTCCTGATCGACCTGCCCTCAAGCGGCCAGCAGCCGCTGCTCGGCGTGGCGACCGTGGTGCTCGACCGGCTGCAGGACCCCGGCAACGTCGGCACCATCCTGCGCAGCGCTGCGGCGCTGGGCGTGCGCCAGGTGCTGGCGATGAAGGGCAGCGCGGCGCTGTGGTCGCCGAAGGTGCTGCGCGCCGGCATGGGCGCGCACTTCGCGCTGCATCTGGTCGAGGGTCTGGCGCCGGCCGACCTGGACGCGCTGGCGGTGCCGCTGGTGGCCACCAGCTCGCATGCCGAGGCCGCGATCGACCGGCTGGCGCTGCCCGCGCCCTGCGCCTGGGTCTTCGGCCACGAAGGGCAGGGCGTCGGCCCCGAGCTGATGGCGCGCTGCGCGCTGACGGTGACGATCCCTCAGCCCGGCGGCGAGGAGTCGCTCAACGTGGCCGCGGCCACCGCGATCTGCCTGTACGAGTCGGCGCGCCAGGTGCGCCGCTGAGCGGGGCGCTCCCGACGTTCAGTAGATCAGCCGGTCCGGCCGGATGTCGCGCAGGATGGTCGTGGCGATCTCCTCGATCGACTTGTGCGTCGACGACAGCCAGGAAATGCCCTCGCGCTTCATCATCGCCTCGGCCTCGTTGATCTCGTAGCGGCAGTTCTCCAGCGCGGCGTACTTGCTGCCCGGGCGGCGCTCGTTGCGGATCTGGCTGAGCCGGTCGGCGTCGATCGTCAGGCCGAAGCACTTGTGGCGGTGCGGCAGCAGCATCGAGGGCAGCTTGCCGCGCTCGAAGTCGTCGGGAATCAGCGGGCAGTTGGCGGCCTTGATGCCGTGCTGCATCGCCAGGTAGAGCGAGGTCGGCGTCTTGCCGCAGCGGCTCACGCCCACCAGGATCACGTCGGACTCGGCCAGGTTGCGCGCCGACTGGCCGTCGTCATGCGCCAGCGAGAAGTTGATCGCCTCGATGCGGTCGTGGTACTCCTGGCTCTTGGCGACGTCGGAGAAGCGTCCGACGCGGTGGTTGCTCTTCACGCCCAGCTCGGCCTCGATCGGCTCGACGAAGGTGCGGAACATGTCGAGCACCAGCGCGTTGGCGTCCGAGGTCAGCCGCTCGCGCACCAGCTCGTTGGCCAGCGTGATGAAGACGATCGGGCGCACGCCCTCCTGCGCGAAGGTCATGTTGATCTCGCGCACCACCTGCTCGGCCTTGTCCTCGGTGTCGATGAAGGGGCGCCGGACATGGCGCGGCTTGGTCGCGAACTGGGCCAGGATCGACTTGCCGAAGGTCTCGGCGGTGATCCCGGTGCCGTCGGAGACGAAGAAGACTGTGCGGTTGGGCATGAGCAGGTGCGTATTGATGCTTAAGGGTACAAGTCAGGTACATGATAGGCCGGGATGACCCTAGAATGGCCGCCAATTCGCTTCCCCTGCCGATGCTGCGCCGCCCCGCCCACGCCCGCCCGGAACGACGACAAGTGCGTCGGGTGACAGGCCGCGCCGCCACCGCTCCCGTCTGCCCTGGCTGCCTTCTGCGCCGCGGGGACCGGTCCGGCCCGGAAGCTCCGGTTTTTCTACATCATGGAGCTTTGTCATGTCTTCAACCCAACTGGAAACCGCCCTGGTCGTCCCGTTCGAGCAGCTGCGGATGACCGACGTCGAGACGGTCGGCGGCAAGAATTCCTCTCTCGGTGAGATGATCAGCCAGCTGGCGGCCTCGGGCGTTCGCGTGCCCGGCGGCTTCGCCACGACCGCTCATGCCTTCCGCGAGTTCCTGACGGCCAGCGACCTGACCGGCAAGATCAACGCCCGGCTGGACAAGCTCGACACCGACGACGTGCGCGCGCTGGCCGAGGCCGGCGCCGAGATCCGCCGCTGGGTCGAGGACGCGCCGTTCCCGGCCGACCTCGAGGCGGCGATCCGCACCGAGTTCGCCCGTCTGACCGAGGGCAACCCGGAAGCGTCCTTCGCGGTGCGCTCGTCGGCCACCGCCGAGGACCTGCCCGACGCCTCCTTCGCCGGCCAGCAGGAGACCTTCCTGAACGTCGTCGGCATCGAGGACGTGCTGCACAAGATCAAGGAAGTGTTCGCGTCGCTCTACAACGACCGCGCGATCTCCTACCGCGTGCACAAGGGCTTCGCGCACGCCGACGTCGCGCTGTCGGCCGGCATCCAGCGCATGGTGCGCTCGGACCTGGGCTCGGCCGGCGTGATGTTCACGATGGACACCGAATCGGGCTTCCAGGACGTGGTCTTCATCACCTCCAGCTACGGCCTGGGCGAGACGGTGGTGCAGGGCGCGGTCAACCCGGACGAATTCTACGTGCACAAGCCGGCGCTGCAGCGCGGCAAGTCCGCCGTCATCCGCCGCAACCTCGGCTCCAAGCTGATCCGCATGGAGTTCGCCACGCCGGAGGAAAAGGCCGCCTCGAAGAAGCTGGTCAAGACCACCGACACGCCGCCTGAGCTGCGCAACCGCTACTCGCTGACCGACGAGGAGGTCACGCAGCTGGGCCGCTACGCGCTGATCATCGAGCAGCACTACGGCCGCCCGATGGACATCGAGTGGGGCAAGGACGGCGTCGACGGCCAGCTCTACATCCTGCAGGCGCGCCCCGAGACGGTGAAGAGCCAGGCCGCCGGCAAGGTCGAGCACCGCTACAAGCTCAAGGGCGGCGACCGCGTCGTGCTGGCCGAAGGCCGCGCGATCGGCCAGAAGATCGGCACCGGCCCGGTCCGCCTGGTCCACTCGATCACCGAGATGGAGCGGGTGCAGCCCGGCGACGTGCTGGTCACCGACATGACCGACCCGAACTGGGAGCCGGTGATGAAGCGCGCCAGCGCCATCGTCACCAACCGCGGCGGGCGCACCTGCCACGCGGCGATCATCGCCCGCGAGCTGGGCATCCCGGCGGTGGTCGGCTGCGGCGACGCCACCGAGCTGCTGAAGGACGGCCAGCTGGTCACGGTCGCCTGCTCGGAGGGCGACACCGGCTACATCTACGACGGCCTGCTCGAGATGGAGGTCAGCGAGGTGCAGCGCGGCGAGCTGCCGTATTCGCCGGTCAAGATCATGATGAACGTCGGCAACCCGCAGCTGGCCTTCGACTTCTGCCAGATGCCGAACTCCGGCGTCGGCCTGGCGCGTCTCGAGTTCATCATCAACAACAACATCGGCGTCCACCCGAAGGCGATCCTCGACTATCCGAACATCGATTCCGACCTGAAGAAGGCGGTCGAGTCGGTGGCGCGCGGCCACGCCAGCCCGCGGGCCTTCTACGTCGACAAGCTGACCGAGGGCGTGGCCACCATCGCCGCGGCCTTCTGGCCCAAGCCGGTGATCGTGCGCCTGTCGGACTTCAAGTCCAACGAGTACCGCAAGCTGATCGGCGGCAGCCGCTACGAGCCCGAGGAAGAGAACCCGATGCTGGGCTTCCGCGGCGCGGCGCGCTACGTCAGCAAGGAGTTCGGCGAGGCCTTCGCGATGGAGTGCGAGGCGATCAAGCGCGTGCGCAACGACATGGGCCTGACCAACGTCGAGATCATGGTGCCCTTCGTGCGCACCCTGAAGCAGGCCGAGCGCGTCGTCGACATGCTGGCCGAGCAGGGCCTCAAGCGCGGCCAGAACGATCTGCGCCTGATCATGATGTGCGAGATCCCGAGCAACGCCATCCTGGCCGAGCACTACCTCGAGTTCTTCGACGGCATGTCGATCGGCTCGAACGACCTGACGCAGCTGACGCTGGGTCTGGACCGCGACTCCGGCCTGGAGCTGCTGGCGGCCGACTTCGACGAGCGTGATCCGGCCGTCAAGGCGCTGATCGCCCGCGCCATCGCCGCCTGCCGCGCCCGCGGCAAGTACATCGGCATCTGCGGCCAGGGCCCCAGCGACCACCCGGACTTCGCCGACTGGCTGGCCCAGGAAGGCATCGTGTCGATCTCGCTGAACCCCGACACGGTCGTCGACACCTGGCAGCGCCTGGCCAAGGGCTGATCCCGTTCCCGACCCGGGTCCCGCGGCACGAGGGGGCCGCCCGCAAGGGCGGGCCCCTTTTGCCTTCCTGACCCGCGCGCTGCGGGGGCGGTCCCCGGTGCAGGTCGCCCCTGGTGTCACTCCCGTGGTACCGGTGCAGGCATGCGCGCACAATTCACGCCAGAGGTGACCTGATGTGATGGAAGAGACGACAAGCGCGACGGCGACCGAGGCCGTGGTCACGCGCTACTGGCGCAGCGTGCGCCTGTGGACGCTGCTGGGACTGCTGGTCTGGTTCGGAGTCACCTTCGGCGTGTCATGGTGGGCGCCGGTGCTCGATGCCTGGCGCATCGGCCGCATGCCGGCCGGCTACTGGTGGGCCACGCAGGGCGCGATCGGCGTGTACCTGCTGATCATCGTCGTGCACGGGCGGATCATGGACCGGCTCGAGCGCCAGGACGCGGCCGGCTCCGACCAGCCATGACCGATCGCTCCGGACCGGCGTCCGACGAGACGCGCGTCTTCACGCGCACGCTGAACCGCCGCTACGGCCTGTACACGCTGGGCGTGCTGGTCTTCGTCGGTGCGCTGGCGGCGCTGGAGCGCGCCGGCTGGCCGCGCGGCTGGATCGGCGGCACCTTCCTGATCGCCACCGTCGCGGTCTACGCGGCCATCGGCCTGATGTCGCGCACCACCGACGAGGCCGAGTACTACGTCGCCGGCCGGCGGGTGCCCGCCATCTACAACGGCATGGCCACCGCGGCCGACTGGATGTCGGCGGCCTCCTTCATCGGCACCGCCGGCGTGCTCTATCTGCAGGGCTTCGCCGGCCTGGCCTACATCCTGGGCTGGACCGGCGGCTACTGCCTGGTCGCGCTGCTGCTGGCGCCCTATCTGCGCCGGCTCGGCTTCTTCACCGTGCCCGAATTCCTGGGCGCACGCTACGGCGGCACCTGGCCGCGGCTGGTCGGCGTGATCGCGGTGGCGCTGGTGTGCTTCGTCTACGTGGTGGTGCAGATCTACGGCGTCGGCCTGATCACCTCGCACCTGACCGGCTTCAGCTTCGAGATCGGCATCTTCGTCGGGCTGGGCGGCGTGCTGGTGTGCTCCTTCCTGGGCGGCATGCGCGCGGTGACCTGGACGCAGGTGGCGCAGTACATCGTGCTGATCATCGCCTACCTGACGCCGGTGGTCTGGCTGTCGCTGAACCAGACCGGCAGCCCGTTTCCGCTGTTCTCCTACGGCCAGCAGCTCGAGCACGTGACGCTGCGCGAGCAGATGCTCAAGGACGATCCGGCCGAGCTCGAGGTGATCCGCCAGCTCGGCGTGCGCGCGGCCGACGCGCGCCACAAGCTCGACGACGTGCGCCAGGCGATGATCGACGACGTCGAGACGCTGACGGCGCGCGCGCGCGCGCTGCAGGCGGCCGAGGCGCCGCCCTCGCAGATCCAGCAGGTCGAGCGCCGGCTGCTGAACCGGCCGCAGACCGAGGCGCAGGCACGCGAGTTCTACCGCCGCGAGTACGAGGAGGCCGCGCAGCGTGCTCGCCCGCTGGGCGGCCTGCCGCCGCAGGCGCTGCCGCTGGCTGCCGGCGACCCCGGCGGCGACGCGCAGGCGCAGCGGGACTACGAGCTGGGCCGGCGCAACTTCCTGGCGCTGGTGCTGTGCCTGATGCTGGGCACCGCGGCGATGCCGCATGTGCTGACGCGCTACTACACCACGCCCTCGGTCAGCGAGGCGCGCCGCTCGGTGGGCTGGTCGCTGTTCTTCATCGCGCTGCTGTACCTGGCCGCGCCGGCGCTGGCGGTGATGGTCAAGTACGAGGTCTTCACCAATCTGGTCGGGCTGCCCTTCGACCAGCTGCCCGGCTGGATCCGGCGCTGGGCCAAGCTCGATCCGGCGCTGGTCTCGGTCGAGGACATCAACGGCGACGGCCTGCTGCAGCTCGCCGAGCTGCACCTGGGCGGCGACGTCATCGTGCTGGCCGCCCCCGAGATCGGCGGCCTGCCGCTGGTGGTGACCTATCTGGTGGCCGCCGGCGGGCTGGCCGCGGCGCTGTCGACCGCCGACGGGCTGCTGCTGACGATCTCCAACGCGCTGTCGCACGACCTGTACTTCCGCTTCGTCAACCCGCGCGCGCCGGCGATGCGCCGGGTGATGCTGTCGAAGTTCCTGGTGCTGGTGGTGGCGCTGATGGCGGCCTTCCTGGCCTCGATGCGCTTCGCCGACATCCTGCAGTTCGTCTCGGCGGCGTTCTCGCTGGCGGCCGCGGCCTTCTTTCCGGCGCTGGTGCTGGGCATCTTCTGGCGCCGCGCCAACCGCACCGGCGCGGTGCTGGGCATGATCACCGGGCTGCTGGTGTGCGTGTACTACATGGTGACCAACCACGAGGTGCTGCGGCGTCTCTTCGGCATCGCCCGGCCGCTGGCCGACTGCAGCTGGTGGGGCATCGATCCGGTGGCCGCGGGCGTGTTCGGCGCGCCTGCCGGCGCCGCGGTGCTGGTGCTGGCCAGCCTGCTGAGCGCGCCGCCGGGGCCGCAGGAGCAGGCGGTGATCGACCGGCTGCGCCGCCCCCTTTCCCAGGCGGACTGAAACGCGCTACAATCGCAGGCTTTTCCCTTGCTGCACTCGTGTCTTGACGCCACGGGGCGGCTTTCCGTCAACGGAAATCCTCAAGGAGTCTTCATGCGTCACTACGAGATCGTGCTGCTCGTCCATCCGGACCAGAGCGAGCAGGTTCCGGCGATGCTGGAACGCTACAAGGGTCTGGTCACCGCTTCGGGCGGCCAGGTCCACCGTGTCGAGGACTGGGGTCGCTTCCAGCTCGCCTACCTGATCAACAAGCTGGCCAAGGCGCACTACCTGTGCCTGAACATCGAGTGCAGCAAGGAAACCCTGGCTGAAATCGAGACCGGCTTCCGCTTCAACGACGCGATCCTGCGCCACCTGACGGTGCGTCGCGACAAGGCCGAGACCGGCTCGTCGTCGATGATGAAGCGCGTCGAGAAGGAAGAAGCGCGCAAGTCCCAGCAGGAAGCGAGCGCCTGATCACGGGCTGACGCCCGCGCCCGACCGCGATGAACCAGCTTCTGCTGCAGGCCACCGTCGTCGAGCGCGCCGCGCTGCGCCATACCCCTGCCGGTCTGCCGGCGCTTGATGTCCGCCTGGCGCATGCCTCGCGGGTCGAGCATGCCGGAATGCCTCGGCAGGTCGCGCTGGAGATCCACGCGACCGCCATCGGCGAGACGGCCGGGCTGCTCGGGCAGCTCGGGGTGGGCCAGGAGGCGCTGTTCCGGGGTTTCCTCGGCAAGCAGCGCAGCGGCCGCGGCGTCATGTTCCACATCAGCTCGTTCGAACCCGTCCCTCACACATCCGCATCGAACTAGGAGGTCATCATGCCCCCGCCGCGTAGCAAGTTTTCGAAGGACCGCAAGGTCAAGCGCAACCAGCAGTCCCTGCTGTTCAAGCGCAAGCGTTTCTGCCGCTTCACCGTCGCCGGTGTCGAGTCGATCGACTACAAGGATCTGGACATCCTGCGTGACTTCGTCGGCGAGAACGGCAAGATCACGCCGGCCCGTCTGACCGGCACCCGCGCGATCTACCAGCGCCAGCTGACCGTCGCGATCAAGCGCGCCCGTTTCCTGGCGCTGCTGCCGTACAGCGACCAGCACAAGGTCTGAGGAGAAGCACGATGCAAGTGATCCTGCTCGAGAAGGTCGCCAACCTGGGCACGCTGGGTGATGTCGTCAAGGTCAAGGACGGCTACGCTCGCAACTTCCTGATCCCGACCGGTGCCGCTCGTCGTGCCACCGAGAAGGCCATCAAGGAATTCGAGGCCCGTCGCGCCGAACTGGAAAAGGTCCAGGCCGAGAAGCTCGCCGCCGCCCAGGCGCAAGGCGAGAAGCTGGCTGGCAAGACCGTCACCATCGCGCAGAAGGCCGGCGTCGACGGCCGCCTGTTCGGCTCGGTGACCAACGCCGACGTCGCCGAGGCGCTGAAGTCGCAGGGCTTCGAGATCGTCAAGGCTCAGGTCCGCCTGCCCAACGGCCCGCTGAAGGTCGTCGGCGAGCAGGCCGTGTCGGTCGCCCTGCACCACGATGTGGTGGTGGACGTGACCGTCGCCGTCGTCGGCGAGACCGACTGATCGGCGGATTCCGGAGCCTGATCCGGAATCGCACCCAGAAAGGCCGGCCTTCGCCGGCCTTTTGCATTTTCGGCCGTTCTTCCGTCGCTCCGGAGTCCGTCCCATGTCCCGTCCCGACAGCGCGCCGGTCTGGCGCACCACCCGCCACGCGATCGATCTCGGCCGCGTGCGCATCATGGGCATCGTCAACGCGACGCCCGATTCCTTCTCGGACGGCGGCCGCGACCTGCAGGCCTCGCTGCGGCATTGCGAGACGCTGCTGGGGCAGGGCGCCGACATCCTGGACATCGGCGGCGAGTCGACCCGGCCCGGATCGGAGCCGGTGCCCGAGGCCGAGGAGTGGGCGCGCGTCGAGCCGGTGCTGCGCCATGCGCTGACGCTGGGCGTGGCGGTCTCGGTCGACACCTGCAAGCCGGGCGTGATGCGCCGGGCGCTCGACCTGGGCGTGGACATCGTCAACGACGTGGCGGCGCTGCGCGCGCCCGGCGCGGTCGATGCGGTCGCGGCCCATCCGTCCTGCGGCCTGTGCCTGATGCACATGACCGGCGAGCCGCGCACGATGCAGCACGCGCCGCACCACGACGATGTCGTCGCCGAGGTGGCCGCGCATCTGGCCGGCCGCGTGGCCGAGCTGGAGGCGCGCGGCGTGGGCCGCGCGCGCATCGTGCTCGATCCGGGCATCGGCTTCGGCAAGCGGGTCGAGGACAACTTCGCGCTGATCCGCGGCCAGCAGGCACTGCTCGCGCTGGGCCTGCCGGTGCTGGCGGGCTGGTCGCGCAAGTCCTCGCTGGGCGTGGTGACCGGCGGACGCCCGGTGGGCGAACGCATGGTCGCCAGCGTCGCGGCCGCGCTTGCGGCGGCGCACTGCGGCGCGCGGGTGGTGCGCGTGCACGACGTGGCCGAGACGGCCGACGCGCTCAAGGTGTGGACTGCGGCCGGATTGCTGCCCGGATCGCCGGATCAATTGCAACCAGCTGCAGTCAATTAAGGAAAGCCGGTCGTCTGCGGGTAATCTCCGAGGCGAAAATCCGGGTGTCGCCCTGTAAGCGAATGTGTACCGCTGGTCGGTGGGGCGACGGGAGAGGCACTGGATTCCAGGACTGAATCGAGACATGAGCAGACAATATTTCGGAACCGACGGCATTCGCGGCACCGTCGGCACCTATCCGATCACGCCGGACTTCGCCCTGCGCCTGGGCAACGCCGTGGGCCGCGTGCTGCGTGCCGGCCGGCCCGACGGCGAGCGCCCGGTGGTGCTCATCGGCAAGGACACGCGCATTTCCGGCTACATGCTGGAATCCTCGCTGGAGGCCGGACTGAACTCGGCCGGCGTCGACGTGATGCTGACCGGGCCGCTGCCCACGCCGGGCGTGGCCTACCTGACACGCGCGCTGCGGCTGGACCTGGGCGTGGTGATCAGCGCCTCGCACAATCCCTTCGGCGACAACGGCATCAAGTTCTTCTCCGCCCGGGGCGAGAAGCTGCCCGACGCCTGGGAGATCCAGGTCGAGGCCGAGCTCGAGCGCGAGCCGGTCTGGGTCGACTCGGTGGCGCTGGGGCGTGCGCGCCGGCTGCAGGACGCCTCCGGTCGCTACATCGAGTTCTGCAAGTCGACCTTCTCCAACGAGCTCTCGCTCAAGGGCCTGAAGATCGTCGTCGACGGCGCGCACGGCGCGGCCTACCAGATCGCGCCGGACGTGTTCCACGAGCTCGGCGCCGAGGTGGTGCGCATCGGCTGCGAGCCCGACGGCTACAACATCAACGAGGGCGTCGGCGCCACGCATCCGCGCACGCTGCTGGCGGCGGTGCGCGCGCACAGCGCCGACTACGGCATCGCGCTCGACGGCGACGCCGACCGGCTGCAGATGGTCGACAGCGACGGCCGCATCTACAACGGCGACGAGCTGCTGTACGTGATGGTGGCCGATCGGCTGGCGCAGGGCGAGCGCGTGCCCGGCGTGGTCGGCACCCTGATGACCAACATGGCCGTCGAGCTGGCGATCCGCGATCAGGGCATCGAGTTCATCCGTGCCAAGGTCGGCGACCGCTACATTCTCGAGGAGCTCTCGCGCCGCGGCTGGCAGCTCGGCGGCGAGGGCTCGGGCCACCTGCTGGCGCTGGACCGCCACACCACCGGCGACGGCATCGTCAGCGCGCTGCAGGTGCTGCAGGCGCTGCAGCGCAGCCGCAGGTCGCTGGCCGACATGCTCGAGGGCGTCGAGCTGTTCCCGCAGACGCTGGTCAACGTGCGCCTGAAGCCGGGCCAGGACTGGAAGGCCAGTCGCGCGCTGGCCGAGATGCAGACGGTGGTCGCCGCCGAGCTCGGCGACAGCGGCCGCATCCTGATCCGCGCCTCCGGCACCGAGCCGCTGGTGCGGGTGATGGTCGAGGCGCGCGATGCCGACGTCGCGCGCTCCAGCGCCGAGCGCCTGGCCGCGACGCTGGCCGACTGACCCGGCGCTCCGGCTCCCGCGAGGGAGCCCGGAGGCGTCCGGAGCCGGACGTGACGAGGGGCGATTCCGCAAGGAATCGCCCCTCGTTCCTGGTGCCTCGTGCGGCGGCCGGTGCGGCCCGGAGCCGTTCCCGGCGCCCGGTCACGGCCCGTGCGGCGTCACTTCTTCGGCGGCATCAGCACGCGGTCGACCTTGTCGACCAGACCGTTGCGCGCGGGCAGGTCGGCCTGCACGATCAGCGCCTCGTCGAGCGCGACGAAGTCGCCGGTGCGCGACACGGCCAGCTCGGCGCCGGCGCGGGTGCGCACCTTGCCCTTCATCTCGGCAGCCGGGGTGCGGCCGTCGACCAGATGGTTGCTCACCACCGCGCGGGCCCGCGCCGGGTCGGCGCCGATCTCGTCGAGCGTGCGCTGCGGCAGCGCGCGGAAGGCCTCGTCGCTGGGGGCCAGCACCGTCAGCGCGGCCTCGCCGCGCAGCGCCTCCTCCATGCCGGCGCGCTGCACCAGGCGGGAGAAGGTGCTCAGCTCCGGGTCCTGGGCGATGCGCTCGCCCAGCGTCGGTGCCGGGGCCAGCGCGGCGCAGCCGGCGCTGCTCAGCACGATGGCGGCCAGCAGGCCGCCGAAGAACACGCGCCTGGTGCTCGGGATGCTCATTCGTTTCTCTCCACGATCGGATTCGGGTGCAGGGGATGTCGTGACGTGGAGTGTCCGCACCGCGCGTGACCGATTCGTGACATCGTGGCGCCGAGGCTGTCGCCGCTCGTCGTCACGAGAGTGTCACAGACGACTCCTAGGATCCGCTCCGAGCGGTTTCGGGCCGCACCATCCGCAACAGAAGTCACTGAGGACACGTCATGAATTCGAGCGCTTTCGGTCAGGGTCTCTTCGCCTTCGCGCTGCTGGCCGCAGCGTCGCTGGCCTCGGCCCAGGACGCCACCGGCGCAGGCGCCACCTTCCCGGCGCCGATCTACGCGAAGTGGGCCGATGCGTACAACAAGGCCACCGGCGCGAAGATCAACTACCAGTCGGTGGGCTCGGGCGCCGGCATCAAGCAGATCAAGTCGAAGACGGTCGACTTCGGTGCGTCCGACATGCCGCTGAAGGACGAGGAACTGGCCGCCGACGGCCTGGTGCAGTTCCCGACCGTCATCGGCGGCGTCGTGCCGGTGGTCAACATCAAGGGCATCCAGCCTGGCCAGATCAAGCTGACCGGCCAGGTGCTGGGCGACATCTACCTCGCCAAGATCACCAAGTGGAACGACGCGGCGATCGCCGCGCTGAACCCGGGCGTGCCGCTGCCGGATGCCGCGATCTCGGTCGTGCGCCGCGCCGACGGTTCGGGCACCTCGTTCATCTTCACGAACTACCTGTCGAAGGTGAACGCCGACTGGAAGGCCAAGGTCGGCGAGGGCACCGCGGTCAACTGGCCGACCGGCGCCGGCGGCAAGGGCAACGAGGGCGTGTCGGCCTTCGTGATGCGCCTGCCCAACTCGATCGGCTACGTCGAGTACGCCTATGCCAAGCAGAACAAGATGTCGCATGTCCTGCTGAAGAACAAGGACGGCCAGTTCGTCGCGCCGGATGACGCCAACTTCAAGGCCGCCGCCGCCGGCGCCGACTGGAGCCGGTCCTTCTACCAGGTGCTGACCGAGCAGGCCGGCAAGGAAGCCTGGCCGCTGACCGGCGCGACCTTCATCCTGATGCACAAGAACCAGGACAAGCCGGCGCAGGGTGCCGCCTCGCTGAAGTTCTTCGAGTGGGCCTACGCCAACGGCGACAAGATGGCTGCCGACCTCGAGTACGTCTCGCTGCCGGACGCGGTCAAGTCGCTGGTGCGCAAGCAGTGGGGCGACATCAAGGACGGCTCGGGCAAGGCCGTCGCCTACAAGTGATCCCCGGGGCCGGCGGTGCCGGCGCGTGTGCCTGAGACGGGCACGCCGTCGCGATCCCGGTCCTCCGCGCCTTCCGTGCCAGGGCGAGCCGCGCTGCCGTCGCAGCCGCGCTCGCCCTCGGCCTGTCAAGACCCCATGCTTTCCACAGAGGAGAGGGAACCATGGCCGCTACACTGCCGGCAGATCCTTCGCAACCTGCATCCCTGAAGATGGCCAAGAGTTCCGGCTCCGGAGGCCCGCGCCCGGTCACCCGGGCGGCCTGGGCCGACCCCCTGTTCGCGCTGCTGGCGCGTGGCAGCGCGCTGCTGACGCTGGCGCTGCTGATCGGCATCATCGTGTCGCTGATCGGCGGCGCGATGCCGGCGATCCGCGAATACGGCCTGTCCTTCCTGTGGCGCAGCGAATGGGATCCGGTCGAGAACCGCTACGGCGGCCTGGTGATGATCTACGGCACGCTGATGACCTCGGCCATCGCGCTGCTGATCGCCGTGCCGGTGAGCTTCGGCATCGCGCTGTTCCTGACCGAGCTGTCGCCCTCGTGGCTGAAGCGCCCGCTGGGCATCGCCGTCGAGCTGCTGGCGGCCGTGCCGTCGATCGTCTACGGCATGTGGGGCCTGATGATCTTCGGCCCGATCCTGTCCGAGTACGTGCAGATGCCGCTGCAGGGCTTCTTCAGCGGCGTGCCCGGCCTGGGCGAGCTGTTCTCCGGCCCGCCGGTGGGCATCGGCATCCTGTCGGCCGGCATCATCCTGGCGATCATGATCATCCCGTTCATCGCCTCGGTGATGCGCGACGTGTTCGAGGTCACGCCGCCGATGCTCAAGGAATCGGCCTACGGCCTGGGCTCGACCACCTGGGAGGTGGTCTACAAGGTGGTGCTGCCCTACACGAAGACCGGCGTCATCGGCGGGGTCATGCTCGGCCTGGGCCGCGCGCTGGGCGAGACGATGGCGGTCACCTTCGTGATCGGCAACATGAACCAGCTCAACTCGCTGTCGCTGTTCGAGGCGGCCAACAGCATCACCTCGGCGCTGGCCAACGAGTTCGCCGAGGCCGGCGAGGGCCTGCACCAGGCCTCGCTGATCTACCTGGGCCTCGTGCTGTTCTTCATCACCTTCGTCGTGCTGTCGCTGTCGAAGGTCCTGCTGGCCCGCCTGAAGAAGGGCGAGGGACGCTGACATGACTTCCTCCTCCCTGCTCGAGTCGCGCGCGGCGATGCATGGCCGCCGCAAGTGGGTCAACCGCGTCGCGCTGGCGATGTCGATGGCGGCGATGGCCTTCGGCGTGTTCTGGCTGATCTGGATCCTGTTCGAGACGGTGCGCATGGGCCTGGGCGGCCTGGCCCTGTCGACCTTCACCGAGATGACGCCGCCGCCGCAGGCGGAGGTCGGCGGCCTGGCCAACGCGATCTTCGGCTCGCTGCTGATGGTGGGCCTGGCCACGCTGATCGGCACGCCGATCGGGGTGATGGCCGGCGTGTACCTGGCCGAGTACGGCCGCTCCGGCTGGCTCGGCAGCACGACGCGCTTCATCAACGACATCCTGCTGTCGGCGCCGTCGATCGTCGTGGGCCTGTTCATCTATTCGGTCTGGGTCAACCGGGTCAAGAACTTCTCGGGCTTCGCCGGCGTGCTGGCGCTGGCGCTGATCGTCATCCCGGTGGTGATCCGCACCACCGAGAACATGCTCAGCCTGGTGCCCAACGCGATGCGCGAGGCCGCCTACGCGCTGGGCACGCCGAAGTGGAAGGTCATCCTGACGATCACGCTGAAGTCGGCCCGCGCCGGCGTCATCACCGGCGTGCTGCTGGCGGTGGCACGCATCTCCGGCGAGACCGCGCCGCTGCTGTTCACCGCGCTGTCGAACCAGTTCTGGACCTCGAACCTGAACGAGCCGATGGCCAGCCTGCCGGTGACGATCTTCAAGTTCGCGATGAGCCCGTACGAGAACTGGCAGAAGCTGGCCTGGGCGGGGGTCTTCCTGATCACCGTCGGCGTGCTCGCCCTGAACGTCGTCGCGCGGACCTTCCTGCGCAACAAGCACTGATACCGCACTGATTTTCCGAGGTACCCCCATGGACGCCCAAGTCGCCATGCCGACGACCGAGAAGGTCAAGCTGTCGGTCCGCAACCTGAACTTCTACTACGGCCAGTTCCACGCGCTGAAGAGCATCAACATGGACATTCCCGAGAAGAAGGTCACCGCCTTCATCGGGCCGTCCGGCTGCGGCAAGTCGACGCTGCTGCGCACCTTCAACCGCATGTTCGAGCTCTATCCGGAGCAGCGCGCGCAGGGCGAGATCCTGCTCGACGGCCAGGACATCCTGACCAGCAAGGAAGACATCTCGCTGATCCGCGCCCGCGTCGGCATGGTGTTCCAGAAGCCCACGCCCTTCCCGATGTCGATCTACGACAACATCGCCTTCGGCGTGCGCCTGTTCGAGAACCTCTCGCGCGTCGAGATGGACGAGCGCGTGGAGTGGGCGCTGAAGAAGGCCGCGCTGTGGACCGAGGTCAAGGACAAGCTCGACAAGAGCGGCGCCGGCCTGTCGGGCGGCCAGCAGCAGCGCCTGTGCATCGCGCGCGGCATCGCGATCAAGCCCGAGGTCCTGCTGCTCGACGAGCCGTGCTCGGCGCTCGATCCGATCTCGACCGGCAAGATCGAGGAGCTCATCGACGAGCTGAAGTCCGACTACACGGTGGTCATCGTCACCCACAACATGCAGCAGGCCGCGCGCTCGTCGGACTACACCGCCTACATGTACCTGGGCGACCTGATCGAGTTCGGCCCGACCTCGGACATCTTCATGAAGCCGCGCCGCAAGGAGACCGAGGACTACATCACCGGCCGCTTCGGCTGACCCCGCCCCCGCCACGAGGACTTCCGCGATGGACAAGCATCTTTCCAGCCAGTTCGACGCCGAGCTCAGCGGCATCTCCACCCGCGTGCTCGAGATGGGTGGCCTGGTCGAGTCGCAGGTGGCCCAGGCCATCATGGCGCTGGCCCAGTTCAGCACCGAGACCGCCACGCAGGTGATCCGCATCGAGGAGCGGGTCAACCAGATGGAGGTCGAGATCGACCGCGACCTGTCGTCGATCATCGCGCGGCGCCAGCCCACCGCGCGCGACCTGCGCCTGCTGATCGCGATCTCCAAGACGATCGGCAACCTCGAGCGCGTCGGCGACGAGGCCGCGCGCATCGCCCGCACCGTCCAGGGTCTGGTGAGCACCGGGGTGTCGAGCCGCCTGCGCTTTCCGGTGAGCGATGTCTCGCACGAGGCCAGCCTGGCGACCAACCTGCTGCGCAAGGCCCTCGACGCCTTCGCGCGGCTGGACACGCTGCAGGCGCTCGAGGTGATCCGCCAGGACAACGAGATCGACCGCGAGTTCGACGGCCTGATGCGCAAGCTGATCACCTACATGATGGAGGATCCGCGCACCATCTCGGCGGCGATCGACCTGGTCTTCGTCGCCAAGGCGATCGAGCGCGTCGGCGATCACGCGAAGAACCTGGCCGAGCAGATCATCTACATCGTCAAGGGCACCGACGTGCGTCACAGCCCGCCCGACGCGGTGGCCGATCTGGTCAAGTGACGTGACGCGCTGCCTGATCGTCGAGGACGAGCCGGCGATCGCCGAGCTGATCGCCGTCCACCTGCGCCACGCCGGGCACGAGGTCGCCCTCGCGGCGACCGTGCCCGAGGCCCGGGCGGCGGTCGACGCGGTGCTGCCCGACCTGGTGGTGCTGGACTGGATGCTGCCCGGCGGCACCGGGCTGGAGCTGGCGCGCCACTGGCGGGCGGCGGCACGCACCCGCGAGCTGCCGATCCTGATGCTGACCGCGCGCAGCGACGAGGCCGACATGATCGCCGGACTCGACGCCGGGGCCGACGACTATCTGGTCAAGCCCTTCTCGCCGGGCGCGCTGATGGCGCGCATCCGTGCGGTGCTGCGCCGGCGCGCACCGGCGGCGCTGGGCGAGGGCCAGCTCCAGGTCGGCCCGATCCGGCTCGACCAGGGCGCGCACCGGGTCGAGGTCGACGGGCGGACGCTGCGGCTCGGGCCGACCGAGTTCCGGCTGCTGCAGCACCTGATGGCGCATCCGGAGCGGGTGCACAGCCGCTCGCAGCTGCTCGACCGGGTCTGGGGCGATCATGTCTTCATCGAGGAGCGCACCGTCGATGTCCACATCAAGCGCCTGCGCGAGTCGCTGGCGCCGGCCGATGCCGGGCGGATGATCGAGACGGTGCGCGGGGCCGGCTACCGCCTTCTGCGCGACCGGCCGGCGAGCGACTGAACCACACGGGAACATCATGAGTCTGGCGCTCAAGCGCCTGCTGGTCCTGCTGCGTGACCTCAGCCTGCTGGCGATGCTGGGGGGCGTGGCCGGACTGAAGCTGGGAGCCCCGGTGCTCGGCACCTGGATCGGCGCGCTGCTCGGCGCGGCCTGGGCCGGATGGCGCGACGCGCGCCGCGCCGGCCGGCTGATGCGCTGGATGCGCGGCGACATGGAGGCGGCGGCGCCGCGCGACGGCGAGCTCTGGGGCGAGCTGGCCTACCGCACCGAGCGCGCGCTGCTGCTGCGCGAGCGGGCGCTGCAGGCCGAGCGCGAACGCCTCGCCGAATTCCTCAGCGCGATCGACGCCTCGCCCAACGGCGTGCTGCTGCTGGGCGCCGACGAGCAGATCGTCTGGCTCAGCCAGGTGGCGGCCGTGCACCTCGGACTGGACCGCGAGCGCGATCTCGGCCAGCGCATCACGAACCTGGTGCGCGCGCCGGCCTTCGTCTCGACGCTGCAGTCCGGCAGCGCCGAGCCGGTGCTGATGAACGGCCGCGCGCTGCAGCAGATGCTGTCGGTGCTGGTGCGGCGCTACGGCCAGGGCCAGTGCCTGGTGCTGACCCAGGACGTGACCGAGCGGCTGCGCAACGAGGCGATGCGACGCGACTTCGTCGCCAATGTCTCGCACGAGATCCGCACGCCGCTGACGGTGCTCGGCGGCTTCGTCGAGACGATGGCGACGCTGCCGCTCGGCGAGGAGGAGCGCGCGCGCATGCTGACGATGATGTCGCAGCAGACCGCGCGCATGCAGACGCTGGTGGCCGACCTGCTGACGCTGGCGCGGCTGGAGGGCAGCCCGCAGCCGCCGCCGGGCGACTGGCATGCGGTGGCCGACCTGCTCGAGCGCATCGGCATCGAGGTCGAGGGCCTGTCGCGCGGCCGCCACCGCCTGGTGCTGCCCGACCCGGAGGACGCGGCGCTGCAGGGTGTCGAGATCGCCGGCAGCCTGGGCGAGCTGATGTCGGCGATGACCAACCTGGCGAGCAACGCGGTGCGCTACACGCCCGATGGCGGGCGCATCGAGATCGCCTGGACCTGCCGCGAGGGCGGCGGCGCGGTCTTCGAGGTGCGCGACAGCGGCATCGGCATCGCGCCGGAGCACCTGCCGCGGCTGACCGAGCGCTTCTACCGCGTCGACGGCAGCCGCTCGCGCGAGACCGGCGGCACCGGCCTGGGCCTGTCGATCGTCAAGCATGTGGTGCAGCGCCACGGCGCGGAGCTGACGATCGACAGCCAGCCCGGCCAGGGCTCGACCTTCCGCATCCTGTTCCCGGCGTCGCGCGTGCACTGCCGCGCCGCCGCGCCGGCCCTTCAGGACGCGCGGCGGTAGATCAGGATCACCTCGTCGCGGTCGGTCGGCCGGCGCACCCGCGCCTGCAGCGTCCAGCCGGGCACCTGCGGCGAGCGCTGGCGCGTCTCGGGCGTGCCGATGCGCTCGTGGTGGTCGAGCACCATCCAGCGGCATTCGAGGCGGCGCGGGTCGCGCGACAGCGTCCAGTGGCCGTGCACCTCGAGCGCGGCGAGCTGGCTGCGGCTGAAGCCGGGCGCGACGAGGCAGCCGCCTTCGGGCAGATGGCGCGCGAGCTGGGTCACCATCGGCCGGTAGCTGCGCGCGTAGTCGAGCACCGGCAGCCACAGCGTCATCAGCAGCAGCCAGCCCAGCGCGACGCCGCCGGCCGGCAGCACCAGGCTCTTCCACAGCGCCTGGCGGTGCCGCCCGGTGCGCCAGCGCACCAGGGCCAGCCAGGCCAGCGTGCCGGCGGCGGCCAGCGCCAGCGCCAGCGGCTGGAAGACCGGCACGAAGCCCGGCGCCAGCCGCGCGATGTTGATGGCCGGCTGCGCCGGCACGCCGGTGTGCATCGACAGGTAGATGATCCAGATCGTCAGCGCGCTGGCGCTGAAGAAGAAGACCGAGAACCAGTCGATCGCCGCGCTGACGCTGCGCCTGAGCGTGGGCAGCGCGAAGGCGGCCATGATCGCCAGCGCCGGCAGCGCCAGCATCAGCGCGCGGTCCGAGCCGCCCATGCCCAGGCTGGCCGCCAGCGCGATCAGCAGCACCGCCAGCGGCACCGACAGGTGGCGCTTGAGCAGCTGGCGGCGCCAGCGCCACAGCGTCCAGGCCGCCATCGGGCCGATCGGCCAGGTGAACCACAGCAGCAGCTGCAGCGTGCCGCCGGGGTCTTCCGGCGCCTGCAGGCGCCAGATCCACGCCTGCAGCACGGTGGCGGTGGCGACCTCGAGCACGGCGCCGGCCAGCAGCCAGGGCACCAGCCGTCGCGCGTCGGCATAGCTCGAGCGCAGGCTGATCAGCATGCCGGCCAGCGCCAGCAGCAGCCCGGTCGTGGCCGCGCCGCTGGCGGCCATCAGCATCGGCGCCAGCAGCACCGCCAGCCGTGCGTGCCAGGGCCGGTAGGGGCTGGCAGCCAGGCCGTAGAGCATCACGGCCGTCGCGGCCAGCTGCACCAGCTCCGGCGTCGTCTCGTGGCCGAGCTGCAGCAGGCCCAGCGGCGCGATCAGCGCCAGCAGCGCGCCGTCGGCGATCGCGCGGGCGTAGTCGACCGGATGGGCCTCGCCGCCAAAGGCGAAGGCCACCGGCTGGGCGGCCTCGGTGCGCGCCAGGTGCAGCGTCGCGTACCACACCAGCGCCATCGTCGCGGCCAGCAGCAGCGCGAAGGGAATGCGCGCGGCCAGCGCCGGATCGAGTCCCAGCGGCGACAGCAGCGCCATCGCGGCCGCGCCGATCCAGTAGGGCAGCACGCTGCCGTCGCCGGGCAGGCCGGCGATCGACGGGTGCAGCCAGCCCGACTCGCCGCGCAGCAGGCTGGTCATGTAGCCGTAGGCGGTGATGTCGGCGTTCTTCCACGGGTCGCGGCCGAACACCCCCGGCAGCAGGTAGGCGGCGCACAGCAGCAGCAGCCCCAGCCGTGGCAGGCGCTCCACGGCACGTTGAGGCACCAGTGCGGGTGTGGGTCGGGTGTCGGTCACGGGCAGGCGGCGCGGCCGGACCGCGCAGGCAATAAAAAAGGCAGCCCGGGCTGCCTTCGTGGCGCGCGGCCCGCGCAGTGGCCGGCCGTGCTTCGATTCCGGTGGCCCGGAGATCGGGAGATCAGCGCTTGATGCCGACCTTGAACTTGTTGCGGAACTTCTCGACGCGACCGCCCAGGTTGTCGACGCTCTTCTGCTGGCCGGTGTAGAACGGGTGCGTCTCGCTGGTGGTTTCCAGCTTGAACAGCGGCAGCTCGCGGCCGTCTTCCAGCGTGATCTTTTCCTTGGTCGGAGCGCACGAACGCGTCACGAACTGGAAGCCGTTGGACAGGTCGACGAAGCAGACGTCGCGGTAGTTCGGGTGGATGCCGTCTTTCATGGGGATGCTCGCTGTGGTGCCGGGAGCCACCGCCCGCACCATGCGTAGCAGCACTTTCCGACAGCGGAAAAACCTCGATTATAGCCCGTGCCCGGCGGGCACGGGAAGGGCGCGCGCGAGCGGTCTCAGCCGCCGCGGCGCATCAGGTCGAAGAAGTCCAGGTTGCTCTTCGTCGACTTCATCTTGTTGAGGATGAACTCCATCGCCTCGATCTCGTCCATCGGGTAGAGCAGCTTCCGGAGGATCCAGGTCTTCTGCAGGATCTCGGGCTTGAGCAGCAGCTCCTCGCGGCGCGTGCCCGACTTGTTCAGCAGGATCGACGGGTAGACGCGCTTCTCGGCCATGCGGCGGTCCAGGTGGATCTCGCAGTTGCCGGTGCCCTTGAATTCCTCGTAGATCACCTCGTCCATGCGGCTGCCGGTGTCGACCAGCGCGGTGCCGATGATGGTGAGCGAGCCGCCTTCCTCGACGTTGCGCGCCGCGCCGAAGAATCGCTTGGGGCGCTGCAGCGCGCCCGCGTCGACGCCGCCGGTCAGCACCTTGCCCGAGGAGGGCAGCACGTTGTTGTAGGCGCGCGCCAGGCGGGTGATCGAGTCCAGCAGGATGATCACGTCCTTGCGCAGCTCGACCAGGCGCTTGGCGCGCTCGATCACCATCTCGGCGACCTGGACGTGGCGGGCGGCCGGCTCGTCGAAGGTCGAGCTGATGACCTCGCCGCGCACGGTGCGCTGCATCTCGGTCACTTCCTCGGGACGCTCGTCGACCAGCAGCACGATCAGGTGCACGTCGGGGTTGTTCGCCACCAGCGCGTGCGCCAGGTGCTGCATCATCACGGTCTTGCCGCTCTTCGGCGGCGCGACGAGCAGCGCGCGCTGGCCTTTGCCGATCGGCGCGATCAGGTCGATGATGCGGCTGGTGATGTTCTCCTCGCCGCGGATGTCACGCTCGAGCCTGAACTGTTCCTTGGGGAACAGCGGGGTCAGGTTCTCGAACATGATCTTGTTCTTCGATTCCTCCGGCGTCAGGTTGTTGACGCGGTCGACCTTGACCAGCGCGAAGTAGCGCTCGCCGTCCTTCGGCACGCGCACCTCGCCCTCGATCATGTCGCCGGTGTGGAGGTTGAAGCGGCGGATCTGGCTGGGCGACAGGTAGATGTCGTCGGTCGACGCCAGGAAGCTGGTGTCGGGCGAGCGCAGGAAGCCGAAGCCGTCGGGCAGCACTTCGAGCACGCCGTCGCCGAAGATCTGCTCGCCCTGCTTGGCGCGCTTCTTCATGATCGCGAACATCAGCTCCTGCTTGCGCAGGCGGCTGGCATTCTCGATCTCGAGCGTCTCCGCCATCCGGACGAGCGCCGAGATGTGTTGAGCCTTGAGTTCGGAAAGGTGCATAGGGTCGGGCCCTGAAATCAGGCCTTGCCGGTGCCAGCCGGACAGGCCGAAGGGGTCGGACCCCTCCGGATCCTGCGGCTCGCCGAGGACCGCGGCCGCATCGGATCGCGATGCGGCATGCGGACGGTGAGGGGGCTGGGGAGGGGGCCGACGCTGCGCGCTCCAGCGTCTGCGTCAGGGGCAGCAATCCGGGCTGGACCGGCGCGCAGTGGCATTCGTCATGTCTGCAGCAGCGGGCGCTGCTGCAGACCGGACGAATTATAGGTTGGACTTGATGAAATCGGTCAACTGCGCCTTGTTCAGCGCGCCGACCTTGGTCGCGGCGAGCTCGCCGCCCTTGAAGATCATCAGCGTCGGGATGCCGCGGATGCCGAAGCGCGCCGGCACGTCGCGGTTGTCGTCGACGTTCATCTTGGCGACGACCAGCTGGCCGTTGAACTCGCCTGCCACCGCATCGAGCACCGGCGCGATCGCCTTGCACGGGCCGCACCACTCGGCCCAGTAGTCGACCAGCACCGGCTTGTCGGCATTGAGCACGTCGGCTTCGAAGGAGGCATCGGAGATGTGTTTGATGAGGTCGCTGCTCATGGGAATTCCGTCGAGGGACAGAGAAGGCCGGTCCTGACGGCCGGCCGGGAAATCGATGCTGCAATTCTGGCACGAACCGGCCGGGCCCGCGTCCGACGGGCCTGCGCGAGGCGGCGCCGGATCGCCCGGGTTTCTGCCGATCCGATCGGATTCGGTCGATCAGCAGGGGATTCACCGGGGTTTGCCGGCCATTTCCATGCATGAGAGCGTGCAGTGCCGGCGTCCAATCGGCGCATGACGAACACCGACGATCGCCCCCGATCGCAAGCATGATGACCCAGGACGCCTCCGCCGCCGCTCCGGCTCCCGACACCGATGCTGTCGCCACCGCCGCGTCGGCGTCCACCGCTGCGGCGCCCGCGGCGCCGGCCCGCAACTTCGGCCATTACGGGCTGGTGCGGCTGCTGGGCAGCAGCTCGCTGACGATCGCCTGGCTGGCGCGCGACAACCGCAGCGGCGCGATGGTGCGGCTGCTGGCGGCGCGCCAGCCGGTCAACTCCGAGACGGTGCGGGCCCGCTGCGTCGAGGAGGCGCGCCGAGCCTCGCAGCTCAACCACCCGCGGCTGCTGCCGGCGCACGAGGTGGGCTGCGTCGACCGCTTTCCCTTCGTCACCAGTGCCTGCGATCCGGCGCTGCCGCCGCAGCGGGTCGAGGAGCGCTTCTCGCCGCCGGCGCTGCGCTCGCTGATCCGCAACGGCTGCGAGATGCTCGAGGGCCTGGCCTACGCGCACGAGGCCAGCATTCCGCATGGCGACCTGGGCCTGCACACGCTGGCCTTCGACGCGAACGACCGGGTCTCGCTGTGGGGCCTGGGCCTGGGCGTGGCGATCGCCAGCACCCGACCGCAGGGCATTCCGACCGCCGGCGGGCTGGGCGGAGGCCTGCTCGGGCGCGAGATCGCCGCGGCCAGCCTGCTGATCCAGCACTGGATCCAGGGCGAGCCGCCGCACGGCGAGAGCGACATGCCGGCGCTGCTCGACCGCTGGCCGACCAGCGACCTGCGCCTGCCGCCGGAGCTGCCGATGCCGATCGCCGACTCGCTGCGGCTGCTGCTCGATCGCGCGGTCGAGACCAATCCGCAGCGCCGCTTCATCCATGCGCGCAGCTTCCACCGCGCGCTCAGCGGCTGGCACTACACCGAGTATCCGGAGGACGGCGGCCTCGACGCGATGCTGCAGGGCCTGCTGCGCCGCAACGGCCTGTTGCCGGCGGCGGACAAGCTGCGCGAGCGGGTCGCGCACATCGTCGGCATGGACAAGGGCCGGCTCGACGAGATGGTCGACTCGCTGATGCAGGACCTGGCGCTGACGATGTCGATGCTGCGCGCGGCCAATGCCAGCGAGATGGCGGTGGCCGGCGAGGGCGCGGTCGTCACCAGCCCCAAGCGGGCGATGGCGCTGCTGGGCACCGACGGCCTGCGCCGCGTCGCCGGCAGCCAGAAGCAGTGGCCGGGCACCGCCAAGCCGCATCACGCGACGCTGCTGCTGCAGGCCATCGAGCGCGCGCAGCTGGCGGCCCACCTGGCCGCCGAGGTCGCGCCGGGCGGCTCCGACGCCGAGGGCGCGATGCTGGCGGCGACCTTCCAGAACCTCGGCCAGGTCCTCGGCCTCTACCATTTTCCCGACGAGATCGCGCAGATCCAGCGCCTGGTGCTGTCGAGCCGCGGCACCGACAAGGCGATCACGCCCGATCTGGCGGCGATGTCGGTGCTGGGCGTCGACCTGCAGACGATGGCGCTGGCCTTCATGCGGCTGTGGGGCGTGGCCGAGCCGCTGCGCCACCTGGTGCGGCCGCTGGCCGAGGATGCGGTGGTGCGCTCGCCCGAGACCCTCGAGGCCTGGTCGCGGCTGCTGGGCAGCTTCGCCAACGAGGTGGTGCGCATCACCGACCTGCCGCAGCCGAACCAGCCCGCGGCGCTGGCCACGCTGATCGGGCGCTACCATTCGACGCTCGGCCTCGACGAAGGCCAGGTGCGCGGCGCGATGCGGCGCGCCCGCGAAAAGCTCTCGCGCCACATGCGCTGACCCTCCGGCCGATCCGGCGCCCCGCCGGTGCGGGCCGGTCACCCCCGGCCCGCGATGCCCCTCTGGATCGACACCCACTGCCACCTCGACGCCCCCGAGTTCGACGCCGACCGCGATGCGGTGCTGGCGCGTGCCCGCGCAAGGGGCGTCTCCTGTCTGGTGCTGCCCGCCGTCACGGCCGACCATTTCGAGCCGCTGCGGCATCTGGCCGAGCGCACCGGCCAGCCCTACGCGCTGGGCCTGCATCCGCTGTGGACCGGCGCGGCCGAGCCCGAGGATTCGCTGGCGCGGCTGGACGCGATGCTGGCGGCCACGCGGGACGATCCCCGCCGGGTGGCGGTGGGCGAGATCGGCATCGACGGCTTCGAGCCCGGCCTGGACGCGGCGCGCCAGCGCCATTTCCTGGCCGAGCAGCTCAGGCTGGCGCGCCGCCATGACCTGCCGGTCATCCTGCATGTGCGCCGCTCGGCGGACGCGGTGCTGGCGCTGCTGCGGCGCCATCCGGTGCGTGGCGGCATCGCGCATGCGTTCAACGGCAGCGAGCAGCAGGCGCGCGCCTTCGTCGACCTGGGCCTGAAGCTGGGCTTCGGCGGCGCGATGACCTTCGAGCGCGCGCTGCAGATCCGCCGCCTGGCTACGGCGCTGCCGGCCGAGGCCATCGTGCTCGAGACGGACGCGCCCGACATCCCGCCGCACTGGCTCTACCGCACCGCCGCCGAGCGCGCAGCCGGCCAGAGCAGCCGCAACGAGCCCGCCGAGCTGCCGCGCATCGCCGAGACGCTGGCCGTGCTGCGCGGCTGGAGCCTGGAGGAGACGGCCGCGATCACCCGCGCCAATGCCTGCGCCGCGCTGCCGGGGCTGGCGGCGCTGATCGGTGCGGCGACATGAGCGGCACCGGCGCGCCCGAGGCTCTGCCGCTGGCCGGCTTCGGGCCGGTCGTGGGGCCGCGCACCCGGCTGATGGTGCTGGGCAGCTTTCCCGGCGTAGCCTCGCTGGCGCAGCAGCAGTACTACGCCCACCCGCGCAACCAGTTCTGGCCGATCCTGTCGGCGCTGTGGGGCCTCGACCTGTGGGCCTTGCCGTATCTTGACCGGCTGGAGGTGCTGCGCGAGCGCGGGCTGGGGCTGTGGGATGTCTATGCGCGGGTGCGCCGCGAGGGCAGCCTGGACAGCGCGATCGAGGCGGCCGAACTCAACGATCTGGCCGGCCTGCGCCACATCGCGCCGGGGCTGGAGGCGGTGGCGCACAACGGCGCGGAGTCGGCGCGCACGATGCGCCGGCTGCAGGCGCTGGGCTTCGCGGTGCACCGCCTGCCCTCGACCAGCCCGGCGAACGCCGGCTGGTCCTTCGAGCGCAAGCTCGCGGCCTGGCGGGAAACATTCGCGCGCTACGATCTGGCATGACTTCCGCTTCCCGTTCCCGCCGCCGCGACGGCGAGCTGCCTTCCGCGACGATCTCCGAGTTCGATGGCGTGCGCTACCTGCACCTGGGCGACACGCCGTGGGTGCAGGGCGCGATGCGGCTGCGCAAGCCGCGCGCGCTCGAGCTCGACTATGTGCAGCGCATGATGGCCTGGACGCTGCTGCGCGATCCGGCCGTGCTCGACGACACCCGCGTGGTGCAGCTCGGCCTGGGCGCCGCGGCGCTGACGCGCTTCTGCCACGGCGAGCTGGGGCTGCGCACCACCGCGGTCGAGCTCAACGCGCAGGTCGTGGCGGCGTGCCGGCAGTGGTTCCGGCTGCCGGCCGACGACGAGCGGCTGTCGGTGCAGATCGCCGACGCCGGCGCCTGGGTGCAGGACGCGGCCCACCACGGCAGCGCCGAGGTGCTCAGCGTCGACCTCTACGACCACGAGGCCGCCGCGCCGGTGCTCGACGACGACGAGTTCTACCGCGGCTGCCACGACGTGCTGACGGAGGGCGGCGTGATGACGGTCAACCTGTTCGGGCGCAACGCCAGCTTCTCGCGCAGCGCGCGCCGCATCGAGGCCGCCTTCGCCGCGTCGGGCGGCACGGTGCGCATGCTCGCGCCCACGCCCGAGGGCAACACCATCGTGCTGGCGGTGCGCGCCGGAACGATTCCCGACGAGGCGGTGCTGCGCGAGCGCGCCGCCGCCGTCACCGCGCGCTGCGGCCTGAAGGCGGTGCGCTGGCTCGGGCTGATCCAGCCGCTGCCGCCGGTGCGTGCGCCCCGCAGGCCCAAGGCCGCCTCGTCCGTGGCGGAGCCGTCCGAATGAGCGGCCCGGCGCGGCGCACGGTGCCGGCCGCCACCGAGCCGGGCGGGCCGCTCACCTGGCGCCAGATGCTGGGCTGGCTGGTCGAGGACGGCCGGGTGCGCCCGGACGAGGCGGTGCAGCTCGCGCAGCGCCTGGGCGCGGGCGACAGCGCCCAGCATCCGCTGGTGCGCCTGGCCGGGGCCAGCCTGGTCGACGCCCGCGACGGCCGCGCGCTCGACCTGGAGGCGCTGACGCGCTGGCTGGCGCAGCGCGCCGGCCTGGCCTATCTGCGCATCGATCCGCTGAAGGTCGACGTCGCGCGGGTCACCGAGGTGATGTCGGCCGGCTACGCCGAGCGGCGCCGGGTGCTGCCGGTGCAGGTCGGCGCGACCGAGGTGGTCGTCGCCACCGCCGAGCCCTTCGTCACCGACTGGGTCGACGAGATCGCGCGCCACACCCGGCGCACCGTGCGCCGGGTCGTCAGCAGTCCGCTGGAGCTGGCGCGCTACACGACCGAGTTCTACCAGCTCGCCCGCTCGGTGCGCGCCGCGCAGAAGACCGGCGAGGTCAGCGCCAGCGTCAACTTCGAGCAGCTGGTCGAGCTGGGCAAGCACCGCCAGCTCGACGCCAACGACCAGGGCGTCGTGCAGGTGGTCGACTGGCTGTGGACCTACGCCTTCGAGCAGCGCGCCAGCGACATCCACCTCGAGCCCCGGCGCGAGCAGTGCCTGATCCGGCTGCGCATCGACGGCGTGCTGCACACCGCCTACCAGCTGCCGCAGACCGTCATGGCCGCGGTGACCGCGCGCATCAAGCTGCTCGCGCGCATGGACGTGATCGAGCGCCGCCGGCCCCAGGACGGCCGCATCAAGACCCGCAGCCCGCGCGGCGACGAGATCGAGATGCGCCTGTCGACGCTGCCCACCGCCTTCGGCGAGAAGCTGGTGATGCGCATCTTCGACCCGGAGACGGCGGTGCAGCCGGTCGAGGCGCTGGGCTTCGGCGCGGCCGACGCCGCGCGCTGGCAGCGCCTGGTCGCGCAGCCGCACGGCATCGTGCTGGTCACCGGCCCGACCGGCAGCGGCAAGACCACCACGCTCTACGCCACGCTGCGCGCGCTGGCCACCGACGAGGTCAATGTCTGCACCATCGAGGACCCGATCGAGATGATCGAGCCGGCCTTCAACCAGACGCAGGTGCAGGCGGCGGTCGAGCTCGACTTCGCCAGCGGCCTGCGCACGCTGATGCGCCAGGACCCCGACATCATCATGGTCGGCGAGATCCGCGACCTGGCCACCGCCGAGATGGCGGTGCAGGCGGCGCTGACCGGTCACCTGGTGTTCTCGACGCTGCACACCAACGATGCGGCCAGCGCGGTGACCCGGCTGCTCGACCTGGGCGTGCCGGCCTACCTGATCGGCGCGACGCTCTCGGGCGTGCTGGCGCAGCGCCTGGTGCGCCGGCTCTGTCCGGACTGCCGCGCGCCCGACGCGGCGCTCGCGCCCGAACTGCTCCAGGCCGCGCTGGGCCGGCTGCCGGTGCTCGAGCCCGGCGAGCCCTTGCGGCCGATGCGCCCGGTCGGCTGCCCGGCCTGCCGCCAGACCGGCTACCGCGGCCGGCTCGGCCTGTTCGAGCTGCTCGAGGTCGACGCGGCGGTGCGCTCGGCCATCGGCGCCGAGCCCGACCTGGCGCGGCTACGCCGGGCGGGACTGGCCGGCGGCCTGCAGCCGCTGCGCCGCGCCGGCCTGCGCCTGGTCGCGCAGGGCCAGACCACGCTCGACGAGGTGCTGCGCTCGACGCCGGCGTGGGAGGAGGGGGGCGGCTCGCTGCAGTGATCGGGGGTGATCCGGCCGCGAATGGGCTGGAAATCAGGGTTTTCCCTTGTGATCTGACGTCATCCCGCTAAGTGGTCCCCACAGCTGCGCACCCCGGGAGCCTTCCTAGAATCGCGTCATCCGATTTCCAACATTGAGGAGATGACGCATGAAGATAGGAAACCAGAGGGACTTCTGGTCGGGGCTGATGTTCATCGCGGTCGGAGCGGCCTTCGCCGTCGGCTCGCTGGACTACAGCTTCGGCAACTCGGCCCGGCCCGGCCCGGCCTACTTTCCCTTCGGCCTGGGCGTGCTGATGGCCATCCTGGGCGGCGTCGTGCTGCTGGGCGCGTTCAAGGCCAGGAACGCGGACGGCAATCCGGTGGGCGCCTTTGCCTGGAAGCCGCTGCTGATCATCCTGGGCACCATCACGCTGTTCGGCTTCCTGCTGCCGCGCGCGGGCATGTTCATCACGCTGCCGATCCTGGTCATCGGCTCGGCCATGGCCAGCGACGAGTTCAAGCTGAAGGAGGCGCTGCTCAACGCCACGATCCTGACGGTGATGTCCTGGGCGGTGTTCTCGAAGGGCCTGGGCCTGACGATCCCGCTGCTGCCGGCCTTTCTCGGCGGCGCCTGATCCGGCCATCGAACCCCAAGAACACGGAGACACCTGATGGACCTGATCCATAACCTGTCGATCGGCTTCCAGGCCGCTGCGACCTTCCAGAACCTGTTCTACGCGCTGATGGGCGCGATCCTGGGCACGCTGATCGGCGTGCTGCCGGGCCTCGGCCCGGTGGCGACGATCGCGATGCTGCTGCCCAGCATCTACTCGCTCGACGCCACGCCGGCGCTGATCATGCTCGCCGGCATCTACTACGGCGCGCAGTACGGCGGCTCGACCACCGCGATCCTGATCAACGTGCCGGGCGAGGCCTCCTCGGTGGTCACGGCGCTGGACGGCTACCAGATGGCCCGCAAGGGGCGTGCGGGCGCGGCGCTGGCCGCGGCCGGCCTGGGCTCGTTCTTCGCCGGCTGCGTGGGCACGCTGGTGATCGCCGCCTTCGCGCCGCCGCTGACCGAGCTGGCTTTCCAGTTCGGCCCGGCCGAGTACTTCTCGCTGATGGTGCTGGGCCTGATCGGCGCGGTGGTGCTGGCCTCGGGCTCGCTGGTCAAGGCGATCGCGATGATCCTGCTGGGCCTGCTGCTCGGCCAGATCAACACCGACGTGATCTCGGGCGTGCCGCGCTTCAGCTTCGACATTCCTGAGCTGACCGACGGCATCGGCTTCGTGACGATCGCGATGGGCGTGTTCGGCTTCGGCGAGATCATCGTCAACCTCAGCGTGCCCTCCGAGGAGCGCGAGGTCTTCACGAAGGACGTCAAGGGCCTGATGCCGACGAAGCAGGACGTGAAGGACGCCTTCCCGGCCGTGCTGCGCGGCACCGCGCTGGGCTCGATCCTGGGCGTGCTGCCCGGCGGCGGTGCGCTGCTGGCCTCGTTCGCGGCCTACACCGTCGAGAAGAAGTCCAAGGGCCGTCCGGGCGAGGTGCCCTTCGGCCAGGGCAACATCCGCGGCGTGGCCGGCCCCGAGTCGGCCAACAACGCCGGCGCGCAGACCAGCTTCATCCCGATGCTGACGCTGGGCATTCCGCCCAACGCCGTGATGGCGCTGATGGTGGGTGCGATGACCATCAAGGGCATCCAGCCCGGCCCGCAGGTGATGTCGAGCAACCCCGAGCTGTTCTGGGGCCTGATCGCGTCGATGTGGATCGGCAACCTGCTGCTGGTGATCCTGAACCTGCCGATGATCGGCATCTGGATCCGCCTGCTGACGGTGCCCTACCGCTTCCTGTTCCCGGCCATCCTGGTGTTCTGCTGCATCGGCCTGTACACGCTGAACAACAACAACTTCGACGTCTACGCCGCGGTGCTGTTCGGCTTCGTCGGCTATGTGTTCAGCAAGCTCGACTGCGAGCCCGCGCCGCTGCTGCTGGGCTTCATCCTGGGCCCCATGATGGAAGAGAACCTGCGCCGCGCGCTGCTGCTGTCGCGTGGCGACTGGACGACCTTCATGAGCCGCCCGCTGTCGGCCGGCCTGCTGATCGCCGCGGCGCTGATGGTCGTGGTGGTGATGCTGCCCTCGATCAAGAACAAGCGCGAGGAAGCCTTCCAGGACGCGGACTGACACGGCGTCCCGCCCTGAGCGCATTCCTGCCAAGGCCCCACCCCCCGGTGGGGCCTTTTTCATTTGCATGATGTCCGCACGATGCCCCTGATCCCGAAGTCGATGCTCGACCCCGAGCGCCTGCCGCAGGCGCTGCAGCCGCTGCGCCTGCCGGTGTTCCGCATGCTCTGGCTGGCCTGGCTGGCGGCCAACCTGACGATGTGGATGAACGATGTCGCGGCCGCCTGGCTGATGACGCAGCTCACCGACAGCGCGGTGATGGTGGCGCTGGTCTCGGCGGCGTCGACGCTGCCGGTCTTCCTGCTGGGCCTGCCCAGCGGGGCGCTGGCCGACATCGTCGACCGCCGGCGCTGGTTCGCCTCCACCCAGCTGTGGGTGGCGCTGGTGGCCACGCTGCTGGCGATGCTGGCGCTGGCCGAGGGCATCACGCCGCACCTGCTGCTGGTGCTGACCTTCGCCAACGGCATCGGGCTGGCGGCGCGCTGGCCGGTGTTCGCGGCCATCGTGCCGGAGATCGTGCCGGCGGCCTCGCTGTCGGGGGCGCTGGCGCTGCAGGCGATGGCGATGAACCTCTCGCGCATCCTCGGCCCCATCGTGGCCGGCGCGGTGCTGGCGGCCTCGGGCAGCGCGGCGGTGTTCGTGCTCAATGCGGTGCTGTCGCTGCTGGCCTTCGCGCAGATCCTGCGCTGGAAGAGCAGCCCGCGCATCAGCGCGCTGCCGGGCGAGCGCTTCGTCGGCGCGATGCGGGTGGGCGTGCAGCATGTGGCGCAGAACCCGCGCATGCGCGCGGTGCTGCTGCGGGTGTTCGTGTTCTTCTTCCTGAGCACTGCGCTGACCGCGCTGCTGCCGCTGGTGGCGCGCCGGCTCGGCGGCGGGGCGGGGGGCTTCACGCTGCTGATGGCCTGCATGGGGGGCGGCGCGATGACGGCCGTGATGATGCTGCCGCGACTGCGCGAGCGCCACAGCCGCGACCGCATCGTCGGCCTGGGCTCGCTGATCGTGGCGGGGATGACGCTGGTGGTGGCGTTGGCGCCCTGGCTGTGGCTGGCCGCGCTGGGCATGGCGCTGGCCGGCATGGCCTGGATCGCCACCGCCAACACGCTGACGATGTCGGCCCAGCTGGCGCTGCCCAACTGGGTGCGCGCGCGCGGCATGTCGACCTACCAGATGGCGCTGATGGGCGGCTCGGCCGCCGGCGCGGCGACCTGGGGGCATCTGGCGGGCTGGACCTCGGTGCCGACGGCGCTGATCGTGTCGGCCGCCTGCGGGCCGCTGGTGCTGCTGGCGGTGCGCGGCTTCACCGTCTCCGGCCAGGAGGCGGACCTGCGCCCGGCGCTGCCGGCGGTGCCGCCCAATCCGGCCACCGACATCGGCCCGGACGAGGGGCCGGTGATGGTGACGGTGGAATACCTGATCGATCCGGCGCGCGCCGCCGACTTCGCCGAGGTGATGCGGCTGACGCGGCGCGCGCGGCTGCGCCAGGGGGCGCTGTCGTGGGGCCTGTTCCGGGATACCGAGCGGCCGGGGCGGTATGTCGAGTACTTCGTCGACGAGACCTGGGTCGAGCACCTGCGCCGACTGGAGCGCTTCACGGCCGACGACGTGCAGCTGCGCGGGCGGCGGCTGGCGTTTCACCTGGGGGCGGAGGCGCCGAAGGTACGGCGGTATGTGGGGGAGGCGCTGGAGGGGGTGGGGCGGTGATTCAGGCTCAGGCCGCCAGCAGCGCATCCAGCGGGCTGCGTGTCGTGCCGGCGGCGATCTTGAGGACGTGGGTGCAGATCATGGTCGTGCTCACGTCGCTGTGACCGAGCAGTTCCTGCACGGTGCGAATATCGGTGCCACCCTGCAGCAAGTGCCTGCTCGCGGGTATTTGCGGTCCAGTGCGTGCGGTGTTTCGACCGCGCCATCTCGTTCATCCAGGGCAAATCGACGCCGATCACCTCGCGATAGAGGAACAGCAGTGCCGACAGCGCCTGTTTGTGTGTCGAGACAGAGACCCGCCGCACGTTGGTCAGGTGGGTCAGGAACGCCTCGACCTCGGCGGCGCCCATGTCCTTGGGGTGGCGCACGCCGTGGAATCGGATGTAGGCGCGGCTCCAGGACAGGTAGGCCTCCTCGGTCTTCAGGCTGTAGTGCAGGTACCGGATGCGCTCGCGCAGCTGGTCCAGCAGGCGCTTCGACTGCAGCGGCGGGCGGTCGGCCGACGTGCTGCGGCGAGGTGGGTGGTTCATGCGGGCAGTCTGGCGTGGTGGCGGCCGGAGGCCAATCGCCCTGAAGCGGGATGCGGGTGGGGGCCGGCGTGCTTTGATAGACGAAAAACGTGCTGGCGGCTATGCTGATCGGCCATGTGCAGGCGGCCTGACTGGCTGTGCTCGGTGCAGGGTTTCACGGTCCATTTAGGGGGAGGTTATGCGTCAAGCTGCGGAAAAATTTCAATGCTGACAACAAATTGCGTGCCGTTCCGGCGCCAGGTTAGATGGCGGCGACCACGTTAGACAGCAGGGCCGTGAGGTCTAAATTACGTTAGGCAGCAGAGAGATGCGCAGCTAGCCACTACGAGACGTCAATGGCCTCTGTATTTCTTTGCCACGCATCGGAAGACAAACAGCAAGTAGAGGCGATGCAGCTGGCGCTCGCCAATGCAGGCGTCAATGTCTTCTACGATCAGGAGAGCCTTCCAGCCGCGGGCGACTACCAGGCTCGCATCCGCGCGGCCATCAAGCAATGCGACGTATTTGTCTTTGTCGCTTCGCCTGCATCTATCATGCCCGGCAGATTCACCCTAACCGAACTGAAGTTTGCACGCGAGCGCTGGCCGAGCCCGGTCGCTCGGGTTCTATCAGTCACCTTGGGTGAGGTGAAGGCCGCCGAACTACCTCAGTACCTGCAGGCGGCAACCATCCTGAGCATCTCGGGCAACGCCGCCGCTGAAGTTCGCGCATCGGTCGACTCCCTACTTGGGGAGCTCAAGCGCCGTCGCCTTAGAAGGTACGCGATTGCTGCAGGCCTGATCGCACCCGCGGCGATCGCCATTCCCGCCGTGGGCATTGGCTGGCCGCCTTGGCTGCCCAGCAACAAGTGGTCGCATTTTACCTACGAGACTTTCTTCAAGGGACCAACGAGTTGGAGCGGAGAATTTCGGCGGGAGAGCAACGGACAGTGGCTGGAGTTCAATCGGGAACATCAGACCTCCCGTCGATGGAATGAAGGAACCTCTTCGACGCTCGGTCGTATTCGCCTAACTGACGGCAACGCGATCATTGAAATCGCTCCAAAGGAGAAGACTATCTACTACACCGATGTCGGCTCACCTGGGTATCCGCTTCTGAAGCCAATATACAGAATTCTCGACGGGGCATAGGTCACGCCCCCTGCGTGTCCGCGCTGCCACGAAGCGCCCTGCTGCCTAACAGGTCGTTCAACCGGACGCGCTACGGCAGCCGTCGCCTGGCCGCTCCGGGCCAGGTCGGTTATCGTCCCTCCGCGGCCAGGCGCCATCTGCCTCCGCACGCCGGTTAACTCTGCGTTAGGCGGCATGATGAACGGGGTAGCGAAAGTTGCGCGCGTGATTACTTGGGGCGTCTTCCTGCTCGTTTCACTGATCACTGCTGGGCTCAGCCTCGCACCTGAAGACGAACGCCACATTGCCGGAATGTTCCAAGCGGCATTGTTCTTCTCTGGTGTTCCAGTTGTGGCGGCTGCCGAGTTCCATATACAACGGTTCGAGTTAAGGCAAGGAGCCACACCCGGCAGCCTAGTGCTTGTGCTTGGTGCGCTACTTATGAGCTATCTAGCTATCTCCGTCATGGCGGCACACTCCGAGCCCACAATGGGCTGGGGGCTTCTGTTGAGTTGGCTATTCGTCTTCGTCGGTCTAGGCTCGTTGCGCCCAAGCGCACATCTTGAGCGGCGTCTCCTCTTGGGAAGTGCGGGGTTCATCAGTTTGGGCGCTGCTTTGCTCCTACTTCTCGGTCTTTGGCTTTGGCCCGAGTTCTACTACGGCTACCTAATGCAAAGAGGACACCTTGAATGGACACCGTATTTCATGTCGTTGCTCGGCTTCGTATTCTGGGTGGCACTATTGGCGTTTAATGTCCGGGTTAAGCGTGCCGCCTAACTGGTTGGTCAAGCTGACGCCAAAAGGCTCTGCCTTTTGGTGCCCTCCGCTTCGCTGCGGCGCAGCTTACCGCGGGCGTTAGGCCCCACATTGCGAACGAGAAGCGTCATCCTTGCTATCGCAGCCTGCGGCTTCGGCCTCTGTGCTGCGTTGCTGCTCGCGGACGCGCCCGCACCCGCCGAAACTGCAGGAGGCCAGGTACTGGGCAATTTCAGCGTCTCCGGCGCCGCTGATCCCCCAGCGAACTTCTCGGAGAAGGCGAATGCGTTTCGGGCAGGAGGTGCGCTCTACGTCGAAAAACTGGAGTTCTTCCACAATCCCGGTACGGTGCCCCCGGTCAAGCTGACGAAAGACGAAGGCGGCGTAGCCGTTGTTCATGTCTGGGCTCATCGACCCCTTGTCCAACTCGCAAGCACGAAATGTGAGTTCGCCAGAACCGTTCGCTTCGCAATTCCCACCACGTTGCTGGTCGGCGTTAAACGCGTACTCATCGTCAATCACGACACCGAGTCTCGACAGCTCCTATTTGAGAACGAGGAGTTGGCCAGTCTTCTACGGGAGCCGGAACCTGCCTCGGCCGCCGCTGCTTGGAAGGAGCCCTTGCCCGTGTCCGGCAATGGGTGTGGGGCCTAACCCTTCGCTCGAGCCGACCCGCTCCGGCAAGGCACCCTGGCCGCCAAGAGCCCTTTACTATGTTGCTCTCGTCGGCCAGGGCGCCTTGCCTCCACGGTCGGCTCAGCTCAAACGTTAGGCCTCGCGGGTGACATGGCGGCTAGCCGACAGTCCTAAGCGGCGACCTGGGGTCATCTGGCGGGCTGGACTTCGGTCCGACCGCGCTGATGGTGTCGGCGGCCTGTGGGCCGCTGCGTCGAGTATTTCGTCGACGAGACCTGGGTCGAGCACCTGCGCCGCCTGGAGCGCTTCACCGCCGCCGACGTGCAGCTGCGCGAGCGCCGGCTGGCCTTCCACGTCGGCGGGCAGCCCCCGCGCGTCAGGCGCTATGTGGGCGAGGCGCTCGAGGGCGGGCGCGCCGCGGCCTCGCTACACTCGTGAGCGCCTTCGGGCCTTTCACTGCCGATTCCGGCGCCTTCTTCAGGAGACAGGACGATGTTCAGCCATGTGATGGTCGGATCCAACGACATCGAGCGCTCGAAGCGCTTCTACGACGCGGTGCTCGGCGTGCTCGGGGCCGGCGAGGCGATGGAGAACCGCAACGCGGCCGGCCAGATGCGCCTGTTCTACCGCCACGGCGGCTCGAGCTTCTGCGTCACCGAGCCGATCGACGGCGAGCCGGCGACCTTCGCCAACGGCGGCACGATCGGCTTCAAGTGCGAGTCGCCCGAGCAGGTCACGCAGTTCCACGACGTGGCGGTCGCGCACGGCGGCACCTCGGTCGAGGATCCGCCGGGGCCGCGCCAGGGCGCGCTGGGCACGATGCATCTGGCCTACGTGCGCGATCCGGACGGCAACAAGCTCTGCGCGCTGCACCGGCCGAAGTGACCGGTCCCGGGGCCTGCCCGTGTCCCTGTCCGTGCGCCGCCTCGCCGTTGTGCTCGTCTGCCATCTGCTGTCGGGCTGGGCGCTGCTGGCGAGCCTGGCGCTGGCGGGCGGGCTGATGGTCATGGAGCGAAGGCAGCCGCTGGCGATGGGGGTCGGTGTGCTGGTGCTGCTGGCCTGGGTCTGCCATCTGTCGATGAGCCTGAGCTGGGTGCTGGACCGGCGCATGGGCCGCGGCGTCCCGGGGGTCGGCACGCTGGCCGCGCTGGGCAGCGCGCTGTCGTGGCCCTGGGTCTTTCCCTGGGATGCCCGCTCCGACGCGGGCGAGCTGCTGGCGGCCTCGGGCCTGGGGATCGTGCTGGCGCTGCCCAGCGTGCTGCTGGCGCTCTGGCTGCTGCGCTTTCACGTCCGGCGTCCCGGCAGGCTCGCGCGCTGAGCCACAATCGGCTCATTCCGCGGATTTCGCCTGCCTGTCGAGGAACCATGCTGCTGCCTGTCGTCCTGCGGCCTTGCCGCGCTCCGTCCTGGCTGACCGCCGCGCTGATGCTGGCGGGCGTGCTGTCGTCCCCGCTGTCGTCCGCGCAGGCGGCGCCGCTTCTGGAGCTGCATTTTTCCGGCACGCCTGTGCCGCCGCCGAAGGGCGTGCACGTCGACGACGAGGGGCCCTGCGGCCCGGTGGTGGTGCTGCGTGTCTCGGCCATGCCCCGCAAGGCGCCGTGGTTCGTCGCCGACGAGGTCCAGGAGCTCGATGCGGCCGGCCGGGTGCTGCGCAGCTGGCGGGTGCCGCTCGATCATGTGCCGGTCGCGCTCGACGGGGACGTGCTGTCGCTGAGCGTGTGGTCGCGCAAGGATTCGATGCTGACGGTGACGCCCGACGGGCGCCTGGGCGTCAGGAAGGGCGTGCCGCCCGGCGATCTGCCGGGCGGGCGCTGCCCCGGCGCCACCGGACAGGATGATCGCTGGTGCGTGCGCATCGGGCAGGGCGCGGACCGGCATGTGCTGGCGTATCCGCCGATCTGTTCCTGATCCGCTGCCCTGATCTGCCACGACTTCAGGCGCCAGAGTCGGTCGTGATGCATTTCGCGTGTGTTTGGAGCGACGGCTGCGAACGGTTGCAGCTTGATGCCCCGGCTCGTCCCTAGAATGCCCGATCCGTCCGGCGTGTCTGCCGGGCGGCTCACCCGCAAGCTCTCGAAGGAGATTCCGATGTCCCGTTTTGTTGCCGCCATCGCCGCCGTGCTGCTGGCCACCGGTGCCCTGTCGGCCCACGCCGCCACCAAGAAGCACCACCACAAGCCGGTCCACAAGGTGGCCAAGCACGCGCACAAGCATCACGTGAAGTGATGCGCCTGCACGGTCGGCCGGTCTCCGGCTGATCCTGCGCTCCCGGGGCGACCGCCGGGCGGACTCGAACATCGACTCCGTCTGCCGGTCGCCCCGGTGTCTTCAGGGCCGATGCGGCGTCGATGCGGCCGCCTCGTCGGAGACTGCTCCGCCGCGGCCGCGCCGCAGCAGCCGCGCGCCCAGCGCGAGCAGGTCGTCGACCCCGGTGAACACCACCGGGATCACCAGCAGGCTCAGGAAGGTCGAGGTGATCAGGCCGCCGATCACGACGATGGCCATCGGCGCGCGGAAGCTCGGGTCCACCCCCAGGCCCAGCGCGATCGGCATCATGCCCGCGCCCATCGCGATCGTCGTCATGATGATCGGGCGTGCGCGCTTGCGGCAGGCGTCGAGCACCGCCTCCAGCCGTCCCAGGCCGTGCTCCTTGCGCGCCAGCACCACATAGTCGACCAGCAGGATCGAGTTCTTGGTGGCGATGCCCATCAGCATGATCAGGCCGATCATCGAGGGCATCGACAGCGCCGTGTGCGTGACGAACAGCGCCAGGAAGGCGCCCGGAATCGACAGCACCAGCGCGGCCAGGATGGTCGCCGGCTGGATGAAGTCCTTCAGCAGCAGCACCAGCACGATGTAGATGCACAGCACGCCGGTGAGCATCGCCAGGCCGAAGCTCTCGAACAGCTCGGCCATCGCCTCGGCGTCGCCGACGGTGGTCTGCATCACGCCCGGCGGCAGGTTCTTCAGGCTGGGCAGCGCCAGCGCCTGGCGCTCGACCTCGCCGAGCGGCTGGCCGTTGAGCTCGATCTCGAAGTTGACGTTGCGCTGGCGGTCGTAGCGGTCGATCTGCGCCGGGCCGCTGGAGAGCTCCAGCGTGGCCACGCTCGACAGCCTCACCGGCCCGCGTGCACCGGGCACCGGCAGCCGGCCGAGCAGGTCGAGGTCGCTGCGGGCCTCGGCGGGCAGGCGCACGACGATCGGCACCTGGCGCTGCGAGAGGTTGAGCTTGGGCAGCGACTGGTCGTAGTCGCCGCGGGTGGCGACCCGCAGCGTGTCGGCGATCGCCGCGGTGGTCACGCCGAGGTCGGCCGCGCGCACCGGGTCGGGCCGCACCAGCAGCTCCGGGCGGACCAGGCTGGAGCTGGAGGTGACGTTGCCGATGCCGGGGAGCGTGCGCAGCTCGCGCTCGACCTGGCGCGCATGCGCGGCCAGCGTCTCGCCGTTCTCGCTGGCCAGCACCAGGATGTACTTGTCGTTGGAGCCGCCGAAGCCGACCTTGATGCGTGCGCCCGGCAGCGCCTCCAGCCGCTGGCGCAGCTCGGCCTCGATGGCCTGCTTGCTCAGGCCGCGGCGCTCGCTGCGGTGGGTCATGTTGACCGTCAGCACCGCCTTGCGCACCTCGGCCGCCCCCTGCGGCGCGAACGGGTCGGCGCCGGCCGCGCCGCCGCCGATGGCGGTGTAGATCATCTTCACCTGCGGATGCGCGCCCACCAGCGCGCGCGCGCGCTCGGCCGCGGCGGTCGTCTCGGCCAGCGTCGAGCCCGGCGGCAGCGTGATGCTGACCTGGGTCTGCGACAGGTCGTCGGGCGGGATGAAGCCGGTGGGCAGCAGCGGCACCAGCATGAAGGAGCCGACGAAGAAGGCCGCGGTGGCCAGCATCGTCAGGATGCGGTGCTTCAGGCACCAGGCGGCCATCTTCAGGTAGGCGCCCATCCAGCGCGGCGGCGTCTCGGCGTGCGCGACCGGGCGCAGCAGGTAGGCGGCCATCATCGGCGTGAGCATGCGCGCCACCACCAGCGAGAAGAACACCGCGATCGCCGCGGTCCAGCCGAACTGCACGAAGAACTTGCCCGCCACGCCGCTCATGAAGGCGGTCGGCAGGAAGACGGCGATCAGCGTGAAGGTCGTGGCGATCACCGCCAGGCCGATCTCGTCGGCCGCCTCCATCGCCGCCTCGAAGGGCGTCTTGCCCATCGCGAGGTGGCGCATGATGTTCTCGATCTCGACGATGGCGTCGTCGACCAGGATGCCCACCACCAGCGACAGGCTCAGCAGCGTCACCACGTTGACGGTGAAGCCCAGCAGGTGCATCAGCGCGAAGGTCGGGATGGCCGACAGCGGCAGCGCCACCGCCGAGACGAAGGTCGCGCGCCAGTCGCGCAGGAAGAACCACACCACGATCACCGCCAGCACCGCGCCCTCGTAGAGCAGGTGCATCGAGCCCTCGTAGCCTTCCTGGACCGGATCGACGAAGTTGAAGGCCTCGGTGACCTGGATGTCCGGATGCTCGGCGCGCAGCGCCTCGAGCCGCGCGCGCACGCCGCGCGCCACGTCGACCTCGCCGGCGCCCTTGCTGCGGGTGATCTCGAAGCCGACGACCGGGCGGCCGTCGAGCAGCGCGGCCGAGCGGCGCTCGGCCACCGTGTCGCTGACGCGCGCGATCTGGTCCAGGCGCACATGGCGGCCGTCGGAGAGCACGATGTCGAGCCGCGCCAGCTCGTCGGCGCTGCCCACCGTCGCGATGGTGCGCACCGCCTGCTCGGCGCCGCCAAGATCGCTGCGCCCGCCGGGGGCGTCCTGCTGGATCTGGCGCAGCTGGCGCGAGACGTCGGAGGCGGTCGCGCCCAGCGCCAGCAGCATTGCCGGGTCGAGCTCGATGCGCACCTCGCGGCTGACGCCGCCGACCCGCGAGACGGCGCCGACGCCGCGCACCGCCAGCATCTGCTTGGTGACGGTGTTGTCGACGAACCAGCTCAGCGCCTCGTCGTCCATGTGTCCGGACGAGACGGTGTAGGTCAGGATCGGCGAGCCGGCCAGGTCGACCTTCTGCACCACCGGGTCGCGCAGGTCGCCGGGCAGGTCCGAGCGCACCCGCGCGACCGCGTCGCGCACGTCGTCGACCGCCTCCTGCGTCGGCTTCTCGAGCCGGAACTCGGCGGTGATCGTGACGGCGCCGTCCTGGACCTGGGTGTAGAGGTGCTTGAGGCCCTTGAGCGTGGCCAGCGAGTTCTCGATCTTGCGCGCGACCTCGGTCTCGAGCTGCGCCGGCGCGGCGCCCGGCAGCGCGGCGCTGACGGTGACCGAGGGCAGGTCGATGTCGGGAAAGTTCTGCACCGTCATCGCCCGGAAGCCCATCAGGCCGGCGAGCGTCAGCAGCAGGAACAGCAGGATCGCGGGAATCGGGTTGCGGATCGACCAGGCGGAGACGTTCACTGGGCGGCTCCGGTGGCGGCGGCCGGGCCGGGCGCGGCGACGATCCTGACCCGGTCGCCGTCGGCCAGGAAGCCCGCCCCCTGGCCGACGACCCGGGCCTGCGCGTCGAGCCCGTCGAGGATCTCGACGCGGTCGCCGCTGCGCCGGCCGGTGCGCACGACCGTCTCGCGCACCCGCTCGTCGCTGCCGACCTGCATGACGATGCTGCGGCCCTCGCGCAGCAGCACCGCCGACTGCGGCAGCGTCAGCGCCTCGCTCTGGCCGAGCAGGAAGGTGCCGCGCGCCAGCATGCCCGGGCGCGCGGCCGTGGCCGTCTCGCCCGAGGCGGGCGCGCCTGCGCGCAGGTCGACATGGACCAGGCCCTGGCGGGTGGCCGGATCGACCGTCGGCGCGATCTGGCGCACCCGGCCCTCGAGCACGGTGGCGGTGCCCGCCGGCGTCAGCCGCACCGCGGTGCCGGGCGCGACCCGGGCCATGTCGGCGCCGGGCAGCTCGGCGCGCCATTCCAGCCGGCCCTGGCGGATCAGCCGGAAGAGCTCCTGCCCGGGCTGGACGACCGCGCCGAGCGTGGCCGCGCGCGCCGAGACGATGCCGTCGTCGGGCGCGAGGATGCGGGTCTGCGCCAGCCGCAGCTCGTCGGCCTGCAGCCGCGCCTTCAGCGCCTGCAGCCGCGCGCGTGCGGTGTTCTCGGCCGTCTGCGTCTGCTGCAGCTGCTGCGCGCTGACGGCGCCGCCGGCCTGCAGCGCGCGGTCGCGCTCGGCCTCGAGCCGCGCCTGCGCGAGCACCGCCTCGGCCTCGGCGATCGAGGCCTGCGTGGCGGCGCGGTCGGCCGCCAGCGTGTCCGACTGCAGCCGCGCCAGCAGCTGGCCGCGGCGCACCCGGTCGCCCACCTGCACGCCCAGCTCGACCAGGCGCAGGCCCTGGGCCTCCGCGCCGATCACCGCCTCCTGCCAGGGCGCGATCGCGCCGCTGGCCTCGAGCGTGCGCGCCATCGGCTCGCGCCGCGGCTGCACCGTGCTGACGCTCAGCGCCGCACGCGCGGCCGGGGCGGAGGCCGCCGGTGCGGCCAGGGCCGGCCTCGGCAGCGCCGCCGGCAGCAGCGCCAGGGCCAGCGCCAGCCGCAGCACGCGGCCGGGGCGCCGGACGACGACCTCGGGATCGAACGGAAAAGAAGAAGGGCGGGCACGCATTCCGTGAGCTTATCAACGAATGCGGGCCCGCCCGTGGCGGAGGTTTCCACCGGCCGGGGGATGGCCCCGGCCCTCATCACGGCCTCACGGCCTTGAGGTCACTTGGCGTCGGACGCCGCTTCCATGCCCTTGAAGGCGGCCATCGGATCGTCCTCGGCCTTGGGCGTGTCGGCCTGCATCTCGATCTGCACGTCGTCGACGTTGACCTCGGCCTTCTTGTCGAGGCCGCCCGAGACCAGGTTCGGGAAGGTGATGATCAGGCCGACCATGATGATCTGGATGAGCACGAAGGGCACCGAGCCCCAGTAGATCTGGCTCGTGGTGATCTTCTCGACCGTCTTGCCGGTGACGCGGTCCTTGTAGTCCTTGGTCGGCGCGACCGAGCGCAGGTAGAACAGCGCGAAGCCGAAGGGCGGATGCATGAAGGAGGTCTGCATGTTGACCGCCAGCAGCACGCCGAACCAGACCAGGTCGATGCCCAGCTTCTCGGCCACCGGGCCCAGCAGCGGGACCACGATGAAGGACAGCTCGAAGAAGTCCAGGAAGAAGGCCAGCACGAACACCAGGATGTTCACGACGATCAGGAAGCCGAGCTGGCCGCCGGGCAGGCTGGTGAGCAGGTGCTCGACCCACTTCGGACCGTCGACGCCCTGGAAGGTCAGGCTGAACACCGTCGAGCCCACCAGGATGAAGACCACGAAGCACGACAGCTTCATCGTCGAGTCCATGGCCTGGCGCAGCAGGTTCATGCTCAGGCGGCCGCGGCTGACGGCCATCAGCAGCGCACCCACGGCGCCCATCGCGCCGCCTTCGGTCGGCGTGGCGATGCCCAGGAAGATCGTGCCCAGCACCAGGAAGATCAGGCCCAGCGGCGGGATCAGCACGAAGGTGACGCGCTCGGCCATCTTCGACAGCAGGCCCAGCTTCATCGTCTTGTTGATCACCGACAGCACGAAGGCCACGCCGACGCCGACGCACATCGACAGCACGATGGTCTCGTCCAGCGGGGCGCTGTCCGGACGGGTCTTGGCGAAGCCGACGGCCAGCGCGACCGACAGCGCGGTCAGCGCGCCCAGCGAGGGCAGGCCCGAGGAGCCGTTGTCCTCGCGGATCGAGCGGGCCTCGGGCGGCAGCGCCGGCACCATGTGCGGACGCAGCACCGCCACCAGCACGATGAAGCCGACGTACAGGCCGGTCAGCACGAAGCCGGGAATGAAGGCGCCCTTGTACAGGTCGCCGACCGAGCGGCCGAGCTGGTCGGCCATGATGATCAGCACCAGCGAGGGCGGAATGATCTGCGCCAGCGTGCCCGACGCGGCGATCACGCCCGAGGCCACGCGCCGGTCGTAGCCGTAGCGCAGCATGATCGGCAGCGAGATCAGGCCCATCGAGATCACCGAGGCCGCGACGACGCCGGTGGTGGCGGCGAGCATGGCGCCGACGAAGATCACCGCGAAGGCCAGGCCGCCGCGCACCGGGCCGAAGAGCTGGCCGATGGTGTCGAGCAGATCCTCCGCCATCCCGGACCGCTCCAGGATCAGGCCCATGAAGGTGAAGAAGGGAATGGCCAGCAGCGTGTCGTTCTGCATGATGCCGAAGATGCGCAGCGGCAGCGCCTGCATCAGCGAGGCCGGCAGCAGCCCCATCTCGATGCCGACGAAGCTGAACAGCAGGCCGCAGGCGCCCAGCGAGAACGCGACGGAATAGCCGAGCAGCAGGAAGAGAATCAGCCCCAGGAACATCACCGGGGCCATGTTGGCCGACAGGAACTCGATCACTTGGCGTCTCCCTTCTTGGCGGCTTCGGCGGCCAGGATGGCTTCGGCCAGTTCTTCCTCGGCCGACTTGGCCTGCTTCTTCTCGGTCGGGTCCTCGATCAGTCCCTGCAGGAAGGCGAAGCGCTTGATCAGCTCCGACACGCCCTGCAGACCCAGCAGCGCGAAGCCGGCGGGCACCAGCGCGAACACCGGCCAGCGCACCAGGCCGCCGGCGTTGGACGACATCTCGTGCGTCTCGAAGGCCTTGATGACCAGCGGCGTGACCATCGCGATCACGGTGATCACCAGCGGGAACAGGAAGCAGACGATGCCGAAGATGTCGACCTTGATCTGCGTGCGCTTGGAGAAGCGGCCCAGGATCACGTCGATGCGCACATGTTCCTGGCGCAGCATGGTGTAGCCCGCGCCGAGCAGGAAGATCGCGGCGAACAGGTACCACTGGATCTCGAGCAGCGCGTTCGAGCTGGTGTTGAAGGCCTTGCGGACGATGGCGTTGCCGGCCGAGATCACGACGGTGATCAGGACCAGCCAGGCGACGCTGCGACCGACGCGTTCGGTGAACGCGTCGATCCATCTCGACAGTTGCAGTAGGGCAGTCAAGGGCTTGTCTCCGGAGAATGGAAAGGCGACGGCAATGGCGGGGGGAGGGCGGGCCGGACCTGCCGGGGAGGTCCGGCGCGCAGTGGTCCGACATTGGCGCGTATCACACTCGAAAACCCTGAGCCGGCCCATCGGGTGTTACGACTACGCGGCACTACGCAGTCCCGCGTGGCAGGGTTCACGAACCCTGCCGTGCCGTGCGGCCGTCGAGTGTCCGGGCGGCGCGCTCGGGCGTCTTTGATCTCTCATGAGGCCGTGGCATCATGCACATGACGGTATGAGTATTCGCAGGGATGGGAGAATCCATGAGGAAATTCGTGGTGGCTGGCCTGGCGGCTTTTGCCATGGCGGTGCCGGGCATGTCCGGAGCGGTCGAACTGGTGACCGCGAAATTCCCCCAGACGATCTTCCAGATCGCCCGGGGATATGGCAGCGCCGAGCTGAGCAAGGATGCTTCCGGCGATCCCAGGATCATCGGGCGCATCAACGGCATCAAGTACGGGATCTATTTCTACGGCTGCACCAACGGCGAGAACTGCGTCGACATCCAGTTCCTGTCTTCCTGGTCCGGCGCCAGCGTCTCCCAGTCGGACATGAACGACTGGAACCGGACGAGAAGGTTCGGCAAGGCCTATCTCGACCGGGAGGGCGACCCGGTGCTGGAAATGTCCGTGAACCTCGATCAGGGCGTGACGAAGGAAAATCTCGAGAAGACCTTCGAATGGTGGTCCCGGATCACCACGCAGTTCAAAAAGGACAAGCTCGGGCAGTGAGCTGCGGCGCGCGGCGCGGCGTTCAGCCCGCGGTGCGGCAGTGCTCGACCGCGTAGCGGATCAGCTCGGCCTGGCCCTCGATGCGCAGCTTGCGGCGGATGTTCTGGCGGTGCGTCTCGACGGTGCGCACGCTCAGGTCGTACTCGGCGGCGATCTGCTTGCTCGACAGCCCGCGCGCCAGGCAGGCGAGGATCTCGGCCTCGCGCTCGGACAGGATCGGGCGCGCGCTGTCGCTGCGCGCGGTCGGGCGCGACACGCTCGCGCTCAGGAAGGTGTCGCCGGCGGCGACCGCACGGATCGCGTCGGCGATGTCCGACGAGGGCGCGTCCTTCAGCACGTAGCCGCGTGCGCCGGCCTGCATCGCCTGGTGCACGTATTCCGGGTTGTCGTACATGCTCAGCACGATCACGTCGATCTCCGGCCAGCGCTCGCGGATCCGCGCGGTCAGCGCGATGCCGTTGACCTGCTTCATGCCGATGTCGGTCAGCACCAGCTGTGGCAGGCAGCGCTCGATCGCCTCGAGCGCGCTGTCGGCGTCGGCGGCCTCGCCGACGACCTGGAGGTCGGGCTGGCTGCTGATCAGCGTGCGCACGCCTTCGCGCACGAGCGGGTGGTCATCGACGATCAGGATTCGCATCGGGACGGCGGACATCGGTGGGGGACGGAAGGGACGCGGCGGACACGGCGGACGGCGCGGGCTGGGCCGGGGGCGGCGTCAGCCGGCGGATGGCGTCGGCGCCGATCTGCGCGACGACGCGCGTGGCGCCCGGGCGCGACTGTACCCGGAACTCGCCGCCGATCGACTCGATGCGCTCGCGCATGTTGAGCAGGCCGATGCCGCGGCGCGGATCGGCACGGATCGCGGCGGTGTCGAAGCCGTGGCCGTCGTCGCTGACCGTCAGCCGCACGTCGCCGCCGCGGTAGATCAGCCGCAGGTCGACCCGGCCGGCGCCGGCGTGCTTGTCGATGTTGGTCAGCGCCTCCTGCGTGATGCGGAACAGCACGGTGTTGACCGCCTCGGGCAGGTCCTGCTCGAGGCCGCCGATGCGCATGAAGAAGGCGAGCTGCGCATGCTCGGCGAACTCCTCGCCGAGGTGGCGCAGCGCGCTGGGCAGGCCCAGCGTGTCGAGCACCACCGGACGCAGCCGGTGCGAGATGTCGCGCACCTCGCCCAGCGCCTCGTCGATGCGACGGCGCGCACGCTCGAGCGAGCCGGGCACGCGGCCGTGCTCGCGGCGCAGCTGCTCCATCGTGCTGTCCATCAGCAGCTTGATCGACACCAGCGTCTGGCCGGTGCCGTCGTGCAGCTCGCGCGAGAGGTGGGCGCGCTCGTTCTCCTGCGACTGCACCACCTGGCGCGCCAGCAGCTGCAGCTGCGCGTCGGCGGCGCGGTACTCGCTGAGGTTCATCGCCAGCGCGCTGCCGCCCACCAGCACCAGCGCCAGCAGCGCGATGCCGGCGATCCAGCCGGTGGTCTTGTCGATGTTGGCGCGGCCCTCGCGCTCGAGCGCGTCGAGTGTGGCCTGCACGTCGTCGAGGTAGATGCCGGTGCCGACCATCCAGCCCCAGCGCTGCAGTCCGACGACATAGCCCAGCTTCGGCGCGACCTGGCGCGACGAGGGCTTGTTCCAGACGTAGCGGAAGTAGCCCTGGCCCTGGCGGGCCCGTGCGACCAGCTCCTGCACCACCGGCAGGCCGTCGCGGTCGCGGATGTCCCAGAGGTTCTGCCCGACCAGCTCGGGCTGGTGCGGCAGCACTAGGCAGCGCCCGCTGTAGTCGTAGACGAAGAAGTAGCCGTCGCCGCCGTCGTAGTCGAAGGCGGCCAGGATGCGCGCGGCCTCGGCCTGCGTGGCGGCGTCGTCGCGGCCGCTGTCGTAGAGCGGACGCACCATGTTCATCGCCATCTCGACGTGATGGCGCAGCTCGGCCTCCTTGCTGGCGAGGTAGGCCGACTCGACGAGCTGGCGCTCCTCGCGCGCGAGGTCCTGGGCCTGCGAGCGCACCGCCAGCGCGATCAGCGCGATGGCCGCCAGCAGCGGCAGCACCGCCAGCAGCAGGATGCGCCGGCGCAGCCGCCGCGGGCCGTGCGGCTCAGGCGCGGTGGCCGCGGGCATGGCGCATCAGGCCTGCGTGGCCTGGGCGTGCAGCTTGGCCGCGCGCGCGCCGCTGCGGCAGAAGGCCAGCAGCGGGCGCGGCAGCGTCGCCAGCAGCTCGGCGAAGCGGGCGATCTCCTCGGGGCTCTGGTAGCCGCCGGCCACCGGCAGGTGCACGTACTGCAGGCCCGCGGCGCGGGCGGCCGTCTCGATCTCGGCGCTGGTGGGCTGGTCCGGACCGTGCTCGAAGTCGGGGCGGTTGTTGACGACGCTGCGGAAGCCCGCCGCGGCCACTTCGGCCATCGCGGCCGGGGTGAGCTGCGGCGCGACGCAGAAGTCCTCGGTGACGCGCTGGATCGGCAGGGAAGTGCTCATCGGAAACCTCGCTTGGGGCGGGAGTGGGAAAAGAGGGCCGGGGCCGTCCGGCGCCGGCGCGAGCGGGCGGATCAGCCCGCCAGCGCGCGCTTGACCGCGGCCGACACCAGCGCCATGTCGGCCTTGCCGGCGAGCTGCTGCTTGACCGCGCCCATGACCTGGCCCATCGCGCCGGGACCGGTGGCGCCCAGGCCGGCGACGATGGCCTGCACGGCGGCGTCGATCTCCTCGGCGCTCAGGCGCTGCGGCAGGTAGACCTCCAGCACCTTCAGCTCGGCCGACTCCTTGTCGGCCAGGTCGGTGCGGCCGGCGGCCGTGAACTGACCGATCGAGTCCTTGCGCTGCTTGATCAGGCGGTCGACGACCGCGACGACGGCCGCGTCGTCCAGCGTGATCTGCTCGTCGACTTCCTTCTGCTTGACCGCGGCCAGCAGCAGGCGGATGGTGCCCAGGCGCTCGCTGTCCTTCGCGCGCATCGCATCCTTCATGTCGGCGGTGATCTGGTCCTTGAGGCTCATGGTGGGTTCCTTGATGGTCTGAAAACGACAAAACCCGCGACGGCGTCCCGCGCGGGTTCTGGCAGTGTCTGACGGGACGGGTCCGCGCGGGGCGGACCTTGTCGATCAGTACAGGCGCTTGGGCAGCTGCATCGAGCGCACGCGCTTGTAGTGGCGCTTGACGGCCGCGGCCTTCTTGCGCTTGCGCTCTGCGGTCGGCTTCTCGTAGAACTCGCGCGCGCGCAGCTCGGGCAGCAGGCCCAGCTTCTCGATCGTGCGCTTGAAGCGACGCAGGGCAACGTCGAACGGCTCGTTTTCCTTGACTCGGATGGTCGTCATGAACTGAAGGATCCTTCGGTTGTGTCCTCGGTGGCCGGCGCGGGGTTTTCCGGAAACCCAGATGTCGTCGACTCGATCGGACTTCTTTGCCAGCAAAGCCGCGGATTGTAGCCCAGGTTTTGCCGACAGTGGTGAATTCGTGAGTGTAGCAGCTGGAGGGCGCTCCGGCGCCGTCCGGAGCCGCTTTTCCGTCATCCGGCGCGCGCGCCGGCCTGCGTGGCCGCCATCGCGTCGGCGCAGGCCGCGGCGCTGGCCCAGGCCCACTGGAAGTTGTAGCCGCCGAGCCAGCCGGTCACGTCGACCACCTCGCCGATGAAGTGCAGGCCCGGCACCTGGCGGCTCTCGAGCGACTGCGAGCTCAGCTCGCGGGTGTCGACGCCGCCGGCCATGACCTCGGCCTTCTTCCAGCCGGCGTCGCCGGCGGGCTGCAGCGACCAGGCGCGCGCGCGCTGCGCCAGCGCCTGCAGGTCGCGGTCGCGGCATTCGGGCATCGGGCGGGCCGCGTCCAGGCCGGCGCCGGCCAGCCAGGCCTCGGCCAGCCGGGCGGGCAGCAGCGTGGCGAATTCGTTGCCGAGCTGGCGGCGCGATCCCTGCTTGGCCTGCATCAGCCGCGCGGCCAGGTCCAGCCCCGGCGTCAGGTCGATCTCGATCGGCTGGCCCGGCCGCCAGAAGCTGGAGATCTGCAGGATGCCGGGGCCGCTCAGGCCGCGGTGGGTGAAGAGCAGGTCTTCCAGGAAGGTGGTGCGCGCCTTGCCGGTGCCGCAGGAGATGCCGGCCGGCAGCGCGATGCCCGACAGGGCCGCGAACGGCGCCCAGGCCTGCGCGTCGAAGGTGAGCGGCACCAGCGCCGGCCGCGGCGCGATCACGCCCAGGCCGAACTGCTGCGCCACCTTCAGGCCGAAGTCGGTCGCGCCGATGGCCGGCACCGGCAGGCCGCCGGTGGCGATGACCAGGCGCGGCGCGGTCACCGGGCCGGCGTCGGTGTCGAGCTCGAAGCGGGGCGTCTCGCCCTCGGTGCGGCGGATGCCGTGCACGCCGCAGGGCTGGCGTCGGATGACGCCGCCGGCCTCGCCCTCGCGCAGCAGCATCGCGATGATGTCCTCGGCGCTGCGGTCGCAGAAGAGCTGGCCCTTGTGCTTCTCGTGGAAGGCGATGCGGTGGCGCTGCACCAGCGCGATGAAGTCGGCCGGCGTGTAGCGCGACAGCGCCGAGCGCGCGAAGCGCGGATTGTCGGAGAGGTAGTTGGCGGGACCGGCGTCGCGGTTGGTGAAGTTGCAGCGCCCGCCGCCGGAGATGCGGATCTTCTCGGCGACCCGGTCCGAGTGGTCGAGCAGCAGCACGCGCAGGCCCTGCTGGCCGGCGCGCGCCGCACAGAAAAGGCCGGCAGCGCCGGCCCCGACGATGATGGCGTCGAAATGTTCCATCGCGCGGATTATCCCGGAGCCGGGCCGCGCGACTGCGGGCGGACCCGGCTCAGACCGGGTGCCAGTCCAGGTTGGCCCGGGCGAACATCGCCTTGAGCGCGCCGCTCTCGGCCAGGCCGTTGACCGCGCCCTGGAGCGCCTGCGCCAGGTCGGTGGCGGACTTCTTCGTCGCCATGCCGACGGCCCAGCCGTCCTTCGGGGCCCGCGGCATCGGGATCGGCTCGATGGCGTAGCGGCTGTCGCCGCGCAGCACCGTCTCGAGCTCCGAGCGCAGGCCGGCCGCGGCCACGACCTCGCCGCGCTGCAGCATCTGCGCCGCGATCACGCCGTTGTCGATCTTGGTCGTCAGCGTGTCGCGCAGCATGCCCGACTCCGCGCCGATCATCAGCCAGCCGGCCAGCGACTGGCCCGGCACCGCGATCTTCTGGCCCTTGAGCGGCTCCAGGCTGTCGAGCACCGGCACCTTCGACAGGTCGCGTGCGACGACGACGCGCTCGCGCCAGTACGGGCCGAAGATGCTGACCTGCGGGTTCTCCTGCATCAGCGGGCGGTCGACCGGGACATGCAGCAGCACGTCGGCCGGGCCGTAGCCGAGGTAATGGCCCTTCCAGACCATGTTGCGCAGGTCGTCGTTCATGTTCTCGTCGGCCGTGAACGGCAGCAGCGAGACCTTCACGCCGAGCGACTGCGCCAGCGCGCGCGCCAGCTCGATCTCGATGCCCTGGCCACGGTCGTGGAAGGGCGGCAGCTCGTTGTACAGGCCGACGCTCAGGCGGCCGAGCGTGCGCACGCGCTCGAGCGCGCTGGGCGCGCCGTCCTGGGCCTGCGCGCCCTCGATGCCGAGCAGCGCGCCCAGGCCGAGCGCGGTGCCGCGACCGAGCAGGCCGCGGCGGCTCATCGGGGAGGAGGGCGTGGAGGGGGAACGGTTGGACGTCATGTCGATGTCTCCTGGATGTCCGGCCCGGTCCTGTCGTCCGTGGAGGACACGGACGACATCCGGCGAGGCCGTGATTGTGCTGCGACCGGCGTCCCGGGCCGGCAGGGGGCCCGAATCCGCTCAGTCGTTGATCGGCTTCTCGCGGCGGTTTTCCAGATAGGCCTTGATCGCCCAGAAGGCTTCCTGGGTCAGCATGCCCTCGAACGGCGGCATGTAGACGGCACCGTTGCGCACCTTGCCCTTGCGCACGCTGGTCAGGAAGTACTCGTCGATCTCGGCGACGCAGGCGGCACGGCGCTTGGCGTCAGCCACGCCGGCGCAGTCACCGTCGAGCTTGCGCAGGTCCGGGGCGATGCCGCCGGAGATCGCTTCCAGGCCGTGGCAGCGCGCGCAGTTCTGGTTGAAGGCCGAGGCGCCGATCGCGATCGCCTTGTCGTTCTTGCGGTACGGGTTGGTCGCACGCCATTCTTCGCCCAGCTGCGGCAGGCTCGAGGTGTCGACGGCCTGGGGCGTCACGTCGCCATGGGCCAGGGCCTGGCCGCCGAGGGTGGCGAAAGCAGCCAGGATCGCTGCGCGGAAGAGGTTGCCACGTGCCATTCGTGTCTCCGTTGGGTTCGGGATGCGGGGTCGCATCGGTTGTTCGGGTTGGGTTGGCATCGTTTCTGCAATCACTGTGCCAAGCCTGAAAACAGGCGTGGATGCGGTGGCAAAACCAGGGTCTGTCCGGAGCTGGAGCGTTCCGGGTGCTTCCGATTTGCGCGGCATCATGGTGATTTCCCGCGGTCTGTGACAAGTGAACGGGCGGCGTGTGCGAATTGATGACAACCCGGGGCCCGGTGCGCGCGCTGATCGCGAACACTTCGACCCTTCGGGGGAAGCGCGCGACAATGGCGTCTCGCGCCCACCCCAGAAAGACACACCAGGAGACAGCATGGCAGGTCCTTACACCCCCGCGTCGGCAGGCTTGCGCATGCGGGCGGGCAGCAGCGAACTGCGTCGTCCGATCGCGTCGGCGCTGCCGCTGGATCACGAGCATGTGAACACGATCGACCAGTCCCACCAGCGCTGTGCCGCCTTCGGGCTGACGCGCATCGAGCGGCTGGACTACTCGCCGCTGGGCCGCTCGGACCTGGGCGTGATCCGCGAGCGCAACCAGCGCCTGTACGCGCATGCGGCGCCGGTCATGGAGATGCTCTACGAGCAGATCGTCAACAGCGAGTCGATGGTGCTGCTGTGCGACGCCACCGGCACGATCATCCACTCGATCGGCGACTCGGACTTCATGTCGCGCGCGTCGAAGGTGGCGCTGCAGCCCGGCGTGAACTGGTCGGAGCAGTCCAAGGGCACCAACGCGGTCGGCACCGCGCTGATCGAGGAGTCGCCCACGCTCGTGCATGCCGACGAGCACTACATGCACGCCAACCACTTCCTGACCTGCTCGGCCGCGCCCATTCTCGATCCGCGCGGCAACATCCTGGGCGTGCTCGACGTGTCCGGCGACCAGCGCAGCTACCACCAGCACACGATGGGCCTGGTGAAGATGAGCGCGCGCATGATCGAGAACCACTGGCTGACCGACGACTACCGCAACGTCATGCGGCTGCACTTCCACAGCCGGGTCGAGTTCATCGGCACGCTGATGGAGGGCATCCTGGCGGTGAGCCAGGACGGCAAGCTCGTCGGCGCCAACCGCGGCGCGCTCGAGCAGCTCGGCCTGTCGGGCGCGGCGCTGCGCATGCACACGATCTCGTCGCTGTTCGGCACCACGGTGGCCGCGCTGGTCGACCGCTTCCGCTCGCCGCTGGCCACGCCGCAGCCGGTCGAGCTCTCCAGCGGCCGGCAGTTCCATGTCTACGCACGCTTCAACTGGCCGGTCTGGCACGGCATGGGCATGGGCGGCGACGCCGCGGTGGCCGCGCCGGCGGCCGCGGAGGGCGGACCGTCCGCGACCGAGACGGCCCCGGCCTCCCCGTCCGCCTCGGGCAGCGCCCCGTCCGGCAGCGCCGGCGAGGGGCTGGGAGGGGCCTCGCGTGGTGGCGAGGGCGGCAACGGCGGCGGCCTGGCCAGCCTGAGCCTGGGCGACACGCAGTTCGCCTCGCTGATCGACAAGATCCGCCGTGTCCTCAACCGCGACATCCCGATCCTGATCCTCGGCGAGACCGGCACCGGCAAGGAGCTGCTCGCCCGCGCGATCCACCAGGATTCCGAGCGTGCCCGCCAGCCCTTCGTCGCGGTCAACTGCGCCTCGATTCCCGAGACGCTGATCGAGGCCGAGCTGTTCGGCTACGAGGAGGGCGCCTTCACCGGAGCGCGCCGCAAGGGCGCGGTCGGCAAGATCGTGCAGGCCAACGGCGGCACGCTCTTCCTCGACGAGATCGGCGACATGCCGATCAGCCTGCAGGCGCACCTGCTGCGCGTGCTGCAGGAGCGCCAGGTCACCCCGCTGGGCAGCGCCAAGTCGGTCTCGGTCGACGTGATGCTGGTCTGCGCGACCCACCGCAACCTGCGCGAGATGATCGAGCAGAAGAGCTTCCGCGAGGACCTGTACTACCGCCTCAACGGCCTGGCGGTTCGGCTGCCGGCGCTGCGCGAGCGCTCCGACCTGATGGCGCTGGTCGAGCGCATTCTCGACCGCGAGAGCCCGGAGCGGCGCCTGCGCCTGAGTCCGGAGGTGGTGCGGCTGTTCCAGGGCTACCACTGGCCCGGCAACGTGCGCCAGCTCTTCAACGTGCTGCGCACCGCCTGCGTGATGGCCGCCGGCGAGGCGACGATCACCCGCGATCACCTGTCGGACGACTTCATCGAGGACGCCCGCCGCATCGCCCAGCAGCGCAGCGCGGCCGCCGCGGCCGCGCCGGTGGTGGCCGCCCCGCCGATGCGTGCGCCGCTGTTCGCGCCGGCCGAGGCGCCGTCGGAGCCGATGCGCATGCCGATGCCGGCGGCGCAGCCGGCCGAGCCGATGGCGGCGCTGCCGCCGCTGACGATGCCGCAGCCGGCGATGGCCGCGCCCGCCGAGGAGCTCGCGCTGTCGCTCGAGGACATCGAGCTGCGCACGATCCAGCAGGCGGTCGATGCGGCCGGCGGCAACATCTCGGTCGCCGCCAAGCGGCTGGGCATCAGCCGCAACACCATCTACCGCAAGCTGCGCTGGCGCAACGAGCCGCGCGGCTGATCGCGCAGCCGTCGGCTCAGCGCGGCGCCGGCGCGCCGGCCTCGAACCAGCGCTGCTCGGCCTCGCGCCAGGCCAGCTGCCAGTTCAGCGCATGGCGCGCGCCGCGCGCGAACCTCGGTGCCTGCGGCGCCGGGGGCGGGTCGGTCTCGAGCGTGCCGTCGGCCTGCGCCTGGCCGGCCTGGCGCTGCAGCGTCTCCAGATAGTCCAGGTGTTCGGCGACGCCCGCGTCGTCGAGCGGCTCGCCCTGCTCGGGCACCCAGGTCCAGCCCGGACCGGCCGCGGGCTCGCGCAGCGTCTGCAGTGCCTGCAGCGACGACTGCATCGACGCGATCCGGCTGTCGCGCAGGTCGGGCGCGCCATCGCTCCACAGCAGGCCGTGCGCGGCGCCGATCCGCTGCGCGGGCAGAAGCCACACCGTGACCGCGGTCTCGTCCGAGCGCCGCAGCCGCCGCCACTGCCACGGCCCGAGCTGGCCGGACTCGCCCTGCAGCAGCCGGTCGGGCAGCACGATCGGCTGGCGCGGCGCCTGCGCCGGGCGGCCGGTGCGCTCGGCCAGGCGCGCGATGCAGCGCGGGCAGCGCTCGCGCATCGCCGCGGCCACCTCCGCATGTGCCCAGCGCCGTGCCGCGGGCAGTCCGGCCTGGCCGAGCACCAGCTCCGGCCGCGGCCAGGGCGCGATCACGTCGCTGACCGTGCGTCCGGTCCGCCGCGCCAGCCGGCAGTCCAGGGCCCGCGCGAAGGCCGCGTCGGGGCCGCTGCCGAGCAGCCAGAGCCGAGGGCCGTCGCGCACCGCCAGCAGGTTCGAGATGCGGCCGTGGTTGTCCGGCGAGCTGTCGCCGGCCGCGCCCTCGATCCGCCAGACCTGCGGCGCCAGCCGGGTGATCGACGGCTCGGGCGAGATCGGCGAGCAGCGCGGCGCGGCCGCCGCGGCGTCGGCGGGCCGCGCCGGCAGCAGGGCCGCCATCACCGCCGCACCGAGGCAGGAACGCCACGTCGGGACCCGGCGGGCAGGGTGTTTCGCATCTGACAAACGCATTCGGGTTGCCCCTGTGCCACGGTGGTCATCGAGATGTCACGGAATGGAACACTCCGGTCCGCCTCGCCGACGCGGCGCGGCAGGGCGGCTTCCGGGCCGCTTCCGGTGACGGGATCGTGGTGCAAATCCGGATCGTCGCGGGTGGCCAGCGTCGCCCAGGCGACATGATGGAACCCGGATTCGAACCGGCATGGCTCTTGCAAAAGACGGTTGAAAAAGCGATCCCATCATGACCGAACTCGAAACCGACGACACCGCCCGTGTCGCCCTGATCCCGGAGATGCCATGAAGCTGGTCGTCCTCAGGGGGGGCAACGAGGCCATCCCGTTGAACCCGATCACGCGCAGCGGCGCGTCCTCGACCCGCGCGCCCGGCGCGCTGGCGATCTCCGGCGACCAGCAGCGCTGGGTGCTGGTCAACATCTCGCCCTCGGTGGCCGAGCAGCTCGGCTCCGACGCGCGGCTGCTGCGCCACCGCGGCCTGGCCGATGCGCCGGTGCGCGCGGTGGTGCTGACCGACGCGCAGGTCGACCATGTGACCGGGCTGCTGAGCCTGCGCGACGGCGCGCCGATCCATCTCTACGCCACGCCGGCGGTGTTCGAGGAGCTGACGCACACGCTGCCGGTGCTGCCGATGCTCGAGCACTACTGCGGCGTGCACTGGCATGTCATCCCGGTGGCGGGCGAGTCGCGCGAGGCGGTGTTCCGCGTCGAGGGCCAGCCGACGCTGGAGTTCACCGCGATCGCCACCGACGGGCCGCTGCCGCCGCATGCGGCCAGCCCGGCCGCGCCGATGGTCGGCGAGACGATCGCGCTGGCGGTGCGCGACGTCGTCACCGGCCAGCGCCTGATGTGCGCGCGCAGCCTGTTCGAGGCCGGCGCGGACGCGATCGAGTGGATGCAGCAGGCCGACTGCCTGCTGCTCGGCGACGACCAGGCCGACCTGCGCCTGGACGCGGCCGAGCAGATCGACGCCGGCCAGATGCTGCTGTCCGAGCTCGACCGCGTCGGCGCGCGGCGCAAGCTGCTGATGCCGATCCCGGAGACCGGCCTGAGCTCGGCCGTGCCCACCGGTCTGCTGGCGCGCCACGGCATCGAGCTGACCGCCGACCGCATGGAGATCGATCTCTGAGCGGCCCGGAGCGTTCCGGCCGGGAAGAATTCCTCAGTGAAAGCACGGGTGCGACAGTCGCGCGCCGGACCGGTACAAAGCGGCCCGAGATGACGACTTCCTTCCTGTTCCCTTCCGTTCCGGTGATTCCGACATGCTGCAGATCCAGGGCCTGATCAAGCGCTACGGCGAGCGCACCGCGCTGGCGGGCCTGACGCTGGTGCTGCCCGCCGGCCAGTTCGTGGCGCTGCTGGGGCCCAACGGCGCCGGCAAGTCGACGCTGTTCCAGGTGCTGACCGGCCTGTTCGTCGCCGACGAGGGCGAGGTGACGGTGGCCGGGCAGTCGCTGCGCCATGCGGCGGTGCGCGCGCTGGCCGACATCGGCGTGGTCTTCCAGCAGATGTCGCTGGATCTGGACCTCTCGGTCGAGCGCAACCTGCGCTTCCACGCCGACCTGCACGGCCTGCCGCGCCGCGTCGCCACCGAGCGGCTGACGGCGGGCTGCCAGGCGCTCGGTCTCGAGAAGGACCTGGGCCGCACCGTGCGCGAGCTCTCGGGCGGCAACCGGCGCAAGGTCGAGCTGGTGCGCGCGCTGCTGCACCGGCCGAAGGTGGTGCTGATGGATGAGCCGACCGTGGGGCTGGATCCGAAGTCGCGCCGCGACCTGCTCGCCGCCATCCGCGCCGACATCGCCGAGCGCGGCACCACCGTGCTGTGGGCGACGCATCTGGTCGAGGAGGCCGAGGCCGCCGACCGCGTCGTCGTGCTGCACAAGGGCCGGCTGCTGGCCGACGGTTCGCCGGCCGCGGTCACGGTGGCGCTGGGCGGCGACGGGCTGGAAGAGGCCTTCATCCGCGCCACCCACTGATCGCCCCCTGATTTCCGCCGATCCTCCAGGAGACAAGAACCATGAATGCTCGCCGCCTTCCTTTCCTGCCGTCCGTCCTCGCGTCGGCCACGCTGGCCGCGCTGCTGGCCGCGGTCGCGCCGGCCCAGGCCCAGACCGCCTTCGTCTCGAGCGAGAAGGATCACACGCTGACGGTGGTCGACCTGAAGACGCAGGCCGTCACCGGCACGGTGGCCACCTGCAAGCGCCCGCGCCACCTGCAGCTCACGCCGGACGGCAGGCAGCTGATGGTGGCCTGCGCCGAATCGAACGCCGCCGACGTCATCGACCTGGCCACGCGCAAGTCGGTCGGCCGGCTGCCGATCGGCGAGGACCCCGAGGCCTTCGACCTCTCGCCCGACGGCAAGACGCTCTACGTGTCCGAGGAGGACGACGCGGCGCTGGGCTTCTTCGACATCGCGACCAAGAAGTTCACCCGCCACGTCGAGGTCGGCAAGGAGCCCGAGGGCGTCAAGGTCTCGCCGGACGGCAAGACGGTCTGGGTGACCTCGGAGGTGGCCAACCTGGTCCACGTGATCGACACCGCCTCGGGCAAGGTGGTCAAGAACGTCAAGGTCGGCAAGCGCCCGCGCCGCTTCGCGCTGACGCCCGACGGCAGCCAGCTCTGGGTCACCAACGAGATGTCGGCCAGCGTCACGGTGCTGTCGACCAAGGACTGGTCGGTCGTCGACACGGTGAAGTTCGAGGTCAAGGGCGCGCGCTCGACCGACATCACGCCGGTGGGCATCACGATGACGCGCGACGGCAAGCGCGCCTTCGTCGCGCTGGGCCGCGCCAACCATGTCGCCTTCGTCGACGTGGCCTCGCGCAAGACCACCGACCTGGTGCTGGTGGGCAAGCGCGCCTGGAACGTCACGCTGGACAAGGCCGAGTCGCGGCTGGTGGTAGTCAACGGCCTGTCGGACGACATCACGCTGGTCGATGTCGCCGCGGCCAAGCCGCTCAAGAGCATCCCGGTCGGTCGCGTGCCCTACGGCGCGGTGATCGTCGAGTGACGCGGGCGGGGGGCATGATGACGCGCACGCAGGCCAAGCAGGCCATGAACGCCCTGCGCCGCGGCGCGGTCGTGCTGGCGCTGGCCGGCACGGGCGCGCTGGCGCAGGCGGCGACCTTCAAGGTCACGCTGCTGCAGCCGGTCGACGACGCGCGGCTGGAGCGCAGCCGGCTGGAGCGCGCCTACCTGGGCCACCCGGGCGGGCCGGCCGCGGACGGGCTGCAGGTGGCGCTGAAGGAGGCCAAGTTCGAGCTGGAGGCCGCCGGCGCCGCCATCGTGCTCGACACCGTGCCGGTGGCCTCGGCCGCAGCGGCGCGCGAAGCGGCCGCCAGGGCGGAGAAGGGCGGCGCCGCGGTGGTGCTGGCCGATCTGCCGGCCGACTGGCTGCTGGCCGCGGCGGATGCGGTGAAGCTGCCGGTGATGAACCTCGGCGCGGCGGAGGACCGGCTGCGCGAGGCCGACTGCCGCGCGCGCCTGCTGCACCTGATCCCCAGCGAGCGCATGCGCGCCGACGCGCTGGCGCAGACGCTGACGAGCCAGCGCTGGTCGAGCGTGCTGCTGCTGACCGGGCCGTCGGCGCAGGACGCGCAGCGCAGCGCGGTCGCGCAGGCCGCGATCAAGCGCTACGGCCTGAAGCTGGCCGCGGCCAAGCCCTTCAAGCTCTCGGCCGATCCGCGCGAGCGCGACCTGGCCAACCCGCGGCTGCTGACCGGCAACCTGCAGTACGACGTGGTCTGGGTGGTCGACAGCGACGGCGAATTCGCGCGCGCGCTGCCCTACCGCACCGCGCTGCCGCGGCCGGTGGTGGGCGACGCGGGGCTGACCGCGCAGGCCTGGTCGGCGCAGTTCGAGCGCTTCGGCGCGCCGCAGGTCTCGCGCCGCTTCGCCAAGGCCGCCGGCCGTGCGATGACCGCGCACGACTGGTCGGCCTGGATGGCCGGCAAGGCGCTGGTGGCCGCCGCCAGCGAGGTGCCCAAGGGGCCGGCTGCGGCGCTGGCCCAGGCGCTGGGCACGCTGGAGTTCGACGGCTCCAAGGGCGTGCCGATGAGCTTCCGCGCCTGGGACGGCCAGCTGCGCCAGCCGATGCTGATGACCGACGGCCAGGGCGTCGTCGCCACCGCGCCGGTCGAGGGCGTGCAGCATCCCAGGAACAGCCTCGACACCCTCGGCGCCGATGCGCCCGAGAAGCTCTGCAAGGCGGTGCGCTGATGGCCGGCCCGATGCATGCGCTGCAGGCGATGCGCGCCATCGTCGGCCGGGAGGTGGCGAAGTTCGTGCGCCAGACCGGGCGGCTGGTGTCGGCGCTGGTGCGCCCGCTGCTGTGGCTGGCGGTCTTCGCCGCGGGCTTTCGCAACGTCTTCGGCATGTCGGTGGCCGAGCCCTACGACACCTACATCCCCTACGACGTCTACATCGCGCCGGGGCTGATCGGCATGGTGCTGCTGTTCAACGGCATGCAGTCGAGCCTGGCGATGGTCTACGACCGCGAGATGGGGCTGATGCGCCTCTTGCTGACCGCGCCGCTGCCGCGCTGGTGGATCCTGTTCTGCAAGCTCGCCGCCACCGCGGTGCTGTCGCTGGTGCAGGCGCTGGCCTTCGTGGTCATCGCCCGCCTGATCGGCACCGACCTGCCGCTGTGGGGCGCGCACACGCCCCACCTGCTGCTGGCGGCGGTGGGCTCGGCGCTGATGCTCGGGGCCCTGGGCCTGCTGCTGAGCGTGCATGTCAAGCAGCTCGAGAACTTCGCCGGGACGATGAACTTCGTCATCTTCCCGATGTACTTCATGTCGACCGCGCTCTACCCGCTGTGGAAGCTGGAGGAGTCGGGCGCGACCTGGGTCTGGCAGATCGCCCGCTTCAACCCGTTCACGCATGCGGTCGAGTGGATGCGCTACGCGATGTACGGCAAGGACGCGGGCCTGTCGCCCTGGATCGTGCTGGGCACGCTGGCGCTGTGCTTCGCGCTGGCGGCCTGGGGCTATGACCCGCAGCGCGGCTTCGGCGCGCTGACGAAACGCGGCGGCGGAGGTCCGCCCGGCGGCGCAGGAGGCTGACATGTCCGGTTTCTGGCAATCGATGCGCGAGCGCAATCGCGCAGGCACGGACCTGCCCGCGGACTACGCGCCGCCAGGCCGGGCGACCGCGGTCCCGGCGGATCTGCCGGCGCTGGCGCAGCGCCTGTTCTGGGGCTGGGCGCTGCTGGCCGGCGTGGCGGTCTTCTTCGCCTGGTGGATGCAGCGCCACGGCTGGTGGCGTGCGCTGGTCGACGGCGACCCGAGCGGCATCAGCGTGGTGATCGCGCTGCTGGGCGCGGTCGTCACCGGCTGGTGCGGGCTGCGCGCCTGGCGGCTGCAGGCCGAGGCGCAGCCCGGCCTCGCGCAGGGCTGGCGCGCCACCCATCTCGACGAGCTGCGCCGCGGCCAGCCCGAGGCGACCGCGCTGCTGTCCGAGCGCACCCACGGTCCGCACGAGACCGCCTGGTGGTTCACGGCAGCGTCGATCAAGCTCGGCCTGCTCGGCACGGTGGTGGGCTTCATCCTGATGTCGCTGCAGCTGGGGCAGTCGCAGAGCTTCGAGCTGGCCGAGGTGCAGAAGCTGCTGCAGCAGATGACCGGCGGCATGGCGATCGCGCTCTACACCACGCTGGTCGGGCTGGTGGTCAACCTGTGGCTGGGGCTGCAGCTGCTGCTGCTCGACCGGCTGGCCGACCGGCTGGCGGCCGACATCCTCGCCGACGCGGCCGCCGCCGGCGCCGCGCGCGGAGCCTGACATGGCGGTGCTGCGCCCGCGTCGCACCGACGAAATCGATCCGTTCAGCGACCTGCTGTTCAACACGCTGCTGATCTTCGTGATGCTCTTCGCCATCGCGATCGTGGCGATGAACCCGAAGGCCAGGACCGGCGTGATCGACGCCAAGGCCGAGTTCATCATCACCGTGACCTGGCCGGACATGAACCCCAACGACATCGACACCTGGGTCGAGGATCCGGGCGGCAACCGGGTGTGGTTCCGCCAGCGCGAGGGCGGAATGATGCACCTCGACCGCGACGACCGCGGCCTGGCGAACGACTCGATCGTGGTCAACGGCCAGCAGGTGGTGAACCCGCTGAACCAGGAGGTGGTGACGATCCGCGGCTTCGCGCCGGGCGAGTACGTCGTCAACGTCTTCTACTACGACAGCAAGAACGGCGAGCCGGTGCCGGTCAACGTCTCGGTGGTGAAGGTCAATCCGCGCGCCGAGGTGGTCTTCTACGGCACCGTGAACCTCGCTCGCAAGGGCGACGAGGCCACCGCGGTGCGCTTCTCGGTGGACCGCGACGGGCGCGTCACCGGGGTCAACACGCTGGCCAAGACGCTGGTGGAAAGGATCTGAGATGGCGATCACCGATGCGGTGCTGTGGGCCTTCGTCGCGGTGCTGTTCGTGCTGGGGCTGGCGCTGGTGGCCTCGCGCTGGCCGGTCTGGGCCAAGGGCCTGCTGGTGGCCGGGGTGACCGCGCTGTATTTCTGGAGCGATGCGGCGCTGGAAGGGGTGTGGGGCTGGCCGAGCCGCCATGCGCTGCCCGAGCGCTTCGTGCTGCTGGCGGCCGTGTTCGACGAGCCGGCCAAGGGGCGCGAGGGCGCGCTCTATGTCTGGGTCAACGCGATCGAGAACGGCAAGCCCTCGGAGCAGCCGCGCGCCTACCGGCTGCCGTACTCGAAGGACCTGCATGCGCTGCTGGGCGAGTCGATGAAGAAGGTGCGCCAGGGCGTCAGCCAGCTCGGCCAGGCCGAGCCCAGGCGCGGGCCGAAGGGCCTGAGCTGGCTGCGGCCCGGCTCGGACGAGCAGGTGGTCAAGATCCGCGACCTGCCCGCGCCGCAGCTGCCGGAGAAGTGAGATGAGCCGCCGCCGTCTTCCCGTCCTGGCCGGTGCGGCCGTGCTGGCGCTGCTGTCGGGCTGCAAGGAGCCGCCGGGCAGCGCGCTGTTTCCGCTGGAGTCCGGCCGGCGCTGGACCTACCGCCTGACCAGCGAGTGGGAGAACGACACCCGCGAGCGCGAGACGATCGTGCTCAGCAACGAGGGCCGCGACGGCACGCTGGAGTCCGGCAGCGCCTGGCGCCGGCACAGCGACTCCGGCATCGACTACTGGCTGCGCAGCGACGACACCGGCATCTACCGCGTCGCGACGAAGACCGAGCTGGACGATGCGCCCCGGCCGGACGAGAAGCCGCGCTACGTGCTGAAGATGCCGCTGGCCGCCGGCACGCGCTGGCAGACGACGACGACGACCTATCTGCTGCGGCGCAACTCCGAGTTCCCGCCGGAGATCCGCCACGGCCATCCGTCGATCCCGGTCAACTGGACGATCGAGGCGCTGGAGCAGTCCGTCGAGACGCCGGCCGGACGCTTCGAGCACTGCGTGCGGGTGCGCGGCGACGCGCTGGTCAAGCTGTTCGCCGACCCGGTCAACGGCTTTCGCGACATGCCGCTGACGACCCTGGAATGGTATTGCCCCGGCGTCGGGCTGGTGCGGGTGGAGCGGCGCGAGCCGGCCAACTCGACCTTCCTGACCGGGGGAACGATGACGATGGAGCTGATGGAATGGCAATGAAGGACAGGGCGCAGGCCGGGGCGACGAGCCCGGAGCGCCGGCGCCTGCTCGGGGCGATCGCGGCGGCGGTGGCCGCCGGGCCGGCAGGCGTGCTGGCGGCGCGGGCCCAGCCCGGCGGGGCGGCTTCCGGCAGCAGCGACACCCGCTTCCCGGTGCGCCCGATCACGCTGTGGGTGCCGTGGCCGGCCGGCGGCGCCACCGACCTGACGATGCGGCTGCTGGCCGATCTGGCCGGGCGCCAGCTGGGCCAGAAGGTCATCGTCGAGAACCGCTCCGGCGCCGGCGGCACGCTGGCGATGCCGATCCTGCAGCAGGCCGCGCCCGACGGCTACACCATCGCGCAGCTGCCGCACCCGGCGCTGCGCGCGCCCCACATCCAGAAGGTGCTGTGGGATCCGATCCGCGACACCACGCCGATCATCCAGATCTCCGGCGTGACCTTCGGCCTGCTGGTGCCCGCCGGCAGCCCGCTGCGCAGCTTCGAGGATGTGGTCGCCTTCGCGAAGGCGCGCCCGGGCGAGCTGACGGTGTCGACCAATGGCGTCGGCACCACGCCGCATGTGGTGATGGAGGAGCTCGCCGCGCGGCGCGGCTTCAGCTACGTGCATGTGCCCTACAAGGGCACCTCCGAGCAGATGCTGGCGGTGGCCTCCGGCCAGGTCACGATGGGCATCAACTCCAACGGCTTCGCGCCCTTCGTCGATTCCGGCCGGCTGCGCCTGCTGGCGACGCTGGCCGAGCACCGCAACCGCCGCTGGCCGAACGTGCCCACGCTCAAGGAGCTGGGGCAGGGCGTGGTCGCGACCTCGCCCTATGGGCTGGTCGGGCCGCACGGCCTGCCGCCGGCCGTCGTCGCGACGCTGCACGAGGCCTTCCGCACCGCGATGCATGCGCCGGCCCATGTGGCCGAGCTGGCCAAGTACGACCAGGAGCTGGACTACCTGAACCCCGAGGACTACGGCCGCAGCCTGCGCGAGAGCTACGCGGCCGAGAAGCGCGCGGCCGAGCGCATGGGGCTGGGCCGCGGCGGCTGAGGCGGCGCGGCGGCCGCGGGCCGCTTCAGCCGCCCTGCGCGTCCGGGGCGGGATGCGGTCGGCGGCCGCTGTAGCGCGGGATGTGCATGCCCAGGATCCACTCGGCATGGCTGACATGGCCGGGACGCGGGCTGATGGCGCGATAGCCGTCGCGGATGAGCCGGCGCAGGTGCCGCCTGTTGGCCATCGGCGCGACCATCACCTGGCCGATGACCGGCAGCACGATGCACAGCAGCATCAGCCCCCAGTCGCCGCGCCGGGCCAGCTCCAGCGGCCCGAGCAGCAGCACGGCCCGCGACGGGCCCACGCCCACCTCGTGCTCCTGACCGGAGTCCGGGTGCCGCATCAGGATCGTGTGCGGCGGCGCGCTGCCGGCGGCGTTCCGCTCGCCCGTCTCGGGCGACCCGTCGATCCGCTTGGCGAATCCGTTCATCTTCTCTTTCCCCCGCCTGCGCCTGCAGGCGTCAGCGCATCACCCTGATTGCATCTTGTTGCGCTGGTACCGGGAGATCCGTGACGGATTCCATGGACTGATCCGGTCCGTCACCTTGCGGACGTGACCCGATCTCGCGCTGTCGTGCTGGCCATCGTAGTGATTTTCACTTCGGGGCAAAAGTGAGAAAAAGGAAACAGGCCGGTCTTGTTGCGTGATTGTCAATGAATCGGGAGGCTGCGATAGCCTGGGTGCACAAGACCGGTGCACGCCGGGCCGGGCCGTCAGGCCTTGCGGACGAACTCCGACTTCAGCTGCATCGCGCCGACGCCGTCGATGCGGCAGTCGATGTCGTGGTCGCCCTCGACCAGCCGGATGCCGCGCACCTTGGTGCCGACCTTGATGACCAGCGAGGAGCCGCGCACCTTCAGGTCCTTGATCAGCGTGACGCTGTCGCCGTCGGCCAGCACGTTGCCGTTGGCGTCGCGCACCACCCGCGCGGCCTCGACCTCGGGCGCCGCCTCGGCGGCCTGGGCCGACCACTCATGGCCGCATTCGGGGCAGACGAGCAGCGCGCCGTCCTCGTAGGTGTAGGTGGACTGGCATTGGGGGCAGGGGGGTAGCGTCATGGTGGAGTGGGCTTGATGCGGGAGGAAAAGGCAGGACTGTACGTGAGCCGATTTTTCAAACATCGCGCAGCACACTGAACTCGCGGAACAGCCGCACTGGCAGCGGCTCCACCAGCTGCCAGACGACGCTCATCGGTCGACTGCCTTCGGCGGACACAAGGTGCACTGGGCCGCAGGCGCGGTAAGGCGTTCCAGGGCGCGATCTGACAAACAGCTGGAACTGCCAGCCCGACGCGGCAGACGTGTCCGCGCTGAGATAGCGCCGGCCTGCGGCTGTGTCGGGTCCGGCGCTGTTCTGGCTCTGCCAGTGAAATTGCGTCGTGCTGATCGCATGGTCGCGGTAGGCGATGCGGTCGTGATAGCCCTCGCTTTTGTCGAGCGTGACAAACAGCAGTTCGGTACGGCGGTCGTGCAGCGGCAAGACGCCGGCCTGGAAGGGCGAACGCCGCGAGGCGCTGAGCCAGCCGACAGCGGTCAGGATCTCGCGGATGCCATACGCCGCATGCAAGCACAGTGGCGTGTCTTCCAGGCCGGGCAGTGTTCGGCTTGGCAGTGTGCTACGGGCCTGTAGCAGCGCGGCCAGTTCACCCAGTTCCTGCCGGATGTCTGGGTGAGCCGCCAGCCGTTCCATCCAGGCTTGCGGTGTACCGGTCTGGTGGTGCTGTCCGTCGATTTGATAGGCCAGCATCTGCACCGTTAACGCATCGGCATGCTCTGTGCGGTCCGGGTGCGCCAGTGCCGCCATCGCCTCCAGGCGTCGTGTGTCCTCGATGTGAAGCAGATCCCCGAAGCGCCGGCTGAAATAGGCCTCTTCCGGGCCAACCGCCGAGTTCAGCAGGCCGGCATCGCGGCGCAGTGCGGTCCAGCCGCTGGGACTGCTGCCGGTGGCCTGGCGGTAGATGTCCTCCAGGCTGAGGAGCTGATCGCGCAAGAAGGTGCTGAGTTGCAGCGGCGTGCCTCCTGGGCGCTGCGCCGCATGGGCCTGCAACTCGGCACGCAGCCGTGACCAGCGGTTGTTTGCCGCTTGACGCAGGCTGGCCAGAACACGGTCGCGTGTCTGACGCTGCAGTTGCACATGGCAGCCCGCAGGCAGCGAGCCGAAGCCGTGTTCCACGCTGTCGATCAGTTCGCGCCGGGATTGACCGGTCAGCGCCCCGAGCAGGCGATCGAAGCGGAAATCGGCGCGGTGCTGGCCGACGAAGTCCAGCACCAGACAGCTTTCCTTGTTCGGGCTGAGCCTCAGCCCGCGGCCGATTTGCTGCTGGAAGACCACGGCGCTTTGTGTCGGACGCAGCAGCAGCAGGGTGTCGACAAAGGGCAGGTCCACGCCTTCGTTGTAGAGATCGACGGTGACCAGCGCGCAGAGTTCGCCTTGTTCGAGCCGGCGCGGTGCGCGGCGACGTTCTTCGTGATCGGTATCGCCGACGATGCAGGCCGCCGGCAGGCCGGCTGCATTGAAGTGGTGGGTCATCAGCTGCGCATGGGCCACCGAGACGCAGAACACCAGGGCGCGGCTGCGGCGTGCGTCGGCGGCCAGCCGACCCCATTCGCGGATGACGGCCCGGGCCCGCGCATCGTTGCCGGAGATCAGCCGATCGAGTTCGGCCCGCTCGCCCGCACGGTCCCAGGGGACGGCGCTCAGATCGGTTTCGTCGTCGCAGGCGTAGTACTCGAAGGGCGCCAGCAATTGCAGGTCCAGCGCATGCCACAGCCTCAGCTCGACCGCAGGCGAGCCGTCGCCGCGGAGGTCGAAGTAGGGCGTCAGGGGCTGGCCATCACCGCGCTCAGGCGTGGCTGTCAGTCCCAGCAGGATGCGCGGCCGGATCTGGCGCGCCAGCCGGTCGAAACGCTCACCGGCGAGGCGATGGCACTCGTCGATGATGACGGTGTGCCAGTGCCCTGGGCCAGGGCGGGTCAGCAGATCGCGGCTGTCGATGCTGTCGATGGTGGCGAAGAGATGGTCCGGGCTGTCGGGCTCATGGCCACCGGCGAGCAGGTCGCCGAACTCGGGGTCACGCAGCACCTCGCGAAAGGTGCGCAGGGCCTGGCGCAGGATTTCCTCCCGGTGAGCGACAAACAGCAGCCGTGGACGGCCGCCGTATTGCTGGCAGCTGCGCCGGTAGTCGAATGCCGCGACAACGGTCTTGCCGGTGCCGGTGGCTGCGACGACCAGATTGCGCCACCGACCCTGCTCGCGCTCGATGGCGAGCTGCTCGAGCATGTCCTGCTGGTAGCTCTTGGGCTGAAGATCAAAGAACCCGATGCGTGTGCCTGAGGTGGGGGTCTCGCCGGATTCGGTGCGCAGGGCACTCCTCAGCGCCGCCCGATGCATCGGGTCATCTGGGTCATAAGGCTGGAATTCGCTGTCGGACCACAGCGTTTCGAAATGCGCTCGGGCCTGTTCGAACAAGGCTTCCTGCGCGCGCTGAGTCAGCTTCACCGTCCATTCCAGCCCCCCGCTGAGCGCAGCGCCCGACAGGTTGGCACTGCCGATATAGGCCGAGCCGAAACCCGTGCAACGCCGGAAGATCCAGGCCTTGGCGTGCAGCCGGGTGCGTCTGCCGTCCAGAGAAATGCGCACTTCGCAGCCGGGCAGGCGCGCCAGCTCATCGAGCGCTTTGGCTTCGGTTGCGCCGGTGTAGGTGGTGGTCAGAATGCGGATTGGCAGACCGGACCGGCCGTCGGCGCCCACCGCGGTGGCTTGTACCAGCACATCGCGCAGCTTGCGCACACCCGACACGGTGATGAAGCTCACCAGGATGTCGACCTGATCTGCCGAGGCCAGCTCGCGGCGCAGCTCCTGCAGCAGAGACGGCGAGGCCTTGCCGGCGGTGAAAAGCCACGGGGCCATCAGACCGGTTTGGGGTGCCAAATCCCGATCTAGGCTTCGGTGGTGTTCGACGGCCTTGAGCAGTCGCGGGGGGACCGCAGCCAGATCCACGCCGAGACCCAAACGCTGGCGCAGCGAGATCAGCAACTCATTAACCAGCGCCAGCTGCTGATGCGCCCGGCCCTGGGGATCGCCCGGCAGGTCCTGCAGCACCTGACTGAGCTGGCGAGCGACCAGATCGATCAGTGCATCGGTGGCATCAGTCTGCAAGGACTGACAGTGGGCTTGTGCCCCGCTGGTCTCGATCTGTCGCGACAGGGCCTCGGTGAGAATCTGGTCGTACAGACCGTGGGGCAGGAAAGACATCCCGCCAGGCTAAATCAGAAAACAAAAAAGCGGCCCTCAGGCCGCTTCTTCATGTCCCGCGATGGATCGCGGGTGGGGCACCGTGCGCTCAGACGCGCTTCTTGTACTCGTGCGTGCGGGTGTCGATTTCGATCTTGTCGCCATCGCCGACGAACAGCGGCACGGCGATCTCGAAGCCGGTCGGGACGATGCGGGCCGGCTTCATGACCTTGCCCGAGGTGTCGCCCTTGACGGCCGGCTCGGTGTTGATCTCGCGGACCACCGAGGTGGGCATTTCGATCGAGATGGCCTTGCCGTCGTAGAAGGTCACTTCGACCTGCATCTCGTCGAGCAGGTAGTTCAGGGCGTCGCCCATGTTCTCCGCTTCGACTTCGTACTGGTTGAACTCGGTGTCCATGAACACGTACATCGGGTCGGCGAAGTAGGAGTAGGTGCACTCCTTCTTGTCGAGGATGATCTGGTCCATCTTGTCGTCGGCCTTGAAGACCACTTCGGCGCCGCCGCCGTTGAGCAGGTTCTTCATCTTCATGCGGACGGTGGCCGCGCCACGGCCGCCGCGGCTGTACTCGGTCTTCAGCACGACCATCGGGTCCTTGCCCTGCATGATGACGTTGCCGGCGCGGATTTCCTGTGCGAGTTTCATAGACGACTTTCGGTGGAAGCTGGGGCCGGGGTCTGGCGGGTGCGCCCGGCCGGGCATGGCGGTGATGGCGGTGAGCTGACATCGACCCGCCACACCGCGAAACCCGCCATTCTAGCCTGCTCGTGCGTCAGGACGTCGCCGGCGTGCCGTGCCCGCTGCGCGCGAGCGCCTCGGCCAGCAGCGCGCTGCCCAGGTCGGGCTGAAGCGCCCAGCGCGCGGCGCGCTGGCGGCAGGCCGCGCCCCAGCCCTCGCGCAGCAGCGGCCAGAGCTGCGCCCACACCGCCGGCAGCCGCGCCGGCGACTCCAGCCCGTTCCAGAGCCGCATCATCTCGGCCACCGGCCGCGCCAGCGGCGCGGGCATGCCCTGCAGCGCGAGATCCAGGAAGGCCTCGAGCTTGGGCGCATGCGCGCCGTCGTCCTGGCGGTAGAGCTGCCACAGCATCGGCCGCCCGGCCCAGATCGCGCGCACCGCGCTGTCCTCGCCGCGCACCAGGTTCAGGTCGCAGGCCCACAGCAGGCGGTCGAACTCGATCTGCGAGACATGCGGCAGGAAATGCAGCCGCAGCGCGCCGACCTCCAGACCGGCCTCGCTGCGGTGCAGTCCGCGCGCGGCCAGCCAGGCGCGCACCTGGCGCTCGCTGTGGCCGGGCGTGACCAGCAGCGTGGTGGTGATGCCGCGCGACGGCCGCACGGTGCCGCCGTGGCCGTCGGCCAGCAGGTCCAGCCAGGCCGGCAGCAGCGGCTGGGCGTAGCCGAACAGCAGCATCAGCGCGTGGTCGGCCGGATCGTCGGCGCCCAGGCGCAGGCCCAGCCGCGCCAGCGTGGCCGCGCGGTGGTGCGCGTCGCGGCGCGCCAGCAGGCCCGGCTCGCGCAGCAGCCCGCCGGTGCGCTCGGTGAAGCCGGGATAGAAGAACCACTTCGTCAGCCCGCGCCCCGGACCGCTCCACTGCGGCGAGGCCAGCCGGTGCGAGCGCTCGACATAGGGCTCGGCGCTCAGGTACTCGAGGTTGAACCACAGCGGCGCCGGCGCGCCGGACGCGGCCCGCGCCGCCATGCGCGCGACGAAGGCCGCCGGCGGATCGCAGCCGAAGGCCTCGACCACCACGTCGCCGGGCACCTCGTCGTCCAGCGGATCGCGCCAGGGCAGCACCTCGACGCCGGGCGCGCCCTGCGGCGCCATCCAGTTCAGCGCCGAGGCGTCGTCGATCCACAGCCGCACCTCGGCGCCGCGCCCGGCCAGGTCGCAGGCCAGGCGCCAGCACACGCCCAGGTCGCCGTGGTTGTCGATGACGCGGCAGAACAGGTCCCAGCGGCGCAGCGCGGCCGGAATGGACAGCAGGGGGGCAGGGCTTTCCTCGGTCATGGCGCGATTATCCCGGGCGGCACAATCGTGACCATGACGACGCCGCAGAAGAAGACGCAGACGCCCGAGACATCGCCCGGACCGGTCGCCGAACCGGTCGCCGAACCGGTCGCCGCACCGGGGCCCGACGAGGCTGCAGCCGCCGCCGCGCTGACCGCCGCCGCGGCCGCCGCCCGCGAGCGGCTGCTGGCCGAGGTGGCCGCGCTGCCGCTGCTGCCCGGCGTCTACCGCTACTTCGACGCCAACGACCAGCTGCTCTACGTCGGCAAGGCCAAGCTGCTGCGCCGGCGCGTCTCGAGCTATTTCCAGCGCGATCACGGCGGCACGCGCATCGGCCACATGGTCTCGCGCATCGTGCGGCTGGAGACGACCGTGGTGCGCTCCGAGGCCGAGGCGCTGCTGCTCGAGAACAACCTGATCAAGACGCTCAACCCGCGCTACAACATCCTGTTCCGCGACGACAAGAGCTATCCCTACCTGAAGTTCGTCAGCCACGACTTCCCGCGGGTCGTCTACTACCGCGGCGCGGTCGACCGCCGCCACCGCTACTTCGGCCCCTACCCGAGCGCCTGGGCGGTGAAGGAGGGCATCCAGCTGATGCAGAAGGTCTTCCGGCTGCGGACCTGCGAGGACAGCGTCTTCGCCAACCGCAGCCGGCCCTGCCTGCTGTTCCAGATCCGGCGCTGCTCCGGCCCCTGCGTCGACCTGATCAGCCGCGAGGACTATGCGCACGACGTGCGCGAGGCCGCGCGCTTTCTCGGCGGCGAGACCGAGCAGGTGCTCGCCGGCCTGCAGCAGCGCATGATGGACGCGGCCGAGCGCTTCGAGTACGAGCGCGCCGGCGAGATCCGCGACCAGATCGCCACGCTCTCCAAGGTGCTTCAGCAGCAGGCGGTCTTCAACCTGGACGACCGCGACGTCGACATCCTGGCGGTGAAGGTGCAGGGCGGGCGCGCCTGCGTGAACCTGGCGATGGTGCGGGGCGGCCGCCATCTCGGCGACCGGGCGCATTTCCCGGCGCATGTCGAGGACGCGATGGCGCTGCAGTTCGACGAAGTCGAGGAGAGCGCCCCCCCCGAGGCGGCCTCCGAGGCGGTCGCCGACGCCGCGCCGCCGGTCGAGCTGCGGGTGCTGGAGGCCTTCATCGCCCAGCACTACCTGGGCACCGACTGCCCGTCGCTGCTGGTGACCAGCCACGCGGTGTCGCGCGAGCTGCTGGCGGCGCTGTCGGAGCAGGCCGGGCGCAGGGTGGCGGCGCAGCACCAGCCGCGCGAGCAGCGCCGCGCCTGGCTGGACATGGCGATCAAGGGCGCCGAGCTGGCGCTGGCACGGCTGCTGGCCGAGGAGGGCTCGCAGCAGGCGCGCACCCGCGCGCTGGTCGAGGCGCTCGATCTCGCGCCCGAGGGGAGCGACGGCGGGCTGGAGTCGCTGCGCATCGAGTGCTTCGACATCAGCCACACCGCGGGCGAGGCCACGCAGGCGTCCTGCGTGGTCTTCGAGGGCCATCGCATGCAGCCCTCGCAGTACCGCCGCTACGACATCCACGGCATCACCGGCGGCGACGACCACGCGGCGATGCGCCAGGTGCTCGAGCGCCGCTACGGCAAGCTGGCCGAGGCCGCGCGCGAGGACGGCGGCGCCGCGCCCCCGCGGCGCAGCGGCCAGGCCCGGCTGCCGGACCTGGTGCTGATCGACGGCGGGCGCGGTCAGGTGGCGATGGCGCGCGAGGTCTTCGAGCAGCTGGGGCTGGACCTCTCGCTGATCGTCGGCGTCGAGAAGGGCGAGGGCCGCAAGGTCGGCCTGGAGGAGCTGGTCTTCGCCGACGGCCGCGAGAAGGTGTATCTCGGGCGCGACTCGGCCGCGCTGATGCTGGTGGCGCAGATCCGCGACGAGGCGCACCGCTTCGCCATCACCGGCATGCGCGCCCGGCGCGCCTCGGTGCGCACCGGCGCGGGCTCGAGCCGGCTCGAGGAGATCGCCGGCGTCGGCCCGAAGAAGCGCGCGCGGCTGCTGCAGCGCTTCGGCGGCGTGCGCGGCGTGGCCGCGGCCAGCGTCGAGGAACTGGCCTCGGTCGAGGGCATCTCGCAGGACCTGGCCGAGGCGATCTACCAGGCGCTGCGCTGACCCCGCGGTACCGCGTTGTCAGCGGCGTCATGCGGCCAGCAGGCACAATGCGTGCATGTTCTGGACCCTGCCTACGCTGCTGACCTGGGCGCGCATCGTCGCCATCCCCCTGATCGTCGGGATCTACTACCTGCCCGTCGACATGGCGCAGCGCAACCTGATGGCCACCGCGCTGTTCGTCGTCGTCGCGCTGACCGACTGGCTCGACGGCTGGCTGGCGCGCCGGCTCAACCAGACCTCGTCCTTCGGCGCCTTCCTCGATCCGGTGGCCGACAAGTTCCTGGTCTGCGCGGCGCTGCTGATCCTGCTGCAGCTCGACCGGGTCAACGCGCTGGTGGCGCTGGTCATCATCGGCCGCGAGATCGCCATCTCGGCGCTGCGCGAGTGGATGGCGCAGATCGGCGCCTCGCGCAGCGTGGCGGTGCACATGATCGGCAAGCTCAAGACGACCGCGCAGATGGTCGCCATTCCCTTCCTGCTCTACGACGGCCGGCTGCTGGGCGTCGTCGACACCCGGCTGTGGGGCACGGTGGCGATCCTGGGGGCGTCGGTGCTGACCATCTGGTCGATGGTCTACTACCTGCAGAAGGCGCTGCCGGAGATCCGCGCCAAGGCGCGCTGAAGCGGCAGATCCCGGCAGGGGGCGCCCATCTGATACAGTCACGGTCCTGCCGGACGTGCGGGTCGCACCGGGTGCTTAGCTCAGTTGGTAGAGCGGCGCCCTTACAAGGCGTAGGTCGGGGGTTCGAGCCCCTCAGCACCCACCAGCATCTTCCCGGTGCCCACGGTGGCGCCCGACGATCACGGCAGCATCATCAAAGGCGAACCCCGGTTCGCCTTTTTCATGTCGCAAGGAAGCGTCGATGTTCGATTTCGTCCGCCGCCACAACCGGATCCTGCAGTTCATCCTGCTGCTGCTGATCGTCCCGTCCTTCGTGGTGTTCGGCATCCAGGGCTACAACAAGTATTCCGAGGGCCGCAACCATGTCGCCCGCGTCGACGGTCAGGACATCTCGCAGTCCGACTGGGACGCCGCGCACCGCAACCAGGTCGAGCGCATGCGCGCGCAGATGCCCGGCGTCGACGTGAAGATGTTCGACACGCCGGAGATCCGCCAGCGCGTTCTCGAGGATCTGGTGCGCGAGCGCGTGGTCTTCGCCGCCGCGCGCGACCTGCACCTGAGCCCGACCGAGGAGCGCCTGGACCGGCTGTTCAAGACCGATCCGCAGTTCGCCGGCCTGCGCAATCCGGACGGCAGCGTGCGCAAGGAGCTGCTGGCCGCGCAGGGCATGAACTCGGCGCTGTTCGCGCAGCGCCTGTCGCAGGACCTGGCGATGCGCCAGGTGCTGTCGGCGATCGGCCTGTCGGCCTTCGCGCCGGAGTCGGTCGCGCGCGCCGCGGTCGATGCCTTCTACCAGCGCCGCGAGATCCGCGTGCAGCGCTTCGACGCCCGCGAGCAGCTCGGCCGCGTCCAGGTGGGCGATGCCGACCTGCAGGCCTACTACGACGACCCGCGCAACGCCGCGCGCTTCCAGGCGCCCGAGTCGGTGACGATGGAGTACCTGGTGCTGGACCTGCCGGCCGTCGAGCGCGGCATCAGCGTGCCCGAGGACGACCTGCGCAAGTACTACGGCGAGAACGCCTCGCGCTACGAGCAGCCGCAGGAGCGCCGCGCCAGCCACATCCTGGTCAAGGCCGAGGCCGGCGGCCCGGCCGACGCGCGGGCCCGGGCGAAGGCCCGGGCCGAGGCGCTGCTGGCCGAGGTGAAGAAGAACCCGGCCGGCTTCGCCGACCTGGCGCGCAAGAACTCCGACGACCCCGGCTCGGCCGCCAAGGGCGGCGATCTGGACTGGTTCTCGCGCGGCGCGATGGTCAAGTCCTTCGAGGAGGCCGTCTTCGCGCTGAAGAAGGGCGAGATCAGCGGCGTGGTCGAGAGCGACTTCGGCTACCACGTCATCCAGCTGACCGACGTGCGTGGCGGCGAGCGCCGCGGCTTCGAGTCGGTGCGCGCCGAGATCGAGGCCGAGGTGCGCAAGTCGCTGGCGCAGAAGCGCTTCGCCGAGACCGCCGAGCAGTTCACCAACCTGGTCGAGCAGGAAGACTCGCTCAAGCCGGTGGCCGAGCGCCTGCACCTGACGCTGCGCCGCGTCGAGGGCTTCACCCGCGGCTTCCAGCCGAAGGAGGCCAAGGCCGAGGACGCCGCGGTGCTGGCCAGCCCGAAGCTGGCCGAGCTGGTCTTCCAGTCCGAGACGCTGGCCGGCAAGCACAACTCGCAGGCCACCGAGATCGGCGCGAGCCAGATGGTGGCGGTGCATGTGTCGGCGCACCAGCCCGCGCGCAAGCAGGCGCTGGCCGACGTGCGCGAGGCGGTCAAGGCCGCGGTCACGCAGGCCCGCGCCGCCCAGGCCGCCCGCACCGAGGGCGAGGCCCGTCTGGCGCAGTGGAAGGCCAGGGCGCCGGACGCCGCGTCGCTGCCGGCGGCCGTGACCCTGTCGCGCGCGCGCTCGCAGGACCTGCCCAAGGCGCTGGTCGACGCGGTGCTGAAGGCCCCGGCCGAGAAGCTGCCGGCCTGGGTCGGCGTCGACCTGGGCGGCGACGGCTACGCGGTCGTGATGATCGAGAAGGTGCTGCCGGCCGACGTCGCCGACACCGGCCCGATCGACAAGGTGCGCCAGCAGTACGCCGCGATGTGGGCCGGCGCCGAGTCCGAGGCCTACCTGGCGGCGCTGCGCAAGCGCTACAAGGTCGAGATCACCGGCAAGGCCAAGGCCGCCGAGGAGCCGGCCGGCGCCGCCTCGAAGTGAGCTGAATAAAAAACGGCTCGAAATGCTTGCACGATAGAAAAGAGTCGTACTACAATTCAATTCTTCGCTCAGCAAGCGAACGCAGCGGTGGCTGTAGCTCAGTTGGTAGAGTCCCAGATTGTGATTCTGGTCGTCGTGGGTTCGAGTCCCATCAGCCACCCCATCCCAGCGTTTCATCAGGTCCCATGCCGGACCGAACTTCCCGCCAAATCAACGACTTAGCCGGTCGCTTGAGTCAGGAAGGTTCCTGCCGTCCCACGGCAGCGCAGCGCAAGTAGGGGAACATGTAGGGGAACAAGTGGCGTTCGTCATGCCATTTGGAGCTTTGTTCCCCTATGCTCACCGACAAGCAGTGCAAGAACGCGTTCTGCCCAGAGGGCAAAGCCCGCGCACGGGCGACCGATTCAGGTGGTCTCTACCTCGAAGTTGCCGGCGCCGGGTCCAAGCGTTGGTTCTGGAAGTACTACTTCGACGGAAAAGAGAAGCGCCTCTCCTTGGGTTGCTACCCTGAGGTCAGCCTCAAGGATGCTCGGGCCGCTCGAGACGATGCGCGGAAGCAACACCAATCAGGCATCGACCCGGTGCTCGCAAGGCAGGTCGACCGTCTCAGTTCCCGGTTCGACGCCAACGCCAGCTTCGAGGTGACCGCGCGCGAGTTCCACGCGACAAAGAAGGTCGGCTGGAGCGATCACTACGCCAAGCGCTGGATGGAGCGCCTCGAGAAGGACATCTTCCCCTGGCTGGGCAAGCTTCCGCTCTCCCAGATCGGCGCACCGATGCTGCTGCAGACGCTGCGGCGCGTCGAGGCACGTGGCACGCGCGAACTGCCTCACTCTCTGCTGGAAGCCTGCGGGCAAGTGTTTCGATACGGCGTTGCGACCGGACGTTGTGAGCGCAGCCCCGCTTCGGATCTGCGCGGCGCACTGAAGCCGGTGCTGACGAGGCACGTCTCGGCGATCGTCGAGCCGGATCAGGTCGGCGACTTGATGCGCGCGATCGACGGCTACCACGGTCACCCCGTCACCCGGGCGGCACTGCTTCTGTCGGCACTGCTCTTCCAGCGGCCAGGGAACATCCGGCAGATGGAGTGGGCCGAGCTGGATCTCGAGGCAAGGATGTGGGCGATACCCTCCGCCAAGATGAAGCGGACAATGCGGGAGAAGATCAACGGAAGGCCGCATCTGGTTCCGCTCGCCACCCAGGCTGTAGACGCTCTGAAGGACCTGATGCCGCTGACCGGCCGAGGGCGATACGTGTTTCCGTCCCTGATCAGTGCCAAGCGGCCGATGAGCGAAAACACGGTCCGCGTTGCCCTGCGCCGGCTAGGCTTCGACAACGAGACGATGACTCCGCATGGATTCCGGGCGATGGCCCGTACCGTGATGGTGGAGCGGCTCAACGTGGCGCCGGACGTGATCGAGGCCCAGCTGGCACATGGGAAGTCCGGCCCGCTGGGCGCTGCCTACGACAGGGCGGAGTTCATCGAACAGCGGCGCGACATGATGAGCGCCTGGGCCGACTACCTGGACTCCTTGAAGAACTGCCGAACTCCGGGGCAGCGTCCCGCTGTGCCCTGCGAGCCCACGCGGGAGAGCACCACGGAAGCCTGATGTTTGTGTAGGCTTCCTCCGGACCGACCAGAGACGGCTCAGGTGTTGGCCCTCAAAGGTCGTTTCGGACACAGGCTGCAACAGCGTGAAGCTCGAAGACTAGGACACTGTCTTCCGTGAGCTTGAGTTGACCTCACTTCAAATGCGAATGCTGGCCTTCTTGGTGCTTGTCCTTGCGGGTGCCCTGGCCGGGTGGGCGATATGGCAGGACGAAGCTTTGGCCACGCGGCTTGTCCTCGCGGCGGTCGGCGCCCTCGTGGGGGCTGCAGTGGGGGGTGCGCTGCTCAAGATTGGGCGGGGGCAGGTGTCTCGATCGCTCACAGCCAATCCCATTCCAGGTTCCGGCGTGACTTCCGAGGACCTCGCGGCCAACTACTGGCGCGACAAGGGACACCCACCCTTCATGAAGCCGCCTGAGGGGGACCCGCCATCTCGCGGGCAAGATTGACTACCGCTTGATGATCCCCTTCACTGCGTCTTTGGCATCTTGGAAGGTCTCGGCCGCGTCCCGAGCCACTTGCCTTGCGGTGCCTTTGAATAGCGACTGCCGTGGGGAAATCGTGCCGTCGTCGGCGCGCCCGGGGCTCCGCTCGTCATCGAACTCTTGCCGTCGAGCAGCAGTCCGGCCACGGAGATCGTCCGACGACGTCTGAATCTGCTGGCGAGCGTCGCTTGGTTCGGGCGCAGGTTGTGCCGGTGGAGCGACTGGAAGAGGAGCCTGACGAACTGCGCCCGTCGCTCTTCGATATGTAGCGTCAATGTCCGGCGTGATGCGCGGGTCACCGCTGTTGGTCGTGTACAGATGGCGGACGTCGTCGAAGGATGACGGCATGCCAGTGCCGTCGCTGAAGTTTCGGGTTGGAGCCAGCGCCTGTCGGGCAAGTTCAGCGCTCAGCAGTTGTTGAGCGGACGCGCTGGTACCACCGTACTGTTCAGCGTACCGAGTGAACATCGCCAGGTTGTAGGGATCCTGCGCAATGTCGATTGAAATCGAATCGCCTCTCTCCCTGGCCACGGCAAGCCGCTCAGAGAACGCGGCGCGATCGGCAAGGGAAGCATCTGCGCGGGCGGAGCGCGCGGTTGTGGTGGCGATCCTCGACGACAGTTCGCGTGCTTCGCGAGCATCGGTGGCTACAAGGCTCGCGACGGAACTGTCGCGCGACACACGATCGCCGAACTGCTTGAACTCCGAGGCCTGCTCGGACGTGAGCGCACCAAGCACCTTCCGCTCGTCTGCACTCAGTCCGGACAGGTAGGTCTTGTCTGCACTCGCGTTCAGTTGGGCGCCAACGAACCGCGCATTGAATCCGGCGTGACCTGTAACGCCAAGCGCAATGCGAGCAACCTGAGACTGTGTCAGCCCAGTGGACTCGGAAACACTTCGGGAGATCTGATCCAGCCGATCGATGGTCTGCCCCAACTGCTCGAAGCTGCTGGATGTCGATCCTGTGCTGCTTCGCGATGACTTCAGCTTTGCCAAGCCCTTGCTGAATGCCTCGGACAGCACCGCCGAACGTTCGGTGCTGGCGGCAACGGCTTCGCTTCGGGCTGCGTCGACCTGGCGGCTGGCGTCCTGTACGTCCTGCTCGCTCACGCGCATCGATACGACCCGGGACGCGTAGCCCTGGTTGCGCAGCAGGCTCACGGCGGTCCGGCCGGTCAGCATGTTCGACGAGAAGGTGTTGCCGCTGATGTCGTTCTGCCAGTTGCTCATGAATGCGGACGTCCTGTTCGGCGCGAGCCGGATCTGGTCCATCGAGACATTGCCCATGCTCAGATTGCCCGCGGCGGCACCTGCCGTGGCGCCGGCCACCATCGACTGCAGGCCTGAGAGACCGCCCACCAGCGCGGTGCCAAAGGTCTCCATCCGCTTGAGCGCGGCCCAGGCGATGAACGGGATGCTGATGGCGAGGTAGCCGACAACGGCCTCGCCGGAGATCGCCCGGGAGTAGATCGTCGATGCCGTCTGCAGCGACAGAGCCTTGGCGCCGCTGCCAAGGTCGGCTGCTGCCGCGAGGTCGTAGGCGGCATAGATGGATGCCATGTAGTTGAGCACGGCGTACAGCGGTGGCCAAAGCTGGATCCAGATCAGCACCGCGGCGTAGCCCTTGAAGGCCAGCATGGTCTCGCGCCCGCTGGTCAGCAGCATCAGCAGGACGAGCAGGGGGAACAGCGCGTAGGTGATGGCCTCGATCACGTTGCGGAACACGGGCAGCGCCTGCTCGGCGACCTTGCCGGCGTTCAGCCAGGCCGCGTTCTGCTGCGCCACGGACTGCGCCCGTCCGACGGCCAGCACCATGGCCGCCGGGTCGTTCACCTTCTGACCGATGATGTTGCTCGTGTCGTTGATCGCATTCAGCACCGCGTTCTGGCGGATCAGGTCGGCCGCTGTCGCTGCCGCGGTCGCGATGCTGTTCTTCAGGTAGGCCTGCTGGATCTGCCCGGCGATGGCGGCATTGGCGGCCGCAGCCGGCAGCGTCGGATTCAGCTGGAAGGCGAGCTTGCCCTGGATGCGGGTCAGTTGCGCGGGAAGCCGGCCGTTGAGGTTCGTGTAGGCGTTCGGGCAGGTGTCGACGGTGATCGAGCCGCCAGCGCTTGTCAGGGTCGTGAAGCGGGCCGGGTTGGGAGATGCCATCAGCGCCCACACGTCGTCCGAACTCGAGAACGTGCCCGGATCGACCGTGCCGTCGATCAGGTCGTACATCGTGCAGTTGTGGATGAAGTTGACCAGGTCCGTGCGGAAGTTCGGATCCTGGAAGGCGACGCCGCCTGTCTCCCGGATGAGGCGGTTGCCGAACATCAGGCCGTTCTTCTCGTAGCTCAGTTCGCTCGGCAGGGCGCCGACACCCGGGATGACCTGGAAGGCCGTCTCGAACAGGCCCGTGAGCGTGTGCCCGACCGTACTGGTGACACTGCCGAGAAAGGCCACGCCGAAGGGGACGTTGGCCACCACCTTGACGGCGGATCCGCCGGTCTTGTCGACGACGCCCACGGTCACCCGCGGCACGATGAGGACGGAGAACACCAGCAGCACCGTGGCCAGCCACTTCCAGCCCTGCAGCTTCTCGGGCGCGAAGGCGTAGGCCACCAGCGCCGCGATGAACCCGCAGAAGGCCACGGCGGCGACCGCCGCCATGTAGTCGCCAGAGCCGTGGATGGTTGCCGCAGCGTTGAAGATGCCGAACAGGCTGTCGGCGTTCTGGTAGGCGTAGATCTCCCACATGCGTCGCTCCAGGGGGAGCGTGGATCCTGAAGCGATGTGACGATGGCGTCGGCCAGGAACGACCTCAAAAGCACGGGGATATCGGCACTAAGGTGAACGACGGACTCCCGCCGGGGCTGGCCCACCCCAACCGGCTGCACCCGGTGGAGGGCCATCTTCTTGCACCCACAAGCCCGACCGAAGGGCGATGGCGAGTGCAGGGCGATGCTGGGACGGTAGAGGTCCCCATCGAGTCCTCTGCATGCCGTGCACGCCGCCCGCCAGCCCGGTTCCTTACCCGGCTTGGCCAGCCGGCTCCACTACGAACGCCACCGACCGGAGCAGACCACGCTGTACCGCCTGGTCCAGCAGCATGCGGCCAGCTTCATCGCCCACACCGAGGCCAGCACGGACGCCGAGTTGCCGCGGTTCATCAAGGACGAGTTCGACGCCTTCCTCGAGTGCGGCATCCTGGCGCATGGATTCCTGCGGCTACGCTGCGGCGAGTGCGGCCACGACAAGCTGCTGGCCTTCAGCTGCAAGCGCCGGGGATTCTGCCCCTCTTGCGGCGCCCGGCGCATGTCGCAGACCGCTGCGCACCTGGTCGACCACGTCATCCCGCACGTGCCGGTGCGGCAATGGGTGCTGTCGCTGCCGATCCCGCTGCGCGTGCTGCTGGCCGCGCAGCCGGAACTGGTCACGCCGGTGCTGCAGGTGGTGCAGCGCGTGGTCACGCGACATCTGCTGCGGCAGGCGGGGCTCAAGGCTGACGAAGGTCACGGCGGCGCCGTCACGCTGATCCAGCGCTTTGGCTCGGCCGCCAACCTCAACATCGACCTGCACTGTCTGGTACTGGACGGGGTGTACTGCTGCGACGCCGATGGTTCGCCGGCCTTCATTGAGGCGGATGCGCCCACCGACGACGAATTGCACGCGCTGCTGCAGACCGTCATCGCCCGGCTGATGAAGATGCTCACGCGCCGGGGCGTGCTGGTCGAAGACATGGGCCAGACCTACCTGGCCGAGCCGGATGCCGACGGCGAGGAGGCGCGCACGCTGCGGCCGCTGCAGGC
>NZ_JABSNM010000014.1 GCF_013294065.1 Sphaerotilus uruguayifluvii
CCGCAAACCGCTCTCGGCTGATGTCACTCGCGTAGGCTTTTCTCGTCGGCATCCCCGCATTTTCAGGGCAGTCGGGATCGTGAACACGCTCTGAGACTGTGATGCGCTGTCCGACCTTGTACGTCATGTCGCCCGACTCGTTGACGTAGCGCTGGTCGACGATGCCATCGCTGTGAGCCAGCAGGTGCCGCTTCTGGAACAGTCGCCTGAGACGCTCCAGATCCGCAGCGCCAAGGATGTCTGCGTAGGTGATGCCGACCCTCGCCGCCCAAAGCTCGCTGCCTTGCGCAAGTCGCTGGAACGCATTCATCGGCTGAGGCGTCGCCGGTCCGGTCGAGGCATACAGGCCCTCGCAGCACCGCTGAAAGGCAGTCACTCCGTCCTGAAGGCATGACTCAATCAGCGATCGACACATCAGTTCGGCCTCATCGCGTCCAGCCGACGCCGCGATGGCGTCGCGCACAACGTCCACGTTGTCCTTCTTGGCTCTGATCTTGCGCAGCGAGTCGTCGAACATGCGATCCACGGAACTGTGGCCGCAGGCGGGACAGAAGTACGCCGAGCCGATGACTGCGAATCGGCAGGTGCACTTCTCGCACGCGATCTCTAGCTCCATTGCTGCCGACGCAGCCGCTGGAACCCTGTGCGGTGTGAAGTGCGGTGCGCCACCTACCCTCATCGACATCGAGATCAGCGAGTTCTTTGGCTGCCGACCGTTGAAGGCCCTCGCATCCGCGCGCATCGCGCCGTCGATCGTCGACTGGATCACCCTGTGGGCGTGCCGCTCGGCATGTCGAACCTGGGCCGTGGTGAACCAGTTCTTGGCTGGCGCCGCGTGTCCGCACATCGGACACCAGACGCCTTCGTCGCGGCAGATGTTCTTCCAGTCTTCGTCCTTAATCTTGAACTGGAACTCGCAGCTGGTCGACGGGCACTCCTTGTCGATGTAGCCCTTCTCGTCACTGTCGATGGGGACGGTGATCGAGCGGTGCTCGAGCGCGCGCAGTTCTCGCAAAAGGTTGTCGAACATAGGACCTCTACGCGGCACCAAGACAAAGAGGGGCACCGGTTCCCGGTGCCCCTCGACCTTGCGGTTACTTCTTCTTCGGCGGCTGAGGTGCCGGCGTCCGCTCCTTGACAGTCGTGTCAGGGTGCGTCTTGCCGTAGTGCTCCTTGACGTACCTGCCGGTCACAGCGCTGCGATAGCTCTCTTGGGTCTTCTTCGTCATGTCGATCACCTTTCTGTTCGATCAACATGAGCCCGATGCCTACGAGGCTCGCTAGAATCCGAGGTCCTGATCGGGGGTCCCAGCGGCCTCCCTTCCCCTGGGCTCGAACCAGTTCAGGGCGTACAAAGCCAGGTTGCCGCCTGGCTTTGTTCGTTGTAGACCCTGTGATTCTATCCAGGCCTCGCCGGGCGGTAGTGGAAACCCTTGTGGATTTCCTGTGCCCAAGTCCCCGGTGCTCCGTCGCCTACCGCGTCGCCATGTCGCCCTGGTGCAACCGGGTCATCGGTCCCCCAGCGCGGACAGGTAGGCTGTGGCCACGGCAATGCAGTGCTCCAGACTCGGCCGATACCCGGTCGCGGCGATCGCCTCGAAAGTCGCCACGAATCCTGCCCCGGGTTGCCCGATCTGCTCCAGGAACCTGTCCCGGTGCCGCACGAGGAAAGGCGCGGCCGCCGCCAGCGCATCCGGCTCCCGCTCGACCACCATGGCGAGGTCGAACAGGTCGCGCGCCGTCGCACGGTCCCCGCGGTGGTACATCTTCTTGGCGATCACCTCCGCAGCCGTCTCGACGCGCACCGGCCGCCCCTGGATCTCCCACCGCTCCCAGGCCGCGTCGGTGAGGTTCGGTGCGGCCACGAAGTCGATCTCGCCTTCCTCGAACTGCAGCTTGACGAACGAGCCCGGCATCTCCGTGTACTCCTCGGTCAGGGATGCCGCCGTGTCGCTGAGTCGGGGCGTCACGTAGCCGAGGTACTGCGGATCCGGCACGAAGATGTCGATGTCCTTGCTGAGGCGGTGTCCGTACCTGAACATCAGGACGGTCCCGCCGCCGAAGGTCCAGAACGGGTCCGCAAGGCCCCCATGGCGCTGGATGTCGTCGACCAGCTGCAGCGCTCGCTGGAACAGCACTTCCCAGGGGCCGGACGGCAGCGACTTCATCACGCTCTCATCACGCCCACAAGCCCTGCCGGTGCACCGCCAGTGACCTGGCGAGCTTCGCGACGTTGCGCCAAACAGCCTTGGGGGCCACGCCCTCGTTCGCAGCGGCTTCCTCCACGGCCATCACCACCAGGGGCACCGGCGCCTCGTCGAGCAGGTGCGTCAGGTGGGCCGCGTAGCCCTTCGGTACGCTGCCGCTGACCAGCGCATGGCCGAGTGTGTCGGGCGGCACCTCCTGGACGTAGCTCACGCTGGCGTTCTTCGCTGCCATCCACAGGCCCCGCTTCCGGGCGCGCGCTGCCTGGCTGGGCGGATCGAGGTCCAGCCCCAGCACGGCCAGCACCTGGGCGACCCGGTTGAATCCCAGATCGCTCAGGGCGCCCGCTTCCAGGCCGACCAGCGTCTGCCGCGAAAGCCCGCTCAATTGCGCAAGCCGGGACTGCGTCAGTCCCAGCGCCTCGCGCCGCTCGCGGATGATGGTGCCTAGATTGGAGAGATCCACAGCTTGGCCGGAAGAATTGTCGAATATTTTGGACATTCTAGCGCCTACGGACCGCACCCGCCAGGCCCTCGCCAGCGGCGCCGCAGGCCGCTCGCTGCCCACAGCCGTGACAGACATGCTCGCTGTCGGGCCACTGCGGGCGATCGAGTCCATCGATCAGTCGACGGTGCCTCGCTGCAACGGCTTCGATTTGCTCCCGCGACATCAAGCGGACCGCTCGTGAGGTCGGCGGCGCTGAGTGCCGACTAGGAAAGATCACGAACGCCTCGTCGGACACCTGGACACGCAGTTCATCCTCCACGGCCACCCGCTGCGCCGAGAGCTGGATGACATCCGACGCCCTCACCGCCGCAGTCGACCGCGTCTTCAGTTCAACCAGCACGACCAGACCGCTCGGCAGCCGATAGGCCCTGTCCACCCTCGCCACGATGGGCCAGCGGCTCTTCGACCTGAACTGCGCCTCCACGCAGATCAATTCGGCGTCCCGCAGAGCGGCCGGTCGGTCCCTCCACTCTGCAACGCGTGCGCGGTGACGCCGGAACAGGTGCCACGCGACTCCCAAGGCGACAGCCAGGAGCAGCACCCACGGCCACATCGGCTCGAACCTCATGGTCGACGCCTTGCCGACCATCGCCGCCAGCCATGCGCCACGAAACCCAGGATCCACCTAGTCAACCCTAGCAGTGGCGGGCAGTGCTGCAGAACTGTGCAAAGGCGGGGCCCGGCCGCATAGTAGGCCGCCACCAGGCGTCGCCCCCAAGGCCGCGGCCTCAGGACCGTGTCCCTGAAGTCGCGCAGCGAATCGGTCTGCCAGGCGTCTCCGAAGACCATCGTCGCAATGAAGCACCGCTTCCCTGATCGTCGAGCCGAACCGCCACCTGGCGCTGAGGCGCGCCGCCCCTGCAGTTCGAAACGCGCATGGGCAGCGATACCCCTGCGGCGGGCCTCGTCCTGCGATGGGCTTCGACGCGGCCCGTGGACGGATTCGAGAACCACCAGGCGTTCACACCGTCCCATCTTCGCCAGTTCGGACGCCCCAACAGCGCCGTCACCGCGCCGTGCTTTCCCGGCCTTCATTCCGTGATCGCCGGCTGGAACACCCCGTTCGTCACCGCAGCGGCCTGCTGCACGTCAGGCTCCTTCGGGACCTTGATCGTGTCGGGCGTCTTCAGGCTAGCCATCGCAAACACGCCGTGCTGCGCCAGCAGACCGTCGTAGGCCAGCAGACGCAGACGGTTGACCCGCTTGCGCCCCTGCCGAAACTGGCTCAGTTCATCGAACAGGCGCGGGTTCTCCTCGCGCGAGAGCTCGAACACCAGCCGGATCGGTCGAAGGGCTCCGCGTTCCTGCGCGCTCATGCACCACCCCCTGGTGCACGATCCGAAGGCGTCGGCGTCGCGAGTGAAGTCATCGCGTAGTTCTGCCCGGCCAGCTGAAAGCCCCTCACGTTCGCGTACAGGGGCTCCTTCACCTCGTGGATCCGGTGCTTGGGGAAGGCTGCCTTGACGGCCTTCTTGAAGAGGAACGAGCCGCCGCCGACGAGGATGATGTTCTGCAGGCTCTCGGGCGTCTCGATCCACTGGCGCATCGTCGACACGGCCTGCTGTGCCACGCTCTCGGCGATGGGCAGGTGCCGCTTCATGTCGTAGGGTTTCTGGAAGATGACTGGCGCCTTGCCGGTCCGCAGGGCGAGGTCGATGGCGTCGTAGTCGCGGTAGGGTGTCCCGATGTCCTTCGAGATCTCGGCCGCCATCAGCCGCAGCACATCGGACATTCCCCGGTTGATCGAGTGCGACTGCTTCTGGACCAGCCGCATGCCGCGGCAGACCAGCCAGTCGAAGGTCCTCGATCCCGGGTCGATGACCAGGCTCTGCTCCGTGCCGATCGATGCCATCTTCTCGTGCTCGGCCGCGTAGTGGACCAGCGCACCCTGCGGCTGCGCCACCGCCAGTGCCTTGCGGACCGTGATGGTCCGTCCCGCCCCAATCTCGTGGCTGCCCGTCATCGCCTTCTCGAGTGCCGCCTTCTTCAGTGCCAGCAGCGCGACGGGCAGCCCGACGACGAGCAGGTCGATGTGCGGCACCTTCATCATCGACAGCGCCCCGCGCAGCAGCGCCATGTACTCCGGCGACTCGGTGTACTCGTCGTGCAGCTGCTTCGCGCGGAACGTGTCCGCGGCCAGGTGAATGTCCGGACCCACCTCATAAAACAGGGAGCCGACAGGGATGCAGACCGTCTTGCGCTTCTCCGCTGCAGGCATGGCCGACGTGTCGGCGCTCGACGGATAAGCGACCGAGGGGAAGCTGGCACATCGGATGTCGGCTCCCGAGATGCCGGTGACGAATTTCGTGTTGCCCGATCCGACATCCACGGCTCTGACGATGAATTCCATGCAGTTGCTCCTTGGCGCAGTTGACTGCCTTGATAGGCTGATCAGCGTCACCGCACCAGACCGCGTTCTCCACGCTCAATGGCCTCGAATCGGCGCGTCTTTCGACTTCAGTGCCAATGCAGGATCAGCGGAACTGCATCGCAGCGACAGAAGGCGCCCCGCGGCTCGACATGAGCCTGTACGCAGGGCGCACTTCTGTCACCACGGTCTCACCTCGCGCGGGCCTTTCAACCCCTGTCCAGTTCGACTCGTGCGGACAGGCCGCGGACGCGCCAGCCAGACCGACGGCCGCGCGAGGTACCTGAGGCGGCAGCCTTGCCTGGCAACCCCGCGCCGTTGCTGGCGATCCGGGCCATTGCGACGCTAGACGGGCCCTGCCGCCGAATCGCACGCCGTCAACTGCCTGCCCCAAGGGCCGCCCGATCAGGGGCCTTGCGGCGGGCGCTGCGCCTGCGGCCTTGACCGTGGATGGCGTCGCGGTTTCCACTGTCGGCTCCCGAGGGCTCCTGGCCCGCTCCGTCCTCTCGAAGAAGACGAGCAATGCAGGCGTCGCAGTCGTTACCTGCCTCGTGCCTTCAACCGAAGTTCCCGTCCCGAACGGGTGGCGCGACCGGCCTCGACCTCCAGAAGGATCGACGTTGCGAGCGTGCCGAGTCATCCACCACAGCAGTGACCTGCCCGGTCCTTGCCAGCCGCATCCCCGCGATGACGGCTGGGCGCGCCTGCAAGCGCACCGGCGCAGCAGAACCCCGTGGCGGCACCTGATGCCGCGCACCGTTCCCGCCAGCCCTTGAGCACGCGCGCATGACGCGCATCGCGCGGCGTGATGGCCTCCATGAGGCTCCCCGCACGACCCTCGCTCATCAACTCGACACCGCCCTGGACTCTCGGTCAGGGGTGGACCCATGCGAGTGGCCGGCGCTGCACACCAGGCCTGATCCACCGAATGACCCAGGGCTCGACCCTGGCGTCGATGTCGCACCCAGCCCTGAGCGGGGTGGACATCACCCCTGTCGTCGCGTCGCAGAAATGCGCAGACGGCCTGGATCAACGTGTTCCATTTTTAAGGTTGACCGAGCTGACCCGAGCCCCTCGACAAAGACCACGAGGAGCCCGGACAGCAAAGCCATGGGTGGGTGTGGCGCTGCAGAGATCGACCGCCGCACCGACGTTGCACACGATCTCCATTGCCGTGGGCTTGCCAGGAATCGGCCCCGGGGATGTCCAGATGGATTCCTCCAACCCCGGTCCTCCCGACCGTTCATCCACAGGCGTGCTGTTCGGGCAGTCCGCCACCTTGCAGAAAGCCCACCATGTCCCGCATCCGCCGTGAAGAACCCTCGCGCCGCCGCCGGCAGGCACCTCTCTCCCTCAACGACCGCCGCAACGACCCGCGCAATGGCTCGACCCTCCCCTCCTCATCCACCCGCCCTTCCAGGACCACCGCGATGCCCTCGGCCAGCCCAGGCCGCCTGCACGGCCAGGACTCGCCACGCCGCCAGAACTGGGCCGGCAAGTCGCCCCAGCAGGTGCTGGACATGTACCCGCCCGGCAGGACGCCCGTGAACCGGGTGGTGGACGTGCTGATCGAGCTGTTCAACCCGATGCACACCGCGCTGGAGAAGACCGTGTCGCACAAGACGCGCTACGAGCGCGCCCACTTCCTGCGACGCTTCTTCCGCGAACTGCACACGGACGCCGGCTTCAAGCTGGCACCCGATCCTCGCAACCTGGGCCAGCGGCATGTCCAGGCGATGGTGAAGGTCTGGCAGCGCCGCAAGCTCTCGCCGGGGACGATCCAGACCTACCTGAGCTTTCTGCGTGGCCTGGCGATGTGGCTCAACAAGCCGGGCTTCATCCGCAGGCCCGAGCACTACGGCCTGACGCCTGACGAGTACGAGCGCCACGAGAACGCGCAGCGCGACAAGAGCTGGAGCGGCAACGGCATCGACGTGGAGGCCTTGCTTGCCCAGGTCTCTGCCTACGATGCCCGCATCGGCGCGTCGATGCGCCTGATGGTGAAGGTCGGCCTGCGGCGCAAGGAGTCCGTGATGTGCCGCCCCTACGCCCATGTCCACGCCTTCGAGGAGACAGGCCTGCCCGACGAACAACGGGAGGCGGATCGGTATCTGTGGACAAAGGGCAAGGGAGGCCGCGCACGCTGGCTTCCGCTGGCCACCGAGGAGCAGCAGTCGGCCATCGCGCATGCCCGCAGCGTGGTCTGCGGCCATGACGCACACATGGGGGCGCCGGATCGGGACCTGAAGTCCAACCTCCGTCGGCTGGACTATGCGCTGCGCAAGTTCGGCCTCACGAAGCGCGAGAGCGGCACCACCGGGCACGGGGCACGGCACGACCACCTTCAAGGCCAGTACCAGGACACGACGGGCACGCCCGCGCCGGTGCGTGGCGGTGGGCCGGTCGATCGGGACCTCGACCGCCAGGCGCGGCTGCGTGTGGCCCGTATCGCGGGCCATGCCCGCCTGCGCTCGGCTGGCGCCTACATCGGTGCGGTCCGGCGCTCGCCTGCAGGGAGCCGCGACCCAGCCCAGGGCGAGACCGGCAAGCCCGGGCCGGGAAGCATCGGGGACGACGGCGACACGGCTGCCCCGGTCACCTGAGCCGGCCCGGTCCGGGCCGGCCCTGCGTTCAGGCGCAGGCGGGCGCCTCGGTCCGAGCAGGATCGTTGGCGTCGACCTCCTCGCCACCCGTCGCCGGGGCATCGGCATGCGGCTGCACGCGCAGGCAGTCGGGCAACCAGCCACGCCCGGCGAGCAGTTGTTCGGCCTGCGCCACCGCGGCATCCTTCTTCAGCGCCCCGAGCGGACCTGCCGCCTTGGCGCCGGCCACGGTGTGCACCACCTCGACCACCCTCGCCTTGGACACGTGCTGAAGGTAGGCCTCCCCCGTTGCCGACCACCATCGCGTCATGTCCAGGCCGAGGGCACGGGCCAGACCGTCATTGACCGGTCGGTCGGCGTCGGTGCCGGTGATGCCGTTCACGGTGGACGCGACCAGGAAGGTCAGCAGCCGCTGCACCGTCTGAGGCGGCTGCTGCAGCATCCAGTCGAACACCGCGTCGGGTTCCTTGGGCAGGTGCTCGATCCAGGCGATGCGGTCGGCTTCGATGCGCTGGGCCGCCGGGCTCGCCTCGATGTCCTCGGCCGCGCCCCGCAGTTCGTGCTGGTTGCCGGTCGCGCTGATCGCCAGCAGGTTCGGCAGTCGGTAGGCGCCATGGAGCGGGTCGGCCAGCAGCTTCAGTGTCAGGTGGGTCGTCAGTGCCGCCAGCGCAACCTCGGTTCGGTCCAGCAGTTCGGCCTGGATCGCGGCAACGCGGTGGGCCGTGAGGCGGCGCATGAGCTTCTCGGAGTGCACGGGCCGTGCCGTGGCGCCGGCTGCCGATGGAAGCGACTGCAGGGCCGGGAGCCCCGAGCCGCGCGCAGGATCCGCGTCGCCTTCCGAGCCGCCTCCAGCGGCCGACTTCTGTTCGGCAGCCTTGGTGATGGCCTGCGCCAGATCGGCCCGATCCTCGGGACGGATGAGCCCTGCCTTGACCGCGGCACGGCCGTCCGCGCCCACATGCAGCACGCACCCGGCGAGCGCCATCCAGGCCGCGGGCCATTCGGTCAGAGCTTCCAGTCTCGCCTTGCGCTCTTCCTCCAGCCCCTCGACCTCGGACTCCAGGGCGAGGAAGGCACGGTCGCGCGACGCGTCGTCCTCGTCGGCGGCGTCGTTCGCCTCGCTGGCGCCGCTGACGCCCTCGCCGGCATCGCCATCGCCGTCGCGGTCCACCAGCGCGTCCATCTGCTCGTGCAGGGCAGCGATGCGCGTGTCCAGCGCCTTCAGCGCCTCGGCTTCCTCGGGCGTCGGTGCGCGGCGGGGCTTGCGCAGCTCGCCGTGCTTGACGTACTCGTCGTAGGCGAATCGCGGACGGATGTCGACCCACTTCCAGCCCTCGGCCAGCAGTTGCTTCGCGCGCTTGCCCAGCTTGTCGGCGGCGAGGCGCTCCAGCAGGGCCGGGTCCAGCAGGTAGGCCTTGCGGTCGTCGTCGCTGAACAGGTCGCGGCGCAGTGGTCCGCCGGCCTTCTCGTAGGCCTTGACGGTGACGTAGCGGGCCAGCGGGTCGGCGTCCGATTCGATCTCGCCCCGGGTCAGCAACTGCCGCAGATGCTCCGGGCGCTGGTTCCAGCTCGGCAGAGCAGCCCAGGCCTGCTCCTGGCGCTGGTGATCGTCGACCGAGGCCAGCACCATGAGGCAGTCCAGGCCGATGCCGCCTTCGCGGTACAGGGCCATCAGCCGGGGCGAGACGGTGGCGAGCTTCATGCGCCGCTTGACGATGAGCGGCGTCACGCCGAAGGCTGCGGCCACGTCCTCCACGGACTTGCCCTGCGCGAGCAGCCTGGCGAAGGCGGCAAACTCGTCGGCCGGGTGCATCGGCACGTGGAAGCAGTTCTCGGCAAGGCTCGCGATGAGCGCCTTGTCGGCCGGAACGACGAGCACCGGCACGGGGTAGTTGTCGGCGATGTCGCCCTGCTGCACGAGCAGCGTGAGCGCGGCGAGCCGCCGTCCGCCGGCGCAGACCTCGTAGCGCCCGCGCGCCGCCTGGACAACGACGAGGTTCTGCAGCACGCCGCTGTCCTTGATCGACGCGGCCAGTTCCGGCAGCGACATCACGGGCGCCGTGGCACTGCGGGCCTGGTGGTCCTCGGACAGCACCAGCTTGTTGAAGGGAACGAAGGTGCGAGGGGACGCCTCGATGATGGCGTCGACCTCGGCTTTGGAGAATTTCATGAGGGACTCCTGATCGGTTGCATGGCAGGCCGGCGGCCCACCATGCAGTCAGGATCCCATCGAGCCCGTGCACTTCAAGGGTGGCGAGGCGCACTCGCCGGTGGTCCGGTCAGGACGCCGGACCGCGCGTCGGCTCGCCTACGACTGCTCGCCCGACTTCAGGGCTGCCAAGCGCTCCACCACCTCGCGCTTGCCGACCCCGCGCAAGGCAGCGATGGCCGCGAGGTTCCTGCCCCTGGGGCGCGCCTTGCCCTGTTCCCAGGCGTACACGCTTTGTCCCGATGCACCGACCAGAAGCCCGAAATCCGCAGCCGACAGGCCCAGGCGCTTGCGATTGCTGGCCATGCCGGAGGCGCGGAACCGGAAATTGTCGGCCCCGTTCCCTTCCTCGACCGCAGGTGGCGATGGCAGCCAAGCGGGAGCGGCGCGCGCGGACTGCCGAACGGACCGCTCCAGTTCGCTGACCCTGCGCTTCAACGCGGCGCTTTCCGCGCGCGCTGCCGCGAGTGCTTTCCTGATCGAATCGACCTCGGCACGCAGTTCCTTGCGAGCCAGACGAACGATCTCAGCCTTGAGCACGGATGCAATGTTGGGCATCCGGCGATTGTGCCAAGGGCCCGAGGAAGGGCGTGGACAGTGCCGTACGGGTGGAAACCGTCAGGAGCCATGTCGCACTTCAAAGGGCGACCGTCGCCGGCGTTCAAGTCAGCGAGGCCGCTGTCCCTGGACGACCCACCACGGTCATCGACGTCTCGTGAATCGGCTCCCGTTTCCTGTCGTTCAGATGGATACCAAGCGGCCGGCGGCGGGCGAAGTCGCCGCTTCGGATCCGACGGTCTGGGACCGGAATCGCCTAAGGTGCCTTGTCCGACACTCGGGCCTTGGCATCGAACCATTCGAGGTCGATGGCCTTGAGCATGTCTTCAGGAGACAGTTGCTGCGTCATGCGTCCGCGCAGTACATGGCGATGCTCGAACGAGCGCGCGCCGCGCGCCAGGACCTTTGCCTTAAAGGCGGCGATCTGGTCTTCGCCAAAGTTGCTGTTGAATGTGTTGAACAGCACGACGTGCTGGCCGTCGAAGCGGTTGTTCTCGACAAACGCCCAGATCGGCGGCGCCGGACTGTAGAACCACACCGGTGAGCCGAGCCAGACGGTGTCGAAGGGCTTCAGGTCCACGGTGAGCGGGTTGATGTCGGGCAGCTTGGCAGGGTCGTCGCGGCGCGCCTTCGCGTCCAGCGCCGAGTGCGCGAGGCCGCTCACGCCGAGCGCGTACTGCGGCACTTCGAGCGCATAGAGGCTCGCGTCGAGGCGCATGGCGACATGGCGCGCCGCCAGCGCGGTGTTGCCCGAGCGCGAGAAGTAGACGACGGCGACGCGGCTGCGCGCAGCTTGCGTGGGGGTGGCATAGGGCCCCATGCCGGCCACCTGCCGGGCCTGCCGGCCTTCGATGGTGGTCACGCCCACCACGAGGCTCAGCATCACCAAGCCCACGACGGCAACGAGAACGAGAAGCCAGTGAGCCAGCGTCATGTTTTTCAGCAGGTCCATGCGTCGGGTCCGAAGTGCGTGTGTCGTGGCTACATGAAGTACGGCTTGTCGCCGTCGCTGCCAGGCTTGCTCACACCCAGGCTCTCGCCCACGTGCAGCGCAGGGTCGGCGATCACCTGTGCAATCAGGTCGCCCACGCTCTTGCGCGAGACCACCGTGCCCTTGAAGGCCTGGCCCTTGCGCGTCAGCTCGTAGGCCACCTCGTCCTCATCCATCAGCCAGGCCGGACGCACGAGGGTGTAGGCCAGGCCCGATGCCTCGATGGCATCGGCCGCGCGGCGGAATGGCTTGAGGTCTTCGCCGATGATGGCCCGGTTCCACTCACCGAACTTGCCCGGCACCTCGTCGTAGATGCCCAGCGAGAGCACGAAGACCAGGCGCTTGATGCCCTCCGCCTGCATCGCAGCGATGACCGAATGGGCCTGCTTGTCGAGGTCGGCGCCCGTGAGGTTGGCGTAGACGACGTCCTGGCCGGCCATGGCTTGCCGGAGCAGCTTCTTGTCCAGCACGCTGCCGATGATGACCCTGGCGTTCGCCGGCTCCTGGCCGGTGAGCTTCTTGGGGTCGCGCAGCAGCAAGGTCTGCTGGACGCTCCCGTCACCGGCCAAGGCTTGGACCACCCATCGAGCAATCTGACCGCTCGCACCGAGGATGAGGACGTTCTTCACAGCCGTTCCTTGAGGAAGGGGATGACCTTGGCCAAGGCGATACCCACCGGCTCGGGCTTGTCGTACAGGTCGTAGTGCGACCAGCCCTCGACCACGACGAGGTGCTTGTCCTTCGAGGCTGCACGGCCGTAGATTTCCATGCCGTCGCGATAGGCGCCGAAGCCGCCAGGCTTGTCACCGAAGACCACCATCATCGGCTGCGTCAACAAAGTCTCGGCGAAGGCGAACGCATCCCAGGCGATGTTGCTGGCCGCGTGCGAGAACAGCATCCGCGTACCCGAGTTCGATTGCGGGTTCCGGTTGCGGTAGTAGTCGGTTGCCTCCAGCACATCGATGTCGGTGATGCCTGCGGTCTCGCCCGCCTGCACGCTCTCGGGCAGGAAAACGTCGACTCGCTGCTCGCCACCCGCGTTCTCGGTCGTGCGCTGTGCAGCCATCGCCTCCAGCGTGCCGACCGGGTTGAAGCCGCTGAAACCCTCACGGAAGAGACGACCGAAATTGACGCCGGTGATGCTGACCAGGGCTTTGATCCGCTTGTCGATGATGGTGGTCTTGATCGAGTAGCCGCCCCCACCGCAGATGCCGAGGATGCCGATCCGCTGCGGGTCGACGTACGGCAAGCGCTGCAGGTAATCGATCACGTCGCGATAGTCGCGGACGCGCTGCTCGGCGTCCTCGATCCAGCGTGGCGAACCGCCGCTAGCGCCCTGGAAGCTGGCATCGGGCACGATGACGACGAATCCGGCCTCGGCCAACGCGGCGCCGTAGACGTTGCCTGCGGTCTGCTCCTTGCAGCTGCCGATGGGGTGGTTGGAGATGACGGCCGGGTAGCGGCGCGCCGCATCGAAGCCCGGGGGGAAGTGGATGTTGGCGGCGATGTCCCAGGTCATGCCGGGATTGCGGATGCTGACGGTTTCCATGGTGAGTCTCCTGATCGAAGCGTGATCGCCGCGCTGGCGTTGTAGCGACTCAGCCCGCCAGCTTGGCGCGGAAGAAGGGGGCGAGTACCGACACGGCCTCGTCCACGTACTTGGGCACGTCGTACAGCGACATGTGGTTGGCGCCCTCGACGACGTGCAGCGTCTTGTCCGTGCTCGCGGCCCGCGCGATCAGGTCGTCGCTCATCCACTTGCTGCCGGCCACGCTGCCGGCGACCGCCAGGATGGGCTGCGTCAGGAAGGCCTCGGCGAGGTGGTAGGCGTCGTAGGTGATGATCTGGTTCAGGTTGCGGGCCAGCGCGTAGCCCGGCGCGCGGGGGTGCTCGGCGCGGGGCGTGTGGTAGTACTCCCAGGCCTCGGCCAGTTCGGCGTTCGGAGCGTCTTCCTTCTTCAGCGGGGCCAGCGGGATGGTGACGAGGTCGGGCTTGCCGGCATCGGACGTGCGCGCGTTCGAGCCGAAGTCCAGGTAACCGACGGCGTCGGCGTCCTTGACGTTGTTCTCCCAGCCGTTGCGGAACATCTGGCCGATGTTCACCGCGCTCACCATGCCCAGCGCCTTGATGCGGCGATCGTTGATGGCGGCGTTGGCGCTGTAGCCCGCGCCGGCGCAGATGCCCATGGCGCCGATCCTGGCCGGGTCGACAAAGGGCAGCGTGGTCAGGTAGTCGATGACGGCGCTGATGTCTTCGGTGCTGATGTGCGGGTTCTCGAGCTGGCGCGGCTCGCCCGAGCTGGCGCCTTGGTACGAGCGGTCGAACGCGATCGCGACCAGACCGTTTTCGGCCAGCTTGCTGGCGTACAGGCCCGCGGCCTGCTCCTTCACGCCGCCGCCCGGATGCGAAACGACGACCGTCGGGTACTGCTTCGCTTCGTCGAAGCCGGCGGGGAAATGGAGGGTTGCGGCCATCGTGATGCCCTGGCCGTTGAGGTTCTTGAAGCTGACGTTGGTGGACATGGATTCACTCCGGTTCGGGTTGAAGGCGTCGCCGGATGGCTGCGACGTGGATGAATCCTAGGAATCGGATTGAGTTTGATAAACGGTCTTTCGGAGACATGACTGCGTAGCTAAACTAAACAATATGCCCATCGAGCCGTCATTGCTCTCCTCGCTGACCTGGTTTGCGCACATCGCCCGCCACCGCAGCTTCACCAAGGCGGCGACGGAGATGGAGGTGACTCGCGCGGCGCTGTCGCAGCACCTGAAGGGGCTCGAAGAGCGCCTGGGCGTGAGGTTGCTGAACCGGACGACACGGGACATGTCGCTGACGCAGGAAGGTCAGCGTCTCCTGGACGTGCTGCAGCCTGCGCTGACGGCCATCGAACGGGCGGTGTCGGAACTCGGCGAGGCCCACGAGGAGCCTTCGGGGCTGATCCGCATGAACTCGTCGCGCATCGCCGCCCGGCTGCTGATCGAGCCGCACCTGGGTGAGTTCCTGGCGCGATACCCGAAGCTGCGGCTGGAACTGGTGATGAACGACGGCTTCTCGAACATCGTGGCCGACGGCATGGACGCGGGCCTGCGACTCGGCGCGAGCCTGGACGAGCACATGGTGGCTGTGCCGGTCACGCCGCCCATCGAGATGGCGATCGTGGGTTCACCGGCCTACTTCGCCAGGCATGGGCGGCCCGAGACACCGGCCGATCTGACGCGCCACAACTGCCTGGCCTACCGGTTCACTTCAAGCGGCACGATCGACCGCTGGTCATTCACCTCCCCCGATGACGATTCGCACACGGTTGTGTTCGAGCCCAAGGGCAGTGCCTTGTTCAATGACGACGAGAACATGCTCCATGCCGCGCTGCAAGGGGTGGGACTCATCAAGTATCTGGACGTGTGCGTCCGCGAGCACTTGGCAGATGGACGGCTCGTACGCGTGTTGGAGCCCTGGTGCCGTCCGTTTTCGGGCTTTTATCTCTACGTCCCGTCGAGGGCCCAGATGCCGGCCAAGACCCGAGCGCTGATGGACTTTCTGGTCGAGCGGCGAGAACTGTTGGCGCCCAGATCCGGTTGAAGCAGCGCTACGAGGAGTCTCACGGGTTGCTACTGGCTGGCGCGGTGCCGATCCGTCCAGTTCGATTGCCAGTGGCTCACGCGGGTCACAGGTGGCCGCGGAGCAGGCGTCCGCAAGTGTCTGCAGATGGCCGGGGCCGGGTATTCGCCAAGCACCGGTGTACGACCAGTGCCACCTGTCACGGCACCGGGGAACTCAGACCACGAGACCCTTTCCACTTGCCAGTCCGCGCGCCATCGCCGGAAAGAGCACAGACAGAATGGCATCGAATCGGGCCGGCCGCAGGTACTCGGGCGCCCCCTCCTCGATCTGCCGAACGACCTCCGCCCGCCACTCGCGGAAGCGTCGAACCTGCTCGGGTCTGAAGTGCCGCTCGACATCGAAGGACTTGGCGGCGATGAGGTAGAGCGACAGCCACTGCGTGCTGTTGTCGCTGCGGGTGTTCATGATCGCGTTCAGCACCTGGATCGCGCTGGACACGGCGTAGCCGACCCCGGTGTTCAGCTGGATCGACAGGATGCGAGGCACGATGGTGCGGGCGAAGACGTGCTCGGCACCGCCTTCGAACCCGTGAGCTTCCAGGGCCTCTGCGGCCAGGGCGACCTCCGCCCATTCCTCGCTGTCCTCGTCCAGGTGTTCGAGGTATCGCGGACCTTCCGTCTTTCGAAGCCGCTCGATCCTGATGTTGGCGTCGCAGAACGCCCTGAGTGCCAGCAGGTACCGCTGCGCCCACTGTGATGAGGGTGTTTCGAGCAACCGCTCAAGACGGTGTGCCCGGATGTGGGCCTGGTAGGCCAATACCTCGGCATGTTCACGGAGCTTGTAGCGCAGCACGGCACGGCGGGTTCTCAGCGCAGGGTGGTGCAGCCACTGCTTCCCCTCCACTCCATCCACGACCAGCTTGCGCAGACCGTCCAGCTTCATGCGTCCGCCCATTGAACCGAGGTCGATCTCGAGCGTCGGCAGATCGAGGTGCCGGACCTTCCGCAGCTTCTCCTCATCCACCTTGTGCGTGACCGCCACTTCGATCAGCACCGTCTCCGACCAGTGCGCCGGGAACTCATCGTGCTGCTCGTCCTCTTCTGCGTCATCGCCCCGTTGAACCCGGGTGGCGATGCCGCCGTGGATGCGTGGTCGAGGCTCCGCCACATGCCCGACAACATCCGGCACGATGCGGCCGAGCCGGCTCTCCAACTCCACGGCCTCGAACCTCAGCTCGGCCGGCGCGCTCCACCACAGGATCTCGACGCGATGGTCATCCCAGCCGTCGCCGTACCCATCGGGGGCGTCACGCTGCACGGCGATATGCAGGCCCGGTGCTCGGATGCGCCTCGCGTCTTCGAGGATCGATTTGACGGTTCGGTGCAGCAAGGTCTCGCGACGTATCGTCGCGGTCGCCTCCGGGCTTGAGCCCGGCGGCAGTTGCGCCTGGAACCGCGCCTCGTCCTCGTCGGTCCATGCGTCAAGCGCCTGGCGCGCCTCGTCCGCGGCTCGGCTCCGCGCCTGCGACGTCAACTCGCGATCACGCCAGTGGGAGCACCAACTCGCAGGAGGCAGCAGCCGAAGTCGCGCTCGCAGTTCGTCCACGTCCATCTCCGCCAGCGCCGGGTCCGACAGGTTGATCGTGATGACCGCGCGGCCTGCCTCGCCTTCGACGCGCTCGCCGGTCAGGTCCACCAGGATGGTCCTGCCATCGTCCAGCGTCAGTTCCGCCGCGACCGGATCGACCATCCGAACATCACTGATCCGGACACGCTGCGCCGGCTCCTCCACCCATGCCTCGTAGCCTTCACCGCTGAAGCCCTTCGACACGGCGGTCACCCGCCGTCGCGGCAGGTCGATGTAGCCCAGCGACGCCAGGTGGTGCGAGGCGGCAAGACGGGCTGCAACGACGACGCACGCAGTTCGCGGCGTGCCGGCCACGTGGCGGAAATGAGCCGTCGGTCGAACGCGCTGCGGCTCACCCGCCAGGACCGTCCACAACTTGCTGCCACAGCCGGGACATACGGCACTCGCAGCCTGCGAGACGATGTCCGGGTCATGGATGTACCGGGGAGCACCTGTCGCCGCGTCGCTGGCCCACTTGAGCGGCACGGGTCCCGGGGTCGCCGGGATCGGGCGATCTGAGTTCCCGGCCCGGACGGTCCACTCTGCCTTCGCCACTGCGCGCCTCAGCGAGGATGGAGGTCGCCGGTCACCTGCGAATCGGCGACCATGACAGGGATCGGTCCGACACAGCCCGCGTGCAGCAGGCGTTCCCACTCGGCCAGGGTCAGATCGAGCTCGCGGCCACCCAGGCGCACGCGGAACACCAGCGATCGCCGCTCGACGTGGTGAACGCCAGCAGGAATGCGCAGCGGAACCCCTGCCGCCGTGGTGGCTTCGCAGTCATGGAAGGCGTATCGCTCGACGGTCATGGACAGGGCGAAACCGGTCAGCAGGAGATGTTGATCCGCCCACTATACGAACCGTCAGCCGGCCCGCACGCCCTGCGACCGGGCAGCGCAGCGTTGCGGGCCAGCGACGCGGAGGAGTCGGAATCGATTGCCCGCCCAAGCGTCGGCCGAGCCGGTCGCTTGAACGGGCATTGCCACGATGAGACCTCGGATCTGTTGCCGTCCGAGGGACCCCGTCCCATACTGACCCGGCTTCCTGCGGACATCGCGTCTGCTCAGCCTTCATCGGTGGCTCCGGTCGCCCTGAAGTCCAGCCTAGCTGGCGTCGCAGTCGTTACCTGCCTCGTGTCCTGCCCGGCACATCCGTGTGCCGGACCGACTCCGATCCTTCCGGATCTGAAACCAGGAGCCAGCCATGACCCCGTGTCGTGGCCCCTCCTCGCATGCGCCGATCACGACCTCCGCGTCGTGACGCGCCCTGCGCTCACCAGCCCGGCCTGATCTCGATCAGAAGCCTGGCCTGACGCACGCATCTGCCCTGGCCCGCGCCCTCTCGGACGCGGACCTCTGCAACTCGCGCACGCACCGGTGCGCGACGAAGCGCCTTGCCTTCCCGGCAGGGCATCCCAGACGGGGAACCCCAGTTCCCCGCCAGGGATGGGCGTTCCCCTTCACCCCTGAAGGAGAACCCCCATGAGTCCCGTTCCCTGGAACCGCGCCCTTCCACCGAGGAATGCGCCGGTGTGTGCGCTGCTGGGAGGTACCGGGCTTGCCCGTGTGCCCGCCCGGCGGCCTGTCACCCTTCCGGCGCTGCTCCGGCCCCGGCCCTGCACGCCCCATGCGTCCATCCGCATGGTGTGCGAGGCCGCGGACCCTCTGGCGTCCGAGCGCTGCACGACGGTGTGCTGACCATGACGGTCGACACCTACCGCAGGCGCATCGCCTCGACGGCCATCGTGCTGGCCCGGGAGGATCCCCTCCTGGTCAAGGAAGTCATCGCCCGGCTCCGCGCCTCGGGCGAGATCGCGGCGGACGACCTGGTCTACCTGGACCGGATCGCCGACCGCTGGATCGGCATTGCCGAGGGCCTGCGCCGAGGCGCCGGTCGCGTGCTCACGACCTGATGGTCGCGGGCATCGAGTCGCCCGTCGCGTCAACGCAATCGGCTCGAGCTCGTGCCGATCGAGTCCTCGGGTCTCGGGGATGGTGAACCGGTTGCCAGCGATGGCATCGGGACGCCATCACCCGACACCCCGTTTCCCTAGGCTTCTCAGCCGTCCTCGCCATCCACCCTCCGGGAGTCACCGTCTCCCGTCGGGGTCGGGGTTCCCTCGCCTTCTTGGAGAACCCCATGAGTCATGCTTTCCCAGACAGATCCTTCCAGAGCCCGTCACCGCGGCGCAGCACCGTCGACATCGAGGAACAGCGCGCCTGGGTCGGCTTCTACAGACGCGTCGGCCGTGACGTCGCCCTCGCCGCCGAGGTGATGGCGCAGCTCGACGGCGACGCCGAGATGAAGCGTCGCCACCTGGCGCTGTACCTGTCCTGCAAGCAGTCGCTGCGCGTCCACAAGGCGCGCCAGGCCCGCGACAAGCGCATCGGGCAGTGGCTGCGCCTGCTGGTCCATTGGACGCTGCAGCGACCCGCAGCCTTCGTCGGCGGCGTCACGCAGAAGGCGTACCACCGCGCTGCGGACGCCCTGGACGAGGCCATTGCCGCTGCACCGCCAGCCTCGCCTGCAACATCGAAGCGGGGCGCGCGCCCAGCCGCGGCCCGTGACGCCGACAGCAGGCCCGAACCGGCCGCCGCGCAGGTGCGTCAGCTGCTGGGCGATGCCGAGTTCGCCGACGCGCACGCCCGCTTCCAGCACCAGGCCGGCATGTCCCCGGCGTCGCCGGTCAGTGGCTCCGAAGGCGGCTCCGAGCGTGCCCCGGAACCTCCCGTCGACGGCCCCGCACCCGCCGTCCAGATCAGCCGGCGCTGATCCGAAGACCGAGCCCCGGCGCAGCCCCATCGGCTGCACCGGGTTCGATCGCTGACGTGCCTCGGCCTTGGACTGACGTCCAGCGGTCTGGCGCGACCGGCACCCCATCCAACCGCCCGCGGGCCCGCCCGCCAGGGCCGGTGTCCGCCCTCCCCACTTCGAGAGTTCACCATGCGAGACATCACCCTGAATCCCGAGCAACGCCTGTATGTGATCGCCACCGAAGGTGGCGTGACCTGCTTCGGCTTCGACAACGCCCGCGACCATGCCCAGCAGATCGCGCAGCGCCTCGATCGTCCCGACCTGATGCCGACCGCCGACGACGCGGCCAGCCTCACCGGCTACGAGAAGTACCTCGCTGCGGTGCGTGCCTGGGGCGAGTCCGCCCAGGGCCACGGCACCTACTTCGACCCCGGCACGGACCCTCGCCTGGCGAGGGTGCTGGAGACCTGCCGCCGGGACGGCCGCAAGGTGCGGCTGGTGCTGGGCGACACCGGCACCGGCGCGAGCTGGCTCGACGAGTTCGACGTGGTCGGCACGGTCGGCCGCTCGACCGGCCTGCTGAAGGTGCCCCTGCTCGTCGAGTCGGGCGAGGCGGCCGGCACGGCCATCCTCTGTGCGCATGTGCTGGCACTGATGGACTGGGACACCGGCCTGCCCCTGTACCGCCACCCGTGCTGGCAGCCGCCGGAACTGCGCATCCGCGCCAGTGATGACGATGTCCGTCCCTGGGCCGTGGTGCTGCACGAGCAGCCCGTGGCGAACTTCGACGACATCGGCAAGGCCGGTGCGTACCTCGCGTTCATGCGCGGGGCAAGCGTCGAGCCGCGCGTGTTCCGCTGAACCACCCGGTCGAACGTTCGAGGCCCTTCAGACGGCCCGATCCAGATCCACTCCAGCCCGTCACCCCGAACGCCCCCGGTCCAGCACCGGGGGCGTTCCTGTTTCCGAGACTGCGAACGGGGCGACGGGCGCTCAGCGACCGGTCAGGGACTGCACCTCACGCTCGATCAGCCAGTGCAGGAACCGGGTGTCATCGGAGTGGCCCCAGTAGTGGGCCTTGCAGCGGCGGACGTAGGCCTGCAGGTCCGCGACGCTTCGGATGGACCCCGGCTCGATGGCGGTGATGCGGGCCAGCCGCGCCCGTTCGGGTCGGGTCAGTCGAAGCTGGTTTCCGGAGCGCAGCATGTCGGGTCGGCCTTGTCGGTAAGCCGCGCATCTTCGCGCGCCTGAGCAAGTCTGTGCGCATCCGCTGCTGCCCGCGGCGAAGAAATTTCTGCAGTGACAGCCGAGTGCCTCTGCGGTGTCACTTTTGCAGTCTGCCCGCCAAGACATCCGCGCAGGCCGTGGCCCAACCACAACGGCGCGGCCACGCGCAGTGCGGTCACGCGAACCGTGCCACCTCCCCGCGTACCGATGCCCGACCAAGGCACGGACCCTGGCGCCCTTTGCGCGGGCAAGCGCGGCAAAGGCGCTGTCGCTGGCACCGCCCCGGTTGAATCCCCGGCGCCGATGGCGCAGACTTGATGGGCTCACACCCACTCCCGAGAGGAGTGTTTCCGATGCCGACCGAACGGGCGGCAGCGGCGTCGCAGTCGTTACCTGCCTCGGATGATCATCTGAGCCACCGTGCCGGCCACGTTCCGTCGTGTGTCTGCACATCCTTCCCTTGCGGGGACACCAGTCCCTAGCCTGTGAAGGAAGGGAACGGCGTTCCCGTCTTCCTTTTCGCCACGAGAGGAGAACGCCATGAACTTCCACCCTTTCCAGGGTCTTCAAGATCTGCCGGACCTGCCCGATGCCGCCCATGCGTCTCGGGAGGACCTGGTGGCAGAGATGCTGGGCCTGCAGGCCCACCCATTGCCAGGCCCGACGCCGGCAGCGCTGCGCGTCAGCGACCGGGAGACGCCCCACGAGGACCCGGCCACGCAGCAGCTCCTGACGCGCCGACTCGGTGTCGCCCGCGAGTTGCTGATGCGCGATCTGCGTGACCGGATGGCGCAGGGGCCCGTGATGTCGTCGCCCCAGGTCCTTCGGGACTGGCTGCGCCTGCGCTGCGCAGGCCTGCAGCACGAGGTCTTCCTCGCGCTGTACCTGGATGCCAACCACCGGCTGATCACCCACGAGGAGGTGTTCCGGGGCACGCTCACCCAGACCTCGGTGTACCCGCGGGAACTGGTCAAGAGCGCCCTGGCCCGCAACGCCGCCGCGATCGCGGTGGCCCACAACCACCCGAGCGGCCAGGCCGAGCCGAGCCGCGCGGACGAGTTCCTGACGCAGACGCTGAAGTCGGCGCTGGCGCTGGTGGACATCCGCCTGATCGACCACTTCGTCGTCGCCGGCGACCAGTGCGTCAGCTTCGCGGAGCGCGGACTGCTCTGACGCCATGTGCGGCAGTCACGCCCTGCACGACCCGGTTGCGAGAAGGGCGCCGCCGAGGCGGTGCCCCTCCCGCCGATCCCACCCCAACCAAGGATGCCCATGTCGGAGAGAAGACCCCCGACCTGCCCCTGCTGTGCCGGCCACGGCGTGCCTCTGGGCGCGCTCGGTCGCCTGCACTGGTTCCGCTGCCGCGACTGCGGCATGACGTTCGCCCGCGCCGGACGATCGAAGCGCTCCACCCAAGCGCTCACGACCGCAAGGCGGGTGACCGAGCCCCACACTTCTCCCAGTTCATCCCGAGGAGGAAGCCACGATGCATACCCTGCCCGCCACCGGCCTGCGACAGCAGGCCGAGATGCTGGCCAGCCTGTCCCTGAAGCATCTGAGTTCGGCGACGCGCAACAAGCTCGCCGATGACGACCTGTCCGTGAACGCCTACCCGACCGACTGCGGCGGGTTCGTCTATGTCGGGGCACCGAAGTACCGCGTGCCGTCGGAGCCCGACCTGGCCATGCTGTTCGAGGTGGCCGAATCCGCCGGCGTGGCCTGGCTGATGTTCGATCGCGAGGCGGCGGTCATCGACGGGCTGCCCGTGTTCGACAGCGCGGAGCCGGGACCATGAGCCAGCACCTCGCGACGGCGACGCTCGACGGACACCCCGTCGAGATCGTGGCCGGCTTCGATCGACGCCTGGGGGACTACTTTCTCCAGGTCATCGATGAGCGCAACGACATGCTCTACACCAGCCTGCAGGAGCCCCTGCTGGACTGGACCGACATCGCGACCCTGCGCACCAAGGTCGCCGAACTCGGCCTTCGACTGCCTGCGAAGCTGGTCGATGAGGTCGAGGGCGATGGCCGTCGACGCGCGGGCAATCGCATCGTCCGCCACCTGGCAGACGGGCCGCCAGTCACGCTGTTGGCGGGCTGACCCTGCCCGCTGATCGACCCCGGCGCCGCGCGCCCATCCCGGCAGGGATGGGCGCGCGGCGCCGTTTCTTCTTTGCGAGCCCGACCATTCGGCAGCCCGGCCCCGCTTCCGTCAGACCGATGCTGAGCCTTGTTGCCGAGATCGCAGCAGCGCGAACACCGCCGGCACTACGAACAGCGACAGCAGCGGCGCGGTGACCATGCCCCCGAGCATCGGCGCGGCGATGCGGCTCATCACCTCGGAGCCCGTGCCGCTGCCCCAGACGATGGGCACCAGGCCAGCCAGGATGACCGCGACCGTCATCGCCTTCGGCCGCACGCGCAGCACCGCCCCTTCTCGGATTGCGTCGAGCAGCACCGGCAGCGTCAGCGGCGTGCCGGCCACCAGCCTGGCCTCCAGCGCATGCTTCAGGTACAGCAGCATCACCACACCGAACTCGGCGGCCACGCCGGCCAGCGCGATGAATCCCACGCCGGTGGCGATCGACAGGTGGTAGCCCATCGCCCAGAGGAACCAGACGCCGCCGGTCAGCGCAAAAGGCAGCGTGGCCATGATCAGCACCGCCTCGTCGATGCGCCGGAAGGTCAGGTACAGCAGGACGAAGATGATCATCAGCGTCGCCGGTACGACGATCTTCAGCCGCGCGTTGGCGCGTTCGAGGTACTCGAACTGGCCCGAATAGGCGATGCTCACGCCGGGAGCGAGCTTCACCTCGCGCGCCACCGCGGCGCGCAGGTCGGCCGCCACCGACGCGAGGTCGCGGCCGCGCACGTCCACATAGACCCAGCCCGAGGGTCGCGCGTTTTCGCTCTTGAGCATCGGCGGCCCGTCGGCCACGACGATCTTCGCCACCGTGCCCAGCGTGATCTGCTGGCCCATCGGCGTCAGCACCGGCAGCGCCGCCAGCCGCTCGGGCGTGTCGCGCCACTCGCGCGGATAGCGCAGGTTGATGGGGAAGCGCGCCAGTCCTTCGACCGTCTCGGCGACGTTCTCGCCGCCGATCGCACCGCTGACCACCGCCTGCACGTCGGCGATGTTCAGTCCGTAGCGCGCAGCCGCCGCGCGGTCGATCTGCACGTCGATGTAGCGCCCGCCGGTCAGGCGCTCGGCCAGCGCCGACGACACGCCCGGCACCGTCTTGGCAACCCGCTCCACGCCTTGGGCGATGCGGTCGATCGTGGTGAGATCGCTGCCGGTCACCTTCACGCCGATCGGGCTCTTGATGCCGGTGGCCAGCATGTCGATGCGGTTGCGGATCGGCGGGATCCAGATGTTGGCCAGTCCCGGCACCTTCACCGCCGAGTCGAGTTCCTCGACCAGTTGGTCGGGCGTCATGCCCGGCCGCCACTGCTCGCGGGGCTTGAGCTTGACCGTGGTCTCGAACATCTCCAGCGGTGCCGGATCGGTCGCGGTCTCGGCGCGGCCAGCCTTGCCGAAGACGCGCTCCACCTCCGGAACGGTCTTGATCATGCGGTTGGTGATCTGCAGCAACTCGGTCGCCTTCTGCGCCGAGAGGCCCGGCAGCGCCGACGGCATGTACAGCAGGTCGCCCTCGTCCAGCCGCGGCAGGAACTCCCCGCCCAGCCGCGACAGCGGCCAGGCCGTGCTCGCCGCCAGCACCACCGCGATCACCAGCGTCGCCTTCGGCCAGCGCAGCACCCATTCGAGCGCCGGACGGTAGATCGCGATCAGCACGCGGGTGATCGGATTTCTCTGCTCGTCGGGGATGCGGCCGCGGATCCACGCACCCATCAGCACCGGGATCAGCGTCACCGACAGCGCGGCGGCGGCCGCCATCGCGTAGGTCTTGGTGAATGCCAGCGGCCCGAACAATCGCCCTTCCTGCGCCTCCAGCGTGAAGACCGGGATGAAGCTCAGCGTGATGATCAGCAGCGAGAAGAACAGCGCCGGGCCGACCTCCTCGGCCGCCTCGGTGATGACCTTCCAGCGCGCCTCGCCGACGAGGCTCTCGCCGGGGTGCGCGTGCTGCCAGGCCTCGAGCTTCTTGTGCGCGTTCTCGATCATCACCACGGCCGCGTCGACCATCGCGCCGATCGCGATCGCGATGCCTCCCAGCGACATGATGTTCGCGTTGATGCCCTGCCAGCGCATGATCAGGAATGCCGCCATCACGCCCAGCGGCAGCGCGATGATGGCCACCAGCGCCGAGCGCAGGTGCCACAGGAAGATCGCACAGACGGCCGCGACGACGATGAACTCCTCGATCAGCTTCGCCGAGAGGTTGTCGATGGCGCGCTCGATCAGCGCGCTGCGGTCGTAGGTGGTCACCACCTCCACGCCCTGCGGCAGGCTGCCCTGCAGGTCTGCAAGCTTGGCCTTCACGGCCGCGATGGTCTGCTGAGGGTTCGCGCCCGAGCGCAGCACCACCACGCCACCGGCCACCTCGCCTTCGCCATCGAGCTCGGCGATGCCGCGCCGCATCTCCGGGCCCACCTGGACCGTGGCCACGTCGCCCAGCTTCACCGGGATGCCGCCGCGCGCCGCCAGCGGTACCGCGCGGAAATCGTCCAGCGTCTTCAGGTAGCCACTGGCGCGCACCATGTACTCGGCCTCGGCCAGCTCCAGCACCGAGCCGCCAGCTTCCTGGTTGCCGGCCATCAGCGCCTCGCGCACCTGCGCGTGCGTGACGCCGTAGGCGGCCAGCTTCAGCGGATCGAGCACCACCTGGTACTGGCGGTTCATGCCGCCCACGGTGGCCACCTCGGCCACGCCGGGCAGGCCCTTCAGCTCGTACTTCAGGAACCAGTCCTGCAGCGCGCGCAGCTGCGACAGGTCACTGCGGCCGGTGCGGTCGACCAGCGCGTACTGGAAGATCCAGCCCACCCCGGTGGCGTCCGGCCCGAGCGACGATTTCGCCGCGGCAGGCAGCCGGCCCTGCACCTGGTTGAGGTACTCGAGCACGCGCGAGCGCGCCCAGTACAGGTCGGTGCCGTCGTCGAACAGGATATAGACGAAGCTGTCGCCGAAGAACGAGAAGCCGCGAACCGTCTTCGCGCCGGGCACCGACAGCATCGTCGTCGCCAGCGGATAGGTGACCTGGTTCTCGACGATCTGCGGCGCCTGCCCGGGCAGCGTCGTGCGGATGATCACCTGCACGTCGGACAGGTCGGGCAAGGCATCGACCGGCGTCGTGCGCACGCCCCACAGGCCTGCGGCCGCGAGGAACAGCGTGGCCAGCACCACGAGGAAGCGGTTGGCCACCGACCAGCGGATCAGCGCGGCGATCATCGCGGCGCTCCGGTGCTGCCGTGGCCGGCGTGCGGGTCGGCCACGGCAGGTTCGCGGTCGATCGCGGTGACCACGTGCTCATCGCCCTTCTGGCGGAAGCGGAAGCGCACCGCATCGCCGGCCTTCAGCCCGCGCGCGAGGTCCGGCCGCGCGAGCTGGAAGGGCATCGTCATCGCCGGCCACTTCAGCGCAGGGACTGCTTCGTGTTCCAGGGTGATCGCCGCCGCGTCGAGCTCGACCACGCGGCCGCGGGTGGTGAACTCGCCGGTCGGCCCCTGCTGCGCGCTGGCCGCTGCTGCAGTGGTCGCGGCCGCTTCCGCCGGGGCACGCGCGGTCAGCCCTTGCAGGCTGGCCTCGGAATCGATGAGGAACTGTCCCGAGGCCACCACCTGCTGCCCAGCCTCCACCCCCTTGAGCACGGCCACCCGGCCGTCGACCTCGGCGCCGAGTTCCACTTCCACCGGGCGGTACCGGCCCGGCGCGTCGACCACGTAGACCAGCGCGCGGCGCCCGGTGCGGATCACCGCCTCGCCGGGGACGGTGACGACCTCGGTGCCCTGCCCCGCACCGAGCAGCCGAACTTGCCCGAACATGCCGGCACGCAGCCGGCCGCCGCGGTTGGGCACCTCGACGCGCACGCGCAGCGTGCGCGTGTCTCGGCTCGCCTCCGGGAGCACTGCCGCCACCTTGCCGCGCAGCACCTCGCCCGAGAACGCCACCAGCCGCAGCTCGGCGGGCTGGCCCGTGACCACTGCCGCGCCCAGCGCCTCGGGCACGGCCGCCTCGACCCACACCGTGCCCAGGCCGTTGATGCGCGCCAGCGTCATGCCGGCGGCCACCGTCATGCCTTGGCGCACCATCAGCTCGGCGATCAACCCGCCCGACGGCGCCACGATGGTCGTCACGGCCTGCGGTTGCCCGCTGGCATCCACGCGCTCGATGAGCGCGGCCGGCATGCCCAGAAGCGTCAGCCGCGAGCGGGCTGCCTGTGCCAGGACCGCGTCGCCGGTGGCCCGCACCGCGAGGTACTCGCGCTGCGCCGCCAGCCAGTCTGGGTGCAGCACCTCGGCCAGCGGGGCGCCCGCGGGGATTACGTCGCCCGGCGCACGCGGATGGACACGCTCGACGAAGCCGTTGGCGCGTGCCTGCACGATGCTGACATCGCGCTCGTTGAGCCCGACTGTACCGACCGCGTCCACCGCCGCCTGCAGCACGCGCTTCTCGGCCGTGGCGACGCGAAGGCCGAGCGACTGCATGGCCTGCGGCGACACCGCCACCGCCGACCCGGCGTCGGCACCCGCCTCGTCAGCGTACCGGGGCACCAGCTGCATGTCCATGAACGGCGACTTGCCGGGCTTGTCAAAGCGCTGCGTCGGCACCATCGGGTCGTACCAGTACAGCACCTTGCGCTCGGCGGCAGGGGCGGCAGGTGCAGCCGCCGTTGCCGAAGCGCCTGCATGGCCGCCAGCCGACAGCCACTGCGAGAGCGCCCAGCCGGCGCCGATGCCGGCCAGCAGCAACACCGCGCCGGCCACCACGGTCTTTGAGGACGAGGGGTTGGATGAAAAGCTCATCGTGTTACTCCGCAATCAGGGTGGACAGGCGCAGGCGCAGGGCGGCGCGCTGCGCGTCAAGGTCGATGGCGCGCAGCTGCGTTTCCAGCACCTGGCTGCGCGCCGTCAGCACGGCCGCGAGATCGCCACGGCCGGCCTGGTAGGCCGCCGTCGCCAGGGCCACGCGCTCGGCGGCCAGCGGCAGACCGGCGGCCCGCAGCCGCTCGGCCTGCGTGTCGAGCGCCTGCAGTTCGGCCAGCATCGCGTCGGTCTCCGCGGCATGGCGCCGCAGCAGTTCCTCGCGCTCGGCCTCGATGCGTTCGATCTCGCGCCGCTTGGCCTCGATCTGCGGCTGCTGGCGGCGATCACGTTGCCACGGCAGGTCGAAGCTGAGCTGGAACGACACCATGTCGTCGTAGCGTGGCCGCCGGCTGTACGCCACCTCCCACGACCAGTCGCCGCGCTTCTCCGCATCGGCCTCGGCCACCTCGGCCTGGGCCATCGCACGCATCGGCGCATAGGGTGCCAGCTCGGCGTGATGCGGCAACGAGCTGCGCAAGGCGTCGCCGTTCACGTCCATAGCCGGCGCTGCGCCCTGCAGCGGCGCAGCGGCACGCTCACCGATCCATCGGCGCAGTTCCACCCTCGCCTTGCGCACGTCCCGCGCCAGCTCGTCGGTCCGGTCGGCGATGGCCAGCGCTTCCTGGCGCGCCATCGTCAACTCCGCGGGCATGGCCGAGCCGGCGGCAATGCGGGCCGGCAGCGTGTCCTGCAGCAGCCGGTTCTCGCGCTGGAGGCCGGCCACCTGCGACAGCCGGGCCTCCGCGAAGTGCACAGCGAGCCAGGCCAGGCCGGCTTCGCGGCGCACCGCGAGTTCCGTGGCCGCCAGCGTCGCCCGATCGCGCTCGATGCGGGCCTGTGCAACCTGCTCGCGCGCATCGCGCTTGGCCCGGTTGGGCATCTCCTGCATCAGCGCAATGCGCTGCATCGTGCCGGCATCGCGCGTCGTGCTCCAGCGATCCGGCCCGGCGATCGGCAGGTTCTCGATGCCGACGGACAGGCGCGGATCGGGCAGCGTGGACGCCGCTGGTGCCAGGGCCGACGAGCCGGCCAGCGTGGCCTGCTGCGCACGCAGTGCCGGTGCCGCCTGGCGCGCCAGCTCGAGCGCCTCGGCATAGCTCAGCGACGGAGCGTCAGGGGCAGCCCACGCAGCGCTGGGTGTCAGGGCGGCCAGGCCCAGCACCCACGCCAAGGCCAGGGTGGACGGCTGGCGCCGCCCGGCGTGCCGGCGCGGCACGCGAACGTTGAATCGAGACACGACACTCTCCTTCGGATCGAACGCACGGCGAACGCAAGAGATCCGGGTGCGCCGAGACAGCGCACCCGGACCCAGGTCCGCGGGTCAGTTCCGAAGGACGAGGAAGGAGAGGTAGAGCGGCGGTGACCCGACGGGCGGCCCGTCGGCCACCGAGGCGGGCATCGTGGCCGCCAGCTGGGCGGCCTCGGCCACGTCGACGATGCCGACCAAGGCGGCGCCCACCGCCATGGCCGGCGGCGCGTCCGGCGCGGCCACCTGGCTGTTCACCGAGGTCTTGCCGGTCTCGCAGTGGGCCTTGCACAGCTGCGGCTGGTCCGGGTCCATGCGCGTGGGCATGCTGCCCTCGCAGTCCGGCATGGCCGCCATTGCGGCCGCAACGTCGTCAGGCGCCGGCGAGAGCTGCGGGCAGGCGTACGCCGCCGTGGCCAGCTGCGTGAACAGCACCAGGGCGATCAGCCAGCCGGACAGCCAGCCGCGATGGCGACGCAACGCGCGCATGAACCGAAGTCTACGTTCCCCCCGGCCATCGCGCCTTGTCCCGCATCAAGCGCTCCGCACGTGTGCCTCAGCGCGTCAGCAGGAGGTTCAGGTCGACAGCCTGGCCCGACTTGTTGGTCCACATCCAACAGTAGTCCTGGTCAAGTACCACCTGAAGGCGCCCGCTGGCGCCGGCCAGGGCATCGCGGCGCTCCGGGTAGCGCACATCCTTGCCCTCGTGATAGTGGATGTTGAAGTTCAGCGGGCCACTGGCCTCGAAGCGCCAGGCCACTGAATCGGCCCGGGCGAGCTTGCCGCAGACCTCGGCGAACTTGCCCGGGGCCACGCTGACACGGCGTTCGAAGCGGCCCTGTTCGTTCCAGGCGATGTCGATGATGTCGGCCCGCGCTGCGGTGGAGCAGAGGATCGCCAGGCTCAGAGCAACGGATATGCGATGAATCATGCGCGTACTGTAGAGACAAAGCCGGACCAGAGATGCGGCTCACCGCGCGCTCGGCGCGGGCCCTCGGATCGGCCCCGGAAAGGCTGCACGGGCGTCCTCTGCCATCCGCCGCGTGCACCACGCCGCGTAGTAGCGACCCACGAGACCCCCGAGCAGGCGGGCAAGGCCTCGCCCCGGCCGCGCATAGTCGATGAAGACGACCAGTCGCGAGCCCCCAGTGAACGGTTCGATGCTGAAACCCATCCGGTAGGCGCCGATGACCAGCAGGGTCGGTTCGCCCACGGTCTCCCAGACCTTGCGCTGCGGTGGGGCGTGTTCGGTCACCACTTCCTCGAGCCCGAGCCGCACACCCAGGACACGACCGCTCATCCGGATGACCGAACCCACCGACTGGCCGTGACCCGCATCGGTGTCGATCCGCATCGAAGCGCCCGCCGTCATCAGCGACGGCTTCTCCATGTGGCTGGACAGGCGGCGGTGGTCGTCCAGGTGGGTGAATAGGCGCTCGGGCTCGACCGGCAGCACAACCTCGCTGCGATGGTGAAAGGCCAGCGGCGACTCAGCTGCCACTGGGACGCCTCCGACGAACGAGCAGCCAGGTCCCCACGAGCACCAGCGCGACATAGTTGAGCACCATGAACCAGGGCGTGGTCCATGCAATGCCGTCGAACCCACGCTCGGTGAATGGATAGAGCACCGGCACCGCGTAGTAGTCGGCCGAGTGCGTGAACACGTCGATCGCGATGTGCGACCACCAGCCCAGTAGCGGTAGCCAGAACGCACGTCGCACCCCCCAGGCGAGCGCGGTCACGATCGCAGCCACCGGGGCGCTGTGCATCACGCAGTGCAGGTGGTGCGACCACAGCTCGACGATGGGCGGCAGCCACGGCTCCTGCCCGGGCGAGGCCAGCGCGTAGCCGCGCACCGCTGCAAAGCTGCCGTCGCCGAGCGCCCACCAAGCGGCAATCGGCAGCAGATGCATCACGTCCGGCAAGGCCGCGAGGACCAGCGCGACCGCCACCGTGCCTCGCGACAGTGGGCGGCGACGATGGACCGCCGCCGCCCCCGCAGCGGCCCAGAGCGTGTGCGCGACGATGTCCACCGCGTGGCGTGGGTCAGTCCCGCAGGAGCGCTGCCTTGCGCAGCCGCAGCGCGTTGCCGATCACCGATGCCGAGCTCAGGCTCATGGCCAACGCCGCGATCATCGGCGACAGCAGCCAGCCGGTGAACGGGAACAGCAGCCCGGCGGCCAGCGGCACGCCGAGCGCGTTGTAGATGAACGCGAAGCCGAGGTTCTGCTTCATGTTGGCGATGGTCGCCTGCGACAGCAGCCTCGCCTGCGCGATGCCGCGCAGGTCGCCCTTCACCAGCGTGACCGGCGCGCTGTTCATCGCCACGTCGGTGCCGGTGCCCATCGCCACTCCCACGTCGGCCTGCGCCAGTGCCGGCGCGTCGTTGATGCCGTCGCCGGCCATCGCCACGACCCTGCCCTCGCGCTGAAGCTTCTGCACGAGAGCCAGCTTGTCGGCGGGCTTGACTTCGCCGTGCACCTCGTCGATGCCCAGACGCTTGGCAACGGCGCGTGCCGTGGTCAGGCCATCACCGGTGGCCATCACCACGCGCAGGCCGGCGGCGTGCAGCGCCGCCAGTGCCTCGGCTGTGCTCGCCTTCACCGGGTCGGACACCGCGAGCAGCCCCGCCAGGCGCCCGTCCACCGACAGGTGCATCACGCTCGCCCCCTCGGCCCGCAGCGCCTCGGCCTGTGCGACGAGCGGATCGACGGCGACGCCCAACTGCTGCATCAGCGCTGTGTTGCCCAGCGCGACGCTGCGAGCTTCCACCCGGCCCCGAACGCCGATGCCTGTGCTCGACTCGAACTCCTCGACCTTGGCCAGTGCGAGCCCCTTCGCGCGGGCGGCCTGCACGATGGCGTCGGCCAGCGGATGCTCGCTGCCCTGGTCCAGGCTCGCGGCGATGCGCAGCACCTCGTCGGCCGTGAAGCCATCGGTGGGCACGGCACGGTCGAAGGCCGGTTTGCCTTCGGTCAGCGTGCCGGTCTTGTCGACGATCAGCGTGTCGACCTTGCGAAAGTGCTCGATCGCCGCCGCGTTGCGGAACAGGATTCCGCGCGTCGCGGCGCGCCCGGTGGCGACCATGATGGACATCGGCGTCGCCAGACCGAGCGCGCACGGGCAGGCGATGATCAGCACCGCCACTGCGTTGATCAGCCCGTAGACCCAGCTCGGCTCGGGGCCGAACACGCCCCACGCGAAGAAGGTGGCCACCGCGATGGCCACCACCGCCATCACGAACCAGCCCGCCACCTGGTCGGCCATGCGCTGCATCGGCGCCTTCGAGCGCTGTGCCTGCGCCACCATCTGCACGATCTGCGACAGCATGGTCTGCGCGCCCACGCGCTCGGAGCGCATCACGAGCGCGCCGCTGGTGTTGAGCGTGGCGCCGATGAGCTTGTCCCCCGGGCGCTTGCTCACGGGTACCGGCTCGCCGGTGAGCATCGATTCGTCGACCGCGCTGGAGCCTTCGGTCACCACGCCGTCGACGGGCACCTTCTCGCCGGGCCGCACGCGGAGCAGGTCGCCGACGTGGACATGGGTGAGAGGCACGTCTTCCTCGCTGCCGTCGGCGCCGATGCGGCGCGCCGTCTTCGGTGCCAGGCCGAGCAGCGACTTGATCGCTGCCGAGGTCTGCGAGCGGGCCTTCAGCTCGAGGATCTGGCCGAGCAGCGTCAGCGAGATGATGACTGCGGCAGCCTCGAAGTAGACCGCGACACGCCCCATGGCCTGGAACGACGCCGGGAACACGCTAGGCGCCAACGTCGCCACGACGCTGTAGACGAACGCGGCCCCGGTGCCCAGGCCGATCAGCGTCCACATGTTCGGGCTGCGCAAACGCACCGACTGCACGCCGCGAACGAAGAACGGCCAGCCGGCCCACAGCACGATGGGCACCGACAGCACCAGCTCGATCCAGCTCTGGGTGGCCATGTCAAACCACTGCAGCCGGTGGCCGACCATCGCGAGCAGCGTCACGACCAGCGTGAGCGGCAAGGTCCACCAGAAGCGCCGGCGGAAGTCCGCCAGCTCGGGGTTCTCGTCCTCGTCGAGCGTGGGCAGCACCGGCTCCAGCGTCATGCCGCACTTGGGGCAGTTGCCGGGATGGTCCTGGCGCACCTCGGGGTGCATGGGGCATGTGTACACAGTACCGGCGGGCACCGCACCAGCAGGCGACTCGGCCTGCTGCGCGCCATGCCCTGCGGGCGGCGTGTTGCCGTGCGCATGGCCATGCTCGTGGCCGTGGTGTTCGTGGCCGCGGTGGTCGTGGCCGTGATGGTCGTGGTGTTCGTGGCCGCCCTCGGACGCGTGCTCGTGCCCTTGGTGGCCGCCGTGATTCGGCTGTGCGTGCATGTCCATCGGGTCAGCCTCCACGCGGGCCCTGGTCGGTCCCCGAACTGTGGTGCGTTCCATGGTGCCGATGGCCACCGTGGCCGTGGAAGAGATGCAGCACCGGGCAGGCGAGCAGCAGCAGGTACGGCCACAGGCCGGCCACGTGACCCCAGTGCTCCCTCAGCAGGTAGAACACCACGATCAGTGCCACCATCAGCAGTGCCACGGTCACGGGCCTGCGGCTGCGCGGTGTGCCGGCGTCTTCGACGGGTGGGTTCATGAAGGGCTCCTCGGTCGGTCGGGCATCCGTGATGCCCGGGCGGGACAGGTCAACCATAGCCCTTGCCCCCGTGTGAAGGTCAAGCGCCTTCGCGCCGGTGCCTCAGCGACTGGACGCCCGGTTCAGCTCGTCGTGCCGGACGCGGATGTAGGCCGGCCACTGTGCCTTGATCCACGAGAGAGCGGCGACGATCTCCGCGTCGCTGAGCACGCCGTCGTAGGCGGGCATGGCCGACACGTAGTCCTTCAGGTTCGCTGCCTTGGCCACACCGTGCTTGGTGATGCGGAACAGCAGCTCGTCCGGGTGGTGCCAGGTGTGCCCGCTCGCGTCGTGCGGCGGCGCCGGCAGCCGGCCATCCGGGCCGCGCTCGCGCCAGTTGGGTTGACCCTCCAGCCCGGCTCCGTGGCAGGCCGCGCACTGCGCCGCGTAGACCCGCTGCCCGAGCGCAGTGACGGCCGCATCGTCCGGCCGAAGCTGGACGGGTTGCTCCGCACCTCGTTCGGCTCGCCAGACCACCGCCGCGCCGAAGCCGATGGCGGCGACGGCCCCCGCCATGAGCGCTGCGGCCTTCCAGGGCTGGCTGCGATCCGCCATGGCTCAGGGCCGTGCCGGCGGCGGACCCATGCGGTCCATCATCATCTGCATCATGGACTGCATCATCTCCATGCGCTTCTCCATCATCTGCTGGCGCGTGGCCATGTCCATCGGACCGCTTGCCGCGCCGGCCGGAGCCATGCCCCGCATGCCCCCCATGCCCATGCCTCCCATTCCTCCGGGGCCCTTGCCGCCCATCATGGCCATGCCTTCCTGCATCAGTTTCATGTGCTCGGCCATCAGGGCCTGCCGCTCCTGCGGCGAGCCCGCACGCGACATCTTCTCGTGCATCTCACGCATCTTGGTCATGTGTGCATCCATCATCGCCATGCGGTCGGCGGGCGCTGAGGCAGAAGCCGCCGTACCGGCAGGATGGTGTGCCGCGTGGTCGGCGGCGCCCGGCGCGCCGGGGGTCTGAGCGTAGGCGGTGAGCACGAAGGCAGCCGTGCCAGCAATGACGAGCGAACGAAGCGTGGTCATGGTGAGTCTCCAGTGGTGAACGAGAGCGGATTGCCGTCGCGGGACGGCTCGGGGAAGGCGCCCGCGGTGGCGGCAAGCCGGGCGGGCAACGCGTGACGGGCCGGCAACGGCGCGGGCACAGCCACGCGCACACCAGCCCGGCGGAGGAGCTACCGCGTCAGCCGCAGGAACGCGATGGCGACTGGCAGACCCGGTGGCGGGGGCGCTGCACGCGGACGCCAGCGGGACTCGACCCGATCGAGCGTCTGCGCCGGCCAGCTGCTCGACGCGGCAGGCAGCGGCATGCCGGAGTCGGCGTAGCCATCCGCCTTCGTGGGCTGCGCCTTCGCCACGATGCTCTGCTCCAAGTCGCAGAAGCTGATGCAGGACTGCAAGCCGGCGTCCCGATCGTCTTCCGCTCCGGCGTCCGCCGCCGCGTGGTGCGCCCGGACATCGGCACCGGCGTCGATCCGCAGGTGGTGATCAGACCGGCCCTCCGCGGCCGCAAGCGGCTGCACGAGGCAGGCGTTGGCCCAGCTCGCGAAGGTCGCGAACAGCCAGACGAACAGCATAGCCGCCGCGGTGCGGCGGGGCCGTGGAAGGAGCTTGGCCGTTGACATGAACAGAATGGCCGATGAGCCATGGCCCGTCAGCGTCTTCATGCTAGGTGGAAGCGCAGTACCGCGGTTGACGCTTGTCAAGTTGACAAGTCGCTGGGACAGCGGGACCGCGCTGCGCCGCTATTTCGCCGCCTCGATGACGGTCACGACGTAGCCGCTGCCGGCCTTCTCGGCGCGGAACTTCACCTTGTCGCCGACCTTCACCTTGTCGAGCAGCGCGCGTTCCTTGACCCCGAAGACCATCGTCATGCCTGGCATGTCGAGATTCTTGATCTCGCCGTGCTTGAGCGTCAGCTTGCCTGCGTCCTTGTCGATCTTGCGGACTTCGCCGTCGGCCATGTCGCCGCTGCTCGCCGCCGCCGTTGCAGGCGTGGCCGCGTGGTGTGCGGAATGGTCATCGGCCTTCTGCTGCGCCAGGGCGGGGGCGCTCATCAGCGCGGAAACGAGCAGTGCGGAAACGAGGTGGTTCATAGGGGCTCCGTGATGGATGGGGTGAAGGATGAGAAGGCTGCCGCTATGCCGCGCTCAGGCCGTCACGTTGATGGTGCCGACCATGCCCGCCGAGTAGTGACCAGCGATCAGGCAGGCGAACTCGAAGCTACCGGCACGGTTGAAGGTCCAGACGATCTCGCCGGTCTTGCCCGGAGACACGTGGGCCATGTACGGCTCGTCGTGCTCCATGTTCGGGAACTTGATCATCAGCTCGGCGTGCTTGGCGTTCTCGGCCTTGGTGCCGATGACGAATTCGTGCATGACCTTGCCGGTGTTCTGTACGCGGAAGCGCAGCGTTTCGCCTTGGCGTACATCGATGCGCTCGGGCGTGAAGCGCATGTTGTCGCCCATGCGGACCTCGATGGTGCGCCGGGCGGCCTTTGCATCGCCTGCGATGCCCCAGTCCTTCTGCTCCTTGCGGACGGGGCCGGCCTTCTTCGGGTGGTCTTCGTTGCCATGCGCGCGTGCCAGGCCGGTGAAGCCGAGACCGAGGGCCGAGACGGCGAGCAGGAGATGGCGCTTGCTGATTTGCATGAGGGTTCCTTGTCGATGTGTGGGAGGAATTGAACGCAGCGGCTGGCGCTGTCGCGCGTGGGTGCCGTCAGTGGCTGCCGTGTCCACCCGATGGCTTGCGCACCTTGACCTCGATGTCCTGCGCGGGCCTCGAGACCGCCGGCATGGATCCGGCGCTCTCGGACTTGAAGCGCGCCGGGTCGGGCAGTGCGCCGGTGAACTCGTAGGCGACGGTGCCCGGCGGGTGCTGGTACCAGCCCGGGTCGCTGTAGTCGCCGCGCTTCTGGTCTTTGCGCACCTTGACGACGCTGAACATGCCGCCCATGCCGACAGCGCCGAACGGCCCCTGCCCGGCCATCATCGGCGCGGTGTTGTCCGGGAGCGGCATCTCCATCTCGGTCATGTCCTTCATGCCGCGCTCGCCCATCACCATGTAGTCGGGGATGAGCTTGGTGATCTGGCGCGCCACGCCGCGGTGGTCGACGCCGATCATCGTCGGAACGCCGTGCCCCATCGCGTTCATCGTGTGGTGGCTCTTGTGGCAATGGAAGGCCCAGTCGCCCTCCTCGTCGGCCAGGAAGTCCATCTGCCGCATCTGGCCCACGGCTATGTCGGCCGTCACCTCGTACTGGCGCGTGCTCTTCGGCGTGGGGCCGCCGTCGGTGCCGGTGATCAGGAACTCGTGGCCATGCAGGTGGATCGGGTGGTTGGTCATCGTCAGGTTGCCCACCCGGATGCGCACCTTGTCCATGTGCCGAACCACGACTGGGTCGATGCCGGGGAAGATGCGGCTGTTCCAGCTCCACAGGTTGAAGTCGAGCATCGTCATGATCTTCGGCGTCGCGCTGCCCGGATCGATGTCGTAGGCGTTCAGCAGGAAGCAGAAGTCGCGGTCGACCTCGTCGATCAGCGGGTGCTTGGTCTTCGGATGCGTGACCCAGAAGCCCATCATCCCCATCGCCATCTGCACCATCTCGTCGGCATGCGGGTGGTACATGAATGTGCCGGGTCGGCGCGCCACGAACTCATAGACGTAGGTCTTGCCGGGTGGGATCCCGGGCTGGTTCAGGCCGGTCACGCCGTCCATGCCGTTGGGCAGGCGCTGGCCGTGCCAGTGGATGCTGGTGAGTTCGCCGAGCTTGTTGGTGACGAACAGCCGCACGCGGTCGCCCTCCACCACCTCGATGGTCGGGCCGGGACTCTGGCCGTTGTAGCCCCACAGGTGGGCCTTGAAGCCGGGTGCCATCTCGCGCACCACGGGCTCGGCCACCAGGTGGAACTCCTTGACGCCATTGTTCATGCGCCAGGGCAGCGTCCAACCGTTGAGCGTGACAACGGGGTTGTAGGGCCGGCCGGTGCCCGGCACCAGCGGAGGCATCGTGTCGGGTTTGGTCTGGATGACGGGCTCAGGCAGGGCCGCCATTGCCACCTTGCTGACGGCCGTGGCCGTCACGGCGGCAGCCGCCACACCGGCACCGTTGAGAAAGCTTCTTCGGGAAACCATGGATTCAGTCCTTGTGTTCGATTCGGGCGAAGGCGGTTCGTCAGTGGCCGGGGTCACCCGCCGGGCCGGCCGCCATCGCGGGGCCTGCCGCGGCCGTGAGGCTGGGCTTGCCGACGAGCGCCATGTCGAGGTCGGCCTGCGCGATCCAGAAATCGCGCAGCGCATCGATGGCGCCGTTGACGCTGGCTATCTGCGAACGCGCATCGGCCAACAACTCGAACACGCCGATCAGCATGCCGTTGTAGCGAAGCAGGTTCTCTTCCGAGATGCGTGCCTTCAGCGGCACGATCTCGTCGCGCTGGTGCTTCGCGATGTCCCAGGCCGAACGGTAGGCGCCGTATGCCTCGCGCACCTCGGAGCGGGCATTGATCGCGGTCTCCGCAGCGCGGTGCAGCGACTGCATGTAGATGCCCTCTGCACGGGCGACCCGGGCACCGCCCCAGTCGAATAGCGGCAGCTCGAATCCGATCTCCCAGCCCTTCTGCGTTGGCGACTCGTTGCTGCTGTTGCGCACCAGGCCCAGCTCCAGCACGTTGACGAAGCGCGTGGTGCGAGTGAGGCCCAGGTTGCGGGCGGTGGCCTCGGCGCCGTTGCGCGCCGCGGTAACGTCCAGCCGCTGGGCGAGCGCGGTGCGCTCGATGTCTGGCAGATCGCGCGGCTGGGTGGGCAGGTCAGGCAGGCGCTCTGGCAGCTTGAAAGCGGTCTGCGTACCCCACACCCCCAGCAAGCGCGTGAGGCGCTCGCGCGCCGCACGTTGCTGCTGCTCGGCACGGGCCAGGTTCAGCGCTGCATCGGCATAGAAGCCCTGCTCGCGCGCCTGCTGGAGCTTGTTGAAGTTGCCCACCTGCGCCATGCGCCGCGCCAGTTCGGCACCAGCCTCCGCGGCCTGCATCACCTGGCGGCTGTAGCGCACCGATTCCTCGGCGGCCACCGCCTGCACCCAGGCCTTGCGCGTGTCGGCTGCCAGGGACAGCACCTGCATCGCCACCGTGGTGCGCACCTGCTCCAGGCGGCGCGCCTCGACGCGCTGCACCAGCGGCATGGCGATCAGCCGGGCAAGATTGAAGTGGAGACCGCGTTCGAGCTCGATCTCGTCACCCTTGGTCAGGCGGCCGAAGCTGAAGCCGGGGTTCGGCAACCGGCCCGCCTGCACGACCTCCGCCTCGGTGATGCCCAGCTCGGCGTAGGCCGCCTGCAGGCCACGGTTGTTCAGCAAGGCGACCTGCACCGCATCGTTCATGGACAGCGGCTTGCCCAGGAGTTCGTCCACGCGCTGGGCGATGCGGTCCAGGTCTTCGGGCTGGCGGGCCCAAGCCAGTTGCACAGGGGTCCCGATGCGCTCGGCGGTGGCCTTCTCGACGGTAGCGAAGCCGCCGTCGGGGCTCAGGGACGCGCAGCCGCTCAGCACGAGCACCACTGCAGCCAGGCCCGTGAGACGGACCGGCACCGCCCGGGCGAACGCTCGTGGGGGGGATGGTTGTCGGGTCATCGTCATCCCCTCAGTGCATCTTGTGGCCGCCGTGCGCCGGCATGGCGCCCGACGCCGGTACGGGTGCGGGCGTGGTGCGACCGGCCGGTGCGACGGGTGCAGGCTCAGGCTGCTGCGCCTCGCGTGCGTAGGCGCGCCAGCCCCCGATGCGGTTCACCGCCTCATTGGCCTCCTTCCAGTCGATGCGCTTGTCGTCGCCCAGCCTTCGATAGCTGGACAGCGCAGAAGAGTGGGTGACAGCCGGCACGCGGACCTGCGCATCGAGCGGGTCCGCCCGTTCGTTGCGGGCGGGAGCGCCCTGGGGCTGGGCTTGAGCGAACACCGCTACGGTCAGCAGCGCAATGAGAGAAATGCCTCGACAGCGGCCAAGGCGAAAGGGAGACAGAAACATGGAATCCTCGCGAGAGCTTCAACGACGGTCCTGCGGCCAAGGCACGCAGGTGCGTAGGTGAGGATCTGGCGCGATCCGCCGGATGGGGCGAGGAGTCGGTCCGTTGGACCGTGGCTGGTACCGTCAGGACAACTGACGGGAGGAGCTCAAAGGCACCCGCTGCACCCCAGCGCGTCGCGCCGGATCAGGCGAGGACGGTTCGAGGCGGACGGTCGAGCCCGTCAGGTTGGTGCGATGCGACCGGTTCCACCGTCGGCATCGGCGCAACGTGCTCCGGGATCGAGGGCGTCGGGAGCACAAAGCTGGCCGGCAGGCCCAGCGCAGAGCAGCAGGCGGCGCAGGCGCTGCAACTGAACTTGCCGTGGTGCGGGAACAGGCCCGTGGCGTCGTTGCCATCGGCATCCGTGGCGGGTTCGTCGGCGACTGGGTGCGCCGGCACCGCTTGCTCATGCACGCCATGACCCGTGGCCGCCGGTTCGCGCCCAGGGTTGGCGGCATGACTGGAAGGCGATACGGGTGCGTCAGCCATCAGCCCTTGCATCATCCGCTCGTGGCTCGGCCCGCAGAAAAACATCACGGACGCAGCCATGCCCTGCACAGGCATGGCGATCACCATGACCCAGACAAGGAAGGCGCGAAATACCCGTTGCATGCCACCAGTGTATCGAAACCGGGTTGACGACGCTCAGGCTTCAGCGGGGCAATGTGCGCGCTCCGGTCCGGAATGAGGCTGCCCGCTGCCGCTGAGCGACCGCGCCGCGCGAATGATCGGCGGGAGCGCCGGCCAGTACCGGGCCTGTCGCCTCCAGCGTGTCGATGATCGGGCAATCCGGTCGATCGTCGCCGTGGCAGCCGTGGACCAGATGCGCCAGCGCCGCTCGCATCGATTGCAGCTCTGCGAGCTTTGCATCGAGTTCCGCGATGTGTGCCTCGGCCAGGGACTTGACCTGCCGGCTGGACCGCTTGCGGTTCTGCCACAGGTCCAGCAATTCGCGGATCTGTTCCAGCGAGAAGCCCAGGTCGCGCGAGTGGCGGATGAAGCGCAGCATGTTCACGTCGCGTTCGCTGTATTGGCGGTAGCCCGCATCCGTGCGGGTGGACGCAGGCAGCAGCCCGATGCTCTCGTAGTGCCGGATCATCTTTGCCGAAAGGCCGGTGGCGCCGGCAGCTTGTCCGATGTTCATACCCATGGCCTTTGTTCCTCGAGACAGTTCGATCATTCCGTTGCTGCGCCGCGCCAGCGACGCAGGGTCAGCGCATTCGCGACCACGCTGACGCTGCTGAACGCCATGGCCGCACCGGCGATCACCGGGCTCAGCAGGCCGAAGGCCGCCAGCGGAATGCCGAGCACGTTGTACGCGAAGGCCCAGAACAGCCCTTGCTGGATCTTCGAATAGGTGCGGCGCGAGACGTCGAATGCGTCGGCCACGAGGCGCGGGTCGCCGCGCATCAGCGTGATGCCGGCGGCCTCCATCGCGACATCGGTGCCGGTGGACATCGACAGACCCACGTCGGCGGCCACCAGCGAAGGCGCGTCGTTCAGGCCATCGCCGACCATCGCGACCACTTGGCCCTGGTTCCGCAGATGCTGCATGATCTCGGCCTTGCCGCCCGGCAGCAGTTCGGCACGCACCTCGTCGATGCCGAGTTCGCGCGCCACCGCCTGGGCGCTGCCGTGGTTGTCTCCGGTCAGCATCACCGTGCGGATCCCCAGCGCGCGCAGGCGCGCGACGGCCGCCTGGGACGCCGGCTTGATGGTGTCGCCGAAGGCCAGCAGCCCGAGCACGCGGGCTCCTGGAGCGTCGCCTGTAGCGGCTCCTTCCGTCGGCGCCAGCAGCCACGAGATGCTGCGCCCCTCGCCCTCGAGGCGCTGGGCGGTCATCAGCAGCGCGCCCGGCTGTGCGCCCGACTCGTTCATGAGCCGCGTGCTGCCGAGCAGCAGGCGCTGGCCATCGACCACCGCCTCCACGCCGCGGCCCGGCAGCGCGCGGGCGTCGCGCGCCGCGGGCACGGCGATGCCTTCGGCCTTGGCCTTCTCCATGACGGCATGGGCCAGCGGGTGGTCGCTGCCCTGCTGCAGCGCGGCGGCCTGCGTCAGCACCTGGCCGACCTGTGCGTCCAGGCCTGCCTCGACCGCCACCAGCGACGGCTTGCCTTCGGTGAGCGTGCCTGTCTTGTCGAAGGCCACCGTGGTGACCGAGTGCGCCACTTCCAGCGCCTCAGCGTCCTTGATCAGGATGCCGCGGCGCGCTGCCACGCCGGTGCCGGCCATGATCGCGGTCGGCGTTGCCAGGCCCAGCGCACAGGGACAGGCGATCACCAGCACCGCCACCGCACTGATCAGCGCCTGCTCCCAATCTCCGCTCCAGGCCAGCCAGCCGAAGAAGGTCAGCACCGCGATGCCCAGCACCACGGGCACGAAGACCGCGCTGACGCGGTCGACGATGCGCTGGATCGGCGCCTTGGCCGCCTGGGCCGACTCGACCATGCGGATGATGCGGGCCAGCGTGGTCTCGGCGCCGATCGCGCCGGTGCGCACCTGCAGCACACCTTCCTCGTTGACTGAACCGCCGGTGACCGTTTCACCCACGGCCTTGGCCACCGGCAGGCTCTCCCCGGTGATCAGCGACTCGTTGACGTGGCTGCGGCCGTCGATGACCTGGCCATCGACGGGCACACGCTCGCCCGGGCGGATCACGACGATGTCACCCACCGCCACCTGCTCGACCGGTGTCGAGATCTCGGCCCCCTCGACCAGCACGCGGGCGACCGTCGGACGCAGCGCGTTCAGCGCACGGATCGCATCCGCCGTTTGCCGCTTGGCGCGCGCCTCGAGCCACTTGCCCAGCAGCACCAGCGTGATGACGGCCGCCGAGGCCTCGAAGTAGAGGTGCGGCATGCCGTGCGCTGCGTGCTTGAACAGCAAGTAGACCGACAGCCCGTAGGCCGCGCTGGTGCCCAGCGCGACCAGCAGGTCCATGTTGCCGGCACGGGCCTTCAGCGCCTTCCAGCCGGCACGGTAGAAGCGCGCACCGAGCCAGAACTGCACCGGCGTGGCCAGTACCAGCTGCACCCAGCCGTCTGGCATCCAGTGAATGCCGAACAGCTGCAGCAGCATCGGCAGCACCAGCGGCAGCGTCAGCACCGAGGCCACTGCCACGGGCCACCACTCAGGCAGGCGGCGCGCTGGCTTGGGTGCTGCGGCGTCCACCACCGGACTGGCCGCGTAGCCGGCCTTGTCGATCGCCGCAGCGAGCGTAGCGAAGGACACACTGCCCAGCGCCCCGACGCTGGCCTTCTCGGTGGCGAGGTTCACCGACGCGGTCGTCACGCCCGGCACCTTCAGCAACGCCTTCTCGACCCGCGCGACGCAGGAGGCGCAGGTCATCCCGTCGACTTGCAGCTCGACACGATGCGTCGGCACGTCGTAGCCGGCCCGGCGCACGGCTGCGGTCACAGCAGACACCAGGGCGTTGCCCGCCACCCCGTCCCTGGCGCGGACCGTCGCTTGCTCGGTGGCCAGGTTGACGGCGGCGCTCTCCACGCCGGGCAGCGTCGCGAGCGCCTTCTCGACGCGCAATACACAGGACGCGCAGGTCATGCCTTCGATCGGCAGTTTGAAGTCCAGCGTGGGCGTTGCGCTTGCGAGGGTGCTCATGGGATCGGTCCTTCCGGACCGTATCGGGTCCGCAGTCGGTTGATGCCGCAGGAGCTTCAGCCTTCCCATCATGGGAATGTCAACCGGCTGCGCTGTCGATCCCGACCTGCAGGTGAGGTCTTGTGGATGGCTGGCTTGACCTTCCCACGAGGGCAAGCCTGAGAGTCAGGCATCCCAACCAGCAGAAGGAGCACCCCATGATTGCATTCGAAGTCCAGGACATGACCTGCGGCCACTGCGCCAGCACGATCACCAAGGCGCTGAAGTCAGCGGACCGGGGAGTCAAGGTCACGATCGACCTGCCAAAGCATCTGGTGCTGATCGAGCCGACCGAGGCCGATGCGCAGCAGCTGCAGGACGCCATCGCCGAGGCGGGCTACACGCCGGTTCGGGCTGAGGCGGCACAGGTTGACCCTGCATCCCAAGGCAGCTCCTGCTGCGGGCACTGCCGCTGAGGCCGCTCCGCCATCGCGACCGATGGCCGAACAACCGCAGGACGGCAAGCATGTCGCTCCGTCCATCGGGATGCGTCCAGGCGCGCCTCCGGTCTAGTGCAGATCGTCGGCGACCCCGGGTCGCTGCCCGGAGACCACGGCCCGGGGATGGCGAGGCTCAGTCACTGGCCGCCATGCAGCCGCTAGCCACCGCCGTCATGCGCCGGTACAACGCCTGAACCTGCGCCATCCGATAGGGGGGAGAGCGGCCACTTGGTTCATGCGCGGCGAACGCCCGCAGACAGGAACGCTTCGCTGTGTTGCATGTGCTGCGGTGGGGAACCAGACGATCAGGCCAAGCATCCAGGCGCAGTCATCGACTCGAGATCGATCACCGCATCCGCCATCGCTGTCAGCTCCGTCGTCTGCGACACGAAGAATTCCCGCGCGTAGCCACCCAGTTCCAGCACCCGCCGCTTCATCGCCATGAACATGCGCTTGCGCTCCGGGTCCAGCGGTCCGTCGGTCTCGTCGGAGAACAGGGTGTCGTAGCGCCGGCCGGTGTTCTGCGCCAAATACAGCGCCACGGCCCGCACCAAGCACTCGTTGATCCAGACCTTCTCGCCGCCGCTCATCGCCGTGACGCTCTTGTCCTCGCCCGACTCTGCGTCGTAGACGCGGATGTCGAAGCCCTCGCGCTGCTCGCCCTTGGCCGTCTCCTGCAAGGTCTCGATGGCCACCGTGAAGCGCGGGCCATAGCAGGCCAGCAGCAGATCGTTCACCAGGCCGGACAAGGTCGGCCCCGCATCGTCGATGGCCAGCGCGATCAGGCCATCGTTGCCCATGCAGCGGGCGAACAGCAGCCAATTGGCAAGTTCCCGCTCCACCCGTGCCGTGCGGGCCGCGGCTGCGTCGCGCCTCCGGCCATGCTCCTCCATCAGGGCCGACAGGGCGGCAAGCGCCTGCGCGTCGCGGACGGCAGCCAGATGCGAGCGCTCCGCCTCATCCAGGACACATTGCCAGCGCTCCACCTGGGCCCGGGCCTGTACGAGCCGCGCAGCATCCGGCGGTGACGGCAGTGCATCGATCGCGGTCTGGAGTCGCTGGATGGCCGCCTGGGTCTGAGCTTCCAGCAGCGAGACACGCTCGGCAACGCGCATCCGGCTGGCGATGATCTGCTGGCGCTCAGCCGCTTCGGAGTCGGTGTCGATCGCGATTTCCGCCCCGGCCGACGGGTCTTGAGTAGGTGGAAGAGCGACGAGTTCGTCCTCCGCTTCGACAAGACCCGCGCGCGCCTGGCCTATCTCCGCCCCGCGCGCAGCCAAGGCGGCATAGGCCGTCTGACGGGCCAGGGCTCGCCTCGACTGGCACTCGGCTCGGCTCAGGCTCTGCGGTGCGCCAACGTTGAGGCTCACCGCCTCTTGCTGGGCCTGCAGTTCAAGCCGAAGACTGTCCCGCTCCGCAGCGAGTTGACGAATCCGATGCAGGGCGCTCGGCGCCAGCGCGGCCGCTTCGCGTGCGTCCGACAAAAGGGTGCATTGACCCTGCATGGGCATGCCGCTGCAGGGCACGCGGTTGCTCAGGGCCAGGCGGCGGCTCAGGTCTTCCGCCTGGAGCGCGGCCTGGCCCGCCTCGCGCTCGAGCGATGCCAGCCGCTGCCCGATCCCTGCGACAGCATCGCGACGACGCGCAAGGTCCTGGACGGCATCGCGAAGCGCCAGCACGCGGTCCTCGCGGCGACGCACCACCTCTGTCGCCAGCGGCAGACGGCGGCCGGCTCGAGCGACCGCGCCCTCGTCCGCCAGCGCCCGCTGCAGGGACCGGATGCGGGCCTCCAGTCGTTCGCGCTGCGCCCTGGCCTGCGCGACACGCTGCGCCACACGACCGTCGAGCCGTGCGAGTTGCTCCGTTGCCTCCCGGTCCTGCGTGCGCAGGTCCTGCAGGGTGCGATCACCCTGGGCACGGGCGCCCGCCAGTTCCTCCACCAACTGCGCTCGCCGGCTCTCGGCAGCCTTGGCCTGCTCCTGCAGGGCCATCAACGACGCCTCTTGCGTTCGCGCAGCTTCCCGTTGTTCATGGGCCGCCTGCCGGCTGGCTTGCGCCGCCTTGACCCTCTCATCCGCGCCCTGCCATCGACGGGCGTCATCCTCCAACCGCTGGCGCTCGGCATCGAACGCGGTCGCTTCAGCGCGCAACGCCGCCAGAGCCGCCTTCAGCTGCCGCGCCGTCTCGCCCGCCTTCTGACCGAGCGCGCGGATGTCCTCCTGCCCCAGCAGATCGGCCAGCAGGGCCTTGATCTCGCCATTGCGGTAGGTGCTGAGTTGCCGCTTCCCCTGTGCCGAGAAGACCGACGTGAAGAAGGTGTCCGCCGGCCCGCAGATGGCCTCGACGCATCGCGCATACGTCTCGACCTTGCCATCGGAGACGGTGCCGTCGGGCAGCGCGGCGGGAGACCACGTGCCGGCGTCATCCAGCATCAGCAGATAGGCCTCGGTCCTGCGGCGGCTCCCGGTTCGGCCGTTCATCCGGATGACCACCTGCGAGCGGTAGCAGCGCCCGGCGTGCGCCCAGTGCAGGTCCTTCTCGTTCTCCGGCATGCAGACCTGGTCGTAGTACGAGAAGCCGCCCGGCCCGGACTGCGCCGCCCGCGACGGCATGGTCAGGTAGGGATGCAGGTTGTCCATCACCGTGGACTTGCCGCGGCCGTTGGCGCCTGCGATGGCGACCAGCGCGGCACCATCGGCCAGCCGCTCCAGATCGAGGGTCAGCTCGTCCAGCCCGAGGCCGTCGCGGATGCCCCGGAAGCCCCGGAGCCTGAGAGAGAGTGGTTGCATGGCATGCCTCCAGCGCCGCTGGGCGGCGCGATGGGTGTGGTGGGAGGTGAAGCAGCCTGGGCGCCCTTCGGCCGCTGTTCAGGCGCCGTTTCAGGCCGTCTCGAAGAGGTCCAGTCTCGGATCCTTCTCGGCCGGGTCAAGGCCACCCTGTGCCTTGGCACCGGCATCGGGGATCGCCAGGACTGCCGCGACGATGTCCTCGGGTTCGGTCGTCGTCACCCGTTCCAGGCACTCCAGCAGCGGCTGCGCGTGGACGTCCGTCGCCGTGGCCCAGGCCCTAACCTTGTCGGCCAGATTGACGAGCTGCGAGATGCCGGGCGCGCGGGTGCGCACCACAGGCACGATCCGCCCCTCGAGCTGCACATCGGCGGCGGCGAACAGGGCGCGCTCGATGGCACCGCGGTCCACCTCGTGCCGGTCCTCGTCGGCCACCGTCCATCGGACCCGCACGCTGACGCCGGCCAGTTCCTGCGCGCTCGCCGCATCTCGCAACTGGTCCAGATCGGGCCGGCCCTCGAACACGATGTCCAGCGTCCGTCTTGCAGGGGTCGGCTCGAGGCGACAGTCCACCCCGCCCGGTCCGAATTCCCACAGCAGGAACCCCTTGTCGCCCTGCTCACCGTGGTGGAAGCGACCGATCGACCCCGCGTAGGCAATGCACTGGCGCCGCTCGCCCTCCCCTTGGGTCCAGGCCTGGTGCCGGTGGATGTGGCCGAGCAAGGTGGCCTGCGCGCCGGCGCTGAGCAGCGCCCCGGTTGTGAACTCGTGGTCGAACCCGGCCATCGGCACGCCGTGCTCTGTCACGCAGCCGAAGACCGTGCCATGCGACACCGCGAGCGTCGGCACGTCAGCAGCACGGGCCACGCCGTGGATGCCGGCGTAGCCCTGCAGCAGCCGGGCCAGCTGCTCGCCCTGGGCCTCGGCGGCAGCGGTGGCGCCGACCGCTGCCGCGACGGCCGCCTTGTTGATCGACGGAATGCAGGTGAACAGTGCCCTGGCGCCAGGCGGCACCTCCGCGAATCGTGGGCCTTCGGACGCGAGCCAGAGGTCGGCGCAAGACGCATCGGTCGCCGACAGGTCCCGAGACGATGCGCTGACTATCAACGCCACCTGACCAATCCGGTCCGCGACGAAGACCCGATGGCGGCTTCCCAGCATCCTGAACACGGACAGCGTGCCGGGCGGCTCGTGCGAACAGGTGCCCTGGAGCATCAGCACAGGGCATTGGTCGGCCAGCCGCCGCACCTGCGCCAGCAGACGCAAGGCCGCAGGCGCATGCAGATCCAGGGCGTGATCGGTGGCATCCCCGGAGATCACGGCCACATCGACGGCGAGTTCGATGGCGCGGTCCACGGCCGCCGAGAAGCAGCGATCGGCCTCCTCCAGGTGGCGCGGCCCGTAGTGCAGGTCGGACAGGTGCGCCACCCTCAAGCGATGTGCCTGAAGGTGCGGACCGTGCGCTCGCGGATGCCGATCCGGGATGCGCGACACCCTTGCGCCCTGCGCACCGGTTCCGCCGGGCCGTTGTCCCGGCGCGCTCACGAAGCCACCTGCTGCAGCACGGCGTTGACCTTGTCCGCGTAGCCCTTCGGATCGTTCCGGAAACGCTCCAGCTCGCCGAAGGCCCGCTGCCGCCCTTGCGGATTGAGCTTCCACCCCGGACCCCAGCGCGTGGCCGCATAGCTGAGCCATGTCTGCGCAGGCACGCCCATCGCGGTCAGCCGCCCGAGCACATGCTCCAGCGTGGGCGGCACGCCGTCCGCCGTGGGATCGCTCGCAGCTACAGGTTCGTCGACGGACTTCGGCCCCTTCCCTGGCGTCGAGGAAGCGCTCCCCCTGTGCCCCTGGAGCACGCGGGCGGCAACATCGGCCTGCAGGAGCACGGTGTCCTGATCGTCCTGCTCCCGCATCAGCGTCGCCACGTCGACCGGCGCTTCCAGTTCCATGATCCACTGCGGCACCCGGACAGGCCGCCCCTGGTCATCGATGTGCGCCACCTCCATCAGCCGCTTGGTCAGGTAGAACGGCGTGCCCTGGCGGTCCAGGAAACCGGCCAGTCGACCACCCCGCAGGAACGCCACGGTCTCGAAGGTGCGGATCGCCGCATTCATCGCGTAGAAGCTTCGCGTGTGCAGCTCGAAGGCGCTGATCGATCGGATGCCGGGGATGAAGAACAGGAAGCGTCCGGTGAGGTTGCACTGCCGCTGCTGGTACTCCGGGCAGGACTCCGGCTGGCACAGCCCGCCGTTGTCCTCGCGCGGAATCGCCTTGCGGCCGCCGAACAGCCGCACCGTGCGGCGCCCCGTCGCGTCCACCGGCACCGGCGCGCGCGTCATGCAGTGGCGCCACCGTCCGTCGGTCGAATACTCGGACCAGAAGCGCTTGTCCTGCGCACCCCAGGTGGCCAGTTCATGTGGCATCACGCTCTGCCAGCGATCGGTCGGGAACACCACCGGGAAGCGGTAGAGACGCCGGCCCTCGCCGCGGTCCTCGCCATGAAGGTCGAGGATCTGCGTTGCCAGTTGGGGATTCGGGAAGTCCTGGGCGCGCACGGTGAACCACGGCACGTTGCGCGGAACGAGCGGGCTCTTGAGCTCAGGGCAGGCCTCGGCCAGCGCACGCTCGATCTGGTCGAACGACTGGCCCTGGTTCAGGCCCTGTTCGTAGATCGTCTGCGCACGCGGCACCTCGGCAGCCCGACGGGTCAGGACCTTGATGCCCGCGCGGATCTTGCCGCCCGTGGCCAGGCGGGGCGTTCCGTTTGTACCGTTACCCAGCAGGGTCGGCAGAGCGGTGGGCCCGCCGTGCAGCACGACGGCGGGCCGGGGATCGGGGGATGTTGAAGAGGCCATCGGCGTTCCTCGGTAGGCGTCGGGGGATTCCGACAAACCATCGTCTCGCCTCAGTCTCGGATTTCAACCTCGGTTGCCGCTCCGACTGACACGACCCGCAGTCCTTCGCGCGGCAGCGATATGCACCTGCTTGCGCCCCGCGAGCGGCCCGTCTCGCTTGGCGGATCATCGGCGTAAAGCCCAGCGACCAAACCGAGGCGACGGCCTCGCGCGACGAGGGCCTGAACATGTCGGCGACGTCAAACAGAGCGATGACGCGCTCAGGCGTGGCGAGCAGCGAGATCGTGCGGTCTGCCTCTTCGCTTGACGCCTTTGACCCGGTGAACCTCGAAGGCCTCATCCTCGACGCCGACTACCTGGGCAGCCTGCAGCGCCGCTTCCCCGGCGCGAAGCGCTTCTGCGGCTATGGGGCCGCCACGCCGGACCTCTCGGCCCCGACCGCGGAGTGGCGCGGGCAGGACACCTTCATTCAGAGGGACGGCATCGTCGACGACTTCGGCACCTTCGACGATCCCTACGCCTTCCACGCGCGACGCGGCTCCAACCTCGGCGGCCTGAATCCGGTCACTCCTGTAGCCGCTACACTCTACCTCCATGCGCCGTTGCCTCGCGATCCTGTTGCTGATGCTGCTGCCCACCCAGATGTCCTGGGCGGCCGTGGCGGATTACTGCATGCACGAGTCAGGTGCAGGCGCCGACCATGTCGGTCATCACGACCATGGCGACCACCGGCATGGGGCCAGCGCCAGCGACAAGTCCAAGGCCGACGGCTCGGCGTCGACCGCGGTCGACTTCGACTGCGGCCATTGCCATGGCCATTGCGCCGGCATGCTGGACTTTCCCGCCGGCCTGAAGGCGCACGCCGTGGGTAGTGCGCCGCCCAGGCTGGCCGAGGCACCCAGTGCCGAGCACCTGCCGGCCCAGCTCGAACGCCCTCAGTGGGCGTGCCTCGCCTGATCGGCGAGGCGGGCTTCTTCCCTTACTGAACCCCGTCCGCGCCTGAGCGCGCTGCCCCGACGCATCGGGCGCAGCCTGGCTCGGGTCGGCGCGACCGCCTGGTCGCCGCTCGCCGGTCTCCCGTGTCTTCCCCCCAGCACTGGAGCATCGGATGCATCCGAGAACACGAACACATCGACAGACCGGCCGGGCCTCCGGGCTCGGTGGCCTGGCAGCGGCGCCCGTCGCCGCATGGCTGCAATTCGTACCAGGTTCTGCTGCAGCGCAGACGGAGACTGCAGCGGGATTGCATGCCATCGAACCAGTGCCGGGCGAGTGCTCGCCTGACGCCCAACTGGCCGCAGACTTTGGCTGACTGCCTCTGCGACCAGGCGACTTCCGGGTGCAGAGCGACGCGCCCCTCGCGGACATGCAGGCGGCGAGATGAGATCCCGGCTGGCCGATCCAGACGTCACGCTTGGGATGACGTGGATCTGGGTCGGCATGCTGCTGGCAGCGCTCGTCGCCCTTGCTCTCCATCGCTGGCGGTGCCGGCGGCACCCGCGCAAGCCGGCTCCGGCACCACGAAGCTACTCCGCGAGTCTTGGCGAGCGACTGCGAGGGCCGAAGAAGCAACGAGCCAAGGGCCCGCGGCGCGGCAAACCGCCCAAGCGACCGCCGCGTCCTCCGCGAAAGGCCTCCGGCGATCAGCCGCCCGGATAGAGCTCGATCCGTGCACGCCGCGCCTCGGGCGACTCGGCACGCATCTCGTCGATGACCTGCTGCCGGGTCTTCGGCGGCTGGGAGCTCTTGACGGGCAGAGGTGCTCCTCGCTGCAGCAGCAGGAGCGTGCCGTCCTTGCGCGCCGCGTCGACCTCCGCCATCACCTGAGCTCGGGTCTTGGTGCTCTTGAAGTGATCGGGGTGGTAGGTGACACCGGCTTCGCCGGGCGCCGGGTGCCAGACCGAGCTGGCCTGCGCCGCCAGCGGGAAAGACATCGCGATGGCGATGACCGGCAGGGCAAGACGGAGCGTATTCATGACGGGGTCCTTTCAGGGGTTGGAGCAGGTGGTCTGCGAAGTCATGCCCGAAGGCATGTGCCCACTGTAGGAAGCGGCATCCAACGAAGAGGAAACGTGCAGATGACAGTTCGGACAGTGACGACGTGCGCCTGCCAGGAGGTCGGCCTGTGAAGCTGCTGATCGTGGAGGACGAAGCCAAGCTCGCCGACTACCTTCGCAAGGGCCTGGCGGAGGAAGGCTATGTCGTGGAGGTGGCCGGCAACGGCATCGACGGCCTGCACCTGGCCACGGAAGGCAGCCACGACCTGATCGTGCTGGATGCCATGCTGCCGGGCATCGACGGGCTGGGCCTGCTCGCCGCGCTGCGGCAGAGCAAGCAGACCCCGGTCATCATGCTGACGGCGCGCCACCGCGTGGAAGACCGGGTGCGGGGCCTGAAGGCAGGTGCCGACGACTACCTCGTCAAGCCGTTTGCGTTCTCCGAGCTGGTGGCCCGCATCGAGGTGCTGCTGCGCCGCGCATCGGGAGTCGCCCCGGCGCCCGATGCGCTCGTCCTGACGCTCGGCGAACTCGAGCTCGACATGGCGCGGCGGCGCGCGACACGGGCCGGCCAGCGCCTGGATCTCTCGGCCAAGGAATTCCAGCTGCTCACGCTGCTGATGCGCCGCAAGGGCGAGGTCCTCTCCCGCACCGAGATCGCCGAACAGGTGTGGGATGTCAACTTCGACCATGGGACGAACGTCATCGACGTCGCGATCCGGCGCCTGCGGGGCAAGCTGGATCTGCCCTTCGATCGACCCTTGCTGCACACCGTCAGGGGCATGGGCTACGTGCTGGAGGAACGCGGACCATGAAGCGGCTGCACGCGGGGTCGCTGGGTCGCCGGCTGGCACGTTGGCTTGCGCTGCTCGCGCTCGCGGGTCTGGCGATGACATGCCTGGGGATCTACACAGCCACGGCCTTGAGCTTCGGAGATCGCCAGGCGGAGACGCTGCGCCAGAAGCAGCAGCAGGTTCGCCACCTGATCGCCGAGGCGGACGGACTCGACGCCGCAATCCTGACGCACAAGCTCGAAGACGCGATGGTCGGCCGGCAGGACCTGGCGCTGACACTGTCCGACGCGCGGGGTAGGCCGATCTACGCGGGCGCACCGGTTCCGGCGGGGCGCCGGACGGTCGTCGTGCAGTTCGAGGCGGCGTCCCCATCCGGCTCCGTCCTCGCCACGCTCACACTGGACACGAGCGACGACGACCGCGTGCTGTCCCGCCTCGCGCGCACCCTGGTCGCCGCCGCGCTCGCAGGCTCGGTCGTGATCGCCCTGGGCGGTTTCGCGCTGGTGCAGTTCGGACTGCGGCCCGTTCGCGCACTGGCAGAGCAGGTCCAGGCCCTGGCAGCCGACACGTTGCATCACAGGCTCGACGGCTCCGACCAGCCCGAGGAGTTGGCGCCCCTGGTGTCACACGTCAACGACCTCCTTGAGCGGCTGCACCGGGCCTACGCTCAGCTGGAGGCCTTCAATGCCGACGTGGCCCATGAACTGTTCACGCCGCTGTCCACGCTGATCGGAGGAACCGAACTCGCGCTGCGCAAGGCGCGCGACGCCGAGACGCTGCGCGACATCCTCGGCGACCAGCTGGAGGATCTGCAGCGCATGTCGCTCATCATCCAGGACATGCTGTTTCTCTCGCAGGCGGACCGAGGCGCCCAGGCACGTCGCGAGCCCGTGCAAAGCCTGGCGGAGATTGCACGCCCGGTGGCCGATCTGCACGAGGCCGCGCTGGAGGACGCCGGGCTGCGCTGCACGATCGAGGGCGATGCTCGCTGCGAGGTCGATGTCCGCCTGGTACAGCGCGCGCTGTCGAACCTGATCGGGAACGCCACGCGCTACGCTGAACGCGGCAGTTGCGTGACCGTCCGAATCGCCAACCGCGACGACGAGGTCGCCGTCCGGGTCGAGAACCGGGGCGAGACGATTTCCGCCGACCACCTGCCCCGCCTGTTCGACCGGTTCTACCGGGCCGACGCCGCGCGCGCTGGCGGGGACCGCAACCATGGCCTGGGGCTGGCCATCGTGGCCGCTATCGCCCGCATGCACGGCGGCGCCGTCCGGGCCAGTTCGGCCGGCGGCGTCACGGCCGTTGGCCTGGTCCTGCCGGCGCGCGGGCCTGATGCGGTCTGAGGGTCAGAGGCAGCTGCCTGCGATGTCGCGTCCTCGCCCGGCGGCCGGCATGCGATCCAGCCGCTTGGCTTCGGCCAGGGTCAGTCCGCCGGACAGCGAGGCAGACGGCACGACCATGCCAGCACCATCCAGCTTCTTCGCCTGGGCCAACGTGATGCCGCTGGTGGCCGGCGCCGTGGCCGCAGCAGGCGCAGGTGCACGGTCGTCCAGGCGCTTCATGCGGGCGACATCGGCCGTGCAGGTGGGTGCAGCGAAAGCCGCGCCGGCAAAGGTCATCGAGACAAGCGCCATCGTGGCGCGCAGGGTGGACTTCATGGGGTACAGGAGTGGGTTGAGACAGCCACAGTCTCGGCCCGCCATCCCAACAGGTCCTGAACGCCTGGATGACAGTTCAGTCAGATTGGCGGCTCAGCCTTTGGGCGCCTTGCCCAACAGGCGAAGGCCGTTGAGCACGACCAGAAGACTTGCGCCCATGTCCGCGAACACGGCCATCCACATCGTCGCGCTGCCGAAGACGGCCAGGATCAGGAACACGGCCTTGATGCCCAGAGCGAGGGTGATGTTCTGCCACAGCACGGCGTGCGTGGACCGAGACAGCTCCACCGCCTCCCCGATGCGCCGCAGGTCGTCGTTCATCACAACGACGTCGGCGGCCTCCATCGCCGTGTCCGTGCCGGCGGCGCCCATCGCCACGCCGATGTCCGCCTGTGCCAGCGCCGGCGCGTCGTTGATGCCGTCGCCGGTCATCGCCGTCGGGCCCATCTCTCGCTGCAGCGCCTTGATGGCCTCAAGCTTGTGCTCCGGCAGCAGGTTGCCGCGCGCCTGCTCGATGCCGGCTTCGTGGGCCACGGCGCTGGCGGTGGCCTGGTTGTCGCCGGTCAGCATCACGGGCGTGATGCCCAGCGCCCTCAGCGACGCCACGGCTTCGCGCGACGAGGGCTTGATGGTGTCGGCGACGGCAAACAGCGCGATCACCCGCTCGGGCGTGGCCAGCAGCGTGACCGTGCGGCCCGCCTCTTCGTGTCGCTTCAGCTGTGCCTCCAACGCTGGCGAGCACTGACGGCGCTCCTCGATCAACCGGTGGTTGCCGAGGACGTAGGTCACGCCATCGACCTCGGCCTGTACCCCGCGACCGGTCAGTGCCGTGAAGTTGCGAGCCTCGACGCTGTTGGGCCTCAGACCCGCTGCGATGGCCTTGGAGACCGGGTGGTCGGAGTGGCTGGCGAGCACGACCGCGATGTGCTCGGCCACCGCCGGATCCGTGCCGGCCTCCACCACGGACCAGTCCACCAGCCGCGGCTTGCCCTCGGTGATGGTGCCGGTCTTGTCCAGGGCGATGGCCTTGAGCTTGCGCGCTTCCTCGAGGTAGATGCCGCCTTTGATCAGGATGCCGCGCCGCGCGGCGGCCGCCAGGCCGCTGACGATGGTCACCGGCGTGGAGATCACCAGCGCACACGGGCAGGCGATGACGAGCAGCACGAGTGCCTTGTAGACCGCCTGCAGCCAGGTCCAGCCGAGCAGCCACGGGCCGAGCAGAGCCACCGCCACCGCGATGACGAAGACGGCCGGCGTGTAGACGGCCGCGAATCGGTCGACGAAGCCCTGCGTCGGCGCGCGCGTGGCCTGGGCTTCCTCGACGGCATGGATGATCCGGGCGAGGGTCGAATTGGAGGCGGCTGCCGTGACCTCGAACTCGAAGGTGCCCGAGTCGTTGATGGTCCCCGCGAAGACGGGATCGCCTGCACCCTTGTCGACCGGGATGCTCTCGCCCGTCACCGGCGCCTGGTTGATGCTGGTCTGGCCGGAACGGACGATGCCGTCCATCGGCACGCGCTCTCCCGGCTTCACCCGCAGCAGCGCACCCACGGCCACCACGCCCACAGGCTGCGTGGCCCAGCTGCCGTCGGGCTGCCGGACCGAAGCCTCTTCCGGCGCCAGCGCGAGCAGTCCCTTGATGGCGTTGCGCGCTCGGTCGACCGCACGCGCCTCGATGGCCTCGGCGATGGCGTACAGCGCCATCACCATCGCGGCTTCAGGCCACTGGCCGATGACGAAGGCGCCCGTCACCGCCACCGTCATCAGCGCGTTGATGTTGAGCCGGCCATGGCGCAGCGCCGTCAGACCTTTCTTGTAGACGTCGAAGCCGGCCAGCCAGATGGCGACGGCGGCCACGGCCAGGCCGGCGCCCCGCCACACCAGCGTCTCCGGCGCGAAGTAGCCGATGACCTCGGCACAGATGGCCAGCAGCAGCGCCGCGGCCAGCTTGGGCAGCTGGCCTCGTACGACCTCATGATCGTGCCCGTCCCCCGACGAATGACCATCCGCCTTCACGGCCGGCGCGACGGGCTGCGGATCAAAGCCGACCTTTCGAATGGCCGCGAGCGCCGGCTCCACGGCGGAATCGTCGGCGTCGATGGTGAGCAGGCGCTGGCCGAGATTGAAGCGCAGGCCGCGCAGGCCGGACAGGCCATCGACGGCGCGGCGAATCTCAGCCTCCTCGGCGGCACAGTCCATCGTGGCGATCCGGTAGCTGCGCCCTGCCTCAGTGGCCCCGGGGACAGGCGATGGCACGGAGGCAGCACCAGCGGCCGGGCCGCAGGCACCGCAGCGCTCATCCGAGCGGGCCGGGTTCAGGCTGTCGCATGCCGCCGCTTGGTCATGGTCATCGCCGGGCGAGTGAGCATGGCCAGGGACTGGCTTGTTGGAAAGGCGATTCATGGCAGGGGATCCTCGTTGACCTTCCCGCCATTGCAAAGCCTGTAGCAGGTGTAGAGTCAAGCGCTTCCTTCCCTCCAGTCCGGGCAAGAGGTGAACCCATGAAGATCGGCGCCCTGGCCGAAGCGACCGGAACGCCGGTCGAGACCATCCGTTTCTACGAGCGCGAAGGCCTGCTGCCTCCACCCCTGCGCGCAGACAACAACTACCGCATGTACCTGCCGGCCCATCTGGAACGGCTCGCCTTCATCCGCCAGTGCCGCAACCTGGACATGACACTCGACGAGATCCGGGCATTGATCGCGCTGCGCGAGTCGCCTGCGCAGGATTGCGGCGAGGTCAACGCGCTGCTCGACGAACACATCGGCCACGTCGCACAGCGGATCCGCGAACTGCGGGCGCTGGAGAAGGAACTCAAGTCGCTGCGCGCGCGCTGTGCGACTCCCCATTCGCTTTCCGAGTGCGGGATCCTCACCGGCATCGACCGCGCGGCCGCAGCCCCGTTGGCGCCGACAAGGCGCCGGCACGTTCACGGTGCGCACTGAGCGCGGCCTGCCTCGGTCTGAGTGACCGAACTGTCATCTTCCGGTTCAGAAGCTGTTCCGCGCCGGTCTCTAGAGTCCTCAGCCATGCCATCGGGCATGCGGCTGCTCGGCAGCCGATCACATCCAGAAAGGGACTCTCATGCACTCCTCATCCTTCTTGCGCAGCGCCGCCGTGCTACTCGCAACGGCGGTTCCCGCCATCGGCTTCGCTGCGAGCGAGACCTTCCTCAACGGCCAGTCGATCTACGGCCAGCCGGCCGCCGCTTCGAGCGCCGCCCGTGTCGTGGACCTGGCCCAGGTAGCACGACCGAACATCGCCTACGGCGAAACGGTCATCTTCCTCGGTGACGCGGGCCAGCAGTTTGCCTGGACCTTCAATGGATTGGATCGGCGCGGGGTCGATCTGGCAAAGATCGCCCCGGCGGGCTTTGCCACGAAAGGCGCGGTCGCCTACGTCGCGCGCGATCCAGCCAATCGCAACTGAGCACCGTCCGTGCCGGCAATGCGTCCGGGCTTGGCCCGGACGGGTGCACGCGCTTGACTCCGTAGTGGCTTCAGGGTCTGGAATGCGGGACTCGTCAACCTGAATCCATCCCGACAGAGCAATGCCCAATACGTCGTCTCTCCTCCTTCGCCCGACGCCGCTTCTCAATTTCGGCAATCCCTACATCGAGCGCCTGGTCACCGATCGGAACTGGCGAGCGTTGCCGGAGCGCGAAAGAATCGGGGCTGCCTACGACTTCGTGCGCAACGAGATCGCCTTCGGCTACAACGAGGGCGACGAGTTGCCCGCCTCGCGCGTGCTGGCCGACGGCATCGGCCAGTGCAACACCAAGAGCACGCTGCTGATGGCGCTGCTCCGTGCGGCCGGAGTGCCGTGCCGCTTCCACGGTTTCACGATCGACAAGGCACTGCAGCGCGGCGCGATCTCGGGGCTGGCGTATCGCCTGGCGCCCCGACGCATCATCCACAGCTGGGTCGAGGTGTGGTACGAGGGCCGGTGGGTGAACCTCGAAGGCTTCATCCTCGATGCCGACTACCTGGGCAGCCTGCAGCGCCGCTTCCCCGGCGCCAAGCGCTTCTGCGGCTACGGGGCCGCCACGCCGGACCTCTCGGCCCCGCCCGTGGAGTGGCGCGGGCAGGACACCTTCATCCAGAAGGATGGCATCGTCGACGACTTCGGCACCTTCGACGATCCCGACGCCTTCTACGCGCGACACGGCTCCAACCTCGGCGGCCTGAAGCGCTGGCTGTTCGCGCATGTCGTACGGCACTGGATGAACGACAACGTGGCGCGCGTGCGCGCTGGCCGCTGGTGACCTGCGTCACGACAGCCCACGGCCCTGTCTCGTTCCGGTCAACCCTGTAGCCGCTACACTCCACCTCCATGCGCCGTTGGCTCGCGATCCTGTTGCTGGTCCTGCTGCCGCTCCAGTTCTCCTGGGCGGCGGTGGCCGACTACTGCATGCACGAGTCGGGCGCCGCAGCAGACCATGTCGGCCATCACGACCATGCCGATCACCGGCATGGGGCCAGCGCCGGCGACAAGGCCAAGTCCGACGGCTCGGCGTCGACCGCGGCCGACTTCGACTGCGGCCATTGCCATGGCCATTGCGCCGGCATGCTGGACGTTCCCGTCGGCCTGAAGACGAACGCCTTGGGCAGTGCGCCGCCCGGGCTGGCCGAGGCACCCAGCTCCGAGCATCTGCCGGCCCAGCCCGAACGCCCCCAGTGGGCGCGCCTCGCCTGATCGGCGAGGCGGGCTTCTTCCCATACTGAACCCCGTCCGCGCCTGAGCGCGCTGCCCCGACGCATCGGGCGCAGCCTGGCTCGGGTCGGCGCGACCGCCTGGTCGCCGCTCGCCGGTCTCCCGTGTCTTTCCCACAGCACTGGAGCATCGGATGCATCCGAGAACACGAACACAACGACAGACCCGCCGGGCCTCCGGCCGTGGCGGCATGGCGGCGGCACTCCTGGCCGCATTGGTGAACCTGGCGCCTGGCGTCGCGACGGCCCAGACGGCTGCTGCGCCGAGCCTCAAGGAACTCTTCGAAACGGCCTGGGCGCGCCAGCCCGAATCGCTCTCCCTGCAGGCACGCCGCGATGCGGTGCAAGCCCAACGGCGGGCCGCCGAGGCCTGGACGCCGGAGCCACCGGCGCTCGAGGCCAGCCACAAGACCGACCGCCTCACACGCAACGACGGCGCGCGGGAGCTCGAGGTCGGCGTCGCCGTGCCGCTGTGGCTGCCCGGCGAGCGACGCAACACCAGCGCACTCGCCGATGCCGAGGCCGCCGCCCTCGGCAGCCGGGCCGAGGCCGCGCGTCTGCGCCTGGCCGCCTCGGTGCGCGAGGCCTGGTGGAACTGGCAGCGCGCCGGCGTCGAAGCCGAGATCGCCCGCGCGCAACTCGACAGCGCCCGCCGCCTGGCGGCTGACGTGGCGCGCCGCGCGAAGGCCGGTGAACTGGCACGGGCCGACCAGCACCAGGCCGACGGCGCCGTGGCCGCGGCCGAAGCCGCCGTGGCGCAGGCCGAGGCGGGGACGACGGTGGCCCTGCAGCAGCTCAAGTCGCTGGCGGGTGGCACCTGGGCGCCCATGGCCACCGCGAGCGCCGTGGCCGAGCCCGAGCCCCCGGCCGCCGCCGAGCCACCGCAGCATCCTGCGCTGGCCGAACTGAGGGACCGTGCGACCGTCGCCGAGCGCGCCGCGGCATTGGCCTCGACACAATCGCGCGCCAACCCGGAGCTGACGCTCGCGACGACACGCGACCGCGGCGCGAGCGGGGAACGCTACGGCCAGACGGTCACGCTGGCGGTGCGCATCCCCTTCGGCGCCGGGCCGCGGCACGACGCCCGCGTGGCCAGCGCCCGTGCCGATGCGGCCGAAGCGCAGGCGCAGCTGGCCCTGGACCGCGCGCGGCTTCAGTCCGAACGCGAGTCCGCTGTCGCGCGTGTGCAGGCGGCGCGCAGCCAGCTGGCCGCCGCGGAGCGCCGCGCCACCCTGGCGCGCGAGACCCGCGGCTTCTTCGAGAAGTCGTTCCGCCTCGGCGAGACCGACCTGCCGACCCGCCTGCGCATCGACGCCGAGGCCACCGAGGCCGAGCGCCAGGCTGCGCGCAGCCGCATCGAACTGGCCGCCGCGATCTCCGCCTGGCGCCAGGCGCTGGGGCTGCTGCCGCAGTGATCGCCACCGACCTCGCCCATCACCAGAGTCCACCCATGAAAACTTCATCTCTCCTGGCCGCGTTCGCTGCAATCGCGGCCCTTCTGATGCCCCCGCTGGTTCACGCCGGCGAAGGCCACGACCACGGCGACGCTGCGCCGACGTCCACCGGCCCCGCGTTGCCCCGCTTCACGGCGGTCTCCGAGACCTTCGAACTGGTCGGCGTGCTGAACGGCAAGCAGATCACGCTGTACCTCGACCGCGCGGCCGACAACGCACCCGTCACCGACGCGCAGATCGAGCTGGAGATCGCCGGCGCGAAGCTGAAGGCTGAAAAGCACGAGGACGCCTTCGAGATCGTGCTCGCTGCCGAACCCAAGCCCGGCGTACTGCCGATCACGGCCACCGTCACCGCCGGACAGGAGGTCGACCTCCTGGCTGGCGAACTCGACCTGCACGAGGAGGCGCACGCCGACGAGGCCGCGCATGTGCACTCGTGGAAGGAGTACGCCGGCTGGGGCGCCGGCGCCCTGGCCGCCCTGATCGCCCTGATCCTCATCGGTCGCCGCATCGCCGCGGGCCGCCAGCGCACCACCGGAGCCGTCGCATGACTTCGAACATCCTCTGCACGCGCCGCTGGGCGCTCCCGGCTGTCTTCGCGCTCGCACTGGGCCTTTCGGCGCCGGCCATGTCCGGAGAAGGCCATGACCACGGCGATGCACCGGCCGCACCGAACGCCAACGGGCCGCAACGCCAACCCGACGGCAGCGTCTTCCTGCCCAAGCCGGCGCAGCGCCAGCTTGGCGTGCGCACGCTGCTCACCGAGGCCACCGAGCTGCCGCGCTCGTTCGAGCTGAACGGCAAGGTGGTCATCGACCCCAACGCAGGCGGCAAGGTGCAGCCGCTGAACGCCGGCCGCATCGAACCCGGACCGCGCGGCCTGCCCAACGCCGGTCAGGCCGTGCGCAAGGGCGAGGTGCTGGCCTACGTCGTGCCGTCCGCCGCCCCGATCGAACGCTCGAACCAGGCCGCGCAGCTGGCCGAACTGCGCGCTGCGAAGTCGCTGGCCGACAAGCGCGTCGCGCGCCTGAAGGAACTGGCCGACACCGTGCCCCGCAAGGACATCGAGGCCGCCGAGAGCGAGGCGCAGAGCCTGGCCGAGCGCATCGCCGCTGTCGGCACCGGCCTCGCGTCGCGCGAGGCGCTGGTGGCGCCGGTCTCGGGCGTGATCGCGTCGGCGCATGTCGTCGCCGGCCAGGTGGTCGATGCGCGCGAGCTGGTGTTCGAGATTGTCGACCCGGCGCGGCTGCGCGTCGAGGCGCTGGCGTTCGATGCGGCGCTGGCCGGCAACGTCGGCAGTGCCAGCCTCGCGGTGGGCAACCAGCGCGTGCCGCTCGCCTTCATCGGCGCCGCGCGCAGCCTGCGCGAGCAGGCGCTGCCGCTGGGCTTCCGTGCCGAGGGCAAGGTGCTGTCGTCGCTGGCCGTCGGCCAGCCGGTGCGCGTGTTCGTGCAGGGCAAGGACAAGGTGCAGGGCATCGCGGTGCCGGTGTCGTCGCTGATGAAGAACCCGGCCAACCAGACCATCGTGTGGGTGAAGACGGCGCCCGAGCGATTCGAGCCGCGCACCGTGACGGTCGAGCCGCTGGACGGCGTCAACGTCGCCGTGACCTCGGGCCTGAAGGCCGGTGATCGCGTGGCCACGCAGGGCGCGACGCTGATCAACCAGGTCCGCTGACAGGAGCCGCAATGTTCAAGTGGCTCCTCGACAACAGCCTGACGAACCGGCTGCTGGTGATCATCGCCAGCGTCGTGCTGATGGCCTATGGCGCGTTCACCCTGTCGCGAACACCGGTGGACGTCTTCCCCGATCTCAACAAGCCCACGGTCACGATCATGACCGAGGCCGGCGGCATGGCCGCCGAGGAGGTGGAACAGCTCATCACCTTCCCGCTCGAGACGACGATGAACGGGCTGCCCGGCGTGGAGAGCGTCCGCTCCACCTCGTCGGCAGGACTCTCCTTCCTCTACGTCACCTTCGACTGGAACACCGACATCTTCCGCGCCCGGCAGCTCGTGGCCGAGCGCCTCGCGTCGATGGAGGAAGGCATCGCCGAAGGCGTGGTGCCGCGCATGGGCCCGATCAGCTCGATCATGGGCGAGATCATGCAGATCGCGATTCCCGTCGATCCGCAGAAGATCAGCCCGATGGCGGTGCGCGAGTACGCGGACTGGGTGCTGCGGCCGCGGCTGCTGTCGGTGCCGGGCGTCGCGCAGGTCATCCCCATCGGCGGAGAGGTGCGCCAGTTCCAGGTGCAGCCGAACACGGCCCGCATGGCCGAGCTCGGCATCACGCACGACCAGCTCGAGGCCGCGCTCAAGGGCTTCTCCGCCAACACGTCCGGCGGCTTCCTGGAACTGAACGGACGCGAGTACCTGATCCGCAACCTCGGCCGAACCTCGCGCCTGGACGACCTGAGCAACCTCGCGCTCGGCGCCAACAACGGCCAGCCGATCCTGCTGCGGCAGATCGCCGAGGTCACGTTCGCGGCAGCGATCAAGCGTGGCGATGCCGGCTACGAGGGCAAGCCGGCGGTGATCCTGGGCATCCAGAAGCAGCCGACCGCGGACACGATCGCGCTCACCAGGTCGATCGAGGAAGCGCTGACGGGCCTGAAGGCGTCGCTGCCCGCGGGCATGGAGGCACCACGGGTCACCTTCCGGCAGGCCAGCTTCATCGAGACCTCGATCACCACCCTGCAGGGCAAGCTGATCGGCGCGTCGGTGTTCGTCGCGGTGATCCTGTTCTTCTTCCTCGGCACGCTGCGGCCGACCATCATCGCGCTGACGGCCATCCCGGTGTCGATCTTCATCACCGCACTGGTCTTCCGCTACTTCGGGCTGTCGATCAACACGATGACGCTGGGCGGACTTGCAATTGCCATCGGCGGCCTGGTCGACGACGCGGTCGTCGGCGTCGAGAACGTGCTGCGCCGCCTGAAGGAGGACCGCGCCAAGCACCCCAACAGCCGCCTGCACCCGATCGAGGTGGTGTCGCACGCCACGATGGAGGTGCGCTCGGCGATCCTGTACGCGACCGTGATCATCGTGCTCGTCTTCATCCCGCTGTTCGCGCTGCCGGGGCTGGAGGGCAAGCTGTTCGTGCCGCTGGGCATCGCCTTCATCGTCTCGACGCTGGCCTCGCTGGTGGTGTCGGTGACGGTCACGCCGGTGCTCAGCTTTTACCTGCTGCCGCGGATGAAGAACCTCGACCATGGCGACACCAAGGTGCTGGCCTGGCTCAAGGCCCGTTACCGAAACAGCCTGGAGGGCGTGCTGAACCGGCCGAAGGCGGCCCTGGCCGCGGCGGGCGTGGCCGTGGTTGCGGCCGCCGTGGCGGTGCCGTTCTTCCCGACCACCTTCCTGCCGCCGTTCAACGAAGGCACGCTGCTCATCGGCCTGCGCCTGAACCCGGGCGTGACGCTGACGGAGAGCTCGGCACTGGCGAGGCAGGCGGAGATCCTGGTGAGCCAGGTGCCGGAGGTCACGCACGTCGGACGGCGCAGCGGCCGGGCCGAGCTCGACGAGCACGCCGAGGGCGTGCACGTCAGCGAACTGGATGTCGGCATCGTGCCCACTGCCGAGCTGACCCGATCGATGGACGCGGTGAAGGCCGACATCCGCGCGAAGCTGGCCAACCTGCCCGCGGCCATCGAGATCGGCCAGCCCATCTCGCACCGCATCGACCACATGCTCTCGGGCGTGCGCTCGCAGATCGCGATCAAGATCTATGGCGAGGACCTCGACGCCCTGCGCGGCCAGGCCGACGCGCTGCGAGCGAAGCTGGCGTCGATTCCCGGCATCGCCGACCTGCAGATCGAGAAGCAGGTGCTGGCGCCGCAGATCAAGGTGCGGGTGGACTACGCCGCCGCGGCGCAGTACGGCCTGCCGGCACCTCAGGTGCTGGCCACGCTGCAGGCGCTGGTCGAGGGCGAGAAGGTCACGCAGATCGTCGAGGGCGGTCGGCGCTTCGCGCTGGTGGTCAAGCTGCCGGAGTCGGCGCGTTCGATCGAGGGCCTCAGCCAGATCCTGATCGAGACGCCGACAGGGCGCATCCCGCTGTCCAAGGTGGCGACCATCGAGGACGGCGACGGCCCCAACCAGATCAGCCGCGACGACGGCAAGCGGCGCATCGTGCTATCGGCCAATGCGTCGGGGCGCGCGCTGTCGGAGATCGTCACCGACATCCGCAAGGTCGTGGCGGAGACGAAGCTGCCCGAGGGCTACTTCATCACCCTGGGCGGCCAGTTCCAGGCGCAGGAGGAGGCGTCCCGCCTGGTCGGGCTGCTGTCCATCGTGTCGCTGGTGCTGATGTTCGTGGTGCTGTACAGCCGCTACAAGTCCACGACGCTGTCGGCGCTGATCATGGTGAACATCCCGCTCGCGCTGGTCGGCGCGGTGATCGGGCTGTGGCTGTCGGGCCAGCCGCTGAGCGTGGCCGCACTGGTGGGCTTCATCACGCTGGCCGGCATCTCGGTGCGCAACGGCATCCTCAAGGTCAGCCACTACATCAACCTGATGCGCTTCGAGGGCGAGACCTTCGACACGAAGATGATCGTGCGCGGCTCGCTCGAGCGGCTGAGCCCCGTGCTGATGACAGCCCTGGTGACAGCCTTCGCGCTGGCACCGCTGCTCTTCGAGGCCGAGCGCCCCGGCACCGAGGTGCTGCACCCGGTGGCCGTGGTGATCTTCTCCGGCCTGATCAGCTCGACGCTGCTCGACACCTTCCTCACGCCCGCGATGTTCTGGCTCTTCGGCCGCAAGAGCGCCGAAGCGCTGATGGACGACAAGGACGCCGAAGCGCTCTGACACCCGTTCCCCCACCCAACCCCGCACCCAACCTGAAAGGACTCCCATGAAGATGCACACCCTCATCGCCTCCGTCGCCCTGGCTGCTGCCGGCACCGTCCATGCGGCCGGCGAGAAGCACGACCATGCCCACGAGCACAAGCCGATGCACGGCGGCGTGGTCGTCGAGGTCAAGGACATGGACTACGAACTCGTCGCCAAGCCCACGGCGATCCAGCTGTACCTGCGCGACCACGGCAAGGCGGCCGACGTCTCCAAGGCCAGCGCGAAGGTGACGCTGTTGACCGGCACCGAGAAGCAGGAGGTCGAACTGAAGCCGGCCGGCGACAAGCTGGAGGCCACCGGCAGCTTCAAGGTCGGCCCGGGCACCAAGGCGGTCGCCGTGGTGACGGTCAACGGCAAGCCGGCCACCGCGCGGTTCACCTTGAAGTGACAGCCATGAGCACCCACCGACTCCTGGTGGTTTCCGCGCTCGTCGCGGCCGGCCTGCTGGCCGGCTGCGCGACGCCACCGCCACCCAACCCGACGGCCGAAGTGCCGTACTGCCACAAGACCAACAAGGGACGGATCATCGCCTGCACCAAGGCGCCAGTTCCGAGCCTCGACGCCGACGCGGCAGCCAAACGCTTCACGCCGGATTCCGACGCGCTGACCGTGTACGTGGTGCGGCGCAACTGGGCGGACGGGTCCAACTTCGTCATCGTTCAGGGCGGCAGCGCCGCGGCTGTCGAGACGCTTCCGAACACGATGGTGCGGTTCCGGTTCAAGCCGGGCCGACACCCCATCGCCTTCGAGTTCGACGGCCAGCGCCAGACGACCACCGTCGAGGGACGGGCCGGCGAGGTGCGATTCGTCAGGATCGAAGGGGTGGTCTGGTCGTGGAAGAGCAGCTACGGCTGGGTAACCGAGCCCGAGACTGCCACGCGCGAACGGGCATTCAAGTCACGCCTGGTGGCCGACGTGTCGGTTCGCTGATGGGCGCCATACTGTTCGTGTGACTTCGCCCGAGACCGATCCAGATCCCGCCGCTCGCCCGCTGCCGGCCGGCGTGGGCGCTGCGCTGCTGGCCGCAGCGCTCTTCGGCGCGAGCGCGCCGCTGGCCAAGGCACTGCTGACGGGTGTGGGGCCGTGGATGCTCGCCGGCCTGCTCTATCTGGGTTCCGGGCTGGGATTGATGCTGCTGCGGTTCGTGCGGCGCTCGCCATCGGCGCGCCTGGAGCGGGGTGAATGGCCCTGGCTGGCGGGCGCCGTGCTGGCCGGCGGCGTCGTCGGGCCGGTGCTGCTGATGTTCGGGCTGTCGGGCATGCCGGCCTCGGGCGCCTCGCTGCTGCTCAATGCCGAAGGCGTGTTCACCGCGCTGCTGGCGTGGTTCGCGTTCAAGGAGAACTTCGACCGGCGCATCGCACTCGGCATGGTGGCGATCGTGGCCGGCGCGGTCGTGCTGAGTTGGCCCGGCGAGGCGCGCATCGGCAGTGTCTGGCCGGCGCTTGCGGTCCTCGGCGCCTGCCTGGCCTGGGGCCTGGACAACAACCTGACGCGCAAGGTGTCGCTGGCCGATGCCACCTGGGTGGCGATGGTCAAGGGCCTGGCTGCGGGCAGCGTGAACCTCGTCATCGCCTTGACGCTGGGGGCGAGCCTGCCCGCGCCAGGCGCTTTGCTGGGCTCGGCGGTGCTGGGCTTCTTCGCCTACGGCATCAGCCTGACCCTGTTCGTCGTCGCGCTGCGTCACCTGGGCACGGCGCGCACAGGCGCGTACTTCTCGGTGGCGCCGTTCTTCGGGGCGTTGCTCGCCGTGGTCTGGCTCGGCGAGCCCGTGACGCCGGCCCTGCTGGTCGCGGGCGCGCTGATGGCGCTGGGCGTGTGGCTGCACCTCAGCGAGCGGCACGCCCACCCGCACACGCACGAGGCGATGGAGCATGACCACGAGCATGAGCATGACGTGCATCACCAGCACCACGCGCCCGACGAGCCGGTGCCCGCGCGCCACACGCATCGCCACCGGCACGACCCGCTGACACACCTGCACTCGCATTTCCCGGACGAGCACCACCGGCACTCCCACTGATTGCCGGCCTCACTCCAGCGCCATGAAGACCCTTGCCCTGTTCCTGGCCACCGCGCTGGCCGAGATCGTCGGCTGCTACCTGACTTACCTGTGGCTCAAGCAGGGACGCAGCATCTGGCTGCTGCTGCCGGCGGGCGCCAGCCTGGCGTTGTTCGCGTGGCTGCTGACGCTGCACGAGACCGCCGCCGGCCGCGTCTATGCCGCCTACGGTGGCGTCTACATCGCGGTAGCGCTGGCGTGGTTGTGGGCCGTGGACGGGATCCGTCCGACCCTTTGGGACGTCGCCGGCGTGGCGGTCGCGCTGACAGGCATGGGCATCATCATGTTCCAGCCGCGCTGACGGCTGGCCCTCGCCAGGCGAGCCGGCCTGCGTGCAGCGAAGGTCCGCTGCCAGGATCGGCGATGACCAACGGATCCTGGCCGTGAGGGCGTACGGTCCTCGTGAAGTCTTCGATCCAGGCCTGCGGAGCGTCGGATCAGATCTCGGACTCCACTCGCGCAGTGGCTTCAGGCAGGCGAGGCATCGGGACTTCAGTTGACCACACCCATGAGCGACCGCCCGCCTGTGCGACAGCCCTGCGCTTTTCCTGTGCCGCGATCGGCGTCATGAACGCACTCAGCACGTGCAAAGGCACCGGTTCTGCTCCCACATCCAGCAGGATGGCGTTCGCGAACCCGGCGGCCGTCCGAGCGTCGTATCGCATGGGCTTCACGAACCGCCGTCCCTGCGCCACCAGCGCTCGAACTAGCGGCGCCTCGTGCACACCCTCCAGCGGAATCCACTCCTCGCTGGTCAGCATCAGGCTGGCGAGGTCGATCTCGTAGGTGTGCTCTCGGCGTGCCCGGATCAGCGCCGCCAGCATCAGACGCAGCCCTCGCCCTCCGTCCGAGTCGAGCGCCTCGAAGAGCGGCGCGAAACCGCGCTGCACCCGCGCCCAGGTCCGCGCGTCTGCCAGCAAGGGTGCGTCCGGCATGTGGCGGATCCAGATGCGCGCGCCTGCGGGCGTCGACTCCCAGCCCTTGAACTCGCCCAGAACCACCGCCAGCGGCTGACGCCCGTCATGCGGCTGCAGCACCGACAGCCGGGCACGGCGCCGGTCGGCCTGCTCGGCCTTCGCAGACTCGCTGAAGGCTTCCGGCACGTACAGCCGGTTCGACAGCGGCTCGCCCTTCACCTGGACCGCCTCGGCGGCGTGCATCAGGTACTTGTGAAGCACCGCCTGGTTGCGCTTCCCGGCCATGCCCGGTGACCAGCGGTTGAAGCCGGCCCGCTCGAACAGGAAGTGCATCAGCGCCCGCAGGCTCATCCGGCGACGGGTGCGGCCGACCTCCGACGGCTCGGCAGGCTCGCGGCTCACCCCAGGCCGCCCGGGTACACGCGCCCACGGGAAGTCCACGTGCAGTTCCACCCGTGCCGGATCCAGCTGGACAACGGCATCGCCGACCAGTTCGCCCAGGCCCGACATCGCAGGCCCCGGCTCGTAGCTCGGGCAGGCGGGGTGGTGCCGGTCCCCGGTCTCGGGCATGCGCTTGATCTGGAAGTGGCGATGGAAGGCGACGTACATCTCGACGCCGCCTGCCACGCACAGGCAGCGCGGCCGGCCCGGCGCCTCGTAGGCCTGAGCCAGCAGGTCCTGCAGCTGCGGGTCGTCGGCGTCGACCACGCGCCCACCGATCGCAAAGCGCTGCCCGTCCACCCCCGACTCCTTCCCCGACTCCATCGCCGTTGCAGCCCTTCAGCGGGCGCGCCGTGTCATGCCAGCTCCTCGAGCACCTTGGCCAGCTCGGGTCGCGGCCTCGGCAGCTGCTCGCGCACGGCACTTCGATCGGCGATGCCCAGCACCAGCCCGACCTGGTCCTCGTCGGCGCCGCGTTCGTACATCCGCGACATCAGGGTCAGCCGCGCCGACTGCGTGCACAGACCGGGTATGTCGGCCTGGCGGAAGATCTTGCGGTAGATCTCCAGCAGGGGACGGCAGACGTAGCGGTTCTGGCCCTCGCCGCCGTTCGGCGTGATCGGATAGACCTCGCCCTCAGCGCCCAGGAACAGCGGGCCGTGCCGATCCAGGCCGCGCCACTGCTCGGCGGCGCCGAGACCATGGCCGGCACGGACCCGCTCGTCGAGATAGGCGCCGAGCGCCTCGTCGAGACGGCGGTGGTTGAAGAACAGCGGTCGGTCCCTGCCGTTGATCGCGACATCGGCGCGCACCCTCGACTCTCGCCGCACGCTGCCGTCCTCCAGCAGGTAGTCGCCCACCGTCAGGCGCGCGACCTCCAGCGGGCGCAGACCGGTCGCGAAGGGCAGGTAGTAGAGCGCCAGGTCGTGCAGCGGCCGCGTGGATCGGCTGCGCACGCGGCGCGCCCCGAGATCGACCTCATCGGGATTGAGCACACGGGCTTCGCGCTGGGAGCTCACCTGCGTCGGGTCGAAGTGCTCCAGTGCCTGGAGGATCGCGTCCCGGTGCATGCGAAGGCGCTTCACGAAGGCGGCGCCGCTCTCCTGCAGGCCATCGACGCCCACTGCCTGCGTGAGCTGCACCGCGAGCCCCTTGATGCGCCGGTCGACGGCCGAACGCGACAGCCCCCATCGCTGCGCCACGGTCGCGTAGGGATCGCCGTCGATCACCTCGCGCAGCATCTGGATCGTCTGCAAGGTCTGCCGGCGATCGCCGGCGGCTTCCGGATCGTCTTCCATTGTTGTTACTCCCTGGACGACGGAATCACCGAAGGACGCTGGCCGGGCGCGGCGGTGTGGTCGCTTCGCGCCAATCGCTTCCTCGATGTCGACGGAATGGACCACGCACGGCCCGAGCACATGCATGGCATCCCCACGTCTAACGCGCGAACCTGCGACTCCCGTGTGACCAGTCGTTTCGCGGCCGATACACGCCAGGCGCTGTCGCGTTCGCGGCCGCGGCGAGACCTCGCCTGACCGCGTTGCGGCTTCAATGTGCCCGGGCATGCGTGCCGGCGTGTTGCCGAGGCGTTACCGCGTGCAGCGCGATGCGTCCGTCGCCTTTCCAGGTGCGTCATGACGCAACCCCCTGCTGCTCGATCCAGCGGCGGATGTCCTCGGCGCGCCAGACGGTCACGCGCTCGGAGAGCTTCACGGGCTCCGGAAACGTTCGCGCATGCACGCGCCGCCACAGGGTGGACTTGGAGATGGGGACGAAGGACAGCACCTGCGGCTGGCGCAGGAAGCCGGTGTCCGGCAGCGCGGCGCTGGGCGGCGCGGCCGGGGAATCCGCCGACGGGGCGGCGGGAACAGGAACGCGGGGCATGATCGGCCTCTCATCGGCATGCAGCCGGCAAAGGTCATGACCTGCTCTGCGACGACGGCGCTCGGTCAGGAAACGCGCCAGCCGCCCGGGAACGCTCGACTCCTGGACCACCGCGGGCGTTCCGTTCGCGCGGTGGATGAAGATGCCTTCCGAAGAGGGCCCCTGCCGAGGGCCCCCTTCGGTGTGATTCGATCGCCACCCCCTTGGGGGTGCATGCCGGCCGCCATGCGGTGCGGGTCCGCGCGTTCGATGCCGCGGAGGGCCGAGTCCGGCACCGGGTGCGTTCGGTCGCCGAGCCGGGCGCGGCGGGTCCGCCGGAACTGGCCGGCACGCCGGAGGCAGCGTGCCGACGTTGGACGAGGCAGGTATCGACTGCGACGCCACCCGATGCGGGTGGAGGCCCGGGGCGATTCGCCCGTTGAACGGGTGATCGGCGCTACGGTGGCGCCGATATGCCTCTTCGGGCAGCCCACGGCCTGGACACACGGTAGCGTCCGCACCGCTCACGGGCAACACGCCCGCGCCGATTGCCCGCGCAAGCGTCGGTGGGCGCCGCCGCTTGGGAGAGACATCGGACTGCCTGCAACTCCACCGCCTACTCTGCCACCGCAGCGACTGCCGCCGGCGCAGGCAGCAGCTCCACGTCGCGGCCCGCTGACGGTGAGGGATCTGCGGGTCCGTCCGGTGCCCTGGTCGTCGAATCGACGACTTCGCCGATGGCGGCACCGTGCGCATCGTCAGGACCTTCGGCATCGTCGGGCGAAACGGCACGCGCATCGAGCGCGTTCATGCGCCGCCGCAGGCCCGTCGCAAAGCTGCGCGCACCGTTGGCGATGTCGCGCACCTGGCGCTTGAGCCCCGCACGCTGCGTGTCCACCGCCTGCGCCGACACCACCTCGTGGATCTCCAGCGTCTGCAGCAGCGGCATCAGCTGGTCGAGCTTGACCAGCACCTCCAGGAATCGGCGGCTGATCGACGACAGCACGCGCACGTCCACGTCCAGCGGCACCGTGTCGTAGGACGCCAGGCTGGTGATGCCGTGGGCCTTGAACAGCGCCTCGGCGCCATCGATGGCCTCGTTCAGGCTGGCGGTGGCGGCATCGATCCTGCCGCGCAGCGCCGTCTCGATCCTGCCGATGTCCTCGTGGTCGAGCCGGGTGCGGGCGATGACCGAGATGAAATGCATGTTCAGCTGCAGGGTGTTGAACATGCGCACGAACATGCGCTTGCCCTCGGCACTGCTGAACCGCGTGGCGATCTTGAGGCTGGCCGCCTCGACGCGACGGAAGTCGACCTTGGCTTCGCGGGCCAGGATGCGGGCGTTGGCGCCGCCCTGGTCCACCTTCACGATCTCGACATTGGCCATGCCCGCGGCTCCTTGTGCTGACAACGGGGTCGATGGCATCTTCCGAACGTGCACGGCCCTTTGCCACGCGAAAGCCCCGGCACCTCGGGGCGCTTTCGCGATCAGTTGCGTGGCGACGGGCATCGGCCCATTGACCGGGCGGAACCGGCGACCTACCTTTGCGCCATGCAGCAGCTGGCCCTGCATCCAGACTCGGCAAGCCTTGGAGACTTCCTGAACTGATCCCCCGCGTGGGTGCCCGTGCAGGTCGCACAGGCACCCGTGGGGACGATCGAATCGCGGTGATGCACGCCCCACCGATGGGGGACACCCGTTGCGGTGTCGCTCCGTCGGGTGCCCCTGTGCATCGCCGTGCCGAGGACCGCGCAAGCGATCAGGCACGCCGGGGCATTCGCCTCAGGCCGGGCCTTCGAGGCAAGGGCTGCGACCCGGTGCCGAGCGCATCCACTCGAGCGCCGCACCGACCGCGCCCTTGCCTCCCGGGCTCGTCCCGTTCTCGCTGATGTCCCCCCGATCGGACGCTGACACCGATCACCGCGCTCGCGCGCGCCACTGAACCCTGTCAGCCCTGGAGTTCCAGGCCCCGCCCGCAAGGCGGCCGGGGCCACATCACCCAACCGTCACCCGCATGGGGGCCCACGCCCCCGCCACGGGGTGCACGTGGTCTCCCTTCCCATCCAAGGAGTCCACGATGCACAGCACCAATGCCTGCCGTCAGGCCGGCGCCCCCGTCGGCCCGCCACGCACGGCAAGCGTCGACGCAGACCGAGCCCGACTCGGCTCGACGACGACCCCGTTCGTCATCGACGCCTCGTTCGACATCCCGGCCGGCCTGGATCTCCAGGACGATGCCGGCGCAGACATCGCCGACAGCGCCATCGGCGCACCGGGCAGCACCCGCGAAGAGTGGGTGGAGGAGTGGAGCGAGGACGACATCGTCCTGCTGCACTGGCGCCTGCTGCAGGAGATCCGGCACCTGGCCGATCCGGCCACGCCGCTGGAGGAGAAGCTGGACACCCTGCGCTGGGTGTTCACCGAACGCGAGAAGGACGGCCTGCCGTTCTCGTTCGTGAACTGCCTGCGCGTGGTCGGCTGCAGCCCGCTGTCGCCGATCCCGTACTGCGGACTCGTGGACGCCGAGGTGGTTCGCGAGCGCATCCGCCATGGCCTGCGGCCCTGGTTGCACGCGACGCTGGCCCGCTACCCCGACTGGGTGCGCGAGGCCGTGGCGACCCACCCCGAATGGGTCGAGGCCCGGCTGACCCGCAATCCCCAGTGGATCAACGAGCAGCTCAAGCAGATGTCCGTGCAGGGCGACCTGTTCGCGTGATCACGCCCACCCCGGGCGCCGTGCCTCGGGCCGCGCCGACCGATCCGGTCAGGCCGCGGCGGCACGCGCCCATCCGTTCGAAGGAACTCACCATGCTCACGTTCAAGGAAGCCCTCTGCCTGCTGGCGATCGTCGTCGCCTACGGCATCACCGGGCGCATGGACTACGAAGACGCCCTGCTGATCGAGCAAGTCCGGCCGCAGGTCGGCGCCGACTGCATCCTGCCGCTCGCAGGCGACAACACCCTCCCGGAAGTGGGACCCACCGGGCACCCGCCGGTGGCCCGCCCCATCGAGGGCGCCCGTCCGGAGGCGCCCTGCGTCCCGGACGCTGCGTCGGACCAACCCATGCGGCTGACCCGGCACTGAGGGGAGCCGCCATGCACACCGATGCACGCCTGGTTCCCGGCCGCGTGCGCCTGCTGTCCGTGCAGGCGCCCGAGGACATCGAGTACCTCGTCAAGGAGAGCGAAGTGCTGACCGGTCGGTCCGGCCGCACCTTCGTCATCGCCGGTGCCGACCGGCTCGTCTACCGCGTCCACTGGCAGCCGCTCACCGAATCCGGTGGTCATGCCGCCGGGCCGGTGGTCGAGCGCCTCGGCCACCACGGCGAGGTCCTGAGTCGCCAGCACCTGCAGCTCTGGGAGTTCCTGGAGCACAGCCTCGTCGAGGCGCAGGCCGCCGGCCAGTTGTTCACCCCTCCGGTCCGCACGACGCCCTGATGGGCACCGATACGCGCTGACCGGCCCACACACCCCGGCGGGTGCATCCCGCCAGGGGTGCCTCCGCCGGTTCTTCCCGCGATCGGGATGCCCCCGAAGGAGTCAACGATGAAGATCCAAGTCCGCATCAACGAAGAAGGCGCGCTGCGCAACCAGCGCCATGCCTTCAGCAACCGGTTCACCCTGGTGTCCGAGCTGCTGCAGAACGCGCGCCGTGCCGGCGCCCGCCTGATCCGGATCGACCACGATCCGCAGGCACAGATCCTGACCGTGCAGGACGACGGCCACGGCCTGGACGACTTCCAGAAGCTGCTCAGCTTCCACGAGTCGGGCTGGGACGCCGACACCTGCACGCAGGAGCGCCCCTTCGGCGTCGGGTTCTCGAAGTGCCTGTACGCCGCCTCGCGCTGCGTGGTGGCCTCGGGCCGGCGCCGCGTCGACATCGACACCGCGGCTGCACTGGCCAAGGCACTCGTCGAGGTCGAGGAGCGCCCCCTGGATGACGCGGTGACAGGCACCCGGGTCGAGCTGCACGGCGTCGACCTGCCGGACCTTGCGCAGCGCGTCGAAGAACTGTGCGCCGGGTTTCCGGTGCCGGTGTGGTTCAACGGCGAGCCGCTCAAGCGCGCCATGGCCGAGGCCCACCTGGCCACCCAGGCCAGCGCCATCGGCGCCGTGCACCTCGCGGGCACGCGCGACGGCCGGTACACCCACGACACCTGGGTGTTCCTGCAGGGTTTCTGCGTGCTGCGGCCGGCCTGGTCCACACGCGAGGACGTGAATGTCGTGCACCTGGACTCGCGCCAGTTCATGGCGCGCCTGCCGGACCGCGACCGCCTGATCGACGAGGACGTGCAGCGCCAGCGCATCGACACCGAGCTGAAGGCCTGCTGGCGGCGCACGCTGGAGATCGCCAAGGCCGAACTGCCGCCGCGCCACTTCATCGACACCTACTACGGCGTCATGCGCGGCTGGGGGCACCTCGACCTGCTGAACGACCTCGGCACCCTGCCGGCCGAGCTGTGCAGCCTGGTGTCGGGCTACCCGGTGCAGGTGGAGCATGGCGAGCGCCGCCATCTGACGCCGGTACCGACCGCGCCCTCGCGCGAGGCCATCGAGTCGGGGGCCGTGCAGCTGGTGGCCCTGGACGACGTGGGCGACGACAACGCGCCGCGCTGGATGATGGCGCGCGCCCGCGGGTGGCTGGTGTTCGACTGGATCGGCGTGCATGCCGACCACTGGGTGATGCGCCACGTCCGCTTCCTCGAGGAAGAGGGTCAGCGCGTGACGCCGGTGGGCGAAAAGCTGCGCACGGCGCTGGAGGGCCGCTGGGTCTGGCCCACGGTCATCCTCTGCGAGAAGGTTCGCCTGCGCGTCGGCGACGACGAGACGCTGGTCAGCGACGCCGGGGTCTGCCACGACGGCAACCTGTACATCCCCGACGGCGAGACGTCGGGCGCGCCAGTGGAACAGCTGTCCTCGTTCACCGACGAGCACGACCAGTTCCTGGATGCCGACCGCGACGCCGACCGTGACGCGCTGGCCGATCTGCTGCGCCTGCTGCGGGCGGTGGACCCGGTGCAGACGCTGGACTCGCTGCTGCAGTCCCTGCGGCTGGGCAAGTACCCGCTGCTGCACGGCAAGACCTTCCAGCTGACGGTGGGTGTGGGTCTCGCCCCCGGGCACACCGTCGATCTGGTCGACCACGCAGCCGCAGGCGGAGGAGCCCATGCAGGACGCTGACTACGCGGCCCGCATCGACGCTGTGAAGCAGCGCGCGCACGGCCGCTGGAGCGAGGTGCTGGCTGCGGCCGGCATCGAGGAGCGCATCCTCCGGCACCGCAACGGGCCCTGCCCGTCCTGCGGCGGGACCGACCGCTTCCAGTACACCGACAAGTTCGGCGAGGGCAACTACCACTGCCGGCAATGCGGCCCGGGTGGCGGCTTCAAGCTGCTGCAGGCCGTGCGGGGCGTGGACTTCCATGCCGCCCTGTGCGAGGTTGAACGTTGCCTGGGCATCCTGCCGGCGGCGGCTGCCTGCGAAGCCGGTGCCCCGGCGGCACCGGGGGAGCGCATGCGCCGGCTGGTGCAGCGCATCTGGGACGAGGCGCGGCCGGTGGTGGCCGGCGACGAAGTCGACCGCTACCTGCGCGGGCGCGGGCTGACCCTGAATCGGCATCCGCCGGTGCTGCGGTTCCACCCGTCGCTCGGCTACTTCGAGAAGGGTGCGGACGGCAAGTCGCGGCAGATCGCGGCCTACCCGGCCATGCTGGCGATGATCCAGGCGCCGGATGGTCAGGCCGTGACGCTGCACCGGACCTACCTGCGCGACGGCCGAAAGCTCGACGCAGCCGACGCGAAGAAGGTGCTCTCCGCGGGCATCCACGGCGCCGCCGTGCGTCTGTTCGATGCCGGCGCACAGCTCGCGCTGTGCGAAGGCATCGAGACCGCCTTGGCGGTGCACCTGGCTACCGGCAAGCCCGTGTGGGCCGGCATCAGCGCCGGCAACCTGGAGAAGCTCTGGGTGCCGAGCACCGTGCGCGAGGTCTGCATCTATGCCGACAACGACGCCGGCGGCGACTTCGCCGGCCAGTGCTTCGCCTACGCGCTCGCGCGGCGGCTGAAGCGGGAGGAGAAGACCACCGGCCCGCGCCAGGTGCGGGTGTTCGTGCCGCGCCATGCGGGCACGGACTGGGCCGATGTGTGGTGCCAGCGTGCCACCGGCCCCGACCAGGGCCGGGGACAGGCGACCGCATCGTCGTCGGCCGACCGGGCCTCGGGCAACCGGGTGGCCCTCGGTGGCTGAGGCAGAGGTCATGAAGCTTGGGGTGCGGCGAGCCACGGCGGGCCGCACCCGCTTTTTCAGCGGCACTGGACGGGTCGGCGCATGCCCTGCGCCACGACCTTCCGGTGCCGGCGAAAAGGTCAGGCGCCGTCGGCCATGCGGCCGACGCGCTCCCCTCGTCGTTTCCCGACTGGTAGCTGCCAGACCAGGTGACGCCTCCCGGCGCCACGAAGGCAGCCCTGGAGATCCCGCTCGACCGATGGCGACACCCGTGTCACCGACGTCGCGCCCCTGCCTCGCCGATGCATCGCCAATCCCACCCAGGACGCGCTGCGTGCGGCGAGTTGTTGTCGTCAACCCACTGCGGGGACCCGTGCCCCGACGTGGGCCGTGCCGTCCCCGCTTCTCACCCACCCCAACCCGATTGGAGAAAGTCATGAAGAGCGGACGTACCCTCGTGAGCCTGGCCCAGGAACTGGAGCGCCAGCTGCACTCGAAGAAGGACCTGATCGTGCCGTCGCAGCTGGTGCATCACAGCACCGGGGACGACGGCCAGACGCACATCATCGTCAACGAAGCCGGCAACCCGGTGCGCTACGGCGTCACGCCGCTGGCGCGCCGCCAGCTGGCCGACAAGCTGAAGATCCCGCACGCGTACTTCGAGCGCATGCGCGAGGAACAACCGGTGCTGCTGGACCGCAACGTCAACACCTGGCTGCAGAGCGAGGACGACCGGCGCATGCTGCGCACCCTGGACGGCCAGGTGCGCGCCGTGCTTTCGGACCGCTACCGCCGGCTCGACAACTTCGACCTCGCCGAGAGCGTGCTGCCCATCCTGCAGCAGCTGCCCGACGTGCGGTTCGAGTCGGTCGAGCTGACCGAGACGCGCATGTACCTGAAGTGCATCACCTCGCGCCTGACCTACGAGATGGCGCCGGGCGACGTGGTGCAGGCCGGCGTGGTGATCTCGAACTCGGAGGTCGGCCAGGGCACGCTGTCGGTGCAGCCGCTGCTGTACCGGCTGGTCTGCCGCAACGGCCTGATCGCGGCCGACCGGTCGCTGCGCAAGACGCACGTGGGCCGTTCGCTCGGCACCGAGGACGAGGGCCTGCAGGTCTACCAGGACGACACCCTGCGTGCCGACGACAAGGCCTTCTTCCTGAAGGTGCGCGACGTGGTGCAGGCGGCGGTGTCGGAGGCGAGCTTCCGGCAGACGGCGCAGAAGCTGCAGAAGACGCTGAGGATCCCCCTCGTCGGCGACCCGGTGAGGACGGTCGAGGTTCTGGCCCAGCGCTACACGCTCAACGATGTCGAGCGCTCGGGCGTGCTGCGGCATCTGATCACCGAGGGCGAGCTCTCGGGCTACGGGCTGGTCAATGCGGTGACGCACTACAGCCAGGAGATCGACGACTACGACCGCGCCACGGAGTTCGAGGCGCTGGGTGGCAAGCTGATCGAGCTCGGCACCGCCGAGTGGAAGGGCCTGGCCGAAGCGATCTGAGCACGGCCTGAGCAGGCAGTCCGGCACGACGGCGAGCGGGGGCAACCCCGTTCGCCGACCGTGCCGGCGCCGACGTTGCACGGCGCCCCGACAAGGGCGTCGTTCACGCCGCACATCGAGTCATGCGGTCGCGCTCACGCATTCGCCGGAATTCGCCAGGGCTTGCGAGTGGCAATTCGGTAAGCAGATGCACAGGCCCGCGCCGCCCATTGAAGTCGACCTGTCGCCCACCCTATGCTGGCCGCACAGCGCCGGATCCCTTCCTTCAGCCACCGCAACACGACCCGCATCCACCGACCAACCCCTCCACCCTGCCCTGCAAGGGCTCGTGGTCCCCACGCGAGGACGCACCATGAACCAGGTCCAGCTCTCCGATGTGCAGATCGCCAACCTGACCCTGCTGCTCACCATCCGCGACGGCATCCTCCACGACCGAACGGCGGCGTGCTGCCGCTTCTCGCTCGACGCCGTCCAGGCCGAGCGGCTCGGCACGATGAGCGTCCAGCAGTTGATGGCCATCGTGGCCAACCTGGGTGACGCCACGCTCTTCCCGCCGCGCCGCGACCTGGTCAGCCTGCTCGACACACCGCTGCCGCTGGTTCGACCGCTGGCCGCGGTCCACGCTCCCCGCCATGTCACGGCCAGTTCGGCAGCCTGACGCCCAGCTGCCGGGTCATTGGCCATGCAGTCGCGGGTCGATCGCCAGTTGCGCGCTCTGGCGCTGGCCAAGGCCTGTGCGGCCTGCGGTGCACGCGTGCGCACCATCGGTCATCTGACGGGCCTGCCGCCCCGCGAGGCGCTGCGCCTGCTCTTCCCCGATCGCCTCGCCGTGCCTCGAGGGCGCTCGCCGGACTCCCCGGAGTGGTACCACGGCGCCAACCTGCTCCACCGCGCCGAGGCCTCGATCGTCGTGGCCCTGTACCGCCGTCTGCGCGACGCCGACTTCCCTGCGGGCGAAGCTCTCGTCGGCGCCTACCGCCACTACGTCGGCATCTGCCAGCCGCCGCACCGCATCAGCTTCGACCGCGCCTTCGATCTGGCCGCGCACACGGATGGCCTGTGGCTCACCGACACGAGGAGCTTCTCGCTCGTCACCTGCCCGACCTGCCACAGCGAGTTCCTGGCGGCCTTCGGCTCCGTGGCGCGGTCGAACGACCACTGCCCGTTCTGCAAGCTGGTGCAGCGGTACGGCACGGACCCGCGGGTGCAGGGGGCGTTTCCGGTGCAGCCGTTGGCTACGCCGAGCGCGGAGCAGTTGGGGATGCTCGTCCTGCTGCAGCGTTCCTTTGGCTCGTCGACGGGACAGGCTGGCACGTCCTCGGCGAGCGAAAGCCAGCCGTGAGCCAATCGGTTCGCAGCAGGACCTTCCCTGTCGGATGGCGATGCGAGATACAGAGGAAGCAATTCCGATCTGGCGTGGACGGCACAGCGTCCTACTTGCATCAGAAGCGGATGCCGCCGGACTTCGGTGTCGCAAACTGGTCCGGCTCCTTGCCCAGCGGGAAAGCGACAACGTACAGAACGCTTACCGGCATCGGCTTGGCATCGGGGTCGGTTCCCCACTTCACCTGCATCTTGCGTTCGGCATAGCGCAATGACACGCCGAGCGCCTTCAGGCCATCGATGCGGGACTGCAGTTCGTCGTACACCTCGAACTTGGTCGACTCGGTGTAGAGGTCCGCGCAGTCACGGTACTCCCTGAAGTAGTCCACCAATCCGGCGAACGCCTCGTCCGCCTCCCGCTCGAGTTCGCACCCAGGCTCCGACAGATCCATCATGTGAGCTTCGGTGAGCTTGGCCAACTGCTTCCCCGTCGTCAGCGGGAGTGCAGTCAAGGTGACGTGTTCGCGATCGAACTTTGCCTTCTGTGCCTTGAGCTCCTCTTCCGTCGGGATCGCGAAAGGCTTGTTCAGTACATCCAGATCCTCGAACTCGAACGCACCGGCCAGAGCCCGTCGCGTGTCCAGGCTGGCCGCCAGGCCCTGTTCGACCCGCTGGATCGTGCGGACGTTGAGCCCGGAGATTTCAGCCAACTGCTCCTGAGACCACTGGCGCATCTCCCGGAAGAGCCGCACGCACAGGCCGAGTTCGGCCGGGGTCAGCAGGCGAGCGGTCGTCACTCTTTCGGCGGTGTCAATCACAAGGTTCTCCATGGTAGGACATCGATGGCATGCAGTATCGAAAGCACCGAAGGCGCTGACCACGACAGCAGCCCGACAGCAGCCCGCCATGGCGGTGCATGAACGCGGACGACGCACGCCCGATGTCGACCGCCAGCGATGTCGGATCAGGCCTGCCGCCGACGCCTGGTGTCGAAAGCCGTGCCCGATAGTGATCCTTTCAGGTGACGGCGTTCAACCGTGTCCATCAACATGGCCGCGGGTGCACGCCTGCAATCGCCATGCTTTCGTCAGCTTCCCACGGAGCCTTTCCAGCGTCCGACCCGGGCTTCGCCGCCCTGCCCGTCCCTGACGTGCTAGCAGCGGCCGACGGCCTCGTCAGCCGCATCCGCCTGTGCTTCGGCCTGTCCCGCGACACCTTCGACGCGGAGGTGCAACCGCTGCTGCAGCGCTATGCCGGCTATGTCCACCTTCTCCCCGCCACCGCCGACAATTACTTCAGCTCACCTACCGGCCTGCTGAACCTCGGGCTGGAGGTCGCGTTCTACAGCCTGCAAGGCACCGACGCGCACATCTTCTCCGGACGATCGACGATCTCGGCGCGCCGCCAGCTTGAACCGCGCTGGCGCCTGGCCACCTTCATCGGTGGCCTGTGTTGCGAACTGCACCGGGTGCTCAGCCACCTGATCGTGACCGACGAGGCGGGCGGCGAGTGGCCGCAGTTCCTCATCCCCCTGGGTGACTGGCTGGCATCGCGCAGTGCCACTCGCTACTTCGTTCGCTGGCGGCCGAACGCCACCGAGTCGCGCGGCCTGGGCGTGTTCGCACTGCCCCTGGTCGTGCCGGGAGCCACGCTCCAGTACCTGGCGCAGGACAACAGCGTCATCGTCCCGCACCTCCTTTCCAGCATCAGCGGGCAGCCGGTCTACCGTGACCACAACGTCCTCGACGCGCTGGTGCGTCGTTCTTTTGCGCTGGTGATCGACCGGAACCTGCAGGCCAACGCCGATCGCTACGGCGCGCCTCAGTTCGGCTCGCACTTCGAGCGGTACCTGGTCGACGCCATGCGCCGACTGGCATCCGGCAGTCCCAGCTGGTTCCCGAACCGGGAGAAGTCGCGCGCCTGGCTGGGGCCCGACGGGCTGTTCCTGCTGTGGCCGCAGGCGGCCCACGATGTTCAGGCACTCCTCGAAGCCGATCAGTTGGCCGGCATCCCGAAGGCGCCTGAGACGATGCTCGATCTGCTTCTGGAGGCCGGGGTCTTCGTGCGGCAGCCGGACGGCGCCTCGACCTGGTTCGTCCTGCCGCCGGAGTTGAAGACCGCCGCGGAGGCTGTGAAGCTGGCATCGCCGGCGATCCTGCTGAACGGTGTCACGCCGCCGGCCGAGCCACTGACCATCTCGTTGGTTTGCCCACCTGGCGCCATGCGGACCGCACAGAAGACGCCAGCGACTGCACCGGCGCCAGCCCCCGTACCGCCGCCCGGCACCCAGTTCTCATTGCTCGACGCCACCGATGTGGCCACTTCACCGGCAGCTCGCACGTCCCCGCCGCCAGCCTCGCAGACCCCGGCACCGCCCTCCGCTGTCGTCGCCGACCTCGCAGTCCAGTCGCCGCCCCCTCCGCCCTCCCCGTCGCAGGCCGCGGCGCCCACCTTCAAGCTGAACGCGCCCATGCGCCTGAACCCGGCCGTGCGCGATGCCCTCGCGGCCATCGTCAGCACCCTCAATGGGCCCGGCAGCGCTGCGGCCGCCGCACCTGTCGCGGCCGGCCTGTTCGTGCCGCTGGCTGAACTGGAACGGCGTGGCGTGCAGCCCGCGCTGGCGGGTCGGGCGCTGGCCGATGTCGGCCTGCTGGTACATGCCGGACGGGATGGCCCGGCCACCGTCACGGCCGACTTCCGCGGCGAGCCGACCATCGGGCTGGTCGTTGCCCCAGCCTGCATCGATGGTTTCGACCCTGCCGCCTTCGAGCCGGCCGCGCACGAGGAGCCCTGACATGCTGATGCGCCGCTACGAGATGCCCTGGCGGCGCGCCTACGAGGTGTACGCCGCCGCCGTCTGGGCATCCGCCCTGCTGTTCTTCGCAGTCACCGGCGGACTGGGCCTCCTCCCGCGACAGCTCGCACTCCCGCTCGCCGCTTTCTGCCTGGCGATGGGCGTCCTGCGGCTGGCGCAGGGCGTTCACACCCTGGTGCTGCGCGCCTCGCTCTCCGGCCGCGGCATCCAGGTGCTGAGCACACGGGCCGTCGCCCGCTGGACGGAGAAGCCTGACGCGGTGTTCCTGGGCTTCGGCTTCGAGTGGCGGCCCGTCCACTCGCAGCGTCTCTACGAACTGGCCAAGGTCGACTACCGCGAGTTCACCGTGTCGCCCCGCCTGCTTCAGGTGCTGGGCTACGACGCACGCCCGCAACCCGATGCAGAGATCGGCCTGCCCTACATCCATGGCGTCGAGCCACGCGAGGTGGCCCTGCACCGGCCGCTGCAGAACTTCGAAGGCGGCACCTTGCTGGTGGGCACCACCCAGTCCGGCAAGGGCGTGGCCCTGGCCAACCTGGTGACGCAGGCCGTGCGTCGCGGCGACGTGGTCATCGTCATCGACCCCAAGAACAGCCGCCGCCTGAAGCGTGTCACCCAGCGCGCCTGCGAGGACTGGCGCGACCCCGACACCTTCCTCGAGTTCCACCCCGCCTTCCCTGAAGCCGGCGTGCGCCTGGACTTCACCTTCAACTGGCAGAAGCCCACCGAGATCGCCTCGCGCATCCAGTCGATCATGCCGCCGGACACGGCCGGCGCCTTCTCCGCCTTCGGCTGGGACGCCGTGAACGTGGTCGTGCAGGGTCTGGTGGAGCTGGAGGAGCGGCCGAACCTGGTCAAGCTCACCAAGTACATCGAGGGCGGCATCGAGCCCGTGCTGGAAGCGACGCTGCGTCGCTTCTACGAGCGACTTCTCGGCACCGGCTGGCGCGACCAGCCGGAGATGAAGAAGCTGCTGCACGATGCGCACCGCGGCAACATGAAGCGTCCGTCGGAGGCCGCCAGTGCAGACCTGCTGGCCCTGGTCGCCTTCTACGAGCACCACGTCCCGCAGTCGCAGCGCAACAAGGTGCTCGACGCCCAGGTGCGCACCTTCCGCCACAACCGCGAGCACTACCAGAAGATCACGGCCAACCTGCTGCCGGTGCTCTCGATGCTGACCTCGGGCGACCTGGGCCGCAGCCTGTCGCCCGACCCCTTCGACGCTGTCGATGCCAGACCGATCATGAACTTCGAGAAGATCGAGCGCGCCGGCCATGTGCTGTACATCTGCCTCGACTCGCTGCCCGACCCGTCGGTGGCCACCGCCATCGGCGCACTGGCCCTGGCCGACCTGGCCGCGCGCGCGGGCATGCGCTACAACCTGGGCGGCTACCGGCGCATCTCGCTCTTCGTGGACGAGGTGTCGAACGTCATCAACCAGCCGCTGATCGAGATCCTGAACAAGGGCGCAGAGGGTGGCATCTTCACCACCTGCGCCATGCAGACGCTGGCCGACCTGGCCAAGCGGCTGGGCAGCGAAGACGCGGCGCGCATGGCGCTGGGCAACCTGAACAACCTGATCGCGCTGCGCTCCAAGGACCGGCCGACGCAGGACTTCGTGGTCGAGACCTTCGGCAAGACCGCGATCCACTCGGTGCGCGTGGGCCTGAGCAGCGGCGCCGACGCGCACCTGGGCGACTTCTCGTCGAGCTACTCGACGCAGCTCACCGAAAGCTTCGAGGAGATGGTGCCGGCCGACGTGCTGGGCAAGCTGCCCAACCTGCAGTACTTCGCCTCGGTGTCGGGCGGGCGGATCATCAAGGGGCGGTTTCCGATCCTCGACCCGGATGCGGACGAACCCAGAGCAACGCGTGCGGCACCGCCCAAGCCGAACCGGACTCCAGCTGCAATAGCGGGACATCCGTCGTGATCCGCATCGTCAGCATCGCCGCCCTGCTCTGCCTGCTGGTGCTGGTGCTCTACCTGCCATCGGCGCATCCGCCAGAGCGGTTCCTGGCGCAGATTCGAAGCGAGCACCAGGCGATGGAAGAGATTTGGGGCGAGACGCCCGCGCTGCGTATCCTCGACCGAGCGCTGGGCCTACAGGGCGCGGCACGCGAGTCAACACCCATTCCCCCGACCGCCGGCGAGTCGGCGGCCAGCGGCGTGGACGGCGCCGTGGCGCGGGAGATGGCTTCCGTCAACCAGCGGCTGTTCGGGAACAGCTACTTTCGTGCGATCGATGCACTCGTGCTGCTGGCCGCCTTCAGGCTGTCGGCGATGCTGGAGTGGCTGCCTTGGATGGCAGCGTTCCTTGCCGCGGCGGTCGCGGACGGCGCGATCAGCAGAGTGATCAAGTCCAAGGAGTTCCTTCACCACGATCCAGAGCGCTTCGCGCTGTACGCATCCGTGTCGATCCTGCTGGCCTGCGCCGCCGTCGTTGCGTTGGTGCTGCCGGTCGGGGTGCATCCGCTGGTCAGCCCCGCCGTCGTGGCAACTCTCGCTGTCCTCTGGGGACGCAGCGTTGCGCACTTTCATCGGCGTGGGTAGGTTCGACGGTCCTTCAGCAGTACCTGCCAACTCACTTTCGGGCGCCCCTCCCGGAGGTAAGTTCAGCACCGGGCATGCATTGAGTCGCAGGCCTCTGGGGCTGCAGGCCTCGAACCATCGGGTCGCGCCCGCTGGCGGGCCTGGATAAGTGCTCGCTCCAGGTCACCCGGAAGCAAAAATAACTGCATCCGGTACACTACCTAGGGCCCCAAAAAACTGCATCTCGTCCTCACTCGCCGTGACTGTAACTGTCGCCATCGTCACCAGCTGTACCCAACGCAAGGTTGGCCGCCATCGCGTAGACGTGGCAGTGCTGCCTGAGTGCGCCTCGCTGCCTCGTTTGGCACAGGCCTGGCGTCGAGCTATCGGGACGGCCAGTGCCGACATGGCAGCTGAAAGCCTCTACCAGGGTAGATCGATCGTGGACACGGCGGCCGCAGCAGCAGCCCTGGGCGCTCCTTGGTATGTGGTGTCTGCAGGCCTGGGGCTGATCCGCCACGACCAACCCGTCCCAGCCTATGAGTGCACCGTGGCGGCGGGAACGGATCTGGATCGCCGGTTGAGAGCGGTGGGATGCCATGTGCCGCAGTGGTGGAACGCGTTGACCGAAACTTCGCCGGCTCCTCTGTCCAGGTTGATCGCCAAGGCGCCGACGCTGTTGGCGCTGCCCAGCGGCTACTTGCGGTTGGTGCAAGACGACCTGGCACAGGTCACACCGGCCAGGGCCAGATCCCTGCGGATCTTCACATCCGCTGCTGGTGTCCAGTGCTTGCCGCGCCACCTGCAGGGCTGTGTGATGCCCTATGACGACCGTCTTGAGTCGGTGCGCGGCTATGCAGGCACGCGATCGGACTTTGCTCAGCGCGCCTTACGTCACTTCGTGGAAGTTCTCCAGGCGACGGAGATGCCGCTCGAGGAGTCTCATGAGACTGTGGCAGCGAGCCTCGCCCACCGTCGGCGGCGACATCGTGCGACGGGTCAGCGCATGACCGATGACGAGATTCTGAAAGTCCTAGAAGCACAGTGGACCCGGCACTCGGGCAGCAGCACAAAACTGCTGCGCTATCTGCGAGATGAAGCTCGGATCTCCTGCGAACAGAAGCGGTTCAGCCGACTTTGGCAGGGCTTGTCCGCACAACTGCGAGCGTGAAGATGAAGGCCACCAAGAAGACGACCACCGGTCGACAAGAGTTGGTTGTGCGCGCGCTTCACACCACGCAGGGCGAAGGACTGGACGTCTACGCGTTCTTCATCAAGGGCGGTGACTTTGTCCGAGTGGCAGACATTTCGCGCATCGAGCGTGACGCGGCTGATGAACTCAAGGGATTTCAACGTCCAGAGATTCGCCAGCACGTCAAAGGCATCGTGGACTACCTAAATCAGGGCGACGTCCTCTTTCCTAACGCCATCATCCTGGCACTTGCGCCGGACGTGAAGTTCGCTGCTTCGCGTGGCAGCAAGCCTGCGGGCGATACCAGGGTGTCTGAGAGTGGCACCTTGACCTTGCCGATCTATGCAGAGGGCCAGCGCGTTGCCTGGATCGTCGATGGTCAGCAGCGATCGATTGCGCTGACCAAGGCGTCCCTCCCTCCCCCTACATCGCTGCGGGAAATGTATCTGACAGAGTCTAGACGGTTCTTGCAGCGCTCCCGGCGACGCCGCACAACTCTCCGACCAACCCCGAAACCCCCCTCGCAAACGCGCCATTCCGCAGCGCCGCGGCAGCGGCCGGCTCCTACCCTTTCGGTCACGCGCTCGACAGAGCACGGCCTTCAGATCCTGAAGCCACCGAACGAGGACCGCGCCATGTACTCTGCATTGCCCGCTGCCCGCTGCGACGTCGCCACCCAGGCTGGCCAGACCGGCTCCGGCGCCCACGACGGCGAACACCCGGAGACCATCGAGACCCGGCTCTGGCTCGAGGAGCACGACTGGCTGTTCACGGTGCTGCGCAGCGAGGGCAACGTCTCTCCGACCTTCCGCTTCCCGGACCTCATCAGCGCCTGCGTGTCGCTGGTCTTCCTGCACGATGACGCGCCAGCGCGGATCTTCGATTTCCTGGGCACGCAGTTGGTGCTGCGCCCGCCGATGACGCCCAGGCGCCGCGAGTCGATGTGGCGACCGCAGTACGAACTGCTGCTGGCCGTGCAGCGCTCGCCGGCCAACCGCCACCCCAACCCCAAGTTCCAGCTCGACCAGCTGACCACGGCCTGCGTGGCCCTGTGCCGCCAGCACGAGGGCGGCGACACGCTGGTGCTGCGCCAGGCCCGGCTGAACATGGCCGACCGAGCCGCGCGCGGGCGCCCATTCCGCCCCGGATGAGGCGAAAGGTGACGGCGCGGTGGTGCTGGGGTTTCGCACCACACGCGCCGCAGGTCGCCTCCCCGTAGACCCGCTCTCAATACCCGCTCCACACCCGCTCCACACCCGCTTCCGACCCTGACCGCTTCGCCGGTCCGCACCCGTCGCTCGACGCCCCGCACTCGGCCACGCCTGGCCGACAGGAACGGCGTCGCCCTGTCCACCAAGACGTCACGGGTCGATCCATGCAGGTGCCGCTGTTGTTCCCCGCGCGAAGGTCGTTGGCCAGGCCGATGCCAGGACCCTGGCTGCTGGCAGCGCTCGCCGCCGGCTGGGCGCCCTTGCAGGCCCAGGCCTGCTGGGATCAGGCGGCTCAGCGCTACGGGCTGTCGCCCCACCTGCTGGTCGCGGTGGCGCGTGTGGAGTCCAACCTCGACCCACGTGCGGTGAACCGATCGCATCTGCAGCGCACGGGCTCCTACGACATCGGGCTCATGCAGATCAACAGCTCCCACCTTCCCACGCTGGCGCGGCATGGCATCAGCGAGGCGCAGCTCTACGACCCGTGCACGAACATCCTCGTCGGCGCGTGGCTGCTGGCCGACGCATTCGCGCGGCACGGTGCATCCTGGAACGCCGTCGGCGCCTACAACGCCGCCTGCAGCCAGCTCAAGGGCGAGGCCTGCACGGCGGCGCGTGCCAGCTACGCCTGGAAGGTCTACCGCCGGCTGCCTTCCGCCAGCGGCGCGGCTGCACGTCCCGTTGCGGCGACTTCGCAGCCGCCTGTGCAGGCGGCGCGACCGGCACCCATCCTCCTGGCTGCGAGGGTGGCGCCATGACGCGACGTGCGCTTCGGCTTCTGACCGTGCCTGTGCTCGCGGTGACGGCCGTTGGCGCCGCGTCGTCGTGCAGCACACCCCGAACTGGCGCCCTCGCTTCACATTCAGAGGCCGCTCAACCGCCCGCCACTTCGACTCGCGCCGCAGCTGGGCTGTCGATCGCCCAACTGGACCACGGCCACGAGGCTCGGTTCGCCACGTGCGCGCCGCCCGCCTGCCCGGTCGTCACGCCGAAGACGCTGGCCGTCGATCCAGCGCGCGCAGCAACGGCTGAAGCGCGAGCCGATTCCACCCCGGCCTCGGATGCGGTCATTGCGCAGTCGCTGAGCCCCGGTGAGACCTTGGTGATCGCCGGACCGCAGGCACCGCTGCCCGCTGCGCAGCGAACCGCGATCGGGCCCGAGGACGCGGCCGAACCGCTGGTGTCCGAGATCGCCGTGGGCTTTCCGTTCGGGAGCGCGGTGCTCACGGCCGCCGCCCGCGCCTCGATCGACGCCGCGGCAAAGGGCGACGGTATCGGGCGCATCGACATCCGGGGCCGCACCGACAACGTCGGACCTGCGGCTGCCAACGACCTGTTGGCCCGCCAGCGCGCTGCTGCGGTCGCGCAGTACCTGCGGGCGCGTCACCCGCACCTGGCTGGCGCGGAGGTGAAGGTCGATGGACGCGGCGTCTGCTGCTACGCCACGGAGAACGACACCCCGGAAGGCCGTGCGCGCAACCGGCGGGTCGAGATCGCCTTCTGGCGTGTTTCCTCCGACCTGTAGTGCGCCTGCAGTCGCCCGACCCTCATCTGCACACCCGGCCCTACCGGCACTGGCCTGAACCCTGCCACCGACCCGCTGATCACCCGCACCCGACCCGACCGCCACCGCCATCCACCTTCGTCTCCCAGCCCTGAACCCTCGGAGGACTCCCATGAACACCGCTCTCGCCTCTGTGCATCCCGCCCGTGCCACGGGCTCCCTGGCAACCGACGGCGCCGACGACCCCGGTACGGCCCACTTCGCCGGCAGCCGCCGCTCGAATCGCCTGCTGTCGCCGGTCTCGCTCTTCGTGCTGATGGCGCTCGGCCTGTGCGTCGCCTTTCCCGGCTACGCCCTCGACCTGGTCGCCTTCACCGGCATCACCGGCCCGCTCACCTCGGCGCTGACGCAGATCGCGAGCCTGGGGCCGGGCATCAAGGCCCTGGTCGGCTTCGTCGGCTTCGTGGTCGCGCTCATCTCGCTGGCCGCACTGCGCAACTTCGGCCCGGTGCTGTTCTATGTCGGGCTGGCCATCTTCGCCGCGGTCGGCCTCGTGATCGCGGGCGCGATCATGGGTGCGGTGATCTGACGCGCGCGCAGCCGACGAGCAGGAGGCCCGCATGCACGCCGACACCTACATCCCGCGCCGCCTGGACGACCAGTGGAAGATCGGCTTCTGGGACGTCGACGTCGCCGCGCCCCTGCTCTTCGGCCTGTTCATGGGCTACATGTCCGGCTCGAAGTTCTCCTTCGCGCTGTGCCTGGCTGCCGGCGCCTTCACCTCGCGCGCCATCGCCCGCATCAAGGCCGACAAGCACCCGGCCTTCGCGGTGCACTGGCTGTACTGGCACCTGCCCACCAGCCCGCTGACGGCGATGCGCGCCACGCCGCCGTCGCACATCCGGCGCATGGTCGGCTGACTCGACGGTCATCGCCATGGACTTCGAACGCCTGAACGGGGACATCAAGGAGATGCGCCGCCGCAACCGCGGCCTGGCGCTCACCGTGGGCCTGCTGGCCGGCGCGCATGTGCTGGCCCTGGTGGTGATCCTCAACCTGCTGGGCACGGTGCGCACCGTCGTCGTGCCGCCGTCCATCAACAAGTCCTTCTGGGTCTCGCGCGACAAGGCAAGCGGCGAGTACCTCGAGCAGATGGGCGCCTTCATCGCCTGGCTGGTGCTGGACGTGACGCCGGCCTCCATCGACTGGAAGAAGGACATCCTGCTCGGCTATGTCGAGCCCGACCAGCACGGCGAGCTCAAGACCCGCCAGGAGCTGGAGGCGGCGCGGCTGAAGCGCATCAACGCCAGCACCTTCTTCATGCCGCAGCAGTTGGTGCCCAGCGAGGACACACAGACCGTCGTCGTCCGCGGCCGGCTGCGCACCCTGGTCAACGGCCTGGAAACGGCCAACGACGCCAAGGCCTACGAGGTGGGCTTCGCGTACAGCGGCGGCCGGATGCACCTGAAGACCTTCAAGGAGGTGACCCATGCCGCGCCGTGACTCCCGGCCGCTGCGCCGTCGCCTCGCTGCACCGGCAGCGACGGTGGCGATGGCGCCAGGTTCCCAGACACCCCGCTGGTTCCGCTCGGTCGCCGCATGGGCGGCCGTGACATGCCTCCTCGCAGCTGCAGCGCCGGCAACCGCGCTGCAGGTGCTGGACGCCCGCGACGGCGTGGCCGTGGAGGCCGTGCTGTCGATCAAGGAGCCCACGCGCATCCGCATCGACGGTGCGCCGATCACGGACGTGTTCGGCAACATCCATTCCAGCAATTGCGGTGGTGCTGCGCCGTCTTCCAGCGGCAGCAACGGTGCCCCACCCGCTGCCGCCTTGCCGGCCGTGAACCCCGCGGGGGAGATCGTGCTGGAGTGCGACCGCGACAAGGGCGAGATCTACATCCGCCCGGTCGGCGACTCGCCCAAGCCGGTCAACCTGTTCATCTCGTCGGCGCACGCCACCTACACGCTGGTGCTGCGCAAGGCAGACACCCCGGCGGACACCATCGTCATCCGCGACCCCGGCCAATGGGCGCTGCAGGCGATGCAGTCCCCGACCGGCGCTGCGGGCTCGCAGGCACCGCTGGGCACCGCCCCCAACCAAATCCGGGGGATGAAGACGCTGCTCCTGGCGATGGCGTCCGACCGCGTGCCGCCCGACATCCGTGTGAACGAGCTCAACCAGCCCATCCAGCTCTGGGCGGAAGCCAGGTTCTCGCTGATGCGGCGCTACGAGGGCCGGGGTCTGGTGGGTGAGAAGTACCTGCTGCAGAACGTGAGCCAGGCCGTGATGGTGCTGGCGGAGCAGGAGTTCGACCGACCCGACAGCCCGTCGGGTGGGCAGGTGCTGGCCGTGGCTGTCGAGCACCACAACCTGCGTCCGGGCGAGACCACCAACGTCTTCGTCATCCGCCGCGGAGGCCAGTGATGGTGTCGCCCCTGCCTCCCTCCGCGGCTGCCCTTCGTCAGTCGGCCACCCGCCTCGGCGCGCAACTGGCCGAGCGGATGACGCCGCGCCAGCGTCAGTTCGCGCTGCTGGGCGTGATCGTGGCCGCCGGCGTGGGCCTGCTGTGGCTGATCTTCGCGTCCACGGACACCGGCTCGTCATCCGGTGCGCGCAAGCCCGCCGCCGGCGCGCCGGGGCCGGTCACCAACATCGGCGTCATGCCGCCCGGCCAGCAGGTCAACCCGGTGGACCAGTGGGTCGGCACCGCAGGCAGCAAGCTCGCCCAGTACGAGAGCGAGCGCGAGGAGCAGACCCGGCTCAACCGCGACCGCCAGGCCTTCGAGGCCCGCACGATGCAGCGATTCGCGGAACTGGAACAGCGACTGACCTCGGCGACGCAGGCGGCCCAGGGCGCCGCCGCTCCGGCGCCCGCTGCAGCCCCGGTTCCGCCCGTGCCTGCGCCACTCCCACCCGCCTTGCCGTCGGTCTCGGCCGGCACGACGCCGACCAGGCTGCCGCCGGCGGCCAGCCTGCCGCTCCCTTCGACCTACGGCCCGGACACGGCCGGCCGACAGTTGCCGGCGGGTATGCCGGGGCTGCCGACGGCCGACCCCGCACCGGCGGCGCCAGCCATCAGCCGCGTCACGCTGGTCGATCGCAGCATGCAAGGCGTCCCCGGCACAAGCGGCAGCGCTTCGGAGCGTGCCGGCACACCGGCAGCCGAGCCTCGGACGCTGTCGACCTGGCTGCCGGTGAGCTTCACGCGCGGCACGCTGCTTGGCGGACTGGACGCACCCACCGGCGGGCAGGCGCAGTCCAACCCCCACCCGGTGCTGATCCGCCTGTCGGACAACGCGGTGCTGCCCAACCGCTTCCGTGGCGAGTACCGCGAGTGCTTCGTCATCGCGGCTGGCTACGGCGACATCAGCTCCGAACGGGCCTACCTCCGCACCGAGAACCTGTCGTGTGTCCGCGCCGACGGCGCGACCCTGGAAGTGAAGATCCAGGGCAGCGTCTACGGCGAGGACGGCAAGGTCGGCATGCGCGGCCGGCTGGTCACCAAGCAGGGCCAGATGCTGGCCAACGCCCTGCTGGCCGGCGTGGTCAGCGGCATCGGCCAGGGCCTGGCCACCTCGTCCACCAACGTCAGCACCTCGCCGCTGGGAACGATCACCAGCGCCTCGGGTGCCGACGCCTACCGGGCCGGGCTCGGCACGGGTGTCGGCCGCGCCCTCGACCGGCTCGCCCAGTACTACATCAAGCTGGCCGAGAACACCTTCCCCGTGATCGAGGTCGACGCCGGCCGCGAGATCGATGTCGTCATCACCAAGGGCGTCCGCATCGACGTGCCGATGAGCGCCTCTGCCGCCGCGCCCCTTGCAGTCCGCCCGAGCAACCCGGAGGTCTCCGACGATGCCAACGACTGACAAGCCCTCGCCAGGCTTCGCCTATCCCTCTCCCGCCCCGCGTGCTCCCGTCCGGTGCCGCCGGCCCGCGGCCTGGGTCGTGGCCGGTCTGACGGCCCTTGCCGCAGGCCACGCCGGCGCCGCCGCCTCGGATGAGGCTCGGCTGCTGGCCGCGCTGCGCAAGGCACACCCCGGCACGCAGTTCACGCAGGTGCAGCGCTCCCCCGTGGCGGGCCTGTACGAAGTCTGGATGAACAGCAACGTGGCCTACGTGTCGCCGCGGAATCCGCGCTACTTCATCTTCGGCCGGGTCTTCGACACACAGACCATGCAGGACCTCACCGGCCCCAGGCTGGCTCGCGCGGCCACCATCGCTGCGCAGGCCGGCCAGGCCCCCGGCGCGGGCGTTCCTTCGGCGCAGGCCGACAGGATGCCGGCTCCCGACTCCCTCATCGCCTTCGACCAGCTGCCGCTGGCGGACGCGATCAAGACCGTGCGAGGCAGCGGCGGCAACGAGCACCGTCGCATCGCCGTCTTCAGCGACCCGGGTTGCTCATTCTGCCGCCGGCTCGAGCCCGAGCTGGCTGGCCTGGACGACGTGACGATCTACACCTTCCTCGTGCCCTTCCAGGGCCGCGCGCGCCCGGTCTCGATCTGGTGCGCGGCGGACCGCGAGAAGGCCTGGCACCAGTTCATGCTGCAGGGCGACACCTCGCTGCTCAGACCGGCGGGCGACCCGGCAGCCCCGCGTGCCACGGAGTGCGACAACCCGCTCGACCGCAACCTCGCGCTCGCGCAGCGCCTCGCCGTCCAGGGCACGCCCACCCTGGTCTGGGCGGATGGCACTCGAACCGACGGTTACGTCGACCGGACCGTGCTGCTCGCCCGCCTCCAGCAGGTGTCGAAGGTGGCGGGGGGCAAGCCATGAAGAGGCCCGCCGTCGTGTTCCACGCAGCTCCGACAGCGCGTGCTGCCCGAGCCACCGGACTGGCCGGGGCGTCGGTGCTGCTGGCCTGGATGCTGAGCGGCTGCATGAGCATAAGCGGTCTCAGCGGCAGCTCCAGCTATGCCTGCAAGGCCCCGGACGGCGTGACCTGCGACTCCGTCTCCGGCACCTACGCCAATGCCGTTCAGAACAACCTGCCGAGTCAGCGGCGAACGGCCGGTGCCAGCCCAGGCACGCCGCAAGCTCCGCGCGCGACGGAGGGCATCACCGGCGCAGCCGCAGCGGGCGCTGCAGGCGCCGCGGCCTCCCGCATCGCCGTCTCGCCATCGACGCCGCCCTCGCCCACGGCCATGCCGCTCCGGTCTTCAGCCCGCATCCTGCGGCTGTGGTTCAAACCCTGGGAAGACGCCGATCGCGACCTCCACGACCAGGGCTACGTCTACGTCCGGGTCGACGACGGCCAGTGGCTCGTCGAGCACGCGCAGCGGCAGATCCGCGATGCCTACGCGCCCCTGCGGCCTCCGCCGCCCGCATCCGGACGTCCTGCAGGCGGCGCCACCGAGTCGCGCGACCCCAGGTCATCGAACCAGTCCGGTCGGACAGATCAACCGAGTGGTTCGCTGTCCCTGCCCGGCCTGACACCTCCGGCGGGCCGGCCGCAGATGCCCGTCGATCCGCGTGGCAACGAACCCAACGACTGACCTGACACCCTTTCCGGCCACCCCTGCGAGGCACGCGCCATGCCCACTCCGTTCGCCCCGACCGCTTCGACCCGATCCGCCGCCTCTCCTGGCGGCAGCCGCCCCGGCCACGGCAGCCTGGGCTGGCTGGGCCTGGGCTCGCCTCCCGACACGCCGGCCGAACAGTTCGCGTCCTGGCTGCCGTACTCGGCCTACCTCGCCGACGAGAAGCTCTTCGTCAACCGCGACAGCCTGGGCTTCATGCTTGAGCTGATGCCGCAGTCGGGTGCCGACGACCGCATGGCCGAGGTGCTGATCTCGCTGTACTCGACCTGCCCGCCAGCCACCGGGATCCAGTTCCACCTCTTTGCCTCGCCGCACATCCGCGAGCAGCTGCGTCGCTATGCCAACTTGCGCGTCGAGGATGCCGACCAGGCCGACAAGGCCAAGCACTGGGGTCGCCCGGCTCGCAACGACAACCTGTTCCACCGCCTTGCGCGGCAGCGTGTCGGGCACCTGCTGCACGGCGCGCAGCAGTCGCTGACCACCGGCTTCCACTACACGATCCGCGACTTCCGGCTGATGATGAGCGTGTCGGTGCCCGGCAGCGTGGAACAGGCCGGCGACCTGACCCGGCGCGACGAACTGGTCGCGCTGCGCGAGTCCATGGCGTCCACGCTGCGCTCGGCGTCGCTGCCCAGCCGTGTCTGCGACGCCGCCGACCTGATCAACTGGTGTGCGCTGTTCACCAACCCGGACCGGGTCTCCCAGACCGACGCCCCCAACCTCCACTACGACGACGGCCGCGAGATCCGCGACCAGATCGTCGATTTCGACACCATCCAGGACCCACATCCTGCCGGCCTGACCCTCTGGAAGGAGGGCCACGAGGGATCGCTGGAAGCACGCTTCTACTCGATCAAGTCGTTCCCCGAGCGCTTTGCGCTGTGGCAGATGGGCTCGCTGATCGGCGACCTGATGCAGCCGGCGCTGCAGTACAGCGCGCCCTTCCTGCTGACCATGGGCGTGCACGTGCTCGACCCCAACGTCATGAAGTCCGTGGTCACCGCCAACCACGTGCGCGCGACCCAGAACGCGCGCAGCAAGATGGCCGAGGTGATGCCCGATGTGGGCAAGAAGCTGCAGGACTGGACGGCAGCGGCCAACGCCATCGACGTGGGCAGCAGCCTGGTGAGCCTGTACCACCAGCTGGCGATCTTCTCGCCGCCCGAGAAGGCCGTGTCCGCCCAGGAGACCGCCAACGCGATCTGGCGCGGACGGGGCTTCCAGCTCAACGCAGATGTCTACATGCACCGGCAGGCGCTGCTGGCCAGCCTGCCGATGACGCTCTCGGAGGCCTTCCACAAGGACCTGGCCAAGATGCGCCGCGTCTCGCGCAAGACGATGGCCAATGCCATCCACCTGGCACCGCTGATCGCCGAGTGGCGCGGCACGCGCACGCCGGCCCTGGTCTTCGGTGGCCGGCGCGGCCAGCTGATGACCCTGGACATCTTCGACAACGACCTGGGCAACTACAACTTCGCGATCATCGGCGCGCCCGGCTCCGGCAAGTCGGTGCTGATGAACGAGATGGCCTGGTCCTATCGGGCCATCGATGCCAAGGTGTGGATGCTCGACCTCGGCCGGTCGTTCGAGAAGCTGTGCCGCAAGGCCAAGGGCACGTACATCGAGTTCCGGCCCGACGTCGACATCTGCCTCAACCCCTTCACGCACATCGTCGACATCAACGAGGACATCGACATGCTGGTGCCGGCCATCTCCAAGATGGCCTCGATGTCCCGGCCGCTGGACGAGGTCCAGTACAAGGCCATCTCGGCGATGGTCATCAAGCTGTTCCGCGAGCACGGCAACGCGCTCACGGTGACCGCGCTGCGCGACGCCTTCAAGGCCGGCACCATCGAGGAGCTGGGCGTGCGCGAGGACCCGCGCATCCGCGACCTGGCCGTGATGCTGAACCCCTACGCCCGCGGCGGCCAGTACGAGCGCTTCTTCGAGGGGCGCAACAACATCGACTTCGGCAACGACTTCGTCGTCATCGAGAACGAGGAGCTGAAGCGCCGGCCCGACCTGCATGCGGTCGTCAACATCCTGCTGCTGCACCAGATCACCGGCGAGATGTACCTGACGCGCAACCGGCGCAAGGTGCTCTTCATCGACGAGCTCAAGCAGCAGTTGGGCGACATCGGCGCCGACGACCCCGTGAAGGCGGCCGTGGTCGAGGAAGCCGCACGTCGCGCCCGCAAGTACGGCGGATCGCTCGGCACGGCCACGCAGAGCGCCGACGACTACTACGGCTCGGCCCAGATGGAGGCGGCCTTCAACTGCTCGGACTGGGTGTTCCTGCTGCGGCAGAAGCCCGAGTCCATCGAGATGCTCGACCGCAAGGGGCGGCTGTCGATGGACGAGCCCAAGAAGCGGCTGCTCAACTCGCTGCGCACGGAGCCGGGCGTGTTCTCGGAGGTCTACATCTCCTCGCCGGTGGGCGAAGGCGTGGCTCGCAACATCCTCGATCCGGCGACCCATTTGCTGTTCTCCAACAAGCTGGAGGACAACGCCCCGATCGACGAGCTGCGGACGCAGGGCCTGAGCATCGACGACGCGATCACCGAGCTGCTGCGGCGGCGCGGGCACGCGGTGTGACTTTGGCGAGGCTCCCATGGACGTCGACGCCAGCGCCAGCCCTCGCCAACCCGTTGCCGGGCCCGTGGGCATGGTGCCCATCCTCCTGCACGCGGCCTTCGCGCTGCTGATCGTGCTGGGCACGCTTGTCGCCTACGACCGCGTGGTGGTGCGCCCGGCCCAGCGGGTGGGCGTCGTCGATGTCGGCGAGGTGTACCGGCAGAAGGAGGCCGAGTTCACCCAGATCCTGACCCGTGCCACCACCGATGCCGACCGCGAGAAGGCATTTGCGCTGGCCCGGAGCTTCTCGCAGCGGCTGCCGGCCGCTCTGGAGGAACTGCCGCGCGACTGCGCCTGCCTGGTGGTGCTGAAGAGCGCCGTGGCCGGCCGGACACCGCGGACCGTCGATCTGACGGCACTGCTGCAGCAGAAGCTGGGCCATCCCCAGACACCCCACAGGAACGACCCCGAGGAGGCCCGATGAAGCGCAGCCTTCGCACCCAGGCCATCGACTTTGCGGCGCACATGCGGCGACGCTGGTACCTCTACCTGCCCGTGTTCGCGATCTGGGCCTTCGCCTACACGCGGCTCTTCATCGACCCGACGCCGCGGGTGCCGGTCCTCTTCAACTGGACGGGCAGCCTGCCGTACCGGGTGGCCTGGCTGCAGCACGGCGAACATCCGCTGCAGCGCGGGGAGTTCGTCATCTTCTCGTTTGCGGGCGAGGCGCGAACCGCGTACCCCGGACTGGACGGTCAGCCATTCTTCAAGGTCGTGCGCGGCCTGCCGGGCGACGTGGTGACGGTGTCCGGCCGCACGGTGTCGGTCAACGGAGTCGTCGTCGGCACGGCCAAGGCCCAGGCCTTCGACCGGCGCCCCCTGGAGCCGATCGCGCCGACGGTGATCCCGCCGGGCCACTACTACGTGCAGGGCACCGGCCCGGACTCGTTCGACTCGCGCTACCGCAGCAGCGGGCTCGTGCGGGCCGAGCAGGTGCTGGGCACCGTGGTGCCGCTGTTCTGAGGGGCTGCCATGGATCCGCATTCGATGCTGCGTTGGCCGGCTTCCCGTCACGTGGCCCAGTCGATCTCCCTGGCCTCGCTGGCTTCCCTTGTCGCTATGACCGCGCTTGCCACAGCCTTACCGGCGCCGGCGCAGACACCGTCCGAGCTGGCTGTCACGGGCGACGTGCCGATGCCCGACTACCTTGCGCTGCTCCAGCAAATCTCCCCTGCGGCACACCAAGGGGCGCAGGCCTATCTGCAGGCCCACGAGCGCCGGTGCCGCCGGAGTCTTTCGAGCCGCGAGCTGCGACAGGCGATGGCGGAAGGAGACGGCAATCCGCTGCTGATGGCGATGATCCGGGCCAGCCACCTCCAGGACGGGCCGGGCCTGACCCGGCTGGGTGAGCAGGTCTCATGCACCCGGAAGGCGGCAAGGTGAAGTTCGACCTGCCAATGCCTCGGGCACGTTGCACCAGCCCGGCGGCGCGCGTCATTCAGTGCCTGCTGGCGGTCGTCGCAACGATCCTGAGCACGGCCGCCCACGCCGTGGACCTGGGGACCATCGGCCCGATCTACGGCATTGCCGAGCCCCACCTGCTGGAGTTCATCCAGCAGCGCCTGCGCGACAAGGAACGCACGGGTGAACTGCAGCGTCTGATCGACGAGGCGCGCAACCGTGGTGTGGCCGCAGTGCGCCAGCCGGCTCCGGTCGAGGGCGTACGAGGCACCGAGACTGCACGGTCCTGGACCATCGATCCGACCTTCACGCTCGACCGCAACATCGTCGATGCGCAGGGCCGGCTGCTGTTCCCGGCCGGGACGCGCAAGAACCCGCTGGAGGTGGTGTCGCTGTCCAAGCGGCTGCTGTTCTTCGATGCCCGCGACGGACGACAGGTCGCTCGGGCCCGCGAGCTGATCGCGCGCTACGACGGCAAGGTGAAGCCCATCCTGACCGGTGGCTCGTACCTGGACCTGATGAAGGCCTGGCGCGTGCCGGTGTACTACGACCAGCAGGGGACGCTGACCCGCCGTTTCGGCATCAGGCAGGTGCCCGCCCTGGTCTCGCAGGAAGGCATGCGCCTGCGCGTCGACGAGGTGCTCGTGCAATGACCACTCTGCCCTCCCTGATCCGCTGGCTTGCCGCACCGAGGATGCCCGCGCTTCGCCGATGGGCCGGCCAGGTGCTTGCCCGCTCGGTGCTGCTCGCCGCCCTGCCCTGGGTGGCGCCCGCGCAGGCCGCCGACAGCCTGACCTGTACCGGCCGCTTCCCCAACCCGATCACCGACATCTGCTGGAGCTGCATCCTGCCGATCAGCATCGGCAGCGCCACGATCGCCAATTTCGATGGGCAGGAGGACATCCCAAACCCGTCCAACCCGGTCTGCAGCTGCGGCGTGAATCCCACCATCGGCCTGTCGATCGGGTTCTGGGAGCCGGCCCGGCACGTGGAGGCCGTGCGCAAGCCGTTCTGCCTGGCGTCGCTGGGCGGCATCGACCTCGACCCCGGCATCCCGGCGCCGGCGGCGGCAAGGTTCACACGCCCCGAAGGCGATGGCGACGGCGGCAGCTTTTACCAGGCGCACTTCTACGTGAACCCAGTTCTGTACTGGCTGGAGGTGGTGACCGACTTCCCGTGCCTGGAGCGGGGCTCGTTCGACCTGGCCTACCTGACTGAGGTGGACCCGCTGTGGAACGACGACGAGCTGACCCTCATCCTCAACCCCGAGGCCGTGCTGTTCGCCAACCCGGTGGCGGTGGCGGCCTGCGCGGCCGATTGCGTGGCCGCGACCGCGGGCTTCGGCATCGCCGAGATGTTCTGGTGCGCCGGCTGCCAGGGCGGCATCTACCCCTTCGATGGCCACGTCCCGTACCACATGGGCGGGGTGCGAACGGCGGCCCTCATCGCGCAGCGGCTGACCGCCAAGATGCACCGTGAACTGCTGGCCTGGGGCTGGCATGGCCGGCCAGGCCTGTGCGGACCCTACTTCCTGCCGGCCATGGACAAGACCGCCTACAAGACCCAGCTGACCTATCCGGTGGCCAACACCGCCAAGGACGGCGGGCGCTGCTGCCAACCCTTTGGCCGCAGCACCATCGTCTGGGGCGCAGGCAAGGAGTACCCGGTGCGCGGCGAGGACTTCGCGTTCATGCTGTTCAGGAAGAGGAACTGCTGTGTGGGCTACTGAAACGGCCACGCTCATCGGCCCGGCGCTCGGCGCGGGGGTCTCCGCGCTCCTTCTTGCCGGCAGCGTGCTGGGTGCCCCGGCGACGCCACCGGCCGTGACCGAGGCCGACATCGAGCGCGCACGCCAGCAGAATCGGATGCCGACCGATGCTGAGCTGGCGCGGGTGCCGATTCCTGGCGCGCCTCGCATCGAGAACCTGCCCCAGACGGTGACCCGCATGCCCATCGACCTCGAGGCCATCTCCAAGGGCTTCGACGTGCAGAACGGAGCTCAGGCAGCGGCGATGGCTCCGGGCAAGGCAGGGCCGAAGGTGCTGATCTTCGTGAGCTTCGCGATGCCGGAGCCAACGCTTCAGCGCTTGGTCGACCAGGCAGCGCGTGCAGGCGCTACCCTCGTGCTGCGGGGGTTGGTCAACGGCTCAATCCGCGAGACGGTTACTCGCATGCAGGCGCTGATCGGCAGCCGCCGCGTTGCAGTCCAGATCGATCCGGAAGCGTTCGATCGCTACGGGATCGCGAGGACTCCGACATTCGTCCTGGTCATGGAAGTTGCCGGGACCGAAGTTTGCGCCTCCCGCGTGTGTGGCTCGTCGCAGCAGTTCGCGAAGGTCGCTGGAGACGTGACCCTCGACCATGCAATGCAGTACCTGAATCAGGACTCTAGAGCTTCAGTTCGTAAAAGGCGGTAGTTACCGCTGTCTCCGCGCCTCGCGCACAAGGACCACAACTGACCGCGGAAGCCCTTATGGCGGCAGTGGGCGCCCGAGGCATGGAGCCAAGACGACTTCACATGAAGAACCGGAACTGATACGGCCTGGACCCAAGTCGGCTGATGCGCTTGACGACGCGCGACAGCACCTTCGCATAAGCAAGCGTCACCGGGAGTGGGTCGTATAGCGCATCGTTGTTCCAGTCCATCTTAGTTAACGCCAAGATCGCCCAAGCCGTGTCATCCCACGGTCCGTGGCCGGCATGTCGAATAATGCGAAGCGGTCGAGGAGTGCTTCGCGAGCCCTGAAAGTATGAGCCCTTGTCGCTGATCTTCTTGACGCTTCCATGCGTCCAAACCAGCGCTTCGGCGGGCGCTATACCCAGCACTGTTCCCCTGGGCACGGGAAACATTGCTGCCTGCGCCGGACGGTCGTTGAACGGACCGTTCACGAGGACTCCGCGCCATCCGACGTCCTCAACAACTTGCACCAGATCGACCGCCTCGCATAGATTGAAGGCCTCCATGCAGCCGTCGACCTCCTGCGGCTTGAATTCGGTCGTCTTGTGAACCATGACGCGCCGAGGAATCCGTCCGGCATGGCGCCGGCGATATAGATCCATAGCGCGCGTCATCACCCTAAACATCTCGGTTCGAGACAGGAATGGGTTGTCCCTTTGTACCTCGAACTCGTGGGTGTTGTAGGCAATGAACTCCAAGCCTGACCCGTCCGCATCAAACACCTGGCTGCAGCACGTCACGAACCTCGGCTCGCCCGATTCGACCGGTCGCACAGAGTACGAGATGCCGATGAACGCTGTCTCCGGATCCGTGTCGGCGAGTTTCCACGGAATGCCCCCTGCCTTGGCGTACAACGCGAGCCCGATGCGCCACATAACGCTGGCCCGGTCTGCATAAGCCAACGCCTTGTCCTCGCGGACGATCTGCACGGGCACACCTCGCGAAGCCGAGACTGCCTTGATGTGGTCGTGCAGATCAAAGTCCTCGTTCAATCCACCAACGAAGCCCATGCTCCACCGTTCCGGCAAATAGATGAACAGCACATCGAAAGCAGATCGCCGCGCGTGCAGACGTTGTGCGGCTCGAGTGATGGCGTCCGCAAGCACAACGTGAGGTGTCGGCGACTCCTTCAACCGGGCCTCCAGCCCTGCATCCAGTTCGAAGTGACAGTCGCCGCCGGCGCCTGTCATTCGAACGTTGAAGACGCGCTGAAACCCCGGCCACTCCGGCAGGTAGTCCTTGCGCTCGCTAGGCTTGTAGAACGAATTCAGCTCTTTCATGAACGCATACAGTCGGCCGCCCTCTCCAGCCGGAGCGATGGTTGCGACCCGGATCGGGTCAGGCACCAGAAGCCCTTTTGAGTAAGGACCGAACCGCAAGAGACCACTCAGCGGATGAATGTCTCTGTCGCTGCGCCTGTCGGGATGGAACGAGAGCTTCGGCTCTGTCAGGCAGAGGTGATGCGCAAGCTCGCTGGCACTCATGCGTTGGCCCTCTTCGAGAAGCCCGTGCGAGGGGCAAGTTGAAACACCGCATCGACACCACTGGAAATGTCCAGTGCGCGCAGTGGCTCACCGTCTCCGACAAGGAACCCGGCCCAGAAGTCAATTAGCGCATCCAGCTTCGGGTTATATCGCTTGACCGTGCGCTCACGAGCGAAGTCCGCGGCAACACCCTTTGTGTCTTCGGTCATGCCCGAGAACACCGTTGTCGGTTCGAGCAGCAACCAGAGCTTGTCGGCCGCCCAATCCAGACGCAGGCCTACCCCTTCGTGCCAGCGGACATCCGGAAACCCGGGCAGTGTTCCTGTCAGTACACCGACTACGCGACGCAGGGCGCCAAAGGCCTCCGCGGATGGCGTCGCCGGGTACAGCAGATCCATCTTCCGCTTGCGCAGCAGCGTCAAGCCCCGATGCCTGGAGATGGCTCGGCTAACCGCTTCCTTCAACAGGCCCCGATCCGCAGACTCATATCGCAGCTTGTGAGGCTCGATCGCGGCTAGGTCGAACTCGGAGATACGGTGGTCCTCGAACGCTGCGCGAACTGCCGAGTCCTCTCCAAATAGAAGAACACCTCGGCGGCTCCTTGCGACGAGCAGGTTGACTCCCGCCTTCTCAACGGCAGCGCGTACGTCGGCGTATCCGCCTACATCACACACGACACGCCGGCAGACCGACGGGATCTGTGAGATGCGTAGCGCGTTTAGCCTTACGATAGGCCAGCCGCCCTTACCGCCGAGGATCGGAGCCGCGCTCCACCGTGCACGTTGCTTTCCGAACTCATCCAGGAACTTGGTGTCCAGGCCCTTCATCAACCTGACGATGTCCCTCATGGTCTCGTCGAAGTTCTCGATGCGCACGAGTGCCGCTTCGACTCCGCCAGCCTGGGCCTTTACGAGGAGCTCTATCACCCGCCCATACGGAGGCTCCTCCCCTCTGTGCAACCAGAAAAGGCCTGAAGGAAACGCCCCCTTCTTGTCCAACGCCGAGTCCAAGGCCTTCATCACCGAGTCATCGCGGCCGCTGTATCCTGCCACAACCATTCCAAAGCGCCCGCACGAGTCAACGAGTACTTGCCTCAGCTGCTCGTCTTGGTGGCGAAGCTCGTCATCTGTGTTCTTGAGCTTGCGATGCCTGAAGTCGCCGTGCAGTTTGATCTCAACCGGCCACCGGCCTTCGGAGATCGCATGGGCAGCCACCTCTGGAGCGTTGAGCGCAACGGTGGTAAGTGCGCCAGTTCCGTCGAACACCTTGGCGCATGCGTCTGCCACCAAGGGATCGAAGTTCGTGGTCCAGACCAGGCGTGCTTGCTGGCCGCGCATCAGGGTGGCCAGTACGAGGTGACCGTACGAGGGCTTGGCACCCGTCATCTTGGAGTCCAGGTAAGTGCGGCGGTCGGCCTCCGAACGGAAGACCTCCTCGAAGAGGGCCGAGTACTCAGTCGGATCACCGACTTTTGGCAGGCTCTCCATCGAGTCGATGTGCTCTTGCAGACGCTGACGGACGCCTGGAGCTGAAAGGTCTGCCACGATGTCCGGCGGCATCCTGCGTTGACTGACAAACAGGCGCTGCTTGAACTCCCAGATCATGTCGCCAGCAGTTGGGATACCGGCCGCCGCTGACACTCCCGCGCCCAGGAGCCACATGACGTTCGGCGCGCGCATTGACAGCCGCCTGGCAAAGTCATCCGCATCGATAGCAGGCGCGAAGGCCTGCTGTTCGTTTTGGCCAGATTCGAAGTCTTGTTCTTCCATGCCTGATGGACCTCTTGGGGACTCAGCGACGCAACGCGAGCTTCACCACCTCGCCTAGGCCCCAATTCTCGCGCGACCACTCGGCTTCGATGTCCACCGGCGTCATCGCCACCAGCAGCGAACTCACGCTCAGAACCAGGTCGCCGGTAGATGATGTGTTACTGCAGCTTCTAAGCGACCGGCGGTCGTTGCCTTTCGATTCCCGATTGACTCGGATCAGTCTTGGGCGACTACTCGCCCTCGGATTTCGAAGATGCCCAGTGCAGTAGAACTGAACACCCTAGCGAGTAGTCACGAGTCTTGACTACCGCTGCTGACCAGCTCTCCGGCCAACCGCGTGTCCAGCCTCGAAACCCCTCTCTCTCAGCCGCCGTTTCACCGCGACACCGACCGGACCGCCCCTGACCATGGGGCGTGCTTCCACCGACCCCGCCAGGCCCCGATAGCCACCTCACTGCCTCGCCGCCTTCCACGGCGAGCCACGCCTCGCCGTGGCGCCGCCTCGTCGCCTGCATCACCACCGCCTGCTTCCTGACAACGCAGACGGCAGCCGTCGCCGACCCGCACGCGGAAGGTGTCGCCGCCGGCGAGGCCGCGAACCCGGTGGCACGCGGCAACATCACCACACCGGGCGCCACCGCCGTGGTCCCGGGCTACACGACCACGCCACCGGAGCGCAGCTACTACCGCCAGCCCAACCTGTCGTCGCAGGGCAGCGCGAGGCTGTCTGCCTGTGCACTGACCCCCACCGACCCTCTCTGCCAGGCGCAGCGTGGCGCCTTCTCGTCGGCAAACACGCCGCGCCCGACGATCGGCGCCGATGACCCTGCCGTGGCTGCTGCGCGTGCAATCGGCCGGACGCCGTCGGCCGAGCTGGGCAGCCTGGCCGCCTACTACAGCGGTTGCACCACCACGGTCACGCCGGTGCCCGCCGGCATGCAGCCACGCAGTTGCCTGCGCTACTTCGGCGTCGGCAACTACAGCTGCAGCCGAAGCCTGACCGTCAGCACGACGCGGACCACCAGCTGCAACCCGGGCGACTGGTTCGCCCACACCGCCTCCGGCCGCACGGGTCTGGATGTGCAATGCCTGCCTGACCGCGCCGTCACCGCGCAGCACTTCCGCGTCACCCAGGACGGCAATCCGCTCAGCTTCTTTGACGTAGACATGACGACGCCGGTCGTCTTCCCGCAGATCGTGTCGGTCCTTGACACCACCTACTCGATGATCGACGGCCAGCCCATCCGCACAGCCGTCTGGGTGGCTGACAAGAGCTGCAGCGGATCGACCTGCAGCCTGACGGCGATGGTGGCCCCGGAGCGCGCCGAAGTCTGTACCGGTGGCGGCGACTCGGGCTACAGCTGCACCAGCGTCGAGCCTTTCCTCAAGGCCTACGCCGCCTGCCGCGCCGGCACGCAGAGCGGCGACAACATCCAGGACACCGTCTGCCAGGGCGACAGCGGCTGCACCACCACCGCTCTGGACGGGACCAAGTGCTACGCGCCCGCGCCCGGCTGGACGCCCTACGCCGGCATCGACGTTACGGGCACCGTGGCCGGTACCTACTGGAACATCGACGCGGACCGGGCCGTGATCGGCTGGGCGCCCAACCCCGCCTTTGGCCCGATTCCGACGATGCGGCTGTCCTACACGCGGCCAGCCACCACCGTCACCGAGACCGACCGCTGGGACGACCACTGCCCGACCCTGGACGCCGGTGGTCGCTGCACCACGACCACGCCCGCCGTCTGCACCGATGGCCCGGCGACCAAGGTCGTCGACGGCGTGGCCGTCACCCGCGACTGCTGGGAGTACCGGAGCACCATGTCGTGCAGCGGCGGCGCGTCAGCCGACCAGTGCGCACCGCTGGTGGCAGCAGGCTGCACGCCGCAGTCGTCGACCTGTCGGCAGACCAACGCCGTCACCGGCGTGTGCGAGGTGTTCGAGGACGGCTACAGCTGCCCGGTGCCGGCCGAGACCGTCACCACCACCAGCAACTGCCCGACGAACGTCTTCTGCCTGAGCGGCAACTGCTTCGACATCGGCGCGCCGAACGACCCCGACTTTGCTCGCAGCATGTCGATGCTCGAGGCCGGGCGCGAGGCGGGCATCTACCTGGACGCCGACCGCATGCAGGTCTTCAAGGGCGAGGAGAACCGCTGCCGCGACCGCCTGCTGAAGAACTGCTGCTACGCCGACGGCGCCGGCGCCGGCATGACGAACCAGAGCATCTTCGGTGGTGGCTCGCGTCTTGTCTTCGACGTGCTGATGAATTCGCAGAATCAGCAGTTCATCTACCAGGGCATCTCGGCGCTGCTGATGGGTGGCGGCTTCAGCGGCACGTTCACGACCTATGGCGTGACGGTGGCGGTCAACGGCGCCGCCCTGCCCGCCGGATCGGTGGCCGTGTATGCCGGCGACAGCCTGGTCGTGGCCTTCGACCCGTGGACGCTGGCCATCGCGGTAATCATCTACATCGTCCTCTCGATGATGTCCTGCAACGAGGACGAGGGGAAGCTGGCGATGAAGGAAGGCGCCAGGCTGTGCCACACGATCGGCACCTGGTGCTCATCCTGCTTCCGGGTCCTGGGCGTGTGTGTGTCGTGTGTCGAGCACACCACCTCGAAGTGCTGCTTCAACTCGATGCTGGCGCGCATCGTCAATGAACAGGGCCGCGCGCAGATCGGCAAGGGCTGGGGCGGCGCGCAGAACGCCGACTGCTCCGGCTTCACCGTCGCGCAGCTTCAGACGCTCAACTTCGCGGCGATGGACCTGTCGGAGTTCTACGCGTCGCTGGTACCGACCCTGCCGAACGTCAACGCGCTGCAGGCCGGCAGCGCCAGCCGCGTACCCACCTGCTACTACGGCCAGGGGAAGTGCCAATGAGGGCCATCACCGTTCTGGTCGGCGCCGCATGCGCCTTGTTCGTCAGCGCTGCCATGGCTCAGGAACGACTGCCGGTCCGCGATGCCAAGCAGCTGATGCTGTCGGCCCTGGACGCACCCGACGGCAAGGCCCACGGGGTCCTGGTCGGCGAGGTCGCCGACGCGATCTCGAAACGCTTCAACGCCACGACGCCGATCTACATCGACGTGAGCACCGAGAAGCGCTACGCCCAGCCCGGCTGCAGTCGCCTGAACGTGCGTTTCTGGCAAGACGGCGTGCAGCTGCCGAACTACGGCGCTGGCGGCGTGCAGGCACCGCGGCGGCAGACCATCGACTTCGGCATCAACTACTGCCGCGACGGCCAGCCGCCGCGGTCGCTGTCGTGAGGTAGCTCCCATGATGCTGCGCCGCCCTGCCCCGCGCCAAGCTCGGCTCGCAGTCTGCCTCGTTGTCATGGTCGGCAGCGGGACGATCGTCCTTGCGCAGCCGCAGGACCCCGGACGGCCGTACTGGTCCGACAACTGGCGCGGCTGGCACTTCTACGAGGAGCCGGAGATCCCTCCGCCCGACCCACCGGCTTCCGCACCGCGGCAGGCCGCAACGGCATCGAGCGCCGCCACTGGACCCCGGCGTTCGCCCCCCAAGCCCCCCGAGATCGTCGAGTTCGAGCGCCTGCAGAAGGCCCTCGAGGAGCGCCGGCACATCGCCATCATGCGGCCGACCGAAGCCAACGTACGCCGCTACATGGAGCTTGAGGCCCAGGTGGTGTCGCGCGCATCCACCTTCGCTGACGTGGCGCAGCGCATCGCTTGGGCCAGCCCCGAGCTCGACCCCACGCTCCAGGGACGCCCGGTGAACGCGAAGGCGCTGGAGGTGTTCGACCAGCTTCAGACGGCCCAGCGCAGCCAGTCCATCAGCGCCCTGGGACGCGACCACGTGCTGTTCTTCTTCTTCCGCAGCGACTGCCCCTACTGCCATGCCTTCGCGCCGACGCTCGAGGCCTTCCAGGCCCGGCACGGCATCAAGGTGGTCGCGATCAGCGTCGACGGTGGCCCGATCCCCGGCTTCGCAGACGCCCGGCGGGACAACGGCATCGCTACCACGCTGCGGGTGAGCCAGGTTCCCGCCATCTACCTCGCCCAACCCTTCACCGGAAAGATCACCCCGATCGGCTTCGGCGTGTTGTCCGAGGCGCAACTGGTGGAGCGCATCTCGATGGTCGCGGCCTCACCTGACAGCGCCGCAACACCTTTCCTGGGCGCGACTGGCGGCCTGCAGGCCCAGGCCCGCTTGACGCATCCGCGCTGAGGCCGCGAGCCCGCACCTGCGCAGACAGAAATCTAAAGGAGCCTCCGATGAAGCGTACCTGCGCCAACCGGTCCCCGCACCGCGCTGTGGTGGTCGCCCTGTGTTGCGCCGCGCTCGCCGTGGGCCCCGCGCCACTGCGGGCCGGTGACCTGAACGCCGAGGTGAACAACATGTTCAACAGCCTGGGCGCCATCGGCAACTACACCGCACCGGGAGCGTTCCGGGGGCAGACCTTCAACACCTACACCGGGGGCAGCCTGTTCATGCGGGCGCCGAACAAGGTCTACCAGCTCGCGGCGATCCAGTTTCCGAGCGCCCGCGCCGGCTGCGGCGGCATCGACGTGTTCGGCGGCTCCTTCTCGCACATCTCGGCGGCCGAGTTCAAGAACATGCTGCGCAACATCACGGCCGCGCTGCCGGGCATCGCCTTCCAGCTGGCGCTGGAGTCGGTCTCGCCGCTGCTGGGCGGGCTGACCAAGTGGGCCAAGGGCCTGGAGACCTGGATCAACAACGCGCGCATCAACTCCTGCGAGACCGCAAAGGCCATCGTCAGCACGGCCGCCGAGGCGGCGGGCTTCAGCTCGCAGGAGGCCTGCTCCGATCTGGCCATCGAGATGGGCCTGGAGACCGATCGGGATGCCGCGCGCCGCCGCTGCGCAACCGACCGCCCCGGCATCCTGGCCTCGGCCCGATCCTCGGGCGACGCCAACATCCGCAACAAGGCACCGTTCGTCGGCAACCTGACCTGGAAGGCGCTGCAGCGCACCGGCACCTACCTCGACGACCAGGAGCGTGAGCTCATCATGAGCATCGTCGGCACGGTGATCTTCTATCCCGAGGATGCGGCGCGCGATCCCGAACCTGTGGCGCCGACGATCACCTCGATCAGCCAGCTGCTGTACGGCCAGGCGGCGGGCACCGGCACCAACGTCACGCAGCACCTGCTCCGGTGCAACAACTACACCGACTGCGACGTGGTGACGCTGAACACCAGCTACACCCACACGCCCTTCACCGCCCGTGTCGAGACCATGATGCGCTCGATCGCAGACAAGATCGCCACGCGCACGGCGATCCCTAACAACTCGGCCGAGGTCGGCTTCGTCAACCAGACCACCGAGCCGGTCTACAAGATGCTCTCGATCGGCGCGACGATTCCCGGCTCGGGGCTGTCCGACAGCCTGATCGCGCAGTACCGCGACGTGATCGCGGCCGACTACGCCTACGTCTTCCTGGAGCGCAACCTGCGCGTGGGCATGGCAGCCCTCGACAAGGACTACACGCTGCAGCAGACCCAGCGGGATCGCGCCAACCTGGTGAGGCAGCGGGCCCAGGCCATGCTGCTGCAGTTGTCGCAGGAGAAGAACCTGCTGTACCAGAAGGTCGGCTCGTTCCGGGCCGTGTCCAGCCACCTGGAGCAGCTCGAGCGGCAGCTGCGGTCGAGCATGCCCCAGCACGTGATGGACATGCTGGGGCAGCAGGCGGCCTTCCAGGCTCGCTGACACATCGGTCGGCAGGACCGATTCCGCGGGCACCACGCCAGCAACCCGGAGGCGGGCCAATCCCCAGGAGCGACGCATGTGGGAGATCTACGCCTACCAGAACGCCGACAGCCTGTTCGGCATCTTCAACGCTGCGGCAGCCATCCACGGCTCTGGCGACTACATGGCGGCGGTCGCCGCCGTGGCCTTCTGCGGGTTCATCGCGGCGCTGGTGGCCTACGCCTTCGCGCCCGAGAAGCTGCAGGGCTGGAAGTGGCTGGCCACCGTGCTGCTGGTGTTCTCCGTCCTCATCGTGCCGCGGGTGACCGTGGGCGTCGTCGACAAGACGGGCGGATCCGCCGTGAAGGTGGTGGCCAACGTCCCGTTCGGCGTGGCCTTCCTCGGCAGCGTCACCAGCACGGTCGGGCACACGCTCACGGGCCTGTTCGAGAGCTATCGAGCTGGCCAAGCGCTTTGAGGGATTCGAGCGTAAGGTGAAACGCGGAATCGAGATCACTGCCGTCCCCTACATCTGCCCGGCAGGGTTCTGGACGATTGGGTACGGCCATCTCTGCGACCCCAAGCATCCGCCGATCACGGAGGCAGAAGCCGAGGTCTATCTGGCGCGCGATCTGCAGACGGCACTGACGGCGACGCTGCGCTACTGCCCGGTACTGGCCACTGAGCCGGAGGCGCGGCTCGCGGCCATCGTTGACTTCACGTTCAACCTTGGCGCGGGGCGGTTGCAGACGTCGACGCTGCGACGGCGCATTAACCAGCGGGACTGGTCTTCTGCTGGGCAGGAACTGCGGCGATGGGTCTATAGCGGTGGAAAAGTACTGCCGGGACTGGTCACACGGCGTGAGGCTGAAGCCGCTTGGCTGCTCAACGCCGCATGAACCAGAGATTCAACTGAATCAAATCCCGGGCTGCAACTCCACCTGCACCTCTCGCGATTTGCCGGCCCGCTCCACGGACAAGACTACGACATCGCCGACCTTCCTGTCGTCGAGCCGGGCGAGCAGCTTGGCCACATCGTCGATCGCCGTGCCGTCGATGCGAACGATGCGGTCGCCGGGCACGATGCCTTGTGGGGTAATCTCGACCCCAGCGAGCCCGGCTTTGTGCGCTGCCGAGCCGGGGGTGACACGCAGCACGAACACGCCCTTGCTTCCCGTCAGCGCAAGCAGGCGCTGATTGAGCTGTTCGTCCACCTCGATGCCAAGCGCCGGGCGGATGTATTTGCCGGTCTTGATGAGTTGCGGCACTACCCGCATGACGGTGTCCACCGGCACGGCAAAACCGATCCCGGCCGAGGCGCCGGAGGGGCTGTAGATCGCCGTGTTGATGCCGATAAGCCGACCGGCCGAATCGAGCAGGGGGCCGCCCGAGTTGCCGGGGTTAATGGCGGCGTCGGTCTGAACCAGGTGATCAATGGCCGGGCCGCCCGCTTCTCCCGGTAACGAGCGGTCGAGCGCGGAGACGATGCCGGTGGTGAGCGTCCAGTCCAGGCCAAAGGGGTTGCCGATAGCAAACACCTTCTGTCCCACCTTGAGGTCGGCGCTGGTGCCGACCGGCACGGCAGGCGGGCGTTTGAAGCCGACGCCGATCTTGAGTACGGCGATGTCGTGTGCTGGGCTGGCCCCCACCAGCGCGGCCTGGTAGTCGCGGCCATCGGCGAGTTTGACGGTGGCTTCGGACGCGCCCTGGATGACGTGGAAGTTGGTGACGACGTGGCCGGCGTCGTCCCAGATGAAGCCCGAGCCAGTGCCGCGCGGCACGGAGAAGACGTTGCGCGTCCAGACATCGCGTACCAATTGTGCGGTAGTGATGTAGACCACCGAGGCGCGCGATTTCTCGAACAGTTCGATGGTGGCTTTCTCGTCCGCCGCCAGATCGCCACGCGCCGTCACAGTGCGTTCTGCCGCCTCGCGCGGACTGAACCAGGCCTCGATGGCGGGCAGGAACTGCCACAGCAGCATGAGCGCGGCAATACAGGCGGTGATGAAGAGCCAGCGCCGGATGAAGGGATCCGGTGCGGGGCGTGGATACGGGTTAGGGTAGGCCATGAGAAGTCTCCTGTTGAAAGGCAATCAGCGCCACAGCCCGCTCGGACGCCAGCGCGGCGGGCGCGGCGTCAACGCGGATTCCGGCAAGAAATGGGGCGCGTGGAGTGGCAACGCTGATGCTGGCCCAGGCGCCAACGTCAGTAGGCGTGAGATACGATCTTGCGTTGCCGGATGGGTGCGCAACCAGGAAGGCTCGGGATTGCCCCATCCCGGCCACAACCAGGCGCGCCAGGAGCGGCTGACCCGCTCGATTTTCGCCAGCGCGGACGCAAGCCCCTGCGGGTCGCCAGTCAGTTCCGCAGCGAGGCGGTCAGCGTCGAACTCACGCACGCGAGACAAGCCGAGCTGTGCGAGCAGGGCCAGTTGGGGCGAGGCGGCCAGCAGAAGCAGTCCAGGCCAATTGACCGCCACCGCGCCGGCCAGCAGTGCGGGCAAGCTGAACACAATAGTGATCTATCCGACCATCGCCAGCAGGCTCGTGAGGCGACTGACGGAATCCGCCGGCCCCATGACACGCAGATCCTCATTGGCGATGTGCGCGACCTCGTGCGCGAGCACACCCGCCAGTTCGCGCGAACTCAGGTTGCGCAGCAGGCCATCGGTGAGGGCGATCGATGCCTCCTGCTTCGATCCGGTGGCGAAGGCGTTGACGACGGCACTGGGCACATAGTGCGGCACCGGCGTGGCGGGCAAACCGGCACGGGCGGGCAGCTCGTGCAACAGGGCCCAAATTTCCGGGGCTTCGTGCGGGTGCAGCGCCCGGGCGCGGTATAGGCGCAAGGTCAAGGCGGATGCGGCTGCCGGTTCCAGCAGCAGCGTGCCTGCAACGGCAAACAGCGCGAGCCACAGGTCGCGTTCCCCGAACAGCAGGCTTCCTGCGGCGGCTGCGATCCCGACCAGGGTCAGGACCAACAGCCCGGTCTGCAGGCGGTTGAGCCAGCGGTGTTGCAACAACGCCGCGCGCGGGTCACTGGGATGATGACGGGGCATGCTCAGATGTCTCGGCAGCGCGGTCGTCGCGCTCGCGCAGCAGCCAGTAAGTGGCACCAAGCGCCAGCGTGGCGCCTGCAAGCGCGGCGATCTTCCCAGGGCTCGCCTCGGGGTCGAGGACCACGAACTTGCGCGCCAGCGCGATCAGGCCGATGAGGATCACGGTCTTGACCTGGATGATGCTGTCCCGACGCAGCGCCACGCGCACGATGGAATGCTTGAACTCCATCGCGATCAAGAGCGTCATGATCATGCCGAACACACTCTGGAATACCTTGTGATCCAGGGGATTGAAGGCATCGAGAAGCAGCAGCGTGAAGACGATGGAGATGAGCTGGAACAGCGACACCACGATGATGACGGCAATCACCGCCGACAGCACGAGCGCGACGACCTGCTCGAAGCGCTCGTAAAAACTCATGATGGCCCACTGGTCACGCAAGACCTGAAATGGGTTAAGGCGTGTTGATTTCATGAAGATGGACTCCCTGCGAAATTGCCGCTGTCGGGACGATGGCGCATTGCACTGATGCTTCGTTCGACTATCTCGGCCGGCATGTCCAGCGCCGACATTGCCTGGTCCGTCAGCCCAAGGGCTGCGGCAAAGGACTGCTGATAACCCAGCAAGTTGGGCACTCCGAACGCAGCCGGCATCACGGCCGCCACACTGCACCCCGCTAGCAATATCAGCGTGACGCTCAGCAGGCCCAGCATCGATCAGCGCCCAACCTGCGCCGTCGCCCAGCGCACGATGTCCTGCGCGCCCATGGCGCCCGCCTGACGCCCAATCTCCCGCCCACCTTGGAACAGGGCCAGCGTCGGAATGCTGCGGATACCGAACTGCGCGGCCAGGTGGGGCTCAGCCTCGGTGTTCACCTTCGCCAGCCTGATACTGGGTTCGAGCTGGCGCGCCGCTTGCTGAAACTGCGGTGCCATCATCTTGCAAGGCCCGCACCACGGCGCCCAGAAATCGACAAGCAAAGGAAGATCGCTGCGCTCCACGTGGCGCCCGAATGTCGCCGTGGTCAACTCGATGGGCTCGCCCGTGAACAAGGGCTGCTGGCAGCGGCCACAGTTAGGTTGATCCGCGAGCTTGGCGGCCGGCACACGGTTGATGGACTGGCAATGCGGGCAGACGATGTGAAGGTGTTCGCTCATGGTGTGGCCCCTTGGGATGTAGAGAGTGAGGTTTCGGACTGGGGGGGCGCCGACTCGCGGGATTCGGACTTCAGCCCCTGGGTCAGCTGACGGATGTCGTTTTCGTCCAGGGTTTCCCGCGCCAGCAGTTCGCGCGCGCAGCGCTCCAGCACCGCGCGGTTGGTGTCGAGGATCCGGTAGGCGCGCTCGAACACGCCCATCACGATGTCGCGGATGGCCTGATCGATGCGCGCCTGGGTCGATTCGGCCACCCGGCAGCCGCCGTGGGCCAGTTCCGGTGTATCGAGAAAGCGTGGCCGCTGCGCCTCGAAGGCGATGTAGCCCAGTCCTTCGTCCATGCCAAAGCGGGTGATCATGTCGCGGGCAATGTCGGTGGCCCGTGTGAGGTCATCGGCAGCCCCGGTGGACAGCTCGCCGAACACGAGCTTCTCGGCCGCACGACCGCCCAGCAGCACGGCGATCTTGTGTTCCAGATCGGCGCGCGTCATCAGGAAGCGGTCTTCGGTGGGGCGTTGCAGCGTGTAGCCCAGCGCGCCGATGCCGCGCGGGATGATCGAGATCTTGTGCACGGGGTCGGTGCCGGGCAGCGCCAGCGCCACCAGCGCATGGCCCATCTCGTGATAGGCCACGGTTTCCCGCTCCTTGGGATTGAGCACTCGGTTCTTCTTCTCCAGGCCCGCCACGATGCGCTCGATGGCGGCGGTGAAATCCTGCAACTCCACGGCGGACGCTTTGCGCCGGGTCGCGGCCAGCGCGGCCTCGTTGACCAGGTTCGCGAGGTCTGCACCCGAAAAGCCGGTCGTCAACGCCGCGACTTGTTCGAGATCGACATCACTGGCCAGGGTAACCTTCTTGACGTGCACCTTCAGGATATCGAGACGGCCTTTCTTATCGGGACGGTCCACCAGCACCTGGCGGTCGAAGCGACCGGCGCGCAAAAGCGCCTGATCGAGAATTTCAGGCCGGTTGGTGGCGGCGAGAATGATGAGCCCCACTGAACTGTCGAAACCATCCATCTCGGTCAGGAGCTGGTTGAGAGTTTGCTCGCGCTCGTCGTGGCCGCCGATGGGGCCTCCTACGCCGCGCGCACGGCCCAGCGCGTCGAGTTCGTCGATGAAGATGATGGCCGGCGCCTGCGCGCGGGCCTGCTCGAACAGGTCGCGCACGCGCGCCGCCCCCACGCCGACGAACATCTCGACGAACTCCGAGCCGGAGATGGAAAAGAATGGCACCCCAGCTTCGCCCGCGACGGCTTTGGCGAGCAGTGTCTTGCCGGTGCCGGGCGGCCCCACCAGCAGCACACCTTTCGGGATGCGCGCCCCGAGACGACCGTAGTCCTGCGGGTGCTTCAGGAAGTCGACGATCTCGACCAGTTCGGCCTTGGCTTCATCGACGCCCGCGACATCGGCGAAGGTGACGCCCGTGTTCTTCTCCATGAACACCTTGGCGCGACTCTTGCCGATGCTCATGAAACCACCGATGCCCTGCTTCTCGGCGAAGCGGCGGAACAGGAAGAACCAGACGCCGAAGAAAGCCACGGCCGGCAGAATCCAGGAGAGCACATCCCGCAGCCAGGTGCTTTCCACCACTCGCGCGTAGGACACATCGTATTTCGACAGCTGCTCGGCCAGGTCGGGTTCGACGCGGGTGGCCACGATGGTGGTCTTGCCCCGGCTGTCCGGCGACTTCAGGCGCCCGGTGACCGTGCGGTCCGACACCAGCACTTCGGCGACGCGCCCCTCGGCCAGCGCCTTCTCGAATTCGCTGTAGGGCACGGGCTCGACGGTCTTGGCCGCCTGCCAGTAGTTCTGCAGCGTCAGCAGCAACAGGCCGGCGACGATCCAGTAGCCAATGTTCCATTGATCTTTCTTTTCCATGGGCAATGTTCCTCGCAAGTCGTGTCGCTAGAGAATGGGGGTGAACAGACGGGCCACCCCGTCGCGCAAGCGGATGGCCAGCGGGCGGGCGCGCAACGCCTTCGCCGATATCTCGCCCGACGCATCACGAGCGGCATCAAAAAGGGATTCCAGCCGCGTAGACAGCGCGGTGTCGTACACCTCCACATTGAACTCGAAGTTGAGGCGCAGGCTGCGCGCATCCCAATTGGCCGAACCCAGGCAGCACCACTGGCCGTCTATCAGCATCAGCTTGCTGTGGTCGAACGGGCCAGGCCGTTCGAAGATGCGTACACCGTGCTCCAGCACCTGCCAGTAGTGGGCGCGCGCGGCCCATTGCACCGTGGGATGGTCGCCGTTTGCGGGCGTCAGCACCTCGACGCGCACGCCGCGCAACGCGGCCGTGCTCAGCGCCGCGATCATCGGCTGATCGGGCACGAAGTAAGGTGTCCAGATGCGCACCGAGTGCTTCGCCGCGCTCAAAGCGCCCATGAAGGTCCAGCGCATCCTGTCCAGGGCCTCATCGGGACCGGCCTCGATGCCGCGCGCCCAAGAGGTTCCTTGCTCATCAGCCGTTGCGGGCGGTTCGCCCCAGAAACCCTTGCTGAGCCGCTCGCCCGGGGTATCGCACCAATCATCGGTGAAGCACCGCATCAGATGCGCAACCACCGGCCCGCGCAGACGAAAGTGCAAATCGTGACAGGCCTGCTCCGGCGCATCGGGCCGCCAATACGGGCTGAAGATGTTCATGCCGCCGGTGAAACCCGTCTCGCCATCGATCACCAGCAGCTTGCGGTGATTGCGCAGATGCGCGGCATGCAGGCGCGCGGGAATCAACGTCGGGTTGAACGTCGCCGCCGGAACGCCGGCGCGTTGCAAGGCGCGGTAGGCGCTGCGGGGCCTCCAGCGGGCATAGACGTCGTCGATCAGCACCCGCACTTGCACGCCGCGCTCATGAGCCCGGCGCAGCGCATCGACGAACTGCGCCCCGATGCCTTGGCTGTCGAAGATGTACGAAGCCAGCGCGACGCTGTGCCGCGCCGACTCGATGGCAGCGAGCATGGCCGGGTACGCCTGCTCGCCATCGACGAGCGGCTCGATGCGGTTGCCGCTGGTCAGCGACTGGCCGGTGGCACGTCCCACCAGGTGCGCCAGGCCGGCAAACGGCGCCGATACGGCCTGGGGCATCGTAGGCGCGAGGTCCTGCCGAACAGCAGGATCTGCCCCCGGAAACAGCCGCCGCGCCCGCCGCTGGTAACGGTTGATGCCGAACAGCCCATACAGCAGCGAACCGCCCAGCGGCAACAGCGCGATCAGCAGCACCCACAGCGTGGCCGATCGAGGGTCACGCTTGTAGATGACCGCGTGCCCCGCTGTGGGGATAGCGACCGCCAGCGACACGAGGGTGGCTGCCCATGTCAGCCCGTTGGGGTCGGACACGACAGCCTCCCCATGACTCAAGATTCGCCGCCCGCTGACTTCTTCTTGCGCGCAGGCTTGCTCGCGTCGCTCGGCGGCGTCTCGGCCACGTTCGCGGCATCGGGCTTCTCAGGCTCGGCCGGCTTCGCGGGTGGCTCCTGGCGCTCGAAGACCACCCGTTCGGCCTTGTCGTCCCAGCGGGCGCTGGCGTGATCGGCCTTGCCGATACCGCCACCCAGCATCTCGCGCGCCAGTGCCGTCTCCAGCTCGCTGCGGATCAGCCGCTTGAGCTCGCGCGCGCCGAACTCGGGCTTGTAGCCTTCCTCCGCGAAGTGATCGATCAAGGTCTGGTCGAAGGTCAACGTCACGCCCTGGCTGGCGGCGTTGCGGGCCACACGATCGAGCTGCAGGCCGACGATATGGCGGATCTCCTCCTTGCCCAGCGCATGGAAGACGATGATCTCGTCGATGCGGTTGAGGAACTCGGGGCGGAAGTGTCCGCGCAGCACGTCCATCACCTCGGACTTGGTCTTCTCGTATTCCTCGCCGGCGGCGCCACGGGCCTTCAGCCGACGCTGGATGATGTCCGAGCCCAAGTTCGAGGTGGCGATGATGATGGTATTGGTGAAATCCACCACCCGGCCCTTGCCGTCGGTGAGCCGCCCGTCGTCGAACACCTGCAGCAGGATGTTGTAGACGTCGGGGTGCGCCTTCTCGATCTCATCGAGCAACAACACGCTGTAGGGTTTGCGACGCACCTTCTCGGTGAGCTGGCCGCCCTCGTCATAGCCCACATAACCCGGAGGCGCGCCCACCAGGCGTGCCACGGTATGGCGTTCCCCGTACTCGGACATGTCGATGCGCAGCAGCGCACCTTCATCGCCATAGATGGACTCGGCCAGCGCCTTGGCGAGCTCGGTCTTGCCCACGCCGGTCGGCCCGAGGAACAGAAAAGTCGCCACCGGCTTGCCGCCTTCGCGCAGGCCCGCGCGCGACAACCGCACGGCATCGGCCACCGCGCGCACCGCTTCGTCCTGGCCCACCAGGCGCTCGTGCAGCCGCTGCTCCAGATGCAGCAGCTTCTCGCGTTCTTCCACCGTCAGCTCGTTGACCGGAATGCCGGTCAGGCGCGAGACGATCTGCGCGACATGCTCGGCCTTGACTTCGGCGCTGCCCGAGGCGCGCTCGCGTTCCCATTCCTCGACAAGCTTCTTGAGTTCGGCCTCTTTGGCCTCGATGTGCTTGCCCAGCTCGGCGGCCTTGTCGTACTGCTTGCGCGAGGCCACATAGTCCTGCTCACGCCGCAGCTGGTGCAGTTCGGACTCCAGCTCTTGCACCGCCACCGGGCGGGCCGTGGCCGACAGCTTCACGCGTGCGGCCGCCTGGTCGAGCAGGTCGATGGCCTTGTCAGGCAAAAAGCGCGCGGTGATGTAGCGGTCCGACAACTCGGCGGCGGCGATGATCGCATCCTCGGTGATGCTGACCTTGTGGTGTGCCTCGAAGGTGTCGCGCAGGCCGCGCAGGATCATCATGGTCTGCGCTACCGTCGGCTCGGGCACCATCACCGGCTGGAAGCGACGCTCCAGCGCGGCGTCCTTCTCGATGTACTTCTGGTACTCGTTGAGCGTGGTGGCGCCGATCAGGTTCAGTTCGCCGCGCGCCATCATCGGCTTGAACACGTTGGCCACGTCCAGCCCGCCTTCGCCGCCACCCTGGCCTGCACCGACGATGGTGTGCACCTCGTCGATGAAGAGAATCAGCTCGCCCTGGTGCTCGGTCACTTCCTTGAGCACCTTCTGCACGCGCTCCTCGAACTCGCCCCGGTACTTGGCGCCAGCCACCATGGCATTGATGTTGAGTTCCACCAGGCGCTTGTCGCGCAGCGTCTCAGGCACTTCGCCGGCCACCATGCGCTGCGCCAACCCTTCGACGATGGCGGTCTTGCCGACGCCGGGCTCGCCGATCAGCACCGGGTTGTTCTTCTTGCGCCGGGCCAGCACTTCGATGGTCGTCTCGATCTCCTGCGCGCGGCCGATGACCGGATCGAGCTTGCCCTCGCGCGCCATCTTGGTGAGGTCGCGCGAATACTTGTCGAGTTCCGGCGTGTTGGTCGGCGTCTCGGCGCGGCCATCCTCGGCCCCTTTGCCGACCACCTTGCTTACCTGCTGGCGCAGCGCTTGCGGCGTGAGGCCGTAACGGCGCAGCAGGTTGGCCGCCAAACCTTCGCCTTCCTCGGCGAGCCCGATCAGGAAATGCTCCGGCCCGACATAAGAGTGGCCGAGTTCGTTGGAGGCCACGAAAGCACGGCTGAGCGCGTCCTTGACCCGGGGCGACACGCCGATCTCGCCCTCGAACGGCTTATCGCCGCGCTTGGCTTCGGATTCGATCTGGCGCTTGAGGTCATCGACCTTGATCTTGAACTGCCCCAGGATGGTCTTGACCACGTCGCTGTCGGATAGCGCCAGCAGCAGGTGTTCGGTATCGACTTCGGCGCGCCCGAACTCTGCAGCGTGTCGGGCGGCCTCCTGCAATAGGGCCTCGGACTGTTCGCTGATACGGCTGGCGAGCCCACTGCCGCGACGGCGCGCGGTGCCCGTACCGGCCGGGGCGGGTTCGCCGAACGAGGCATCGACGACCTCGTCGGTATCGGCCGCCATGGACGGTGCGTCGTCACCGATGCGGAAGAAGTCGCTGCCAAGGAAGTCTTCGAACAGCCCGCTGCGCGAGCCGAACAAGGCTTCCAGCGGTGAGACGGTGCGCTTTTGCTGGCGCACCAGTTGGCGATAGTGATCGTCACACAACAGCATGGTGCTGTGGCGACCATTGAGATTGGCTTCCACCCGCACCGTGGCGGGCTGGCCGCAGACTTGGCATTGTTTTCTGGCCATGCTGATGCTCCTGTAAAGATTGATCTGACGAGGCACCGCCGATCGCGGTGCCTCATCTCTTTGTGGTTTTTGAGAAAAACGCGCTGCCCCGCGTCAGCCGTTGATCGGGATCGAGCGCCCCTGCTTGGGCGTACTGGCCTCGCGCTTTTCCATCGTGATCGTGAGCACGCCGTTCTTGAAAGCGGCCTTGATCGTGTCCTGGTTGGCATCGGCCGGCAGGTTCAGAGCGCGCTGAAAGCTGCCGTAGGAGCGCTCCACCCGGTGGAAACCGCCGTCTTTCGTTTCCTGCTCCTGACGCTTTTCACCGCGCACCAGCAGCACGTCGTTGTCGAGCGTGATCTGGATGTCTTTTTCCTCGATGCCGGGTACTTCCAGGGCGATCTTGTACTGCTTGTCGGTCTCCTGGATGTCCAGCGCCGGCTTCAGCATGCCCGGCCAGTCCGACGGCCAGCGTGGCATGGCCAGCGTCGGGAAACCGAAGCCTCGAAACGCGTCGTCGAACAGGCGGTCGATCTCGCGATGCAATTGCAGGATGGGACTGACGGGCCCACCCGCCACCGGCAGGTCATTGCGCTGCACCGGCAGCGAGGCAGTGCTCTGTTGTTCTTCCTGCTCCTTTTTGAACCAGTTCCAGGGAGCCAATTTCTTGAAATCAATGTCCATGTCATACCTCCAGAAATCAATTGAAGACTCACTCAATCCGCTTGCCTGCGGCTATGGATAGCGCGCCCAGGCAACACGGGATGTTTCGCTGACTTCGGCTGCTCATCTGTGCGTATCAGCTCCTTCTTTCTGCCTGCTTGGATCTGATCATTGATCCATTGATCGATTTCACTTTGACGAAACCGCCACGTCCCGCCGACCTTGAAGGCCGGAATTTCCCCGTGCGCGGCGAGCCGGTAAAGCGTCCGCTTGCCGACCTTTAAGTAGGTAGCCAACTCGTCGAGTGTGAAGATCGCCTGCTGGCGCGCTGTCATACCACCCCCACAAGTTCCGTCGTCACGCGGCCTCGCTCGAGGAAATTCTTGCAAGACTTTGCAAGATATTGCGCCTAACATGCCGAAAGTCAAGAGTCAACATCCAGCGACCTGCTGGGCGATTGATGTGACTCAAATTTCCAGAGAGGGTGTGCTGGGGCAGTCCGATCCGGCGATAGGTAAAGGTTTGATCGGGAGCCTACAAGTGCTGGCGCATAGGTGTCAAGACCCGGGAGATTCTTTGGCCGCTTCTTGAACAAGTCGGGTGACTTGGCCCGCCAGGACTTGAGGGCATCAAGAGGCGTGTGATGGTCC
>NZ_JABSNM010000015.1:0-27178 GCF_013294065.1 Sphaerotilus uruguayifluvii
CCCTGCACCAGCGTGCAGCGCCCTGCGTCCAGGTGCGCCTGGATCGTCGCCGGGTTGCCCGCGTACGTCAGCTTGTCCAGGACCACCACCGGCTCCGGCACCTCGCCCGGCCGCTCCGAAGCCTGCTTGTCGAACCAGTGATGAACGAAGTTGCCGCCGATGAAGCCGGCGGCGCCGGTGATGAGGATCATGGGATGAGGACGCTCTGGTGGATCGGGATGAAAATCCCGCAGATTGTCACTCACCCGGGTTACATCTTCCGCGACAAGACTGAAGTTAACGTTCAGTTTCGTCCGTAAGTGTCCTCATAGCGAACGATGTCGTCCTCGCCCAGGTAGGAGCCCGACTGCACCTCGATGATCTCCAGCGGCACCTTGCCCGGGTTGGCCAGGCGGTGCACCTGCCCCAGCGGGATGTAGGTCGACTGGTTCTCGCTCAGCATCAGCACCTTGTCGCCGTTGGTGATCTCGGCCGTGCCGGTCACCACGATCCAGTGCTCGGCACGGTGGTGGTGCATCTGCAGGCTCAGCGAGGCCCCCGGCTTGACCATGATGCGCTTGACCTGGAAGCGCGGACCGGCGTCGATCGAGTCGTACCAGCCCCAGGGCCGATGCACCTTGCGGTGCAGCGTGTGCTCGGTGCGTCCACCCTTCTCCAGCTGCGCGACGATCTTCTTGACCTCCTGGCTGCGGCTGCGGTCGGCCACCATCACCGCGTCGGCCGTCTCCACCACCACCAGGTTCTCGACGCCCACCACGCTCACCAGCCGACCGCTCGAGTGCACCAGCGTGTCGCGGCTGTCCTTGGCGATCACGTCGCCGACGCAGGCGTTGCCGTGCTCGTCCTTGCCCGACACCTGCCAGACCGCCTCCCAGGCCCCCAGGTCGTTCCAGCCCGCGCTCAGCGGCACCATGCGGATGTCGAACTCGCTGCCCGGGCAGCGCTCCATCACCGCGTAGTCCACCGATTCCGACGGCACCGCCGCGAACTCCGCCTTGCCCGGCCGCACGAACTGCGCATCGCACTGGCGCGGCGCCCAGGCCGCCTTCACCGCCTCGGCGATGTCCGGCCGGAAGGTCTGCAGCGCCTTCATCCACACCGAGGCCCGCAGCACGAACATGCCGCTGTTCCAGAAGTAGCCGCCCTCGGCCAGATAGCGCTCGGCGGTCGCCAGGTCCGGCTTCTCGACGAACTGCGCCACCCGCGCCGCGCCCAGCTCCGGCAGCGTGCGGATGTAGCCGTAGCCCGTCTCCGGCGCGTCCGGCGTGATGCCCAGGATCACCACCAGGCCGTCGGCCGCCAGCCGCACCGCCTGGCGCAGCGCCTCCGCATACGCCGCCTCGTCGGTCACCGTCTGGTCCGCCGGCGTCACCACCAGCACCGGATCCTGTCCGCCCTCGAGCGCCTGCAGCGCCGCCAGCGTCAGCGCCGGCGCCGTGTTGCGCCCGGCCGGCTCCAGCACCACCGCCGAGGGCATCTGGCGCACTTCGCGCAGCTGGTCCAGCGCCAGGAAGCGGTGCTCCTCGTTGCCCACCACCAGCGGCGCCGCCGGCACGATGTCCGCCGCCGCCAGCCCCGCCAGGCGCAGCGCCGCCTCCTGGAACAGGCTGCGGTTGCTGTCGCCCAGCACCAGGAACTGCTTCGGATAGCCCGCGCGCGACAGCGGCCACAGCCGCGTGCCGCTGCCGCCGGCCATGATCACGGGCTGCACGGAGATGGGGGTAGAGGAGGTCTGGCTCATGGAAGGCAGGTCAGAAGAGGTTGAAAAGGTTCAGAAGAGAGATCGACGGCCGGCACGACGGCGTCCGGAGGAAGTCCGGTGGACGCCCGGCGAACCGCGCGGATCGATTCTCCGGGATTGTGCTTAGGGATTTCCGCAACGGTCCCGTCCTTTGGTGCAAGCGGCGTGCCCGATCGTGTCGGATCGTGGCAATTTGCCGGATCGGACCGGGCCGCGGCCCGCAGGTCGCCGGCGAGCGCGTGGGCAATTCACGTCGCGGCCACCGGCCGGCCCTGCAACCGCGGGATAATCGCGAGGTGATGACGCACCAACCTGAAGACGCCGTGACCGCCCCGCCCCCCGAGGCCGTCGCCGCCCCCGCCCGTTTCGACACCCTGCCGCTGGACGCCAAGCTGCTGCGGGCGATCGTCGACGCCGGCTACGAGACGATGACCCCGATCCAGGCCAAGGCGATCCCGATCGTCCTGGAGAACCGCGACGTGATGGGCGCGGCGCAGACCGGCACCGGCAAGACGGCCGCCTTCTCGCTGCCGCTGCTGCAGAAGATGATGCGCCACGAGAACGCCAGCGCCTCGCCCGCACGCCACCCGGTGCGCGCGCTGGTGCTGGCCCCGACGCGCGAGCTGGCCGACCAGGTCGCCGTCAATGTCAAGACCTACGCCAGGCACAGCCAGCTGCGCGTGGCCTGCGTCTTCGGCGGCGTCGACATGAACCCGCAGACGGCCGAGCTCAAGCGCGGCGTCGAGGTGCTGATCGCCACGCCGGGCCGGCTGCTCGACCACATCCAGCTGAAGAACTGCAACCTCGGCCAGGTCGAGTACGTCGTGCTCGACGAGGCCGACCGCATGCTCGACATCGGCTTCCTGCCCGACCTGCAGCGCATCCTGAGCTACCTGCCGAAGGCACGCCAGACGCTGCTGTTCTCGGCCACCTTCTCGCCCGAGATCAAGAAGCTGGCGCAGAGCTACCTGCAGGACCCGATCCTGGTCGAGGTGGCGCGCCCGAACGCGACCGCCTCGACGGTGGAGCAGCGCTTCTACGAGGTCGCCGACGAGGACAAGCGCCGCACCGTCGTGCAGATCCTGCGCCAGCGCGAGATCCGCCAGGCCATCGTCTTCGTCAACTCCAAGCTGGGCGCGGCCCGGCTGGCGCGCTCCTTCGAGCGCGACGGTCTGCGCACCGCGGCGCTGCACGGCGACAAGTCGCAGGACGAGCGCCTGAAGTCGCTGGCCGCCTTCAAGGCCGGCGAGGTCGACCTGCTGGTGGCCACCGACGTGGCCGCACGCGGCATCGACATCGCCGACCTGCCCGCGGTCTTCAACTTCGACGTGCCCTTCAACGCCGAGGACTATGTGCACCGCATCGGCCGCACCGGCCGCGCCGGCGCCTCGGGCATCGCGATCACGCTGGCCACCCGCGACGACGCTCGCCTGGTGGGCGACATCGAGAAGCTGATCAAGCGCAAGATCGAGCTCGAGCCCTTCGTCATCGAGGACGACCGCCCGCGCCGGCGCCGCCGCGACGACGAGGAGCGCCCGCCGCGCCGCGCGCCCGAGGAGGACGCCGGCACGGCCAGCCCCGTCGCCAGCCGACCGGCCTTCAGCCCGCCGCCGCGGGCCCCGCGCGCCGCACCGAAGGACCCGTTCTTCGACCAGCCCTACGAGCCGGATCCGAACGCCTCGCCGGTGTGGGAGAAGCAGGCCGCCGCGCCGGCCGTGCCGGGAGCGCGCAGCTCGATCTCGCGCTTCATCAAGCCCAAGCGCAAGGTCGCCGCGCTGCTCGGCGGCAAGGTTCCGACCTGAAGACCTGCGGCCGCCGGCATGGCGGCCCAGGCCACGGCCCCGCTCAGGCCAGGAAGGCGAACACCGCCGGCACGTCGCCGGGCAGCTCCGGCGGCGACGCGCGCCACTGCGCGACCCGCAGCGTGCGGGTCGACCCGCCCTCCAGCGTCAGCCCGCAGCTGATGCTCAGCCAGGTCTGCGGGTTGAGCGCGGCCAGCAGCGCCTGCGCCATCGCGGCGTTGCGGTAGGGCGTCTCGATCAGCAGCTGCGTCTGCTGCCAGCGCTTCGAATGCGCTTCCAGGTCGCGCAGGCGCCGGGTGCGCTCGGCCGCGTCGGTCGGCAGGTAGCCGACGAAGGCGAAGCTCTGGCCGTTGAGGCCGCTGGCGGCCACTGCCAGGATCAGCGAACTCGGCCCCGACAGCGGCATCACCGTGATGCCGTGGGCATGCGCCACCCGCACCAGCTCGGCGCCGGGATCGGCCACCGCGGGCAGCCCCGCCTCCGACACCAGACCGACGTCGTGCCCGGCCAGCGCCGGCGCGAGCAGCCCGGCCCAGTCGGGCGCCTGCGCCTTCGGGTCGACGCGGCCCTTGGGCGGGCGCGGCAGCTCGCGGATCGAGAGCGCCTGCAGCGGCTGCACCAGCGGCACCACCGCATCCACCCGCTTGAGCAGCGCCCGCGCGCTGCGCGCGTTCTCCGCCACCCAGTGCGACAGGCCGGCCGCCACGCGGATCGCGCCCAGCGGCAGCACCTGCTGCAGATCGGGCACCGGCTGGCCCTCGCGCAGCGTGCCCAGGTCGAGCGTGTTGGGCACCAGCCAGAGGCGGCCCTTCGGCCCGTGGTTCGACGTCGTGCTCATGCGCCCCCTCCATGCCCGGCCAGAACGGCCAGCGCGTCGAGTCCGGCCGCGCGCAGCAGGGCAGAGGTCACGATCAGCGGCAGCCCGACCAGCGCGGTCGGATCATCCGACTCGATCGCGTCGAGCAGCGTGATGCCCAGCGTCTCGCACTTGGCGCTGCCGGCGCAGTCGTAGGGCTGCTCCAGCCGCAGGTAGGTCTCGATCTCGACCTCGCTGAGCGGGCGCACCCGCACCGTCACCGGCACGCGGCGCACCGCCTCGAAGCCGGTGTCATGGCGCAGCACCGCCACCGCGGTGTGGAAGACCACGCTGCGGCCGCGCATCGCGCGCAGCTGCGCGACAGCAGCCTCGTGGTGGCCGGGCTTGCCGATCGGCCGGCCGTCGAGCTCGGCGACCTGGTCGGAGCCGATGACGATGGCCTGCGGATGGAGGGCGGCGACCGCGCGCGCCTTGGCCAGCGCGAGCCGCTCGCTCAGCGCGGCCGGCGTCTCGCCGGGCTGCGGCGTCTCGTCGACCTCAGGCGCGCGGACCTCGAAGGGCAGGCGCAGCCGCGCCAGCAGCTCGCGCCGATAGCGCGAGGTCGACGCCAGCACCAGCGTCGGCAGCGTCGCGCCGGAAACAGGAAGGGAAATGTCGGACATGGCGGGATTGTGGCCGCGGTGACCGCCGATGGCGCGGCCCGTACACTGCGCGCCATGAAAGCACGCGAATTCAAGCCCCGCCGCCTCGACGTGCGGGCCTTCATCGAGTCCGGCGAGCCGCTCGGCGGCGAGGAGCCGCTGGCCGGCTTCGAGCGCCTGGTCGAGATCCAGCATGCGGACATCGACGCGGCGACGCGGCCGCCGGTGCGCTGGCAGGCCGAAGGCGAGCTGCGCCCGCGTCGCGGCGCCGAGCCGGAGCTGTGGCTGCACCTGAGCGGCGAGGTCACGCTGGCCCTGCCCTGCCAGCGCTGCCTCGAGCCGGTCGACACCGACATCGACTTCGAGCGCAGCTTCCTGTTCGTCGCCAGCGAGGACCGGGCCGCCGAACTGGACGCCGACAGCGAGGACGACGTGCTGGCGCTGAGCCGCAGCTTCGACCTGCTCGAGCTGGTCGAGGACGAGCTGCTGATGGAGATGCCGCCGGTGCCGCTGCACGAGACCTGCCCGGTCGAGGTCGAGCTCGACCGCGGCGAGGCGCTGCCCCCGGGCCTGCCGGCCGACGAGGCGGGCGCCGCGCCGACCGATGCCCCGCCCTCCGCCTCCGAGCGTCCGAACCCGTTTGCGGTGCTGGCCAGGCTGCGCCGCGGCAGCGACGACGACACCGGATCGACCGGCTGAAGCGCGTCGCCACGGCCGTGCCGGCGCGGCGTGGCCGCAACACCGCAGAGTCCGCACTCACCCCGAATCAGGGGCATTGAGGTCTCGCGGCCGGTGCGTGCTACAATCGAAAGCTTTTCCAATCGGAAAACCAGGATTCAGGAGTCTCAACATGGCCGTCCAGCAAAACAAGAAGTCGCCGTCGAAGCGTGGCATGCACCGTTCGCACAATGCCCTGACCACCCCGGGCACCGCGGTCGAGTCGACCACCGGCGAAATCCATCTGCGTCACCACATCAGCCCGACCGGCTTCTACCGTGGCCGCAAGGTCCTGAAGACCAAGGCCGACGCCTGAGTCTTCGCGAGGCCGGCGACATGTCGCGCCGCCCAGGCGCGGCGCCGGCGCCGCACTGACATCGAATCCGCCCTGCCTTGAACGACACGACCCGCCCGGTCCGACTGTCGGTGGACTGCATGGGGGGCGATCACGGCCCTTCCGTGACGCTGCCCGCATGCCGCTCCTTCCTCGACCGACATCCCGACGCCGAGCTGGTGCTCGTCGGCACGGCGCAGGCGCTCGCGCCTGCCTCGGGCTGGGCGCGATGCCACATCGTGACCGCCTCCGAGATCGTCGAGATGGACGATCCGGTCGAGGTCGCGCTGCGCAAGAAGCGCGACTCGTCGATGCGCGTGGCCATCCAGCAGGTCAAGCCTGACGGGAATGGCGTGACGATGGCCGACGCCTGCGTCTCCGCAGGCAACACCGGCGCGCTGATGGCGGTGGCCCGCTATCTGCTGAAGACCCTGGACGGCATCGATCGGCCGGCCATCGCCAGCGTCATGCCCAACCAGCTCGACGGGTTCACGACCATGCTCGACCTCGGGGCGAACGTGGACTGCAGCGCCGAGCACCTGCTGCAGTTCGCGGTGATGGGCAGCGCGCTTGTCGCCGCCGTCGACGGCAAGGAGGCCCCGACCGTGGGCCTGCTCAACATCGGCGAGGAAGTGATCAAGGGCAACGAGACGATCAAGCGGGCGGGCGAACTGCTGCGCGCCGTCTCCGCGGCCGGCCACATCAACTTCCACGGCAACGTCGAGGGCAACGACATCTTCAAGGGCACGACCGACCTCGTCGTCTGCGACGGCTTCGTCGGCAATGTCGCGCTGAAGACCGCCGAAGGCCTGGCCGGCATGATCACCAGCTTCCTGAAGCAGGAGTTCACCCGCACGCCGCTGACCAAGATGGTGGCGATGCTGGCGATGCCGATGCTCAAGCGCTTCTCGCGGCGGCTCGATCACCGCCGCTTCAACGGCGCGGCGCTGCTGGGTCTGCGCGGGCTGGTGTTCAAGAGCCACGGCTCGGCCGATGCGCTGGCCTTCGAGAACGCGCTGAATCGGGCGTATGATGCCGCCCGCAACCGCCTGCTCGACCGGGTGCACGATCGGATCCTCGCCACGCTGCAGGCCCTGCCCGGTGCCGGCGCGGCGACGACGCCCGAGCCCCCGGCGGCCCGTCACGCCGCATGACCACCCCCACACCCCGCCATTCGCGCATTTCCGGCACCGGCAGTGCGCTGCCTCCGCAACGTCTGAGCAATGCCGATCTGGTCGCCCGCCTGGCGGCCGACGGCATCGAGAGCTCGGACGAGTGGATCGTCGATCGCACCGGCATCCGTGCCCGCCATTTCGTCGACGAGACGCAGAACGCCAGCGACCTGGCGACCGAGGCGGCCCGGCATGCGCTCGAGGCGGCCCGGCTCACCGGCGCGGACATCGACCTGATCATCGTCGCGACCTCGACGCCGGACATGGTCTTTCCGTCGACCGCGACCATCGTGCAGCGCAAGCTCGGCATCCAGCACGGCTGCCCGGCCTTCGACGTGCAGGCGGTGTGCTCGGGCTTCGTCTACGCGCTGACCGTCGCCGACGCGATGGTGCGCGCCGGCGGCGTGCGCAACGCGCTGGTCATCGGCGCGGAAGTGTTCTCGCGCATTCTCGACTTCAAGGACCGCACCACCTGCGTGCTGTTCGGCGACGGCGCCGGCGCCGTGGTGCTGTCGGCCTCCGACACGCCCGGCATCCTGGCCACCGACCTGCATGCCGACGGGCGACACCTGGACATCCTGTGCGTTCCCGGCACCGTCTCGGGCGGCCAGATCCTGGGCTCGCCGCTGCTGCGCATGGACGGCCAGGCCGTCTTCAAGCTCGCCGTCGGCGTGCTGGAGAAGACCGCGCGCGCCAGCCTCGAGAAGGCCGGCCGCACCGAGGCCGACATCGACTGGCTGATCCCGCACCAGGCCAACATCCGCATCATGCAGGGCACCGCCCGCAAGCTGAAGCTGCCGCTGGAGAAGGTGATCGTCACCGTCGACCAGCACGGCAACACCTCGGCGGCGTCGATCCCGCTGGCGCTGGACGCCGGCGTGCGCGACGGCCGCATCCGCCGCGGCGAGACGCTGCTGCTCGAGGGCGTCGGCGGCGGCTTCACCTGGGGTTCGGTGCTGCTGGACTTCTGATGCCCGGGCGGCATCGGCAGCGGGCCGACGCGCCCGCATCCGCACCGCCCTCCTCCCTCCTCAAACGGAACATCACCACACCATGACCGCGTTCGCCTTCGTGTTCCCCGGCCAGGGGTCGCAGTCGGTGGGCATGCTCTCGGCCTGGGGCGACCACCCCGCCGTGCGTGCCACCCTCGAAGAAGCCAGTGCTGCCCTCGGCGAGGACGTCGCCCGCCTGATCGGCGAGGGCCCGAAGGAGGCGCTGGACCTGACCACCAACACCCAGCCGGTCATGCTGACCGCCGGCATCGCCAACTACCGCGCGTGGCTGGCCGAGGGTGGCGCGGCACCAGCGATCGTCGCCGGCCACTCGCTGGGCGAGTACACCGCGCTGGTGGCCGCCGGCAGCCTGACGCTGGCGGACGCGCTGCCGCTGGTGCGCCTGCGCGCCCAGGCCATGCAGGACGCGGTGCCGGTCGGCACCGGCGGCATGGCCGCGATCCTGGGCCTGGACGCCGCCACGGTGCGCGAGGGCTGCGCCAAGGCAGCGGCCGAATCGGGCGAAGTGGTCGAGGCCGTCAACTTCAACGATCCGAAGCAGACCGTCATCGCCGGCTCCAAGGCCGGCGTCGAGGCGGGCTGCGTCGTGCTGAAGGCCCTGGGCGCCAAGCGCGCGCTGCCGCTGCCGGTGTCCGCGCCCTTCCACTCCAGCCTGATGAAGCCGGCGGCCGAGCGTCTGCGCGAACGTCTGGCCTCGATCACGATCCAGGCGCCGCAGATCCCGGTGCTGAACAACATCGACGTCGCCACGCCGACCGACGCGGACGCGATCCGCGACGCGCTCTACCGCCAGGCCTTCGGCCCGGTGCGCTGGGTCGAGCTGGTGGGCGCGCTGAAGGCGCGCGGCATGACCCATGTGGTCGAATGCGGCCCCGGCAAGGTGCTCGCCGGCATGGTCAAGCGCATCGACGCCGAACTCGCCTCCGCCACGATCCTCGATCCGGTCACCCTGGCCGAAGTCAAGACCCTGCTCGCATGAACGCTCCCGCCCAAGCTCAACAGGTTGCTCTCGTCACCGGCGCCAGCCGCGGCATCGGCCGCGCGATCGCGCTGCTGCTGGCCGAGCGCGGCTTCAAGGTCATCGGCACCGCCACCAGCGACAGCGGCTCGGCCGCGATCGGCGAGGCGCTGGCCCCGTTCGGCGGCCTGGGCCTGACGCTCAACGTCACCGACGCGGCTGCGCTGGACGCCGCGATCGACGGCATCGTCAAGCAGCATGGCGGCCTGCACGTGCTGGTCAACAACGCCGGCATCACCCGCGACACGCTGGCGATGCGCCTGAAGGACGACGACTGGGACGCGGTGATCGACACCAACCTGAAGTCGGTCTTCCGCGCCTGCCGCGCCGCGATCAAGCCGATGATGAAGCAGCGCTTCGGCCGCATCGTCAACATCACCTCGGTGGTGGGCGCCTCGGGCAACCCGGGCCAGGCCAACTACTGCGCCTCCAAGGCCGGCGTGGCGGGCATGACCCGCTCGCTGGCCCAGGAACTGGGCAGCCGCAACATCACCGTCAACTGCGTGGCCCCCGGCTTCATCGCGACCGACATGACCGAAGTGCTGCCGGAAGCGCAGAAGAACGCGCTGCTGGCCAAGATCCCGCTGGGCCGCCTGGGCTCGCCGCAGGACATCGCCGAGGCGGTGGCCTTCCTGGCCTCGCCGGCCGCCGGCTACATCACCGGCACCGAGCTGCATGTCAACGGCGGCATGTACATGAACTGATGTCCGGATGATCCGTCTCTGCCCTGCGCGGATCATCGGGACGGGCCTTCAGTGAATTGCCTCACGAAGCCCTTAGAATCGCAGGCTGTTTTTGCACCAACCCTCTCGGAGGAGAGAAATGAGCGACATCGAAGCACGCGTCAAGAAGATCATTGCCGAACAACTCGGTGTGGCCGAGGATGATGTGACCCCCGAGAAGGCGTTCGTCGCCGATCTGGGCGCCGACTCGCTGGACACCGTCGAGCTGGTGATGGCTCTGGAAGACGAGTTCGGCATCGAGATCCCGGACGAGGAAGCCGAGAAGATCACCACCGTCCAGGCCGCGATCGACTACGCCAAGGCCAACCAGGCCAAGGCCTGACGCGTCACACGCGCCAGAGCCCGCGAGTCCTCCCCATCCCCAACCGACCGCATTCCGCATCCGCATGACCCGTCGCCGCATCGTCGTGACCGGTCTGGGCCTCGTCACCCCGGTGGGCAACACCGTGGACGAGTCCTGGGCCAACATCGTCGCCGGAAAGTCCGGCATCGACCACGTCACCCGTTTCGACGCATCGAACCTGTCGGTGCGCTTCGCGGGTGAGGTCAAGGGATTCCGGATCGATGACTACATCCCGGCCAAGGAAGCGCGTCACATGGACGCCTTCATCCACTACGGCATCGCAGCCTCGCTGCAGGCCGTGAAGGATGCCGGGCTGCCCACCGGCGAGGCGCTGAGCGAGGAATTCGCCGAGCGCATCGCGGTGATGGTCGGTTCGGGGATCGGCGGACTGCCGATGATCGAGAACACGCACGACGAATACCGCGACCGTGGCCCGCGCCGCATCTCGCCGTTCTTCGTCCCGGCGTCGATCATCAACATGATTTCCGGGCACGTCTCCATCCAGTGCGGCTTCAAGGGCCCGAACCTGGCGCTGGTGACGGCCTGCACGACCGGCCTGCACAGCATCGGCATGGCCGCGCGCATGATCGAGCGCGGCGACGCCGACGTCGTCGTCGCCGGCGGCGCCGAGTCGACCGTCTCGCCGCTGGGCATGGGCGGCTTCGCCGCGGCCCGTGCGCTGTCCACCCGCAACGACGACCCGGCCACCGCGTCGCGTCCGTGGGACAAGGACCGCGACGGCTTCGTGCTCGGCGAGGGCGCCGGCGTCGTGGTGCTCGAGGACTACGAGCACGCGAAGAAGCGCGGCGCGAAGATCTATGCCGAGGTCTCGGGCTTCGGCATGAGCGGCGACGCCTATCACATGACCGCCCCGAACGTCGACGGCCCGCGCCGCTCGATGCAGATGGCGCTGCGCGACGCCGGCATCAACGCCGACGAGGTCCAGATGGTCAACGCGCACGGCACCTCGACGCCGCTGGGCGACCTCAACGAGACCAACGCGATCAAGCTGGCCTTCGGCGATCACGCCAGGAAGCTGGTGGTCAACTCGACCAAGTCGATGACCGGCCACCTGCTGGGCGGCGCCGGCGGCATCGAGACCGTCTTCACCGCGCTGGCGCTGCATCACCAGATCGCGCCGCCGACGATCAACCTCTTCAACCAGGATCCGGAGTGCGATCTCGACTACTGCGCGAACACCGCGCGCGAGATGCGCATCGACGTCGCCGTGAAGAACAACTTCGGCTTCGGCGGCACCAACGGCACCCTGGTCCTGCGGCGCGTCTGAGCGACGCCCGCACCCTCACGGTCCGCCACGGCGATGGCACGCTCCCGAGCGTCATCGCCCGCCGCGCTGATCCTGCGCACCGACGCGCGTGCGCCGCAGGCCGTGCGCCTGCTGCTGCGGCTGTCGCTGCTGACGCTGGCAGGCTGGAGCCTGTGGCATCTGCATCACGGCGACACACCGCCGCTGCTGCCGCTGTCGGCAACGCTGCTGGCCTGGGCGATCGCCCGGCTGCGGCTCGCGCCGATGCTGCGCGACGTCCCGTCCGGCGAGCCGCTGCGGCTGGAGCCGGCCGCCCCGCCAGCCGATGCCTCGGCCGAGGCCCTGCCGCTCTGGCAGCTCGACGGCCGTGCCGGCACGCTCGACTGCATCGCCGATGCCGGCGACTGGATGCTGCTGCGCCACCGCGCCGCGACCGGCGGATCGCGCCGCTGGCTGGCGCTGGCGCGACGCGACCAGCCCGCGCAGTGGCACCGGCTGCGCTGCGCGGTGCATGCCGGGCCGCCGGGTGTCGCGCGCGCCTCGCCTTCCCCCTTGCCTTGCGCTGATCGATGAGCGACGACACCGATCAACAGCTGGTCGAGCGCGTCCGCCAGGGCGACGTGCAGGCCTTCGAGATGCTGGTGGTGAAGTACCAGCGCCGCATCGAGCGCCTGATCGGCCGCTTCGTGCGCGATGTGGACCTGGTGCCCGACATCGCGCAGGAAACCTTCATCCGTGCCTACCGCGCGATCCCCCAGTTCCGGGGGGAGAGCGCGTTCTACACCTGGCTCTACCGCATCGCGGTCAACACCGCGAAGAAGGCGCTGGCCGACCTGCGCCGCGATCCGGTGATGACCGACAGCGCGCTGGCCGCCGCGAGCCAGGACGACGAGGGAACCGAACGGCGCGAACACGAACTAAGCCATGACGAGACGCCCGAGGCGGTCATGGCCAGTCGCGAGATCGCCGACACGGTCAACGCCGCGATCGAGGCGCTGCCCGACGACCTGCGCCAGGCCATCCTGCTGCGCGAGGTCGAAGGCCTCTCGTACGACGAGATTGCCCTGGCGATGGCCTGTCCGATCGGCACCGTGCGCTCGCGCATCTTCCGCGCGCGCGAAGCGATTGCCACCCGGCTGAGGCCTCTGCTGGATACGAAACAGGGCCGGCGCTGGTGACGCGCGGCCTGGCCTGGAGTGACTGATGAGCGAACCTGACCTGCCTTCGGAACGGACCCGCGCACGGGAACGCCTGTCGGCGCTGATGGACGGCGAGGCCGACCGCGAGCTGATCGCCGCGGTCTGCAGCCAGTGGCGGCAGGACGAGGATGACCGCGCGCAGTGGCATGCCTACCACCTGATCGGCGACGTGCTGCGCTCCGAGGACCTCGGCCGGCGCAGCACGGGCGACGCGGCCTTCCTGGCGGGCGTGCGCGAGCGGCTCGCGCGCGAGCCGGTGGTGCTGGCGCCGCTGGCCCGGCCGCAGGACGACGCCGCCGGGATCGAGGCCAGGCCGGCCGTGGCCGTCGGGCAGCGCCGCGGGGTCGTCGACCTGCCGGTGCGGCGCTCGCCGATGCTGCGCATGCGCCGCTGGGCCGCGCCGGTCGGCATGGCCGCCGGGGTCGCGCTGGTGGCCGGCGCCGTGCTGGTGACGCGCCCCGGCGCGCTGCCCGGCAACGAGCTTGTGAGCTCGCCGGTGCCGGCCTCGGCCGCCGTGCTGGCGAACGCGACGCAGCCGGTGCAGGTCAGCGGCCCCTCGACGGCCGAGGGCGACAACGCCGACATGATCCGCTACGTCAATGCCCACCAGCAGTACCACGGCGGAGCCATCCTGGCGCCGGCCGCGGGCTACCTGCGCAGCACCTCCTACGAGCCGGTGCCGGCCCGCTGACGCCCGATCCGGGCCCGATCCATCCATGAGGACCAGCCTTCACGCGGGCACCACCCGCACGGCCGCGGCCGCGCTGCTCAGCGGCGCGCTGCTGGCCCCGGCCGCCCCCGCGCTGGCCGCCAGCGCGCCGGCGCCGGCCCCGGCCGTCACGACCGGCTCGGCCGCGATCACCGACCTGGCCGCGCTGATGCGGCGCATCCAGGACGCCGGACTGCAGCAGAACTACATCGGCACCTATGTCACCAGCAGCGCCGGCACGCTGAGCAGCTCGCGCATCACGCACTACTGCGACGGCCGCGAGCAGATCGAGCGCATCGAGGCGCTCGACGGCCAGATGCGCCGCGTCTTCCGCCACAACGACACCATCCATGTGCTGTGGCCGGCCGCGCGCACCGCGCTGATCGAGCAGCGCGACCTGATCGGACGCTTCCCGCAGCCGGCCACGCCGGTGGAGTCCGCGCGTCTGGCCGATGTCTACGATCTGGTCGCCGAGCCGGACGACCGCGTCGCCGGGCTCGACGCCCAGGTGGTCACGCTGCGCCCGCGCGACGGCATGCGCTATGCCCGCCGGCTCTGGATCGAGCGCCGCACCGGGCTGCTGCTGCGCTCGGACCTGCTCGGCGAACGCGGCGAGCCGCTGGAGTCGACCGCGTTCAGCGAGCTGCAGATCGGCGTGAAGCCGCAGCCGCAGCAGCTGCTGCAGGACATGGCGCGGCTGGACGGCTACCACGTCAGCCGGCCTGTCTACCAGTCCAGCGACCTCGGCAGCGAGGGCTGGGCGCTGCGCCAGCCGGTGCCCGGCTTCAGCGCGCAGCGCGTGGTGCGCCGGCCGATGTCGCCGGGACACGGCGCGCGCCCGACGCCGGCCACGCTGCCGGCCTCCGACGCCACGGCCGCCGCCGGCGACGAGACCGTGCTGCAGGCCATCTACAGCGACGGGCTGACGCATGTCTCGATCTTCATCGAACCGCACTCGCCCGGCGCTCACCGGCGCGAGACGCCGATGACCGTCGGCAGCACCAGCGCGCTGAGCCGGCGCGTCGGCGACTGGTGGATCACCGCGGTCGGGGCGGTGCCGCCCGCCACGCTGCAGCAGTTCACCAGCGGCCTCGAGCGCCGACGCCGCCCCTGACACCGCACCGGGCCGGCGTCGCCGGCCGATCGACCGACTCCTTCCGCCCTCCTCTCCTCGTCCTCCAGAAGACCTCCGCGCGATGAAACACGACGATTCCCGCCCGAGCTCCTCGACCCCCGACCCGGCCCCCGGGCTTCGCCCCGTGCCGCAGCGCTCTCCCGCGCGGCGCTGGATGGCGGCCGGTGCCGCGCTGATCGGCGCCGGGGCGCTGACGACGCTGCTGGTGTCGCACCATGACGCCACCGCACAGGCGAGCGCAGCGACCGCGACCTCGCTGGCCGCCGCCACGGCCACGACCGCGATCGCCGGCCAGAGCGCGGCCGCGGCCCGCGGCCTGCCCGACTTCGCCGATCTGGTCGAGCAGGTCGGCCCGGCGGTGGTCAATATCCGCACCACCGCGAAGGTCGCGACCGCCGCGCGCGGACAGGGCGGCCCGGACGAGGAAATGCAGGAATTCTTCCGGCGCTTCTTCGGCGTGCCCATTCCGCGCCGCGGCCAGCCCCAGCCGCAGCAGCCCGACGGCGAGGACGGCGAGAACGCGCCGCGCGGCGTCGGCTCGGGCTTCATCGTCTCGGCCGACGGCCTGGTGATGACCAACGCGCATGTCGTCGACGGCGCCGACGAGGTCGTCGTGCGGCTGACCGACAAGCGCGAGTTCAAGGCGCGTGTCGTCGGCGCGGACAAGCGCACCGACGTCGCGGTGCTCAAGATCGAGGCCGGCGGCCTGCCCACCGTGCGCTTCGGCGACGTGAGCCGGCTGCGCGTGGGCGAATGGGTCATCGCGATCGGCTCGCCCTTCGACCTCGACAACACCGTCACCGCCGGCATCGTCAGCGCCAAGGCGCGCGACACCGGCGAGATGCTGCCCTTCATCCAGACCGACGTCGCGATCAATCCCGGCAACTCGGGCGGCCCGCTGATCAACATGCGCGGCGAGGTGGTGGGCATCAACTCGCAGATCTACAGCCGCTCGGGCGGCTACATGGGCATCTCCTTCGCGATCCCGATCGACGAGGCCAACCGCGTGGCCGACCAGCTCAAGGCCGGCGGGCGGGTGGTGCGCGGGCGCATCGGCGTGCAGATCGGCGAGGTGACCAAGGACGTGGCCGAATCGCTCGGCCTGGCCAAGGCGGCCGGCGCGCTGGTGCGCTCGGTCGAGCCCGGCAGCCCGGCCGAGAAGGCCGGCCTGGAGGCCGGCGACATCGTCACCCGCTTCGACGGCAAGGCGGTCGAGAAGTGGAACGACCTGCCGCGCCTGGTCGGCAACACGAAGCCCGGCACGAAGTCGACGCTGCAGGTCTGGCGCCGCGGCACCACCCGCGACCTGGGCGTGACGGTGGCCGAGCTCGAGCCCGAGACCCGCCCGGCGATGTCGCGCGGCGGCAAGGCCGAGCCGAAGGCGCCGGCCGCCGGCGCTGCCTCCAGCGTGCTGGGCCTGACGGTGGGCGACCTCGGCGCCGAGCAGCGCCGCCAGGCGCGGGTGCGCGGCGGCGTGCTGATCGAGTCCGTCGACGGTCCCGCGGCGCGGGCCGGCCTGCGCGAGGGCGACCTGATCCTGGCGCTGGGCAACACCGAGATCACGGACGCGCGCCAGTTCGACGGCCTGGTCGCTCGGCTCGACCGCGCCCGGCCGGTCAGCCTGCTGGTGCGGCGCGAGGACGTCGCGCAGTACGTCGTGATCCGCCCGAACGCCCGCTGATCCGCCCGCCTCCGCTCCCGCGAACGCAGGCCGGCGACGCGGCCGTCACGGTCGTGCGCGGGGGTTTTGGCTACAATCGTCGGCTGACCGGGCGTCCCTGCCCCTTGAATGCCTGTCGGAAGGCGCGTCATCGCTCGGACGACGCGCCTTTTTTCGTTGCGCGCTCCGCCCGCGCGACCGCCCCTGCCGCGCCGGCCGGAGTCGACGAAGCGCCCCTCCACGCCATGGACCACATCAGAAACTTCTCCATCATCGCCCACATCGACCACGGCAAGAGCACGCTGGCGGATCGGCTGATCCACCGCTGCGGCGGCCTGAGCGACCGCGAGATGGAAGCCCAGGTGCTCGACTCGATGGACATCGAGCGCGAGCGCGGCATCACCATCAAGGCGCAGACCGCCGCCCTCCAGTACACGGCCAAGGACGGCAAGGTCTACAACCTGAACCTGATCGACACGCCGGGACACGTCGACTTCTCCTACGAGGTCAGCCGCTCGCTGTCGGCCTGCGAAGGCGCGCTGCTGGTGGTCGACGCCAGCCAGGGCGTCGAGGCCCAGACGGTGGCCAACTGCTACACCGCGCTCGACCTGGGCGTCGAGGTGGTGCCGGTCCTGAACAAGATGGATCTGGCCTCGGCCGATCCGGACAACGCCAAGGCCGAGATCGAGGACGTGATCGGCATCGACGCGACCGACGGCATCCCCTGCTCGGCCAAGACCGGCATGGGCATCGACGAGATCCTCGAAGCCGTCATCACCCGCATGCCGCCGCCGAAGGGCGATCCGGACGGCCCGCCGCGCGCGATGATCATCGACGCCTGGTTCGACAACTACGTCGGCGTCGTGATGCTGGTGCGCGTGGTCGACGGCTCGCTGCACAAGAACGAGCGCATCCGCCTGATGGCGACCAACACGGTCTATCCGATCGACCACCTGGGCGTCTTCACCCCCAAGAGCGAGAACCGCGACTGCCTGCGCGCCGGCGAGGTGGGCTTCCTGATCTGCGGCATCAAGGAGCTGGCCTCGGCCAAGGTCGGCGACACGGTGACGCTGGACAAGAAGCTGCCCAACAACGCCGGCCCCGCCACCGAGGCCCTGCCCGGCTTCAAGGAGATCCAGCCGCAGGTCTTCGCCGGCCTCTACCCGTCGGAGTCGAGCGAGTACGAGCAGCTGCGCGACGCGCTGGAGAAGCTCAAGCTCAACGACAGCTCGCTGCGCTTCGAGCCCGAGGTCAGCCAGGCGCTGGGCTTCGGCTTCCGCTGCGGCTTCCTGGGCCTGCTGCACATGGAGATCGTGCAGGAGCGCCTGGAGCGCGAGTTCGACCAGGATCTGGTCACCACCGCCCCGAGCGTGGTCTACGAGGTCGAGCTGAACGACGGCACGGTGCTGGAGGTCGAGAACCCCAGCAAGATGCCCGACGTCGGCCGCATCAGGGAGATCCGCGAGCCCATCGTCACGGTGCACCTGTACATGCCGCAGGACTACGTCGGCCCGGTGATGACGCTGGCCAACCAGAAGCGCGGCGTGCAGATGAACATGGCCTACCACGGCAAGCAGGTCATGCTGACCTACGAGCTGCCGCTGGCCGAGATCGTGCTGGACTTCTTCGACAAGCTGAAGTCCGTCAGCCGCGGCTACGCCTCGATGGACTACGAGTTCAAGGAATACCGCGCCGCCGACGTGGTCAAGGTCGACATCATGATCAACGGCGACCGGGTCGATCCGCTGGCCATGATCGTGCACCGCTCGCAGTCGCAGTTCCGCGGCCGCGCGGTGGCGGCCAAGATGCGCACGCTGATCCCGCGCCAGATGTACGACGTGGCCATCCAGGCCTCGATCGGCGCGAACATCATCGCCCGCGAGGACGTCAAGGCGCTGCGCAAGAACGTGCTGGCAAAATGCTATGGCGGCGACATCACCCGCAAGCGCAAGCTGCTCGAGAAGCAGAAGGCGGGCAAGAAGCGCATGAAGCAGATCGGCTCGGTGGAGGTGCCGCAGGAGGCCTTCCTCGCGATCCTGCAGGTGGACGACTGACCCCGCCTGCCGGCGCGGCTCGCGTCGCGCCGCTCATCCTGCACAACCCGACACCGGACCATCGATGGGACCTCTCACCGGCATTCTCTACGGCCTGCTCGCGTTCTACGGTGCGGGCTGGTACCTCGGCAAGTGGAATGGCAACTTCTCGCTGCTGCTGTTCATCCTGACCGTCGTGACGATGGGCTACTGGCTGGCCGAGCGCTTCGTCTTCCTGCCGCGGCGGCTCTCGGCCGCGGCGGCGCTGACGCGCCAGGACGGCGAGCGCCGCGCCGAGCTGGCCCGCCAGGGCATCGACAAGGTCGACTCCGACGTCGATTCGGCGCGCCAGCGCATCCTTGCCCAGCCCTGGTGGCTGGACTGGACCGCCGGGCTGTTCCCGGTGATCCTGATGGTGTTCGTGCTGCGCTCCTTCCTGTTCGAGCCCTTCAAGATCCCCTCGGGCTCGATGATCCCGACGCTGGAGATCGGCGACCTGATCCTGGTGAACAAGTTCCACTACGGCGTGCGCCTGCCGGTGATCAACAAGAAGATCATCGAGAACAACGAGGTGCGACGCGGCGACGTGATGGTCTTCCGCTACCCGGTCGACCCGAGCATCGACTTCATCAAGCGGGTGGTCGGCGTTCCCGGCGACGAGGTCGCCTACATCAACCAGAAGCTCTACATCAACGGCAAGATGCTCGCGCTCGAGCAGCTCGAGGACTACTACGACGAGGACCGCCGCACCTACTCGCGCCAGTTCCGCGAGCAGCTCGGCGAGGTCGGTCACCGCATCCTGGTCGACCCGTCGCTGCCCTCGAGCTACGGCATGCGCGCGCGCAGCTTCCCTGGTTCGGAAAACTGTCGTTACACCGCCGAGGGCGTCACCTGCAAGGTTCCCGCGGGACACTACTTCATGATGGGCGACAACCGCGACAACTCCGAGGACTCCCGCTTCTGGGGCTTCGTTCCTGACGAGAACATCGTCGGTCGCGCCTTCTTCGTCTGGATGAACTTCGGCAGCATCAAGCGCATCGGACCTTTCCACTGACCTGAAGAACCTGCCTGCGGGACGGCGGCCGCATCGGCCGCGGCGACCCGCCGCCATCGAGGAGCCTGCATCCGATGAACGTCCGTCTTCCGCATTCGCAACGCGGCATCACCCTGATCGGCCTGATCTTCTGGGCCGTGCTGCTGTCCTCGGCCGCGCTGCTGACGATGCGCGTGCTGCCGACCGTCAACGAGTTCTTCACGATCCGGCGCGTGGTCACTCGCATCGCCGCCTCCGGCAGCGCCACCGTCCCGGGCATCCGCGCGGAATTTGACCGCGCGCGGGACATCGAGTATTCCATCCAGTCGATCAGCGGCAAGGATCTCGATGTCACGAAGGAAAATGACCGCATCGTCATCAGCTTCGCCTACGACAAGGAGATCGACCTGTTCGGTCCGGTGGCGCTGCTGATCAAGTACCGCGGCCGATCGCAGTAAAAAGGTCCGACCTTGAATCCGTCCCTCGAAGCCTTCTCGCAGCATCTGGGCCACAGCTTCCGCCAGCGGGAGCTGCTGGCCCTGGCGCTGACGCACCGCAGCTACGGCGCCGACCACAACGAGCGTCTCGAGTTCCTCGGCGACGCGGTGCTGAACCTCGCCGTCTCGGACCTGCTGTTCGACCAGTACGACGACTCGCCCGAAGGCGAGCTGACGCGCATCCGCGCCCACCTGGTGCGCCAGGACATGCTGCACCGCATCGCGCTGTCGCTGGGCGTGCCGGCGATGCTGCGCCTGTCCGAGGGCGAGGCCCGCGGCGGCGGCGCCCAGCGCCCGTCCATCCTCGCCGACGCGATGGAGGCCATCATCGGCGCGGTCTACCGCGATGCCGGCTTCGAGGCCGCCGAGGCGCTGGTGCGCCGGCTGTTCGCGCCGCTGATCTCCGAGACCGCGACGCAGGCCTGGGCCAAGGACGCCAAGACGCAGCTGCAGGAATGGCTGCAGGCGCGTCGCCACAGCGTGCCCGAATACCGCATCGAAGCCACCCGCGGCCGCGCCCACGACCAGACCTTCATCGTCGTCTGCTCGGCCGCCAGCCATGGCGTCGAGGCGCGCGGCGAAGGCCGCTCGCGCCGCGCCGCCGAGCAGGAAGCCGCCCGCCTCGTCCTGGAGCGGCTCAGCGCCGAACACGAATGACCCTTCCGAACGAACCGAACCTTCCCGACTCCGAATCCGAGAACGAGACCGCCGACGGCGCCCCGTCGTCGCCCCAGCCCGATCTGGAGGCGATGCTCGCAGCGGCCCGCCCGGGCGGCCAGCCCGAAGGCCCGACCCGCTGCGGCCTGATCGCCATCGTCGGCCGTCCCAACGTCGGCAAGTCGACGCTGATGAACTCGCTGATCGGCCAGAAGGTCAGCATCACCTCGCGCAAGGCGCAGACGACGCGCCACCGCATCACCGGCATCGCCTCCGACGGCGACACGCAGTTCGTCTTCGTCGACACGCCCGGCTTCCAGACCCGCCACACCGTCAAGGGCACCGCGGCGCTGAACCGCAACCTGAACAAGACGGTGCAGTCGGTGCTGGGCGACGTGGACGTGGTGCTGTTCCTGGTCGACGCCGGCCGCTTCGGCCTGGACGACGCCAAGGTGCTGTCGCTGATCCCGAAGGGCAAGCCGGTCTTCCTGATCGCCAACAAGCTCGACCTGATCCACCGCCGCGCCGACCTGCTGCCCTGGCTCAAGCAGATGCAGGAGCGCCATCCGTTCACCGAGTTCGTGCCGCTGCAGGCCACCAAGCAGGCCGACACCGAGCGGCTGCTGGGCATCATCCGCCCCTACCTGCCTGAGCAGCCCTGGTTCTACGAGGCCGATGCGCTGACCGACCGCAGCGACAAGTTCCTCGCCGCCGAGCTGATCCGCGAGAAGCTCTTCCGCCTGACCGGCGACGAGCTGCCCTACACCTCGACCGTGCAGATCGACAAGTACGAGGAGGTCGAGGGCGGGCGCCTGAACCGCATCGCCGCGACCATCATCGTCGAGCGCGACGCGCACAAGGGCATGGTGATCGGCGAGAGCGGCGAGCGCCTCAAGCGCATCAGCACCGAGGCCCGCACCGAACTGGAGCGCCTGACCGGCAAGAAGGTCTTCCTGGAGGTCTGGGTCAAGGTGCGCTCCGGCTGGGCCGACGACGAGCACCGCCTGAAGAGCTACGGCTACGAGTGATCGGGTGGCCGTGAGCCGACGCGCCGCGCCGGCCGCGCTGGCCGCCTACGTGCTGCACCGCCACGACTGGAGCGAGTCCAGCCTGATCCTGGAGCTGTGGACGCGCGATCGCGGCCGCATCGCCGCGATCGCCAAGGGCGCCAAGCGGCCGCACTCGCAGCTGCGCAGCGTGCTGCTGCCCTTCCAGCGCCTGCAGATCGTGCTGGGCGGACGCGCCGAGCGCCGCGACGAGGCCGCGCCGCCCGAGATCCACCTGCTGCGCAGCGCCGAATGGGCCGGCGCGCTGCCCGACGGCCGCGGCGTGGCGGCGATGCCCTCGGGCGCGGCGCTGCTGGCCGGATTCCACCTCAACGAGCTGGTGATGCGCGCGCTGCAGCGCCACGATCCGCATCCGCGCCTGTTCGACGCCTACGCGCTGACGCTGCCGGCGCTCGACCGCGACGACGAGGCCGCCACCGCCGCGGCCCTGCGCGCCTTCGAGCTGGTGCTGCTGCGCGAATCGGGCGTGCTGCCCGAGCTCGGCCGGGTCACGCAGACGCAGCAGCCGGTCGAGCCCCAGGCCCGCCACGGCCTGCACGCCGAACGGGGCGTGACGCCGATCGACGGCGCCGGCGGCCTGTCCGGCGCGACGCTGCATGCGCTGGAGGCGGCGCTGGCCGCCGGCGATCTGGCCGCCCTGCGCCAGGCCTGCCGCGGCGCGCTGCCGGAGCTGCGCACGCTGCTGCGCGGCCTGCTTCACTATCATCTGGACACCTCGATGCTGCGCACCCGCGCGCTGATGGTCGAAATCCAGAAGCTGATCGGAACCCCTGCCCCACCATGAACCCTCTCGTCGCCCCCGAGGCCGGCCACCGTGGCAGCCGCACCGCGCTGTCGGTCAACCTGAACAAGGTCGCGCTGCTGCGCAACACCCGCCATCTCGGCATCCCCAGCGTCACGAAGGCCGCGCGCATCGTTCTGGAGGCCGGCGCGCAGGGCATCACCGTGCACCCGCGTCCGGACGAGCGCCACATCCGCGCCCACGACGTGCGCGATCTGGCCGAGCTGCTGAAGGACTGGCCTCAGGTCGAATACAACATCGAGGGCAACCCCTTCCACAACCTGATGGACGTGATCCGCGAGATCCGCCCGCACCAGGCCACCTTCGTGCCCGACACGGTCGGCCAGTTCACCTCCGACCACGGCTGGACCTTTCCCGCCGACCTCGAGCGGCTGGCGCCGGTGGTGGCCGAGACGAAGGCGCTGGGCGTGCGCGTGAGCCTCTTCATGGACCCGATCCCCGAGATGATGCGCGCCGCGCGCGAGGTCGGCGCCGACCGGGTCGAGCTCTACACCGAGGCCTACGCCAGCGCCTGGGGCACGCCGCGCCAGGCCGAGGAACTGGCGCGCTACCGCGCCGCCGCCGAGGCCGCGCTGGCCGCCGGCCTGGAGATCAACGCCGGCCATGACCTGAACCGCGACAACCTCGCCGATTTCCTGCGCGAGGTGCCGGGCGTGCAGGAGGTGTCGATCGGCCACGCGCTGGTCGCCGACGCGCTGGAGCTGGGCTACACGGAGACGATCCGCGACTACCAGCGCTGCATCCAGCGCGCCTTCGCGCCGCGCTGAGCATGGTCCACGGCATCGGCACCGACATCTGCGACATCCGCCGCATCCGCGCGGCGCTGCAGCGCCACGGCGAGCGCTTCGCCGAGAAGGTGCTCGGCCCGAACGAGATCGAGGTCTTCCGCGCCCGCCGGGCACGGGTCGAGGCCCGCGGCGTGGCCTACCTCGCCACCCGCTTCTCGGCCAAGGAAGCCTTCTCGAAGGCCATCGGCCTGGGCCTGCGCTCGCCGATGCGCTGGCGCGACTGCGAGACGCTCAACCGCCCCAGCGGCCAGCCCGAGATCCGCCTGCACGGCGCGCTGGCCGCCTGGTTCGACCAGCAGGGCCTCGTCGCCCATGTCAGCCTGACCGACGAGAGCGACTACGCCACCAGCTTCGTCGTCGTCGAGACCCGCCAACCCTGAGGCCCGTCCCCATGCCCACCCGCAAGAGCAGCAAGAAGAAATCCGACCTGCCCGCCCCCGAGCCCATCGTCCCGGCGCACGCGCCGGTCGTGCTCGATGTCGCCGGCCTGACGCTGAACGACGACGACCGCCGCCGCCTGGCGCATCCGCTCACCGGCGGCCTGATCCTGTTCGGCCGCAACTGGCAGGACCGCGCGCAGCTGACCCGGCTGGTGGCCGAGATCAAGTCGATCCGGCCCGACGTGGTGGTCTGCGTCGACCACGAGGGCGGCCGGGTGCAGCGCTTCCGCACCGACGGCTTCACCCACCTGCCGCCGATGCGCGCCTTCGGCGAGCGCTGGATGAACGACGCAGGCCAGGGCGAGGGCCACGGCGCGCTGACCGCCTGCGACATGACCTGCGCCGCCGGCCGGGTGCTGGCAGCCGAGCTGCGCGCCTGCGGCGTCGACCTGAGCTTCACGCCGGTGCTCGACCTGGACCACGGCCGCAGCGGCGTCATCGGCAACCGCGCCTTCCACCGCGACCCGCGGGTGGCCGCCACGCTGGCGCGCAGCCTGATGCAGGGCCTGCTGCAGGCCGGCATGGCCAACTGCGGCAAGCACTTTCCCGGCCACGGCTGGGCCGAGGCCGACAGCCATGTCGCGGTGCCGACCGACGAGCGCACGCTCGAGACGATCCTGACCGACGACGCCCGCCCCTACGAGTGGCTGTCGACCAGCCTGACCAGCGTGATGCCGGCGCATGTGATCTATCCGCAGGTCGACGCGCGGCCGGCGGGCTACTCGTCGCGCTGGCTGAACACGGTGCTGCGCGAGCAGCTCGGCTTCACCGGCGTGATCTTCAGCGACGACCTGAGCATGGAAGGCGCACGCCGCGTGCCCGGCGTGAAGGACGGCGCGGTGCTGAGCTACACCGAGGCCGCGACGCTGGCGCTGAGCGCCGGCTGCGACATGGTGCTGCTGTGCAACCAGTCGCTCGACGGCGGCCGCGCGGTCGACGAGCTGCTCGACGGCCTGCAGGCGGCCCTGGAGCGCGGCGAATGGCGCCAGAGCCCCGACAGCGAGGAGCGCCGCCTGGCGCTGCTGCCGCAGACCCCGCCGCTGACCTGGGACGAGCTGATGCACGACGCGCCCTACCGGCGCGCGCTGCAGCGGCTCGAGCCGCTGCTCTGAACGAAGCAGCCGATCCGGCTCAGGCCGCGCGGCGCAGCGCGGTGTAGGCCTCGCGCGCCAGCGCGCCGCCCTGCGCGCGCGTCTGCACATGGGCGGCGCGTTCGGCCGCCAGCTCCTCGCGCAGCGACTTCATCGCCTGGTAAGCCTCGCGGGCCAGCGCCGTCGACGCCCGGGCGGCCGTCTCGCCGGACTGCTGCAGCGCCTGCAGCCGACGCTCGCCGGCCTGATGGGCCGCCTGCACCGTCTCGAGCTGGCTCGAGAGCGCCGCGACCCGGGCCGCCTCCGCCTCGACCTGCGCCGACAGCGCCTCGGCGCGCTGCTGCAGCGACTGGCGCTCGCTGGCGGCGCGGGCCTGCTCCTCGCGCAGCACCGCCACCGCCGCCTCCGACTGGCGCCGGGTCTCGGCCAGACGCTGGTTCAGCGCATCCAGTTCGGCGCGGCTGGCGGCCTGGGCGCGCGTCAGCGCCGTCTGGCTCTCGCTCAGCGAAGCGGCCTGGGAGGCCCGATCCCGGCTTTCCCGGGCCTCGACCTCGGACTGCAGCGCCGCCATCTGGCGGGCGGCCTCGCCCCGGCCCTGGCCGCGGCCGATCCAGAAGCCGGCGGCAGCGGCCAGCAGGATGAACAACAGGCTTGTCACGGAAGATCCTCCATCGTCGGTGGGACGCGCGGGTCCAGGATCATTCCGGTTCCGCGCAGATGTCGGGGACCGACTTTAGGAGGCCTGCGGGGCCGCCACCACTCGCACAGACCCGCCCCGCGCGATGCCGCTGCTCCATGCCGGAACAGCCGGCACCCGGGGCGGTGTGCCGGACTCACGCGCTCGGCGCCTTCATCAGCCGCACGGCCTGAGCGACCCAGTTCTCGCGATAGACCCGCGAGCCGAAGTTCGGCAGCCGGTGCGCGACCCAGGCGAGTTCCTCCGGCCCCCAGCTGGCGATCTGCCAGAAATGCCAGACGCCCTGCGCATGCAGCCAGGCCTCGTTGACCGGACCGATGCCGTCGATGATCTTCAGATCGTCGACCGCGCCGCCGCTGCCGAGATCGACACGCGCAGGCGCCCGCCCCGCACCCGCCGCAAGCACCAGCCGCTCCAGCGCTTCCGGCGCGATCTGCGCCACCGGCGACACCGCCTCCGCCGCGGGCACCGGCCCGGCCAGCGCCTGCTCTCGGGCGGCGCGGCACGCGTCCAGCGCTGTGCCCAGCTCGGCGAGCTGCTGCTCGCGCTCGGCCAGCTGCGCCTCGATGCCGGCCCAGGCCTGCTCGTGCGCCTGCCGCTGCTCGCCCAAGGCCTGGGCCAGCGCACGCTGGCCCGACTCCGCCTCGTCGCCCAGCCGCAGCACCAGGGCCTCGATCCGCCCCTGCAGTTCGTCACGCTCGCCGACCAGCGCATCATGCGACTGAGTCAGCGCCTCGATCGAACGCGAGCGCTCGTGCGCCAGCGCACCGATGCGCGCCAGTTCAGCCTCCAGCTCGGCGCGCGCCTGCTCGGCCTGCGCCGCCGTCTCCGCGCTCACCGCCAGCCGCGACAGCAGATCGTCGCGCTCGCCAGCCAGCGCCTCACGTTCCCGCTCCTGGACCTGGATCGACTGCGCTCGCTCGTCCGCCAGCGCGCTGATCCGCGCCAGCTCGGCTTCCAGTTCGGCGCGCGCCTGCTCGGTCTGCGCTGCCGTGGCGGTCATGCCGTCGAGGCGCGACTGCACTTCGCCCAGCTCGTCGCTGTGCCGCTGCGATGCGAGCAGCGCGGCGGCAGCCGCCGAAGCCGCCGCGGCCATCGCACCCTGGCGCTCACCGGAAAGCGTTTCCTCGGTGGAGCTCAGGCGCGACTGCAGATCGTCGCGCTCTCCGACCAGCGCATCGCGGGCCTGCGTCAGTGCGGCGATCGACTGCGAGCGCTCGTCCGCCAGTGCGCTGATCCGCGCCAGCTCGGCTTCCAGATCGGCGCGCGCCTGCTCGGTCTGCGCTGCCGTGGCAGTCATGCCGTCGAGACGCGACTGCACTTCGCCCAGCTCGTCGCTGTGCTGCTGCGACGCGAGCAGCGCGGCGGCAGCCGCCGAAGCCGCCGCGGCCATCGCTCCCTGGCGCTCGCCAGAGAGCGTTTCTTCCGTGGAGGTCAGACGCGACTGCAGATCGTCACGCTCACCGACCAGCGTGTCGCGGGTCTGCGTCAGCGCAGCGATCGACTGCGAGCGCTCGTCCGCCAGTGCGTTGATCCGCGCCAGCTCGGCTTCCAGATCGACGCGCGCCTGCTCGGTCTGCGCTGCCGTGGCAATACTGGCGTCGAGGCGCGACTGCAGATCGTCGCGCTCACCGACCAGCGCATCGCGGGCCTGCGTCAGCGCGGCGATCGACTGCGAGCGCTCGTCCGCCAGCGCATTGATCCGCGCCAGCTCGGCTTCCAGATCGGCGCGTGCCTGCTCGGTCTGCGCTGCCGTGGCGGT
>NZ_JABSNM010000015.1:27276-115861 GCF_013294065.1 Sphaerotilus uruguayifluvii
CGTCGAGGCGCGACTGCAGATCATCGCGCTCACCGACCAGCGCATCGCGGGCCTGCGTCAGCGCAGTGATCGACTGCGAGCGCTCGTCCGCCAGCGCATTGATCCGCGCCAGCTCGGCTTCCAGATCGGCGCGTGCCTGCTCGGTCTGCGCTGCCGTGGCGGTCACGCCGTCGAGGCGCGACTGCAGATCATCGCGCTCACCGACCAGCGCATCGCGGGCCTGCGTCAGCGCAGTGATCGACTGCGAGCGCTCGTCCGCCAGCGTGCTGGTCCGCGCCAGCTCGGCTTCCAGTGCAGCACGCGCCTGCTCGGTCTGCGCTGCCGTGGCGGTCATGCCGTCGAGACGCGACTGCACTTCGCCCAGCTCGTCGCTGTGCCGCTGGGATGCAAGCAGCGCGGCGGCGGCCGCCGAAGCCGCCGCGGCCATCGCACCCTGGCGCTCGCCGGAGAGCGTTTCCTCGGTGGAGCTCAGGCGCGACTGCAGATCATCACGCTCACCGACCAGCGCATCGCGGGCCTGCGTCAGCGCGGTGATCGACTGCGAGCGCTCGTCCGCCAGCACGCTGATCCGCGCCAGCTCGGCTTCCAGTGCAGCACGCGCCTGCTCGGTCTGCGCTGCCGTGGCGGTCATGCCGTCAAGGCGCGACTGCAGATCGTCGCGCTCTCCGACCAGCGCATCGCGGGCCTGCGTCAGCGCAGTGATCGACTGCGAGCGCTCGTCCGCCAGCGCGTTGATCCGCGCCAGCTCGGCTTCCAGTGCAGCACGCGCCTGCTCGGTCTGCGCTGCCGTGGCGGTCATGCCGTCGAGGCGCGACTGCACTTCGCCCAGCTCGTCGCTGTGCCGCTGGGATGCGAGCAGCGCGGCAGCAGCAGCCGAAGCCGCCGCGGCCATCGCGCCCTGGCGCTCGCCGGAGAGCGTTTCCTCGGTGGAGCTCAGGCGCGACTGCAGATCGTCGCGCTCGCCGACCAGCGCGTCGCGGGCCTGCGTCAGCGCGGCGATCGACTGCGAGCGCTCGTCCGCCAGCGCCTTGATCCGCGCCAGCTCGGCTTCCAGATCGGCGCGCGCCTGCTCGGTCTGCGCTGCCGTGGCGGTCATGCCGTCGAGACGCGACTGCACTTCGCCCAGCTCGTCGCTGTGCTGCTGCGACGCGAGCAGCGCGGCGGCAGCCGCCGAAGCCGCCGCGGCCATCGCTCCCTGGCGCTCGCCAGAGAGCGTTTCCTCGGTGGAGCTCAGGCGCGACTGCAGATCGTCGCGCTCACCGGCCAGCGCATCGCGGGCCTGCGTCAGCGCAGCGATCGACTGCGAGCGCTCGTCCGCCAGCGCGCTGATCCGCGCCAGCTCGGCTTCCAGATCGGCGCGCGCCTGCTCGGTCTGCGCTGCCGTGGCAATACTGGCGTCGAGGCGCGACTGCAGATCGTCGCGCTCACCGACCAGCGCATCGCGGGCCTGCGTCAGCGCGGCGATCGACTGCGAGCGCTCGTCCGCCAGTGCGTTGATCCGCGCCAGCTCGGCTTCCAGTGCAGCACGCGCCTGCTCGGTCTGCGCTGCCGTGGCGGTCATGCCGTCGAGACGCGACTGCACTTCGCCCAGCTCGTCGCTGTGCCGCTGGGATGCAAGCAGCGCGGCGGCAGCCGCCGATGCCGCCGCGGCCATCGCACCCTGGCGCTCGCCGGAGAGCGTTTCCTCGGTGGAGCTCAGGCGCGACTGCAGATCGTCACGCTCACCGGCCAGCGCATCGCGTGCCTGCGTCAGCGCGGCGATCGACTGCGCACGCTCGTCCGCCAGTGCGCTGATCCGTGCCAGCTCGGCTTCCAGATCGGCGGCACGGGTCTGCAACGCCGCCCGGTCGGTCTCGAGCGCGCTGATCGATTCCCCTTGCCGGGTGTTGAGCGCCTGGGACTCGGCCAGATCGCCGCGGGTCTGCAGCAAGGTGCCGTAGGCCTCGCGGGCCAGGGCGGCGTACTCGGCCCGCTCGGCCTCGCGCAGGCTGCCGAGCTCCTGGTGCTGCGCCTGCAGCGCGCGGTGCTCGTCGTCGAGCTGCGCGTGGCGGGCACCCAGCGCGGACAGCGTCGCCTGGTGCTCGTCGCGCATCTGGCGCGTCGTCGCCAGCTCGGCCTGCTCGCTCTCCAGCCGCGAGGCCAGCTGCGCCCGCTGGGCCGCGCTGTCCTCGGTCTCGGCGCGCAGCGCGTCGCGCTCGGCCTGCAGCGTCGCCAGCGAGGTCGACAGGGTGTCGGCACGGAGCTGCTCGTCGGCATGCCGGGCCTGCAGCTCCGCCATGCGCTGCTCGTGCGCGCGCTGCCGGCAGGGTTTCCACAGCGCAAGGCCCAGACCGACGCCGGCCAGGCAGGCCAGCAGGAGGTACAGCCACAGTTGGCTCAGCAGATACATGATGGCGGTCTCCGCTCAGACGAAGAAGGAGGGACGAAAGGAACGGCTTCAGGCCGCACGAGGACGGGCCGCAGCCCGCCCGGCAGCCCCGGTCACGGAGCCTTGTCGTGCGCCAGATGGAACTCAATGCGCCGGTTGCGCTCGTGGGCCTCGGGGCTGTCGCCCGGATCCAGCGGCCTCGTCTCGCCGAAGCCCTGCGCCTGCAGCCGCGAGCGCGGCACGCCCGAATGCACCAGCGCCTCGACCACCGTCTCGGCACGGCGCTGCGACAGCCGCTGGTTGAAGTCGGCGCCGCCCTGGGTGTCGGTGTGACCCTCGATGCGGATGTGCGCCTGCGGGCAGCGCGTCGCGAGCTGGTGCAGTTCGCGCAGCACCGGCTCGCTGGCCGGATCGAGCTCGGCCGACGCGACGCGGAAGCGGATCTGCTGGCGCTCGACCACCCGGGCCATCGCGACCTGGCAGTCCTCGACGCTCAGCGGCGCCGAGGCACGGGCCGCGGGCGCGGCAGGCAGGTCGGCGGCAGCGGAGGCCCGCGGCGCCGGCACGGCCGGCAGTTCGATCGACGGCGCGGTCTGCGCATCCTCGATCCGCGCGAAGACGCCCGGCACGCCCATCATCGGCAGCAGCAGCGTGTTGGCTGCCGCACCGGCCGCCGCCCGCTGCGCCAGCGAAGGCGCCTCGCCCACCAGCCGGCCGACCTCGTCGTCGATCTTCAGCCGGGCCCAGGGAAAACCGGCCGCCTCGAGCAGCCGGGCCGCATCGGCCTCGGTGCGGGTGCGCACCTCGTCCGCCTTGGACTGGCCGGTGCCGACCAGCGTCCAGGCCAGCAGGCCCAGCCCCGCCAGTCCGAGCAGCGTGCACAACGGACAGTTCAGCCATCGCCGGGTCATCGCACGGATCCCTTCATGTCTGCAGGATGCTGCGTGCCGACCCCGGTGACTCACCGGCCGGGCCAGGCACTGATCACGACCGTGATCAGTGGTACTTTAGCGTTTATCGTGCAATATTTAACAGTCCGTCGGTATGGTCGACGGCTCGACCCCGGACCTGATCCGTCGCACGGGCACCACACCGCGCAGCGCGTTGCACAGCGCCAGCGCCTCGGCACGCGCGAGGTCGGCGGGGTGCAGCACCCGTTCCTGCAGCGCCCAGGCCGGATCGGCCATCAGCGCCGCGCGCATCACGCCGGGCAGCGCGCCGGCGGCCACCGGCGGCGTCCACCAGCGGCCGTCGAGGCGCAGCAGCAGCGTGCTGCGCGCGCCCTCGGTCAGCTCGCCGCGCGCATTGACGAAGGCGCGATCGAAGGCGCCCAGCGCCTCGGCCTCGCGGATCGCCGCGTCGTAGGTGGCGCGCAGCGAGGTCTTGTGCGCCAGCAGCGCCGCCTCGGCCGCCGGCAATGCCGGGCCGGGCGGCAGCAGGCCGAGCGGCCCGTCGGGCAGCGGCGCCAGCACGCCGTGGCGGATCTGCCAGCCGCCGTCGCGCGACAGGTCCAGCCGCAGCCGATGCACGAGCTCGCCCGCCAGCGAGCGGGCCTGCGCCAGCACCGCCGCCTGCAGCGCCTCCGGGTCGAAGGCGAAGCCCAGCGCCTGAGCGCTGGCGCCCAGCCGCGCCAGATGCGCCGCCAGGCGCAGCGGCTGGCCCGCCTCGACGCGGATCGTCTCGAACAGCGTGAAGCCCGGATCGGGCCGGGTGGCGAAGCGCGACTTCAGCCGCCACTCGGCCGCCTCGTCCTCGGCCACCGAATCGAGCACGATGCCGCCGCCCACGCCCAGCCGGACCGGGCGCAGGCCGGCCTCGGCAGGCGCTCCCAGCTCCAGCGTGCGGATCGCCACCGACAGCGCGAAGTCGCCCAGCCGCCGGTCGCTGCCCGGCGCGGGCGCCTCGACCCAGCCGATCGCGCCGGTGTAGAGCCCGCGCGGCGAGGATTCGAGCGACTCGATCAGCTGCATCGTGCGGTGCTTGGGCGCGCCGGTGATCGAGCCGCAGGGAAAGAGCGCGCGCAGCACCGCCGGCAGATCGACGCCGGGCGCCGGCTCGGCCTCGACGGTGGAGGTCATCTGGAAGACGGTGCGGTAGGGCTCGACCCGGAACAGCGCCGGCACCTTCACGCTGCCGGTGCGGGCGATGCGGCCGAGATCGTTGCGCAGCAGGTCCACGATCATCAGGTTCTCGGCGCGGTTCTTGATGTCGGCGGCCAGCCAGGCGGCGGCGGCGGCATCGGCCTGCGCATCGTCGGGGCGGCGCGCGGCGGTGCCCTTCATCGGCCGCGCCTCCAGCCGGCCCGCCTCGTGGCGCACGAAGAGCTCGGGCGAGCATGACAGCACCCAGCGATCGCCGGGCAGCGCCAGCAGCGCGCCGAAGGGCACCGGCTGCAGCGCACGCAGCCGCCGGTACAGCGCCAGCGGCGTGCCGACGGCCTGGCCGCGCAGGCGCAGCGTGTGGTTGACCTGGTAGGTCTCGCCGGCGCGGATCAGCGCGTGGATGCGCGCGATCGCGGCGGCATAGGTATCCGCATCGTCGTCGGGCTGCGGCGCCAGCACCGCGGCCGGCGCGGGCTCGGCGCGGCCCTCGGCCTCGGCCAGCCAGGCGGTCACGCCCTCGGCGTCGAGCCGCTGCAGCCGCGAGAACATCAGCAGCCGCAGCGCGCCCGGCGCCTGCTCGCTCCAGCCGCCGGGCGTGCCGGCGCCGGCCAGCCGCACGCCCCATTCGTAGTCGGCCAGCAGCAGCGCGTGCGCCCCGGCGGCGATCTGCGCCTGCGCACCGGCCCAGACCGCCTCGAGCGTGGCCGGATCGTCGCAGCGCCACTCGCCGAGCCAGCCGCTCAGCAGCCGGCTGCGCGCCGCGCCTGCGGGCGCATCAGCCTCGTCGAGCAGCGCGAAGACGGCGGAATGGTCGGAAGACGGGACAGGATCGGCAGGCAGGAACACGGTCGTGTACTGGAAACGGGACAGGCAACGGGACGGGCGGGCGCAGCGGCACAGGCACGCCACGGACTCACGCACGCATCATGCCCGGCCAAGAAAAACGCCGCCGGGCGCAAGCCGGGCGGCGTCAGGACGGAGACGTCCCCGAAGGGACGTCGGCTCGGCGGATCAGCCGCGCGCCACTTCGGTCTCGAAGGGCAGCTGCAGCGAGGCCAGGTCGCGGCGGGTCTCGACCAGGATCAGCGGACCCTCGTCGACCAGCACAACCGGACGCGGCTCGCGCGGCACATGGACCGGCTTCGGTTCGGCGGCGATCGCCTCCTGGACCACGCGGACCTTGTCCGGATCGGAGTTGATCCATTCCAGGCCGGCCTCGCGGGCCACCTCGGCCAGCGCATCGATCTGCAGCACATAAGGCTGCGGCGCGACCTCGACCGCCACCGGCGCGGCCGCCGGCGACACGACCTCGGCCACGGCCGGCGCCACCGGCTCGACCACCGGCGCGGCCTCGACCGGCGCCTCGGCGACCGCGGTCAGCGGTGCGGACTCGGCCACGACCGGCTCGAGCGCGGCGACAGGCGCCTCGGCCTGCGGCACCGCCGCGGCTTCGGCCGTCCCGGCGCCCTCGACGGCAGCGTCCGCGCCCTCGTCGCGGCGACCGCCACGACGGCGGCGACGGCGGCCGTCCTCGCGGGCGGCTCCGTCCTCGCGGGCCTCGTCGGCGACCGCCGGAGCGGCATCGACACCCGCAGCCTCGTCCGGGGCGGCGACGTTCAGGCCTTCGGCGCCCGTGTCCTCGCCGGCACCGGCCTCGAGCGGACGCTCGTCGCGGTCACGGCGATTGCGGCCACCGCGGCGGCGGCGGCGGTTCTCGCGGTCACCCGCGCCGGCCTCGTCGGACTCGAAGGCCTGCGGCTGGGTGTCGGCAAAGGCCGGCGCCTGCAGCGCAGCCTCGTCGGCCGGCACCGCGACCTCGGGCGCCGGGCGGCGCTCGCCACGCGGCGGACGGTCGCCGCGCGGCGGGCGATCGCCCTGGCGCTCGGCGCGCTCGCCGCGGTCGGCACGTTCACCGCGCTCGCCACGTTCGCCGCGTTCGCCATTGCGGCCACCGCGACGCTCGCCGTTGCGGCCGCCACGACGCTCGCCGCGTTCGCCACGGGCCTCGCCGGCCACCACAGCGGCCGGCTGCGCCGCCGTTTCCGCCGCCTCGGGCTGGGCGACGGCAGCCGCCGCCGGCTGGGCCGCGGCCGACACCGGCACCGGGGCCGGCGCGATGCCGAACAGGCGCTTCATCCAGCCGAAGAAGCCGGTGGCCGGTGCCGGCGCGGGCGCCGGCGGCACGACCGGAGCGGGTGCAGCGACCGGCGCGGCGACCACCGGAGCCGGTGCGACCGGGGCCTCGGCCACCGGCTCGGGCTTCGGTGCGGCGACAGGCGCGGGCTGGTCGGGCAGCACGCCCTTGATCACCGGCTCCTGCTTCGGCTTGGCCTGCTGCTTCTCGCGGCGGGTGAAACCGACCTCCTCCGGCGGCTCCTCGATCATCGAGTAGCTGGCCTTCAGGTTCTCCAGGCGCGCATCGTCATGGCGCAGGCGCTCGAGCTTGTAGTTCGGCGTGTCGAGGTGCTTGTTGGGCACCAGCAGCACGGTGACGCGCTGCTTGAGCTCGATCTTGGTGATCTCGGTGCGCTTCTCGTTGAGCAGGAAGCTGGCGACCTCGACCGGCACCTGGACGTGCACGGCGGCCGTGCCCTCCTTCATCGACTCCTCCTGGATGATGCGCAGCGTCTGCAGCGCGGAGGACTCGGTGTCGCGGATGTGGCCGGTGCCGTTGCAGCGCGGGCAGGTGATGTGGCTGCCTTCGCTCAGCGCCGGGCGCAGGCGCTGGCGGCTCATCTCCAGCAGGCCGAACTTCGAGATCGACGAGAACTGCACGCGGGCGCGGTCATGGCGCAGCGCGTCGCGCAGGCGCTGCTCGACCTCGCGGCGGTTCTTCGACTCCTCCATGTCGATGAAGTCGACCACCAGCAGGCCGCCCAGGTCGCGCAGGCGGGCCTGGCGGGCGATCTCGTCGGCGGCCTCGAGGTTGGTGCGGGTCGCGGTCTCCTCGATGTCGCCGCCGCGGGTGGCGCGCGCCGAGTTGACGTCGATCGACACCAGCGCCTCGGTGTGGTCGATCACGATCGCGCCGCCCGAGGGCAGGTGCACCGTGCGGCTGAAGGCCGTCTCGATCTGGTGCTCGATCTGGAAGCGGCTGAACAGCGGCGCGTCGTCGCGGTAGCGCTTCACGCGGCTGGCCGTCTCGGGCATGACGTGCAGCATGAACTGCCGCGCCTGCTCGTAGATGTCGTCGGTGTCGATCAGGATCTCGCCGATGTCGGCGGTGAAGTAGTCGCGGATCGCGCGGATCACCAGCGACGACTCCTGATAGATCAGGAAGGCGCCCCGCCCGCCCTTGGCCGCGTCGTCGATCGCGGTCCAGAGCTTGAGCATGTAGTTCAGGTCCCACTGCAGCTCGGCGGCGGAACGGCCGATGCCGGCGGTGCGGGCGATCAGCGACATGCCCTTCGGGTACTCGAGCTGCTCGAGGTTCTCCTTCAGCTCCTCGCGGTCCTCGCCCTCGATGCGACGGCTGACGCCGCCGCCGCGCGGGTTGTTGGGCATCAGCACGAGGTAGCGGCCGGCCAGGCTCACGAAGGTGGTCAGCGCCGCGCCCTTGTTGCCGCGCTCTTCCTTCTCGACCTGGACCAGCAGCTCCTGGCCTTCCTTGATCACGTCCTGGATGCGCGCCGAGCGGACCTCGACGCCGTCCTTGAAGTACTGGCGCGAGATTTCCTTGAACGGCAGGAAGCCGTGGCGGTCCTCGCCGTAGTCGACGAAGCAGGCCTCCAGCGAGGGCTCGACGCGGGTGACGACGGCCTTGTAGATGTTGCCCTTGCGCTGCTCGCGCCCTTCGATCTCGGTCTCGAAGTCGATCAGCTTCTGGCCGTCAACGATCGCCAGGCGCCGCTCTTCCGGCTGCGTGGCATTGATCAGCATGCGTTTCACGTTTTCTCCTCATGCTCGCTTCATCATCAAGAGACGCACGAGTCCGCGTGAAAGGAGCCGGGAAGGAATCGCCCTGGACTGCGCGGCAGGCACCGGTCTTGCGACGGGTGGATCAGCTGCGCGGCGTTGGCGCGTGCGTGGACGGGAGGGATGCCGGGTCGGGTCGCAGCAGGCCGGCGCCGTGATGCCGGGCGGACCGGCAGGGCACGGGGCCGCCATCCGACGCGTCCGCGACAGCGGACGGCTCCGGCCGCGGACGCTGCACGCCGGCGGTCGGGTCGGGAAACGGCAAGCGGCACTTCTGCTTCATGCGACGGCGGCGTCCGTTCGTCGGACGCAGGCGGCAGCGGCGACAGGCCGGACGGACGCGTCGTCATGCGAGAGTTCTGACGACCCGCGCCGGCCATCGCTGCTGCTGCCGGAAAAACCTTGTGTCGGGGCTCTTTCAGCGTGGTCTCTGGCGCCCGCCGCGCCGGCCCGCGCACTCACCTTGGGAATGCGCACCACCGACGAAACAGGCACTGCATCAGCGTTGCGTTCGTGCCGGGCATGCAGCATGCCGCGAGACGACCGCGACCACCTTGCGCCGGAGGCTGCTTCTCAGTGCCCGGTAAACTCAGGCAAATCAAACACTTACAGCGCCAACGTGGTCCAACGCATTATAGGGGCAAAGCCCGGCCGGCCCGACTCTGGAAAAGACCCGGCAAAAGGCCCGGCCAGGGCGTCTTCTGGAACCGCCTCCAGCCCAGGCACCGCGACGGTGCGCCATCTCGTCGTCGACGAGGGCAGCGCCGGCCAGCGGCTCGACAACTTCCTGCTGCGCGAGCTCAAGGGCGCGCCGAAGACGCTCGTCTACCGGATCATCCGCAGCGGCGAGGTGCGCATCAACAAGGGCCGGGCGAGCGCGGAGTCGCGGCTGCAGGTGGGCGACCAGGTGCGGGTGCCGCCGCTGCGCCTGAGCGAGCCCGACGCGCAGGCCGCGGCGGCGGTGCCGGCGCGCGAGTTCCCGGTGCTGTTCGAGGACGATCACCTGCTGGTGGTCGACAAGCCGGCGGGCGTGGCGGTGCACGGCGGTTCGGGCGTGAGCTTCGGCGTCATCGAGCAGCTGCGCCGTGCGCGGCCCGAGGCGAAGTTCCTTGAACTCGTGCACCGGCTCGACAAGGAGACCTCCGGCCTGCTGCTGATCGCCAAGAAGCGCAGCGCGCTGACCGCGCTGCAGGACCAGTTCCGCCAGCGCGAGACCGGCAAGACCTACTCGGCGCTGGTCATCGGCGCCTGGCCGGCGGCGCGCAAGGTCGTCGACGTGGCGCTGCACAAGTACCTCGACGCCGCCGGCGAGCGCCGGGTGCGCGCGGTCGGCGCCGACCATGCCGACGGGCGGCGCTCGATTTCGCTGGTGCGCATCGTGAAGTCCTGGGCCGGCTACACGCTGCTGGACGTGACGATCAAGACCGGGCGCACGCACCAGATCCGCGTGCACCTGCAGAACGAGGGCCACCCGATCGTCGGCGACGACAAGTACGGCGACTTCGCGCTGAACAAGGCGCTGGCGCGCGGCGAGGCGGTGCCGGGCCTGCGCTTCGAGCGCATGTTCCTGCACGCGCGCCGGCTCGCCTTCGACCACCCGGCCAGCGGCGAGCGCATCGAGCTCGCCGCACCGCTGCCTCAGGACTGTGTCACGCTGCTGTCCCGGCTGCCGCCGCTGACCGCGGCCCCTTCCACCGACACCCCCGCCACGCCATGAGCTCCTCCACCCTGCGCCCCCGCCGCTATGACCTGATCGTCTTCGACTGGGACGGCACGCTGTTCGACTCGACCGCGCTGATCGTGCGTGCGATCCAGGCCGCCTGCCGCGACCTGGGCGCGCCGGTGCCCAGCGACGAGGCCGCCGCCCATGTGATCGGCCTGGGCCTGCATGACGCGCTGCAGCATGCGGTGCCGGGCCTGTCGCCCGAGCTCTATCCGGAGCTCGGCCGGCGCTATCGCCAGCACTATTTCGCCAGCCACGACCAGGTCACGCTGTTCGCGGGCGTGCCGGAGCTGCTGGCCAGCCTGCGCGAGCGCAACCACTGGCTGGCGGTGGCCACCGGCAAGAACCGCCACGGCCTGGACGAGGCGCTGCGCATCAGCGGCCTGGCCGACCGCTTCGACGCCACCCGCACCGCCGACGAGACCCGCTCCAAGCCGCATCCGCAGATGCTGCAGGAGCTGATGCGCGAGTTCGGCACCGATCCGGAGCGCACGCTGATGATCGGCGACACCACGCACGACCTGCAGCTCGCCGCCAACGCCGGCACCGACGCGGTGGCCGTGGCCTACGGCGCGCACCCGCCCGAGCAGCTCGGCGACCTGCGGCCGCTGACGATCGCGCATTCGGTGGCCGAGCTGCACGACTGGCTGGCCCGCCATGGCTGAGGCGCCCGCCCCGCTGCCGCTGTGCGCCTCCGACGCGCTGGTCGAGCGCGGCCTGGCGCATGTCTTCGATCTGCTGGAACACGGCCGGCCGGCGCGCGGCTTCGTGCTGCGCTTCGATGGCCGCGTGGTCGCCTACCTGAACCAGTGCGCGCATGTGCCGGCCGAGATGGACTGGCAGCCCGGCCATTTCCTCGATGACGAGCAGCGCTGGATCCTGTGCTCGATCCATGGCGCGGCCTACGAGCCGGCCAGCGGCCTGTGCGTGGGCGGGCCGTGCCGGGGCCGCCGCCTCAGGCCCATCCGCGTCGAGGAGCGCGACGGGCAGGTGTATTGGTATCCTTCGGACACACTGAAGCCCGCCTGTCCATGACGCCCCCGAACGACGACGCCTCCGCCCCGTCCGACCCGACGGTCCCGAACCCCGACAGCACCGCCGCCGCGGCGCCACCGCCTCCGATCGGTCGCGGCAGCTTCGACCATGTGATGGAGCAGTTCGCGCGCGACTACCTGCGCGACCGCCGCAGCAGCCGGCGCTGGAACCTGTTCTTCCGCTTCGGCTGGCTGGCGCTGGGCGTGTTCGCCGCATGGAGCGTCTACCGCGACAACCACAGCAGCAGCACGCCGACCGGCCCGCACACCGCGCTGGTCGAGCTGCGCGGCGAGATCGCCGCCGAGGGCCAGGCCAGCGCCGAGGTGCTGCTGTCGGGCCTGAAGAGCGCCTTCGAGGACGCCGGCGCGCAGGGCGTGATCCTGCGCATCAACTCGCCCGGCGGCAGCCCGGTGCAGTCGGGCATCGTCTTCGACGAGCTGCGCCGGCTGAAGGAGAAGCACCACAAGAAGGTCTACGCGGTCGTCGAGGAGAGTGCCGCCTCCGGCGCCTACTACATCGCCGCGGCCGCCGACGAGATCTACGTCGACAAGGCCTCGATCGTCGGCTCGATCGGCGTGCTGATGGACGGCTTCGGCTTCGACAAGGTGATGCAGAAGGTCGGCGTCGAGCGCCGGCTGCTGACCGCCGGCGAGAACAAGGGCATGCTCGACCCCTACTCGCCGCTGAGCGAGAAGCAGCGCGGCTACGCGCAGGCCATGCTCGACCAGATCCACCGCCAGTTCATCGACAGCGTGCGCACCGGCCGCGGCAAGCGCCTGAAGGAGACGCCGGAGACCTTCTCGGGCCTGTTCTGGAACGGCGAGGAGGCGGTGAAGATGGGCCTGGCCGACGGCCTGGGCAACCTCGACTACGTGGCCCGAGAGGTCATCAAGGCCGAGGAAGTCATCGACTACACGCCCAAGGAGAACGTCGCCGAGCGGCTGGCCAAGCGCTTCGGCGCGGCCCTCGGCGAGGGCGCGGTGCGCGCCCTGGGCCGGCTGCCGGCGCTGCGCTGACTCAGCAGTCTTCCAGCGCCAGCAGCTCGGCCACCGTCTGGCGGCGGCGGATCAGCCGGGCCCGGCCGGCGTCGACCAGCACCTCGGGGATCAGCGGGCGGCTGTTGTAGTTGCTCGACATCGACGCGCCGTAGGCGCCGCCGTTGTGGAACACCATCAGGTCGCCGACCTGCACCGCCGGCAGCTCGCGGGTCAGCACCACGCCGCCCTCGCCCTGCGTGAAGACGTCGCCCGACTCGCACAGCGGGCCGGCGACGACGCAGGGCAGGCGGGGCGCGTCCGCCGGCGCGTCCAGCACGCTGATCGCGTGATGGCTGCCGTACATCGACGGCCGCATCAGGTCGTTGAAGCCGGCGTCCACCAGCACGAAGCGGTTCGCGCCCATCGCCTTGGTCGCGCGCACCTCGGCCAGCAGCAGGCCGGACTCGGCCACCAGGTAGCGGCCCGGCTCCAGCTCGAGGTGGACCGGGTGGCCCAGGTGCGCGGCGATGCGCTGGCGCGCCGCGTCCCACAGGCCGAAATAGTGCGCGGTGTCGATGCGCGGCTCGCCGTCGCGGTAGGGCACCGACAGGCCGCCGCCGGCCGAGATCGCCTCCAGGTCCGCACCGCTGCGGGTCACCAGATCGACCATCGCCTCGCAGACCTGCTCGAGGTGGCCGTAGTCCACGCCCGAGCCGATGTGCATGTGCAGGCCCACCAGGCGCAGGCCGTGCGTGCGGATCGCCGCCAGCGCCAGCGGCAGGTCGGCATGCCAGATGCCGTGCTTGCTGTGCTCGCCGCCGGTGTTGGTCTTGTTGCTGTGGCCGTGGCCGAAGCCAGGGTTGATGCGCAGCCAGACCGGGTGGCCCGCGGCCACCGCGCCGAGCTGGTGCAGCATGTCGACCGAGCCGGCGTTGACCGGCACCCCCAGCTCCACCACCCGCGCCAGCGTCGCGCGGTCGAACAGGTCGGCGGTGAAGACGATCTCCGAGGGCTGGCCCGGCGTGCAGCCCGGCTGGAAGCCGGCGCGCAGCGCGCGCTCGATCTCGCCCAGCGAGACCGCGTCCACCTTCACGCCCTGCTCGCGCATCAGGCGCAGCACATGGGTGTTGGAATTGGCCTTCTGCGCGAAGCGCACGGTGTCGAAGGCGCGCAGATCGTCGATGCGGCGGCGGATCATCGCCGCGTCGTAGACCCACACCGGGGTGCCGTGGTCTTGGGCGATCTGGCGCAGCAGCGCCGGGGACAGGTCAGTGCTCATCGGAATCGCGCGCCAGGCGCGCAAGGGCATCGGGATGCGCGATGCTGAGGCGGCCGACCGATTCAATCCAGTGCTTTCTTGTCAGTCAGCCATTCATTTCGGATATGAGCCGGCCACGGCGCTATGCTGGATGGCATATGCCCGCACAGCTCAGCCACCGCCTGATCGAGGTCTTCGACGCAGTGATGCGCACCGGCCACCTGACGCGCGCGGCCGAGCGCCTGCACACCTCCCAGCCCACCGTCAGCCGCGACATCGCGCGGCTGGAGCAGGTGCTGGGCATGGAGCTGTTCGAGCGGGTGCGCGGGCGGCTGCGACCGACCGCACGCGCGCTGGCGCTGCACCAGGAGGTGGCGCGCTCCTTCATCGGCCTGGAGCGCATCGAGGCCAGCGCGCTGTCGCTGCGCGACTTCGCGGAAGGCCGGCTGGAGCTGGCCTGCCTGCCGGCGCTGGCCGAGGCGCTGCTGCCGGCGGCGACGCGGCACTTCCTGGCGCGGCAGCCGCAGGCCGGCCTGTCGGTGACGCCGCTGGAGTCGCCCTGGCTGGAGCAGGCGCTGTCCGACCAGCGCCATGACCTCGGCCTGGTCGAGCGCCGCGACGCGCCGGCGCAGACCACCGTGGAGCCGCTGCTGAGCGTCGACGAGGTCGTCGTGCTGCCGGCCGGCCACCGCCTGCTGGCGCACCGGCGCCTCGCGCCCGCCGACCTGGCCGGCGAGACCTTCATCAGCTTCGCGCCGACCGACCCCTACCGGCAGCAGGTCGACGCGATGTTCGCCGCCCAGGGCGTGCCGCGCCGCCTCGCGCTCGACACCGGCAGCGCCGCGGCGGTCTGCGCGCTGGTGCGCCAGGGGCTGGGCGTGGCGATCGTCAACCCCTTGAGCGCGCTCGACCGCGCCGGCCCCGACCTGCACCTGCGGCCGCTGACGCTGTCCATTCCCTTCCAGGTCGGCCTGGTGCGACCGGCGCTGCGCAGCGCGCATCCGCTGCTGGACGCCTGCCGCGAAGCGCTGCAGCAGGCCTGTGCGGAGCAGCTCGAACGGCTGGCAGCGCTGCACGCACTGGAGGAACACCCGCGCAAATCGCCGGGACAGGCGGCGCACCGCGCCGCAGAATGAGCCCCCTTCCCTTCGACCCCTGCAGGAGACCCCATGAAAGGCGACGCCAAGGTCATCGAATACCTCAACGCCCAGCTGCGCAACGAGCTGACCGCGATCAACCAGTACTTCCTGCATGCCCGCATGCTGAAGAACTGGGGCCTGGCCAGGATGGCCAAGCATGAGTATGAAGAGTCGATCGAGGAGATGAAGCACGCCGACAAGCTGATCGAGCGCATCCTGATGCTCGAGGGCCTGCCGAACCTGCAGGATCTGGGCAAGCTCTACATCGGCGAGAACGCCGCCGAGGTGCTCGAGTGCGACCTGAAGATCGAGACGGGCTCGCACCCGCTGCTCAAGGAGGCCATCGCCCACTGCGAGAGCGTGCGCGACTATGTCTCGCGCGACGTGCTGCTCGGGATTCTCGACGACACCGAGGAGCACATCGACCACATCGAGACCGAGCTGGGCCTGATCCAGCAGATGGGCCTGCAGAACTGGCTGCAGACCCAGGCCGGCGGCGCCAGCTGAGCGGGCCCGGCCATCCCCCCGGACTCCGTGGGGGATGGCACGCATTGATTGAGAAACGTTCTCATTGGCAGTAGCATGCAGGCATGATCATCTGCCTGTGCCAACGCGTCTCCGACCGCGACATCCGCGCCGCGGTCCAGTCCGGAACCCTGAGCTTCGACCTGCTGCAGGACGAGACCGGCGTGTCGACCCGCTGCGGTCGCTGCCGGGACTGTGCGCGCCAGATCTTCGACGGCGCCCTGACCGAACAGGGCGCCAGATGCACCTCAACGGTGCACGCAGCGATCAACTCACCAGCAGCCCTCGGCGCTCGATGAAGTCGATGACCTCCGACAGGCCCTCGCGGGTCTTGAGGTTGGTCATCACGAAGGGCCTGGTCGGCCGCATGCGCACCGTGTCGGAGCGCATGATGTCCAGGTCAGCACCGACATGGGGCGCCAGGTCGGTCTTGTTGATCACGAACAGGTCGCTCTTCGTGATGCCCGGGCCGCCCTTGCGCGGGATCTTCTCGCCCGCGGCCACGTCGATCACGTAGATCGTCAGGTCCGAGAGTTCCGGACTGAAGGTCGCGGCCAGGTTGTCGCCGCCCGACTCGATGAACACGATGTCGGCGTCGGGAAACTTCTCCAGCATCCGATCGACCGCCTCGAGGTTGATCGAGGCGTCCTCGCGGATCGCGGTGTGCGGGCAGCCGCCCGTCTCGACGCCCATGATGCGCTCCGGATCCAGCGCGCCGGCCACCGTCAGCAGGCGCTGGTCTTCCTTCGTGTAGATGTCGTTGGTGACGACGACGAGGTCCCAGCGCTCGCGCATCGTCTTGCACAGCATCTCGACCAGCGTGGTCTTGCCGGAGCCGACCGGCCCGCCGACGCCGACCCGCAGCGGCGGGAGCTTCTTGGTGCGACCGGGAATGGAATGGAGGGAGCTGCTCATGGTGGGGAGGCGATGAAGATCTTGGAAAGTCCGGAATCAGGTCGATCCGGCGGCCGCCGGACCGGCAGCCTCATGCAAGACATGGGCCCTGTCCGCCAGCCCGACCGGCCTCATGAAAAAAATTCTCCCGAAACACTTGCGCGACGTTCAAGTCCTCGTCATAATTCAAGTCTGTCGGCGCTTTAGCTCAGTCGGTTAGAGCGATGGAATCATAATCCACAGGTCCGCGGTTCGAGTCCGTGAAGCGCCACCAAACAAGAAGCCCCTGATGCGAAAGCATCAGGGGCTTTTCATTTTCACACTCTGCCGAACAAAAAGCCGTACCGGGTATCTCTGTTGTCGGGATCGTCAGGCGCCCTGCCTGACTAGAGTCAGGCGTGTTCTTCCGACAGCCCTGTCCGTCCATGCCCACGCTGCACCCGAATGACCGCCCGATGCTGATCGCGACCGCCGTCGTGATGGCCGGAGCCCTGATCTACGCCACGATCCATGACTCGCTGCCGCTGGTGCTGGGCATCGGCGGCGTGCTGATGGCGCTGGCCGTCGGCGCGGCGCTGGCTTCGCAGGGCCGGCTGGGCAGCCGCACGGCGCTGCCGGCGCTGGGCATGGCGATGGTCGCGCTGCTGATCCATGCGGCCCGCGGCCAGACCGAGGCGCACTTCGCCGTCTTCGCCTTCCTGGCCGTCACGATGGTCTATCGGCACTGGCTGCCGATCGTGGTCGGCGCCGCTGCCATCGCGGTGCATCACCTGAGCTTCAACTACATGCAGGAGTGGGGCTGGGGGCCGGTGTGCTTCACCGCGCCCGGCCTGGGCATCGTGATCGAGCATGCGCTGTTCGTCGTGGCCGAGGCGGGCATCCTGATCCTGCTGGCGCAGCGCGCGCGTGCCGACTTCCGCACCGCCGAGCGCCTGGTCGAGATCACCGAGATGCTGCTCGACCAGAGCGGCCACATCGATCTGGCGGTGGCGCACCGGGCCCCGGCCGGCGACCCCACGACCGCCCGGCTGATCGAGGCCCTGCAGCGCATCGAGCAGTCGATCCGCCAGGTGCGCAGCAGCGCGGTCCAGGTCGACTCGGCCTCGCGCGAGATCGCCAGCGGCAACACCGACCTGTCGGTGCGCACCGAGAAGACCGCCAGCCACCTGCAGAACACCGCCAGCTCCATGGAACAGCTCACCGGCACGGTGCAGCACACCGCGACCGCCGCGCGCGAGGCCAGCACGCTGGCGCGCTCCGCCGCCGAGGTCGCCTCGCGCGGCGGTCAGGTGGTCACCGAGGTCGTCTCCACGATGCAGGAGATCGAGGCCAGCTCGCGCAAGATCGCCGACATCATCGGCGTCATCAACGGCATCGCCTTCCAGACCAACATCCTGGCGCTGAATGCGGCGGTCGAGGCCGCGCGCGCCGGCGAGCAGGGCCGCGGCTTCGCGGTGGTCGCCGGCGAGGTGCGCAGCCTGGCGCAGCGCAGCGCCACCGCCGCCACCGAGATCCGCCAGCTCATCGGCAGCAGCGTCGACAAGGTCGGCGACGGCACCCGGCTGGTCAGCCAGGCCGGCCGCACGATGGACGAGATCGTCGCCAGCGTGCAGCGCGTCAGCCAGATGATCGAGCAGATCAGCGCCGCCGCCGACGAGCAGAGCAGCGGCATCGGCATGATGCACGGCGCGGTGCACGAGCTCGACGGCATGACGCAGCAGAACGCCGCGCTGGTCGAGGAAAGCGCGGCGGCCGCCACCAGCCTGAGCCAGGAGGCACGCCAGCTGCTCGACGCGGTCGAGGTCTTCCGCCTGGCCGACGAGGCGCGCTCAAGCCGGCTGATGCCGGCCTGAGCGGCCCGCCGCTGCCGTCAGCGCCCGCTGCGGTAGGGCTCCTCGAAGTCGAGGAAGTCCTGCTCGGCCAGCGCGTCGGCCACCCAGGCCGCCACGCCGGGCGCCGCCCACAGCCGCTCGATCCAGGCCGCCACCGGCGCGCTGACCGGCAGACCGTAGGTGAGGATGCGTCCGGCCACCGGCGCGAAATAGGCGTCGGGAATCGAGAAGGCGCCGAACAGGAAGGGACCGCCGCTCAGCGCCAGCGCCTGTTCCCACAGCGCGATCAGCCGGGCCAGGTCGGCGCGCACATCCGCCCGCTCGGCCATCAGCCGCGCGCCGACCTCCGGCAGACGAGCCTCGAGGCTCTGCGGGCAGTGCGAACGCAGCGCGCCGAAGCCCGAGTGCATCTCCGCACACATCGCGCGCGCCAGCGCCCGTCGGCGGGCATCGTGCGGCCACAGCGCCTTCTCCGGGTGGCGCTCGGCCAGGAATTCGGCGATCGCCAGCGTGTCCCAGACCGCCAGGCCGTCGTCATCGACCAGCACCGGCACCTTGCCGGTGGGCGAGACGCCCTGCAGCGCCGTCTTGAAGGCCGAGCCGGCGTCGAAGCTGTCGAAGCGCACCATCACCTCCTCGAAGTCGATGCCGCACTGCCTCATCAGCACCCACGGGCGCATCGACCAGGACGAATAGTTCTTGTTGCCGATGTAGAGCTTCATCATCACCTCCAGGTCCGGGGCGTCCGGGAAGGACGCGTGCCTGCATCCTAGTCGGGAGCGCCGGCGGCATGCATGAGGAAGCCGCATCGTCGCGATGCATGCCGGACATCCGTGCCGCCACCTCCGGGCAGGCCGCGCGGCCGGTCAGTCGGGCAGCACCTCGGCCTCGGGATCGGCGATGTCGCCGACGGCGCGGCGCGTCAGCGCCGCCTGCGCCAGCACCCAGTCGCAGAAGGCCTGGACCTCCGGCCGGCGCACGGCTCGCGCGCCTCCCAGCGGCACCAGCCAGTAGCACGGCGAGGCCCACAGTCGCCCCTGCACGCCGAAGGGCTCGACCAGATCGCCGCGCTCGACGACATCGTGGACCATCGCCAGCCGCGCCAGCGCCACGCCCTGGCCCGCCAGCGCCGCCTGCACCTGCTGGTGCGTGTAGTTGACGCTGATCCAGCGCCGCGGCGCGAGCTGCCCCAGGCCCTGCGCGGCCAGCCACACCGGCCAGCAGGTCGCCAGCGAGCCCGGCAGGCCGTCGTCCATCTCCAGCAGCGTGTGGTCGGTCAGGTCGGCGGGCCGGCGCAGCGGCGGCGCGCTGCCGCGTTCGATCGCGTCGGCCAGGCGCGCGCCGATCACCGGCGTCAGCAGCTCGCCGAACAGCCGGACCGCGCCGTCGGGCGCCTTGCTGGCATCGCAGTGGCGCAGCGCGACATCGAGCTCGGCATCATCGGTCTCGATCATCCGGTCGGTCGCGGCGATGCGGATGTCGGCCAGCGGGTGATCGCGCTCGAAGTCGGGCAGGCGCGGCATCAGCCACAGCGAGGCGAAGGACGGGAAGGTGGTGACGCTGACCATCGCGCGGCTGCGGCTCAGGCGGATCTGGCGCACGCTGGCATCGATGCGCGCCAGCGCCGGCTCGACCGCGCGCAGCAGCGTCTGGCCCGCGCCGGTCAGCTCGACGCGGCGGGTCGCGCGCAGGAACAGCGGCGCGCCCAGCTCCTCCTCCAGGCCCTTGATCTGGCGGCTGATCGCCGGCTGCGTCAGGTTCAGCTCCTCGGCCGCGGCGCTGAAGCTCAGCAGGCGCGCCACCGCCTCGAAGGTGCGCAGGCAGTCGAGCGGCAGCGGGCGGCGGGGCAGTCGATTCATGACGCCATGTTATCAATCGATGCCTTCGATTTCATCCCGCGACCCGCCTCGAGACCGGACACTGTCGCCACTGTCAACCCGAGAAGGTCCCGATGCGGGACCGGCCGCCTGGGAGAACGAGATGGAAATCGAGCATGTCGCCGCCGCCTGCCGGGCCCGCGTCAGCCGCGACGGCTGGCTGGCCGTGGCCGACGCCCCGGTGTGGATCACCCGCGATGGCGATCCGCACGACCATGTGCTGCAGCCCGGCGACCTGCTGCCGCTGCACGAGGGCGACCGGCTGGTCATCGAGCCGTGGCAGGCCGACCGGGCCGCCCGGCTGACCTTCGTCAGCAGCCGCGCCGAGGCCCCGCTCGACCCGCTGCAGGCGCTGGCGGTGCTGGCCGAGCTGCTGGCCGCCGGCCTCGAGCAGGCCGCCCGCGCGGCACGCAAGATGGCCGACCGGGTCCGGCCTTATCCGGTGATGCGTCACGGACGGGCTCCCTAGACTCGGGCGCACCCTCCACCCCGCGCCGCCCGCGCGGCCCGGCCCATGGATGCTCTCGGTCCCCTGCCCGCGCTGCTGCCCGTCCGCCGCACGCCGTCGTCGGACGCTTCGCCCGACGAACGCCACCCTCCCGGCTCGATGCCTGAGCCCCCCGTCCGGCGCCATCTGCCGCAGCAGGCGCTGCTCGACGCGCTGGACGCCCGCGACACGCCGCCCGGCCGTGCGCCCGGCCCTTCGGCCGCGCCCGCCCGACCGGTCGACGCACTGCCGGTGCCGGCCGCCGTGCTGCTGCAGTCCCGCCCGGATCCGGCGCTGCCGACCTACGGCCGGCCTCAGCGGCCGGGCGCGCGTGCGCCGGGCGCGCCGCCCGAACCCCGTTCAGGCACCGGCTCCGGCCCGCGCCCGGACGACCCTGCACCCGGCGAGGCGCCGCCTTCGGCCCCGATGCCCTGGAGCGATCCGGGCGAACCGACGCTCCGCCCCGCCCCGCAGGCCCTGCTGGCCGACCGGCTGGCACGGCTGATCGTGCAGGACGCGCCCGCCCGCCTGCCACGGCGCCCCGAGCCGGCACCGCCGGACACCCCGCCCCCGATCCCGCACGCGCCGGCAGCGGCCGCGCTGCCGCTGCCGGCCGGGCTCGGCCGCATGCTCGCCCGCCTGGAACATGCGTTCGGCCATGCCCATGCCGCGCTGCAGCAGGCCCGGCAGGCACTCGTCCGCGATCCGCAGCACCGCGAGGCGGCGGTCGAGCTGGCCGGCTGGCTGACCGAGGCCGGCCATCCGGGCGAGGCGCTCGCCCTGCTCGACGCGACGGATCCGTCACCCGCGCCCCGGGCGCCACGCTGGCACCTGGCCCGGGCCGCCGCCTGGCAGCGCCTGCAGCGGCCGCAGGAAGCCGCTCGCGAGGCCTCGGCCGCGCTGGCGCTGGCCGGCGCCGACCCGTCGTCCCGCCACGAGGCGCTGCACCAGCTCGGCCAGGCCCTGGCCCGCCAGGGCGAGCACCTCGAGGCAGCCTGGTGCCACCGCACGCGACGCGACGAGAACCCGCGCGACGCCGGGGCCGCGCTGGCCGCGGCCGCCTCGGCCGCCGCAGAGGCCGACTGGCCGGCGCTGGCCCAGGACCAGGCGCGGCTGGAGCAGGCGCTGGCCCAGCCGCTGCCGCTGCAGCCGGACCTGCGCACGCTGCCCGATCCGGCGCTGCTGGCGGCCTTCACCGACGACCCGGCCCGGCTGCGCCAGGCCGCCGAGCAGGCGGTGCGCGCCCGGCTCGGCCAGCACGTCGAACGGGCGCGCGCGCGTCGACGCGCCGCCCGGCCGGCCGGAGCACGGCTGCGCCTGGGCGTGCTGATCGGCACCCCGCCGGAACGCGAGGCGCCGCCCTGGCCGATCGTCGAGATGCTGCTCGCGCTCGATCCGGCCCGCTTCGAGCTCTTTGCCTATGTCGACCGCCCCGACACCGGCGAGGCCCCGCTGCAGCGCCTGCGCGAGCGCGCCGGGCGCTGGCACGACTGTCTCGAGCAGGACGAGCAGGAGCTGGCGCTGACGATCGGCGCCGACGCGCTCGACCTGCTGGCGGTGCTCGACGCCCGAGCCGACGCCCGCCGGCTGCCGACGCTGGCCCGCCATCCCGCGCCGCTGCAGATCGCCTGGGCCGACGGCGCCGGCAGCACCGGCGCCGCCTTCATCGACTACCTCGTCGGCGATCCGGAGCGCACGCCGCTGGACCGCGCGGCCGACCATGTCGAGGCGATCGCGCAGATGCCGCGGCGCCATCGCCCGTCGGCCCCGCCCTCGCCGCCCCCGGTCCCGCCCGACGAGCCGATCGTGCCGCCGGGCCGTGCCGACTGCGGCCTGCCCGAGCGGGCGATGGTCTATGCCTGCTTCGCGCGGCCTGGCGCGATCCTGCCCGAGCAGTTCGCCGCCTGGTGCCGCATCCTGGCCGACACCGACGGCGCGGTGCTGTGGCTGCGCGGCGCCGCCCCGGCGGTGCGCCGGCGGCTGCAGGACGCGGCCGCCTCGCGCGGCATCGACCCGCGCCGCCTGGTCTTCGCGCCCGAGCTCGACGCCGCGCGCCATGCCGCGCGGCTGCCGCTGGCCGATCTGGTGCTCGACACCTTTCCCGACAGCGGCGAGCGCCGCTGCCTCGAGGCGCTGCAGCGCGGCGTGCCGGTGCTGACCCGGCGCGGGCGCAGCACCGGCTCGCGCCGGGCGGCCGCGCTGCTGCAGGCCGTCGGCCTGCCCGAGCTGGTCTGCGACGGGCCGGAGCGGCTGCACATCGAGGCGGTGCGGCTCGGCCGCGATGCCGCCCGGCGTGCGGCGCTGCGCGAGCAGCTGCACCAGCGCCTGCAGGCCGATCCGCTGCACGACCCCGCCGGCCTGGCGCGCGACTTCGCCGCGCTGGTGCGCCGGATGATCGACCGGCTCGACGCCGGTCTGCCCCCGATGCCGCTGGCCGCGCTGCCAGCCCCCTGAACCGACCGGACCCGCCATGCGACCGAAACCCGCCCGCCTCTACCGCATCGCCCTGGTGATGATCGTCCGCGACGAGGCCGCCGGCCTGAAGCGCACGCTCGACAGCGTGCGCCGCCACGTCGACCGGATGGTCGTGCTCGACACCGGCTCGAGCGACCGCACCCGCGAGATCGCCCGCGCCGCCGGCGCCCGGGTCGCCGACTTCGCCTGGTGCGACGACTTCGCCGCGGCGCGCAACGCCGCGCTCGACCTGGCCGGCGCCGACTGGCATCTGGTGCTCGACGGCGACGAGTGGCTCGACGACGGCGCGCCGGTGCTGGCGGCGCTGCGCACCTGCAAGCCCGACTTCGTCGGCGCGCTGCGCATCGACAGCCGCCATGCGCTCGAGGGCGGCGAGCCCGGCGGCGAGGCTCTCGCCTCGAGCTGGATCAGCCGGCTGCTGCCCGGCACGGTGCGCTACCGCGGCCGGGTCCACGAGCAGCCGCAGCACGCCCTGCCGGTGCGCCGGCTGCCGGTGACGATCGGCCACAGCGGCTACCTGCCCGAGGCGCTGGCGCGCAAGGCCGACCGCAACGCGCGGCTGCTGCAGCGCGAGATCGCCGACCGGCCCGACGACGCCTACCTCTGGTACCAGCTCGGCAAGGACCATGACGTGCACGGCCGTGCGGCCGCCGCGCTCGACTGCTTCGCGCGCGCCGAGGCGCTGCAGCCCTGCGGCCCGGAGGCGCCGGGCTGGACCCACGACCTCAGCGTGCGCCGGCTGCACGCGCTGAAATGCGCCGGCCGCCATGCCGAGGGCATCGAGCAGGCCTCGGCGCAGATGGCGCTGTGGGCCGACTCGCCCGACTTCTTCTTCGCGCTCGGCGACCTGATGCTCGACTGGGCCGCACGCGAGCCGCGCCGCGCCGGCGAGCTGCTGCCGATGATCGAGGGCGCCTGGACGCGCTGCCTGGAGATCGGCGAGCGCCCGGAGCTCGACGGCGCGGTGCACGGCCGCGGCGGCGAGCTGGCCCGGCACAACCTGGAGCTGCTGCACTCGCTGCGCGTCGAGCTCTCGCGCCCCGAGGAATTAGCCCCGTCTTGTCCGGGCTGATCGGGCGGATGGCGCGGGCCCGGGCTGCCTAGACTGGCCGGGAAATGAAACTTTCCCGGCGCTGCGCCCCCCGGCCGCGCCGCCAGCCCCGCCCTCCGACCATGACCCTGCCGGACATCCACCTCTGCATCGTCCAGCCCGCCGGCCACGAGCAGGCGCTCGGCCTGCTCGACCCGGCACGCTACTTCCGCTACCACTTCCGGCGCCTGGGCGCACGGGTCAGCCTGTCGAAGAACCGGCTGCGCCATGACGCGGTCAACTTCGTCTTCGGCGCGCACCTGGGCTTCGACGCGGCGCAGTGCGAGCGCCATCCCTGCGTGCTGGTGAACCTGGTGCAGTTCGGCGCCGACGGCCAGGCGCCCTCGCCGGACTATCTGGCGCTGCTGGAGCGCGCGGCGGTGGTCGACGGCGACCCGACCAGCCTGCCGGCCTATGCCGCGCAGCCCGACCGGGTGCCGCTGGTGCCCTTCGTGCACGCGCCCTACCTGGCCGACGAGTTCGGCGAGATGCCGATGCCGATCGACGGCCGGCCGATCGAGCTGCTGCACCTGGGCGAGTTCAGCGCCGCCGCGCAGGCCTTCGTCGCCCGCATCGAGGACTGCGGCGTGCCGGTCAGCCTGCTCGACCAGCCGCTGTACGGCGTCGAACGCGACGCCTTCATCCGCCAGGCGCGCGCGGTGCTGCTGTGCGACGCACACGGCAGCGGCCATGTCGATCCGGTGCTGCTGGCGCACTGCCTGAGCCTGGGCACGCCGGTCGTGCTGCAGCGCACCGACGCGACGCGCGTTCCCGGCTACATCGAGCAGGCCGTCAGCTGGGTCGACGAGACCACGCTGGGCGAGTTCTTCTCGCGCGAGTTCGGCACCCCCGGCTGGATCGAGCGCACCCGCCAGCAGCATGCGCACTTCGAGCAGCTCGACCCGGCGCAGGCGATGGCCGACATCCTGGTGCACGCCTGCGGCGTCGGCCTGGCGCATCTGCACCGGCGCGACCCGCGGCCGTGGCGGCCGAGCCGGCTGCACCTGGGCGCCGGCACCGGCTACCGCAGCGGCTGGCTCAACATCGATGCCTGCGCGCGCAGCGAGCCCGATCTGGTGCTCGATCCGGCGCAGCCGCTGACGCTGCCGCTGTCGACCGTCTCGACGCTGTGCGGCCCGCTGCGCCTGGAGGCCGGCCAGTGCGACGAGATCCTGCTGCCGGCGGCGCTGGCCCGCGGCGCCGACCTGCCCACGCTGCTGACCAACTGCCTGGCGCTGCTGCGCGAGGACGGCGTGCTGCTGATCGAGCATGACGCCGGCGCCCGCGCCGACATCTGGAGCGCCTGCGCCGACCGCTTCTGGCAGCTCGGCTGGTTCGAGCACCGTCTGGAGATCCTGTCCGACGCGGACGAGGCGCCGCCGGGCCTGCTGCGCCTGCGCAAGGTCGCCACCACGCCGCGCGAGCGCACGCTGGCCCGGCGCATGACCAGCGACTGCCACCTGCCCGAGGACGCGGTGCCGCCGCAGGAGCAGCTGCTGCCGGCCGGCACCTCGGTGCCGCTGCAGGCGCTGGTCGGCGCAGCCGCCGGCCCCGGCATCGACCGCGAGCTCGCCGAGGTGCTCGACGCGGCCTGAACCGGCCGCGCGAACCCGCCCGCCACGCCACACGGATGTCGCAGAATGGGCATCCCTGAGGCTGATCCGTCGCCCCGGCCCGCCGCCGGGGCGCTCCTGTTTCCCGATGAATCCTGTGACCCTGGAATGGCTGCTGTCGCCGGGCGCGCTTGCGCTGTTCGGCCTGTGCATCGGCAGCTTCCTGAACGTGGTGGCGCACCGGCTGCCGATCATGATGGAGCGCCAGTGGCGCCGCGAGAGCGCCGAGATCCTCGGCGTCGATGCGGTGCCGGCGCCCGGCGACGACGGCCGCCCGCTCGGCCTGGCGCGCCCGCGCTCGCGCTGTCCGGCCTGCGGCCATGTGCTGCGCTGGCACGAGAACCTTCCGCTGCTGGGCTGGCTGCGCCTGGGCGGGCGCTGCTCGGCCTGCCGCGCGCCGATCTCGCCGCGCTATCCGCTGGTCGAGCTGGGCTGCGCGCTGCTGTTCGCCGCCATCGGCCTGCGCTTCGGCGCCGAGCCGCAGACCGTGCTGTGGTGCGGCTTCGCCGCGACGCTGCTGGCGGCCTCGCTGATCGACTGGGACACCACGCTGCTGCCCGACAGCATGACGCAGCCGCTGGCCTGGGCCGGCCTGCTCGGCGCGCTGCTGGGCTGGCTGCCGCTGTCGCCCGGGCAGGCACTGTGGGGCGCCATCGGCGGCTACATGAGCCTGTGGAGCATCTCGCAGCTGTTCCGGCTGGTGACCGGCAAGGAAGGCATGGGCGCGGGCGACTTCAAGCTGCTGGCGGCGCTGGGCGCCTGGCTGGGGCCGGCGATGCTGCTGCCGATCGTGCTGGGCGCCTCGGTGATCGGCGCGATCGTCGGCATCGCCATGAAGATGGCCGCGACGCTGCGCGAGGGCCGCTACGTGCCCTTCGGCCCCTTCCTGGCCGGCGGCGGCCTGGCGGTCATGCTCGCCGGCAGCGAGCGGGTGCTGCGCTGGATGGGCTGGGCATGAGCATGGACACGCGGCGCATCGGCCTGACCGGCGGCATCGGCAGCGGCAAGAGCACCGTCGCCGCCCTGCTGCGCGCGCTGGGCGCGCACATCGTCGACACCGACGCGATCGCGCACCGGCTGACCGCGCCGGGCGGCCGGGCGATCGCGGCCATCGCCGCCGCCTTCGGGCCGGAGTTCATCGATGCCCGGGGCGCGATGGACCGTGCCCGCATGCGCGAGCGCGTCTTCGCCGACCCGGCCGAGCGCCAGCGGCTCGAGGCCATCCTGCACCCGCTGATCGCCGAGGACACCGAGGCCGAGGCCGCCGCCGCGCCGCCCGGCGCGCCGGTGGTCTTCGACGTGCCGCTGCTGGTCGAGTCGGGCCGGCGCTGGCGCGAGCGGGTCGACCGCATCCTGGTCGTCGACTGCACGCCCGCCACGCAGATCGCGCGGGTGGTCGCCCGCAGCGGCTGGACGCCCGAGGCGGTCGAGCGCGTCATCGCGCAGCAGGCCACGCGCGAGCAGCGCCGTGCGGTCGCCGATGCGGTGATCCTCAACGACGGACTCGACCGCGACCAGCTCGCCCGCGCGGTCGAACATGTCTGGAAAAGCTGGCTGTGAAACAATCGAAACCATTCGTCCGGCCGACCGGATCGGGGAGAACTGGGCCTTGATCTACTACGAATATCCCTTCAACGAGAGCGTGCGCACGATGCTGCGGCTCGAGCGCCTCTTCACCCGCCTGGCCCTGCTGGTGCCGCGCGAGACCGCGACCGACCACCACTACGCGCTGGCGACGCTGTTCGAGATCATGGACGTGACCTCGCGCACCGACTTCAAGGCCGAGCTGCTGCAGGAGCTCGCCCGCCAGCGCCAGATCTTCGAGGGCTACCGCGGCAATCCGTCGATCTCGGAGGCGGCGCTGAACCTGGCGGTCGACCGCATCGTCGGCTCGCACGACCGGCTGGCCGCGACCGCCGGCCGCCCGGAGCAGGCGCTGGCCGGCAACGAGTGGCTGATGGCGGTGCGCAGCCGCATCCACATTCCCGGCGGCACCTGCGAGTTCGATCTGCCCGGCTACTTCGCCTGGCAGCAGGAGCCGACGCAGAAGCGCCGCGGCGATCTGCTGCGCTGGGTCGGCGTGCTCGACCCGCTCGCCGAGGCGCTCGAGGTCAACCTCGGCCTGCTGCGCGAGTCCGGCATCAAGCAGATGGCGCCCTTCCGCAACGGCCTGTTCCAGCTCAACCTCGGCGGCAGCCGGCCGCTGCAGCTCGCGCGCCTGGAGATCGACCCGGGCTCGCAGCTGGTGCCCGAGATCAGCGGCAACCGGGTGCTGCTGGCGATCCGGCTGACCCGCGCCGACGCCGAGGGCCGGCTGCGGGCGATGAACGACAGCCTGCAGCTGCCGCTGACGCTGTGCGCCTGAGGTCCGCCTGAGCTGCACCTGAATCCTGAGACAAGCCCACCCTCCCGTCATGCCCGCGAAGGCGGGCACCCACGCAGGAGCAGGTCGATTCTGTGGCCGGCGTGGGTCCTCGCCTTCGCGAGGATGACGACGGTGGGAGACTAGACTCGCGGGCGATGACGACGACTTCTTCCTCCGCCCCCGCCGCGCCGGCCTCGCCGCGCCAGGTGCCCTGCCCGGCCTGCGGCACGCCCGCGCCCTTCGCGAAGGACCTGAACCCGTACCGGCCCTTCTGCAGCCTGCGCTGCCGCGAACATGACCTGGGCGCCTGGGCCAGCGGCGACTACCGCGTCGGCGCGGTCGAGCCGCCCGACGACTTCGACGCCGGCGTCTGACGACGGCGCCGGGCGCGGCCGGGCGGTTCAGCCCGCCGGCGTCTCGCGGTGCGTCGGCCCGGCGTGGCCGCGCTCCTCGGCGAACCAGCGCAGCACCGGGATCGTGCCCGGCAGCACCGGCTCCACCTCGACCGGCAGCGTCTGCCAGGCCATGGCCTGCGCCTCGCGCATCTCGAACTCGCCCGTCCAGTCGAAGACCTTGCAGAAGTTCAGCCGCACCCGCGCGTGCGGATAGTCCATCACCAGCTCGCGCCACGGGTGGACCGCGCCGATGGTGATGCCGATCTCCTCGATCAGCTCGCGGCGCAGCGCCTGCTCGACCGTCTCGCCGGGCTCGAGCTTGCCGCCGGGGAACTCCCAGAAGCCGGCGTAGACCTTGCCCGCCGGGCGCGAGGTCAGCAGGAAACGGCCCTCGCGGCCGTCGGCGTCGCGCTCGACCAGCACGCCCACCGCGACCTCGACCGGCACCCGCTCGGGCAGGTTCTCCGCACCGGCGACGACGATCGGCTCAGACATGGTCCAGCCCCTGCGGGCCGTCGCCCTGGATCGGCGCGGGCGCGGCGGCCGGCGCCTCGGCCCGGCCGGCAAAGTCGCGGGCGAACTGCCAGGCCACCCGGCCCGAGCGCGAGCCGCGCTCCAGCGCCCAGACCAGCGCGGGCTGGCGCGCCGCCTCGATCGTGGCCTCGTCGATGCCGAAATGGCGCAGCCACTGGCCGACGATGGCCAGGTACTCGCGCTGGCTGAACGGATAGAAGCTGATCCACAGCCCGAAGCGCTCGGACAGCGAGATCTTCTCCTCGATCGCCTCGCCGGGATGCAGCTCGCCGTTGTCGTCGTGGCGCGCGCCCAGGTTGTCCTTCATCTGCTCGGGCAGCAGGTGGCGGCGGTTGCTGGTGGCGCAGATCAGCACATTGTCGGAGGCCTGCGCGATGGTGCCGTCCAGGATGGACTTCAGCGCCTTGTAGCCCGACTCGCCCTCGTCGAAGCTGAGGTCGTCGCAGTAGATGATGAAGCGCTCGGGCCGCTCGCCCACCAGGGCCACCAGGTCGGGCAGATCGGTCAGGTCGTCCTTGTCGACCTCGATCAGGCGCAGGCCGCGGTCGGCGAACTCGTTCAGGCAGGCCTTGATCAGCGAGCTCTTGCCCGTGCCGCGCGCGCCGGTCAGCAGCACATTGTTGGCCGGGCGGCCGGCGACGAACTGCGCGGTGTTGCGCACCAGGCGCTCCTTCTGGCCGTCGACCTCCTTCAGGTCGGCCAGACGCAGCGGCGCGACATGGCGCACCGGCTCGAGCACGCCGCCGCCCGTGCCGCGTCGACGGTAGCGGAAGGCGATCGAGGCCGACCAGTCGGGCGCGGCCGGCGGCTGCGGCAGCACCGCCTCGAGCCGGGCCAGCAGCGCCTCGGCGCGGGCGATCAGGGTGGAGAAGTCGCTCATCGTTCGGCAGGGCTCAGTGGATCATCATCTGCAGCGCCAGATCGATCTGCTCGACCGGGCTGCGGCGGAAATCGGTGCGGGCGAAGCGCTGCAGCCGCCCGATGCAGAAGCTGGTCAGCGCCGAGGCCTGCGCGGCCGCCTCGACGGTCGGCTCGACCGAGCCGCGCGCGTCGGCCGCACGGCGCATCAGCTGGCGCAGCTGCGACTCGATGCGGTCGAAGAACTGGTTCATGCGCTGCGTCAGCCGCGGGTCCTCGAGCACCAGCGCGTCGCCCACCATCACCCGGGTCATGCCGGGATTGCGCTCGGCGAACTGCAGCAGCACGACCACGCTGCGCGCGGCCTGCACGCGGGGATCGTCCTCGCGCTCGCAGATCTGGTTGACCAGTCCGAAGATGCTGCTCTCGACGAACTCGATCAGGCCCTCGAACATCTGCGCCTTGCTGGCGAAGTGGCGGTAGAGCGCGGCCTCGCTGACCTCGAGCCGCGCGGCCAGCGCGGCGGTGGTGATGCGCTCGGCGCCCGGGCGCTCGAGCATCTGCGCCAGCGTGCGCAGGATCTGCAGGCGGCGCTCGCCTGGCTTGGGCCGGCGGCGGGGCGCCGGCTCGGCGACCGCAGCGACGGCGGTCTCGGGGTCAGGCGCGCAGGCGGCCGGGGCGTCGGAGGTATCGGGCATCGGGAACGGGGCAGCAGGCTCGCTGAAACAGGGCGACAGGGCGCCGGTTCCCGGCCCTCTTCACCATGCGGAGCGGGCCAGCGCCTGAAGGCTGCGGATTCTGGCACACACGTAGGCCGGCCGCCGGCAGCGGCGCGGACGCGCCGGCAGCCCGGCCGACACCGGTGCGGACGGGGCGGCGGCGCGCATCCAGCGCTGCATCCACACCGTCTTCATGCCCACCCGGCACGCCGACTTCTGGTGCGCCAGCGTGTCCTCGACCAGGATGCAGCGCGAGGGCGGCACCTTCAGCGTCACCGCGATGCGGCGCAGCATGCGCGCGTCGGGCTTGGGCCGCAGGTCGCCGAACATCGTCATGCGCTCGATCGGGATCACGCCGTGGAAGAGCCGCGTCATGCCGAGCGCCGCCAGCACCCGCTCGGCGTAGGCGCGCGGCGCGTTGGTCAGGATGAAGCGCCGGCCCGGCAGGCGCTCGAGCGCCGCCAGGTCGTGCGCGCTGGCGCGCAGCCGGTGCTCCAGGCCGGGCAGCCGGTGCGTGTCGTGCAGGAAATGCGCGGCGCGCACGCCGTGGTGGCGCATCAGCCCCAGCAGCGTCGCGCCGTAGCGGTCCCAGTAGTGGCGGCGCAGCGCCTCGGCCTCGGGGCGGGCCAGCGCCAGCTCGCGCTCGATGTAGACGGTCATCGCCTCGGCGATCGGCCCGAAGGCCGCGCCGCTGGCGTCATGCAGCGTGTCGTCGAGGTCGAAGAGCCAGACCGGCGCGCGCTTCATCGCAGCCGTCCCGCTCAGTGCGAGCGGATCATCGTGCCGAAGGCCTGATCGGTCAGGATCTCCAGCAGCAGCACGTGCGGCACGCGGCCGTCGATGATGTGCACCGCGTTGACGCCGCACTTGGCCGCGTCGATCGCGCCAGCGATCTTGGGCAGCATGCCGCCCGAGATCGTGCCGTCCTCGACCAGCTCGTCGATGCGGCGCGAGGTCAGCTCGGTCAGCAGCTCGCCCTGCTTGTCGAGCACGCCCTTGATGTTGGTCAGCATCATCAGCTTCTCGGCCTTGAGGATCTCGGCCAGCTTGGACGCCACCAGGTCGGCGTTGATGTTGTAGCTCTCGTTGTCCTTGCCGAATCCGATCGGACTGACCACCGGAATGAACTGGTCGTCCTGCAGCGCCTTGACGATGCTGGGGTCGATCGACTCGATCTCGCCGACCTGGCCGACGTCGTGCTCGATGCTGGGGTCGTTCAGGTCGAGCAGCTTGAGCTTGCGGGCGCGGATCATCGCGCCGTCGCGGCCGGTCAGGCCCACCGCCTTGCCGCCGGCGGCGTTGATCAGGCCGACGATGTCCTGCTGCACCTCGCCGGCCAGCACCCATTCGACGACGTCCATCGTCTCGGCATCGGTCACGCGCATGCCCTGGATGAACTGGCCCTTCTTGCCGATCTTGGTCAGCGCCGCGTCGATCTGCGGGCCGCCGCCGTGCACGACGATCGGGTTGATGCCCACGAGCTTGAGCAGCACCACGTCCTCGGCGAAGGCCTGCTGCAGCGCCGGGTCGGTCATCGCGTTGCCGCCGTACTTGATGACCATGGTCTTGCCATGGAACTTGCGGATGTAGGGCAGCGCCTGGGCGAGGATCTCGGCCTTGTCGCGGGCAGCGATGTGCGACAGGTCGACGGGCGTGTGGCTCATGGGGTCTCCGGAGATCAGGGATAAGGGATCAGGACAACGGGCAGCCGCCGATTCTAGGAGCCCGCCCCAGTGCGCGGTATCCCGCTGCCGCAACCCGCCTGTCGCGCGCACACTCGGGCTTCAGGACCGTGCCCGCCCCGGCACGGACTTTTCACGATCACGCCGCACGCCTCACACCGCCATGTCCGACCCGTCCGACAACCTCATGAGCCTGATGGGCTTCGAGTTCGTCGAGTTCGCCGCGCCGGTCGCCGGCGTGCTGGAGCCGCTGTTCGAGCGCCTCGGCTTCACGCTCGTGGCCCGCCACCGCTCGAAGGACGTCGTCCTGTACCGCCAGGGCGGCATCAACTTCATCGTCAACCGCGAGCCCAAGAGCCTGGCCGCCTACTTCGCCGCCGAGCACGGCCCGAGCGCCTGCGGGCTGGCCTTCCGCGTCCGGGACTCGCACCGCGCCTACGCCCGCGCGCTGGAACTCGGCGCGCAGCCGCTCGACATCCCGACCGGCCCGATGGAGCTGCGCCTGCCGGCGATCAAGGGCATCGGCGGCGCGCCGCTGTACCTGATCGACCGCTTCGAGGACGGCCGCTCGATCTACGACATCGACTTCGAGTTCCTCGACGGCGTCGAGCGCCGCCCGCCGGGCCACGGCCTGCACACCATCGACCACCTGACGCACAACGTCTACCGCGGCCGCATGGCCTACTGGGCCGGCTTCTACGAGCGGCTGTTCGGCTTCCGCGAGATCCGCTACTTCGACATCCAGGGCGAGTACACCGGCCTGGCCTCGAAGGCGATGACCGCGCCCGACGGCCTGATCCGCATCCCGCTCAACGAGGAGGCGCGCCAGGGCGGCGGCCAGATCGAGGAGTTCCTGATGCAGTTCAACGGCGAGGGCATCCAGCACGTCGCGCTGCGCTGAGACGACCTGATCGCGGCGGTCGATGCGCTGCAGCTCGCCGGCGTGCCGCTGCTGACGGCGCCCAACGACATCTACTACGCGATGCTCGACGAGCGCCTGCCCGGCCACGGCGAGCCGGTCGAGGCGCTGCGCACGCGCGGCATCCTGCTCGACGGCTCGACCGCCGGCGGCGAGCCGCGCCTGCTGCTGCAGATCTTCAGCCAGCCGCTGCTCGGCCCGGTCTTCTTCGAGTTCATCCAGCGCAAGCGCGACGAGGGCTTCGGCGAGGGCAACTTCAAGGCGCTGTTCGAGTCGATGAAGCGCGATCAGGTGCGGCGCGGCGCCGTCGGTGGTGCGCCCGGGCGGTGAATCCCTCTTGTTCGTGCCGCTCGTTCGTGAAAAAGTCCACCCAAACAGCCACCGGAATTGATGCCGGACAAGTCTGTTCCCGGGAGGACTCATGCGCTACCGCCTCGTCGACGACGCCGACCTGCCCCGCTGCCTTGACCTGTTCGATCGCAACGGCCGCTGCCTCGTCTCGGCGCCGGTGCGCGAGCACCTGCCGCGGCTGTGGGCCGACTGGCTGGCGCAGGACCAGCGCTTCCCGAAGCCGTTCGCGCTCTGGGAAGACCTGCGCGGGCCGCACGGGCCGCGCCTGGAGGCCATCGGCCTGAGCCGCTTCGTGCACGACGAGGTGCACGACCTGCTGCTGCGCGAGCCGCAACCCTACCTGCTCGACCGGCTCTGCCGCCTGGCGCTCGACGGCCACCGGCCCTTCCTCGACCAGCGCGAGGTCGCGCGCGCCAACGCCGGCGCCGGCCTGAGCCTGGTGATGCCGCTGTACCTGCAGCGCGAGCACGACCTGGGCCACCCGGACAGCCTGCGGCTGCGCCCCATCGGGCCGGCGGCGTGGTACTTCTGCCACGCCGGCTACAACGTGCGGCGCATCCACGGCGAGGTGTACGGCCGCCCGGCCGCCGACTACATGGCCGCCGGGGGGTTCCGCACCGTGCAGGCCTTCGCCGCGCCGGCCGGCACCCCGTCCGACAGCGAGCCGCACCAGCACGTCATCGACCGCGGCGACCTGCCGCCGGGCGCGATCAACGCCATGTCGCTGTGGGTCATGCACCCGCAGCCGCCGGCGCTCGGTCTGTCGCCGTCGCTGCAGACGGTGGCAACCTACGCGCTGCAGGGCGACACCGACCGCGCCATCGCCGCACGGCTGGGCATCTCGGCCGACGCGGTCAAGCAGGCCTGGCGCGCCATCCTGCGCACCGTGTCAGCCCACATGCCCGAGCTGTGCACCGACACCAGCGGCGCCACCGCGCCCGACGCCCCCCCGGTGCGCGGCGCCGAGCACCGGCGCACCGTCGTCGAGTACCTGCGCCAGCACATGGAGGAGCTGCGCCCCTGGACGCCGGCCGACGCGCCGCCCCGGCGGCGGCGCTGACGCCAGCGGCGGCGGGCGCCAGCGCCTCCCATTTTTGGGGACTTTTGCACGCATTCCCGACATGGACAATTGGTCTTGTCCGAGGCCCCGGGACCGCGCCCTTCCTCCGCCCCTCCCCAGGAGAACCCCATGTCCAGGACTCGCCGCGCCCTGTGCGCCCTGGCGGGGCTCGTCGCCGGCCTCGCGCTGGCGCCGACCGCCACCACGGCCGCCACCATCGACGCCCGCATCTGCTACGGCGCCCACTACACCCACGTCGAGGTGCTGCAGCCGGCGCCGAACCACACCATCATCTCGGCCAGCGCCTACGGCACCGGCTACGTCACGCGCGACGAGGCCTCGCCGCTGAAGGGCGCCTACGGCACCTGCGTGCTGTTCAACGAGGTCATCGACGGCAAGCCCAACGGCGAGCTGCGCTGCGTGCGCACCGACGCCGACGGCGACAAGTTCCTCGTCACCGGCAAGGTCAAGGCCTACGACGCCCGCGGCGGCATGACCGGCGCGTACACGGTCACCGGCCTGACCGGCAAGTGGGTCGGTGCCAGCGGCGGCGGCAACTTCGTCGAAGGCCCCGGCTCGGGCAAGGACAACCAGCACTACTTCGTCTGCTTCGACGGCGAAGTGCGCATGCGCTGACCCACCCCCAGGAGACCGCCCATGGACACCCCCGACCCGGTCGCGCTGGCGCGCGCCTACTTCGACGCCTGGAACCGCCACGACATCGACGCCGCCGTCGCCACCTTCGCGCCCGAGGGCACCTACCGCGACCCGACCACGCCGGGGCCGCTCGACCGCGCGCAGATCCCCGGCTACATGGCGGCGCTGTTCGACGGTTTCGCCGATTTCAGCCTCGCTTACCGGGGACCGTTCCCGGTCAGACCGAACGAGGTGCATGTGCCGTGGGTGCTGACGGCCACCCACACCGGCACGTTCGCTGGACTGCCCCCGACGCAGCGCCAGATCACGCTCGAAGGCATCGACCTGATGGAGAGCGACCCGCAGGGGCTGCTGCGCGTGGTCGGCCTGTTCGACTCGGCGACGCTGCTGCGCGGACTCGGCCTGAATCTGGTGCCGCAACCGACCTGAGCAGACAGAGAAAGGAGCCCGCCATGTACACCCGCATGATCACCGTGCCGGTCGCGAAGGACCAGATCGACGAGGTCGTCCGCATCTGGCGCGACGAGGCCATCCCGGCGGCGCGGCTGCAGCCCGGCTTCGTCGAGGCCCGGCTGCTGATCGACCGCCAGACCGCCCGGGGCGTCTCGATGCTGACCTGGCAGAGTGCCGCGCACGCCAACGCCACCGGCCCGGGCAGCGAGTACCTGCAGCAGGTGTTCGCCCGCTTCGCGGCGTACTTCACCGGACCGCCGCTGGTGGAGCATCTGGAGGTGGCCGCCCAGGGATGAGCGTCCTGCCGCGGCGGCGGCGCGACCCGCCCCTATACTGCGGGTCATGGTCCGCCCCTCCCGCCCCTGGCTGCACTGGCTGCTCTGGCTGGTGATCGCGCTGCTGCCGCTGCGCGGCTGGGCGATGGCGCAGATGGCGGTGGCCGAACTGGCCCCGGTGCTCGCCCAGGGCGAAGCCGACCAGGCCCCCCATGCCTGCCACGAGACGGCGGCCTCGCCGCAGGCCGACACCGCCCTCCACGCCGGCTGCACGCTGTGCGAGGTCTGCCATGCCGGCCTGGCGCCGGCGGTCACCCTGACGCTGCCGCTGCCCGAGCTGCCGCACGCCCCGCCCGCCGCGACCGAGCCGACGGGGCCGCCCGAGGCGCCGCCGTCGGCGCTGTTCCGCCCTCCCCGCCGCTGATCTCCCGAGCCGTCGCTTCCGCCGGTCGCGGCGTGTGCCTGCACGCGCGCGCCGGCTCCGGATGTCCGCATCCGTCCCGACCCGAGAGATCGTCATGTTCCCTGTCCTGTCCGTGTCCGCCGCGGGTGCGCTGCTCGCGCTCGCGTCGGCGTGGCCGCCGGCCTTCGCAGCCGCGCCGGCCGACCCCGACACCCCCGTGCGCCCGCTGGTCCACCGCTCGACGCTGGCCGCGCGGGCCGCATCCGCGCCGGCCGAGACCGCCCCCGGCGACTGGCGCGCCGCCAACGAGCGCGTGCGCGCCGTCGGCGGCTGGCGCACCTACCTGAGGGAAGCGAATGCGCCCGAGCCGGCGGCCTCCGGCGCCAGCGGAGGTACGCGATGAAGCGCCCGCATCGGATCGCACCGGCCCTGCTGGCCGCCGCCGCGCTGGCCGGCTGCGCCACCTCCTCGCCGGATGCGGCGATCGCGCCGGTGCAGCGGCAGCTGCGCAGCGTGGCCAGCGCCGACGTGGCGCGCTGGCCCGACGCGCAGGCGCCCGCCGCCGAGACACGCGCGCGCATCGACGCGCTGCTGGGCGCGCCGCTGTCGCAGGACGGCGCCGTCGAGCTGGCGCTGCTCCACCACCGCGGCGTGCAGGCCGACCTCGCCGACCTGGGCCTGACGCAGGCCGAGCTCGCCCAGGTCACCCGCCTGCCCAACCCGGGCCTGTCCTACAAGCGCACCACCAGCGGCGACGAGATCGAGCGCGAGGTCGGGCTGCACATCGGCCTGGGCCGGCTGCTGCTGATGCCGCTGGCGCGCACGATGGCCGAGCAGCAGCTCGCTCGCCAGCAGGTGCAGACGACGATCACGCTCGTCGGGCGCATCGCCGACGTGCGCCGCGCCTGGGTCGAGGCGGTCGCTGCCGAGGAAAGCCTGACCTATCTGCGCCAGGTCCACGAAGCCGCCGAGGCCGGCGCCGAGCTGGCGCGGCGCATGGCGCAGGCCGGCAACTTCAACCGCCTGACGCTGGCGCGCGAGCAGTCCTTCGAGGCCGACGCGCTGCTGAACCTGGCCCGCGGCGAGCGCGCCCGCGACGCCGCGCGCGAGCGCCTGGTGCGCGCGCTCGGCCTGTGGGGCGATCAAGCCGAGCGGCTTGCCCTGCCCGAGCGGCTGCCCGACCTGCCCGTGCAGCCGACCGATCAGACCGACATCGAGGCCCGCGCGCTGGCGCAGCGCCTGGACGTGCAGGCCGCACGCACCGCCACCGAGCAGACCGCGCGCAGCCTGGGCCTGGTGCGCGTGACCCGCTTCGTCGACGCGATCGACCTGGGCCTGACCCGCTCGAAGACCAGCGACGGCCAGCGCAGCCGCGCCTGGGAGGTCGGGCTGGAGCTGCCGCTCTTCGACTGGGGCGACGCCCGGGTCGCGCGGGCCGAGGCGATCTACACCGCCAGCGTGCACCGCACCGCCGAGATCGCGATCGACGCCCGCTCCGAGGCCCGCTCGGCCTGGCGCCACTGGCGCCACACCTGGGACATCGCGCGCCATGCGCAGACCGTGCTGGTGCCGCTGCGCCAGCGCATCAGCGAGGAGAACCTGCTGCGCTACAACGGCATGCTGATCGGGGTGTTCGAGCTGCTGGCCGACGCGCGTGACCAGGTCGGCGCCGTGCGCACCGCGATCGACGCCCGGCGCGAGTTCTGGCTCGCCGACGCCGACCTGCAGCAGGCCCTGCTCGGCCGCCCCCGGCTCGATGCCGGCAGCAGCCCGGCCGCCGCCTCCACCGCCGCCGATGCCGGCGGCCACTGAGCGCACCCACCCGACACGGATCCTCCGCCATGATTTCCCGACGTTCCCTCTTCTCTGCCGGGGCCGCGGTCGCTGCCGCCTCGGTCAGCCGCGTGGCGATGGCCGCGCTGCCCGAGCCGGTCCTGCAGACCTCGGCCGCCACCGCGCCGCCGCTGCAGCCCGCGACCGGCCGCCCCTACCGCCCGGTCGTGACGCTCAACGGCTGGAGCCTGCCCTGGCGCATGAACAACGGCGTCAAGGAGTTCCACCTGGTGGCCGAGCCGGTGGTGCGCGAGATGTCGCCCGGCTTCAACGCCAACCTCTGGGGCTACAACGGCCAGTCGCCCGGCCCGACGATCGAGGTGGTCGAGGGCGACCGCGTGCGCATCTTCGTCACCAACCGCCTGCCCGAGCACCACGCAGTGCACTGGCACGGCCAGCGCCTGCCCAACGGCATGGACGGCGTCTCGGGCCTGACCCAGCCCTCGATCCCGCCGGGCAAGACCTTCGTCTACGAGTTCGAGGCCCGCCGCCCCGGCACCTTCATGTACCACCCGCACGCCGACGAGATGGTGCAGATGGCGATGGGCATGTACGGGATGTGGATCACGCACCCGAAGGCGAAGCACCCGCTGATCGCCGACGTCGACCGCGACTTCTGCTTCCTGCTGAACGCCTTCGACATCGAGCCCGGCAGCGCCACGCCCAAGGTGATGACCATGCTCGACTTCAACCTCTGGGCCTGGAACAGCCGCGTCTTCCCCGGCATCGACACGCTGAACGTGCGCCAGGGCGACCGGGTGCGCATCCGCGTCGGCAACCTGACGATGACGAACCACCCGATCCACCTGCACGGCCACGAGTTCGAGGTCACCGGCACCGACGGCGGGCCGGTGCCGAAGTCGGCGCGCTGGCCCGAGGTGACGACCGACGTGGCGGTCGGCCAGATGCGCCAGGTGGAGTTCATCGCCAGCGAGGAAGGCGACTGGGCCTTCCACTGCCACAAGAGCCACCACACGATGAACGCGATGGGCCACAACGTGCCGACGATGATCGGCGTCGACCACAGCGGCCTGGCGCGCAAGATCACCAAGCTGATCCCCGGCTACATGGCCATGGGCGAGCGCGGCATGGCCGACATGGGCGAGATGGAGATGCCGCTGCCCGACAACACCGCGCCGATGATGACCGGCCAGGGGCCGTTCGGCGGCGTCGAGATGGGCGGCATGTTCAGCATCCTCAAGGTCCGCCGCGACCAGAAGCCCGGCGACTACCAGGACCCCGGCTGGTTCCGCCACCCGGCCGGCACGATCGCGCACGAATGGACCGGCGCCCCGCTGGCCGAGCCGACGCGCGCGCCCGCGCCGGCCGGCGACGCCACGATGAACGTCCGCAAGCCCGAAGGAGGCCACCATGGACATCACTGATCGACGCGCCGCCTGGATCCTGGCGGGCGCCCTGCTGGGCCTGGCCCCGGCCCTGCCCGCCGTCGCCCACGGCGACCCGGCGCATGCCGCAGCGGGGCCGGTGCGCAAGGAGCAGAAGGACTGGGGCATCGCCGCCGAAGGCCGCCAGGCCCGGCGCACGATCACCGTCTCGATGGGCGACGACATGCGCTTCCGGCCCGACCGGATCGAGGTGCGCGAGGGCGAGACGGTGCGGCTGCGCATCCGCAACACCGGCCGCGCGATGCACGAGTTCGTGCTGGGCACGCCCGGGGAGCTGGCCGCGCACGCCGAGCTGATGAAGAAGTTCCCCGACATGCAGCACGACGAGCCCTACATGGCGCATGTGCCGCCGGGCCGCACCGGCGAGATCGTCTGGACCTTCAACCGCGCGGGCGACTTCCGCTTCGCCTGCCTGATCGCCGGGCATTTCGACGCCGGCATGGTGGGCGACCTGCACGTCATCCCCACGGCCCGCTGACCCGTTCCATCCCTGCAAGGAGAGTCTCACATGAACCGCTGGATCGCTTCCGTCACCCTCGCCGCCTCGGCCCTGCTGGCCGCCGCGCCCGCGCTGGCGCAGAGCACCGACGCCGAGGTGATGAAGATCGACAGGCCGCAGCAGAAGCTCACGCTCAAGCACGGCGAGATCAGGAACCTCGACATGCCCCCGATGACGATGGTCTTCCGCGTCCAGGACCCCGCCATGCTCGACGCCGTGAAGGTCGGCGACAAGGTGAAGTTCGACGCCGACAAGGTGGGCGGGCAGTACACGGTGACGAAGCTGGCGCCGGTGCGCTGAACACCGGATCCCGGGCTTCTGCCGCCCCCAAAAAAAGACGCCTCCGGCCCGCAGGACGCCGGAGGCGTTTGAAGGCGTCCTCGGTCAAGGGACGCTGGAGACTGTGGTCACACAGTACAGAAAACGGTCATCCGCACGCGGGTGATCAGTGGTTCGAGGCCGAGGCGGCGCCGTAGCCGGTCTGGGCACGCACGAACTGGTCGTCGAAGGCGGCGATCTCCTTCTTGGCGGCCACGCTCTGGTCGAGCTTGGACACGATGAAGCAGACCAGGAAGGCCACCGGCATCGAGAACAGCGCCGGCTGCTCGTACGGGAACAGCGGAGCCGGATTGCCCAGCACCGTCACCCACACCGACTTCGACAGCACGACCAGCGTGACCGCCAGCGCCAGGCCGAGGTAGCCGCCGGCCAGCGCGCCGCGGGTGGTCAGGCCCTTCCAGTACATCGACAGGATCAGCACGGGGAAGTTGCTCGACGCGGCGATGCCGAAGGCCAGACCGACCATGAAGGCGACGTTCTGCTTCTCGAACGCGATGCCCAGCACCACGGCGACCACACCCAGCGCGATCGTCGCGAAGCGCGAGACGCGCATCTCGTCGGCTTCGGTGGCCTGACCCTTCTTGATGACGCGGGCGTACAGGTCATGCGAGATCGACGAGGCACCGGCCAGCGCCAGGCCCGACACCACCGCCAGGATGGTCGCGAAGGCCACCGCCGCCAGGAAGCCCAGCAGCAGGTTGCCGCCGACCGCCTTGGCCAGGTGCATCGCCACCATGTTGCCGCCGCCGACCAGCTTGCCGCCGATCTTGCCGCCTTCGAAGAACTCGGGGTTCTGGCCGACGATCAGGATCGCCGCCAGGCCCATCAGGAAGATGACGTTGAAGAAGTAGGCGATGAAGCCCGAGGCGTACAGCACCGACTTGCGCGCTTCCTTGGCGTTGGTCACGGTGAAGAAGCGCATCAGGATGTGCGGCAGGCCGGCCGTGCCGAACATCAGGCCCAGCGCCAGCGACACCGCGGTGACCGGGTCCGGAATCAGCTTGCCCGGCTTCATCATGCCCCAGCCGGCCTTGTGCACGGCGGTGGCCTTCTCGACGACGGTGGTGTAGCTGAAGCCGAACTGGCTCATCGCCAGCAGCATCACCAGCGTGCCGCCGGCCAGCAGCATGCAGGCCTTGATGATCTGCACCCAGGTGGTCGCGAGCATGCCGCCCTTGATCACGTAGACCATCATCAGCGCGCCGACGACGACGACCGCGACGTTGTAGTCCAGGCCGAACAGCAGCTTGATCAGCTGGCCCGCGCCCACCATCTGCGCGATCAGGTAGAAGCACACCACGGTCAGCGAGCCGATCGCCGCCATCGTGCGCACCTTGCCCTGGTCGAGGCGGTAGGAGGTGATGTCCGCGAAGGTGAAGCGGCCCAGGTTGCGCAGGCGCTCGGCCATCAGGAACAGGATGATCGGCCAGCCGGCGAAGAAGCACAGCGCGTAGATGTAGCCGTCCAGGCCCGAGCCGTAGACCAGCGCGGTCAGGCCCAGCAGCGTCGCGGCCGACATGTAGTCGCCGGCGATGGCCAGGCCGTTCTGGAAGCCGGTGATGCCGCCGCCGGCGGTGTAGAAGTCCGCCGCCGACTTGGTGCGGCTCGACGCCCAGTAGGTCACGCCCATCGTGAAGCCCACGAAGACGACGAACATGCCGATGGCGTGCAGGTTCAGCGGCTGCTTCTCGGTCGCGCCGATCGGGTCGCCGGCGGCCATCACCGCGCCCGACACCAGCAGGCCCAGCAGGAGCGCGCCCAGGCGCTTCAGGGAAGAGAGATTGGAGCGGTCCGTCACTTGCTGCCTCCGCGGGTGGATTCCTCGATCAGTTCGCGCGTCAGGTCGTCGAACTCGCCGTTGGCGCGACGCACGTAGACCGCGGTCAGCGCCCAGAACAGCGCGAACAGCGACAGGATCGCCACCGGGCCGAACGTGATCACCGAAGCCTCGCCGCCGAGGCGCTCGGCCATCAGCGCCGGATTGAAGGCGACGAGCAGGATGAAGCCGTAGAACAGGCCGAGCACGACGATCGACAGCAGCCAGGCGAAGCTGCTGCGCCGTCGGACCAGTTCCTCGAACTTGGGATTGCGCTGGATGCGCTGGTAGACATCGGAAGACATGGGCAGGGCCGACCGCGTCCGTTGCCGGGCGGTGTCCGAAGGGTTGGGATGAGGGGGATCGCGGCGGATGATAGGTGGCGGGGCTGCAAGGATTCGTCACAATCCCGGCAACGCCACACATCAAGGGAAAACACCTATCACACCAGCATCTGCCGCCAAGATCGCCGATTCCACCGCGATGTCAGCCCTTCGTCAGAAATGCGTCAGATCCACGTCAGATCCGCGCCCGCCCGCCGGATACCCCGGCGAGCACCCGGTCAGCGCCCCAGGTAGCGCCGCTCCAGATGGACGCGGAAATGCGCCGGGTTCAGCGTCTCGCCGCTGGCACGCCGGGTGAGATCGGGCGTCGTCCAGCGCGCGCCCTGGCGCCAGACGTGGTCGTGCAGCCAGTCGAAGACCGGCGCGAGGTCGCCGGCGGCGATGCGCGCGTCCAGGTCGGGCGTCTGGCGGCGCATCGTCGCGAACCACTGCGCCGCGTACATCGCGCCCAGCGTGTAGCAGGGAAAGTAGCCGAACAGGCCGGCCGGCCAGTGCACGTCCTGCATCGGACCGTCGCGGAAGTCGCCGCGGGTGTCGCGGCCCAGCCAGAGCATCATCTGCTCGTCCCACAGCGCCGGGATGTCGTCGATGTCGATCGCGCCCTCGATCAGCGCGCGCTCGATCTCGAAGCGCAGGATGACGTGCGCCGGATAGGTCACCTCGTCGGCATCGACGCGGATCAGGCCGGGCTCGACGCGCGTGACCAGGCGCGCCAGGTTCTCCTCGGTGAAGGCCGGCTGCGCGCCGAAGTGCTCGACCAGCAGCGGCACCAGCTGCGCGACGAAGCCGGGGTGCGCCCCGAGCTGCATCTCGAAGGACAGGCTCTGGCTCTCGTGCAGGCCGTAGGAGCGCGCGCGCGCCAGCGGCTGCCCCAGCCACTCGCGCGGCAGGTTCTGCTCGTAGCGGGCGTGTCCGGTCTCGTGGACCGTGCCCATCAGGCTCTGCATCAGGTCGTCGAGGCGGTAGCGGGTGGTCAGGCGCACGTCCTCGGGCACGCCGCCGGAGAAGGGATGCGTGCTCTCGTCGAGCCGGCCGCCCTCGAAGTCGAAGTCGAGCCGGCGCATCACCGCCAGGCTCAGCGCCTTCTGCTGCGCCAGCGGAAAAGGCCCGATCGGCCGGATCACCGGCGGCTCGGCCTGCTGGCGCTCGCGCACCTCGCGGATCAGCCCGGGCAGCCAGGCGCGCAGATCGCCGAAGACGCGCTCGACCTCGGCGCCGGTCATGCCCGGCTCGTAGCGGTCGAGCAGCGCGTCGTAGGGCGCGAGACCGGTGGCCTCGGCCAGATGCCGCGCCTCCTCGCGGGCGACCTGCACCACCGGACGCAGGTTCTCGACGAAGCCGGCCCAGTCGTTGGCCGGACGCTGCGTGCGCCAGGCGTGCTCGCAGCGTGCGGTGGCCAGCGCGCGGCGCTCGACCAGCGCGGAGGGCAGCGCGTTGGCGGCGAGCCAGTCGCGGCGCATCTCGCGCAGGTTGGCGCGCTGGTCGTCCGAGAGCGGCTCGTCCTCGGCGCGCGCCAGCAGATCGCGCAGCGCCGGGTCGGTGCGCTGGGCGTGCATCAGCGTCTCGAGCTCGGCCATCGCGGCCGCGCGGGCCTCGTTGCCTTTGGGCGGCATGTTGGCAGCCTGGTCCCAGCCGGCGATGGCACCGAGGTGCTCGAGGCGGTGCAGGCGCTGGAAGCGGGATTCGAGATCGGCGTAGGCCGGCGCGTCGGCGCCATGGATGGAGCGGCTCATCAGTCGGTTCCCCTGCAAAAGGGTCATGGTATCCGAGCGATCCCGGGCGGATGGCCGCCGCCTCTCAGGCCTCGGCGGCCGGCAGATCGATGGTGAACACCGCGCCGCGGGCGGCGCCCTGCCCCTCGGGCCGGTTGGCGGCGCGCAGCTCGCCGCCGTAGCGCTCGAGCAGGCCGCGGCTGATCCACAGGCCCAGGCCGTTGCCGTCGCGCCGGGTGGTGAAGAAGGGCTGGAACAGCGTCGCGCGCACCGCCTCGCTCAGGCCGGGGCCGGAGTCGCTCACCTCCAGCAGCACCCGGCCGGCCTCGTGGCGCACCGCGATGTCCAGCTCGCGCGCCGGTCCGGCCTCGCCCTGCTCCTGCATCGCCTGGGTGGCGTTGACGATCAGGTTGATCAGCACCTGCTGCAGCTCCTGGCGGTTGATCATGACCGGCGGGGTCGCGCCGGGCGGCGCCCGCAGCACCAGCCGCACCTGCGCCCGCTCGAGCAGATGGCGCACCAGCACCAGGCTGGCCTGCAGCACCTCGGCCGGATCGAGCGCCTCGGCATAGCCGGCGTACTCGTTCGGCCGGGCCTGCTGCAGCAGCTGCGCGACGATCAGGCGCATGCGCTCGACCTGGCCGTCGATCAGCCGGATCTCGTCGCGGGCAGGCGCGGCGGCCTCGCCCAGCGTCATCTGCAGCAGGTCGAGATTGCCCTGGATCACCGCGATCGGATTGTTGATCTCGTGCGCGATGCTGGCCGCGAGCTGGCCGATCGTGGCCAGGCGCTCGCTGCGCACCAGCTGCTGCTGCGCGGCCTGCAGCGCCGCGGTGCGCTCGGCCACCTTGGCGTCGAGTTCCTCGCCCCAGCGCTGCAGCGCGCGGGTCTTGTCGTCGACCGTGTCGAGCAGATGGTCGAGCGTGGCGCCGAGCCGGTCGATCTCGCCGTCGGCCTGCAGCGGCCCGACCCGCGCCGCCTGGCCGGACTCGACCCGCTGCATCGTCTCGGTCATGCGCTCCAGGGGCCGGAAGATGCGCGCGGCCGAGCGCAGCGACCACCAGGCCGCCAGCAGCATCACCACGAAGAACAGCAGCCCGATGCCGGCCAGCACCGCGTACTTCACCACCACGAAGGGCCGCTCGAGAAAGCCGACATACAGCATGCCGACCCGCCGGCCGCTGGCATCGGCCAGCGGCAGATAGCCCGAGACATACCAGTCCTTGACGACGAAGGCGCGCCCCAGCCAGGTCTCGCCGCGCCCGAGCACCGCCTCGCGCACCGCCGCCGACACCCGGGTGCCGACCGCACGCTCGGCCTGCGGGTCGCCGAAGAGCCGCACATTGGTGCTGATGCGCACATCGTCGAGGAAGAGCGTCGCGGTGCCCTGGCTGCCGAAGGCCAGCGCGCCGTCCGGATAGACGATCCGGTTGATGTGGTCGATGACGCCCAGATTGCGGTTGAGCAGCACGCCGCCCTGCAGCCAGCCGATCGTGGCACCGGCGGCGTTCTCGATGCGCGCCTGCGCGATCAGCACCAGGCCGCGCGATTCGGTGACCCGGTCGCTCGGGACCGCACCGTCGGAGTCGACCAGGCGGATGTGCGCCCGCTCGGCCAGGCCCGGTGCCAGCGCCTCGAGCTGCGCCGCCTCCATCACCGCCACCACCGCCTCGGCAGCGGCGGCGCCCGAGGCGGCACCGGCCGCGGCCTCGGGGGCCTGCGGCGGCAGCATGCGCAGGAAATCGAGCCGGTGCCGGACCCGCTCGCGCGCCAGCAGCGCGGCCAGCGCCGTCTCGCGCCCGGCCGGCGGCGCCAGCGCCAGCGTGCGCACCAGCTGATGCGAGCTGGCCACCGCCTGCGTGCCGCTGCCGACCTCCGCCTGCACCCGGTCGAAATAGCCCTGCGCGACCGCCAGGTCGGCGCGCACCCGGCCCGAGAGCAGCAGGTCGATGGCCTGGTTGCCCCACAGCAGCAGGATCAGCCCGAGCAGCGGCAGCACGCCCAGCAGCGGCACCAGCGTCAGCGCCAGCAGCCGGGTGCGGATCGAGCCGGCGCCGGCCGCGCGCACGGTCGTCACTGCGCCTCGGCGGCCCATTCGGCGACGCGCCGCTCCAGCGTGCGCCGCGAGATGCCCAGCAGCTGCGCCGCCCGGCCCTTGTCGCCCTGCACCGAGGCCAGCACGCCCAGGATGTGGCGCCGCTCCAGCGTCTGCAGGTCGGTCGGCCCGCCGGCGGCGCCCGGCGCATGGCCCTCGGCCGGCTCCGGGCCCGAGGCGGCCGGCGCCGGATAGAGCGCGGTCACGTTGATGCGCCCGAGGATCAGCGAGCGCTCGACGAAGTTGCGCAGCTCGCGCACATTGCCCGGCCAGTCGTACTGCTGCAGATAGCGCAGCTCGTCGGCATCGAGCCGCAGCGGCGCGGCGCCGAGCTGCGGCGCCAGCAGCGCGACGAAATGCTCGAACAGCAGGCCGAGATCGCCGCGGTGCTCGCGCAGCGGCGGCAGCGCGATCTCCACCACCTGCAGCCGGTAGTACAGATCCTTGCGGAAGCGCCCGGCGGCCACCTCGGCGGCCAGGTCGCGCTCGCTGGCGGCCACCAGCCGCACGTCGACCGGAATCTTCTGCCGGCTGCCGGCCGGGCGCACCTGGCGCTCCTCGATCACCCGCAGCAGGCTGGCCTGCACCGGCAGCGGCAGCTCGGAAATCTCGTCGAGAAAGAGCGTGCCGCCCTGGGCGTAGTGGAAGAGGCCGTCGCGGGCCTGGTCGGCGCCGGGAATGGCATCGGCGAAGGCGCCGGGCGCATGGCCGAACAGCTCGCTCTCCAGCGCCTCGGCCGACAGGCCGGTGCAGTGCAGCCGCACGAAGGGCGCGCCGGACCGGGCGCTGCCGCGGTGCAGGGTCTGCGCGGCCAGCTCCTTGCCGGTGCCGGACTCGCCGCGCAGCAGCACCGGCGCATTCACCGGCGCGACCCGCGCCAGCGCATCGATCAGCGCGCGCATCGCCGGCGAGCGGCCGACGAACTCGGGCAGCTCGCGCGGCTGCTGGGCCAGGCGGTGGCGCAGCAGCCAGTTCTCGCGTGCCAGGCGCGAGCGGTTCATGCCCTGCTGCACCGCGTTGAGGATCTGCGCGACCCGGAAGGGCTTGAGCAGGAAGTCGGAAGCGCCAGCGCGCAGCGCCTCGATCGCGGTGTCGAGATCGGCGAACGCGGTGATCAGGATCACCTCGCCGGCATGGCCCTGCGCGCGCAGCTCGCGCAGCCAGGCCAGGCCGCTCAGGCCGGGCAGCGTGATGTCCAGGATGACCAGGTCATAGCGGTGCGCGGCCACCAGGTCGCGCCCGGCCTCGGCGCTGTCGACCGCATCGACGCGGCCGAAGCGTGGCGCCAGCGCGCGCGACAGGAAATGGCGCATGCCCTGCTCGTCATCGACGATCAGCGCCGCCGCATGGGGCCAGGCCGGTTCGGCAGCGGGAGACAGGGGATCGGCGGAATCGGACATGGGGCAGACAGCGGGCAGCGCGTGGGCCGCCGCACTGTAGCGCAGGCCCGCGCCCCGGATCAGCCGGCAACGACCCGCACCGGCGTGCGCTGCGGCTCCGGCTCGGAGTCGAAGCGGTCGAAGCCGGTGTAGCAGAGGAAGTGGCGGTTGGCGGCGCGGCCGAACAGCGTCATGCCCAGGCGGGTGGCCAGGTCGTGGCCCATCTGGGTCACGCCGTTGCGCGAGACGATGATCGGCACGCCCATGTGCGCCGACTTCATCACCATCTCGCTGGTCAGCCGGCCGGTGGTGTAGAAGACCTTGTCGCCGCCGTCGATGCCGTGCAGCGCCATCCAGCCCGAGATGGTGTCGATCGCGTTGTGGCGGCCGACGTCCTCGACGAACATCAGCCGCTCGCGCCCGTCGGCCGAGAACAGCGCGCAGCCGTGCACCGAGCCGGCGCGGCGGTGGATGCTGTCGGTCTGGCGCATCGTCTCGAGCATCGCCACCAGCGCGCCCTGGCGCAGGCGCGCCTGCTCGGGCGCCGGCAGCCGGATGCCGTCGACCTGCGCCATCAGGTCGCCGAAGACGGTGCCCTGGCCGCAGCCGGTGGTGACCACCCGGCGGCCGGTACGCGCGTCCAGGTCGGCGATGCCGGCGCGGGTGCGCACCGCCGCCGCGCCGACCTCCCAGTCGACGGTGATCGACTCGATCTCGTCGGGCGAGGCGATCAGGCGCTGGTTGCACAGCCAGCCCAGCACCAGCAGCTCCGGCATCGCGCCCAGCGTCATCAGCGTGACCAGCTCGCGACGGTCGACGAAGACGGTCAGCGCCTGCTCGGCCGGAATCGCGATCGTGCGGCGCACGCCGTGTTCGTCCATCACCTCGATCTCGCGCAGCAGCGGCAGTCGCGCGTCGGTCATGCGCGGCGCGACCGGAACCGGGGGCGAGGAAACGGCCGGCAGCCCCCCGGCGGGATCAGGCAGCGCGTGCGGCAGGGCGGGCATGGCAGCGGACTCCGGACGGCGAACGACGCGGGGTCAGGGCTTGCTGGCCGCGGCGGCCGGAACAGCCGGAGCGGCCACCACCGCCACCGGCACGGCCGGCGCCGAGGTGGCTGCCGCCGGCGCGGGCACGAAGGCGCCCGGATCGGTGCAGGGCGGCGTCTCGGTGGCCGGGCGGACTTCCTTGCCGGCGCTCTTGGCGCGGGCGCGGTAGTCCGCGGCGACCTTGTCCATCGCCAGGCAGAGCTTGTAGGCGGCGACCTTGTCGCCGTGCGCGCTGCGGGCCTTGGTCTCCTCGGCCTTGGCCTTGGCTTCGTCGGACAGCGGCGGCAGCTTGGCCAGGACCGGCGCGGCCAGCACCGAGAGCATCAGCGGCAGGGCGGCCCGGGCCGCCAGGGAAACCGCGAAGGAAGGGATGCGCTTCATGCGGAGGAACTCGTCTGGGGTGAGCGGGAGGCGGCGGAGCTGGCGACCGGCTTCGAGCGCACGGCCGGGATCCTGCCCGCCTTGATGTCGTCGTACCAGAGCTCGTGGTGCTCGCGCGCCCAGCCCTCGTCGACGTAGCCGGTCTTCATCGCGGCATAGGCGCCCTTCATGCCGATGGTGCCCATGTAGATGTGGCCGAGCAGGATGGCCATCATCACGATCGCGGCGACCGCGTGGACCATGTTGGCGACCTGCATCTCGCCGCGCAGCTCGCCCCAGCCGGGCAGCAGCCGGTCGAGCACCAGCCCGGAGGCCACGACGATCACGCCGGGCACCGTCACGCCCCACCAGAACATGCCCTTCTCGCCGGCGTTGAAGCGGTGCGAAGGCACCTCCTGGTCGCCGAACATGCCGCCGGCCTTCGACAGCCAGACGAAGTCGGCGCGGTTGGCGATGTTGTCGCGCACGAAGACCAGGATCACCACCAGCAGCGAGACCGCGAACAGCGGGCCGGCGAAGTTGTGCACGTTCTTCAGCACGAAGGTCAGCAGCCCGAACAGCGTGTGCCCGACGAGCGGCAGCAGGAAGAACTTGCCGAAGGCCATCACGAGGCCCGACAGCGCCAGCGCGACGAAGGCCGCGGCATTGACCCAGTGCGCCGCGCGCTCCAGCGGGGTGAAGCGCTCGATCATGCGGCCGGTGTCGGGCTGGTGGCCGCCCAGCGCGCCCTTGCGCCAGTAGAACAGGCCGATGGCCAGGCCGACGATCAGCAGCAGCGAGCCGCCGTAGGGCAGGATCCACTGGTTGCGCACCTGGCGCCAGGCCTCGCCGGCGGTGGTCAGGCGCGAGCCGGGGTACTGCACCTGCGACTGGATCAGCACGCCCTTCTCGGCGCCGGGCAGCGAGCTGTAGCCGGCCTGCTGGCCGGAGTCGCGCACGCCGCGCCAGAACGGCGCGTTGTTGCCGGGCTGGGCGCGGGCACGCTCGGCCTGGGTGTCGTCCGGGCGCGGCGCGGGAACGGCATCGGCCGCGGCCGATGCCGCAGCGGCGGGTGCAGCCGGCTCGGCGGCCAGCGCGGCCGGCTGCGCCAGCAGCGCCGCGGCCGCCAGCAGCAGGGAGGAAATCAGGCGGGACATGGCGGGGCTCCTCGCGGCGTCGGCCTCAGGGCTGGCTGGCGGCCGAGGCGGCGGGCGCCGCCGCCACCGGTGCGGCCGCCAGTGCCGGCAGCGACGCATTGCCGGCGGCGCCAGGCCCGGACACGCCGGTGCGGGCGTACTCGTTCTGGCGCTGGCCGCGCTGGCGGATCTGCTCCTGCCACGCGGCCTGGTCGCCCCCCTGCCAGCCGCTGGCGCCGAAGCCGCCCGGCTTGCCGCTCCAGGGCTCGGCGTCCGGCCCCTTGGCATGCAGTTCCTGGCGGCGCTCGCTGCAGCCACCCAGCATCAGGCCGCAGCCCAGGCCCAGGCCGGCCAGCAGCACCGCGCCCAGCGCGCGGCGCGCCGCGGGATGGCGACGCGCGCTCACGACTTCACCTCCGCCTTGGGCTGGCCGTAGGCGGTGCCCCAGCCCCAGACCTCGCTGCCCTTGCCGCGCTGGATCACGCGGGTGCGGAAGATGTCGGCCACCACGTCGCCGTCGCCGCCCAGCAGCGCCTTGGTCGAGCACATCTCGGCGCAGGCGGGCAGCTTGCCCTCGCTCAGGCGGTTGCGGCCGTACTTCTCGTTCTCGGCGGCCGAGCCGTTCTCCTCGGGGCCGCCGGCGCAGAAGGTGCACTTGTCCATCTTGCCGCGCAGGCCGAAGGTGCCGTTGCTCGGGAACTGCGGCGCGCCGAACGGGCAGGCGTAGCTGCAGTAGCCGCAGCCGATGCAGACGTCCTTGTCGTGCAGCACCACGCCTTCCTCGGTGCGGTAGAAGCAGTCGACCGGGCAGACCGCCATGCACGGCGCGTCCGAGCAGTGCATGCAGGCCACCGAGATCGACTTCTCGCCGGGCAGGCCGTCGTTGAGGGTGACGACGCGGCGACGGTTCACGCCCCAGGGCACGTCATGCTCGGCCTTGCAGGCGGTGACGCAGCCGTTGCACTCGATGCAGCGCTCCGAGTCGCAGATGAATTTCATTCGGGCCATGGGTGCTCCTCAGGCTGCCTTCTCGATCTGGCAGACCGTCGTCTTGGTTTCCTGCATCATCGTCACGCTGTCGTAGCCGTAGGTGGTGGCGGTGTTGATCGCCTCGCCGCGCACCACCGGCATCGCGCCCTCGGGGTAGTACGGCGCCATGTCGATGCCGCCCCAGCGGCCCGAGAAGTGGAAAGGCATCCAGACGGTGCCCGCATCCACCCGCTCCGTCACCAGCGCCTTGACGCGCAGGCCCTTGAAGTCCGGCACCGCGGCCATCGGCGGCGTCTTCACCCAGACCCAGTCGCCGTTGCGGATGCCGCGGTCGTTGGCCGCCTTCGGGTTGATCTCGACGAACATCTCCTGCTGCAGCTCGGCCAGCCAGGGGTTGGAGCGCGTCTCCTCGCCGCCGCCCTCGTACTCGACCAGGCGACCGCTGGACATGATCAGCGGGAAGCTCTTGCCCACGTCGCGGTTCTTCTCCTGCACCGACCTGTAGAGCGTGGGCAGGCGCCAGAAGGCCTTCTTGTCGTCGTGCGTCGGGTACTTGTCGATCAGGTCCGGACGGGTCGAGAACAGCGGCTCGCGGTGCTGCGGAATCGGATCGGGGAAGTTCCAGACCACCGCGCGCGCCCGGGCATTGCCGAAGGGGTGGCAGCCGTGCACCTTCATCGCGACGCGGATGATGCCGCCCGACGGATCGGTCTTCCAGTTCTTGCCTTCGGCCGCGGCCTTCTCGGTCTCGGTCAGGTCATCCCACCAGCCGAGCTTCTTCAGCAGCAGGTGGTCGAACTCGGGATAGCCGGTGGTGAGGTCCGCGCCCAGCGAATGCGAGCCGTCGCCGGCGAGCAGCGACTGGCCGTCGCGCTCGACGCCGAAGTTGGCGCGGAAGTTGCCGCCGCCGTCCATGACGTGCCGGCTGGTGTCGTAGAGGTTGGGCGAACCGGGGTGCTTCATCTCCGGCGTGCCGAAGCACGGCCAGGGCAGGCCGAAGTAGTCGCCGTCCAGCGAGTAGCCGCTTTCCTTGTCGATGCCGCCCTTGGCCTTGAGCGTGCGCACGTCGAAGACATGCATGTTGCGCATGTGCGCCTTCAGCCGCTCCGGGCTGTGGCCGGTGTAGCCGATGGTCCAGACCGAGCGGTTGATCTCGCGCAGGATGGACTCGGTCTCGGGCTCGAGCATGCCGCCCTTGCCCGGCACCATCTTGTAGTTCTGCACCAGCTCCTTGCCGAAGCCGAGCTTGTCGGCGAGCTGCACCATGATCATGTGATCGGTGCGCGACTCCCACAGCGGCTCGATGACCTTCTCGCGCCACTGCACCGAGCGGTTCGACGCGGTGCACGAGCCCGAGGTCTCGAACTGCGTGCACGCCGGCAGCAGATAGACCGCGCGGTTCGGGTTCAGGTCGTCCTTGTTCATCGGCGGCATCGCCGCCATCGCCGCGGTGGCGCTCGGGAAGGGATCGATCACGACCAGCAGGTCGAGCCTGTCCATCGCCTTCTTCATCTCGAGACCGCGGGTCTGCGAGTTCGGCGCATGGCCCCAGAAGATCAGGCCGCGCAGATTGCTGTCCTGATCGATCAGCTCGTTCTTCTCGAGCACGCCGTCGATCCAGCGCGAGACCGTCATGCCGGACTTGGTCATCATGCCCGGCGCGTACTGCTTCTTGATCCACTCGAGGTCGACGCCCCAGACCTTGGCGAAGTGCTTCCACGCGCCCTCGGCCAGGCCGTAGTAGCCCGGCAGCGAGTCCGGGTTGGGACCGACGTCGGTGGCGCCCTGCACGTTGTCGTGGCCGCGGAAGATGTTGGTGCCGCCGCCCGACTTGCCGACGTTGCCCAGCGCCAGCTGCAGCAGGCACGACGCGCGCACGATCGCGTTGCCGATGGTGTGCTGCGTCTGGCCCATGCACCAGACGATGGTGCCGGGGCGGTTGTCGGCCAGGATCTTCGCGACCTTGTAGCAGGTGGCCTCGTCGACGCCGCAGGCCTCCTGCACCTTGTCCGGCGTCCACTTCGTCAGACACTCCTCGCGGACCTTGTCCATGCCCCAGACGCGGTCCTCGATGTACTTCCTGTCTTCCCAGCCGTTCTTGAAGATGTGGTGCATCACCCCGAACAGGAAGGGAATGTCCGAGCCCGAGCGGATGCGCACGTACTCGTCCGCCTTGGCCGCGGTGCGGGTGAAGCGCGGGTCGACCACGATCATCTTGCAGCCGCGCTCCTTGGCGTGGAGCATGTGCAGCATCGACACCGGGTGCGCTTCCGCCGCGTTCGACCCGATGTAGATCGCCGCCCGGGCGTTCTGCATGTCGTTGTACGAGTTCGTCATCGCGCCGTAGCCCCAGGTGTTGGCGACGCCGGCGACGGTGGTCGAGTGGCAGATGCGGGCCTGGTGGTCGGTGTTGTTCGAGCCCCAGAAGCTGATCCACTTGCGCAGCAGGTAGGCCTGCTCGTTGTTGTGCTTGCTCGAGCCCACGACGAACAGCGAGTCCGGGCCGCTCTGCTTCTTCAGCTCGAGCATGCGCGCGCTGATCTCGCCGAGTGCCTGGTCCCAGGAGATGCGCTGGTACTTGCCGTCGACCAGCTTCATCGGGTACTTGAGGCGGTATTCGCCGTGGCCGTGCTCGCGCAGCGCCGCGCCCTTGGCGCAGTGCGCGCCCATGTTGATCGGCGAGTCGAACACCGGCTCCTGGCGCACCCAGACGCCGTTCTCGACCACCGCGTCGACCGCGCAGCCCACCGAGCAGTGGCCGCAGACGGTGCGCCTGACCTCGACCTTGCCGGTGCCGGTCAGCGTGGCGGCGCGCGCGCCTTCGGCCGCGTCGGCGCGCCTGACCAGCGTCAGCTGCGAGGCGGCCAGACCGGCGCCCACGCCCAGGCCGGAGCGGCGCAGGAAGCTGCGGCGGTCCAGCGTCGGGATCGAGCGCTGCAGGCCGCGCGCCAGGCTGGAGACGAGGGTGGAGGCCGCAGGGGCGGCACTCCGGCCGGCATGCGGGGTGGCGTTCGGCGCCGGGCGACGGGTCAGCAGCATGGGAATCGGTCTCCGGGGCTCAGACGCGGGCGGTCCGGTAGTAGCGCTGCACATGCTCCGACAGCTGGTAGCCGCCGCCGCTCGGGGGCGCCGGCTCGGCAGGTGCGGCCGGCGCGGCCACCGGGCGGGACGTGCCCGGCAGCACGGCCGCCACGGCGGCCAGCGCGCCAGCGGTGCCGGCAGCGGCGAAGACTCGGCGGCGGGTCGGCGCGGGGCGGTCGGAAGTGCTCATCACGGAACTCCGGACAGGTCGGATGGAGAGGAAGGAGGGAGTCAGGCAGGCGGAAACCGGCGCGACCCGAGGGTCGGCCCGGCCTGCGAGCGGGAGATTGAACCGTATTGGGCTGAGCCTATGCAAGCGCGGCAATAAGGGTTGTCACGCACCTCGTCCCAGGGGAATCGCGACAGATTGTCGCGGCCGTCGCGACAATCTGTCGCTGGAGTTTCACGGCCGGGCGTGCGGCTCTGGGACCGGCCCCGGAAAACCGGCTGCGCAGAATGTCGCCCGACGGCGGGCAATTCGTCGCGGAGCCGCTCCGGCAGGGTTCGAAAAACGTCGCGGCCCGCTGTCGCCGAATCGATACAAACCCTTGATCGGCGGCAGGACCGGGTGCCCGGCGCTAGACTGCCCGCCTTTGCCGACCCGCCGCCATGAACCAGCCCACCGACGACAGCCTGACCGCGCCGACCGAGATCCGGGTCGCGGTGGTGATCGAGCGCCATGCGCGCCCGAGCGCCTGGGAGGAATGGAGATTCTCGCTGGCCGAGGTGCTGATCGACGAGGGCCAGTGGGGAAACCAGCCCCGCTGCCTGCGCGACGACGGCCAGCGCGCGAGTTTCCTGTACCCGGGTTTCCCGGTGCGCCTGCACCGCGACGAGGGCGAGGGTTATTACCTGAACCTGAGTTCGGGCGCGCCGGTCTGGTTCGTGATGTGGCGCATCGATGACGAGAATGCGTCGCAGGCGGCGCCGGAAACCGTCACGCTGTCCTACAACGAGGCCGGGCGGCTGCTCGACGCGCAGGAGCGGGTCGACAACCTGCCGCTGCCCGAGACCGTGCGCGCCTGGCTGCAGGCCTGGACCGACGCCAACTACCGGCCCGAGCCGAAGAAGCGCCGCCGGCCGGCCTCCTTCGTCGATCCGTCGCGGCGCGGTCCGCGCGACGACGCGCCGGAGTGCGCATGAGCACCGGCGACGGCTTCTTCTCGCGCTGGTCGCAGCGCAAGGCGCAGGTGCGCCAGGGCGAGACGCCGCCCGAGCCGGTCCACGCGGTCGTGCCTGTGCCGGCACCTGCGCAGCCGCCCGCGCCGACGACCGCCGCGCCCGTCCCGGCCCCGGCCGAGCCCGCGCTGCCGCCGCCGACGCTCGACGAGGTCGCGCGCCTGCCCGACGGCGCGGAGGTCGCGCGCTTCGTCGCCCGCGGCGTCGATCCGTCGGTGAAGAACGCCGCGCTGAAGAAGCTCTTCGCCGATCCGCACTTCAACGTCATGGACGGCCTGGACATCTACATCGACGACTACGGCCGGCCCGACCCGCTGCCGGCGGCGATGCTGCGCCAGATGGCGCAGTCGCGCTTCCTGGGCCTGTTCGACGACGAGACCCGGCCGGACGAAGCCCGGCCCGCCGCGTCCCCTTCCTTGCCACCCGCCCCTCTTGCCGACGCCACGCCCGGCGCCCTGCCCGATGAAGACCCTGATCTGCGACTGCAACCGAACGATGCCGCTGGACACGGCGGCGATCGCCCGCGCGCTGGCGACGACGCCGGGCGCCCGCTCCGAGGGCCTGGAGACGACGCACAGCCTGCTGTGCCGGCGTGAGGCGCCGGCCTTCCAGCGCGCGGCCAAGGCGGTCGGCCCGGGCGACCGGCTGATCGTCGCCTGCACGCAGGAGGCCCGGCTGTTCACCGAGCTGAACGACGCCACCGCCGGCGCCACGCCGGTGGCCGAGCGGCCGATCCGCTTCGTCAATCTGCGCGAGACCGGCGGCTGGTCGCGCGACGCGAAGGCGGCCACGCCGAAGATGGCGGCGCTGATCGCGGCGGCGCAATTGCCCGATCCGGCGCCGGTGCCGGGCGTGGGCTACCGCTCGGCCGGGCGCTGCCTGGTGGTGGGCGATGCCGACGGCGCGCAGCGCGCCGGCGCGCTGCTGGCCGACCGGCTCGAGGTCACGCTGCTGATCGACGGCGCGGCGGGCACGGGCATGGGCTCCGGCGCGCTGGCGCAGCGCCGCGACCTGCCGCTGTTCGCCGGCCGACTCACCCGGGTGACCGGCTGGCTCGGTGCCTTCGAGGTGCAGTGGTCGTCCGTCAACCCGATCGACCTCGACCTCTGCACCCGCTGCAACGCCTGCCTGGACGCCTGCCCCGAGGGCGCGATCGACTTCAGCTACCAGATCGACCTGTCGCGCTGCGGCGGCCACCGCGACTGCGTGCGCGTCTGCGACGCGGCGGCAGCGATCGACTTCGAGCGCGCGCCGCTGCGCACCGACGAGCGCTTCGACCTGATCCTCGACCTGCGCGCCACGCCCGCCTTCAGCCAGCACCAGCCGCCGCAGGGCTACTTCCATGTGCCGCCGGGCGACCGGCAGGCCACCGCACTGGGCGAGACGGTGCTGAAGCTGCGCGAGCTGGTGGGCGAGTTCGACAAGCCGAAGTTCTTCCGCTACGAGCAGCGCCTGTGCGCGCACAGCCGCAACGAGCAAATCGGCTGCAGCGCCTGCATCGACGTGTGCTCGACCCGCGCGATCCGCAGCGATGCCTCGCGCAAGGGCAAGGCCAGGACCGAGGCAGCCGGCGGCATCGTCGTCGAGCCGCATCTGTGCGCCGGCTGCGGCGCCTGCACCACCGTCTGCCCGAGCGGCGCGCTGTCCTTCGCCTATCCGGGTCCGGTCGACCAGGGCCGGCGGCTGCAGCGCCTGCTGGCGACCTACGCCCGGGCCGGCGGCCGCGACGCGATGCTGCTCTTCCACAGCGAAGGCGCGGGCGCGGCGCTGATCGACGAGCTGGGCCGCGCCGCGCGGGTCGACCGCGATATCCACGGCGTGCCGGCGCGGGTGATGCCGCTGGCGCTGTGGCACACCGCCAGCGTCGGCATCGACCTGTGGCTGGCCGCGATCGCGCAGGGCGCCAGCCAGGTCCGCGTGCTGCTGACCGCCGAGGAGGCGCCCGAATACCGCGACGCGCTGGCCGCGCAGATGGCGCAGGCGCAGGCCATCCTGCACGGCCTGGGCTACGCCGGCGAGCACTTCGGCCTGATCGAGGCGCGCGACGCCCGCGACCTGGCGGCGCTGGACGCGGCGCTGCGGGTGGCGCCGGCGCAGGGCGTCGCGCAGCCGACGGCGGTCGTCGCGCAGGCCGACAAGCGCGCCACGCTCGACGTGATGCTCGACCACCTGCTCGCCCAGGCGCCGCGCCGCGCCGAGCGCGCGGCGGCGCAGGCCGAGCCGATCGCGCTGCCGGCGGCGGGCAGCGCCTTCGGCGCGGTGGTGGTCGATGCCGACAGGTGCACGCTGTGCCTGAGCTGCGTCGGCGCCTGCCCGGAGAACGCGCTGGGCGACAACCCCGAGAAGCCGCAGCTGCGCTTCACCGAGCGCGCCTGCGTGCAGTGCGGCCTGTGCGCCACCACCTGCCCGGAGCAGGCGATCACGCTCGCGCCGCGCCTGTGGCTGGCCGACGAGGGCCGCGCGCGGCGCCAGCCCCGCGTCCTGCACGAGGCCCAGCCCTACCGCTGCATCCGCTGCAGCAAGCCCTTCGGCACGCTGAAGGCCATCGAGACGATGATCGGCAAGCTCGCCGGCCACCCCGCCTTCCAGGGCGCCGGCGCCGAGCGGCTGAAGATGTGCGGCGACTGCCGCGTCATCGACCTGCACAGCCGGACCGACGAGGTCCGCATCACCGACCTGCCCCGCTGACCCCATGAAACCGCACGAGATCCGCGCGCTGAGCTTCGCCAGCGCCGACGACGCCGAGGAGCTGGCCCGCGCCGAGCTGTACGGCCTGCTGGCCCGGCTGTGGTTCGCGCCGCCGGATGCGGCGCTGCTGCAGCAGTTCCGCGTCGCCGTCACCGAGGCGCCCGAGGCGGGCGGCTTCCTGGAAGCGCCGTGGCAGGCGCTGGTGGCCGCGATGCGCGCGACCACGCCGCAGGCCGCCGCCGCCGAGTTCGACGCGCTGTTCGGCGGCGTCGGCAAGCCGGAGGTGTTCGTCTACGGCTCCTTCTACCTCGCAGGCTTCCTCAACGAGAAGCCGCTGGCGGCGCTGCGCGGCGACCTGGCCGCGCTCGGCCTGGCCCGCGACGAGACACGCGGCGAGACCGAGGACCACATCGCCGGCGTCTTCGAGGTGATGCGCTTCCTGATCGCCGGCGACGACATCGCGGTGTGCAATCTCGAGCAGCAGCGCCGCTTCTTCCGCGCCCATGTGCAGACCTGGGTCGAGCGCCTGTGCGACGCGGTCGAGGCCCATCCGCAGGCGCTGCTGTGGCGCCCGATCGGCGCGATGACCCGCGCCTTCGTGCAGGTCGAGGCCCAGGGCTTCGACCTGCTGGAACTGTGAAGGGAGCCGGCACGATGATCGATCCGCAGGACATCACCGGCCTGATCCTGGCCGGCGGGCGCGGCAGCCGCATGGGCGGCGTCGACAAGGGGCTGCAGAACTACCAGGGCCTGCCGCTGGCGCTGCACGCCTTGATGCGGCTTCAGCCGCAGGTCGGCAGCGTGATGGTCAATGCCAACCGCAACCTGGGCGCCTACGAGTCCTTCGGCGTGCCGGTCTGGCCGGATGCCGACAGCGACTTTCCCGGCCCGCTGGCCGGCTTCCTGGCCGGGCTGGAGCGCTGCGAGACGCCCTACCTGATGACGGTGCCGTGCGACTCGCCGCGCTTCCCGCTCGACCTGGTGGCGCGGCTGGCCGAGGCGATGCACGCGCAGCAGGCCGATCTGGCGATGGCGGTGACCCGCGAGGCCGACGGGCGCGAGCAGCCGCATCCGGTCTTCTGCCTGATGCGTGCCTCGCTGATCGACAGCCTGGTGGCCTTCATGGCCGGCGGGCAGCGCCGCATCGACCGCTGGACCGGCCAGCACCGCGGCGTGAACGTGCTGTTCGAGGACGACAGCGCCTTCTTCAACGCCAACACGCCCGAGGACCTCAGGGCGTGAACTGCCCCGGGAAGACCCACAGCAGCGCCGCCGTCATCACCAGATAGCGTCCGAACTTGCCGATCGCCATGTAGACGACGCAGGGCCAGAAGGGCAGGCGCAGCCAGCCGGCGACCGCGCACAGCGGATCGCCCACCACCGGCAGCCAGCTCAGCAGGCAGGCCGGCGGCCCGAAGCGGCGCAGCAGCGCCAGCGCCCGGTTCTCGGCCGCGGCCTGGTGCGTGACCTGCTCCCAGGCCTTCTCGGCGCCGAAGCCCATCCACCAGGAAATGGCGCCGCCGATCGTGTTGCCGACGGTGGCCACGCCCACCGCGGGCCAGAACAGCGCCGGATCGAGCTTGACCAGTCCGAACACCGCCGGCTCCGAGCCCAGCGGCAGCAGCGTGGCCGAGATCAGCGAGACGATGAAGACGGTGCTCAGCCCGAACTTCGGCAGGGCCAGTGCGGCCAGCAGGGATTCGATCCAGACATCCATGGCGCGATTCTGCGCGAGACGGACCGCCCGGGGACCGGGTCGCGGCGCCGCTATACTCTGCCTCCTTTTTCAGCAGTTCCCGGCTTCGCCCGATCCCGACGACCTGCCGCGACGCGATGCACGCCCGTGCCGCGCGCGGTGACGACCCCTCTGCCCTGCCCCGATGCGCATCGGTCCCCACGAGTTGCCCAACCGCCTGTTCGTCGCGCCGATGGCCGGCGTGACCGACCGGCCTTTCCGCCAGCTGTGCAAGCGGCTCGGCGCAGGCCATGCCGTCAGCGAGATGGTGACCTCGCGCGCCGACCTGCGCGACAGCCTGAAGACCTCGCGCCGGCTGAACCACGACGGCGAGTCCGCGCCGATCGCGGTGCAGATCGCCGGCACCGACGCCGAGATGATGGCCGAGGCCGCCCGCTACAACATCGAGCGCGGCGCGCAGATCATCGACATCAACATGGGCTGCCCGGCCAAGAAGGTCTGCAACAAGTGGGCCGGCTCGGCGCTGATGCAGGACGAGACGCTGGCGCTGGACATCGTCGCGGCGGTGGTCGAGGCCAGCGCGCCGCACGGCGTGCCGGTGACCTTGAAGATGCGCACCGGCTGGTGCCGGCAGGCGCGCAACGCGGTGGCGATCGCGCGCGGTGCCGAGGCGCGCGGCGTCGCGATGGTCACGGTGCACGGCCGCACCCGCGAGCAGGGCTACAGCGGCCAGGCCGAATACGAGACGATCGCCGCGGTGAAGGCGGCGCTGTCGATTCCGGTGTGCGCCAACGGCGACATCGACGGCCCGGAGAAGGCCCGCGACGTGCTGGCGGCCACCGGCGCCGACGCGATCATGATCGGCCGCGCCGCGCAGGGCAGGCCCTGGATCTTCCAGGAGATCGCGCATTTCCTGGCCACCGGCGAGCGTGCCGCGCCGCCCGAGACGCTGCAGGTGCGCGAGTGGCTGCTCGAGCACCTCGAGGACCACTACGGTCTCTACGGCGAACTGGCCGGCGTGCGCACCGCGCGCAAGCACATCGGCTGGGCGGTGCATGCCCTGCCGGGCGGCGAGGACTTCCGCCGCCGCATGAACCGGATCGAGACCACCGCCGAGCAGTCGCGCGCGGTGCATGACTTCCTGGGCGAGCTCGCCGACGCGCATCCGCGCTGGCCCGAAGCCGCCCCGACCGCAGACCCCGTCGACGCCCTGGCGGCATGAACCCCATGAACGACATGAGCATCAGCGCCCTGACCTCCCTGACGGCCGCCCTGGCGGTCGATGCGGCCGACGCCGTGGCGGCGGAGCCGCCCGCCGCGACGCCGGCCGGCAGCCCGATCGACCAGTCGATCCGCGCCACGCTCGAGACCTACTTCGACGACCTCGACGGCACCACGCCGCACGGCCTCTACGACATGGTCATCAAGGCCGTCGAGCGCCCGCTGCTCGACGTCGTGATGGCGCGCGCCGACGGCAACCAGAGCCGCGCCGCCGAGTGGCTCGGCATCAACCGCAACACGCTGCGCCGCAAGCTGGTCGAGCACCGGCTGATCGACTGATCCGCCCGGCCCCCACCGCTCCTCCCCGATTCCCCACCGATCGTCATCCCACCATGACCACCGCCCTCCTTTCCGTCTCCGACAAGACCGGCATCGTCGAATTCGCCCAGGCGCTGCACGCGCGCGGCATCCGCCTGCTCTCCACCGGCGGCACCGCCAAGCTGCTGGCCCAGAACGGCCTGCCGGTCACCGAAGTGAGCGAGATCACCGGCTTCCCCGAGATGCTCGACGGCCGCGTGAAGACGCTGCACCCGCGCGTGCACGGCGGCCTGCTGGCCCGCCGCGACGTCCCCGAGCACATGGCCGCGCTGAAGGAGCACGGCATCGACACGATCGACCTGCTGATCATCAACCTCTACCCCTTCGCGCAGGCCACGGCCAAGGCCGACTGCACGCTGGAAGACGCCATCGAGAACATCGACATCGGCGGCCCGGCGATGCTGCGCGCGGCGGCCAAGAACTGGCAGGACGTGGCGGTGGTCATCGATCCGAGCGACTACGCCCAGGTGCTGGCCGAGCTGGACGGCGAAGGCCTGACCCGCAAGACCAAGTTCGGCTTCGCGAAGAAGGTGTTCTCGCACACCGCCGCCTACGACGGCATGATCAGCAACTACCTGACCTCGCTGGAAGCCGGCGCGGAAGAGAAGACCGCCGACGTGCCCGCCCGCGAGGAGTACCCGAGCGTCTTCAACCTGCAGCTGCACAAGGTGCAGGGCATGCGCTACGGCGAGAACCCGCACCAGTCGGCGGCGTTCTACAAGGAAGCGAAGGTCGCTGACGGCCTGCTGGCCGGCTGGACGCAGATCCAGGGCAAGGAGCTGTCCTTCAACAACATCGCCGACGCCGACGCTGCCTGGGAATGCGTCAAGGCCTTCGACGTGCCGGCCTGCGTGATCGTCAAGCACGCCAACCCCTGCGGCGTGGCCGTGGGCGCGACGCTGCTGGAAGCCTACGAGAAGGCGCTGAAGACCGACCCGACCTCGGCCTTCGGCGGCATCATCGCCTTCAACCGCCCGCTCGACGCCGACGTGGTCGAGAAGATCAACGCCAACAAGCACTTCGTCGAAGTGGCGATCGCGCCGGTCATCACCCCGGCCGCCCGCGCCGCCTACGCCAGCAAGGTCAACGTGCGCCTGCTGGAAGTGCCGGTGAGCCAGGCCGTGAACGCGCTCGACTTCAAGCGCGTCGGCGGCGGCATGCTGCTGCAGTCGGCCGACAACGTCGACATCGTCGGCGAGATCAAGGTCGTGACGAAGCTGGCTCCGACCGAGCAGCAGATGCAGGACCTGCTGTTCGCGTGGAAGGTCGGCCGCTTCGTCAAGAGCAACGCGATCGTCTTCTGCAAGGACGGCATGACCTACGGCGTCGGCGCCGGCCAGATGAGCCGGCTGGACTCGGCCCGCATCGCCTCGATCAAGGCGAAGGCGGCCGGCCTGAGCCTGGACGGCACGGCCGTAGCCAGCGACGCCTTCTTCCCGTTCCGTGACGGTCTGGACGTGGTCGTCGACGCCGGCGCCACCTGCGTGATCCATCCGGGCGGCTCGATGCGCGACCAGGAAGTCATCGACGCCGCGAACGAGCGCGGCATCGCGATGGTCTTCACCGGCACCCGCCACTTCCGCCACTGAGCCCGGCGAGCCCGTCCATGAGCGCCCCGATCACGATCCGCCCGGCCGGACTGGCCGATCTCGACGCGGTCGCCGCGCTCTTCGACGCCTACCGCCAGTTCTACGCGCAGGCGCCCGACCGGGCGCGCGCCACCGCGTTCATCCAGGCGCGCATGCAGGCGGGCGAATCGGTCATCCTGCTGGCCGAGCGCGTGCCGCCGGCCGGCCCGGCCGAGCCGGTCGGCTTCTGCCAGCTCTACCCGACGTTCTGCTCGGTCGAGGCGGCGCCGATCTTCGTGCTCTACGACCTGTTCGTCGCGCCCGAGGCACGCCGCGGCGGGCTGGGCGCGGCGCTGCTGCGCGCGGCCGAGGCCCGGGCGCGCCAGGACGGCCGCAAGCGCATGGACCTGACCACCGCGCACGACAACCACGCCGCCCAGCGCCTGTACGAGTCGCTCGGCTGGGTGCACGACACCGTCTTCCGCACCTACACCCGCCACGTCGCGGGCTGAGTCCGGACACGGCCGCCGCCATGCGCATCCTCGGCATCGACCCCGGCCTGCAGATCACCGGCTTCGGCCTGATCGACGTCGACGGGCCGCAGCTGAGCTATGTCGCCAGCGGCACCATCCGCACCGCCGAGGCGCCGCGCGGCGACCTGCCCGCGCGCATCCGGCTGATCTTCGACGGCGTGCGCGAGGTCGTCTCGACCTACCAGCCCGACGCGGCCGCGCTCGAGATCGTCTTCGTCAACGTCAACCCGCAGAGCACGCTGCTGCTCGGGCAGGCGCGCGGTGCGGCGCTGGCCGCGCTGGTGGCGGGCAGCCCGCCGCTGCCGGTGGGCGAATACACCGCAGTGCAGATGAAGCAGGCCGTCACCGGCCACGGCGGCGCCGCCAAGGCGCAGATCCAGGCGATGGTGCAGCACCTGCTCAAGCTGCCAGGCCAGCCCGGCAAGGACGCCGCCGACGCGCTGGGCCTCGCCATTACCCACGCCCACGCCAGCCGCAGCTTCGCGGCGCTGGCCCAGGCCACACCGCTGGCACGCCGGCAGCACGCACTGTACCGGGGCGGGCGGAGCTACTGACGCGCGGGCGCGCGGCGATGCCCGCCACCCCGTATTTCCCCTCCCCGTTGCAAACAACCGACACCACGGCCCGCGGAACGCCCTTAACGTGCCGCCGCCATGAACCCGCCCACCCTGCACGACATCTCGCCGCTGGTCAGCGCGGCGGCGCCGATCTTTCCCGGTGACGAGCCCTACGCGCTGCGCTGGACCGCGCGGCTGGGCCCCGACTGCCCGGTCAACCTGAGCGCGGTGACGATGTCGCCGCATGTGGGCGCGCATGCGGATGCGCCGCTGCACTACGCCGACGGCGCCGCCTCGATCGACGCGGTGGACCTGCACGCCTACCTCGGCCCGTGCCGGGTGATCCATGTGATCGGCTGCGGGCCGCTGGTGCGCGTCGAGCATCTGCGCCATGCCGCGCAGGACCTGCCGCCGCGCGTGCTGCTGCGCACCTGCGAGCGCGCCGACACCGCATGGAACCCGGACTTCAGCGCCTGCGCGCCCGAGACCCTGGCCTGGCTGGCCGATCAGGGCGTGCGGCTGGTCGGCATCGACACGCCCAGCGTCGATCCCGGCGACAGCAAGACGCTCGACGCGCACCAGGTGCTGCACCAGCGCGAGCTGCGCGTTCTGGAGAACCTGGTGCTCGATGCGGTGCCGGCCGGCGACTACGAGCTGATCGCGCTGCCGCTGAAGCTGGCCGGCGCCTGCGCCTCGCCAGTGCGCGCGGTGCTGCGAACCCTCTGAACCCGATTCCGTGGAGATCCGATCCATGACCGCTCTCGATCCCCAGGACCTGGGCCGCGCCGCCTGCGCCGCCCGGGATGCCGCCGACCCGCTGGCCACGCTGCGCGAGCAGTTCGACCTGCCGCCGGGCGTGAACTACCTCGACGGCAATTCGCTGGGCGTGCTGCCGCGCGCCACCGCCGCGCGCGTGCACGACGTGGTGACCCGGGAATGGGGCCAGGGCCTGATCCGCAGCTGGAACAGCGCCGGCTGGATCGACCTGCCGCGCCGCGTCGGCGACAAGATCGGCCGGCTGGTCGGCGCGGCGCCGGGCGAGCTGGTGGTGGCCGACTCCACCTCGGTCAATCTCTTCAAGGTGCTGAGCGCGGCCGCCCGCATCGCGCAGGCCGACGATGCGGCACGCCGGGTGATCGTCTCGGAGCGCAGCAACTTCCCGACCGACCTCTACATCGCCGAGTCGGTGGCCGCGCAGCACGGCATGACGCTGGAGCTGCTCGACATCGACGCGATCCCGGCCCGGCTGGCGCCAGGGGCCGGCGCCGATGTGGCGGTGCTGATGCTCACGCAGGTGAACTACCGCAGCGGCCGCATGGCCGACATGGCGGCCGTCACCGCGCTGGCCCATGGCGCCGGCGCGCTGATGCTGTGGGACCTGGCGCACTCGGCCGGCGCGGTGCCGGTGGACCTGAACGGTGCCGACGCCGACTTCGCGGTGGGCTGCGGCTACAAGTACCTGAACGGCGGCCCCGGCGCGCCGGCCTTCTGCTGGGCGCATCCGCGCCATGCCGAGCGCTTCTGGCAGCCGCTGTCGGGCTGGATGGGCCATGCCGCGCCCTTCGTCTTCGAGCCGGGCTACCGGCCGGCGCCGGGCATCGGGCGCTATCTGTGCGGAACGCCGCAGGTCATCGGCATGTCGGCGCTCGAATGCGGCGTCGACACCGTGCTGGCGGCCGAGCCGCTGGGCGGCATGGCGGCGCTGCGCGCCAAGTCGGTGGCGCTGTCCGAGCTGTTCATCGCCCTGGTGCGCCGGCATCTGGCCGGCAGCGGCCTGACGATCCACACGCCGCTGGACGCGGCACGGCGCGGCAGCCAGGTCTCGCTGGGCGTGCCGGCCGACGGCTCGGTCGACGGCTATGCGGTGATGCAGGCGCTGATCGCGCGCGGCGTGATCGGCGACTACCGCGCCGGCGACGGCAGCGCCGCCGAGCCGCATCTGCTGCGCTTCGGCTTCACGCCGCTCTACACCCGCTTCCAGGATGTCTTCGACGCGGTCGAGGCGCTGGCCGAGGTGCTGGCCCGCGGCGAGTGGCGCGAGGAGCGCTTCGCCCGCAAGTCCGCGGTGACCTGACCATGACCTGCCCCCACGCCGCCCCGCGCGGCGAGCACATCGTGCGCGACGAGGGCGCGCAGCTCGACTTCTCGGGCGACATGAGCTACGGCGACTATCTGCAGCTCGACCGGATCCTGAACGCGCAGAAGCCGCTCTCGCCCGACCACAACGAGCTGCTCTTCATCGTGCAGCACCAGACATCCGAGCTGTGGATGAAGCTGATGCTGCACGAGCTGGGCGCCGCGGTGGACGCGGTCGCCCGGGACCAGCTGCAGCCGGCCTTCAAGATGCTGGCGCGGGTCTCGAAGATCATGGAGCAGCTGGTGCATGCCTGGGACGTGCTGGCCACGATGACGCCGCCCGAGTATTCGGCGATCCGGCCCTATCTGGGCCATTCGAGCGGCTTCCAGAGCTGGCAGTACCGCTGCATCGAGTTCAGCCTGGGCAACAAGAACGCCGCGATGCTGCAGCCGCATGCGCACCGGCCGGACCTGCTGGCCACGGTGGAGGCGGCCTGGCGGGCGCCCGGCCTGTACGACGAGGCGCTGCGCCTGCTGGCGCGGCGCGGCATCGCGGTGCCGGCCAGCCATCTGGAGCGCGACTGGACCCGGCCCTACACGCCCGACGCCGAGGTCGAGCAGGCCTGGCTCGCCGTCTACCGCGATCCCCAGCGCCACTGGGATCTCTATCAGCTCGGCGAGGAGCTGACCGACCTGGAGGACGCCTTCCGGCTCTGGCGCTTCCGCCACCTGACCACGGTGGAGCGGGTCATCGGCTTCAAGCGCGGCACCGGCGGCACCGGCGGCGTCAGCTATCTGCGCCGGATGCTGGACACGGAGCTGTTCCCGGAGCTGTGGGCGCTGCGCACGCAGCTGTGAGGCCGGGGATCGGCCAGCGCTTGTCGAAGTCGTCCGGCGCCACCGCCGGCCCGAACAGCCAGCCCTGATACTCGTGCACGCCGTGGCCGCGCAGCCAGTCGAGCTGCCCGGCCAGCTCGACGCCCTCGGCCACCATCGTCACCCCGAGCATGCGGCACATCGTGACGATCATCTCGGTGATCGCCGGGCGCTCGGAGAGCGCGCGGATGAAGGAGCGGTCGATCTTCAGCGTGTCGACCGGGTAGCGGTGCAGGTAGGCCAGGTTGGAGTAGCCGGTGCCGAAGTCGTCGATGGCGATGCGCAGGCCCATCCGGCCGAGCGCCTCCAGCGCCGCCACCGTGCGGTCGTCATGGCCGAGCAGCACCGATTCGGTGATCTCCAGCTCGATGCGGCGCGGATCGCAGCCGGTTCGCGTCAGGATCTCGTCGATCTCGTCGATCAGGCCGGCGTGGAAGAACTGGCGCGGCGACAGGTTGACCGACACGGTCAGCTTGCGCCCGGCCGCCGCCCAGGCCACCTGCTGCGCGCAGGCCTTCTCCAGCACCAGCGCGCCCAGCTCGCAGATCAGGCCGCAGTCCTCGCAGACCGAGATGAAGACATCCGGAGGAATCATGCCGCGCTCGGGATGGCGCCAGCGCACCAGCGCCTCGGCGCCGACGATGAGGCCGCTGTCCACATCGACGCGCGGCTGGTAGTGCACGCCGATGTGCCCCTGCGCCAGCGCCCGGCGCAGCTCGACCTCGAGCTCCAGGCGCGACTGCGCCGAGGCGGTCATCTCGGGACGGAAGCGCATCGCGTTGCCGCGTCCGGCCGCCTTGGCGCCGTACATCGCCAGGTCGGCGTGGCGCATCAGCGTGTCGATGTCCTCGCCGTCCTGCGGGAAGACGCTGATGCCGATCGAGGGCGTGACGCGCAGCTCGGTCTGCGGCAGCACCACCGGCCGCGAGATCAGCGCCACCAGCTCCTCGGCGCGGCGCACCACCTGCGCCGAGGCCTCGCGATGCGGCAGCAGCAGCAGGAACTCGTCGCCGCCGAGCCGCGCGACGCGCTCGCCCGGCGCCAGCGCATCCTGCAGCCGCCGCGCCAGCTGCACCAGCAGCTCGTCGCCGACCGCATGGCCGAGCGAGTCGTTGACGCGCTTGAAATGATCGAGGTCGACGAAGACCAGCGCCGCCTCGTCGCCGCGCAGCCGGCAGGCGCGCAGCGTCTGCGAGAAGTCCTTGATGACCTGGTTGCGGTTGGGCAGGCCGGTGAGCTGGTCATGGTCGGCCAGGTACTGCGCCTGGGCCTGCGCCTGCTTCAGGCCGCTGATGTCGATCTCGGTGACCAGCAGCGCACGCCGGCCGGTCACCGGATCGCTGCACAGGCGCGCCGACAGGTCGTGCCAGCGCTCGCCGGCCGCCGTGCGCACGCGGGTGATGATCTTGCCCTCGCCGCCGGCCTGCAGCGCGGTGACCAGATCGCGCAGGTCCTCTCGGTCGATCAGCCGGGATGACAGCCGCTCCGCCCCCTCCGCCACGCTGGAGCGCGAAGCCGGATTGCGGTAGAGCGCGCGGCCGGCGCGGCTGTACAGCGTCGTCATCACCTCGGTGTGCAGCAGCGCGTCGACGCTGCGCAGCGAGTCCGGCGACGCGGCCGAGGTTTCGGCGCGCCGGGCGTCGCACAGCATCGCCATGCGGCCGTCGTCGAGCCGCCAGCCGCTGAAGTCGACCCACAGCGTGACCGGCACGCCGGCCGGATACAGCGTCCACTGCTCGCCGAAGCGCTCGCCGGACTGGAAGTCGGCCTGGTACTGGCGCAGCCGCCGCGACACCGCCACCGACATGGTCCGGCCCATGTCGCGGGCGCGCAGGTCCTCGAGGCTGCCGGCCTGCCACATCCGCACCGCCTCGGCATTGGCCCAGTGCACCCGGCCACGGTCGATGTCGAAGATCCACACCGGATGATCGAGCCGGTCGAGCAGGGCCGCGGCGTCGACCAGCGCGGGCTCGAGGGTCAGGGCCTGCATCGGCGCGCTCCCCGCTCAGGCCAGCGGCTGCAGCAGATCGGCCACCGGACGGTGGCCGGGCTGCGCGCGCACCCGCTCGATCCAGCGCAGCACGGCCGGATGGCGGTCGAGATCGAAGCCGCCCTCGCGGGCCAGGTGCGTGTAGCCGAAGACCGCGATGTCGGCGATGCCGTAGCCGCTGTCGCACAGGAACTCGCGATCCGCCAGATGCGCGTCCAGCAGCGCCAGCCCGGCATGGCCGGCGTCCAGCCAGCCGGGAAAGCGCGCCGCGTTGGCCTCGCGCAGCTCCGGCACGATGGCCGAGAAGAAGCGCGCCGGCGAGATGTTCGGCTCCAGCGCGGTCTGTTCGAAGATCATCCACTGGATGGCCTGCGCCCGGTGCAGCGGCGAGTCCGGGATCAGCGCGCTGCCCTCGGCCAGATACCAGGCGATCGCGTTCGACTCGCCCAGGCGCTCGCCGCGGTCGGTCACCAGGAAAGGCACCTGGCCGCGCGGATTGAGGGCCAGGAAGCCCGGCCGGCGCGTCTCGCCGCCGAGCACGTCGACCGGCTGCAGATGGCAGTGCACCGCAGGCACTCCTGCGCCGCGCTGGGCCAGCACCTGGACCGGCTTGTAGCTGTTGCCGGAACCGGCGGTGATGTAGAGCGTGTGCGAGGCGGCTCGAAGGCCCCCGGATGCGCCAGTGCTCATGTGTCGTACCTCCCTGCCCCCGGTCGGGGCTCGACGGGCTGAGCAGCCCGGAAACGGCAGGAGGCTCCCCCCGGAGCATCCCGCCGGGGAGATCGGAGCGGATCTGCGGAAATTGAGCGCCGGCGCGCCGCCCGGCACGCCGCAGCGCGCTCCGGCGTGATCTAGCTCACCGATGGACGCCCGGCCGGCCCGGGGCCGGCGCTGCGCCATGGAAACGGTTCACCAGGCCGGAGCCAGCTCGGCCAGGCCGCGCGGGGCCAGACGCTCGTCCTGGAAGGTCACGATCTCCCAGGCCGACTCGTCGGCCAGGAGCGCGCGCAGCAGGCGGTTGTTGAGCGCATGGCCGCTCTTGTAGGCGGTGTAGTCGGCCAGCAGCGGGTGGCCGCAGACATGCAGGTCGCCGATGGCGTCGAGGATCTTGTGCTTGACGAACTCGTCGTCGTAGCGCAGGCCGTCGGCATTGAGCACGCGGTAGTCGTCGACGACGATGGCGTTGTCCATGCTGCCGCCCAGGCTCAGGCCGCGCGAGCGCATCATCTCGACGTCCTTCGTGAAGCCGAAGGTGCGCGCCCGCGCGATGTCCTGCTTGTAGCGGCCGCTGGCGAAGTCGAAGACGACGCGCTGGCCGGTGGCGTCCACCGCCGGATGGCCGAACTCGATCTCGAAGCCGAGCCGGTAGCCGTGGTAGGGCGCCAGCCGCGCCCATTTCAGCGTGCGGCCCTCGCCCTCGCGGATCTCCACCGGCTTGCGCACGCGGATGAAGCGCCGCGGCGCGTTCTGCAGCTCGATGCCGGCGCTCTGCAGCAGGAAGACGAAGCTGGCCGAGGAGCCGTCGAGGATGGGCACCTCGTCGGCGGTGATGTCGATGTGCAGGTTGTCGATGCCCAGCCCGGCGACCGCCGACAGCAGGTGCTCGATGGTCTGGACCTTCGGCGCGCCGGGATCGCCGCCCGGCGAGATCGTCGTCGCCATGCGGGTGTCGCAGACCGACTGCGGCGTGACCGGGATGTCGACCGGCGTCGGCAGGTCGATGCGGTGAAAGACCAGCCCGGTGTCGGGCGCGGCGGGACGCAGCACCAGCTCGACCTTCTGGCCGCTGTGAAGACCGACACCGACGGCTCGGGTCAGCGACTTGAGGGTGCGTTGGGGCAGCATGACCGGGATTCTAGGCAGCCGATGTCACTCGGACCTTGCACAAGCGACAAGGCCCGGTGTCCGCGAGGACACCGGGCAAACGGGCGATGAGAGAGAGCGGAAGGAAGAGCGGGAGAGACGCCGGATCAGTCGGCCTGCTTGCGCAGGAAGGCCGGGATCTCGATCTCGTCCATGCCGTTGGAGGCCAGCGCGTCGACCTTGGCGGCGGCCTGCGTGCGGTTCGGACGCCAGACGCTGGGCGCGGGCGATCCGGTCTGCACGCCACCGCGGTGCGAGTCGACCAGCGGATGCGTCAGCACCGGGATGTTGTCGGTGCCGGTGCGCTGGGCGCCGCCGACCTGAGACACCACCTGCACGACACGCTGCTGCGGCGCGACCGGCTGCACCTTCGTGCCCGACGACAGGCCGGTGGCGATGACGGTCACGCGCAGCGCGTCGCCCAGGCTCTCGTCGTACGCGGTGCCGTAGATGACATGCGCCTCTTCCGCGGCATAGCGGCGGATGGTGGTCATCGCGTTGCGGCTTTCCGACAGCTTGAAGGTCTGCTTGCCGGCGGCGATCAGCACGAGCACGCCGCGCGCGCCCGACAGGTCCACGCCTTCCAGCAGCGGCGAGGCGACGGCCGCCTCGGCGGCCTTGGTGGCGCGGTCCGGACCGCTGGCGGTCGCGGTGCCCATCATGGCCTTGCCCGGTTCACTCATGACGGTCTTGACGTCCTCGAAGTCGACGTTGACCAGGCCGGGAATGTGGATGATGTCGCTGATGCCGCCGACGGCGTTGCGCAGCACGTCGTTGGCCTGGGCGAAGGCCTCTTCCTGGGTGATGTCGTCGCCGAGGACCTCGAGCAGCTTCTCGTTGAGCACGACGATCAGCGAGTCGACATTGGCCTCGAGCTCGTTGAGACCGCTGTCGGCCTGCTTCATGCGACGCGGCCCCTCGAACTCGAAGGGCTTGGTGACCACGCCGACGGTCAGGATGCCCATGTCCTTGGCCAGGCGGGCGATGACCGGTGCCGCGCCGGTGCCGGTGCCACCGCCCATGCCGGCGGTGATGAAGACCATGTGGGCGCCTTCCAGCGCGGCCTTGATGCGGTCGACCGCTTCCTCGGCCGAGGCCTTGCCGGCCTCCGGACGCGAGCCCGCGCCCAGGCCGGTGTGGCCGAGCTGCAGCAGCGTGTGCGCCTTGGAGCGGTTCAGCGCCTGCGCGTCGGTGTTGGCGCAGATGAACTCCACGCCCTGCACACCCTGATTGATCATGTGGTCGACCGCGTTGCCGCCGCCACCACCCACGCCGATCACCTTGATCTGCGTGCCCTGATTGAACTCTTCGATCATCTCGATACCCATGCCGCTCTCCTTGCGTCTGTGTCTGAATTACATCAGAAACTTTTCAGGAACCAATCCCTCGCCCGACCGAACAGCCCCTGGGCCAGTCCAGGGGCCGCCACGCCGGGCTGGGCCGACCTCGCACCGCGCATGCGGGCCAGCCTCGCCTCTTCCAGCAGACCCATCGCCGTCGCTGAACGAGGGCTTGCCACCATGTCGTAGAGCGCCCCGCCATAGGTCGGAATGCCCTTTCTCACCGGCTTGAGGAAGATGTCCTCGGCCAGCTCGACCATACCCGGCATCACAGCCGATCCACCGGTCAGGACAATGCCCGAAGAGAGAAGTTCCTCGTAGCCACTTTCCCTGATCACCTGCTGGACAAGCGTGAATATCTCCTCCACGCGCGGCTCGATGACGCCGGCCAGCGCCTGGCGGCTCAGCACCCGCGGTACCCGGTCGCCCAGGCCCGGCACCTCGAGCTGCTCGGACGGATCGGCCAGCAGCTGCTTGGCCACGCCGTACTCGATCTTGATCTCCTCGGCGTCCTTGGTCGGCGTGCGCAGCGCCATCGCGATGTCGCTGGTGATCAGATCCCCGGCGATCGGGATCACCGCAGTATGACGGATGGCGCCGTCCGTGAATATCGCCACGTCGGTGGTCCCGGCACCGATGTCGACCAGCGCCACGCCCAGCGACTTCTCGTCCGGCGTGAGCACCGACTGGCTCGACGCGCTCGGGTTCAGCACCAGCTGCTCGACCTCGAGGCCGCAGCGGCGCACGCACTTGACCAGGTTCTCCGCCGCGCTGTGCGAGCCGGTGACGATGTGCACGCGCACCTCGAGCCGCGCGCCGCTCATGCCGATCGGCTCGCGCACCTCCTGGCCGTCGATGACGAACTCCTGCGGCTCGACCAGCAGCAGGCGCTGGTCGTTGGGAATGTTGATGGCCTTGGCGGTGTCGACGACGCGCGCGACATCGATCGGCGTGACCTCGCTGTCGCGCACGATGACCATGCCGGTGGAGTTGCGCCCGCGCACATGACTGCCGGAGATGCCGGTGTAGACCCGGGTGATCTTGCAGTCGGCCATCATCTCGGCCTCCTTCAGCGCCTGCTGGATCGAGTGCATGGTCGCGTCGATGTTGACGACGACGCCGCGCTTGAGTCCGAGCGACGGCGCCACGCCCAGGCCGGCCAGGCGCAGCTCGCCATCGGGCAGCACCTCGGCCACCACCGCCATCACCTTGGCGGTGCCGACGTCGAGACCGACGACGAGATCGTTGTATTCCTTGGCCATTCGTGTGTTTCCTCGCGGCGACGTCGGGCTCAGTGGCCCTTGCCCGGCCGCACCGGCTGCGGCGACGTGCCCATGCCCGCCAGCTTCAGCGCATAGCCGTCACTGTGGCGCAGGTCGGCGTACTCGATGGCGCGGTTCTCGAAGCGGGCGGTGATCTGCCCGACGCTGGTGACGAAGCGTTGGGCGCGCGCGACGATCTCGTCCTGGTCGCCGCGGCCGAGCTCGACGACCGTGCCGCGGTCGAGCTGCAGCTTCCACGAACCGCGGTCCGACAGCGCCAGCCGCTCGATGCGCGAGCGCATCGGCGCGAACACCGGCACCAGCCGCTTCCACATCGCCAGCACCTGGGCCGAGGTGTCGCGCGGGCCGCGCAGCGTCGGCATCGTCTCGTCCTCGACGTCGCCGAGGTTGACCTCGAAGACCTCGCCGAAGCTGTTGACCAGCAGGTCGTCCTCGGCGTCGCCGCGCTCCCAGAAGGCGACCGGGCGATGTTCCTCGAGCCGCACGACCAGGTCATGCGGCCAGACGCGCCGGACCTCGGCGCGGCGCACCCACGGCACCGACTCGAAGGCCTGGCGGGCCTCGCGCAGGTCCATCGTCAGGTAGCTGCCTTTCAGGCGCGGCATCGCGTGGCGGCTGATCGAGTCGGCGGTGTTGTGCTCGACCTCGCCCTCGACGTGGATCTGACGCAGCGCGAACCACGGCGAATGCACCAGCCAGTTGCCGGCCGCGACCAGCACCGCCAGCACCAGCACCCAGATCAGCAGCGTCGCGCCCGAGCGCATCAGCTGCACGTCGACCGGCAGCGGCGGCGTGCCGGACTGCGGCGGCATCGGGGTGGCGGCGGGGCCCTGCATCCTCATCGACTTCTCCGAGGGCGCATCAGCCGCGCGCGGCCGGCGCGGCGTCGAGCCGGGCCGCCGCCAGCAGCCGCAGGCACAGGTCCTCGTAGCTGACGCCGGCCGCGCGGGCCGACATCGGCACCAGCGAGTGGCCGGTCATGCCGGGCGAGGTGTTCATCTCGAGCAGGAAGGCCTGGCGATCGCTGGCGCGGATCATCAGGTCGGCGCGGCCCCAGCCGCGGCAGCCCAGCGCCTTGTAGGCGGCCACGACGATGCGCTGGATCTCGCGCTCCTCGTGCTCGGGCAGGCCGCTCGGGCAGAGGTAGCGCACCTCGTCGGTGAAGTACTTGTTCTGGTAGTCGTAGCCGGCCTCGGGCGGCACGATGCGGATGACCGGCAGCGCATGCGCGCTCTCGCCCTCGCCCAGCACCGGGCAGGTGATCTCGTCGCCGGCGATGAAGGCCTCGGCCAGCACGTCCGGATCGTGGCGCAGCGACTCCTCGACCGCCGCGGCGACCCGCGCCGCCTCGAGGACCTTGGTCACGCCGATCGACGAGCCCTCGCGCGGCGGCTTGACGATCAGCGGCAGGCCCAGGCGGGCCGGCAGCGCGGCGACGGCCTCGGGCGACTGCTCCTCGGGCGCCAGGCGCACATGCGCCGGCGTCGGCAGCCCCTCGGCGATCCAGACGCGCTTGGTCATCACCTTGTCCATCGCGATCGCCGAGGCCATCACGCCGGAGCCGGTGTAGGGAATGCCCATCATCTCGAGCGCGCCCTGCACGCAGCCGTCCTCGCCATGGCGGCCGTGCAGCGCGATGAAGGCACGCTCGAAGCCCTGCTCGCGCAGCTCGTGCAGGTCGCGCTCCGCCGGATCGAAGGCATGCGCGTCGACGCCGCGCGAGCGCAGCGCCGCCAGCACGCCCGAGCCGCTCATCAGCGAGATCTCGCGCTCGGCGGAGGTGCCGCCCATCAGCACCGCCACCTTGCCCAGCGCGCGGGCATCGACGTTCACGACCGGTTCCTGGGGACTCGGGGCACTCATCACGCACGCTCCTTCTGCAGGTCGTTCAGCAGCTCGATCACCTTGGCAGGCACGCCGCCGATGGAGCCCGCGCCCATCGCGATGACGACGTCGCCGCCGCGCACCTGCTCCAGCAGGGTCTGCGGCAGTTCGGCGATGTCGTCGACGAAGACCGGATCGACCCGGCCGGCCACGCGCAGCGCGCGGGTCATCGCACGGCCGTCGGCGGCGACGATCGGCGCCTCGCCGGCGGCGTAGACCTCGGTCAGCAGCACCGCGTCGGCAGTGCCCAGCACCTTGACGAAGTCCTCGAAGCAGTCGCGGGTGCGGGTGTAGCGGTGCGGCTGGAAGACCAGCACCAGGCGCTGGCCGGGAAAGGCCCCGCGCGCGGCGGCGATCACCGCGGCCATCTCGACCGGGTGGTGGCCGTAGTCGTCGATCAGCGTGAACTGGCCGCCGTCGCGCGCCGGGTGGTCGCCCCAGCGCTGGAAGCGCCGGCCCACGCCGCCGAACTTCGCCAGCGCGGCGACGATCGGTGCATCCGGCAGCTCCAGCTCGGTGGCGATGGCGATGGCCGCCAGCGCGTTGCGCACGTTGTGCTCGCCGGGCAGGTTCAGCGTGATCTGCAGGTCGGGCAGCGTCACGCCGTTGCGGCGCTGGCAGGTGAAGCGCATCTGGCCGCCGGGCAGCGCCTGCACGTCGACCGCGCGCACCTGCACGTCCTCGCCCAGGCCGTAGCTGATGACCGGGCGCGAGATCATCGGCAGGATCGAGCGCACGCCGGGGTCGTCGGTGCACAGCACCGCCGAGCCGTAGAACGGCATCTTGTGCAGGAAGTCGACGAAGGCCTGCTTCAGGCGCGCGAAGTCGTGCCCGTAGGTGTCCATGTGGTCGGCGTCGATGTTGGTGACGACCGACAGCACCGGCAGCAGGTTCAGGAAGGAGGCGTCGGACTCGTCGGCCTCGACGACGATGTACTCGCCCGAGCCCAGCGCCGAGTTGGCGCCGGCCGAGTTGAGCTTGCCGCCGATGACGAAGGTGGGATCGACGCCGGCCTCGGCCAGCACGCTGGTCACCAGCGAGGTGGTGGTCGTCTTGCCGTGCGTGCCGGCGATGGCGATGCCCTTCTTCAGGCGCATCAGCTCGGCCAGCATCACCGCGCGCGGCACCACCGGGATGCGGCGCGAGCGCGCGGCGATCACCTCGGGGTTGTCGCCCTTCACCGCGGTGGAGGTGACCACCGCCTGCGCGCCCTCGATGTGCGCGGCGTCGTGGCCGATGTGGATGCGGATGCCCAGCTCGGCCAGCCGGCGCGTCACCGCGCCGTCGGCCTGGTCGGAGCCGGAGACGGCGTAGCCGAGGTTGTGCAGGATCTCGGCGATGCCGCTCATGCCGGCGCCGCCGACACCGACGAAGTGGATGTGCTTGACGGCGTGCTTCATGCTTGCTTGAGGGTCGTCATCAGGGGATTCGTGAGGTGCTCGATCTCGTCGGCGACACGCTGGGCCGCACGCGGCTGCGCCAGCGTGCGCGCGCGCTGCGCCATCTGCAGCAGCCGGGTGCGGTCGAGCCGGCGCAGCAGGTCGGCCAGCGTCTCGGGCGACAGCTCGGCCTGCGGCAGGTGGACCGCCGCCTTCTGCCGGTCCATCCAGATCGCATTGTCGCGCTGGTGCGCGGTGGTGCTGACGATCAGCGGCACCAGCACGCTGGGCACGCCGGCGGCGCACAGCTCGCTGACCGTCACCGCGCCGGCGCGGCAGACGATCAGGTCGCACTCGGCCAGGCGCCGCGGCATGTCCTCGATGAAGGGCACGACCTCCAGGCCGGCCGTCGCCGAGGGCTCCAGCCCGGCCTGCGCATAGGCCGCGCGCACCGTCTCGAGGTGGGCGGTGCCGGTCTGGTGGGTGACGACCGGGCGCTCGGCCGGGCGCAGCCGCGCCAGCGCGCGCGGCAGCGTCTCGTTGAGCACCTGCGCGCCCAGGCTGCCGCCGACCACCAGCACCCGCAACGGGCCGGTGCGGCCGGCAAAGCGCTGCTCGGGCGGCGCGATCGCCTCGATCTCGGCGCGCACCGGGTTGCCGGTGACGATGCCCTGGGCCACGCCGCGCGCGGCCTCGCCGTCGAAGCCGAAGGCGACCCGGTCGGCGAAGCGCAGCAGCGAGCGGTTCGACAGCAGCAGGCCCGCGTCCGCGTTGACCAGCATCAGCGGGCGCCCCAGCAGCCGCGCGATCAGCCCGCCGGGAAAGCAGACATAGCCGCCCATGCCCAGCACCGCCGTCGTCGAGCGCCGGCGCAGGATGCCGAGGCACTGCGCCAGCGCGCGCGCGAGCTGCAGCCCGCCGCGCAGCAGCCCGAGCGCGCCCTTGCCGCGCAGGCCGGCGAAGCCGATGGTGTCCATCGGGATGCCCGTCGGCGGCACCAGGCGGTTCTCCATGCCCTTCGGGGTGCCCAGCCAGCTGACGGTCCAGCCGCGGCGCAGCATCTCGCGCGCCACCGCCAGGCCCGGCATGATGTGACCGCCGGTGCCGGCGGCCATGATGACCAGATGACGCTGTTCCGACGCGCTCATGGGCGGCCTCCTCTGAGGATCTGGCGGTTTTCCATGTCGATGCGCAGCACCACCGCCAGGGCCACGCAGGTCAGGATGATCGCCGAGCCGCCATAGCTCAGCAGCGGCAGCGTCAGGCCCTTGGTGGGCAGCACGCCCAGGTTGACGCCCATGTTGATGAAGGCCTGTCCGCCCATCCACAGGCCGATGCCCTGGGCGGTCAGGCCCGAGAACACCCGGTCGAGCGCCACCGCCTGGCGGCCGATCACGAAGATGCGCCGCACCATCCAGAAGAAGGCGACGATGACGACCAGCACGCCGGCCAGGCCGAGCTCCTCGCCGATGATGGCGAGCAGGAAGTCGGTGTGCGCCTCGGGCAGGTAGTGCAGCTTCTCGAGCGACTGGCCCAGGCCCTGGCCGAAGTACTCGCCGCGGCCGAAGGCGATCAGCGAGTGCGTGAGCTGGTAGGCCTTGCCGTCGGCATTGTCCTTCGACCAGGGATCGAGGAAGGCGAAGATGCGCCCGCGCTTTTCCGGCGAGATGGTGATCACCAGCACCAGGGCCGAGACCAGCACGCCGATCATGATCGCGAACACCCGGCCGTTGACGCCGCCCAGGAACAGGATGCCCATCGAGATGATGGCCACCACCATGAAGGCGCCCATGTCCGGCTCGGCCAGCAGCAGCAGGCCCACCACGCCCAGCGCGATGGCCATCGGCAGCACCGCGCGGGTGAAGCTCTCCTTCACGTCCATCTTGCGCATCATGTAGCTGGCGGCGTACATCGCCATCGCCAGCTTGACCAGCTCGCTGGGCTGGAAGTTCATGACGCCCAGCGGAATCCAGCGCCGCGAGCGGTTGACCACCTTGCCGATGCCCGGGATCAGCACCAGGATCAGCAGCAGCAGCGCCGCGACGAACAGCCACGGCGCCCAGCGCTCCCAGGTCCGCATCGGGATCGCCAGCGTCACGCAGGCGGCGATGACCGCCAGCGCGATCGACAGCACATGGCGCGACATGAAGTGGGTCGCGGCGTAGTTGCTGTACTTCGGGCTGTCGGGCAGCTGGATCGAGGCCGAGTAGACCATCACCAGCCCGAGCGCGATCAGCCCGGCGATGACCCAGGCCAGCATCTCGTCGAAGCCGACCCAGCGCGGCGGCGTGCCCGACGACAGACCGGTCCAGCTGCGCACCGGCACGTCGGCCGCGTCGCCGCGGCGCGTCAGGCGGCTCCAGAAGCCGCCCGGGCTTCCCCCGAGGTTGGCGCTCATGCCCCGAACTCCCCGCGCTCCTGCGCGATCGCCTCGACCTCGGCGACGAAGACCTCGGCGCGGTGGGCATAGTTGCGGAACATGTCGAGGCTGGCGCAGGCCGGGCTCAGCAGCACCGCATCGCCCGAACGGGCCTGCGCGAAGCTCCAGCGCACCGCCGCCTCCAGCGTGTCGAAGCGCTCGACCGGCAGCGCCACGTCGGCGAGTACGGCGGCGATCGCGCCGGCATCGCGGCCGATCAGCGCCACCGAGCGCGCGTGCGCGGCCACCGGCGCGGCCAGCGGCCCGAAGTCCTGGCCCTTGCCGTCGCCGCCCAGGACCAGCGCCAGCCGTCCGGGCAGCCGATCGGCCCCGAGACCGGTCAGCGCCGCGACGGTGGCGCCGACATTGGTGCCCTTGCTGTCGTCGTAGGCGTCGATGCCGTCGATCGTGCGGATGAACTCGACCCGGTGCGGCTCGCCGCGGTACTCGCGCAAGCCGTGCAGCATCGGCGCCAGCGGCACGCCGGCGGCGCTGGCCAGCGCGAGCGCGGCCAGCGCGTTGGCGGCGTTGTGGCGGCCGCGGATGCGCAGCGCATCGGCCGGCATCAGCCGCTGCAGCACCACCGGCACCGCACCGGCGCCCGCACCGCCACGGCGGCCGCGCGGCAGCTCGTCCTCGGCCGCCTGCGCCCGGGCCAGCCAGGCCATGCCGTTCTCGACCACCAGGCCCCAGTCGCCCGGGCGGCGCGGCGCGTCCAGCCCGAAGCGCACCACCGGCGCGGGCGCCTCCTCGGCAGGCGTCGCGGCGCGGCCGCGCACCGGGCGGGCCGCCGGCTCGGCCGGCGCCATCGCCTCGACCATCGCATCGTCGCGGTTGAGCACCCGCACGCCGCGGCGGCCGAAGATGCGCGCCTTCGCCTCGGCGTAGGCGGCCATCGAGCCGTGCCAGTCGAGGTGGTCCTGGGTGATGTTGAGCACGGTGGCGGCGGTCGGCTCGAAGTCGGTCACTCCGTCGAGCTGGAAGCTCGAGAGCTCCAGCACCCAGACCTCGGGCAGACCTGCGGCCTCGTCGTCCGGAGCCGCCGCCTGGCGGTCCAGCGCCTCGCCCAGCGTGCCCAGCAGCGTCGGACCGATGTTGCCGGCCAGGCCGACGCGCAGGCCGGCGCGCTCGCACAGCTGCGCGGTCAGCGAGGTGGTCGTCGTCTTGCCGTTGGTGCCGGTGATGGCCAGCACCTTGGGCGCGTAGCCGCGCGCGCGCTGCAGGTCGCGCAGCGCCCAGGCGAACAGCGTGAGCTCGCCGCCGACCGGCAGGCCGCGCCGGGCGGCCTCGTCCAGCAGCGGACGCAGCACCGGGTCGTTCGGCGCCAGCCCCGGGCTCTTGAAGACCGCATGCACGCCCTCGAGCAGCGCCGGATCGGGCGCGCCGCAGCGCAGCTCGGCGCCGGGCACATCACGCTCGAGCGCACCGGCCTGCGGCGGCGCGGCGCGGGTGTCGGCCACGACGATGCGCGCCGCGCCGCAGCGCCGCGCCCAGCGCGCCATCGCCAGGCCCGAATCGCCCAGGCCCAGGATCAGCAGGGCCTTGTCCTTGAGTGCATCCATCCTCGAATCTCCGGCGCGTGCGTCTCTTCGACGCGTCCCGCGCGTTCAGCGCAGCTTCATCGTCGACAGGCCGACCAGGCACAGCAGCATCGTGATGATCCAGAAGCGGATCACCACCTGCGTCTCCACCCAGCCCTTCTTCTCGAAGTGGTGGTGCAGCGGCGCCATCAGCAGGATGCGCCGGCCCTGGCCGTACTTCTTCTTGGTGTACTTGAACCAGCCGACCTGGACCATGACCGACAGCGCCTCGACGACGAAGATGCCGCCCATGATCGACAGCACGATCTCCTGGCGCACGATCACCGCGATCGTGCCCAGCGCGCCGCCCAGCGCCAGCGCACCGACGTCGCCCATGAAGACCTGCGCCGGGTGCGCGTTGAACCACAGGAAGGCCAGCCCCGCGCCGGCCATCGCCGAGCAGAAGATCGAGAGCTCGCCTGCGCCGGGAATGTGCGGCAGGAACAGGTACCTCGAATAGACCGCGTTGCCGGTCGCGTAGGCGAACAGGCCCAGCGACGCGCCCACCAGCACCACCGGCATGATCGCCAGCCCGTCCAGCCCGTCGGTCAGGTTGACCGCGTTGCTGAAGCCCACGATGACCAGGTAGGTCAGCGTGATGAAGCCGAACACGCCCAGCGGATAGCTCACCGACTTGAAGAAGGGCACGATCAGGTCGGCCTTCGGCGGCAGGTCGTTCGAGAAGCCCGACATCACCCAGCGGAAGAACAGCTCGACCACGCGCAGGTTCGAGGTCTCCGAGACGCTGAAGGCCAGGTAGAGCGCCGCCAGCAGGCCGATCAGCGACTGCCACAGGTACTTCTCGCCCGAGGGCATGCCCTCCGGGTTCTTCTGGACCACCTTGCGCCAGTCGTCGACCCAGCCGATCGCGCCGTAGCCGAAGGTGACGATCATGACGATCCAGACGAAGCGGTTGCTCCAGTCGAACCACAGCAGCGTCGAGACCGCGATCGACAGCAGCACCAGCACGCCGCCCATCGTCGGCGTGCCCTTCTTGACCAGATGCGCCTGCACGCCGTACTCGCGCACCGGCTGGCCGATCTTCAGCTCGGTCAGCCGACGGATGACCCACGGCCCGAAGGCCAGGCCGAGCAGCAGCGAGGTCATCGCGGCCATCACCGCGCGGAAGGTGATGTACTGGAACACGCGCAGGAAGCCCAGCGTGTCCGGATACAGGCCTTGCAACCACTGTGCGAGGCTAATGAGCATGTCGTTCTCCTGGCGCGGCCGATCCGAGGTCGCCCTCTTCGCGGATCGCCGCGACCACCTGTTCCATCTTCATGAAGCGCGAGCCCTTGACGAGCACCGAGCGCACCTCGCCCAGCGCCGCCCGACCCGCGTCCGAGCGCATCGCCACGACCAGCGCCGCGGCGTCGGCCTCGTGGCGCACCGCGGTGCCGGCGCCGGCCGACGTCGCGGCCTGCGCGGCGTGGGCCGCGAGTATGCCTGCGCTCCAGAACAGTTCGATGCCGCTGGCCGCGGCATGGGCGCCGACCTCGGCATGGAAGGCCGGGCCGTCGTCGCCGACCTCGCCCATGTCGCCCAGCACCAGCCAGCGCGGGCCGGGCAGCGCCGCCAGCACGTCGATGGCCGCGCGCACCGAGTCGGGGTTGGCGTTGTAGCTGTCGTCGATCAGCGTGATCGTGCGCCCGCGCCAGGCGCGCTGCTCGACCGCCGAGCGGCCGCGCACCGGCCGGAAGGCCGCCAGGCCGTCGCGCACCGCCGCCAGCGGCACGCCGGCGGCCAGCGCGCAGCCGGCCGCGGCCAGCGCGTTGAGCAGGTTGTGGCGTCCGGCCACCTGCAGCGCCAGCGCCGCCGCGCCCGCGGGCGTGTGCAGCGTGGCCGTCCAGTGGTCGCCCGCCCAGGCGGCCTCGGCACGCAGGTCGGCCGCCGGATCGTCCAGCGCGAAGGTGCGCACCGGGCGCGCGCCGGCCAGCCCGCGCCACAGCGCGGTGTAGGTGTCGCCCTCGGGGAAGACCGCGGTGCCGCCGGCCGGCAGCGCGGCGATCGCCGCGCCGTTCTCGCGCGCGACCGCCTCGACCGTCTTCATGAATTCCTGGTGCTCGCGCTGGGCGTTGTTCACCAGCGCCACCGTGGGCTGCGCGATGCGGGCCAGCTCGGCGATCTCGCCGGGGTGGTTCATGCCCAGCTCGACGACCGCCAGCCGGTGGTGGCGGCGCAGGCCCAGCACCGTCAGCGGCACGCCGATGTGGTTGTTGAGGTTGCCGGCGGTGGCATGCGCCGCGTCGCCCGCGGCCGCGCGCAGGATCGACGCGATCATCTGCGTGACCGTCGTCTTGCCGTTGCTGCCGGTCACGCCGATCACCGGCAGGTCCAGCGTGGCGCGCCAGCCCTCGGCCAGCACCTGCAGCGCCGCCAGCGCGTCGGGCACCTCCAGCCCCGGCAGACCGGCCTCGGCCAGGCCCCGCTCGGCCAGCGCCGCGCAGGCGCCCGCCTCGCGGGCCTGCGCCAGGAAGTCGTTGGCGTCGAAGCGCTCGCCGCGCAGCGCGACGAACAGGTCGCCCGCGCGCAGCGTGCGGGTGTCGGTGTGGACCCGGGCGAAGGCCAGGTCAGGGTCGCCCTGCAGGCGCACCTGCGGCAGGCGCGCGGCGAGCAGCGCATGCGCCTCGCCCAGGGTCAGGAAATCGTCGGAGCTCATCGTGGGACGTGTTCAGTCGGCAGTCGCGATGCGCCGTTGTAGCGCGGCGGCGGCCTCCTCCAGATCTGAAAAATGCCGTCGGACGCCGGCCGTCTCCTGATAATCCTCGTGGCCCTTGCCGGCGATCAGCACGACATCGGCCGCGTCGGCCTCGTCCAGGACCGTCGCGATCGCCTCGGCACGGTCCTCGATCGAGGACAGCGACGGCGCGGGCGTGCAGCCGGCCAGGATCGCGGCCAGGATCGACGCCGGCACCTCGTGGCGCGGATTGTCGCTGGTCACGACCACCTCGTCGGCCAGCGCCTGCGCGATGCGGCCCATGACCGGGCGCTTGCCGGCGTCGCGGTTGCCGCCGCAGCCGAAGACGCACCAGAGCCGGCCGCCGCGCGCCTGCGCGAACGGGCGCAGCGCCTGCAGCGCCTTCTCGAGCGCGTCGGGCGTGTGCGCATAGTCGACGACCACCTGCGGCAGCCGCGCCGCGCCGGCCGGCGCCTCGACGCGCTGCATGCGCCCGGGCACCGGCGTGAAGTCGGCCGCCAGCGCCGCGACCTCCGCCAGCGGCAGGCCCAGCGCGCGCAGCACCCCGATCACGCCCACCACGTTGGCGGCGTTGTAGTCGCCGATCAGCGTGGTGCGCACCTCGGCCGTCTCGTCCGGCGCGCCGCAGGCGTCGGCGCCCCGCTCCGCCAGCGTCAGGCGCAGGCCGGCGGCGTCGTAGCGCAGCTCGCTCGCCTGCAGCCGTGCCGGGCGCGCCGTCGGCCGGGTCGAGCAGGTCCAGACCTCGAGCCGGCCCTCGGCCTGCAGCTCGTCGGCCAGCATCGCGCCCTGCGGGTCGTCGACGTTGATGACCGCCGCGCGCAGGCCCGGCCAGTCGAACAGGTCGCGCTTGGCCTGCCAGTAGGCGGCCATGCTGCCGTGGTAGTCGAGGTGGTCGGGCGTGAAGTTGGTGAACAGCGCGACCTCGATGCGCACCGCGTCGAGGCGGTGCTCGGTCACGCCGATCGACGAGGCCTCCATCGCGCAGGCGGCGAAGCCCCGGGCGGCGAAATCGCGCAGCGCACGCTGCAGCGTGACCGGATCGGGCGTGGTCAGGCCGGTCGAGATCACCCGGGCCTCGGGCGCGACGCGGCTGGGCGGCTCGCCCACGCCCAGCGTGCCGACGACGCCGCAGCGCCGCCCGGCCAGGCTGAGCGCCTGCGCGATCCACCAGGCGGTCGAGGTCTTGCCGTTCGTGCCGGTGGTCGCCAGCACCGCGAGCCGGCGGCTCGGATGGTCATGCCAGGCCGCGGCCAGCGGCGCGGTGCGGGCCTTGAGCGCCGGCAGCGCGGCGATGCGCGCGTCGCCGAAGCCGAAGGCCTCGACGCCGTCGGCCTCGACCAGACAGGCGGCGGCGCCGGCCGCCAGCGCCGCCGGCACATGGCGGCGGCCGTCCTGCGCCAGCCCCGGCCAGGCGATGAAGACATCGCCCGGGCCGACCTGGCGGCTGTCGGTGCGCAGCGTCGCCTGCGGCGCGACGGCGCGCAGCCAGGCCAGCGCCTCGTCGACCTCCCGGAAAACGGTCGGACCCAGCATCAGAAGGACTCCTCCACGGCCTTGGCCGCCTGCGCACGCGCGACGATCTGCGGCTTGACCTCCAGATCGGGCGGCACGCCCATCACCCGCAGCGTCTGCTGCACCACCTGGCTGAACACCGGCGCAGCGACGTCGCCGCCGAAGTAGCGGCCGTTGCTCGGCTCGTCGACCATCACCGCGACGACGATGCGCGGCGAGTGCAGCGGCGCCAGGCCGACGAACCACGCGCGGTACTTGTTGCCCGCATAGCCCTTGCCTTCCTGCTTGTGCGCCGTGCCGGTCTTGCCGCCGACCGAGTAGCCGACCGCCTGCGCCTTCGGCGCGGTGCCGCCCTCGGCGGTGACCATGCCGAGCATCTTGCGCACCGAGCGCGCGACCTCCGGACGGAAGACCTGCACGCCCTCGACCGGCGCGGACTGCTTCTGCAGCGTGACCGGCACGAGCTGGCCGTCGCGGGCGAACACCGTGTAGGCATGCGCGAGCTGGAACAGCGAGGCCGACAGGCCGTAGCCGTAGCTCATCGTCGCCTGCTCGATCGGGCGCCAGGTCTTGTAGGGCCGCAGCCGGCCCGAGGCCAGGCCGGGAAAATGCATCTCCGGCTTCTGACCGAGCCCGACCGAGCGGAACAGCTCCCACATCTCGCGCGGCTGCATCTGCATCGCCATCTTGACGGTGCCGACGTTGCTCGACTTCTGGATCACCTGCTCGACGGTCAGCTGGCCGTGAGGGTGGGAGTCGCGGATCGTCGAGCCGGTGATGGTGATGCTGCCCGGCGCGGTCTGGATGACCGTCTCGGGCTTGACGCGCCCGGTCTGCAGCGCCTGCGCGATGACCAGCGGCTTCATCGTCGAGCCCGGCTCGAAGGTGTCGGTCAGCGCGCGGTTGCGCAGGTTCTCGCCGGTACGGCTGCTGCGGTCGTTCGGCCGGTAGGAGGGATAGTTGACCAGCGCCAGCACCTCGCCGGTCTGGGCGTCGAGCACCACCGCGCTGCCGGCCTTGGCATTGTTCTCGAGCACCGCGTCGCGCAGGCGCTGGTAGGCGACGAACTGCACCTTGCTGTCGACCGACAGCGCGATGTCCTGGCCGTCCTCCGGCTCGACGATGTCGCCGACGTCCTCGACGACGCGGCCCAGGCGGTCGCGCACGACGCTGCGGCTGCCGTTGCGCCCCTGCAGCTCCTTCTGGAACGCCAGCTCGACGCCTTCCTGGCCCTTCTCCTCGAGGTTGGTGAAGCCGACCACATGCGCGACCGCCTCGCCCTCCGGATACTCGCGCCGGTACTCGCGCTGCAGATAGACGCCCTTGACGCCCAGCGCCTTGATCTTCTGCGCGGTCGCGTCGTCGACCAGCCGGCGCAGCCAGACGAAGCTGCCGCCGTCGCGCACCTTCGCCGCCAGATCGGCCGGCGTGATGTCGATCAGCCGCGAGAGCTCGGCGACCTGCGCCTCGGTGGCCTGGAAGTCCTTCGGGATCATCCAGACCGAGGGCGCCGGCACGCTGGCGGCGAGCACCTCGCCGTTGCGGTCGGTGATGCGGCCGCGGCTGGCCTGCAGCTCGAAGGTGCGCTGGTAGCGGCTCTCGCCCTGCGACTGGAAGAACTCCTTGTCGATGACCTGCACGTACATCGCCCGGCCGATCAGCACCGAGAAGGTCAGGCCCAGCATCGCCACCGCCAGCCGCGAGCGCCAGATCGGCGTCTTGGCCGTCAGCAGCGGGCTGGAGGCGTAGCGGGCGCCGTGGCCGCCGGGCCGCGAGGCCGCGCCGTCGCCGCCCCTCGCCGCCGCCCAGCGCTCGCGCAGCGTCTCGATCCAGCGCGCGCTCACGGCCGGCCTCCGGCGCGGCTGCCGCCGCCACTGCCGCCAGCGGCGGCGTCGAGGTACTGCGTGACCGCCGGGGTCGCGACGCTCATCTTCAGCGTCTCCCGCGCGATCAGGTCGACGCGCAGATGGGTGGCCTGGGCCCGCAGCTGCAGGCGCAGCTTCTCGGCCTCCTGCTCGAGCTGCTGGGTCTGGATGCGCTCGCGCTCGAGCTGCACGAACTGGCGGCGCGACTCGTAGGAGACCTGCACCAGATACAGCGCGCTGGCGACCACCGCCAGCAGCAGCATGATGTTCAGCCGGGTCATGCGCGCCTCCGGGAGAAAGGCACCGGCGCCGCCGGCAGCGGCACCGCGGTGCGTGCGGCCACGCGCAGGATCGCCGAGCGCGAGCGCGCGTTGGCCTCGATCTCGGCCTCGGAGGGCTTGATGCGGGCGACCTCGTCGAGCAGCGCCGGCTTCGGCGCGGCGAAGGGCGCGCGCCGGTCGAACTCCTCGCGGGCGTGGCGCTGGATGAAGTTCTTGACGATGCGGTCTTCCAGCGAGTGGAAGCTGATGATGGCCAGCCGCCCGCCCGGCGCCAGCGCGGCCAGCGAGGCCTCCAGCGCCTGCTCGAGCTCGTCGAGCTCGCCGTTGACCAGGATGCGCAGCGCCTGGAAGGTGCGGGTGGCCGGATCCTGGCCGCGCTCGCGGGTGCGCACCACGGTGGCGGCCAGCGCGGCCAGCTCGGAGGTGCGTGCCAGCGGCTGGCCGGCCTCGCGCCGCGCCACGATCGCGCGCGCCAGCGGGCCGGCGAAGCGCTCCTCGCCGTAGACGCGGATCACCTCGGCGATGCGCTCGAAGGGCGCGGTGGCCAGAAAGTCGGCCGCGCTCTGGCCGCGCGTCGGGTCCATGCGCATGTCGAGCGGCCCGTCGTGGCGGAAGCTGAAGCCCCGCGCCGGATCGTCGATCTGCGGCGAGGACACGCCGATGTCGAGCAGGATGCCGTCGACCTGCGCCACGCCGTGCGCGGCCATCACCTCGGGATAGTCGGCGAAGCGGGTGTGGTCGATCGAGAAGCGCGCGTCGTCGATGCGGGTGTCGCCCTCGCGGGCATGCGCGACGGCCTCGGGGTCGCGGTCGATCGCCATCAGCCGCCCGCCCGGCGCCAGGCGCGACAGGATCAGGCGCGAATGGCCGCCGCGGCCGAAGGTGCCGTCGATGTAGGTGCCGTCGGGGCGATGCAGCAGCGCGTCGACCGCCTCGTGAAGCAGCACGGTGACGTGCTGCCGGGGAATTGCTTCGGCAGGTACAGCCATGGGAGGGGGGTCAGAAACTGAAGTCCTGCAATCCGGCAGGCATCGGCTGCTGCAGCAGCGCGGCCTCGGCGGCCGCGTGACGCTGGGCGTCCCAGAGCTCGAGATGGCTGCCCATGCCGACCAGCAGGACGTCGCGGACCAGCGCGGCCGCGGCGCGCAGCTCCGGCGAGACCGGCACACGCGAGGCCGCGTCGATCACGACGTCCATCGCGCTGCCGAGGAAGAGGCGTTTCCATCCGCTGGCCGACATCGGCAGCGTTTCCAGGCGGGCGCGGAACGCCTCCCAGACCGGCCGGGGGAACAGCATCAGGCAGCCTTCGGGATGGCGGGTGAGCGTGATCTGCCCCTCGCAGCCGGCCTGCAGCACCTCGCGATGGCGCGCGGGAACGCTCAGGCGTCCCTTGGCGTCCAGCGCAAGCGCCGAAGTCCCCTGGAAGTGAAAGCTGACCACAAAAACCCACAAAACGACACGGTCGCCCACTGTAGCGGAGAAATTGGACCAGGGTCAAGGAAACGCCCGACCGAATCACCAATGAAATCAAGCACTTAGATGCAGGCACCGATTTTCGGGAGGCATGCGTCCAGCGATGAAAAAAGCCATTCAAATGAAGCACTTAGGTGTCAAGACCCGGGAGATTCTTTGGCCGCTTCTTGAACAAGTCGGGTGACTTGGCCCGCCAGGACTTGAGGGCATCAAGAGGCGTGTGATG
>NZ_JABSNM010000016.1 GCF_013294065.1 Sphaerotilus uruguayifluvii
GCAAACCGCTCTCGGCTGATGTCACTCGCGTAGGCTTTTCTCGTCGGCATCCCCGCATTTTCAGGGCAGTCGGGATCGTGAACACGCTCTCAGACCGGCAGCGTCGGCGGCGAGGCGGCCCGCGGCGCGCCCTCGCCGGCCAGCGACTCCAGCCAGGCCCGCACCTCGGCCTCGCTCTCCAGCCGGCCCATCGGCGGCAGCGCTGCCAGCAGCCGCCGGCCGTAGCCCATCTGCACCAGCCGCGTGTCGCAGATCACCAGCAGGCCGCGGTCGCTCTCGCTGCGGATCAGCCGCCCGGCGCCCTGCTTCAGCGCGATCGCCGTCTCCGGCACGAAATGGTCGTTGAAGGCGCTGCCGCCCTCGGCCTCGATCGCGCGGCTGCGCGCCTCGGCCAGCGGATCGTTCGGCGGCGGGAACGGCAGCTTGTCGATGACGACGCACTGCAGCGCGTCGCCCGGCACGTCGATGCCCTCCCAGAAGCTGTGCGAACCCACCAGCACCGCGCGCGGGCGCTCCAGGAAGCGCGCCAGCAGCGCCCGCTTCGGCCCCTCGCCCTGCATCAGCACCTCGATGCCCCGGCCCTGCAGCCGCGCGCGCAGGCCCTCGCCGATGCGCTGCAGCGCGCGCAGCGTCGTCGTCAGCACGAAGGTGCGTCCGCCCAGCGCCTGCGCGCAGCGCGCCGCCAGCGCCGTCACCTCGTCCGGGTGGCGCGGATCGGCCGGCTTCGGGAACAGCCGCGGCACATGCAGCCGCGCCCGGCCCGCGTAGTCGAAGGGGCTGGCGACCTGCAGCGTGCGGGCCTCCTCCAGCCCGGCGCGGCGGGTGAACCAGGCCAGGCTCGGCTCGTCGCCCAGCGTCGCCGAGGTGAAGATCCAGGCCCGGCGGCCGGACTCGACCTGGGCGCGCAGCGTCTCGCGCACGTCCAGCGGCGACTCGGTCAGCCGGGCCTGGTGCGCGCCGGCATCGATCCAGCGCACCCGCCCGGGCTCGGCCTCCGCGCCGAAGGCCTCGGCCCGCGACAGCAGCGAGCGGGCGCGCTCGAGCAGGCGCTGCAGGTCGGGCCCGGCGGCCTCGACCGCCTCGAGGTGCTGCGCCGCCTCGGCCGCGACCCGCGCGACCCGTTCCAGCGCCTCGTCGAAGGGCGCCTGGCCGGCGCGCTCGTCCCAGCGCAGCCGCACGCTGGTGCGCCCCGGCCCGGCGCAGGCCAGCCGCAGCTCGCGCGCGGCCAGCTCGCAGCGCGCCGCCAGCTCCTGCCACGGCCCGAAGCCGCGCGCCTGCGTCAGCCCGGCGGCGAGCAGGTCGCGCCCGAAGTCCATCAGCTGCGAGCTCGCCAGCGTGCGGCCGAGGAACTGCACGCCCGCCTCGTTGAGCTGGTGCGCCTCGTCGAAGACCACCGCATCGACGCTGGGCAGCAGCTCGGCCATGCCGGTGTCGCGCAGCGTCAGGTCGGCGAAGAACAGGTGATGGTTGACGACGACGATGTCGGCCTGCATCGCCTCGCGCCGCGCCTGCACCACATGGCATTGCCGCCAGGACGGACAGTCGGCGCCCAGGCAGTTGTCGCGCGTCGAGCTGACCAGCGGAATGACCGCCGAGCGCTCGTCCAGCCCGTCGACCTCGGCCAGATCGCCGCTGCGCGTGCCCTGCGCCCAGGTCTCGATGCGGGCGAGCTGGCGCAGCGCGAAGACATCGAGCGGCTCGGGTGCCTGGCGCGCCAGCGTCAGGCGGTGCAGGCAGAGGTAGGACGCGCGCCCCTTGAGCAGCGCCACCTGCACCGGCAGGCCGAACAGGCGCGCCAGCCGCGGCAGGTCGCGCAGGAAGAGCTGGTCCTGCAGGCTCTTGGTCGCGGTGCTGACCATCGCGCGCAGGCCCGACAGCAGCAGTGGCACCAGGTAGGCGTAGGTCTTGCCGACGCCGGTGCCCGCCTCGGCCACCAGCACGTCGCGCGAATCGAGCGCCTGCGCCACCGCGTCGGCCAGCCGGGTCTGGCCCGGACGCGGGCGAAAGCGCGGATCCAGCCGGGCCAGATCGCCGCCGGGCGCGAAGGCGCGAGCGACCTCGGCCCGCAGCGCGAAGGCGTCGTCGCCAGGGGAGGTGTCGGGCGCTGCGTCGTTCATGCCGGCTCGGGCGGATCGAGCGAGATCTCGAGGCGCGCGATCATGTCGCGCAGCGCCAGCCGGCGCTTCTTCAGGCGGCGCAGCATCAGCTCGTCGAGCGGCATCTCGTGCGCGATCCTGTCGATCAGGCTGTCGAGATCGGCGTGCTCGATGCGCAACTCGATCAACCGACGCTGCGGGGAATGCAGGTTATCGTCCATCCGCGTGCATCATCAACAGGAAACATGGCAGACAGCGATTATAGTTTTGCCATGAAACCCGACTCCCCTGGATATCGGCTGTCGGCGTCGACTGGAATCGACCGCGGCGACCGGCTCTACCAACAGGATCAGGTGGAGATCTTCTCCCACCCGCGCGTGCCGGGCTGCGTGCTGGCCGTGCTGGCCGACGGCATGGGCGGCAAGAGCGGCGGCCGCAAGGCCGCCGACCAGGTGCTGCTGATCGCCCGCCAGCTCTTCGAGCGCTTCGTGCCGAGCCGCGAGCCGGCCGCCGACCTGCTCAAGCGCATCGTGCTCGAATCGCACCTGATGATCAAGCTGACGGCGATCACCTCCGAGCAGGAGCCGCACAGCACGATCGCCGCTGCGCTGATCCTGCCCGATCGCCAGTGCCATGTGATCCACGCCGGGGACTCGCGCGTCTACGTCTTCCGCGGCTCGCAGATGATGTCGCGCACCTTCGACCACTCGCTGGTGCAGCGCCTGGTCGAGGAAGGCGAGATCACCGAGGACGAGGCCAACGACCATCCGCACTCGCACCTGCTGACCGGCTGCCTGGGCGCCGACGAGGAGCCGCCGATCACGCTGGCCCGCCATGACCGGCTCGAGCTCGGCGACTCGATCCTGGTCTGCAGCGACGGGCTGTGGCACTACTTCACCTCGCGCGAGCTGGGCACCATCGTGCATGCGCTCAAGCCCCGCGACGCCAGCAAGATGCTGATCAGCAAGGCGCGCCAGCGCGCCCGCGGCGGCGGCGACAACCTCTCGCTCGCCCTGGTGCGCCTCGACGCGATCGAGTGAGCCGGACCGGGTCGCCGCCGGGATTCAGGTCAGCGACGTGTCCACGTCGCGCCGCTCCAGCGCCAGGAATTCCTGCGACTGCATCTCGTTCAGACGCGAGACGGTGCGCGGGAACTCGTGCGACAGCGGCCCTTCGGTGTAGAGCTGCTCGGCCGGCACCTCGGCCGACATGATCAGCTTGACGCGCCGGTCGTAGAGCACGTCGACCAGCCAGGTGAAGCGCCGGGCCTCCGAGGCCAGCTTCGGCGGCATCATCGGCACGTCCGACAGCAGCAGCGTGTGGAACTGGCTGGCCAGCTCGAGGTAGTCGTTCTGCGAGCGCGGGCCGCCGCAGAGCTGCCTGAAATCGAACCACACCACGCCGCCGGCCTTGCGACGCGCGCGGATCTCGCGGCTCTCGATGCGCAGCACCGGATCCTCGTCCTTCACCTCGGCCAGCTCGTCGAAGGCCTTCGTCATCTCGGCATCGGCCTGCGCGCCCAGCGGCGTGTGGTAGAGCTGCACGTGCTGCAGCGTGCGGCGGCGGTAGTCGGTGCCGTTGTCGACGTTGATCACCTCGAGCTTGGCCTTCAGCAGCTCGATCGCCGGCAGGATGCGGTCGCGGTGCAGGCCGTTCGGGTACAGCTCGTCGGGATGGAAGTTCGACGTGGTGATGATCGAGACCCGGTTCGCATACATCGCGTCGAGCAGCCGGTGCAGGATCATCGCGTCGGTGACGTCGGCGACATGGAACTCGTCGAAGCAGATCAGCCGGAAGCGCCGCGCGATGCGCTTGCCCAGCTCGTCGAGCGGATTCGGGATGCCCTTGAGCTCCTGCAGCTCGCGGTGCACCTCGCGCATGAACTCATGGAAGTGCAGCCGGGTCTTGCGCTGCAGCGGCACCGCCTGGAAGAAGCTGTCCATCAGGAAGCTCTTGCCCCGCCCCACCCCGCCGTACATGTAGACGCCGCGCGGCAGCGCCGGGCGCACCAGCATCTTGGTGATCGCGTTGCTGCGCCGGGCCTTGTAGGCGATCCACTCGTCCTGGCAGCGCTGCAGCGCCGCCACGGCGCGCAGCTGGGCCGGATCGGCCTGGTAGCCGCGCTCGGCGAGGGTCTGGTGATAGATCTCGGTGACGGTGCTCATGGGTTCGGGGGCGTCGACAAGGACAGAGGGGCGGCCTGCGCCGCCCCTCAGGGTCTCACGGCCTGCCGGGGCCGCGAGCGGATGCTCAGAAGTTCAGCGTGCGCTTGTCCACGGCCAGCGCGGCTTCCTTGGTGGCTTCCGACAGCGACGGGTGCGCATGGCAGATGCGCGCGATGTCCTCGGCCGAGGCCTTGAACTCCATCGCCACGACGGCTTCCGAGATCAGCTCGGACGCGAACGGGCCGACGATGTGCACGCCCAGGATCTCGTCGGTCTTGGCATCGGCCAGGAACTTGACGAAGCCGGTGGTGTCGCCCAGCGCACGCGCGCGGCCGTTGGCCATGAACGGGAACTGGCCGGCCTTGTAGGCGACGCCGTCGGCCTTGAGCTGCTGCTCGGTGCGGCCGACCCAGGCGATTTCCGGGCTGGTGTAGATCACCCACGGAATGGTCGCGAAGTTGACATGGCCGTGCTGGCCGGCGATGCGCTCGGCGACCGCCACGCCTTCTTCCTCGGCCTTGTGCGCCAGCATCGGGCCGCGCACCACGTCGCCGACCGCCCAGACGCCGGGCAGGTTGGTCTTGCAGTCGGCGTCCACGACGATCATGCCGCGCTCGTCGAGCTGCAGGCCGACGGCTTCAGGGTTCAGGCCGATGGTGTTGGCGACGCGGCCGATCGAGACGATCAGCTTGTCCACCGCCAGCGTCTGCTCCTCGCCCTTGGCGTTGGCATAGCTGATGACCACGCCTTCGCCCGAGGCGTCGACCTTGGAGATCTTGGCGCCGAACTCGAACTTCAGGCCCTGCTTCTGGAAGGCCTTGAGCGCCTCCTTGGCCACGCCTTCGTCGGCGGCGGCCAGGAAGGACGGCATGGCTTCGAGAATGGTGACCTCGGAGCCCAGGCGGCGCCAGACCGAGCCCATCTCCAGGCCGATCACGCCCGAGCCGATCACGCCGAGCTTGGCGGGAACGGCACCGATGCGCAGCGCGCCGTCGTTGGAGAGGATCTTCTCCTCGTCGAACGGGGCACCCGGCAGCGCACGCGCGTTCGAGCCGGTGGCGACGATGACGTTCTTGGCCGTCAGCGTCTCGTTGGCCGCGCCGGCCACCGCGATCTCGTAGCCGCCCTCGACCGCCTTGGCAAAGGAGCCGCGGCCGTGGAAGAAGCTGACCTTGTTCTTCTTGAACAGGTAGAGGATGCCGTCGTTGTTCTGCTTCACGACGGTGTTCTTGCGGCCGACCATCTTCGCGACATCCATCTTCAGGTTGTCGAGGGTGATGCCGTGGTCGCCGAAGTGGTGCGCGGCCTGCTCGAAGTGCTCGCTGGACTGCAGCAGCGCCTTCGACGGGATGCAGCCGACGTTGGTGCAGGTGCCGCCCGGAGCCGGGCCGCCCTTGTCGTTCTTCCACTCGTCGATGCAGGCGACCTGGAAGCCGAGCTGGGCTGCACGGATCGCGGCGATGTAGCCGCCGGGGCCGCCACCGATGACGACGACGTCGAATTGCTTGGACATGGTGTTTCCTGGAATGCTTGGCAGAACGCCCCCGGAGGGGCGTTCGAGATCACGTCAGAGGATCAGATGCGGGGCGCGTCGATCAGATGTCGAACAGCAGGCGGGCCGGATCTTCCAGCGCTTCCTTCATCGTCACCAGACCCAGCACGGCCTCGCGGCCGTCGATGATGCGGTGGTCGTACGACATCGCCAGGTAGTTGATCGGACGCACGACGACCTGGCCGTTCTCGACCACCGCGCGGTCCTTGGTGGCGTGCACGCCCAGGATGGCCGACTGCGGCGGGTTGATGATCGGGGTCGACAGCATCGAGCCGAAGGTGCCGCCGTTGGAGATCGAGAAGGTGCCGCCCGACAGGTCTTCCAGACCCAGCTTGCCGTCCTTGGCCTTCTTGCCGAACTCGGCGATCTTCTTCTCGATGTCGGCGAAGGACATCTGGTCGGCGTTGCGGATGATCGGCACCACCAGGCCGCGCGGCGAGCCCACCGCGATGCCGATGTCGAAGTAGCCGTGGTAGACGATGTCGTTGCCGTCGACCGAGGAGTTCAGGATCGGGTACTTCTTCAGCGCCGCGACCGCCGCCTTGACGAAGAAGGACATGAAGCCCAGCTTGATGCCGTGCTCCTTCTCGAACTTGTCCTGGAACTTCTTGCGCATGTCCATGACCGGCGCCATGTTGACCTCGTTGAAGGTCGTCAGGATGGCGTTGGTCGACTGCGACTGGATCAGGCGCTCGGCGATGCGCGCGCGCAGGCGGCTCATCGGCACGCGCTGCTCGGGGCGGTCGCTCAGGTTCTGCGCGGCCGGCGCGGCCACGGCGGGCAGCGGCCGGGCCACGGCGGCGGGCACCGGCGCGGCGACCGGGGCCGGCACGGCGGCCGGCTTGGCACCACCGGCGACGGCGGCCAGCACATCACCCTTGGTGACGCGGCCGTCCTTGCCCGAGCCGGCGACATCGCCGACGGCCAGGCCGTTGTCGGCCAGCAGCTTGGCGGCGGCCGGCATCGCGACGTCGCCCTTCGAGCCGCCGGTGGCGGCCGGCGCGGCGGCGGCCGCCACCGGAGCGGCGGCCGGCGCGGCTGCGGCCGGAGCGGCGGCAGCGCCCGCCTTGCCTTCGGTGTCGATCTGCGCGATCACCTGGTCGCTGACGACCGTGCCGCCGTCACCGACGACATGGGCGGCCAGCACGCCGGCGGCCGGCGCCGGCACTTCCAGCACGACCTTGTCGGTCTCGATCTCGATCAGGATCTCGTCGATGGCGACAGCCTCGCCCGGCTTCTTCTTCCACGACAGCAGGGTTGCTTCGGCAACCGACTCGGACAGCTGGGGAACCTTGACTTCTACGATGGCCATGATGGGAAATTCGGTTGGATCTCGGATTCACGCCCGCGACCTGTCCCGGGCACCCGCCCTGCTGGGGCGGGCGCCGGGCACGCGAAGCGTTCGGGACAGGCTTACTTGGTCAGCACGAAGCCCTTGAGCTTGGCGAAGGACTGGTCCAGCAGCGCCTTCTGCTGTTCCTGGTGCAGGTGGGCGTAACCCACGGCCGGCGAGGCCGAGGCCGGGCGACCGGCGTAGCCGAGACGCTGACCGCTCTGCATGTTCTCGTGGATCTGATGCTGCACGAAGAACCAGGCACCCTGGTTCTGCGGCTCGTCCTGGCACCACACGATGTCGGTGGCGTTCGGATACTTCTTCAGCTCGTTGGCGAAGGCGCGGTGCGGGAAGGGATAGAGCTGCTCGACGCGGATGATGGCCACGTCGTTCGCCTTCTTCTCCTCGCGCTTCTTGATCAGGTCGTAGTAGACCTTGCCCGAGCAGCAGATCACGCGCTTGACCTTGGCGCCGTCGATCGCGGCGTTGAGCTCGCCGATCACGGTGCGGAACTCGCCCTTGGTGAACTCGGTCACCGGCGAGGTCGCCTCCTTGTTGCGCAGCAGCGACTTCGGCGTGAACAGCACCAGCGGCTTGCGCAGCGGGCGCACCATCTGGCGACGCAGCACATGGAAGATCTGCGAGGCGGTGGTCGGCTGCACGATCTGCATGTTGGTGTCGGCGGCCAGCTGCATGAAGCGCTCCAGGCGGGCCGAGCTGTGCTCGGGGCCCTGGCCTTCGTAGCCGTGCGGCAGCATCAGCGTCAGGCCGTTGACGCGGCCCCACTTCACTTCGCCGGAGGCGATGAACTGGTCGATCACGACCTGCGCGCCGTTGGCGAAGTCGCCGAACTGGGCTTCCCAGATCGTCAGCGTGTTCGGCTCGGCCGAGGCGTAGCCGTACTCGAAGCCCAGCACCGCCTCTTCCGACAGGATCGAGTCGATGACGGTGAAGGTGGCCTGACCGTCGGCGACGTGCTGCGCCGGCACGTAGGTGCCCTCGTCCCACTTCTCGCGCTTCTGGTCATGGATGACGGCGTGACGGTGCGTGAAGGTGCCCCGGCCGCAGTCCTCGCCCGACAGGCGCACGCCGTAGCCGGCCGCCACCAGCGAGGCGAAGGCCATGTGCTCGCCCATGCCCCAGTCGACGTTGATCTCGCCACGACCCATGGCCGCGCGGTCGTCGTAGACCTTCTTGACCAGCGGGTGCATGTTCACGGTGGCCGGCATGGTGGTCAGGCGCTCGGCCAGACGCTTCCACTCGGTCAGCGGGATCGCGGTGTCGGCCGAATCGGTCCACTTCTTGCCCAGGAACGGCGCCCAGTCGACCGCGAACTTGCTCTTGTAGTTCGACAGCACCGGGTCGACCGTGTGGCGGCCGGCGTCCATCGCGGCGCGGTAGGCCTTGACCATGTCGTCGCCCAGCGTCTCGCCCAGGCCCTGGGCGGCCAGCTTGTCGGCGTAGAGCTTGCGGGTGCCAGGGTGCGCGCCGATCTTCTTGTACATCAGCGGCTGGGTCAGCGCCGGCGTGTCCTGCTCGTTGTGGCCCAGCTTGCGGAAGCAGATGATGTCGACGACCACGTCCTTGCGGAAGGCCAGGCGGAACTCGAGCGCCAGCTGCGTGGCCAGCACGACCGCTTCCGGATCGTCGCCGTTGACGTGCAGCACCGGCGACTCGACCATCTTGACGATGTCGGTGCAGTACAGCGTCGAGCGCAGGTCGCGCGGGTCGCTGGTGGTGAAGCCGATCTGGTTGTTGATGATCAGGTGCACCGTGCCGCCCGTGGAGTAGCCACGGGTCTCGGACAGCATCAGCGTCTCCTGGTTGACACCCTGGCCGCCGAAGGCCGAGTCGCCGTGCACCAGCACCGGCAGCACCTGCGCGCCGGCCGGATCGCCGCGGCGGTCCATGCGCGCGCGCACCGAGCCTTCCACCACCGGGTTGACGATTTCCAGGTGCGACGGGTTGAACGCCAGCGACAGGTGGACCGGACCGCCCTGGGTCGCGATGTCCGAGCTGAAGCCCTGGTGATACTTGACGTCACCGGCAGGCAGCTCTTCCGGCGCGGTGTGGTCGAATTCGGCGAACAGGTCCTTGGGCATCTTGCCCAGGGTGTTGACCAGCACGTTCAGGCGGCCGCGGTGGGCCATGCCGATGACGATCTCCTGGACACCCTTCTCGCCGGCGCGCTGGACCAGCTCGTCCATCGCGGCGATGAAGCTCTCGCCGCCTTCGAGCGAGAAGCGCTTCTGGCCGACGTACTTGGTGTGCAGGAAGCGCTCCAGGCCTTCGGCCGCGGTCAGACGCTCCAGGATGTGCTTCTTCTGCTCGACGCTGAAGCTCGCCTTCGAGCGGATGCTCTCGAGCTTCTCCTGCCACCAGCGCTTCTGCGTCTGGTCGGTGATGTGCATGAACTCGACGCCGAGCGTGCTGCAGTAGGTCTCGCGCAGCGCCTGCAGGATCTCCCGCAGGGTCATGTGCTCGGCCTTCGTGAAGTACGTGTTCGTCGCCGAGAACGTGATGTCCATGTCGGACTCGGTCAGGTCGTAGAACGCCGGCTCGAGTTCGGGAATCTTGGGACGCTCGGTGCGCTTGAGCGGATCGAGGTCGGCCCAGCGCGCGCCCACGTTGCGGTACGCGGCGATCAGCGACTGGACGTGGACCTGCTTGCGGGCGACCGCCAGATCGGCGGAGCTGGCCTTGACGGCGAAGGCGTTGGCCTTGGCGCGCTGCGCGAAGGATTCGATGACGGGCGCGTGGGCGACGTCGCGGCTGTCGGAGCCGTCGACCGCGGGCACGTGCTGAAGCGCGTCGAAGTAGTCGCGCCAGTTGTCAGGCACCGAGCCCGGATTGTCGAGGTACGCCTCGTACATTTCTTCGACGTAGGGGGCATTGCCGCCGAAGAGGTACGAGTTCGACCTGTATTGCTGCATCATATTTTCGCTCACCTTGCGCCCCAGTGACCAGGGCTCCGATGGGTTGGACAACCTTCCGCGACACGGCTAGACCGGTTGGCGGATCGCGACCCGCCTTAGCTGTTGCCAGAGAAGGGGACGGGAAGGACCTACAGAGTCAGGACGACAATGTAGCACCGGGAACGCGGCGCGTCCCTGGCGTTTTTTCTGTGTCGAGAGAATGACTGTGGTCAAAATGATGCAACCCTGTCCGCGTTGCGGACATGAATGCATCAGCCTGGCACAGGGCGGCGCGGCCCGAGGCGTGGCACATGATCTGCTTGTCTCCTGCGACGGTCGTGTCGCTGCGTTCTCGTGTCGTTGTCGTCTGCCGTTCCCGCCCGCGGCCCCAAGGCCGTGGGTGCTCCCGTCAGGGGCGCATTCTCGCGAAGGGCGCCGCCAGCGGATCACCGACGAACAGCCCCTGGCGAGGCCAGGCCACGCTCTTCCAGTAGGCCTCGAGCGCGGTGCTGCCCTGCAGGTAGTGCATCAGCAGCAGCTGCGGGTGCGGGAACTTCTGCGGATGATTGCAGGGTTCGCTGACAGTTCCATAACTTGCAGTGACGCCGGCATCGATCCAGTCGAGCGCCGTGCTCTGCCCGGCGGACCGGTCGAGCACGCCGCCGTAGGAGGTCAGATGATCGGCCAGCGCGCCCGGCAGCCAGCCGATCGCCTCCGCGCCCGAGAAGCGCGCCACCCCGGTCTGCACCAGAACGACGCGTTCGCTGCCGGCCGCGGGCAGGTCGCCGTCCTCGACCAGCACCTCGAGGCCCAGGCGAGGGACCGCGCCGGCCGGCGGGAACAGCGACGCGCGGACATTGCGCGCCGCATCGGCGGTGTTCATGTAATGCACGCGCGACGGCGCCACGCCGCGCAGCGCCAGCGCGCCGATCGAGGTGCTGGCCCGGTCGATCAGCCGGTGCGCCAGCGCCGGGGAGGAGGCGGCCAGCAGCATCGACGGGCGCAGGCCATGATCGCGCCAGGGCGCCGCGCTGCGGGAGTTGAAATAGGGCGACAGGGCCTGTCGGGCGCAGGTCGACGCGCAGACCCCCGGATCGAAGCCCAGCGTGACCGCCGACGTGATCGACTGGCACTCGACGGCAAACGGCTTCACCCAGGCCAGCGCCAGGCCCTGGACGCGATCGCCGAAGAACTCGTCGATGCGCCGGCGCAGCCGCTCCAGCTCGGCCACCGCCAGATGCGGCTGCACCGGCAGGTCCACATGCAGCACCTGATCGTCGGCCAGCGCATGGGCGCGGCGGTAGTGCTCGCCGACCTCGACCGAATAGGGATCAGCATCGTTGACGACCAGCCCGATGCGCGACGGCAGCACCCGCCCGGCCACGCGCGGCACGCCAGTCAGCCAGCGCCGCTGCGGCGCGGAGGCCGCCCGCGCCGGGGCCGCGCCGGCCGGCTCCATCGGGGGCTCGGCCGGGGCCGGTGCGGCCGCCGCAGCCCCTCCGATCATCGACGCCAGAAGCGCACCGAGCATCTGCATCGCCAGATGCCTTTTCGCCATGTAAAAATGCCGACAGAAACCGAATCGAATCACCATGACAAAGAAGGATAGTGCACCGCAGACCCCGGCCATCCAGGTGATGGAACGCATGTTCATGCTGCTCGACGTGCTCGCCGAGCATCAGGATCCGGTGTCGCTCAAGCAGATCAGCGAGCAGACGGGCCTGCACCCGTCGACCGCGCACCGCATCCTGAACGATCTGGCGATCGGCCGCTTCGTCGATCGCCCGGAAGCCGGCAGCTACCGGCTCGGAATGCGACTTCTTGAACTCGGAAACCTGGTCAAGGCGCGACTCGACGTGCGCGATGCGGCCCTGGGACCGATGCGCGATCTGCACAAGCTCACGCATCAGCCGGTCAACCTGTCGGTGCGCCAGGGCGACGAGATCGTCTACATCGAGCGGGCCTACTCGGAACGCTCGGGCATGCAGGTGGTGCGGGCCATCGGCGGGCGCGCGCCGCTTCACCTCACCTCGGTGGGCAAGCTCTTCCTCGCGCACGACGATCCCCAGCGGGTGCGCAGCTATGCGACCCGCACCGGGCTGGCCGGCCACACCCGCAACAGCATCACCGACCTGTCGACGCTGGAGCGCGAGCTCTCGCGGGTGCGGCAGACCGAGATGGCACGGGACAACGAGGAACTGGAGCTGGGCGTGCGCTGCATGGCCGCAGCCATCCACGACGACCAGGGCCGGCTGGTGGCCGGACTGTCGATCTCGGCGCCGGCCGACCGTCTCGAGGAGACCTGGGCCGACCGGCTGCGCGAGACCGCACAGTCGATCTCGGCCTCGCTGGGCTACCGCGGCAGCCACTGAGGCACCCACGAGAAAAGCCCCGCTCGCGAGCGGGGCTTCGGATCCGTGCGGCCCGGATCAGGACAGCGGCGTGCGGGCCCGGCCGGCCGACAGCGGCCCGGCCGGATGACGCCCGGCATCTCCCGACTCGATCCAGCGCCGCACCCGCTCGGCATCGCCGATGCGCGAGTACTTGCCCGCCGAATCGAGGAAGACCATGATCAGCTTGCGGCCGGACAGCTTCGCCTGCATCACCAGGCAGCGCCCGGCCTCGACGATGTAGCCGGTCTTCTGCAGGCCGATGTCCCAGCCCGGGTTCATCACCAGGCGGTTGGTGTTGTGGAACTGCAGCGTACGCGAACCGACGTCGACCTCGTGCGCCGGCGAGGTCGAGAACTCGCGCAGCAGCGGGTACTGGTAGGCCGCCTTGACCAGGCGAGCCAGATCGGCCGCGCTGGACTGGTTGCTGCTCGACAGGCCGGTCGGCTCGACATAGCGCGTACTGGACATGCCCAGCGCCACGGCCTTGCGGTTCATCGCGGCGACGAAGGCCTGCAGGCCACCGGGATAGTGGCGGCCGAGCGCGTTGGCCGCACGGTTCTCCGACGACATCAGCGCCAGATGCAGCAGTTCGCCACGGCTGAGCACGATGCCGGGCGACAGGCGCGAGCGGCTGTTCTTCTCGGTGTCGATGTCTTCCGCGGAGATCTCGAGCATGTCCTCGAGCGGCTGCTTCGCCTCGACGACGACCAGCGCCGTCATCAGCTTGGTCAGCGAGGCGATCGGCAGCACCGCCTGCGAGTTCTTGCTGAACAGCACCTCGGAGGTGTCCTGGTCGACCACCAGCGCGACGCTGGACTTCAGGTCGAGCGGATCGGCAGTGGCATGCAGGCCGCTGGCCTGGCCGTAGGACAGGCGCGGCGGCTCGGCCGCCTCGGCGGCCACGGCACGGCGGGCCGACACCCGGCGTGCGGCACGCGCGCCGTCGCCGGACTTCTTGCGCACGGCCGCGGCGGCGGAGGTGCTCTTGGCCCGGGCCTGGCGGGTGGCGGCCTCGGCCGACACCGGACCCAGCCCGGAGAGAAGCACTGCCACGCCGAGCAGCAGTGCCGAACACTGGGAGGAAATCGTCTTCTTCTTCAAGGATTCACACGTCACGACGGGCCTCTGGATACTGCGAACAGGGAACCGGAATCAGTCTAGGCCAAGCATGCCCTGCGTCACAAGCACATGATTCGCCGAAGATTTTCAGTTCCCACCCCCAGTTCGCACGATCCCTGCGTCAGCCCTGTGCCGCGACCCGCTCGGCCTTGCTGTGGAGCTTGTTCAGCGCCGACAGATAGGCCTTGGCCGAGGCGACGACGATGTCGGGATCCGCGCCGACCCCATTGACGACGCGGCCGCCATGTTGAAGCCGAACAGTGACTTCGCCCTGCGACTCGGTGCTGCCGGACGTGATGGCGTTCACGGAATACAGCAGCAGTTCAGCTCCGGTCTCCAGCTTCGACTCGATCGCCTTCAGCGTCGCATCGACCGGACCGTTGCCCTGCGCCACCGCGCGGTGCTCGATCTGGCCGGCGGCGAAGGTCACCCGCGCGCCCGGACGCTCGCCGGTCTCGGAGTGCTGCGACAGCGACAGCAGGCGATAGTGCTCGACCTCGGCGCTGACGCTCTCGTCGCCGACCAGCGCGATGATGTCCTCGTCGAAGATCTCGCTCTTGCGGTCGGCCAGGTCCTTGAACTTGACGAAGGCGGCGTTGAGCTCGGACTCGGACTCGAGCTCGACGCCGAGGTCCTGCAGGCGCTGCTTGAAGGCGTTGCGGCCCGAGAGCTTGCCCAGCACGATCTTGTTGGCGCTCCAGCCCACGTCCTCGGCGCGCATGATCTCGTAGGTGTCGCGCGCCTTGAGCACGCCGTCCTGGTGGATGCCCGAGGCATGCGCGAAGGCGTTGGCGCCCACCACCGCCTTGTTCGGCTGCACCACGAAGCCGGTGGTCTGCGCCACCATGCGCGAGGCCGGCACGATCTGCGAGGTGTCGATGCCCAGGTCGAGGTTGAAGTAGTCGCGGCGGGTCTTGACCGCCATCACCACCTCTTCGAGCGAGCAGTTGCCCGCGCGCTCGCCCAGGCCGTTGATGGTGCATTCCACCTGGCGCGCGCCGCCGATCTTCACGCCGGCCAGCGAGTTGGCCACCGCCATCCCCAGGTCGTTGTGGCAGTGCACCGACCAGATCGCCTTGTCGGAGTTCGGGATGCGCTCGCGCAGCGTGCGGATGAAGTTGCCGTAGAGCTCGGGAATCGCGTAGCCGACGGTGTCGGGAATGTTCAGCGTCGTGGCGCCCTCGTCGATCACGGCCTCGAGCACGCGGCACAGGAAGTCGACGTCCGAACGGTAGCCGTCCTCGGGCGAGAACTCGATGTCGGCGCACAGATTGCGCGCGAAGCGCACCGACAGCCGCGCCTGCTCGAGCACCTGCTCGGGCGTCATGCGCAGCTTCTTCTCCATGTGCAGCGCGCTGGTGGCGATGAAGGTGTGGATGCGGGCGCGGTTGGCGCCGCGCAGCGCCTCGGCCGCACGCGAGATGTCGCGGTCGTTGGCACGCGCCAGCGAGCAGACGGTGGAGTCCTTGATCACGTCGGCGATGGCCTTGACCGCCTCGAAGTCGCCATTCGACGACGCGGCGAAGCCGGCCTCGATGACATCGACCTTCAGGCGCTCGAGCTGGCGCGCGATGCGCAGCTTCTCGTCGCGCGTCATCGAGGCGCCGGGCGACTGCTCGCCGTCGCGCAAGGTGGTGTCGAAAATGATCAGCTTGTCACTCATGGTCGTCTCCAAGGAGGGTGGGTACACCGACGCTGCTCTGGGATCCCGGGTGGATGACCGGGCGACAAAAGAGAACGGCCCGCAGCGTGGTGCCATGCGGGCCGTCGATCCAGAAAGGGGGTACAGGAATGTACAGGTGTGACTGGTCAGCGCGCCCGGGGCACTTCGATTAGAAGCAGTGCTAGGGATTGAACGCCGAAAGTCATGCGGCCACTATAGCACGCCTCAGCGGTGCAGGCCGCGCTCGTCGGGCTCGTCGGTCGAGGTGGCGATGACGCTGACCGGGCGGCCGCGCGACTTGCGCACCCCGTACACCACATAGCCCGACAGGCCGTAGACGACGAAGACGCCGAACAGCACCAGCGGCGGGTGATAGGTGATCACCGCGATGCCCAGCGCGATCGCCACGATCACGATGAAGGGCACGGTGCGCTTGAAGTTGACGTCCTTGAAGCTGTAGAAGGGCACGTTGGTGACCATCGTCAGCCCGGCGTAGAGCGTGGTGGCGAAGGCCAGCCAGATCAGCCATTCGATGTCGCGCACGCCCCGGAAGCCCATGTCGTCCATCACCCAGATCAGGCCGGTGACCAGCGCGGCCGCGGCCGGGCTCGGCAGGCCCTGGAAGTAGCGCTTGTCGACCACGCCGATGTTGGTGTTGAAGCGCGCCAGGCGCAGCGCGGCGCCCGAGCAGTAGACGAAGGCGGCGATCCAGCCGAGCTTGCCCAGGCCCTTGAGCGCCCACTCGTACATGATCAGCGCCGGCGCCGCGCCGAAGGAGACCATGTCCGACAGGCTGTCCATCTGCTCGCCGAAGGCGCTGGTGGTGTTGGTCATGCGTGCGACGCGACCGTCCAGGCTGTCGAGCACCATCGCGCAGAACACGCCGATCGCGGCCTGGTCGAAGCGGCCGTTCATCGCCATCACGATGGCGTAGAAGCCGCCGAACAGCGCCGCCAGCGTGAACAGGTTCGGCAGGATGTAGATGCCCTTGCGCCTCGGACGCAGCGGCGCCGGCTCGTCCAGATCGTCGTCGAGGTCGCCCCGATCGGGGGTGGTGTTTTGGTTCATGGCGCGATTATCGCCAAGCGCGGCCGCCGCCCGACAGGGCCGCCCCACGGCCAGCCCGGGCGGGGCTCAGCGCCCCTCGCTCATCAGGTACAGCCAGGGATCGCGCGCGGCGGCGATCTCCGGTCCGTCGACGCGCTCGTGGCCGGCGAGGTCGAACAGATGCACCCGGCGCCAGCCGGCCGCACGGCACTCGTCGATCATCGCCTCGGGCCGCAGGTAGCGGGTCGCGCCACCGTTGCACGGGTCGATCAGCTCGACCGGTCCGGCGCCGGCCTGGCGCAGCCGGTCGCGATTGAGCCGGCGCATGCGGCCCCAGAAATGCTGCGTCTCCAGATAGACGCGCAGCGAACCGGCCCAGCGCACCGCCGCCCGGCTGTCGAGCCAGTTCAGGTTGTGCGAGGAATGGATCATCGCGCCGCCCGGCGCCAGCACCCGCGCGCACTCGGCCAGCACCTGGCGCCGCTGCGCCGCATCGCCCACCAGGTCGATGCCGTTGAAGCTGAACAGCACCAGGTCGAAGGCCGCGTCGGCGAAGGGCAGCGCCCGCGCGTCCGCCACCTCGAGGCGCAGGCCGGGAAAGCGCTGCCGGCAGGCGGCGATCATCGGCTCGGACAGGTCCACGCCGACATAGCCGCGGCAGCGCCCGGCCAGCGCCGCGGTCGTGCGCCCGCCGCCCACGCCCAGGTCCAGCACCCGGCTGGCGGCCAACCGGCGCTCGCCGATGCGCCCCAGGATGACCTGCTCGGCGCGCTGCAGCGTCGACTGGCCGGCATAGCGGCGCACCACCTCCGGCCGCAGGTAGTAGTCGGGTCCGACCGGAGAAGGAGCGAGAGGCGGCGTCATCATGGGGATTCCCTGCGTGATTTCTCGTGAATGCGCCGATTGTCAGATACAAATCATTACATTCAGGCTCGCTCAAGCCGCGTTCAGCAAGCCGCAAGGAAACGAGAAAGGGGCGACACCCTCGCGGGTGTCGCCCCCTCGTGCTCGACGGCGTCCGGCACCGAGCCGGACCGCCGGACGCGCGATCAGTTGCGGCTCTTGTCGACCAGCTTGTTGGCCTTGATCCAGGGCATCATCTCGCGCAGCTTGGCGCCGACGACCTCGATCTGGTGCTCTTCGGTCAGGCGACGGCGGCTGATCAGCGTCGGGGCGCCGGCCTTGTTCTCCAGGATGAAGGACTTGGCGTATTCGCCGGTCTGGATGTCCTTCAGGCACTGGCGCATCGCGTTCTTGGTCGCCTCGGTGACGACGCGCGGGCCGGTCACGTACTCGCCGTACTCGGCGTTGTTCGAGATCGAGTAGTTCATGTTCGCGATGCCGCCTTCGTAGATCAGGTCCACGATCAGCTTCAGCTCGTGCAGGCACTCGAAGTAGGCCATTTCCGGCGCGTAGCCGGCTTCCACCAGCGTCTCGAAGCCGGCCTTGATCAGCTCGACGGCACCGCCGCACAGCACGGCCTGCTCGCCGAACAGGTCGGTCTCGGTCTCTTCGCGGAAGTTGGTCTCGATGATGCCGGCCTTGCCGCCACCGTTGGCCGAGGCGTAGGACAGGGCCAGGTCACGGGCGCGGCCGGTCTTGTCCTGGTAGACGGCGATCAGGTGCGGCACGCCGCCGCCCTGCACGTAGGTGCCGCGAACGGTGTGGCCCGGGGCCTTCGGCGCGACCATCCAGACGTCGACGTCGGCGCGCGGCACGACCTGGCCGTAGTGCACGTTGAAGCCGTGCGCGAACACCAGCGAAGCGCCTTCCTTCATGTTCGGAGCGACTTCGGCGTTGTAGACCGCAGCGATCTGCTCGTCCGGCAGCAGGATCATGACGACGTCGGCCTCGCGCACCGCGTCGGCGATCTCGGCGACCTTCAGGCCGGCCTTCTCGGCCTTGGCCCACGACGCACCGCCCTTGCGCAGGCCGACGGTGACCTTCACGCCCGAGTCGTTCAGGTTCTGGGCATGCGCGTGGCCTTGCGAGCCATAGCCGATGATGGTGACGTTCTTGCCCTTGATGAGGGACAGGTCGGCATCCTTATCGTAGTAAACCTTCATGGAAATTTCCGTATTCCGTAGTTGAGTCTGTAGCGGGGACGAATCAAACACGCAGGATGCGCTCGCCGCGCCCGATCCCGCTGGTACCGGTGCGCACGGTCTCGAGGATGGCGGTGCGGTCCACCGCCTCGATGAAGGCATCGAGCTTGGACGAGTCGCCCGTCAGCTCGATGGTGTAGGTCTTGTCGGTCACGTCGATGATGCGGCCGCGGAAGATGTCGGCCATGCGCATCATCTCGTCGCGCTCCTTGCCGACGGCGCGCACCTTCACCAGCATCAGCTCGCGGGCGGTGAAGCTGCCCTCGGTCAGGTCGACGACCTTGACGACCTCGATCAGGCGGTTCAGGTGCTTGGTGATCTGCTCGATCACCTCGTCGGAGCCGTGGGTGACGATGGTCATGCGCGACAGCGACGGATCTTCCGTCGGCGCGACCGTCAGGCTCTCGATGTTGTAGCCGCGGGCCGAGAACAGGCCGACGACGCGCGACAGCGCGCCGGCCTCGTTCTCGAGCAGCAGGGCGATGATGTGCTTCATGTGAGGGTCTCCCGGCCGGCGGGCCGCGGCGCGACGGCGTGTGGCCGTCGCCCGCCCCGCAGGCCTGTCAACGAAGAAAGGTCGAGTGCTCTCGAGAGGAATCAGCAGGCCCGGGGCCGTGCCGGCGCTTCCCGGCGCCCTGCCCCGCCGGCGGTCACCCGCGGGGCCTGGCCGGGTCGCGGACCGGTCACAGGTCTTCCGAGCCCAGCAGCATCTCGGTGATGCCCTTGCCCGCCTGGACCATCGGCCAGACGTTCTCGGTCGGATCGGTGCGCACGTCGAGGAAGACGGTGCGGTCCTTCAGGCGGATGACCTCCTTCAGGGCCGGCTCGACCTCGGACGGGCGCTCGATCTTGATGCCGACGTGGCCATAGGACTCGGCCAGCTTGACGAAGTCGGGCAGCGCGTCCATGTAGCTGTGCGCGTAGCGGCCTTCGTAGATCAGCTCCTGCCACTGGCGGACCATGCCGAGGTAGCGGTTGTTCAGCGCGATGACCTTGACCGGCGTGCGGTACTGCTGGCAGGTCGAGAGCTCCTGGATGTTCATCTGGATCGAGCCCTCGCCGGTGATGCAGAACACGTCCGCATCCGGCTTGGCCAGCTTGATGCCCATCGCATACGGCAGGCCCACGCCCATCGTGCCCAGGCCGCCGGAGTTGATCCAGCGACGCGGCTCGTCGAAGCGGTAGAACTGCGCCGCCCACATCTGGTGCTGGCCGACGTCCGAGGTCACGTAGCTGTCGGTGCCGCGCGTCAGGTTCCACAGCGTCTCGACGACATGCTGCGGCTTGATCAGCTCGTCCGACAGCTTGTAGCTCAGGCAGTCGCGCTTGCGCCATTCGGCGATCTGCGACCACCAGGCGCCGAGCGCGTTGGCGTCCGGCCGCTGCTGGGCCTCGCGGATCTGCGCGATCAGCTCCTGCAGCACGTCCTTGACATCGCCCACGATGGGGATGTCGACCTTGACGCGCTTGGAGATCGACGACGGATCGATGTCGACATGGATGATCTTGCGCTCGACCGAGGCGAAGTGCTTCGGGTTGCCGATCACGCGGTCGTCGAAGCGTGCGCCCACCGCCAGCAGGACGTCGCAGTTCTGCATCGTCATGTTGGCTTCGTAGGTGCCGTGCATCCCGAGCATGCCCAGGAAGCGCGGGTCGGTGGCCGGCATCGCGCCCAGGCCCATCAGCGTGTTCGTGACCGGGTAGCCCAGCAGGTCGACCAGCTCGCGCAGCTCGGCCGAGGCATTGCCCAGCACCACGCCGCCGCCGGTGTAGATGTAGGGCCGCTTGGCCTGCAGCAGCAGCGACACGGCCTTGCGGATCTGGCCGCCATGGCCCTTGCGCACCGGGTTGTACGAGCGCATCGAGATCGTCTCGGGATACTCGAAGGGCGCGGTGTTCAGCGACACGTCCTTCGGGATGTCGACGACGACCGGCCCCGGGCGACCCGTGCGGGCGATGTGGAAGGCCTTCTTCAGCGTGACGGCCAGGTCGCGCACGTCCTTGACCAGGAAGTTGTGCTTGACCACCGGGCGGGTGATGCCGACGGTGTCGCACTCCTGGAAGGCGTCGAGGCCGATCGCGGCGGTCGGCACCTGGCCGGTGATCACCACCATCGGGATCGAGTCCATGTAGGCGGTGGCGATGCCGGTGACCGCGTTGGTCACGCCGGGGCCGGAGGTGACCAGGGCCACGCCGACGTTGCCGGTGGCACGCGCATAGCCGTCGGCCGCATGGACGGCCGCCTGTTCGTGGCGGACCAGGACGTGCTGGATCGACTCCTGCTTGTACAGGGCGTCGTAGATGTACAGGACCGAGCCGCCGGGATAGCCCCAGATGAACTCGACGCCTTCGGCCTGAAGGCTGCGCACGAGGATTTCCGAGCCGTTGAGCACCGGCAGGGAAGCGGAGGAGGAGGAATCGCGGGAGGCTTGTGCCGAGGCGGCACGCTTTTGTTCCGCGGCAGACATGTCCATGTTGATGAACCTTTCGGGTTTTCTCTGACGAAAATCGATCGGTGCGCCTCCTCTCGCCCTCGTGAGGCGGAATTGGCGCCTGCGCGGTCATCGACGCAGGCGCCCGGGGTCGGGCGACCGGTTCAGACCAGGCACGCGTGGTGCGAATCCGGGATTATCGCACCAAGCTGGCGTCATGTCGAAGAAATGCACCCAGGCCGCCCGCACATGCCCTCATCGGAGGGCAGCGACGGCGATGACATAATCCGCGCCGCCCCACTTCCGGACCGATGCCGCCCGCCCGGGCGCGGCCCCACCCCTTGGCCACCGAACAAGAGCTCTCCGACTTCCTGCAGAACATCGAGAAGCGCGCCTTCAAGCGCACCGTCTATGCGGTGCGCGACGAGGACGCGGCGCTCGACATCGTGCAGGACGCGATGATCCGGCTCGCGCAGCGCTATGGCGACCGCCCGGCGGCGGAGCTGCCGCTGCTGTTCCAGCGCATCCTCAGCAACGCGACGATGGACTGGTTCCGCCACCAGAAGGTGCGCAACGCGGTGATGCGCAACTTCTCGGAGTTCGAGTCGTCCGAGTCCGACGACGACTTCGACCTGCTCGAGCACCTGTCGACCCAGGACAGCGCCGGCACCGATGCGGAATCGGCCGACGCGGCAGTCGCGCGGGTACAGACCTTGCAATTGATCGAGGAGGAAATCGCCAGGCTGCCGGCGCGTCAACGTGAAGCCTTCCTTATGCGTTACTGGGAGGAAATGGATGTTGCCGAGACCGCGGTGGCCATGGGCTGCTCGGAAGGCAGCGTCAAGACTCACTGCTCGCGCGCCGTGCATGCACTGGCGAAGGCACTGCAAGCCAAGGGAATCTCACTGTGAACACCGCCCCCCCCTCCCGTCCGCCCAGGCCGGCCAATGCCGAGGCCCTGGAAGCCCGTTTCGCGCTGCGACTGGCCGCGCGCCTGGAGACCGGCGCGCAGCAGGTGCCGCACGACATCGGCGAGCGGCTGCGCGTGGCGCGCCAGCAGGCGGTCGCGCAGGCGCGCCGTCCCGCCCCGGCGCGCGCGCCGGTGCAGGCCGAGGCCCCGGTGGTGATGCCGGTCTCGATCGGCGCGTCGGGCAGCGCCGCGCTGATGCAGGGCCGGCTGGGCAGCGGCGACGAGTCGCCCTGGTGGGGCCGTCTGGGCTGGCTGCTGCCGACGCTGGCGCTGGTGGCAGGCCTGTTCGGCATCGGCGAATGGCGCGACATGGAGTCGATCGCCTCGATCGCGCAGATCGACGCCGAACTGCTCGGCGACGACGTGCCGCCCTCGGCCTATGCCGACGCGGGCTTCCACGAATTCCTGAAGCTGCCGGCCGTGGCCACCGCCGAGCCGGCGCCGACCCCCTCCGCAGAGATCGCCCAGCAGCCATGACCCCTTCGCGTCCCGCACCGTCCCGGCGGACCGCGGCCAGCCTCGTGCTGGCGTCGGCGCTGAGCCTCGGCCTGCCGGCCGGCGCGCAGACGGCGGCCTCGGCCAGTCCGGGCGGCGGGCTGACCTGGCAGCAGCTCAGCCCGGCCGAACAGGCGGTGCTGCAGCCGCTGCGCGCGCAGTGGAGCGACATCGAACCGACGCGTCGCCAGAAATGGCGCGACATCGCCGCGCTCCATCCGAAGCTGACGCCCGAGCAGCGCGAGCGGCTGCGCTCGCGCATGACCGAATGGGCCGCGATGACGCCGGTCCAGCGCAATGCCGCACGGCTGAACTTCGAGGAAGCGCGCCAGATCCCGGCCTCGGAGCGCCAGGCCCGCTGGCAGGCCTGGCAGCAGCTGCCCGAGGAACAGCGCCGCGCGCTCAGCGAGCAGGCCGCCAGCCGGCCCGCACCGGCCGGACCGGTGCCCGCCGCGGTGCGCCGGACGCCGGCGACCGACACGCCGCAGCCCAAGAACAACATCGTCTCGGGCTCGCCGGTCCGGACACAGCCGCAGCCGGTCGCGCTCGGCACGGTCCAGGCCGGCCCCGGCGCCAGCACCCGGCCGATCGGCCGCTCCGCGCCGATGCCGCCGCGCCACCAGCCCGTCGGCCTGCCCAAGATCGCCGCGACCCCCGGCTTCGTCGACAGCACGACGCTGCTGCCCTCGCGCGGCCCGCAGGGCACGCCCGTGCCGTCGCCGACGCTGTCGCCCGCCGCCGTCGCCCAGGACGCAGCGGCAGCACCTGGGGCTGCCGCCGCGCCCGCGGCGACGCCTGCCTCGGGCAGCGAGCCCTGAAGCCCGCCTCCGAGGCCCTCGCATCGCAGGCGTTAACATGGCGGCCCCGATGAATGCCGCCCCCGCCTGAGATGGCCGCCACGACTGCCCCGTCCGCCCTGCCCTACACCCCCGACGATGCCGACCCCTCGCTGCAGCCGACGCCGCCGCTGCAGCGGCGCATCGCGGCCATGCTCTACGAGAGCGTGCTGCTGTTCGGCGTGCTGATGATCGGCGGCATCGCCTACGGGGTCGCGACCGGCCAGACGAATGCGCTGCAGGGCCGGCTGGAGTTCCAGATCTTCCTGTTCCTGCTGCTGGGCCTGTACTTCTGCTGGTGCTGGGTGCGCGGCGGGCAGACGCTGGCGATGAAGACCTGGCATGTGCGGCTGGTGCGGCTGGACGGCCGCTCGCCGAGCCTGCCGCAGGCGGTCGCGCGCTACCTGCTGGCCTGGCTGTGGTTCCTGCCGGCGCTGCTGGCCGCCTGGAAGCTGGGGCTGCATGACAAGGGCGCGCTCTCGGGCGCGCTGCTGGCCGGCATGGCCGGCTATGCGCTGCTGACCTGGGTGCTGCCGGACCGGCAGTTCCTGCACGACCGGCTCTGCCAGACCCGGCTGGTCACCTGGCGTCCCGCGCCGCGCAAGCGCCGCTGAAGCGGCCCCGCCTCACCTCTCCGATCCACGTCACGGAATGGACAATCCGCACAAGGGCCGCACCGGCCTCGATCGAATCCGACACGCCGCGGGCTATTCGCTGCAGGGCCTGAGCGGCGCCTACCGGCACGAGAGCGCGTTCCGCCAGGAGCTCTGGCTGGCCGCGCTGCTGCTGCCGCTGGCCTTCTGGCTGGGACGGACCTGGGTGGAGGTGGCGCTGCTGGCCGGCAGCGTGGTGATGGTGATGATCGTCGAGCTGCTGAACTCGGCGGTCGAGGCGACCGTCGACCGCATCTCCTTCGATCTTCACGAGCTGGCCAAGCGCGCCAAGGACTACGGCAGCGCCGCGGTCTTCCTGGCGCTGGCGCTGTGCGGCGGCATCTGGGCCGCCGCGCTGTGGAGCCGCCTGGCCGGCGGCTGAAGATCAGACCGCGTTCTCGTCGGTCTCGCCGGTGCGGATGCGGATGACCTGCTCGACCGGCGTCACGAAGATCTTGCCGTCGCCGATTTTGCCGGTGTGCGCGGCCTTGACGATGGCCTCGAGGCAGCGCTCGACGTCCGCGCCCTTCACGACGATCTCGACCTTGACCTTGGGCAGGAAGTCGACGACGTACTCGGCGCCGCGGTAGAGCTCGGTGTGGCCCTTCTGGCGGCCGAAGCCCTTGACTTCGGTGACGGTCAGGCCGGTGACGCCGACCTCGGCGAGGGCCTCGCGGACCTCCTCGAGCTTGAACGGCTTGATGATGGCGGTGATCTGTTTCATGGTCATGGCGGTCTCCGGCAAACGGGACGGATCAGGGTTCGGATCAATGTAGCACCGCGGGCGGCCGCCTGCCGGCAGGCCGCCCGGGCGTCACCTCACTTCAGGGCCTTGTAGCGGAAGCGCTTCGGGCGGGCGCCTTCTTCGCCCAGGCGGCGCTTCTTGTCGGCCTCGTACTCCTGGTAGTTGCCGTCGAAGAAGAACCACTGCGAGTCGCCCTCCGCCGCCAGGATGTGGGTGCAGATGCGGTCCAGGAACCAGCGGTCGTGGGAGATGATCATGGCCGAGCCGGCGAACTCCAGCAGGGCCTCCTCCAGCGCGCGCAGGGTCTCGACGTCCAGGTCGTTCGACGGTTCGTCCAGCATCAGCACGTTGCCGCCCTGGGCCAGGGTCTTGGCCAGGTGGAGGCGTCCGCGCTCACCGCCGGAGAGGCTGCCCACCAGCTTCTGCTGGTCGTTGCCCTTGAAGTTGAAGCGGCCGATGTAGGCGCGGCTGGGCATGACGAACTTGCCCACGACGATGTTGTCCAGACCGCCCGAGACGTCTTCCCAGACGGTCTTGCTGTCGTCCAGGCTCTGGCGGCTCTGGTCGACGAAGGCCAGCTTGGCGGTCTTGCCGATGGCGACCTCGCCCGCATCCGGCGCCTCGACGCCCTGGATCAGGCGGAACAGCGTCGACTTGCCGGCGCCGTTCGGGCCGATGATGCCGACGATGGCGCCGGCCGGCACCTTGAACGACAGGTTCTCGATCAGGACGCGGTCGCCGAAGCTCTTGGAGACGTTCTTGAACTCGATCACCTCGTTGCCCAGGCGATCGGCCACCGGGATGAAGATCTCGTTGGTCTCGTTGCGGCGCTGGTAGTCGACGTCGCTCAGTTCCTCGAAGCGGGCCAGACGCGCCTTGCTCTTGGCCTGGCGGCCCTTGGCGTTCTTGCGCACCCACTCCAGTTCCTGCTTCATGGCCTTGGCGCGGGCATCCTCGGTCTTCTGCTCCTGCTCCAGGCGCTTTTCCTTGCCTTCGAGCCAGTCGGAGTAGTTGCCCTTGTACGGGTAGCCCTGGCCGCGGTCGAGTTCCAGGATCCACTCGGCGGCGTTGTCGAGGAAGTAGCGATCGTGGGTGATGGCCACCACGGTGCCGGAGAAGCGCTGCAGGAAATGCTCCAGCCACTCGACCGATTCGGCGTCCAGGTGGTTGGTGGGTTCGTCGAGCAGCAGCATGTCGGGCTTGGACAGCAGCAGGCGGCACAGCGCGACGCGGCGCTTCTCGCCGCCCGACAGCGGGCCGATCAGCGCGTCCCACGCCGGCAGGCGCAGCGCGTCGGCGGCGATCTCCAGCTGCAGGTCGGTGTTCTCGCTGCCGGCGGCGGCGATGATGGCCTCCAGCTCAGCCTGCTCGGCGGCGAGCTTGTCGAAGTCGGCGTTCTCGTCGGCGTATTCGGCGTAGACCTGATCCAGGCGGGCCTTGGCCGCCATCACGCCACCGATGCCCTGCTCGACCGCCTCGCGCACCGTCTGGCCCGGATCGAGCTGCGGCTCCTGCGGCAGGTATCCGATCTTCAGGCCCGGCATCGGCACGGCTTCGCCCTCGATGTCCTTGTCGAGGCCGGCCATGATCTTCAGCAGCGTCGACTTGCCCGAGCCGTTCAGGCCGAGCACGCCGATCTTGGCGCCGGGGAAGAAGGACAGCGACACGTCCTTCAGGATCTGCCGCTTCGGCGGCACGATCTTGCCGACGCGGTTCATGGTGAAAACGTATTGGGCCATGGGGTGTGCGGAAAAGAGCCTGGGGCGATGGGTGCGGGGAATCCCCGCGCTGAATCCGGTATTGTCGCCGCACTCGCGGCCGAACGCACCGTCCGACGGACGGCAGGCTGCAGCCGACCAGCGGCAAGGCCGGGCGGTGACGACGGCACGCCGGCGCCCTAGCATCCCGCCATCGTTTCATTTTTGCGCGATCGCCCGACCGCCTCGCGACCCTCCATGTCCCGCCCGACTTCCGCCCGTGCCCGCCGCCCGCACCCGACCCGGGGCTTCACGCTGATCGAGGTGATGGTGGTGGTGGCCATCATCGGCATCCTCGCCTCGGTGGCACTGCCCTCCTACAACGACTACATGCGCCGCAGCGCGCTGCCCGAGGCCTTCACATTCCTGTCGAACGACCGGGTGGCGATGGAGCAGTACTACCAGGACAACCGCAACTACGGCAGCGGTGCCTGCGCCAGCAAGACGCAGGCGGTGCCCTCGGCCGGCAACCTGCCCGACAAGGGCTCGAGCCTGAAGTTCGGCTACAGCTGCACGGTCGGCGCGGACGGCCAGAGCTACAGGCTCGTGGCCACCGGCGTGAGCGGCCAGGCTTCCTACGGCCATGTCTACGAGACCGACCAGTCGGGCGCGCAGCGCACGACGATGTTCAAGGGCGCGACCGTCAGCAAGTCCTGCTGGCTGAAGAAGGGCACGGAATGCTGAACCGACGCCGGCACGGCTTCACGCTGATCGAGCTGATGGTCACGCTCGCGGTGGCGGGCGTGCTGCTGGTCGGGGCCATTCCGCTGGTGCGCGAATGGCTGATGAACCTGGAGATCCGCAACGCGGCCGAGTCGATCGCCAGCGGCCTGTCCAAGGCCCGCAGCGAGGCGGTCAAGCGCAACCAGCCCGTGATGTTCTCGCTGGTCTCCAGCACCAGCGCCGGCACGCTCGACGCCGACTGCCAGCTCTCGCCGCGATCGGCCTCGTGGGTGGTGAGCCTGGAGGATCCGTCGGGCGCCTGCGACCGTCCCGCCGGCGTCGGCGGCGTCAAGGAAGACAAGCCGCGCCTGCTCGACAAGCACGCGAGCGGCGACGGCTCGCCCAGCGTCGTCGTCGGCGTCTACGACGCGAGCTGCTCGAACTCCACCGGCGCGACCCAGGTCAGCTTCAACGGCTACGGCCGGATGAACGACGATCCGGAGCCGATGCGCTGCATCGTCGTGCGCCATCCGCGCAGCGACACCACGCACACGCTGCGCGTCATGGTCGGCACCGGCGGCACCGTGCGCACCTGCGATCCGGCGGTCACCGACCGCGACGACCCCCGCACCTGCATCCCGACATGAAGACCGCCCGCCGCCCCGCCCTCCGCCCGGTCCGCGGCTTCGCGCTGATCGAGGCGCTGATCGCGCTGCTGATCTTCTCGCTGGCGGTGCTCGGCCTGGTGGGTCTGCAGGCCTCGATGACGCGCGCCAGCACCGGCGCGAAGTACCGCGCCGACGCCGCCTACCTGGCCACCGACCTGATCGGCATGATGTGGAGCGACCGCACGCAGCTCAAGCTGTTCAACAGCTGCGACGCGCACGCGCCCTGCCAGGCCTGGAGCACGCGTGTCGGCAGCACGCTGCCGGCAGGCCGCGCCACCGTCAGCGTCGTCGACAAGGTCACCGACACCAGCGTGCAGTCGGCCTACGCGGTCAGCGAGGTCACCGTGACCGTCTTCTGGCGCACGCCCGGCGAGAACGCCGACCACCAGTTCAGCACCACCACCGTCATCAGCGCGAACCCGGCCTCCTGAGCCCGGCGCGCGCCTTCAGAGCATGTCCGGCATGACCGAGTCCTCCCGTCCCATGGCGTCGTCGCAGCGCGGCGTCACGCTGATCGAGCTGATGATCGGCATGGTCATCGGCCTGCTGGCCGTGCTCGTGATCAGCCAGGTGGCGATCCTCTACGAGGGGCGCAAGCGCACGATCACCTCCGGCGCCGACGCCCAGGCCAGCGGCGCGCTGGCGCTGATGGCGATCCAGCGCGACATCCAGACCAGCGGCTACGGCCTGGCCGAGGGCGGCGCGATCGGCTGCCCGGTGCGCGCGCGCCACAGCGGCATGGCCGCCGGCGCGGTGCTGCGCTTCACGCTGGCGCCCGTCGTCATCACCGATGGCGCCAACGGCGCGCCCGACAGCATCGGCGTGCTGATGAGCCGTCCCGGCGACTTCGCGGTGCCGATCCGCACCACGAGCGACCATGCCCGCGGCGCCAGCGTGTTCAAGGTCGGCAGCGGCGCCCCGCTCGGGCTGAAGCAGGGCAGCCTGATGCTGGCCGTGCCGGTCCCCACGCCCGACCCGAAGGCGCTCGCCAGCGAGGAGAGCACCTGGTGCAGCGTCTTCAACCTCAGCGAGACGCCGGCCGCCGACGCCACCACGCTGGCCCACGCGACCGGCACGACCGGCCCGTGGAACCAGGACCTGTCGGGCGAGCCGGTCTTTCCCGGCGCGACCAGCACCGACATCGCCTACGCCTCGGGCAGCCTGCTGCTGAACCTGGGCTCGCTGACGCGGCGCACCTTCTGCATCAGCGGCCGCGGCGGCGACTGCGACGCGCCCGGCGCGCCGCTGGTGCCGCTGAACCTGCGCCAGATCAGCCTCGACAGCGCCACCGCGAAGGACAAGGCCGAGGACCTGCACCCGCAGGTGGTGCAGCTGCAGGCGGTCTACGGCCTGGACACCACCGGCGCCGACCAGATCGTCGACCAGTGGACCGCGACCTCGCCGACCACCGCCGCGGGCTGGCGCCAGGTCATCGCGGTGCGGGTGGCGGTCGTGACCCGCAGCGTGCAGGACGAGCGCCGGCCCGACCGCGCCGCCGAGCAGCCGGTCACGCCGGACCTGCCGGTCTGGCACCCGGACGGCTCGACCGCCGAGACGCTGCGCGTCGACCAGGTCGTCGGCAGCGGCTGGCGCAACTACCGCTACAAGGTCTTCGAGACCGTGATCCCGCTGCGCAACCTGCTCTGGCAGGCCGCCTCCTGATCCCGCCGGCCGGCCCCCAGCAGCCGAGGACCCCTCCCGATGAACAGAGCTCCCCTCCCGATCCGCAGAACGCAGCATGGCGCCTCGCTGGTGTTCGCGATGATCACCGTCGTGGCGCTGTCGCTGGCCGCGGTCGCGCTGATCCGCTCGGTCGACACCGGCGTCAACATCCTGGGCAACCTCGGCTTCAAGCAGGACACGCTGATGGCGGCCGACCGCGCCACGCAGAAGGCCGTCGAGTGGATGCAGAGCCAGGTCTCGGCCAGCACCAGCTCGCTCGATGCCAGCCAGCCCGACCTCGGCTACATGGCCGCGATGGTCGACGGCCTCGATCCGGTCTCGAGCTCGAAGTCGGCGACCCGCGCGGCGATCGACTGGAACCGCGACGGCTGCAGCTCGCAGCCCGGCCCGACACCCAGGACCTGCGTGCCGGCGCTGAAGGACGCGATCGACCTGGGCAACGGCATCCGCGCGCGCTACCTGATCGTGCGGCTGTGCAGCGACATCGGCAGCAGCACCTCCGGCACGGTGCTGTGCCCGCGCCCGCCCGGCTCCAACAGCACGATCTCGGGCGAGCGCAACCAGCTCGACACCAAGAACAGCGGCCGCATCGGCACGACCGTCGTGACCGAGTACTACCGCGTCATCGTGCGCGCCGAGGGCGCACGCAACACCGTCAGCCTCACCGAGACGCTGGTGCACTTCTGAGAACCGCCATGTCCCGACGCCCCAGCCCTTCCCGTCCGGCACCCGCCTCGCCCCCCGCCCGCCCGCCGGTGGCGGCCCTGCCGCTGCTGACCGCGCTGGCGCTGGGCCTGCCGACCCTGCATGCCCAGGTCATCGACGTGGCCCAGGCGCCGCTGAACGCGACCTCGCTGCGGGTCAAGCCCAACATCATGTTCATCCTCGACGACTCGGGCTCGATGAACTACGAGTTCATGCCCGACGAGGTCGGCTTCACGAAGGACTGGGCCACCGACGAGTTCTATGTCGGCTACTGGTCGTCGCAGTGCAACGGCGTGGCCTTCGACCCGACGCTGGACTATGCGCCCCCGGTCGATGCCGCCGGCAACACCTATCCCAACGCGAGCTTCACCGCCGCACCGAACGACGGCTTCCGCACCGGCTCGCCCACCACCAGCCTCGACGGCCGCAGCTACTACGTCTACGTGCCCTACGCCGGCTCGCCGGCGGCGATGTCCTGGACCTACCGCAGCTACGGCGAGGTCGACACCTCGACCACCTTCTACAAGGAATGCATGCAGACGGCCGGCGATGCCGTCAAGGCGGGCCGGTTCACCAAGGTGACGCTCAGCGCCAGCGACACCTCCGCCACCGCCGTGGCGCTGCGGCAGAAGTACGCCAACTGGTACACCTACTACCGCAGCCGCAAGCTGACGATGCGCAGCGCCGTCGGCCGCTCCTTCCGCTACATCGGCGAGAACTACCGCGTCGGCATCACGCTGATCAGCGACGGCACCGTCACCAGCCCGAGCTTCCTGAACGTCTCGGACTTCCTCGACAAGGCCGGCTCGGGCACCGGCACGCAGCGCAGCGACTTCTACCGCCTGCTCTATGCCGCCGAGACGGTCGACGGCTACACGCCGCTGCGCGGCGCGCTCTCCAAGGTCGGACGCTACTTCGCCAAGACCTGGCCGGGCCAGACCGTCGATCCGATGCAGTACTCGTGCCAGCGCAACTACGCGCTGCTGTCGACCGACGGCTACTGGAACGTCGGCATCCCGAGCGAGCCCGGCTACGAGACCGGCATCTACCGGCCGCTGCAGCTGAACAGCAGCACCCTGGTGGACAACCAGGATGGCACGCTCAAGACCCCCTACAAGGACAGCACCGGCACCGACGCCGGCGGCGACAGCAACTCGCTGGCCGATGTCGCCCAGTACTACTGGGCCACCGACCTGCGCCCCGACATGGCCGACAATGTCGCCGCGACCGAGCGCGACCGCGCCACCCACCAGCACCTGCGGACCTTCACGGTCGGCCTGGGCGTGCGCGGCACGCTGACCTACGACCGCAACTACCTGACGCAGAGCAGCGGCGACTACGCCGACATCGTCGCCGGGCGCAAGCAGTGGCCGGTGCCGACCGGCACGAAGGACCCCAGCTCCTACGGCGACGCCACCCACATCGACGACCTCTGGCACGCCGCGGTCAACGGCCACGGCCAGTACTTCTCGGCCAGCAACCCGGAGTCGCTGGCCGAGGCGATCACGACGATGCTCAGCGAGATCAGCAAGGACAGCGGCTCCGGCTCCGCGGCCTCGACCAGCTCGCTGACGCCGGTGAGCGGCGACGACTGGATCTTCCTGCCCAGCTTCAGCAGCGCGCCGAGCTGGTACGGCGACATCCGCGCCTTCCGCTTCACCACCGACCCGGTCACCGGTGCGCTGATCGCTCCCGACACCGGCCCCGACAAGGAGATCTGGAGCGCACGCAAGAAGCTCGATGCGCGCGATGCGTCGACGCGCCGCATCCTGTTCGGCACGACCGGCGGCACGCTGGCCGAGCTGACCTATGCCAACCTGCAGGCCTCCGGCCTGAACGGCGACTTCGACATCGCCTGCAGCGCCACCGTCTCGAGCCTGTCGCAGTGCAGCACGCTCAGCACCGCAGCCAAGGCCAAGGTCACAGGCACCAATCTGGTGAGCTTCCTGCGTGGCGACACCTCGCTGTCGCTGAGCCAGAAAACCCTCGACAACCAGGTCTTCCGCAGCCGCACCTCGGTGCTGGGCGACTTCGTCAACGCCTCGCCGGTGTACCTGGCCCGGGCGCCCTTCAGCTACGCCGACGCCGACTACAGCACCTTCGCCGCCGCCCAGAAGACGCGGCTGAAGATGGTCTACGCCGCGGCCAACGACGGCATGCTGCACGCCTTCCGCGTCGGCGAGAACACCAGCGACAGCACCGGCGGCGAGGAGGCCTGGGCCTTCGTGCCGCGCGGCGTGATGCCGCACCTGTGGCGCCTGGCCGACGCGGGCTACGACAGCAACCACCGCAACATTCTCGACGCCACGCCGGTCATCGGCGACGTCTACGACAGCACGACCCGGCAGTGGCGCACCATCCTGGTCGGCGGCATGGGGGCCGGCGGGCGCTACTACTACGCGCTCGACGTGACCTCGCCGCTGAACCCGAAGCTGCTGTGGGAGTTCAGCAACGGCAACCTCGGCCTGACCTTCGGCAACCCGGTCATCGCGAAGAATGCGCAGGGACGCTGGACGGTCGCCTTCACCTCCGGCACGAACAATGTCGGCGACGGCATCGGCCGGCTCTACGTGGTCGACGCGGTCAGCGGCGCCCTGCTGAGCACGGTGGCGACCCCCGCGGGCAGCGCGGCCGCCCCGAACAATCTCGGCCGGCTCAACGCCTGGGTCGCCAGCGAGACCGACAACACCGCGCTGCGCTACTACGCCGGCGACATGCAGGGCAGCCTGTGGCGCTTCGACCCGGACGACCGGGTCGAGCCCTCCGGCACCGAGGCGGTGCGCCTGGGCCGCGCGCTCGACGCGGCAGGCAATGCGCAGCCGATCGTCGACATGCCGCTGCTGACCGAGATCACCGCCGGCAGCGGCATCAAGACCGCGATCGTCACCTTCGGCACCGGCCGGCTCGTCAACATCGGCGACCTCTCGACCACCGGCGTGCAGAGCGTCTACGCGGTCAAGGACGCGCTGCAGGCCAGCGGCATCGGCGGCAGCGGCGCCAGCCAGGCCGCGCTGCGCGACACCGCCTCGCACCTGGTCAAGCAGACGCTGAAGGCCGATCGCACGATCGACCCGGTCAACGCGGTCGACTGGACGACGCAGAACGGCTGGTATGTCGACCTCGACCTGCCGCTGTCCACGGGCGAGCGCATCGTGCTCGACGGCGTGCCGCTGGGCGACGGCGTGATCGCCTACGCCTCGTCGGTGCCCAGCAGCGACCCGTGCAGCAGCGGCGGCAAGTCCTACCTCTACCAGTTCAAGGTCGGCAACGGCGCGCTGGCGGCCAAGACGCTGACCTACGACTCGCTGCTGGTGGGCATCGGCCGCACCGTCGACAGCAAGGGCAATGTCAGCGTGGTCACGACGCAGCGCAACGAGGCGCTGTCGCTGGCTGCAGGCGGCGGGCGCAAGCCGGAGAAGTCGACCCAGGCTCGACGCACCGCATGGCGGGAACTCGACTGAAGCCGGCAGCGGCGGCCAGCGTGCTGCTGTCGCTGCTGCTGCATGCGGCGCTGCTGGCGGCCCCGCCGGCGGCACGGCCCCAGGAAGGCGCGGGCCGTCCGCCAGCGATGCGGGTGCGCACGCTGACCGAGGCCATCACGGCGCCGCAGGCGCAGCCACCGCGGCCGCCGGACGATCGGGCCGGCCGCGAGCCCGCGCGAGCCCGCACGGGCAGAGCGGGCACGACGATGCCGGCCTGGGATCTGCCGACGGCACCGACCGCGGCGGGCCCGCCGGTGGACGGGCCATCCGACGACCCGGCCGCCCCGAACGAGGGCGAGAGCGAGAGCGAAGACGGACTGGGCGACTTTCTCGCGCCCGAGCAGCTCGACCGGCGCGCCCGGGCCAGCGCGTCGATCGACCTGCCCTGGCCGGAGCTGGCACCGCATGGCCGCTTCCGCGCGGTCATGACGCTGTTCGTCGACGAGACCGGCCAGGTGCTGCGGGTGCGGCTGGAGCCGGACGAGGCCGGCACGCTGCCGCCGGTGCTCGAGGACAGCGCGCGCCAGGCCTTTCTCGCCGGCCGCTTCGAGCCGGGCGAGCTCGGCGGGCGCGCGGTGCGCAGCCGGCTGCGGGTCGAGGTGGAGTTCCGGGACGACTGAAACGCGTCCGGGCCGCTCAGACCCCGGCCAGCACCCGCAGGTGCGCCGCGACGCTGCGCGCCAGCGAGCTCAGCACGTAGCCGCCCTCCAGGCAGGAGACGATGCGCCCCTTGGCGTGGCGCTCGGCCAGGTCGACCAGGCGCTGGGTGATCCAGCCGTAGTCGGCCTCGACCAGGCCGAGCTGGCCCAGGTCGTCCTCGCGGTGCGCGTCGAAGCCGGCGGAGATGAAGATCATCTGCGGGCGGAAGGCCTCCAGCCGCGGCATCCAGTGCAGGTCGATCAGCTCGCGCACCTCCATGCCGCGGGTGTAGGCAGGCACCGGCACGTTGACCATGTTGTCGCCCAGCGGCACGCCACCGCTGTACGGGTAGATCTGGTCCTGGAAGAAGCTCGCCATCAGGATGCGGTCGTCGCCGGCGACGATGTCCTCGGTGCCGTTGCCGTGGTGCACGTCGAAGTCGATGATCGCCACCCGCTCCAGCCCGCGCACGTCCAGCGCATGGCGCGCCGCGATCGCGATGTTGTTGTAGAAGCAGAAGCCCATCGCCTCGGAGCGGGTCGCGTGGTGGCCGGGCGGACGGATCGCGCAGAAGGCGTTGGCATAGGTGCCGTCGATGACGGCGTCGGTGGCGGCGATCGCCGCGCCCACCGAGCGCAGCATCGCCTGGCGGGTGCCGGGGCAGACGCTGGTGTCGGGGTCGATCGCGCGGTGCTCGCCGGTCTCGACCGCCTGGCGCAGGAACTCGTCGAGCTCGATCAGGTAGCGCTCGCTGTGCGCCAGCATCAGGTCCTCGTGGCGGCCGAGCGGCACCTCGTCGGGGCGATGCAGCGCGATGTCCAGCCCGGTGGCCAGCAGATGGTCCTCGATCGCGTCGAGGCGCTGCGGACATTCGGGGTGGCCGGGGCCCATGTCGTGGCCGCGGCAGTCGGAGTGCGTGTAGAAGGCGGTGCTCATGATGTTGTCTCGCACGGGAATGCGGGGGTCCTTTTCCCGTGCGTTGTCCCTCTGGCTTCAGGTATGGTTCGATGATGATGACAAGCCCACATCACGCCCAGCTGACACCCCTTTCACGGCTTCTGGCGCAGCTGGTCGACCGGATCGGCTCGGTGGTGGCGGGCAAGCCGGCGCAGATCCTCGACAGTGTCGCCTGCCTGCTCGCGGGCGGGCACCTGCTCATCGAGGATGTCCCGGGTGTCGGCAAGACGACGCTGGCGCACGCGCTGGCCGCCTCCGTCGGCCTGCGCTTCGCGCGCGTCCAGTTCACCGCGGACCTGACACCCAGCGACCTGATCGGGGTCAGTGTCTACGAGCGAAACCGCGAGAGCTTTGTCTTTCATCAAGGCCCGATCTTCACCCAGGTCCTGCTGGCCGACGAGATCAACCGGACCGGGCCGCGCACGCAGAGCGCGCTGCTCGAGGCGATGGAGGAGCATCAGGTCAGCGTCGACGGCCAGACGCTGGCGCTGCCGGCGCCCTTCTTCGTCATCGCGACGCAGAACCCGTCGGAGCAGCTCGGCACGCACCCGCTGCCCGAGAGCCAGCTCGACCGCTTCCTGATGTGCCTGACGCTGGGCTATCCCGACCCGGCGGCCGAGCGCGCGCTGCTCGAGGGCCGCGACCGGCGCGCGGCGGTGCGCGGGCTGGAGGCGGCGATGACGCCGGCGGAGCTGCAGGCGGCGCAGGCCGCGGTGCTGCAGGTCCATGCCGCGCCGGCCCTGCTCGACTACCTGCAGGCGCTGATCGCTGCGACCCGCGACGGACGCTGGTTCGTGCAGGGCATCTCGCCGCGCGCCGCGCTGGGCCTGCTGCGTGCGGCGCGCGCGCGTGCGCTGCTGGCCGGGCGCGACCATGTGATGCCGGAGGACCTGCAGGCGCTGGCGGTGCCGGTGCTGGCGCACCGGCTGCAGCCGCTGCCCGGATCGGGCCGCGGCCCGGCCGCCCAGGTGCGCGCGATGGTCGACGCGGTCGGACTGGCCTGAGCGGAGCCGCCCCGTCGATGCGACGCCCGCGCCGCTGGCAGCTCTGGTGGGAGGCGCGCCACCCGCGCACCGACCGGCTCGAGCTGACCCACCGCAACCTCTACATCCTGCCGACGGCCTCGGGCTGGCTGTTCGCGCTGCTGCTGCTGGCGCTGCTGCTGGCCTCGATCAACTACCAGCTCAACCTCGGCCACCTGCTGACCTTCTCGCTGGCCAGCGCCGGCGTCGTCGCGCTGCACGCGACCCATTCGGCGCTGCGCGGCCTGGTGCTGCAGGCCATGCCGGTCGAGCCGGTCTTCGCCGGCGACGAGCTGCTGCTGGAGATCCGGCTGGACGAGCGCCTGCGCGTGGGTGCGCCGTGGAACTTCGGCCGCCACGGCATCGGCCTGCGCTGGCGCGACCGGCCCGGCGACGAGACGGTGCAGGTCAGCCTGTCGGAGAACGGCCCGGCGGTGCTGCGGCTCGGCCGCCGGACCGCACGGCGCGGCCGGCTGGAGCTGCCGGCGATCGAGATCGACTGCCGCTTCCCGCTCGGCCTGTTCCGCGCCTGGAGCGTCTGGCGGCTGTCGCTGCAGCCGCTGGTCTGGCCGGCGCCGGAGCCCGGCGCGCCGCCGCTGCCCGAGCCGCCGGCCCGGGACGGCACGGCCCGCGCCGCCGCGTGGCGGCATGACGAGGACGGCGAGCACGGCATCCGCCCGTGGCGGCGCGAGGACCGGCCCTCGCAGGTGCTGTGGAAGCTGTCGGCGCGCAGCCTGGCCGCCGGCAGCGGCCTGCTGGTGCGCGACCCGCCGCCCCCGCCCCGCCAGGGCAGCGACCTGCAGCTCGACGGCGACCGGCTGCAGGGCCTGGACGGCGAGACGCGGCTGAGCCGGCTGTGCGCCTGGGTGCTGGCGGCCGAGGCCGAGGGGCGGCGCTGGCGACTCGACCTGGGCGCGGTGCATGTCGGCCCCGGCCACGGTCCGGTGCAGCGGCGCGCCGCGCTCGACGCGCTGGCGCTGTGGGGCGGTCGCCCGGCGGAGACGGCGCCATGAGCCGCCTGCTGCATGCCTGGACCGTCGCGCTCGACAGCCGCCCGCGCGAGACACGCGACACGCTGTTCCTGCTGGCGGTGCTGGCCTGGACGCTGCTGCCGCAGATCAGCCAGGTGCCGCTCTGGTGCGCCGCGCTGGCCTATGCGGCGCTGGCCTGGCGCGCGCGGCTGGCCTGGCGCGGCGCGGCGCTGCCCTCGCGCTGGATGCTGCTGCTGGCGCTGCTGGGCGCAGGCGCGGGCACGCTGCTCAGCCACCAGACGCTGCTGGGCAAGTCGGCCGGCCTGACGCTGCTGGTGGTGCTGGCGGCGCTGAAGACGCTAGAGCTGCGCGCGCGACGCGACGCCACCGTGGTGTTCTTTCTCGGCTTCTTCCTGGTGCTGGCGAGCTTCCTGCACTCGCAGTCGCTGGCCACCGCGCTGGCGATGGCGCTCTCGGTGTGGACGCTCCTGGCCGCGCTGGTGCTCGCGCACATGCCCCAGGGCCGCCCGCCGCTGCTGCAGTCGCTGAAGCTGGCGGCGCGGCTGCTGCTGACCGGCCTGCCGCTGATCGTGCTGCTGTTCCTGCTGTTCCCGCGCATGGCGCCGCTGTGGAGCCTGCCGTCGGAGGGCGGCGGGCGCACCGGGCTGTCGGACCGGCTGCAGCTCGGCCAGGTCGCCGAGCTGGCGCAGGACGACAGCCCGGCGCTGCGGCTGCAGTTCGACGGCCCGGTGCCGGAGCCGGCGCGGCTGTACTTCCGCGGCCCGGTGCTGGCCGAGCCCGACGGCACCGGCTGGCGCATCCGCCCCGGCGCCAGCGGCGAGCCGCTGCCGGCGCCGCGGCCCGGCGCGACGCTGCTGCGCTACCGCATGACGGTCGAGCCGCTGGGCATCACCACGCTGCCGCTGCTGGAGTCGGCGCGCTTCGGCCCGCTGCCGGCCGAGGGCCATCCGCGCTGGCTGCGCCACCGCGACGGTGCCTGGCTGTCGGAGCGGCCGCTGGACGCGCGGCTGCAGGTCGAGGCGCAGGCGGTGCTCGACACGCCCGAGCATGTCGCCCCCGGCGCGCGTCCGTCCACGCCCGCACCCGCGTCCGCCACCGCGCTCGTCGCCGCGCAGCCGCTGCCCGAGGCGCTGCAGCCGCAGGTCGAGCTGCCGGCCGGCCACCATCCGCGCACCATCGCCTGGGCCCGCGGCCAGCTCGGCGGCGACGGCGAACGCGATCCGGCCCGCCTGGCCCAGCGCCTGCTCGAGCGCATCCGCCGCGAGCCCTACGTCTACACGCTGACGCCGGGCGAGTCCGGCCCCGAGCCGGTCGACGAGTTCTGGCTCGACCGCCGCAGCGGCTTCTGCGAGCACTACGCCAGCGCCTTCGTCATCGCGATGCGCGCGCTGGGCGTGCCGGCCCGGCTGGTGACCGGCTACCAGGGCGGACGGGTCAATCCGGTCAACGGCGTGCTCGAGGTGCGCCAGAGCGATGCCCATGCCTGGGTCGAGTACCACGATCCGCGCCGGGGCTGGGTGCGGGTCGATCCGACGGCGGCGATCGCGCCGGAGCGGGTGATGCTGCCGGGCCCTGGCGGCGCCGGACGCCGGCTCGACGGCGCCTTCGCCGCGCTCGATCCGGCGCTGCTCGAGCGCATGCGCGCGCTGTGGAGCGCCGCCGACCACCGCTGGAACCAGTGGGTGCTGGGCTATGGCCGCCAGGGCCAGCGCGACCTGGCCGGGGCGCTGGGCTGGTCGCTGCCGGACACCGCCGGGCTGGTGCGGCTGCTGGCCGGCCTGATCGGGCTGCTCGGACTGGCCGGCGCGCTGCTGGCCGCGCGCGCCGGCCGCCAGCGCCCGCCCGACGAGCTGTGGCTGCAGGGCTACGAGCGGCTGCGCCAGGAGCTGGCCCGGCGCGGCCTCGACAGCCGGGCCTCGGTCCCGCCGGCGACACTGGCGCAGCAGGTGCGTCTGCACTGGGGCGAGGCCGGCGAGCCGGTGGCCCTGCGGCTGCAGGGCCTGGGCGAATGGCGCTACGCTGCACCGGTCGCCCGCCGTCCGGCGCTGCGGCCGCTGCTGCGCGAGGCCCTGAAGGCGGCGCGCCGGCTGCCGCGCCGGCCCGGCCCACCGGCCCCGGCGACGGCCGCCCCACCTTCCGATCCCCCGCGATGAGAATCCTCCACACCATGCTGCGCGTCGGCGACCTGCAGCGCTCGATCGACTTCTACACCCAGGTGATGGGCATGACGCTGCTGCGCACCACGCACCGGCCGGAGCAGAAGTACGACCTGGCCTTTCTCGGCTACGGCAGCAACCCCGAGCACGCCGAGCTGGAGCTCACCTTCAACCACGGCGTCGACCGCTACGAGCTGGGCAGCGCCTACGGCCACATCGCCGTCGGCGTGGAGGACGCCGCGGCCACCTGCGCGGCGGTGCGCGAGCGCGCGCAGGCGCTGGGCGGCGCGGTCACCCGCGAGGCCGGCCCGGTCCAGGGCGGCAGCACCGTGATCGCCTTCATCACCGATCCGGACGGCTACAAGATCGAGCTGATCCAGCGCGGCACCTGAAGCCGGCTGAAGGTGGCTGCACGGCAGCGGCACAATCGGGCCCCGATGAGTGCCGTGTCCCCCACCCCCCCCGTCCCGCTTCCCGAGGATCTGACGCCGCTGCAGCGCGATGTGCTGCAGGCGCTGGCCGTGCTGACCGGCTACCGGCAGCGCACCGTCATCCACAAGTTCCTGCAGGCCTGCGGCTGGCTCACCGACAAGGGCCGCCCCCCCACCGGCGACGCGGTGCGCCGCGCGGTCGACGAACTGGCCGCGCAGGGCCGGCTGATCGGTCACCCGAGCCGCAGCGGCTACTGGGCGGTGCCGCACGAGCTGCACACCGCCACCTGGCTGGGCGTGCTGGAGCGCGACACGCCGGAGCGGCTGGCCCGGGCGCTGGCCGTGGTCGACGGCCCCGATGAGGTGCCCCGGCCCTTTGGCGGCGGGATGCGCGTCGCGCCCTTCGTCAACATGGACGCGGCCTGCGCCGCGGTGCGACTGGCGCTGTATGGCGGCTCCCCGCCCGACCGGCTCGAGCCGCTGCGGCTGCGCTGCGGCTGGGGGCTGGAATGGCAGGCCGTGCTCGAGCGCGCGCTGTTCGATCGCCTGGACGTGCCCCTGCTGGCGCGGCTGCATCCGCTGATGCGCATGGAGACGCTGCAGTCCTGCCTGGAGCTGCGCATGCGCCGCTGGAGCTGCCCGGACGGGCTGCCCATGCGCGAGCTGGTCGATGCGCTGCTGGCCGAGGCCGGCCGCGATCCGCGCCTGATGGCGCTGCTGTCCTGCCACCCGCTGCCGATGGCCGTCGAGGAATGGCGGCTGCTGGCGCAGCTGCCCGACGAACCGCCGCTGCCCCCGATCGAGCCCGCCGATCCCGCCACGGACCCGATGTCGGCCCTGCTCGAGGCCCATGCCGGCCTGAGATCGATGGCCGCCGGACGCTGGGACGAGGCGACCCGGCACTACGTCGCCTCGCTGGAGGGCCTGCGCCGCGTGACCGGCCAGCGCAAGGAGCTGCTGCCGACCTGGATCGCGCTGGGCCATGTGCTGGCGCTGATGGCGCAGGGCACGCCGGCGACGCTGGCGCAGGCACAGAAGTTCTGCCTGACCGAGAGCGGCCGACGCCAGGCCGGCACCGACAGCCTCTGGGGCCTGCTGGCGCTGGCGATCCGCATGCGCCAGGGCGAGGAGCGACGCGATCCGCGCGCGCTGCCGATCCGCAGCCGGCCGCCGCACCTGCATCCGGACGATCTGGCCAGCTGGATCGGCCGGGCCTGGCTGCACGACCCGGCCAGCGATCCCGCCCTCACCGCGGCCGAGCGCACGATCGCGCGGGAGACGATCACCCGCCTGCACCAGTGCGGCCTGACGCTGCTGGCCGGGCTGATGGAGTCGGCGCTGGCGGTGCTGGAAGGCCGCGCGCCCGAGCGGCCCTTCATCACCGGCGCGTCGCTGCACCAGCCCGCCTGGCAGCGCGCGCTCGACGAGCTGGCCCGGCTCGGCCAGGACAGCGCGGCGCGTCCGGAAGGCGCCAGCCAAGCCACCCGCCTGGTGTGGGTGCTGTCGGTCAACCTGCATGGCGCGCTGGAGGCCATCCAGCCGATGGAGCAGCGCCAGGGCCAGCGCGGCTGGGGCAAGCCGCGCGCGCTGCCGCTGTCGCGGCTGCTGCGCGACGACAGCCTGCCGCCGCAGGACCTGCGGCTGGTGCGCTGCATCCGCGCCAGCGTGCACGAGCGCGGCGGCCAGCGCCTCGATCTGGCCCAGGCCATCGTCGCGCTGGTCGGCCATCCGCTGATCGAGTTCGACGACACGCCCGGCGTGAACGTGAGCCTGACCGAGACACCGGCCGAGATCGACGTGACCGACCTGGGCGCGCGGCTGCGGGTCACGCTGCTGCCGCCGCCGCGCTGGTGCGACCCGCAGGCCGACCGCAGCGAGCCGCAGCTGCCGATCATCAACGCCGCCGACCAGCGCGAGGCCGAGCAGCTGCTGCTGACCACCGTGCTGCGCGACGGGCCGGACCGGGCGCGGGTGGTGCGCTTCAGCGCGGCGCAGAAGCGCGCCGCGCAGCTCATCGGCACCGGCCTGGAGGTGCCGCACGAGGCGATGGCGCAGCTCGACGAGGTGCTGCGCGGTCTGGGCGCGCATTTCCGCATCCACAGCGACAGCGCAGGGGCCGGTGCGACCGGCCCGGACGGCGCGTCGCCCGCGCAGGCGCAGGAAGTCGAGGCCGAGACGCGGCTGCGTGCCGAGCTCACGCCCGAGGGCGACGGGCTGGCGCTGCGGCTCGCGGTGGCCCCGCTGGGCGCCGAGGGACCGCGGCTGGAGCCCGGCCAGGGCCGGGTGCGGCTGATCGCCTCGTCGAGCGGCGGCACGCCGCGCGCGACGCGGCGCGACCTGGCGCGCGAGCGCGATCACCTGGAACGGGTGCTGGAGGCCTGCCCGATGCTCGAGCCGCTGCCCGACGGGGCGCCGGCGCGCTGGTCGGTGGCCGAGCCCGAGCTGGCGCTGGCGCTGCTCGAGCGGCTGCACACGCTGCAGGCGGTCGAGGCGCTGGACTGGCCGCGCGGCCGACCGATCCAGGTCGACGCCGCCGGACTCCAGCAGCTCAAGGTGCGGGTGCGCAGCGGCCAGGACTGGCTGGCGCTCGACGGCGGCGTCGAGATCGACGAGCAGCTGGTCTTCAGCCTCGGGCGGCTGCTCGACTGGAGCCGCACGCAGCGCAGCCGCTTCGTGCCGATGGGCGACGGCCGCTATCTGGCGCTGACCGAGGAACTGCGCGGCCGGCTCGAGGACATGGCCGGCGTGGCCGAGACCCGCCAGGACGCCGCACGCCTGACGCCGCTGGCCGCGCCGTGGCTGGAACAGACGCTCGAGGGCAGCCGGCTCGAGACCGACGCGCGCTTTCGCGAGCGCGTCGAGCGGCTGGCGCAGCTCGAGCGTCAGGTGCCGCGCCTGCCCGGCACGCTGCAGGCCGAGCTGCGGCCCTATCAGCAGGAAGGCTTCGAGTGGGCGATGCGCCGCGCCGGCGCCGGCTTCGGGGCGATCCTGGCCGACGACATGGGCCTGGGCAAGACGCTGCAGGCGCTGGCGGTGCTGCTGGCGCGCGGGCGCGGCGGCGCGGCGCTGGTGGTGGCGCCGACCTCGCTGATCGGCAACTGGCTGGCCGAGGCGCGCCGCTTCGCGCCGGCGCTGCGCCTGAGCGACTTCGGCGCGACGCCACCGGCCGAGCGCGAGGCGCTGCGTGCGGCCGCCGGCCCGAACGAGGTGCTGCTGGTGTCGTACACGCTGCTGCAGCTCGACGCCGAGGGCTTTGCCGGCCGCGACTGGCACACGCTGGTGCTCGACGAGGCGCAGGCGGTCAAGAACGCCGCGGCGCGGCGCAGCCAGGCGGTGCATGCGCTGCACGCGGACTTCCGACTGGCGCTCTCAGGCACGCCGATCGAGAACCGGCTGGCCGAGCTGTGGTCGATCATGCAGATCTGCAATCCGGGCCTGCTGGGCACGCAGGCGCAGTTCTCGGAGCGCTTCGCGGTGCCGATCGAGCGCGACCGCCACCGCGGCCGCCAGCGCACGCTGCGCCGGCTGGTCGGGCCCTTCATCCTGCGCCGCACCAAGTCGCAGGTGCTCGAGGACCTGCCGCCGCGCACCGAGCTGGTCCTGCCGGTCGAGGCCGAGCCGGCCGAGCAGGCGCACTACGAGGCGCTGCGCCGCCAGGCGCTGAAGGAGGCGGAGGAGGCGCTGCAGGGCGACGCCGGCAGCGGCACCGCCCAGCTCCACCTGCTGGCGCAGCTGACCCGGCTGCGCCGCGCCGCCTGCGATCCGCGCCTGGTCACGCCGGAGCTGTCGCTGGCCGGCGCCAAGGTGCGCGCCTTCGGCGAGCTGGCGCGCGAGCTGGCCGCCAACGGCCACCGCACGCTGGTCTTCAGCCAGTTCGTCGACTTCCTGCAGCTGCTGCGCGCCACGCTCGACGAGGCCGGCCTGAGCCACCAGTACCTGGATGGCGCGACGCCCGCGGCCGAACGCAGCCGCCGCGTCGCCGCCTTCCAGGACGGCGAGGGCGACTTCTTCCTGATCAGCCTGAAGGCCGGCGGCTTCGGCCTGAACCTGACCGCGGCCGACTACGTCGTGATCGCCGACCCGTGGTGGAACCCGGCCGCCGAGGACCAGGCCTCGGGCCGCGCCCACCGCATCGGCCAGCAGCGCCCGGTCACCGTCTACCGGCTGGTGCGCCAGGGCACGCTGGAGGAGCGCATCGTCGCGCTGCACCACGACAAGCGCGAGCTGGCGGCGCAGGTGCTCGACGGCGGCGACGGCCCGGCCCAGGCCCCGCTGGCACCGCAGGAGCTGCTGGCGCTGATGCGCGGCGACGATCCGCAGTGAGGCCGGCGGCAGCGGGGCGGCTCAGGCCGCCTGCTGCTGCAGCGCACGCGCGATGCGCTGCAGGTCGACCATCTGCAGCATGCGGCGCGCGTCGCCCTGCCCGACCTGGGCGAGCTGGCGCGAGTGCACCGCCTGCGCCAGCGCATCGCGGGCATCGCCCAGCACGGGCAGCGCCGGCTCCCAGTCGGCCGGCTCGATGCTGCGCAGCATCGGCACCGCGAAGCCCACCGGCACGCCCTCTTCGGCCTCGACCACCAGCACGCTGACCGCCGGCGTGACTGCCGGCGGCGGCAGGCCGTGCAGCCGGCTCAGGCACATCACCGGGATCGAGCGGCCCCGGTGCGCGACCAGACCGAGCATCACGCCGCCGACCTCGAGCACCGCGATCTCGCAGCCGAAGGGCAGGATCTCGCGGATCTGCCCGATCGGCGTGGCCACCTCGCGGCCGAGCTGGTAGGTCACCATCGCGCGCTGGCCGGCGGCCTGCAGCGCCACGGCCGCGGCGCCGTCCGCCGGCGCCGACCCCGCGGCGGCCCCGCGCAGCGCCGCGACCGGCCGACCGCTGGCCGCCAGGGCCTGGAGCCCGGCGTGTCCGAGCAGGCCCCGCGGGCTCAGCACCAGGAACTGCTGCACCGTCGGCGGCAGCAGCGCGCGCACCTCCTCGGCCAGCGCCTGGATGGACAGCCCGCCCTCGAACAGGTCCTGCCGCGGCAGCGCAAACGCCGGCACCGGCATCACCGCATCGTCATCGACGCGCACCACGTCGAGCACCCGGTCGATCAGGAAGGCCACCAGGCCGGCCTCGAGCCGCACCATGAAGGCCTGGTGCGTCGCCTCCTGCGCACGCTCCATCCGGCCGAGCCCGCACAGCGCCGGCAGATCGACCACCGGCACCTCCTCGCCCGCATGCTCGAGCACGCCGATGCAGGCCCCGGATCCGCCCAGCACCGAGGCGCGCACCTGCGGCGAGGGCAGCGTCGCATGCACCGCCATCGCCGGCAGCGCCAGCGGGACGCGGCCGCAGGTCATCAGCAGCATCGGCAGGCCCGAGGCCAGCGGCTCGTCGCTGACGCTGCCGTCATGCACCCGCTGGCGCTGCGGCTCCGGATCCTCGACGCAGGGCAGACCGGGCAGCGCCAGCAGCGCCGCCGGCGACAGCACGCTGATCAGGCCCGCGTCGTCGGCACGGCGCAGGCTGCCGGCCAGCAGCCCGCCCGGCGCGGCGCGGTTCATCCGCCCGCCCTCGCTGCGGAACACGCCCGTCACGCCCTCGCACAGCAGCCCCAGGATGCGACCGTCATGCACCACCAGCACGACGCACGGCCAGTCGACCGGATCGATCGCCAGCCCGATCAGCGGCCGCAGGTCCAGCACCGGCACCAGCACGCCGCGCAGGTCGATCGCGCCGAGCAGCCCCTCGGCCCGCACCGGCAGGCGCTCGAGCCGGCCGCAGGGCACGACCTCGCGCAGCGCGCTCATCGGCAGCGCCAGCTGCAGGCCGCCGACCCGCATGCCGCCGAAGTCGCCGGCCGGATCGATTCCGCTCACGACTTCACCGAGCCGGTCAGCGCCCCGATCAGCCCGGAGACCTCGCCGGCCAGACGCCGCTGGCCCTCGGTGGCCTGGGCGATCTCGGACACGCTCGAGCGGGTGCGCCCGACGCTGCTCATGATGCCCTCGAAGCTGCGCGCGGCCTCCTTGCTGACCTCGGCGCCATGGCCGACCTGCATCACCGACTCCTCGATCAGCTTGGCGATCTCGCGCGCCGCCACCGAGCTGCGCTCGGCGAGCTTGCGCACCTCGCCGGCCACCACCGAGAAGCCCACGCCGTGCTGGCCGGCGCGCGCCGCCTCGATCGCGGCGTTGAAGGCCAGCAGATTGGTCTGGCTGGCGATCTCGCCGATCACGCGCACGATCTCGGAGACCCGCACCGAGCTGGTCTGGATGCTGCCGATGGTCTCGATCGACTTCTGCAGCGCCGCGAAGCCGCCCTGCGCGGCGCAGGCCGCCTCGCCCGCCATCTCGGCGGCGACGCCGGAGTTGCGCGCGATCTCGGTGATGCTGGCCACCAGGCTGGCCACGCTCTCGCTCATCTCGGCCGACTTGGAGGCGATGCGCTTCTCCAGCTGCACCTCCTTCGTGACGTCGAAGGCGTACTTGACGATCTTCATGACCCGGCCGTTGAGGTCGAGGATCGGGTTGTAGGTCGCCTGGATCCAGACATCGCGGTTGTACTTGCCCACCCGGTGGAAGCGGCCGCTGAGGAACCTGCCCTCGCCCAGGCGCAGCCAGAAGTCGCGGTACTCCTCGCCCTGGGTGTATTCCGGCGTGCAGAACATGCTGTGGTGCATGCCCTGGATCTCGCGCAGCGTGTAGCCCATCGCGGCGAGGAAGTTGCGGTTGGCGCTCAGCACCCGGCCATCGAGGTCGAACTCGATCACCGCCTGGCCGATGTCCATCGCCTGGACCTTGGCGACGTACTCGGCATTGCGCAGCCGCGCCTCGGTGACGTCGCTGGCGAACTTGACCACCTTCACCGGATGGCCGCGCCGGTCCAGGATCGGGTTGTAGGTGGCCTGGATCCAGATCTCGCGCCCGTCCCGGCCGATGCGCTTGTACTCGCCGGAGAAATACTCGCCGCGCGAGAGCCGCTCCCAGAAGGTCTGGTAGTCGCTCGAGCCGACCTCGGCCGGCGCGACGAACATGCGGTGGTGCCGGCCGGCGATGTCCTCGGCCTTGTAGTCGAACAGGCGCAGGAAGTTCTCGTTGGCGTGCAGCACCCGCCCGCTCAGGTCGAACTCGATCACCGCCTGCGCGCGGTCGATCGCGCCGAGCTTGCCGGCCGCATCGAGCCGGGCCTGCTGCTCCTGGGTGATGTCCTGGGCCAGGATCAGCACCTTCATCAGCGTGCCGTCCAGGTTCATCACCGGACTGCGCGTCGACGAGAACCACGCCTCGCGCCCGCCCGCGGCCTTGCGACGGAAGGCGCCGCTGCAGGAGCGCCCGGAGCGCAGGCCCTGCCACATCGCCTCGTATTCCGGGGAATGGCTGTCGTCGTCGAACAGCAGCGAGCTCTCGGCACGCCCGATCAGCTCCTCGCGCGAACAGCCCAGCGCCTGCACGAACCGGTCGTTGATCGACTGGATGCAGCCATCTCGATCGAGCACCATCATGCAGCTGGTGGCGGAGACCGCGTCCATCATCGTCTGGGTCTCGAGGCTCTGCTGCCTGGCCTCGGTGATGTCGCGGCAGTGCTTGACCACCTTCACCGGCTGGCCATCGCCGTCGAGGACCGGGTTGTAGCTGGCCTGGATCCAGATGCGACGACCGTTCTTGCCGAAGCGCAGGTACTCGCCGGAGAGCACCTCGCCATGCGCCAGCGCGTGCCAGAACTGCCGGTACTCGGACGAGCGCCCCTCGCTGTTGTCGACGAAGACGCGGTGATGCTGGCCGCGCAGCTCCTCGCGCGTGTAGCCGACGAGCTTCAGGAAGTTGTCGTTGGCGTCGAGGATGTTGCCCGTCAGGTCGAACTCGACGATGCCATGCGAGCGCGAGATCGCGTCGAGCCGGCACTGGTTCTCGACCGACTGGGCCTTGGCCTCGGTCACGTCCCGCGCCAGCATCAGCACATGGACCGGATGCCCCTGCGGATCGCGCACCGGCAGCATCGACAGCGCCAGCCAGACGGTCCGGGCCTGCGGGCCGATGTGGCGCAGCGTGCGGATCACCGGCCTGCCGTCGTGCAGCAGCTCGAGCAGGCCGCCCGGCTCGCCCGTGGGCCGGACTTCCGTGCAGAAGCGGCTGTAGGGCTGGCCGATCACGTCCTCGCGACGGCTCTCGAAATGCGCGAGAAAGGCGTCGTTGGCGCTGCGGACCGTGCCGTCGAACTCGATCTCCGCCACCATCAGGTGGCTGTTGATCGCGGAGATGCTGGATTCGGTGAGGTTCGGGGTGTTCATCGTCGGCGGGAGCTGGGAACTGCGGCCCGATGATTCTCGGCACCCTGCCCCCACCCCCGATCCGCGGATCAGGACCCCGATTGCCCCCCTGTCGGATCCGGGCTTTCAGATCAGCGACATGCGGCGCGCCGCCTCGCGCAGCTCGCCGCGGAAGTCCGGATGCGCGATGGCGATCAGCGCGGCGGCGCGCTCGCGCAGCGAGCGCCCGCGCAGCTGCGCGATGCCGTGTTCGGTGACGACATAGTTGACGTCGTTCTTGGTCGTCGACACGAAGGTGCCCGGCGAGAGCACCGGCGCGATGCGCGAGACGGTGCCGCCGCGCGCGGTCGACGGCAGCACGATGATGCCGCGCCCGCCCTCCGACAGGTTGGCCGCGCGGATGAAGTCGGCCTGGCCGCCGGTGCCGGAGAACGGCGTCGGCCCGAAGCTCTCGGAGCCGCACTGGCCCGACAGATCGACCTGCAGCGAGGCGTTGATCGCCACCAGGTTGTCGTTGCGCCCGGCGATCGCCGGATCGTTGGTGAAGTCGACCGGATGCATCTCCAGCATCGGATTGCGGTGCATCGCGCGGTAGAGCCGCGCGGAGCCCATGCCGAAGGTGGCGACGATGCGCCCGGGCATGAAGTTCTTGCGCCGGCAGGTGACCGCGCCGCTCTCGACCAGCGACAGCAGGCCGTCGCCCATCATCTCGGTGTGGATGCCCAGATCGCGCTTGTCGTGCAGCTGGGTCACCACCGCGTCCGGGATGCTGCCGTAGCCCAGCTGCAGCGTGTCGCCGTCGCGCACCAGGCCGGCCACATGCGCGCCGATGGTGCGCTGCACCTCGTCGATCTCCGGCAGGCCGACCTCGCGCAGCGGCGCGCCGCTCTCGACGATGGCGCTCACCTGCGAGATGTGCACATGGCAGGCCCCGAAGGCGAAGGGCACGTTCGGGTTGACCTCCAGGATCACCTCGCGGGCGCGCTCGATCGCCGCCATCGTGAAGTCCGGGCTCAGGCTGATCGAGAAGAAGCCGTGCTCGTCCATCGGCGAGGCCAGCGTCATCACCACCTCGCAGCGCTGCTCGCCGCGGCGGATCAGGCGCGGGATCTCCGAGAAATGGCAGGGCACCTGATCGACCCAGCCGGCGGGAAAGCCGGCGCGGATCGACGCGCTCAGGAACAGCGAGCGCGCGCGCAGCCGCGACGGATCGGGATCCTGCATGTAGCCCTGCGGCGCCAGCGGCAGCAGCTGGCTGATCGTCACGTCGGAGAGCCGGTCGCGCCGCGCCGACAGCGCGCGCAGCAGCTCGGGCGGCTCGCCGACGGCCGAGGCGACCAGCACGGTGTCGCCGTCGCGCACCCGCGCGGCGAGGACCTCGTCGGCGCGGCCCAGCCGGTCCTGGTAGAGCGACTGGGGCGATGCAAGGGTGGGAACTCGGTTCATGTGCTGTTTCTCCTGGGCCCTGGGCTGGTTGAGTGCCTGTGAGTGTTCGGGGTTCCTGGGGGCTGGGCCGTCCGGCCCATTCTAGGAAGCGCCGGCCTGCAGCGGGGGCCCGGACAGTCACCCTCGCGTCACCGGTTACATCGATGTTTCATGCGGCGATCCCGGCGACAATCGCGCCCATGCTCGCCTACCGCCACGCCTTCCATGCCGGCAACCATGCCGACGTCCTCAAGCACCTCGTCCTGACCCAGGTGCTGCGCTACATGACGCAGAAGGACAAGCCCCTGACCCTGATCGACACCCACGCCGGCGCCGGCGGCTACGGCCTCGACAGCAACCACGCCCGCAAGCACGCCGAGTACGACGACGGCATCGGCCGCCTCTGGGGCCGCAGCGACCTGCCCGAGGCGCTGGCCGACTACGTCGGGCTGGTGAAGGCCTTCAACCCGGACGCCTCGCGGCTGATGCGCTATCCCGGCTCGCCCACGCTGGCCAAGATGCTGCTGCGCGCTGACGACCGCATGCGCCTGTACGAGCTGCACTCGACCGACTTCCCGCTGCTGCAGGAGACGATGGCCGAGCGGCGCGAGACGGCGGTGATGAACCGCGACGGCTTCGGCGCGCTCAAGGCCGACCTGCCGCCGCCCTCGCGCCGCGCGGTGGTGCTGATCGACCCGTCCTACGAGATCAAGACCGACTACGCCAAGGTGGTCGCCGCGGTGCGCGAGGGCCTGGAGCGCTTCGAGGACGCGGTGATCCTGGTCTGGTACCCGCAGCTGCAACGGCTGGAGCCCCGCGAGATGGTCAGCCGGCTCAAGGCCGCGGCCAACCAGGGCGCGCGCCGCGGCTGGCTGCACGCCAGCCTGTCGGTGGCCGCACCGACCAGCGACGGCTTCGGCATGCTGGGCTCGGGCATGTTCGTGATCAACCCGCCCTTCGTGCTGCAGCAGATGCTGGCGCAGACGCTGCCGGTGCTCAAGCGCGAGCTGGCCCAGCACGACGGTGCCAGCTTCGTGCTCGAGCAAGGCACGCGCTGAAGACGCCGGACGCCGCTCAGCGCGGCCGGCGCCGCTTGATGCCGCTGACCATCGCGGCGACCAGGTTGGTGCGCTCGACCGCGCTCATCAGCAGCGCCGCGGCCACATGCACGCCGGCCAGTCCGAGCAGGGCCTCGGCCAGCCCCTCATGCAGCTCCTGCAGCCATTCCTCGCCCCAGAAGGCGTCGGTGGTCTGCAGCCAGCCGGTGACGCCCAGCGCCAGCACCACCGCCAGCAGCGCCAGCATCATCAGCGCGCCCAGCGGGTTGTGGCCGGCGTGCGTGCCGTGGCAGCCGGCCCGCAGGTCGGCCAGATGGGCGCGCAGCCGCGCTGGCGTCGGCCAGAAATCGGCGAAGCGCGCATGCCGCGTGCCGACGAAGCCCCAGACGATGCGCGCGAGCACCAGCGCGCCGGCCGCGTAGCCGATCCACTGGTGCACCCGCTCGCCATCGTCGATGACGAACTCGTTGAGCGCGATGCAGGCCACCAGGCCCCAGTGGAAGATCCGCACGAACGGATCCCACACCCGGACCTCTCCAGGCTCCAGGTCGGACGGCGACGTGCCCGTGCTCACTTGGACTCGAGCACCGCGGCCGTGGCCGGGTCGAAGTAGATCTCGACCTTCTTGCCAGCCTTGTCCTGGCCGTAGATCTCGTAGCACTGGCCCTTCGTGACCTTGAAGGTCTTGATCTTGTAGCCCTCGCCCTCGAGCTTGGCCTTGAAGTCGGCCTCCTTCATCCAGCTCTCCTTCGGCGCCTTGCAGGTCGGGCCGGCGGTGGCGGCGGTGGCGGTCAGCAGCGCGGCGATCAGGATCATCAGTCGGTTCATCGTTTCGGTCCTTCGTTCGGGGTCAGGGGGAACGACCCCGGGCGGGGCCGCGATCGCATTGCAGCGCCGGGGCGTGAAGCCGGACTGAAGCCGGACCGCGGATCAGGGACGAAAAAACCGATGGGCACGAAAGATGCCGGCGAGACATACCCCCTTGAAAAGGGGGGTCCACTTTGCCTTTCTTGACGGATTCAGCGCTCGATGCGGCAAATTTTCGCATCTATCATGAAGGACACCCCACAAACACGGGACAGTACCGATCCCGTGCAGATCCTGTTCCGATCCCTGGTCCGCGGAGTCCGCCATGAATCTCGTCCTCGCCCCGATCGCCTCGCCCGCCGTGCGCAGCACCGCCTGGCTGCTGGTCGCGCTGCAGGTGCTGGCGATGACGCTGCTGACGCTGCTGATGGGGCTGCTGCCCGGCCTGAGCCCCTCGGTCGAGAAGGCGCTGTTCGGCGCCTGGGTGATGCTGGTGGGCGTGTCGATCGCGTTCACGCCGCTGGTGCCACCGCGCGAGCGCGCCTCGCACCTGCTGGGCTTCGGCCTGGGCTGGCCGATGCTGCAGGTGCTGGCGTCGTGGGCGGTGCAGGCGCTGCTGCTCTGAACGCGGCTCAGCGCAGCGCGGCCGCCACCGGCGGCGGCGGCACGGCATGGTCGAGATCCGGGCGACGCCACGGATCGACATGGGTCATCAGGTTCAGCACCCGGTGGCGCTGCATGACCCGGCGCCGGGCCTCGACGGCGATGTCGTGGCCGGCCTCGACGCTGAGCGTGGCCTCGACCTCGAGGTGCGCGTCGACGACGATCATGTCGCCCATCTTGCGGGTGCGGATGTCGTGCACGCCGCTGACGCCGGGCGTGCCGGCCAGCGTCTCGCGGATGGCCTCGACCTCGCTGTCGTCGACCGCCCGGTCCATCAGGTCGTGCAGCGCGTCCCAGCCGAACTCCCAGCCCATGCGAGCGACCAGGAAGCCGACGATCAGCGCGGCGATCGGATCGAGCAGCGGGTAGCCGGCCAGGTTGCCGACGATGCCCAGTCCGACCACCAGCGAGGAGGCCGCATCCGAGCGCGCATGCCAGGCGTTGGCCACCAGCATGCTCGACTTGACCCGCTTGGCCACCGCCAGCATGTAGCGGAACAGGCCCTCCTTGGCCAGCAGCGCCAGCCCGGCCACCCACAGCGCCAGCGGCGCGACCGGCGCGATCTCGTCCGGGTTCTCGAGCTTGAGGATGGCCGACCAGACCATGCCCAGCCCCACGGCCAGCAGCAGCGCGCCCAGCACCAGCGAGGCGGCGTTCTCGAAGCGCTGGTGGCCGTAGGGGTGGTCCTCGTCGGCGTCCTTGCGGCTGTGATGGCTGGCCAGCAGCACGACGAAATCGGCCACCAGATCCGACAGCGAGTGGATGCCGTCGGCGATCAGGCCCTGGGACTTCGACAGCACGCCGGCGACGATCTGGACCGTCGTCAGCACCAGATTGACGATCACGCTGACCCAGGTGCTGCGGGACGCGGCCCGGGCGCGGTCCTCGGCAAGACCGGGACCGTCCTCGTCGTCATCGGGCAGAGGGGAAAACTGCATCGGAGCGGGCCGACCCGGAGGGCCGGCGTGAAAGTGGAGATCCCCTCATCCTAGCGCCGGTGCTGAAGCCGGCGTGAGGCCCGGCGCGGATCAGCCGCGCAGCGCCTGCGCCTCGGCCGCCAGCCGGGTGATGCGCGCCCAGTCGCCGGCCTTGACCGCGTCGGCCGGGGTGAGCCACGAGCCGCCGCACACCTTCACGTTGGGCAGCGACAGGAACTGCGGCGCCGTCTCCAGCGTGATGCCGCCGGTCGGGCAGAACACCACGTCGTGGAAGGGGCTGGCGAAGGCCTTGAGCAGGTTGACGCCGCCCACCGCGGTGGCCGGGAACAGCTTCAGGAAGCGGTAGCCGTCGGCGCTGGCCATCATGACCTCGCTGGCGGTGGACACGCCCGGCAGCAGCGGCAGGCCGATGTCCAGGCAGGCGCGGCCGATCTCGGGGGTGTAGCCGGGGCTGACGGCGAACTGGCAGCCGGCGTCCCTGGCGGCCTGCGCGTCGGCGATCGAGCGCACCGTGCCGGCGCCGACGATGGCCTCGGGCACCTCGGCGATCATCGCCTTGATGCAGTCGAGCGCCGCCGGGGTGCGCAGCGTCACCTCCAGCACCTTGACACCGCCGGCGACCAGCGCGCGGGCCAGCGGCACCGCGTCCTCGACGCGGTCGATGACGATGACGGGAATGACGGGGCCGTGGCCGGCCAGATCGAGGGTGTTCATGGGGAGACTCGCGATTCGTGAGGGTTCAAGGCCCGGTCAGAGCCAGGTGACGGCGCCTTCCTCGGCGCTCAGCACGTTGCGGCGCATGCCGCCGAAGAGTTCGCGGCCCAGGCCGTGCGCGGCGTCGTCGGCCAGGTCGGCCGGGCGATCCTCGATGGTGCGCGCGGCCCATTCGTCGGCGCCCACCAGGGCATCGAGCGTGCCGGCCACCGCGTCGACGCGGACGAGGTCGCCGCTGCGCACCTTGCCCAGCGGGCCGCCGCCGAGCACCTCGGGGCTGACGTGGATCGCCGCGGGCACCTTGCCGGAGGCGCCGCTCATGCGCCCGTCGGTCACCAGCGCGACGCGGAAGCCCTTGTCCTGCAGCACCGCCAGCGGCGGCGTGAGCTTGTGCAGCTCGGGCATGCCGTTGGCGCGCGGGCCCTGGAAGCGCACGACGGCGACGAAGTCGCGCTCGAGTTCGCCGCGCTTGAAGGCCTGCTGCAGCGCCTCCTGGCTGTCGAAGACGATGGCCGGCGCCTCGACGACGTGGCGGTCCTCGGGCACGGCGCTGACCTTCATGACGCCGCGGCCGAGGTTGCCGGCCAGCAGCTTCAGGCCGCCGCTCTCGCCGAAGGGCTCGGCGGCGGTGCGCACGATCTGGTCGTCGATCGGGGTGGCCGGCAGGTCGCGCCAGGCGAGCAGGCCGTCCGCGCCCTGAGCCGCCAGCACGGGCACGCGGCCGTAGGCGGCCATGCCGCCCTCGGCCACCGTCATCACGTCACCGTGCAGGCAGCCCGAGTCGAGCAGCTCGCGCAGCACGAAGCCGGGGCCGCCCGCGGCCTGGAACTGGTTCACGTCGGCCTTGCCGTTCGGATAGACCCGCGCCAGCAGCGGTGTCGCGGCCGACAGCTCGGAGAAGTCGGTCCAGTCGATGAGGATGCCGGCCGAGCGCGCCACCGCCACCCAGTGGATCAGGTGGTTGGTCGAGCCGCCGGTAGCCAGGAGCGCCACCATCGCGTTGACGATGCAGCGCTCGTCGACCAGCTCGCCGATCGGGGTGTAGCGCGCGCCGCCCTTGCGGATGGCCAGCACGTTGCGCACCGCCTCGCGGGTGAGTTCCTCGCGCAGGCCCTCGTGCGGGTGGATGAAGGCGGCGCCCGGCACATGCAGGCCCATCGCCTCCAGCAGCATCTGGTTGGAGTTGGCGGTGCCGTAGAAGGTGCAGGTGCCGGCGCCATGGTAGGCGGCGGACTCGGCCTCCAGCAGCTTGTCGCGCCCGACCAGGCCCTGCGCGAACTGCTCGCGCACCTTGGACTTCTCGCTGTTGGACAGGCCGGTCGACATCGGCCCGGCCGGCACGAACACGCAGGGCAGATGACCGAAGTGCAGCGCACCGATCAAGAGGCCCGGCACGATCTTGTCGCACACGCCGAGCAGCAGCGCGGCGTCGAACACGTCGTGCGTCAGGCCCACCGCGGTGGCCATGGCGATGGTGTCGCGCGAGAACAGGCTCAGCTCCATGCCCGGCAGGCCCTGGGTGACGCCGTCGCACATCGCCGGCACGCCGCCGGCGACCTGCACCGTGGCGCCGAGGCGGCGCGCCTCGTCGCGGATCACCGCCGGAAAGCCCTCGTAGGGCTGGTGCGCCGACAGCATGTCGTTGTAGGCGGTGATGATGCCGATGTTGGGTGCCTTCTCGGCCACGACGCGGAACTTGTCCGAGCCCGGCAGCGCCGCGAAGGCGTGGGCCACGTTGGCGCAGCCCATCCGGTCGGCCCCGCGCGGGCGCGCAGCGATGGCACGCGTGCGCGCCAGATAGGCCTGGCGCAGCGGCTGGCTGCGTTCGCGGATGCGGGCGGTGATGTCGGCGATCTGGGATTTCATGGCGTTGGGCTGGCCTGGAACGGCCGTGAAACTTTCGGATGATTACAGCGTAACCGGGTTACATCGTCAAATCATTCGCCAGGAGCCCACGCAAGAAAAAGGCCCGGCGCCGCGACGATCGCGGCCCGGGCCTGCGCAAGCGCCAGCCCTCGCGGGCCGGCCGACGCTCAGGGCGCGTCAACGATGCGGATCTCGACGCGACGGGCCTCGCGGTCGGTGCCGCTGCCGGTGGTGCTTTCCGGCTTGCGCAGCAGCACCTGCTGCAGCGGCACGCCGCCGACGATCAGTGCCGCACGCACGGCCTTGGCGCGCTGCTTGGCCAGCTCGGCGTTCTTCGCCGGGTCGCCGGTGGAATCGTGATAGCCCGACAGCAGCACGCGCTTGCTGCCGTCGCCGGCCAGCGCCTTGACCACCTCGGCCAGCGCGCCCGCATCCTGCGGCGACACCTCGGCCGAGCCGGTCTCGAAATACAGCACCGCCAGCGCCGGGCCGGTCGGGTTCAGGTCGACCAGCACATCGGTCTCGCCGGTCGAGGCCGCGGCCGCCGCGGTCTGCGCCGCCGGAGCCGACGGGCCCTTCAGGGTGCGCGTCACCGCAAAGCCCAGCACGCCCAGCAGCAGCACCGCCACGCTGGCGAACACCACCCACAGACCCACCTTGCGGCTGTCGTCGCGATCGTCGTCACTCATTTCGAACCTCCTCATGTTGATGAACGCGGCAGTTTACGGTGACAAACATCACGCATTCTTGACTTTGGGAGGGGCCGTCGCGCTCTTGTGGCGACAGCACCACTGCACCGACACTGCGGTGATGGACCTCGCGCGCATCCATGACGATCTCGAGCGGCTGCTCGCCGGCGGCACCGGCCTGCAGGTCTTCGGCTATGGCTCGCTGCTGTGGCGGCCGGCCTTCGCGCCGGCCGAATGCCTGCCGGCGCGGGTGCATGGATGGCACCGGGCACTGCGGATGCGCTCGCGCGTCAACCGCGGCACGCCGCAGTGCCCGGGGCTGGTCTTCGCGCTGCTGCCCGGCGGCTCGTGCCGGGGCGAGCTGCACCGCGAACACGACGCGCGCGCCCATGCGACGCTCGACGCGCTGTGGGAGCGCGAGATGCCCGGCGGCGGCGTCTACCGGCCACGCTGGATCGACTGCCACACGCCGCGGGGGCGGCTGCCGGCGCTGGCCTTCACGCTGTCGCCCGCGCATCCCAGCCATGTCGGCCGGCTGGACGACGCCGCGCTGCTGCAGGTGCTGCGCCAGGCCCGGGGCCGCTACGGCAGCACGCTCGACTACCTGCTGCGCACCGCCGCGCGCCTCGAGCAGCTCGGCATCCGCGATGCCGAGGTCTCACGCCTGGTCGACCTGGCCGAACGGCATGGGCTGACGGACCGCGAGCGCCGGCTCGGCCTCGATCAGCCGCTCGAGGTCGGCCTGCGTGTCGATGTCGACCAGCACGCCGGCGTCGCCGGTCTCGACCGGCACTGAAGGGTAGCGCGCCAGCACGCGGCGCAGCCCCTGGTCGCCGCTCAGGCGCGAAAGCTCGTTGTACAGCTCGGCCGACAGGCCGACCGGATGGCCGGCGCGGCCGCCATGCTGCGCGCAGACGATCGGCGCAGCCCCCAGGCAGACCGCGCGCGCCACCGCCTGCAGCGTCTGCGGACGCACCCGCGGCATGTCGCCGGGCAGCACCAGCCAGCCGCAGGACTGCGCCCGCGCACACACGCCGGCCGCGATCGAGTAGCCCACGCCCAGCGGCTCGCGGCTGGCCGAGCCGACCGGCGGCAGCAGCACGATGTCGCGCGAGGCCACCACCTCGCGCACCAGGCCGACCAGCGGCGCCACCGTCACCACCACCAGCGGCAGCCCCGAGGCCAGCACCGACTGCAGCGTGTGCGCCAGCACGCTGGAGTCCCCCAGGGGCGCGGCCAGCTTCGGCGCTGTCGTGCCGAAGCGACGTCCGGCCCCGGCCGCGACCACCACCACCGTCGGAAGCGTGCGCGTCGGGCTCATGCCACCCCCTCCCCCGCGCCTCTGGAATGCTGCACTGCGATCATGCCGCTATCGAAACCGACAAGCGCCGCGCAAGGAAGTGGTGCCTTCACTTAAGGAAGATCACTAGCGCCGCCGCGACCCGCCCGGGATCGGGGCGGAAGGCGCTCCACGATGGCGCATACTGGCGCCATGAAGGACATCGCCCACCTGCGCAAGAGTTACGAGAGCGGCGAGCTCGAGGAGGCCCAGGCCCATTCCGAGCCGCTGCAGCAGTTCGAGCAGTGGCTGCACGCGGCGCTCGACGCCGGCGTGCCCGAGCCGAACGCGATGACGCTGGCCACCGTCGGCGCGGACGGCCGCCCGTCGACCCGCATCGTGCTGATCAAGGACTACGACGCCCGCGGTCTGGTCTGGTACACCAACTACGACAGCCGCAAGGGCCGCGAGCTCGCCACCCACCCCTGGGCCGCGCTGCAGTTCCACTGGGTCGAGATGGAGCGGGTGGTGCGCATCGAGGGCCGGGTCGAGCGGGTGACCGAGGCCGAGTCGGACGCCTACTACGCCTCGCGCCCGCTGGATTCGCGTCTGGGCGCCTGGGCCTCGCCGCAGAGCCAGCCGATCGAGTCGCGCGCCACCCTCGTCGCCAATGCGGCCAGGGCGGCCGCGCGTCATGGCCTGAACCCGCCCCGTCCGCCGCACTGGGGCGGCTTCCGCCTCGATCCGGACCGATGGGAGTTCTGGCAGGGCCGCAAGTCGCGCCTGCACGACCGGCTGGTCTACCAGCGCGACGCCACCGGCACCTGGCAGCGCCTGCGCCTGGCGCCATGAAGTGAATATTTCGCGCAAGCCTTGTTATCAAATGATGATTTCCGAAACCTGAAGGAGGCCGGGCACCGAGAATCGCAGCGTTACCAGACCTGCGCTCTCGCCTCTCGCCCGTGCTCGACCCTTCCTGGAAACCGACCCTCTCCGCGCTGATCCAGCCCCCGGCCAGCCTGCTGCTGATGATCCCGGCGGGGTTGTGGGCATTGCGCTGGCGCCGCTGGGCCGGCCGGCTGATGATCTCGCTGGCCACGCTCGGGCTGTGGCTGATGTGCTGCAGCGGCAGCGCGCAGTGGCTGCAGGACCATGTGCTGCGCCCGCCCTCGGCGCTGAGCGCGCCGGAGATCCGCGCGCTGATGCGCGCGCCCGGCACGCCGCCGACCGCGATCGTCGTGCTCGGCGCCGGCCGCCATCGCCTCTCGCCGGAATACGGCAGCTCGATGCTGACGCAGCAGGCGATGGTGCGGCTGCACTACGGTGTCTGGCTGGCGCGGCGCACCGGGCAGCCTCTGGCCTACAGCGGCGGCGTGGGCTGGGGCCAGTCCGGCGAGACCACCGAGGCCGAGACCGCCGCACGCATCCTGATGGACGACTACGGCAGCCGGCTGCGCTGGACCGAATCGCGCTCGCGCGACACCCGAGAGAACGCCGAGCGGCTGGTGCCGATGCTCCAGGCCGACGGCGTGCGCCGCATCATCCTGGTGACGCACGCCAGCCACATGCCACGCGCGATGCGCGCCTTCCGCGATGCCGCCGGACGGCAGATCTCGATCGTCGCCGCGCCGGTGGGCTTCGTGACGAACGACGAGTCGGGCCTGCTGGACTGGATCCCGAGCTCGTACGGCTACCGGCTGGTGCACGACGCGCTGCACGAGGTGCTCGGGCTGATCACCGGGAACTGAGCGGCCGGACACCGGACGGGAGGCCCGGACAGAAACCCGCCCGAGGCGCAGGCCGTCGGGCGGGTGGTGGCGATCGTCATCTGATCGCCTGCGGAGAACGCGGAGGGGAAGAGTCCACGCCTCCTTCCGGACCACAATGATCCGGCTTCAGGGCGTCCGCCTGATGCGGACGGCCAAAGATTACGCCCCGGATCTGCCGCTGGCAAGCCCCCCCGGCTTCGGCTCGAACAGCCGCGACCACATCGCCTCCATGCGGGTGGCCACCGCATGGTCCATCTCGATCGTGCGCCCCCACTCGCGGTCGGTCTCGCCGGGCCACTTGTTGGTCGCGTCCAGCCCCATCTTGCCGCCCAGGCCCGACACCGGCGAGGCGAAGTCGAGGTAGTCGATCGGCGTGTGCTCGACCAGCGTGGTGTCGCGCACCGGATCCATGCGGGTGGTGATCGCCCAGATCACCTCCTGCCAGCTGCGGATGTCGACGTCGTCGTCCACCACCACGATGAACTTGGTGTACATGAACTGGCGCAGGAAGCTCCACAGGCCGAACATCAGCCGCTTGGCGTGGCCCGGATAGGCCTTCCTCATGCTGATGACCGCCATGCGGTAGCTGCAGCCCTCCGGCGGCAGATAGAAGTCGACGATCTCCGGAAACTGCTTCTTCAGGATCGGCACGAAGACCTCGTTGAGCGCCACCCCCAGCACCGCCGGCTCGTCGGGCGGCTTGCCGGTGTAGGTCGAGTGGTAGATCGCGTCCTGGCGCATCGTCAGGCGCGAGATCTCGAACACCGGGAACCAGTCCTGCTCGTTGTAGTAGCCGGTGTGGTCGCCGTAGGGGCCTTCCAGCGCGTGCAGGTAGCCGTCCTTCTCCTTCAGCCGCACGCCGTGCTCGCTGACGCCCTCGAAGCCGGGCTCGGCCGGCGGGATGTGGCCCTCCAGCACGATCTCGGCGCTGGCCGGCACCTGCAGCATCAGGCCGCCCTCGCCCACCTGGCTGTCGGCCAGCTCGGTGCGGCCGCCACGCAGCAGGCCGGCGAACTGGTACTCCGACAGGCTGTCGGGCACCGGCGTCACCGCGCCGAGGATCGTCGCCGGATCGGCGCCCAAAGCCACCACGATCGGAAAGGGCTTTCCACGATTTGCATGAACGAATTCGCGGAAATCCAACGCACCGCCGCGATGGGCCAGCCAGCGCATGATGACCTGGCGACGTCCGATCACCTGCTGGCGGTAGATGCCGAGGTTCTGGCGCCGGCGCGGCCGCGCAACCGATTGCGGTCCGCGCGTCACCACCAGCCCCCAGGTGATCAGCGGCGCCACGTCGCCCGGCCAGCAATGCTGCACCGGCAGCCGGCCCAGGTCGACGTCCGGCCCCTCGATCACCCGCTCCTGGCAGGCCGGCCGGCGCACCACCGAGGGCTTCATGTCCCACAGCGTGCGTGCCATCTGCCACAGCTGGCCGGCGTCCTGCAGCCCCTTCGGGGGCTCGGGCTCCTTCAGCCGCGCCAGCAGCTCGCCGATGTCGCGCAGCGCCGAGACGCTTTCGGCGCCCATGCCCAGCGCGACACGCCCCGGCGTGCCGAAGAGATTGGTAACTGCAGGTATCGTGAATTTTTCACTTCCACGCACCGGATGGGTGAACAGCAGAGCCGGCCCGCCCGCCCGAAGCGTGCGATCGGACAGCCAGGTCATTTCCAGATCGGTCGAGACGGGCTCTTTCACTTCAAGAAGCTCGCCCCGGGCCCGCAAGGCGGCCAGGAAGTCTCGGAGGTCTCGGTATTTCATGCTTTTTGTGTCTGATTGGTGACTCTTTTATTGTTGACCGGTTATTTGGACGACTTCTAGAATCCGGCCGTTTCGTAACACAGGGGCTCGTGGCCTGCCGCGACCATCGCGCAGCAGCCCCTTATTCGAACCCGTCAGGACAAGGGAGGGCGGCCGCCACCAGAGCGGCCCGGTGTGCAGGAACTGCGAAGAGCAGCATCCTGCCGCGGTGACGACGGGAATTATCGAGGCGCCTGCCCATGGCCACACGGCGCCTGCAGTGATAGCGAAAGGAGTTGCATGACTGCACCCCGATCGTGGACACGCGTGCGCATGGCAGCCCTGCTGTCGGTGCGGGTGTTCTTCTCCGATCTCGGACACGGCCTGCTGGCCGTGAGCCACAGCAGCCTGGCCGTCATCGGTCTGGCGGTGCTGAGCACCACCTTCGTCATCGGCGGTCGCGCCGATGTCCGCGGCGCGCTCGAGGAGCGCGCGCTGGACTGGCTCGTCGCGCGCCAGGAGGCCCGCACGGCCGACAGCGCCGACACGCTCGAGACCTCGGACCTGCTCGGTCCGGGCGACGCGTCGGCGGTCGACCGCGCCACCGCGGTCGACCCGAGCGAGCTCAACCGCCAGCAGGCGGTGGTCGCGCAATGGCTGGCGCGCCGCTACAAGGTCGCGCCCGAGCCGGTCGGCCGGCTGGTCCAGGAGGCCTGGTCGCTGGGCCGGCGCGTCGGTCTCGAGCCGACGCTGATCCTGGCCATCGTCGCGATCGAGTCCTCGTTCAACCCGTTCGCGCAGAGCTCGGTCGGCGCGCAGGGCCTGATGCAGGTGCTGACGAAGGTCCATGACGACAAGTACGTCGCCTTCGGCGGCAACCACGCGGCCTTCGATCCGCTGACCAACCTGCGCGTCGGCGTGCAGGTGCTCAAGGACTGCATCGCCCGGGCCGGCTCGGTCGAGGGCGGCCTGCGCTACTACGTCGGCGCGGCCAATCTGGCCAGCGACGGCGGCTACGCCTTCAAGGTGCTGGCCGAGCAGGAGTTCATGCAGCAGCTGCTGCACGGCCGCTCGGTGCCGGTGACGGCACGCCTGCCGGTGCCGCCGGTGGCGCCGCCCGACGCCCCGCCCGCGGGCGGGCCGATGTCGCCGGTCAGCCCGGCGCCCGGCGCGGGAGCCCATGGCAACCGCGTGGCGTCGCTGGGCTACTGAGCGCGTGCGCTTCCTGTAAACTCGCCCGACCACGCAACTGGCGTTCAAGGCCTCGATCGGGGCCGAGGTGGGCAACCACCGGGGAGCGTGGTCGCCGCAGGCGCATCGGCTTGCGGCGGTTTCTTGCCGTGCGCCTGGGCAGCCCGTGCCGTCGATCCGCGAGGAATCGCCGCCGGGTCCAGAACCTCCCGACAGGACTGCCGCATCATGTTTGACCGCGCCACCCACACCCTGGCCGCCATCGACCCCGAGATCACCGCCGCGATCGAGGCCGAGGTCCATCGCCAGGAAGACCACATCGAGCTGATCGCCAGCGAGAACTACACCTCGCCGGCCGTCATGGCCGCCCAGGGCTCGCAGCTCACCAACAAGTACGCCGAAGGCTACCCCGGCAAGCGCTACTACGGCGGCTGCGAGCATGTCGACGTCGTCGAGCAGATCGCCATCGACCGTGCCAAGGAACTGTTCGGCGCCAGCTTCGCCAACGTGCAGCCGAACTCCGGCTCGCAGGCCAACCAGGCCGTCTACTTCGGCCTGCTGCAGCCGGGCGACACCATCATGGGCATGAGCCTGGCCGAAGGCGGCCACCTGACCCACGGCATGCCGCTGAACATGTCGGGCAAGTGGTTCAAGGTCGTCTCCTACGGCCTGAACGCCGCCGAGGACATCGACTACGACGCGATGGAGCGCATGGCGCACGAGCACAAGCCGAAGCTGATCATCGCGGGCGCGTCGGCGTTCGCGCTGCGCATCGACTTCGAGCGCTTCGCCAAGGTGGCCAAGGCCGTCGGCGCCTACCTCTGGGTCGACATGGCGCACTACGCCGGCCTGATCGCCGCGGGCGTCTACCCGAACCCGGTGCCGCACGCCGACGTCGTCACCACGACCACGCACAAGACGCTGCGCGGCCCGCGCGGCGGCCTGATCCTGATGAACGACGAGGCCGTCGCCAAGAAGATCAACTCGGCGATCTTCCCCGGCATCCAGGGCGGCCCGCTGATGCACGTCATCGCGGCCAAGGCCGTGGCGCTGAAGGAAGCCCTGTCGCCCGAGTTCAAGGCCTACCAGGAGCAGGTGGTCAGGAACGCCGCCGTGATGGCCGAGACGCTGACCCAGCGCGGCCTGCGCATCGTCAGCGGCCGCACCGAGAGCCACGTCATGCTGGTCGACCTGCGTCCGAAGGGCCTGACCGGCAAGGAAGCCGAGGCGCTGCTGGGCCGTGCCCACATGACCTGCAACAAGAACGGCATCCCGAACGACCCGCAGAAGCCGATGGTCACCAGCGGCATCCGCCTGGGCTCGCCGGCCCTGACCACCCGCGGCTTCAAGGAGGACCAGGCCCGCCTGGTCGCCAACCTGATCGCCGACGTGCTGGAAGCCCCGAACGACGAGGCCGTCATCGAGCGCGTCAAGGCGCAGGTCGCGCAGCTGACCCGCGACTTCCCCGTCTACCGCGGCTGAGGCCGGGCGGCGACGCCCTCCCGATGCGCTGCCCCTACTGCGGTCACCAGGAAACCACCGTCGTCGAGACCCGCGCGTCCGACGAGGGTGACGCGATGCGCCGGCGGCGGCGCTGCAGCGGCTGCGACAAGCGCTTCACCACCTACGAGCGCGCCGAGCTGGCGATGCCGGCGGTGGTGAAGAAGAACGGGGCACGCAGCGAGTTCGACCGCGCCAAGCTGCGCGCGTCGATGACGCTGGCCCTGCGCAAGCGCAATGTCAGCGTCGACCTGCTCGACGCGGCGATCGCCCGCATCGAGAACACCCTGTTCACCAGCGGCGAGAGCGAGGTCGGCACCTCGCAGATCGGCGAGCTGGTGATGCGCGAGCTCAAGCGCCTCGACAAGGTCGCCTACGTGCGCTACGCCTCGGTCTACCGCCAGTTCGAGGATGTCGACGCGTTCAGCCAGCTGATCCGCGAGATCTGATCCAGCGCGGATCGCCTCCGCATCCCCCCTCGCCTCCCCCTGACGTCCCTCCATGGAGGGATGCCGCGCGGGCGCCTGCCTGCAGACACTGGCCTCCTGTGCCCGTGTCCTTGCCGTCAGGAGGTCCGCGATGCGTGCTCGCCGTCACCCCCGCAAACGCCAGCCCGCCCGGTTGCGCGGGCTGACGCTGGTCGAGCTGCTGGTCACGCTGACGCTGCTTGCGCTGCTGGCCGGCGCGGCGCTGCCGGCGCTGGGCGCGCTGCTGCAGCGCCGCCGCCTCGAGGGCGCCTCGTCGCAGCTGATCTCGGACCTGCAGCTGCTGCGCACCAGCGCAATCTCGCGCCACCGGGCGCTGCGGCTGAGCCTGCAGGACCTGCCCGAAGGCAGCTGCCGGATGATCCACGACGGCGAGGCCGGCGACTGCCGCTGCCAGGCCGATGCGCGCCTGCAGCCGCTGACCGAATGCCGCACCGGCGTGACGCTGCTGCAGGCCGCGCTGCTGCCGCGCAGCCAGCGCCTGCGCCTGCAGAGCAATGCCGCCAGCCTCAGGCTGGAGCCTCGTCACGGCACGCTGACGCCGACCGCGACGATCGAGATCGCCAGCGAGGACTCGACCCAGCGGCTGCGCCATGTCGTCAGCCTGCTCGGCCGCATCCGGGTCTGCGCGCCGGCCGCTCCGGTGCCCGGGGTGCCGGCATGCTGAGCCGAGCGCGCCCGCCACGCCCCCCACGCCGCCCTCGCGGCATGACGCTGATCGAGCTCTGCGTGGTGATGCTGCTCGTCGGCCTGCTGCTGGTGCTGGCGCTGCCGAGCTGGCAGCAGCAGGTGCGGCGGGCGCGCCGCGCCGACGCCTTCGCGGCGCTGGCGCAGATCGAGCTCGCGCAGTCGCGCTGGCGCTCGCGGCATGCCGAGCATGCCGGCTCGCTGGGCGCCGACGGCCTGGCGCTGCCGACGCGCAGCCCGGCCGGGCATTACGCGCTGGCGCTCGACGCCGGCATCGACGACCCGGCCAGCGCCTTTCGTGCCACCGCCAGCGCGCTGGGCGACCAGGCCGGAGACACCGACTGCCGCTGGCTGGCGATCGAGTACGCCGCCGGAGCGCTGCGGCCGCGCTCCGGCCCCGATGCCCGGCTCGACAACGATGCCGCGCGCAACCGCGACTGCTGGCGGCCATGAGCGGCGCCCTGCCCCGGAACCGGCCGAGGCCGCGCAGACCGGGCCCGGCACACGGGCTGGCGCTGCTCGAGCTGCTGCTGGCCGCCGCGCTGGCGCTCGGGCTGGCGGCGGCGGCGCTGCAGTTCGTGCTCGCGCAGATCGACGAGCAGCAGCGCCTGCAGGCCGACCGCCGGCTGCGCCAGGACCTGCTCGCGGTGGCCGACCTGCTGGCACGCGACCTGCGGCGCAGCGGCTACTGGGGCCACGCCGGCCTGGCCGCCGATCGGGCGGCGCGCGGCGAGCCGGTGCCCGCCAATCCGTACGACGGCCTGAGCCTCGCGGCCGACGGCAGCGCGATCGGCCACGCCTACAGCCGGGACGACAGCGAGGACGATCAGGTCGCCGGCACCGAGCGCTTCGGCCTGCGCCTGGATACAGCCACCGGCGTGCTGTCCTGGCGGGTGTCCGGCAGCGCGCTGGCCCCGTCGGCGCGCGACGCCTGGCAGCCGCTGAGCGATCCGACCCGGCTGCGCGTGCTGCGGCTGGCGCTGCAGGTCGACGAGCGCGAGCAGTCGCTGGCGGCGCTGTGCGCGCTCGAGCGCTGCGACGCGGCCGCCGGCGGCGACTGCCCGCCGCGGAGGCTGTCGCGCCAGGTCCGGCTGCTGCTCGAGGCCGCCGACCCGCGCGACGCCACCCGCACGCGCCGCATCGAGCTCTCCAGCCGGGTGCGCAACGACGAGGTCCGCGGTGTCTGCCCGGGCTGAACGGCCGCGTGCCCGGGCCCAGCGCGGTCTCGGCGCGGTCGCGCTGGTGGTCGTGCTGCTGCTCGGGGCGCATCTGGCGCTGCTGGCCAGCCACGGCGCGCAGTTCGTCGAGCAGCGGGCCGGGGCGGCGCGGCTGCAGCAGGTCCAGGCCCGCGAGGCGGCCGAGTCCGGCCTGGCCTGGGCGCTGGCGATGCTGAACGATCCGCGCCCGGTCGACGCCCGCTGCGCTCCACCCGGCCCGGGCCTGCGCTCGCTGCGCGCCCGCTGGCTGGCAGGCACGGCGGCCGAACAGGCGGCGCTGCAGCCGGCCTGCGAACGGGCCGCGGCACGCTGGCACTGCGACTGCCCGGACGGCGCGGCCGGCCGCCCGGCCGCACCGCAGGACGGCCTGCTGCACCCGGCCTTCGGCCTGACGCTGGCGCCGGGCGACACGCCGTCGCAGTGGCGGCTGCGCGCCGAGGGCTGCGCCGGCCGCGGCCCCGGCTGCGGCGACCCCGGCGGGCGCGAACCCGAGGCCCGCCATCGCATCGAGATCGTGCTGGCGCGCGCCGGCAGCACGCTTCGCCCGCCCGAGGCGGCGCTGACCGCGGTCGCCGACGTGCGCCTCGAGGGCAGCGTCCTGCTGGCCCGCACCGATCCGGCCGGCGCCGGCGCGGCGGTGCGCAGCGGCGGCCGGATCGACCGGATCGCGCCGGCACAGACCCTCGGCCCGCCCGGCACGCCCGCCGAGGCCCTGTGCCAGGCCGGCGATCCGAGACTGGCCCAGGGCGGCGCGCCGGCGCTGTGGCGCGAACTGCTCGGCCTGCCTCCGCAGGGTGCGGACCTGCCCGGCTGGGAGCGCATCGACTGCGCCGGCCTCTGCGATGCGCAGGCGGTGGCCGCGCGCATCGCCCAGGGCTCGCAGGCGCTGTGGCTCGACGGCGACCTCGACCTGGGCGGGCGCGACTGGGGCCGGGCGGACCAGCCGGTGCTGCTGGCGGTGTCGGGCCGGCTGCTCGCGCGCGAGAGCTTCCGGGCCGACGGCCTGCTGATCGGCGCCCAGGTCGATCTGGCGCCGGCCGGAGCGGGTGCCACGCCGGCCCGGCTGCGCGGTGCGCTGGTCTCGCTCGGCGCGGCCCGGCTGGCCGGCGCGCTGGAGCTGCGCCACGACCGGCTGCTGCTGGCCCGGCTGGCGCCGCTGGGCGGCGCGCTGGTGATGGTGCCGGGCAGCTGGTTCGACCCGGTGAACCCATGAACCGCCGCCCGCAGACCGCCGCGCGACGCGCCCCGGGACTGGCGATGGCCGAGCTGCTGGTGGCGCTGCTGCTGCTGGCGATCGGCAGCCTGTCGATGCTGCGGCTGCAGGCCGGGCTGCGCCTGGACGAGGACCGGCTGCGCCAGCACGACGAGGCGCTGCGCCGCGCCGCCGACGACCTGGAGCAGCTGCGCGGCCAGGACAGCCGGCCCGAGCCGGTGCAGCGGCGGCCGCTGCCCGACGCCCTCGACGGCACGCTCTACCTGCTGGACCGCGAGCTGGCCGACGGTCCGGCGGCCCGGCTGCTCGGCCAGACCAGCCGCGTCGGCTGGACCGACCGGGCCGGCCAGCCGCAGTCGGTCGAGATCGGCAGCCTGTCGGCGCGGCTGGACGCCCGGCTGTCGGCCGCGACCCGGCTTGCGCGCCTCGATGCCTCGGGCCGCAGCGTCGGCCTGGGCCGGCCGGCGCCCTCCGCCCGCCTGCCGCCCGGCAGCCAGGACCTCGGCGACGGCCGACACGCCTGGCGCGCCCGGCCGGACGCGACGCTGATCTGGGTCTTCGACAGCGCCAGCGCCGCCGCGACGCTGCGCTGCGACAAGCCCGTGCCGGCCGCGGGCACGACCGAGCGCCTCGATGCCGGCAGCCTCGGCAGCTGCAAGCTGCTGTCAGGCCTGCTGCTGTCGGGCCATGTGCGCTTCGCCACCGACACCGACACGGTCGGCGAGGCCCAGGCCGAGCAGCCCGCCTCGCCGGTGATGCCTCTGGGGCTGAAGCTGACGCTGAGCACCACCGGCCACCCGTCGCCGGCCTGGGAATGCGTGCACGACGGCCCGGACGGCGGCACGACCGGCAGCACGCGCACCTCGATCGCCTACCACTGCGTCATCCAGCCGGTCGCGCCGGCCTCGGGCGGACTGCCGCGCTGGTCGGGCCGGCTCGACCTGGTGCCCTCGGGCTGGCTGCTGGCCGACAGCGGCGCCACCACCGGCGCGACCGGGCGCTTCCGGATCTGCCGCTACAGCGCCGACCAGGACGGCAACGGCCGCATCGACGCGGCCGAGCATCCGGCCACCCACATCGCGGTGACGCTGCCGCTGGCCGCGCAGAACTTCCTGGTCATCCGCGCCAGCGCACGCTGCCCGGTCGACACCGGCCCCTGGCCCTGGCCGGATCCGGTCGACGACAGCACGGTCGCGCACCAGCCCTGACAGCCGCTCGTGCCCTGCCCGGACGCCGATGACGCGATGCACAATCCGGGCATGCACGCCCTCGACGACACCCCGGACGATCTCCGCCCCGCCCCGCTGGCGCAGTTCAGCGCCCGCGACCAGATCGCGATGGCCGAGGCACTCGACCTGGCGGCCCGGGCCATCGGCCTGACCGAGCCCAATCCGCGGGTCGGCTGCGTGCTGACCGCGCCCGACGGGCAGGTCATCGGCCGCGGCCATACCCGCGAGGCCGGCGGCCCGCACGCCGAGGTGGTCGCGCTGCGCGAGGCCCGCGCCGCCGGCCACGAGCTGCGCGGCGCCACCGCCCATGTCACGCTCGAGCCCTGCAGCCACCACGGCCGCACGCCGCCGTGCGCCGACGCGCTGGTCGAGGCCGGCCTGGCGCGGGTGGTGATCGCCGCGCTCGACCCCAATCCGCTGGTGGCCGGGCGCGGCGTGCGCCGGCTGCGCGCCGCCGGCATCGAGGTGGTCCACGGCCTGATGGCCGAGGCCTCGCGCGAGCTCAACATCGGCTTCTTCTCGCGCATGCTCCGCGGCCGGCCCTGGGTGCGCCTGAAGGTCGCCGGCAGCCTGGACGGCCGCACGGCGCTGCCCGACGGACGCAGCCAGTGGATCACCGGCGCGGCCGCGCGCGCCGACGGCCATGCCTGGCGGCGCCGCGCCGGCGCGATCCTGACCGGCGTGGGCACGGTGCTCGACGACGACCCGCGCCTGGACACCCGCCTGGCGACCGATCCCTGGGGCCGGCTGCCGCTGCGGGTGGTGCTCGACAGCACGCTGCGCACGCCGCCGACCGCACGCCTGCTCGACGCCCCGGGCCGCGCGCTGCTGCTGTGCCTGCCCGCCGCCCTCGAGGACGAGACGCGCGTCGCGGCGCTGCGGCGCGACGGCGTCGAGATCGAGGCGGTCGCGCCCGGCGCCGACGGCCGGCCCGACCTCGCCTCGGTGCTGGCGCTGCTGGGCCGGCGCGGCATCAACGAGCTGCATGTCGAGGCCGGTGCGCGGCTCAACGGCGCGCTGCTGGCCGCCGGCCAGGTCGACGAGCTGCTGGCCTATGTCGCGCCGGTGCTGCTCGGCGAGGGCCGCGGGCTGGCCGCCTTCGGGCCGCCGGCCTCGCTCGACCAGGCCTGGCGGCTGGCGCTGCACGACGTCGCCCGGGTCGGCGAGGACGTGCGCCTGATCGGCCGTCCGGGCGCACGGACCAGCGCCTAGGGGACAGACTCGAAGGCCCCCGCGAGGGACAAGCCCTGCCGAGCGCCTACAATCCAGGGATGTCGATTTCTCCGATACCCGAGCTGGTGGCCGAGCTGGCGGCCGGTCGCATGATCATCCTCGTCGACGAGGAGGACCGCGAGAACGAGGGCGACCTGGTCCTCGCCGCCGATCTGGTGACGCCTGAAGCCATCAACTTCATGGCCAGATACGGCCGCGGCCTGATCTGCCTGACGCTGACGCGCGAGCGCTGCGAGTTCCTGCAGCTGCCGCCGATGGCCGCGCGCAACGGCACCAAGCACAGCACCGCCTTCACCGTCTCGATCGAGGCGGCCACCGGCGTCACCACCGGCATCTCGGCGGCGGACCGCGCGCGCACCGTGGAGGCCGCGGTCGCCCGCGACGGCCGGCCCGCCGACCTGGTCCAGCCCGGCCACATCTTCCCGCTGCAGGCCCAGGACGGCGGCGTGCTGATGCGCGCCGGCCACACCGAGGCCGGCTGCGATCTGGCCCGCATGGCCGGCCTGTCGCCCGCCTCGGTGATCTGCGAGATCATGAAGGACGACGGCACGATGGCGCGCCTGCCCGACCTGCAGGAATTCGCCCGCGAGCACGGCCTGAAGATCGGCACCATCGCCGACCTGATCGCCTACCGCAGCCGCAACGAGACGCTGATCGAGCCGCTGCACCAGGCCCCGCTGACGACGCCCTGGGGCGCCTTCGACAGCCGCGTCTACCGCGACCGCACCGGCCAGGTCCACCTCGCGCTGTCCAAGGGCCGCTGGACGCCCGACGACGAGCTGCTGGTGCGGGTGCACGAGCCGCTGTCGGTGCTGGACCTGCTCGACGTCGGCCGCGCGCGCCACTCCTGGGCGCTGCCGGACGCGCTGGCGACGATCGAGTCGGCCGGGCGCGGCGTGGCGGTGCTGCTCAACGTCGGCCAGGACGCGCAGGCGCTGCTGGGCCTGGCGCAGCCGCAGCCGGCCGAGCCGGCCCGCACCGCCATGGACCTGCGCACCTACGGCGTGGGCGCGCAGATCCTGCGCGACCTCGGCGTGCGTCGCATGAAGCTGATGAGCAACCGCCGCCGCATGCCGAGCATGGTCGGCTACGGCCTGGAAGTCACCGGCTTCCTGCCGTCCGAGCCCCAGGCCTGAGCGCCAACACGCCGACCCTCACCACGGAGTCATCGCCATGCAAGGTGCCGACAAGGGCCAATCCACCCGTCTGGACGGCAGCGACCTGCGCGTCGCCATCGTCCAGGCCCGCTTCAACGCCGAGCTGACCGACCGGCTCGCGCAGAGCTGCATCGCCGAGCTGCAGCGCCTGGGCGTCGAGGAGCGCCACATCCGCCACGTCAGCGTGCCCGGCGCGCTGGAGGTGCCGGTGGCGCTGCAGGCGCTGGCCGAGGCCGACGAGCATGACGCGCTGATCGCGCTGGGCTGCATCATCCGTGGCGAGACCTACCACTTCGAACTGGTCGCCAACGAGAGCGGCGCCGGCGTGACCCGGGTGTCGCTCGATCATGGCGTGCCGATCGCCAATGCCATCCTGACCGTCGAGAACGAGGCCCAGGCCTGGGCCCGCGCCGAGGACAAGGGCGCCGACGCGGCCCGCGTCGCGGTCGAGATGGCGAATCTGCTGGAAGAATTGTCTTGAACCCGAATCCGAATCCGAAATCCCGCTCGCAGGCCCCTGGCCAGGCCGGAGCGCCCCGTCCGAAGTCCGCCCGCCGCCGCTCGCGCGAGCTGGCGCTGCAGGGCCTGTACGAGTGGCTGATCAGCCGCACCGACGTCGGCGTCGTGCTGGCGCACATGCGCGAGCAGGACGAGCACGGCCGCTGCGACAGCGCCCACCTCGACGCGCTGCTGCAGGGCTGCATCGCGCAGATCGCCGACCTGGACGGCGTGATCGCGCCGCACCTGGACCGCAGCGTGGCTCAGCTCTCGCCGGTCGAGCATGCGGTGCTGCTGATCGGCACCTACGAGCTGCGCCACTGCATGGACGTGCCCTACCGGGTCGCGATCAACGAGGCGGTCGAGCTGGCCAAGTCCTTCGGCGGCACCGACGGCCACAAGTACGTCAACGGCGTGCTCGACAAGGCGGCCGCGGGGCTGCGCCCGGACGAGGTCGCGGCCCAGCGCGCGGCCCGCAGCGCCTCGCGCCCGTCCTGAGGACGGCCGGACCCCGAGGTCGAGACCGCACGCAACCGACGATGGACCGACACCCCGCCGCCCGACCTGACCCCCATCGCCTGGCCGACCGCGTCGCCGGGATCGAGCCCTTCTGGGTGATGGAGTGCGCCAAGGCCGCCGACGAGATCGCCCGCAGCCCGGCCTGCGATCCGGCCCTCGGCGGCGAGCCGATGATCTACCTGAACATCGGCGAGCCCGACACCACCGCGCCGCCGGCGGTGGCCGAGGCGGCGCAGCGCTGCATCGCCGCCGGCCGGACCCAGTACACCCCGGCCACCGGCCTGCCGGCCCTGCGCGAGGCGATCTCGCGCTGGTATGCCGAGCGCTGGGGCGCGGACGTGCCGGCGCGTCGCATCGTCGTGACCGCCGGTGCCTCGGCGGCGCTGCAGCTGCTGACGAGCGCGGTGGTCGGCCCCGGCGACGAGATCCTGATGCCGGATCCGAGCTATCCGTGCAACCGCCATTTCGTCACCGCCGCCGGCGGCGTCGCCCGGCTGCTGCCGGCCGAGGCCGCGCAGCGCTTCCAGCTCGACGCGGGCTCGGTCGAGGCGGCCTGGAGCGAGGCGACCCGCGGCGTGATGCTGGCCTCGCCGTCGAACCCGACCGGCACCTCGATCGCGCCCGACGAGCTCGCCCGCATCGCCGCCGTGGTGCGCGCGCGCGGCGGCCTGACCATCGTCGACGAGATCTACCTCGGCCTGAGCTACGACGGCCAGGCGCGCAGCGCGGCGACGCTGGGCGAGGACGTGGTCGTCGTCAACAGCTTCTCCAAGTATTTCGGCATGACCGGCTGGCGGCTGGGCTGGATGGTGCTGCCCGAGGCGCTGGTGCCGGCGGTCGAGAAGCTGGCGCAGAACCTCTACATCTGCGCCTCGACGGTCGCGCAGCACGCCGCGCTGGCCTGCTTCGAGCCCGCGACGCTGGCGCTGTGCGAGCAGCGCCGCCTGGCGATGCAGGCGCGGCGCGACTTCATCGTGCCGGCGCTGGAGTCGCTCGGCCTGGCGGTGCCGGTGCGCCCCGACGGCGCCTTCTACGTCTGGTTCGACACCCGCGCGCATGCGCCCGACAGCTGGACCTTCTGCATGGAGATGATGCAGCGCGCCCACATCGCGCTGACGCCGGGGCGCGACTTCGGCCATGCGCAGACCGCGCATCACGCCCGCCTGTCGTTCGCCAGCTCGATGGAAGACCTGCACGAGGCGACCCGGCGCCTGCGGCGGGTGCTGCGGCGCTGAACGGCCCGGTCACGCGAGGCTGCCGCAGTCATGACCACCTCCACCCGCCCCCGCCAGCAGCCGCCCGGAGCGCCTGGATCGCCCGAGGCCGGCTGGCTGCCGACCGACCCCGGCGCGCTGACCGAGACGCTGCCGCCCGACAGCCTGCCCTTCGAGCAGCAGATCGGCGCGGCGCTGGACCTCAGCCTGCCGGGCGAGACGACCACGCCGGTGCCGCCGCTGCCGCCGGCGCCGCCGGTGCAGATTCCGGACGCGCAGGCGCTGCTGAACCAGAACCAGATGGGCCGCTACGTGCTCGAGCGCCCGCTGGGCGCCGGCGGCCTGGGCACCGTCTGGTCGGCCTACGACACCGTGCTGACGCGCCGCGTCGCGGTCAAGACGCTGCCGCTGGCGGTGCCCGACGGCGAGCGCGAGCCGCTGGTGGCGCGGGTGCTCGACGAGGCGCGCGCGGCCGCGCGCCTGAGCCATCCTCACATCGTCACCGTGCACGACGCCGGCGTCAGCCCGGAGGGCGCCTACATCGCGATGGAGCTGCTGCGCGGCAAGGACCTGTCGCAGATGCTGCGCGCGGGCTGGCGTCCCAGCGGCGAGCAGGCCGCGCTGATCGTGCGCCGCGTCGCCGACGCGCTGAGCTACGCGCACGGCAAGGGCGTCGTGCACCGCGACATCAAGCCCGGCAACATCTTCATGGTCGGGCGCACCCGGCCGGTGGTGCTGGACTTCGGCATCGCGCAGCTGCTGCACCAGGCCGAGGCGATCGGCGGTCCGGCGCTGGGCTCGCCCTACTACGCCGCGCCGGAGCAGTTCGACGGCCGCGAGTGCGATCCGCGCACCGACGTCTACTCGCTCGGCGTGGTGCTCTACGAGCTGCTGTGCGGCCAGCGACCCTACCTCGGCGGCACGCTGACCGAGATCCGCGCCTCGGTGCGCACCGGGCGGCCGCGCCACCCCTGCGAGCTCGACGCCGGCGTGCCGCGCGAGCTCGCCGAGATCGCGCTGAAGGCGATCCGCATCGATCCGGAGCAGCGCCATCGCACCGCCGGCACGATGGCGCGCGAGCTGCGCGCCTGGCTGTCCTCGCACAGCGCCGGCAGCGAGGCGGCGCCTGCGGCCGGCCCGAGCCTGCAGCCGCTGGCCTCGCAGCCGCCGCCGCCCTCGACGATGCCCACGCCGCTGCAGCTGCCCGCGGTGCTCGCGCCGGAGCCTCGGCGGCCGAGCTGGGTGCTCAGCACGCTGCTGCTGGTCGTGCTGCTGCTGCTGCTGCTGGTGGCCACGCTGCTGTGGGCGCGCACCTGATGAAGACCTGCCCGCCCGGGCCCCGGCCCCCGATCCCGACCCGATGACCATTCCGACCCCGCCGCCGATCGCCGGATTCCGCTGGCCGCTGCGCATCTACTGGGAGGACACCGACGCCGGCGGCGTGGTGTTCTACGCCAACTACCTGAAGTTCTTCGAGCGCGCGCGCACCGAGTGGCTGCGCGAGCTCGGCTTCTCGCAGGAGGCGATGCGGCTGCAGGAGGCGGCGATGTTCGTCGTCACCGACACCGCGGTGCGCTACCGCCAGCCGGCGCGGCTCGACGATCGCATCGAGGTCACCGTGCGGCTGGCCGAGGCGGGCCGCGCCAGCCTCGTGCTCGACCAGCAGGCCTGGCGCGAGGACACGCTGCTGGCCGAAGGCCGCATCCGCATCGGCTGCGTCGATGCCGCCACGCTGCGGCCCCGGCGCATGCCGGCTTCCCTGCTGTCCGTGCTCGGACTCTCCTGAGGTGGATTGATGAACCAGGACCTGAACATCCTGCAGCTGGTGATGCATGCCAGCATCGTGGTGCAGCTCGTCATGGCGGTGCTGCTGCTGGTGTCGCTGGCGAGCTGGGCCGTCATCGTGGCCAAGGTCGTCGGCCTGCGCCGGGTGCGCGGCGGCAACGACCGCTTCGAGCGCGACTTCTGGTCGGGCCGCCACATCAACGAGCTCTACCAGCAGAGCGAGCGCAACGCGCACCTGTCGGCGCCGATGGAGCGCATCTTCACCGCCGGCATGCGCGAGTTCCTGAAGCTGCGCGAGCGCCGCGTCGGCGATCCCGGCACGATGCTCGACGGCGCCCGGCGCGCGATGCGCGCGAGCTTCCAGCGCGAGCTCGACGTCATCGAGTCCAACCTGTCCTTCCTGGCCACCGTCGGCTCGGTCTCGCCCTACGTCGGCCTGTTCGGCACCGTCTGGGGCATCATGCACGCCTTCACCGGCCTGTCGAACCTGCAGCAGGTGACGCTGTCCACCGTCGCGCCGGGCATCGCCGAGGCGCTGGTGGCCACCGCGATCGGCCTCTTCGCCGCGATTCCGGCGGTCATCGCCTACAACCGCTTCGCCCGCGACATCGACCGCCTGGCGATCCAGCAGGAGACCTTCATGGAGGAGTTCTCCAACATCCTGGCGCGCAACGTCGGCCAGATGGCCGCCGCGCAGCCGGCCGCCACGCACTGAGCGCACCCGCGCACCGGAGGCCGCCGCCATGCCCGCCGTCCAGTCCCGCTCCGGATCGGGGCGCCGCCGCACGATCAACGAGATCAACATGGTCCCGTTCATCGACGTGATGCTGGTGCTGCTGATCATCTTCATGGTCTGCGCGCCGCTGATGACGCCCGGCGTCGTCGACCTGCCCACCGTCGGACAGGCGCAGCGCCAGCCCGACCGCGTCATCGAGGTCATCGTCGACGCCGACGGCCAGCTGCGCCTGAAGGTCGACGGCCGCACGCCCGCCGGCACCGCCCCGGACGAGCGCGTCGCGCTCGGCGGCCTGGCCGGCCGGGTGAAGTCGCTCGCCGAAGGCGCCGCGCAGGTGCCGGTCATCATCGCCGCCGACAAGGGCGTGCGCTACGAGCTGGTCGTCAAGGTGATGGACACGCTGCAGCGCGCCGGCGTGGCCCGCGTCGGCCTGGCGGTGCGCACCAGCGGCGGCTGAAGGGGCCCGGCCGATGACCCTGCCGCCGCCGCCCTCGCCCGCCTCGCCGCCGCCCGACCCGGCCGACGATCCCATCCGCAACCCGCCCTCGGCCGACAGCCTCGGCCTGGGCTCGACGGTGGCGCTGCTCGCGCACGTCGGCCTGATCGCCGCGCTCGCCTGGGGCGTGGCCTGGAAGCGCCAGGAGATCGCCGCGGTCAGCGCCGAGCTGTGGTCCGCGGTGCCCCAGGCTGCCGCGCCTGCGCCCGCCGCGGCACCGGCAGCGCGCAGCCAGCCCGAGGTGCAGGCCCCGGCCGTCGTGCCCCCGCCGCCGCCGGCTCCGCCCCCTCCTCCCCCGCCCCCTCCTCCCCCGCCGCCACCTCCCGCGCCCGCACCGGCTCCGGTCCCGCCCCCCCTGCCGACACCGAAGCTGAAGGCCGCCGCCCCGCCGCCGCCCGCCGTGAACGAGCAGCAGCGCGAGGCCGACATCGCCCGCGAACGCGCCGAGAAGCGCCGCCGCGAGGCCGAGCAGGCCGCCCAGGCCGAGAAGGAACGCCGCGAGCGCGAGAAGGCCCAGAAGGCGCAGAAGGAGCAGGCCGAACGGGAAAAGGCCGAGCGCAAGGCGGAGAAGGAGCGCCTCGCGAAGGAGCAGGCCGAGAAGGATCGCCGCGAGCGCGAGAAGGCTGAGAAGGCCGAGAAGGCGGCCCGCGACAAGGCGGAGAAGGAACGCGCCGAGAAGGACCGGGCAGAACGGGAGAAGGCCGAGAAGGTCGCCCGCGAAAAGGCGGAGAAGGCGGAGAAAGCCGAGAAGGACAAGGCCGACAAGGCGGCGCGCGAGAAGGCCGAGCGCGAGAAGGCGGAAAAGGCAGAGAAGGCCGCCAAGGCAGAAAAGGCCGAGAAGGCCGACAAGGAGCACGCCGCCCGGCTGCGCGAGGAGAACCTGCGCCGGCTGCAGAAGCAGCTCGGCGACGGCGATGGCGGCGACGCCGACGCGGGCTCGCGCTCGAACGCCGGCAGCGGACGCGGTCCGGCCGGCTCGAGCGGCGGCGGCACGGCCGCGCAGTCCTCCGGCCCGTCGGCGGGCTATGCCGGCCGGCTGCGTGCCTACCTCAAGCCCAAGCTGACCTTCACCGGCGAGATCCGCAGCAGCGCGCCGGCGGTGGTGCGGGTGCGCGTCGCGCCCGACGGCACGATCATGTCGCGCGAGCTGCTGAAGTCCAGCGGTCAGCCCGAGTGGGACCAGGCGGTGATCAACGCGATCGACAAGGCCGGCGTGGTGCCGCGCGACATCGACAACCGCGTGCCGCCGGTGATCGACATTCCCTGGACCGCATCCGAACGCTGAGCCGAGACCGCCCATGACGACGCCCCCGACCGATCTGACCATCGTCCACAACACGGCCGCATCGCGCTTCGAGGCGGTCGTGGACGGCCTGACCTGCGTGGCCGCCTACCACCGCAGCGGCGACATGATCGACATGCACCACACCGGCGTGCCGCGCTCGCTCGAGGGCCGCGGCATCGCCGCCGCGCTGGTCCGGGCCGCGCTGGACTGGGCCGCCGCCGAGGGGCTGAAGGTGCGCCCGAGCTGCTCCTACGTGCGGGTCTACATGCAGCGGCATCCGCAGACGCAGGTGCTGCGGGGCTGAAGCGATCGCAAGAACCTCTGCGGGTGCCCGCCTGCGCCGGGCATGACGCCCCCGAACCCAGGACCGCGCCCACCGCGCTGCCCCCGTCACCCTCGCGCAGGCGAGGGCCCACGCCAACCCCTGCGTGGCATACGCCACGCCCCCCCGGCCCCGTCCGATTGCTATGCTTTTGCACTTTTCTCAGGGAGCAAGGCATGGACAAGAGCAAGCGAAAGATCTTCCTGGCCTCCTCGGCCGAACTGGTCGAGGACCGGCGCGAGTTCGAGATCTTCATCAACCGGCAGAACAAGCGTTGGCACGAGCGGGGCGTGTTCCTGGAGCTGGTGATCTGGGAGGACTTCGTCGACGCGATGTCACAGACCCGGCTGCAGGACGAGTACAACAAGGCGCTGAAGGGCTGCGACGTGTTCGTGATGCTGTTCTGGACCAAGGTCGGGATGTACACGGCCGAGGAGTTCGAGACGGCGTTCGGGCAGTTCAAGGCGACGGGGCGGCCGTTGATCTATACCTACTGCCGCAAGATCACGGTCCCGATGGACGAGATCGACGAAGACGATGCGGCCAGCCTGTTGGCTTTCAAGAAAAAGCTGAAGGTGCTTGGGCACTTTCAGACGGGGTACGCAGACCGAGATGGGCTGTGTCGGCACTTCGGTGAGCAACTGGAGAAGCTGGCGCTTGAGGGTTTCTTCGGAACGATCCCGGGACCGGAGACCGCCGCTTCGCTGGCGGCAGGCGCCCCGTCGAACACGGCCACGCTGCATGGCAGTGGCGCGATTGCCCAGGGTGCCGGAGCACAAGCCGTGGGGGCCGGCGGTGTGCTGATCGGCAACAACAGTGGATCGATCAACACGGGAACGATCCACACCGGTGGCGCGATGTTCCTCGGACCGGTGAATGCGGGCCGCGATGTGGTGGGCGGCAACCAGACTGTCCACCAGGCCCCTGCGGTCGCACCCGCCCGTTCCGATCCAGACTTGAACACCCTGCTCGCCGGGCTGGCTGCCCAGGTTCAGGCCAAGGCGACCACCGGGCAAGCTGAGACGGTGGCGGAAACGGTGAATGCGCTGGCCACCGAAACCGCCAAGGGCGACAAGGCCGACGACAGCAAGCTGGCGCATCTGGTCAAGGGCCTGATCGATCTGGTGCCGGCGGCCGTGGGCGGCATCGTCAGCGCGTTCGCGTCGCCGGTGCTTGGTGGGCTGGCCGGGCCGTTGACAAGGGCGGTGCTGGAAAAGATCCAGGGCGGCGGTCCTGCGGCGCCATGAGCGTGGCCCTTCGATGCCAAGATAGCGAATCCGTCTTTCCACTGCCCTTTGGAGGTGCTTGCCATGTACCAGGCCATCGAAGCCATCTGCCGCGCGGGCCAGATCATTCCGCTGGAGCCGGTGCAGTTCCAGGAGGATGAACATCTGGTCATCGTCCGGCTGCCGCTCGCCGCGGTGGTCGGTCTGCGCCCCGCCTCGACGGCACCCGCACCGGCGACAGGCGACTGGCAGCAGTTCGCCGGGATGCTCAAGGACTCGCCGAACTGGAACGGCGATCCGCAGGCCGTGCAGGAGGCGATGCGCCGTGAGTGGGATTGATCATCTGCTCGATACCAATGTGGTCATCGGCCTGCTCAAGGGCGCGGAGCCGGCGCTCGCGCTGATGCAGCAGTCCGGGCTGATCATGGCCCGGACGGGGGTCAGCCAGATCACCCGGATGGAGCTGCTCGGCTTCCCGGCCCTGGGTGAGCAGGAGGAGCAGGCCGCGCGGGCGTTCCTGTCCTGCTGCGAAGTGGTTCGCCTCAGCGACGACATCGAGAACGAGGCCATCCGGCTGCGCCGCCATGGCGGACTGAAATTGCCGGATGCCATCGTTGCCGCCACGGCCCGCGTCTGCGGCGCCCGGTTGCTGACGCTGGATCAGCGCCTGGCACGGGTGATGCGCGATGCCTTTTGAGGGAACGCCGTCCGTTCACGCCGAGGGAATGGTGGCTCAAGGCGCTGTCGAGGCCGGGCGGGATGCCGTCGGGCGGGACCAGTACAACATCACGCTGCTGCTGCAGCCCGAGATGCTGGCTGGGCTGGAGGTCGTGCCGGATGCGTCGGTGCTGCGCTGCTACCTGGACGGGCTGATCGATGCGCTGACGCCCCTGCCGCTCGACCGCATCGACACCCGTGCCTCGACCGACGGCGAGCCGCTGGCGCTGGACGACGTGTTCGAGCCGCTCGACACGTGCCTGTCGATTCCCGAGGGGCTGACGCTGGCACAGTGGTTCGACCCGGCTCGTCAGCGTTCGCGCAGCAAGGCGGGTCGTTCCGGACAGGCCCTGGAGGAACAGAAGCAGCGCCCCGTCACGGCCCTCGAAGCCCTGGCGCATCACCGCAGCCTGACCCTGCTCGGCGCGGCGGGCGGCGGCAAGAGCACCTTCGGCGCCTGGATGCTGGTGATGCTGGCGCGGGCGTGGCGGGAGGAATTGCCGACGGTCCTGGAGGGGGCCTGGCCGCACGACGCGCTGCTGCCGATCCGCGTGACGCTGCGGCATTTCGGGGCGTCGCTGGCGTCGTCGGACGTCGGCACGGCTGAACGGCTGTGGGCCTTCATCGCGGAGACGCTGAAGCGCGACGGGCACGAACTGCCGGTGAAGTACCTGAAGAGCGTGGCGATCCAGCGCGGGGCGCTGTTCCTGTTCGATGGACTGGACGAATGCGGCACGCCCGCGCAGTGCGAGCAGGTGCTGAAAGCCATCGAGGCACTGGAGCGCAGCCTGACGGGCACGAAAAGCCGCTTCCTGCGCACGGTGCGGCCGAACGCCTGGAAGGCCCCGGTGGCGTCCAAGGGCGAATACGCCTTGGCGGGGCTGACCGAGGCACAGGTCGATCACTTCATCACCCGCTGGTACGAGGCGGCGGATCGGCACGGCTGGTCACTGCGCGCCGATCCGGCAGTGCTGGTGGCTGACCTTCAGCAGGCCAGCCGGCGCCAGGATCTGCGCGAGCTGGCCGCCAATCCGCTGCTGCTGACGCTGATGGCGGCGCTGCACACGGTCGATCGGCTGCCGGACGACCGCGCCGACCTGTACCGCGAGGCGGTCACGCTGCTGCTGATGCGCTGGGACGACAAGGACGAGCGCGGTGCGGGAGCCAGCCTGCGCCGGTTGCTGGACCTGCCCCATTTCCGCATCGAGAGCCTGCTGCCGGCGCTTGAAGAGGTGGCGTACAAGACGCACGAGGCCAAGGACGAGGCAGTCCACGAGGACCGTCTGCGCCAGGGCTTCGAGGCGCTGTTTGCCGATGCGGGTGACGCGCTGCGGCGTGCGCAGACGGTGGTGAACTACATCGTCGAGCGCACCGGCCTGCTGAGTTGGGATGGCTCAGCACCTCCGCGTCGCTTCGAGTTCCCGCACCGCAGCTTCCGCGAATACCTCGCCGCCTGCCATCTGACCCGGCAGCCGGACATGGCCAGCCGCTGCATCGCGCTGACGCGCGGGGCGGCGGAGCAATGGGCACGATGGGAGCTGGTGCTGATCCTGGCGGCGCGCATCGCCGAGCCGGAGCGCGGCACGATGCTGGCGCAGGCGCTGGTCGAATCCTCGGCTGCTTCGTCTGCCGCATGGACGGAAGCGGACTGGCTGCGGGCGCGGCTGGCCGGGTTGCAGTTCCAGGAGATCGGCGCCAAGGACGTGCAGGCCGAGCCCTACCGTCGCGCCATGGCCGATCGGGTCGTGGCGGTGCTGATGCGCGGCGCGTTTCCGGGCAAGCCGACGGGCAACGGCGTGCCGGCCAGGTTGCGCGCCCAGCTGGGGGATGTACTGGGCGAGCTGGATCCGCGTTTCGATGTGGAAAACTGCTTTCTGCCCTGCGGCGATGACCTCGGCTTCGTCCCCATCCCCGGCCGCGACGACCTGCGCTTCGCCCGCTACCCGGTCACGGTGGCGCAGTTCCGCACCTTCATCGAACACAGCGGTTTCGAGCTGGGCGACTCAAGGGGCCTGCGCGACCCGGACCACCGCCCGGTGCACCACGTCAACCACGCCGAGGCGCTGGCGTACTGCGAATGGCTGACCGGCACGGGCTGCCTGCCTGAGGGCTGGCGGGCGGATCTGCCGGACGAGCACGAATGGGAGCACGCCTCGCGGGGCGGGCAGCCCAAGGGGTGGGACTACTGGTGGGCTGGCAAGGCCGATCCGGAGCGGGCGAACTACGACGACACCGGCATCGGTGACACCTCGGTCGTCGGCTGCTTTCCGGCCAACGGCTACGGGCTGTACGACATGCTCGGCAATATCTGGGAGTGGACCAAAACCACCACAACCGTCCAATCGAACGGGGAGACATTTGCGGTCCAGCTCGTACGTGGTGGCTCGTGGGCCTTTGCATCAGATCACATGAACTGCGCTGTCTACAGCGCTGCAAGGCCCGATTTCTGCGACTACAGCCAAGGCTTTCGTGTAGTGCTGCGTCACTGTACTGACAGTGATCGTGGCTTCCCGCCTGCGCGGGAATGACGGCGGTCAAACGCTGGGGAGCGCAGACCGCGCCGCCCCCCGTCACCCTCGCGCAGGCGAGGGCCCACGCCCGCCCCTGCGCCCGACAGGCCGCTCACCCCCGCAGATCGATCACCTTCACCCGCACCCGGCGCTCCTTGTCGCCGCGGCGCACGGTGAGCTCGACGGTCGAGTCGATGCCGGCGCGCTCGAGCTCGCTGACGAAGCTGGAGAGCGTCTGCACGGTGCGGCCGTTGACGCCGACGATGACGTCGCCCAGGTCGCCGGTCTGCGGGTTGTAGGGCTGCAGGCCGGCCGCGGCCGCCGGCGTGCCGCGGCCCACCGCACCCAGCACCACGCCCGAGATGCCGGCGCGCGCCACCTGGTCGGGCGAGATGGGCGTCACGCCGATGCCCGGCAGCGGCGCCTGGCCGCGGTTGATCAGCGAGGGCACCACCCGGTTGACCAGATCGACCGGAATCGCGAAGCCGATGCCCGAGGAGCTGCCGCTGGTCGAACGGATCGCCGAGTTCACGCCGATCAGCCGCCCCGCGCTGTCGAGCAGCGGCCCGCCCGAGTTGCCGGGATTGATCGCCGCGTCGGTCTGGATCACGCCGGCGACCTCGCGGAAGTTGGCGGTCGGCAGCTCGCGGTCGAGCGCGCTCACCAGGCCCTTGGTCAGCGTGCGCTGCAGGCCGAAGGGGTTGCCGATGGCGTAGACGGTCTGGCCGATGCGCAGGTCGCGCGACGAGCCCAGCGGCACCGGGCGCAGGTTCTTCGGCACGCTCTTGAGCCGCAGCACCGCCAGGTCGTACTCGGGCGCGCCGCCGACCACCTCGGCGTCGATGGGCTTGCCGGCGTCGAGCTGCACGAACACCCGCCGCGCGCCCTTGACCACATGGAAATTGGTGACGACGTGGCCGGTGGCGTCCCACACGAAGCCCGAGCCGGCGCCCTGGCTGACCTCGGCGCCGCCGAAGACGCCGCGCTGCACCGTCTCGGTGGTGATGTAGGCCACCGAGGGCGAGGACTGCTCGAACAGCCCCACCACCGCCTGCTCGTCGGCCAGCAGCCCGCCGCGCGGCGTGACCGCACGCGGCGCGGCCTCCTCGCGCGCGCTGGCCAGCGTCGGCAGCAGCGCCAGCGCCAGCAGCGCGGCCGCCGTGCGCAGGCCGGGGAATCGGGACAGGGGCTGACCCGTCAGGGTCGTCGGAGAGGCGATCGGGTTCATCGGCACAGGCGCGGAGCAGTCGGGACGTGCAGGGGCTGGGAGACCGGATGCGGGCGATTCTGCCCGTTTCAAGTCCGGGTGCGGCGCGCGGTTATCCTCGCGTCATGATCGTCGAACACTCCGGCCGGGACCGCACCCGCCCCGGCCGCCGCTGATGCGCGCCGGCATCGTGCAGGCCGCGATGGCCTATGTCATCTGGGGCCTGTTTCCGCTTTATTTCCATCTGCTGGCCGGCGTCGCCGCGCTGGAGGTGCTGGCGCACCGCATCGTCTGGTCGCTGCTGTTCCTGATCGGCGTGCTGGGCATGCGGCGCCAGTGGGACTGGCTGCGTCCGGCGCTGGCCGACGGCCGGGTGATGCGCCGCTTCGGGCTGACCGCGCTGCTGATCGCGGCCAACTGGTTCGTCTACATCTGGGCGGTCGGCGCCGGCCGGGTGGTCGAGGCCAGCCTGGGCTACTTCATCTCGCCGCTGGTCAACGTGCTGACCGGCTGGCTGGTGCTCAAGGAGCGGCTGCGGCCGCTGCAGTGGCTGGCCGTGGCGGTGGCCACCGCCGGCGTGGCCTGGCTGACGCTGGCGCAGGGCGCCGCGCCCTGGATCGCGCTGGCGCTGGCGGCCACCTTCGCCAGCTACGGCCTGCTGCGCAAGACCGCCACGCTGGGCGCGCTGGAGGGCCTGACGCTGGAGACGATCCTGCTGGGTCCGCTGGCGCTGGCCGGACTGGCCTGGGCGATCCTGCACGGCCAGGACAGCGTCACCCGGGTGGCGCTGCCGCAGCAGCTGCTGCTGGTGGCGGCCGGGCCGCTGACCGCCATTCCGCTGCTGCTGTTCGCCGGTGGCGCGCGACGCATTCCGCTGAGCCTGCTGGGCATGCTGCAGTACATCGGCCCGACGCTGCAGCTGGCCATCGGCGTGCTGGTCTTCGGCGAGGCCTTCGCGGGCGGGCGGGCGCAGGGCTTCATGATCATCTGGGCCGCCTGCGCGCTGTTCAGCGCCGAGATCGCCTGGCAGAACCGCAGGAGCCGGGCATGAGCGCGCTGCCCCGCCCCTCGCCGTCGCGCCGGCTCGGGCGCGCCGCGGCGCTGCAGCTGCGCGCCACGCTGCTGTCGCTGCGCGACCTGCTGCTGACCGGCGGGCCGGTGCTGCTGCTGGCCGTCGGCCTGGTGTGGATGGCCTATGTCGTGCTGGATCCGAACCCGCCGCGCCACATGGTGCTGGCCACCGGCGGCGCGCAGGGCGCCTACGCCGAGTTCGGCAAGCGCTACCAGCAGGCGCTGGCGCGCCACGGCATCGAGGTCGAGCTGCGCGCCACCCGCGGCTCGCTCGACAACCTGAAGCTGCTGCAGGACGGCGAGGTCGACGCGGCCTTCGTGCAGGGCGGCGCCGACGAGGTGCGCGGCGGCGACGAGCCGCCGCCGGAGGACCTGCTCAGCCTGGGCGGCCTGTTCCGCGAGCCGGTCTGGGTCTTCTACCGCGAGCAGGCCGCCGTCGAGCGCGCCGGCCGCGAGCGGCTCGAGAGCCTGTCGCAGCTCGACGGCTGGCGGCTCAACGTCGGCCAGGACGGCAGCGGCGTGACCAACCTGATGCGCCGGCTGCTCGAGGCCAACGGGCTGGACATGGCGGCGATGCCGCTGTCGCGGCTGGCGACGACGCCGGCGGTGGTCGAGCTGCTCGAGGGCCGCATCGACGCGCTGGCGCTGGTGTCGGCGCCGGAGTCGCCGATCGTGCGCATGCTGCTGATCACGCCGGGCATCCGGCTGCTGGACTTCACCCAGGCCGAGGCCTACGCGCGGCGGGTGCCGCAGGTCAGCCCGGTGCTGCTGCCGCGCGGCGTGGTCGACCTGGCGCGCGACCTGCCGGCGCAGGACGTGCATCTGGTCTCGGCCACCGCCGCGCTGCTGGTGCGCGAGAACACCCATCCGGCGCTGCAGCAGCTGCTGGTGCAGGCCGCCCGGCGCATCCACGGCGAACCGAACTGGTTCCAGCACAAGGGCGAGTACCCGAAGGCGCAGGCCGGCGACTACGCGCTCTCGCCGGAGGCGCAGCGCTTCTACGCCGCCGGCGAGCCGCTGCTGCAGCGCCACCTGCCCTTCTGGCTGTCGAACCTGATCGACCGGATGTGGGTGGTGCTGGTGTCGATCATCGCGGTGCTGATCCCGCTGTCGCGGGTGGTGCCGCCGCTGTACAACTTCCGGGTGCGCTCGCGCATCTTCCGCTGGTACGGGCTGCTGCGCGACATCGAGCAGCAGCAGGCCGAGGCCGCCCGCGCGCCGGCGGACCTGCTCGCCGAGCTCGACCAGCTCGACGAGCGGGTCGGGCGGCTGCCGGTGCCGCTGTCCTACGCGGAAGAGCTGTACGCGCTGCGCAGCCACATCGCGCTGGTGCGCCAGCGCCTGCATGAACGCCCGCCCGCACCGAACGACCCCGAGACCGAGCCCCGGAGCACGCCATGACGATGCCCTCTTCCACCCCGACCTCCCCGGTTCCCGCCCGCCTGGCCGCGCTGCGCCAGGCGCTCATCCGCCATGACCTGGCCGCGGTGCTGGTGCCCTCCAGCGATCCGCACCTGTCCGAATACCTGCCCGAGCGCTGGCAGGGCCGGGTGCACTTCTCCGGCTTCACCGGCTCGATGGGCACGCTGGTGGTCACGCGCGACCGCGCCGCCGTCTTCGCCGACAGCCGCTACTGGACCCAGGCCGAGGCCGAGCTGGCCGGCACGACGGTCGAGCTGGTGAAGATCCCCACCGGCGCGGCCACCCACCACATCGACTGGCTGACCGCCACGCTCTCGCCCGGCCAGACGCTGGCGGTCGACGCCGCGGTGCTGGGCCTGGCCGCGGCGCAGATGCTGGCCGGCGCGCTGCAGCGCCGCGGCATCGGCCTGCGCACCGACCTCGACCTGATGAGCGAGGCCTGGCCGGAGCGCCCCGGCCTGCCGGGCGCGCCAGTGCGCGAGCACCTGGCGCCGCATGCGGCCGTGCCGCGCGCCGAGCGGCTGGCGGCGGTGCGCGCCGGCATGGCCCGCCACCACGCCAGCCACCATCTGGTCTCCACCGTCGACGACATCGCCTGGATCACCAGCCTGCGCGGCTCAGACGTCGACTACAACCCGGTCTTCCTCGCCCATCTGCTGATCGGGCCGCAGCGTGCGACGCTGTTCGTGGCGGCGGGCAAGGTCGACGCCAGCCTGGCCGCGCGGCTGGCCGCCGACGGCATCGACCTGGCCGACTACGCCGAGGCCGCCCCGGCGCTGGCGGCGCTGCCGGCCGACGCGGTGCTGCTGGTCGACCCGAAGCGCATCACGCTGGGCCTGCGCGAGGCGGTGCCCGCGGGCGTGGCGGTGGTCGAGGCGATCAACCCCAGCACGCTGGCCAAGAGCCGCAAGACGCCGGCCGAGGCCGCCTTCATCCGCGAGGCGATGGAGAAGGACGGCGCGGCGATGTGCCGCTTCTACGCCTGGCTGGAGGCGGCGCTCGGCCGCGAGGCGATCAGCGAGCTGACCATCGACGAGCGCCTGACGGCCGAGCGCGCCCGCGAGGACGGCTTCGTCAGCCTGAGCTTTCCGACCATCGCCGGCTTCAACGCCAACGGCGCGATGCCGCACTACCGCGCCACGCCCGAGTCCTTCGCCGAGATCTCCACGCCCGACGGGCTGGTGGCGGAAGGCCTGCTGCTGATCGACTCCGGCGCGCAGTACCTGGGCGGCACCACCGACATCACCCGCGTCTGGCCGATCGGCGCGCCCTCGGCTGCGCAGAAGGCCGACTTCACCCGGGTGCTCAAGGGCACGATGGCGCTGTCGCGCGCGCGCTTCCCCGCCGGCACCCTCTCGCCGCACCTGGACACGCTGGCGCGCGCGCCGCTGTGGGAGGCGGGCCTGGACTTCGGCCACGGCACCGGCCACGGCGTGGGCTATTTCCTCAACGTGCACGAGGGCCCGCAGAGCATCTCGCGCGCGATGCCCGACGCCTCGATGGCGATGCACCCCGGCATGATCACCTCGGTCGAACCGGGCCTGTACCGCGACGGCCGCTGGGGCATCCGCATCGAGAACCTGGTGCTGAACGTCAGCGTGGGCACGCCCGACGAGTTCGGCGAGTACCTCGCCTTCGAGACGCTCACGCTCTGCCCGATCGACAGCCGCTGCCTCGAGCTGTCGCTGCTGCGCGCCGACGAGCGGCAGTGGCTGAACGACTACCACGCCGAGGTGCGCCGCCGTCTGGCGCCGCGCCTGGACGGCGCCGCGCTCGACTGGCTGCTGCGCCGCACCGAGCCGGTCTGAGCGCCGGGCATCCTTCCCTCTCGACCCCCGACCAAGGAGACTGCCGATGAGCACCCGCCACCTCGACACCCTGCTGGGCGACTTCCGCAGCGGCGAGCTCGACGCCACCGCGCTGGCGCACGGATTCCGCGACACCGCCGCGCACTGGCCGGGGCTGCCCGAGCGCTACAGCCAGGTGCTCGGCCAGCTGCTGATGCAGGTCGAGTCGAGCGCGCTCTTCACCGAGGAGAGCTGCAGCTTCAGCCGCGGCGACCTGTCGGATGCGCTCGGCCAGTGGCTGGCCAAGGCGCGCCAGGTCGCGCCGCACTGAAAAGGAACGGGGCCGGCATCGCTGCCGGCCCCGACCTCTCCCCCTCGACCGAGGACCGCCACCCCTGACGGTCCTCCCTCGTTCAGCCTCGTTCAGTCTCGTTCAGTCTCGATCTCTCGTCCTGTCGTTCCCGGGCCCCCGGATCTTCAGAAGCGGGTCCAGTCGCCCCCGCCGCCGTCGTTGCCAGGCGTGTCGCCCCGGCGCCGCTGCGGCGGCTGGGCATGCGGCTCGATGCCGTCGAGCGCGCCCCAGTCCGACGCCGGGAAGGGCGGCAGCGGCGGCGGCGTCTCGCCGCGGGCCTTGACCCGGGCGCTGTGAATGGCGTGATGGGCGTTCCAGGCCGCCTGCTGCGTGCGCTGCAGCAGCTGGAAGGCGCTGACCACCTTCTGCAGCCGCTCGGCCTGCTGACGCAGCGCCTCGGCCGCAGTGGCGCTCTGACTGACCACCGACTCGTTGTGGCGGGTCAGCTGGTCGAGCTGCTCGATGCTCTGGCCGGTCAGCTCGGCCTGGGCCGGCGACGGATCGCGGCCGTCGGCATCCGGGCTGCTCAGCTCGACGATGTCGGTCATGCGCTGCACCGAGACGATCAGCGCGTCCATCGTCGCGTCGGCATCGCGGGCCAGGCGGCCGCCGAACTCGACCTTCGCGGCCGAGGCGGTGACCAGCTGCTTGATCTCGCGCGCCGCATTGCCGGCGCGCACCGCCAGCGCCCGGACTTCGCCGGCGACCACCGCGAAACCCTTGCCCTTGTCGCCCGCCTGCGCCGCCTCGATCGCGGCCTGCAGCGCCAGCAGATTGGTCTGGAAGGCGATGCTGTCGATGGTGCCGAGGATCTCGGAGATCTGGCGGCTCGACTGGCGGATGTCCTCCATGTTGGCCACCACCTGCGCGACCACGTCGCTGCCCTGGTGCGCCGCGGCCACCGCGGTGTCGACCAGCTCGCGCGGCGTCAGGCCCGACAGCGGCATCACCAGATCGGCGGGCGGCAGCGGCTCGGCCGGCTGCGGCGCCTCGGCGGCGGGCGTCATGGCGGACATCGCGGCGGCCTGCGGCTCGGGCTGCACGTCACGCGCCGGAGCCGGCGGGACGGCGGCAGGCTCGGAGGCCGCCGGCGCGGCCTGCGCCAGGCTGCCGGACTGGGCCCGGGCCAGCACCTGCGACAGCAGCGGCGCGAAGCCCGAGGCCAGCGAGGCATCGACCGCGGCCTCGTCGAGCTCGGCGCTCCCGGCCGCCGCGTGGCGGGCCTGGCGGCGCAGCCGGTCGCGCAGCTCGATCAGCGCGTGCTGCAGCTGGCCGAACTCGTCGGCGCTCACCGCCGGCGCCGGCGCGGTGTCGTCACCCTCGGCCAGCCGCTCGGCGAAGTCGACGGTGCGGTCCAGCGGCCATTTCAGGCTGTCGACCATCAGCCAGGCGACCACGCCGGCGACCGCCATCGACAGCGTGCCCAGCACGCCGAGCAGGCGGCGGGACGCGGCCAGCGCGGCGTCCTGCCCCATCATCAGCAGGCCGGCGCAGACCAGCGCGAACATCAGCGCGACGAGCACGCCGAAGCCCAGCGCCAGTCGGTTGGCGACAGGAAGGCGGCCCAGGGCCTGACGGATCTTTTGCAGCGAAAGCATCGGGAACGGCTCCGAGAGAGTCTGTGCCCCGATTCTGTTCAAGGTCTACGTCTCGAGAAATACGTCACATCTGCACACATCCAGGGCGAAGTGCAAGCTCTGAAACATCGCCCCGTCGTGCCGGGGGGCCGGATCCCGCAAACCGGCCCATCCCGGACTTCCGAACCGCCGGAAATGCGGATTCCTTCATGCAGACGGGGGTCGCGCGGGGCCCCTTTCCTCGGGGTGCAGCGCCAACCGCCGTCGTTTTTCCGGTACCCGGCGTCACACGCCCGGGCGAACCACCCGGGCCTGCAGCGCCTCTCGCAGCCGATCGGCGCTGTCGCGCAGATGGGCGGCGGTGTCGGAAGACGCATCGAAACGATACCGTACCTTGTCGAGCCTCGCCAGCAGCGCCCGCGCCTGCAGGCCCACGCGCATGCGCATTTCGGCACGCCCGGCCGCGCCAGGGGCCAGCAGCCACTGCGCGAGCTGGTTCACATGCTCGCGCTGCAGCGCCCGGCGTGCCGGATCGATGCGGGCCTCGTGCCCGTCGAGCTCGGCCCAGACCGCCGCCGACAGGCGCTGGTGCAGCTCGTCGAGCGACAGGCTGGGCGTGGTGGCGTCGGACTTGTCGGCGCCGTCGAGCAGCCGGGTGGCCATCGTGTCGCTGGCCAGCTGCATCAGCAGCACGCGCTGCAGCTCGGCGAGCTGCTGCGGCGGGCTGAAGTCGGTGGCCACCGCGCCGCTGCCCGACAGCAGCGCCTCGCCGCGCTCGAAGTAGTCCGGCGCCAGCCGGCGCTGCAGCGCCGGCGAGACCGTCAGCGCCTGCGGCGACAGCAGCTCGCCCAGCAGCAGCTCGAGCGCGCGGCGCTGCTCGGCCAGCGGCACGGGCTGCAGCGGATCCCGGCCGGTGCCGGGCGCGTCGCGCAGCGTGCGCAGGCCGCCGATCTGGCGCAGCAGCGTCGCGCTGGCACGGCCGACATCGCGCAGCGCGAAGCCGACCGCGCGGCGCAGCCCCGCCGGATCGGCATCGGCGGCCAGCGGCTGCGCCTCCAGCCGGGTCAGCAGATCGCGCGCGATGCCCAGGCGCTTGCGTGCGAAGACCACCGGATCGCGGCCGAGATCGCCCTGCAGCGTTTCCGGGTCGAGCCCGGCGAGAAAGTCCTCGTCGGTGCCGAAGGCCAGCTCGGGCTCGCCGCTGCGCGCGGCGATGCGCGACAGCGCCGCGGCCTCCTCGGCCGGCGCCAGCTCGCGGTAGGCGTATTCGATCGCCCAGTGGTCGTAGGGGCCGAGCGTGGTCTGGAAGGCCGCGACGCGCGGCTGGCCGCGCGCGGGCAGGTTGATCGCGGCGTACTCCATCACCGAGCCGGTCAGCGCATGGCTGCGGGTGAACTCCGGATCGGACAGCTGCGCCTCGTCGCGCACGGTCGAGGCGCGGAAGTTGTGCCGCAGCCCCAGCGTGTGGCCGACCTCGTGCATCGTCACGTCCTTCAGGTAGGCGGCGACGAAGGCCTCGGCCTCGGGGCCGGCCGGATCCAGCCCCTCGCGCACCGACAGCACGTCCAGCGCGTAGCCGAGCTGCTCGGCGGCCAGGTCGGCATGCTGGCACAGCACCGGCGAGCCCGGCGCGCCCAGGTCCGGCGGCTGGGCGAAGGCCGGCGCCGGCGCGGCGATCACCTGGCTGCGCAGCGTGCGCAGCGCGCGCGAGCTCAGGCTCTCGATGGCGATGTCGGCGTCGAGGATCTCGCCGCTGCGCGGGTCGACATGGCTGGGGCCGACCGCCCCGAACATCGCCGTCGCGTTGGTCATCCAGCGCACCGAGGCGATGCCGGTCTCGAGCGTGTCGAAGTCGGCGTCCTCGGGCTGGACCTTCGCGACGATGGCGTCCTTGAAGCCGAGCGCCTCGAAGGCACGGTTCCACTCCAGGATGCCGGCGCGGATCGGCTCGCGGTAGCGCTCGGGCACGCTGCGGTCGATCCAGTAGACGATCGGCCGCACCGGCTCCGACAGCGCGGCGGCCGGATCCTTCTTCTCGAGCCGCCAGCGGTTGACGAAGCGCTTCTTCGGGCTGCGCGCGAACTCGTCGCCGAAGTCGCTGACCGTGGTGACGAAGTGGCCGATGCGGGCGTCGGCGGCGCGCGCGCGCATCGGCTCGGCCGGCAGGCGGGTCAGCGAGTAGTGCAGCTGCACGAACAGGCTGCGCGCATCGGGCAGCGTCGCGGGCACCGAGGGGCTGGCGCCGGGCGGCATGCCCGGCTGCGCCGAGGCCAGCGCGCCGGTGGCGAAGTGCTGCTGCACCGTCAGCGCCAGCAGCTCGGGCGTGCCGCGCACCGCGGTGATGCCGGAGTGGCGCGGATCGAGCGAGTAGCCCTGGCGGTAGGTGCGCTGCAGGTGCGGGCCCAGCGCCATCAGATCGCCCTGGAACAGCGCCGAGGCGTCGACCAGCACGGTGCGGCGCTCCGGATGCGGCTGGCTGGCCACCGCCGTGCTGGCCAGCAGGCTGGGCGAGAAGGCCGCGGCCACCGCGCGGGCCTGCGGCGTGCCGGCCTGGGCCACGTACTCGGCATTGCGCGCGATCAGCCGGACCTGGTTGAACACCCGCACGAACTCGACCCACTTCGCGCCGCCGGCGCCGGTGCGCCCGCCCATCAGGCCGCCGAGCACCCCGCCCTCGCCGATGCCGGAGGCGATCTTCGGCGACAGGAAGAAGGGCGTGCCGAAGTCCTTCTCGGACAGCTCCAGCCAGACCTTCTCGTCCTTCTGCCAGACCGGGATCAGGCCGTCGGTGCGGCGCGCCTCGCGCACCACCTGCGCGAAGGGCGGCAGCGCGGCGACCGGCAGCGCCGGCGCGGCCGCGCCGGAGGGCGCGCTGGCCGCCCCGGCCGGAGCCGAGGCCGCCGACGCGGCCGGGCGGGCCGGGGCCGGAGCCGCCGAGGCGGCTGCCTGCGCGGCCGGCGCGGCGGTCGCGGGCGCCGCCGTGTCGGCCGTCGTGGCACAGCCGGCCAGCAGCACGGCCGCCGCCAGCGCGGTCACGGACAGGGAGGACGGGAACGGGAGGGAACGGCGCATGCGGACTCGATTCGATCGGATCGGGGTGGCCCGCATTGTGACCGTGCGGGCCCTCAGCGCTCGGGCACCTGCTCCAGATCGCCCAGCCAGACCGTGGCTTCTGCATCGCTGGGCGCGCGCCAGTCGCCGCGCGGCGACAGCGAGCCGCCCGAGCCGACCTTGGGCGAGTTCGGCACGCAGCTGCGCTTGAACTGGCTGGTCTTGAAGAAGCGCCACAGGAAGGTGCGCAGGTGGCGGCGGATCTCCGCCAGCGGGTAGGCGTTGCGCGCGGTCACGCCCTCGGGCCAGCGGCCGGCGGCCGCGTCGCCCCAGGTGTGCAGCGCCAGGAAGGCGACCTTCGACGGCGCGAAGCCCGAGCGCAGCGTGTGATAGAGGTGGAAGTCCTGCAGCTCGTAGGGGCCGACGCTGGCCTCGCTGGACTGCTGCGGCTGGCCGGAGGCGTCGCCCGGCACCAGCTCCGGGCTGATCTCGGTCTCGACGACGTCGATCAGCGCGCGGCTGCAGGCCTCGCCGAACTCGCCGCGCGCGGCCACCCAGCGCACCAGATGCTGGATCAGCGTCTTGGGCACGCTGGCGTTGACGTTGTAGTGCGACATGTGGTCGCCGACGCCATAGGTGCACCAGCCCAGCGCCAGCTCGCTGAGATCGCCGGTGCCGACCACCAGCGCGTCCTGGTGGTTGGCCAGGCGGAACAGGTGGCTGGTGCGCTCGCCGGCCTGCACGTTCTCGAAGGTGATGTCGTAGACCGGCTGGCCGCTGGCGTAGGGGTGGCCGAGGTCCTTCAGCATCTGCTCGCAGCTCGGGCGGATGTCGATCATGCCGCCGCCGCAGCCGATCACCTCCATCAGCCGCATCGCCTGGTCGAGCGTGCGCAGGCTGGTGGCGAAGCCCGGCATCGTGTAGGCGAGGATGTTGGCGCGCGGCAGGCCGAGCCGGTCCATCGTGCGGGCGCACACCAGCAGCGCATGCGTGGAGTCCAGCCCGCCGGAGACGCCGATCACCAGCTTCTTCAGCCCGGAGGACTGCAGCCGCTTGACCAGCGCGCTCACCTGGATCTGGTAGATCTCCTCGCAGCGGGCGTCGAGCAGCTGCGGGTTCGACGGCACATAGGGGAAGCGGTCGAAGACGCGGCGCAGCGGCAGCACCTCCTCGTCCGGGCGGCGCAGCGCGAAGCGCACCGTGCGCCAGGCGGCCAGCTCGCCGCGGTGGCGCGCGACGCTGGCGGCGAAGCTGGTCTGGCGCATGCGCTCGCGCGCGAGCTTCTCCAGGTCGACATCGGCGCAGACCAGCTGCGCGTCCGCGCGGAAGCGCTCGGACTCGGCCAGCAGCGTGCCGTTCTCGCAGATCAGCGCCTGGCCGTCCCAGGCCAGGTCGGTGGTCGACTCGCCCGGGCCGGCCGAGCTGTAGAGGTAGGCGGCCAGACAGCGCGCCGACTGCTGCGACACCAGCGCGTGGCGGTAGTCGGCCTTGCCGACCGTCACGTTCGAGGCCGAAAGGTTCACCAGCACGGTCGCGCCGGCCAGCGCCGCGAAGGACGAGGGCGGAATCGGCACCCAGACGTCCTCGCAGATCTCGACGGCGAAGGTCAGCGGCGCGTGCATCTGGCCGGTCTGCGCCGCGAACAGCAGCTGCGCGCCGAAGGGCACGGTCTGGCCGCACAGCGTCACCTCGGTGGCCAGCGCCTGGCCGCCGGGGCTGAACTGGCGCGCCTCGTAGAACTCGGCATAGTTCGGCAGGTAGGACTTCGGCACCACGCCCAGCAGCCGGCCGTCGAGCACCACCGCCGCCACGTTGTAGAGGGCGCCGTCGACCTGCAGCGGCAGGCCCACCACCGCCACCGCGCCCACGCCGCGCGAGGCCTCGATCACCTCGGCCAGCGCGCGCTCGCAGCCCTCGAGCAGCGCGCGCTGGTGGAACAGGTCCTCGCAGCTGTAGGCCGACAGGCCCAGTTCGGGGAAGGCGACCAGCACCGCGCCCTGGCGCGCGGCCTCGCGGTGCAGCCGGACGGTCTCGGCGGCATTGAAGGCCGGATCGGCGACACGGCACACCGGCACCGCGACGGCCACGCGCGCGAAGCCGTGGCTGTAGAGATTGAGGAACGGATCCCGGGGGTTCAAGGCAGGCGACTCCGAAGTCAGACGGGTTCACGGGGAATGCCGAACTGTAGCCGCTGCGGTTCCAGGGGCCATGCGAACATCGCCCGCATGACGGACGCCGCCCTTCCGACGACCCCTTCCCGCCCCAGCCCGGCCCGGCCGCCCCGGCTGCGGCTGCAGATCCACGACGCCCCCGGCCGCATCGATGCCGCCGCCTGGGACGCTCTGCTGGCAGCCTCGCCCGCGCCGACGCCCTTCCTGCGTCACGCCTTCCTGGCGGCGCTGCATGCCAGCGGCAGCGCCTGCGCCGCCACCGGCTGGCAGCCGGTCTTCATGACGCTGGCCGACGAGAACGCCGCCGGCGTGCTGCGCGCCGGCGCCGCGCTCTACCTGAAAAGCCATTCCTACGGCGAATATGTCTTCGACTGGGCCTGGGCCGACGCCTGGGAGCGCGCCGGCCAGCGCTACTACCCGAAGCTGCTCGGCGCCGTGCCCTTCACGCCGGTGCCGGGCTCGCGGCTGCTGGCGCGCGACGCGGAGGCACGCGCGGCGCTGCTGGCCGCCATCGAGGCCTTCGCGCGCGATCAGGGGCTGTCCTCGGCCCACCTGCTCTTCCTGGACGAGGCCGACCGGGCCGCCGCCACCGCCCAGGGCTGGCTGCTGCGCGAGGGCGTGCAGTTCCACTGGACCAACCGCCAGCCCGAGCCCTACGCCGACTTCGCCGACTTCCTCGCCCACCTCTCGCGCGACAAGCGCAAGAAGATCCAGCAGGAGCGCCGCTACGTGCGCGAGGCCGGCATCGCCTTCGACGTGCGGCGCGGCGCCGAGATCGCCGAGGCCGACTGGGACTTCTTCGCCCGCTGCTACGACAACACCTACCGCGAGCACCGCTCGACGCCCTACCTGAGTCGCGCCTTCTGGGCCGAGATGGCGCGCACCCTGCCCGAGCACTGGCTGATGTTCGTCGCCCGGCGCGGGACCGAGCGGGTGGCGGCGTCGCTGATCGCGATCGACCCCGAGCGTCGGGTGGCCTGGGGGCGCTACTGGGGCTGCACCGAGCCGGTGGCGCATCTGCACTTCGCCGCCTGCTACCACGCGCCGCTGGACTGGTGCGTGCGCGAGCGCTTCCTGCGCTTCGAGGGCGGCGCGCAGGGCGAGCACAAGATGGCGCGCGGCCTGCTGCCGGTGACGACGACCTCGGCCCACTGGCTGCGCCACCCCGGCTTCGCCGACGCGGTGGCGCGCTTCCTGGCGCAGGAAAGCGCCGGGGTCGAGGCCTACGTGGGCGAGCTGCGCGAGCGCAATCCGTTCAGGTCCTGACAGTCCCCCTGGGCCGCCCGCTATGCTTTTGCATTTTTCAGGGGCCTCCGCATGGACAGCGACAAGCGACGCATTCCAACGCGTGCCATGAACGCGGCACGTCGATGCCAAGATGGTGAACCGGTCTTGCACGTTTCCCCGGGATGAAACTGCCATGGACCAAGCCATTAATTCGAATTAACACGTCCGCTGCCATGACCCGACTCACGTCCCTGTACCTCGAAAATTTCGTCGCCTTCCAGCACCCGCTGGACTGGCGGGCGCACTCGTCGCTGAACGTCATCATTGGCGAGAACGACACCGGCAAGACGCACCTGCTCAAGCTGCTCTACGCGATGACCCGCGCGATCGAGGAGCACGCCAAGAAGCGCGCCGGCCCCGAGCCGAAGGAACTCGCCGAGGTGCTGGCCGGCAAGCTGCGCTGGACCTTCCTGCCGCCCAAGATGGAGCTGGGCCGGCTGGTGACCCGGGGCAGCGGCAACCGCCTGAGCGTCGAGCTGGGCTGGAACGGCAGCGGGCACCTGAAGTTCGCCTTCGGCAAGGACACGGTCAGCCGCATCGTCGAGATGCAGACCAACAACCTGCCCGAACTCGACGGCCACAAGGCCAGCTTCCTGCCGCCGAAGGAAATCCTGTCGATCTTCGACGCCATCGTGGCCACCCGCGAATCGCAGGAAATCGCCTCGTTCGACGACACCTATTACGACCTCGTCCAGGACTACCGCCAGCCCCCGACCGCCGGCAAATGGCAGGACAACATCAGGAACGTGTTCCGCCACCTCGAAGACGTGACCGGCGGCGGAGAAGTCGAGATGGACAAGGACGGCACCATCGTCTTCCGGCGCGGCAAGGAAAGCTTCAACATGCACCAGACCGCCGAGGGGATCAAGAAGATCGGCATCCTCTCGCGGCTGATGCGCAACCGGCGTCTGACCCCGACCGGTGGCTGCATGCTGTTCGTCGACGAGCCGGAGGTGAACCTGCACCCGAAGGCGATCGTGCTGTTCGCCGAGATGCTGCACGAGTTCGCGCAGTCGGGCATCCAGGTCTACCTGACCACCCACAGCTACTTCCTGCTCAAGCGGCTGGAGCAACTGGCCCGCGAGAAGGCGACCGACTACGCGCTGCTCGACCTGCGCAAGCAGCCGGACGGGGGCGGCGTGACCGGCACGGTGACCCGCCTGGCGCAAGGCCTGCCGATGAACCCGATCGTCGAGGAGTCGCTGCGGCTGTTCGACCGCGACGTGCTGCTTGACCTGGGGGCATGAGCGCGTGGCAACCTACGAAGAATCCGGGCTGCGCCTGATGCTGCCCGACGACCGGCATTTCCGCTTCGCCGACCTGGCACCCTACCGCGCCCTCAGCGGCCAGCACCTCAAGGAGATGGACTTCGCCTGGATCGACGGCCAGGGCCGGCTGATCCTGCTGGAGGTGCGCAGCTACGCGCAGGTCACCGAGACACTCACCGGGCCGGACTTCATGCCGACCAAGGGTCGCGCCGCCCCGTTTCGCTTTCAGGCGCTGCTCGACAAGGTCACCGACACGCTGCTGATGCTGGCCGCCGTGTGGTCCGGCACCGACTGGGGCCGCACGCTCTCGCCGCTGCTGCCCCTGGCCGCGCGCCAGCCGCTGCCGCTCAAGGTGGTGATCGCCGTGGACCTGCCCCCCGCCCTGACCGTGCATCTGCAAGGCTTGCGCGACAGCCTGAACGCTCGCCTGCAGGGTCGCCTCGCCTTGGTGGACGTGCCGCGTGTGGTGCTGATGGACCATGCCCGACTGCTTTCGAATCCGATGTTCAGCTCCTTTGTACAGACGGCACAAGCCAGACAGATGCAGGCGTGAATAATCGGCCCTATGAGTCCATCCGCCCTGCGCCTTGCCGCCCTCGCGCCCCTGATGGCCACGCTGGCCGCCTGCACGACCCTGCCCAGCGACCGCCGCCCCGCCCCGTCGCCCTGGCCCTCGCCGGCCCCGGCGCCTGCGCCGGGCACGCTGCCGCCGGTGATCACGCTGCCGCCCTCGCCGATGCCCGGACCGGCACCGGGGCCGGCCCCGGTGCCCGCGCCGCCGGCCCTGCCGCCGCTGCCGCCCGTGCCGCCGCCACCTCCCGCGCCGGCGCCGGTCAGCGTCTTCGACGTGCGCGACGTGGCGATGCGGGTGCTGCCGCCGAACCTGCCCGACCGCCGCCGCTGGGCCGAGGACATCGCCACCGCCTTCGCCGCGCTGTCGATTCCGGCGCAGCCGCACAAGGTCTGCGCGCTGGCGGCCGTCATCGAGCAGGAGTCGACCTGGCAGGCCGACCCGCCGGTGCCGGGCCTGCCCAAGCTTGCCCGCGCCGAGCTGGACAAGAAGCGCGAGCGCTATTCGATCCCGAAGGCGGTGCTGGACCTGGCGCTGTCGAAGACCTCGCCGGACGGGCGCACCTACCAGGACCGGATCGATCACTTCCGCACTGAGCGGGACGTCTCCGAGTTCTACGAGGACATGATCCGCGAGATCCCGATGGGCGCCACGCTGTTCGAGGGCCAGAACCCGGTGCGCACCGGCGGCGCCACCCAGGTCAGCGTCGCCTTCGCCACCGAGCAGATGCGCGAGAAGCCCTACCCGTGGAAGCCGGCCGGCACGCCGCGCGAGGAGGTCTTCAAGCGCCGCGGCGCGCTCTATTTCGGCGCGGCGATGCTGCTGGACTATCCGGTCTCGTACAACCGCATGCTCTACCGCTTCGCCGACTACAACGCCGGGCGCTACAGCAGCCGCAACGCCGCGGTGCAGGCGCTGCTGGCGCAGCTCACCGGCCAGAAGCTCGATCCGGATGGCGACCTGCTGCGCTACAAGGGCGGCGAGCCGCTGTCGCCGCGCAGCGACCCCAGCCAGGCCTGGCGGGCGCTGCTGGCGCTGCAGCCGGAGCTGGGCGTGAACGCCGCGCAGATCGAGCGCGACCTGAAGCTGGAGAAGCGCTTCGAGTTCGAGCAGTCGCCGACCTACCGGCGCCTGTACCAGCTCGCCGAGCGCCGCGGCCTGAAGCCGGCGCGCGAGCAGCTGCCCGACATCGACCTCAACAGCCCGAAGATCACCCGCAAGCTCACCACCGCCTGGTTCGCCGACCGCTGCGAGATGCGCTACCGCGCCTGCCTGGCGCGCGACGCCGCCGCGGCCTCGCTGCCGCCGGCGAGCGATCCGCGGCCCTGAACGCCCGCCGGACCGGATCGGATCAGGCCAGGCGGCTGTCCTCGCCGCCCCCGGGCCAGGGCAGCCGGATGTCGCCATACCAGGCCTCGACCGCCCCGCCGAGATCGTCGCTGTCGGTCATCACGCCCAGGCTGCGCAGCGCGCCGGGCTCGCGGCCGAAGACCTGGCGGTAGTCCGCGACCAGGTCACGGCGGTGGTGGCGCCACGGTCCGGCGGCGGCCGGGCCGCTGTCGACGACCAGGTAGCGGATGCTGTCGCTGCGCGGGTAGCGCACCACCGTGCCGACCGGCAGCTGGCTGTCCCAGACGTACATCAGCATCGAGTGCGGCAGCACCTGGCCGGTGAACAGCTCGACCTGCTCGCGGAAGATCAGCTCGCGCAGCGACAGCCCGGAGAGATCGCCGTCGAAGGCGACGACGACGCGCGCGGTGCAGTCGTCGAGCGTGTCGTCGTCGCAGCGGGCCTCGGGCGGCACCGTCTCGGCGCGCCAGCTGAACTCGATGTCGCGGAACTGGCCCGGCTCGCGGCGCAGGTCGCAGCGCAGGCCGGTGGCGCCGCGCTCGGCGTGCGCGGCGACGACGCTGGCGCCGCCCAGCGGATCGGCCGCGACCCGGTAGAGCGTGTCGAGCCGGTCGGGGCGCATGCGGTGCGGCTGCCAGCCCGGCGGCAGCACGGCGCCGGCCGCGCAGCCGGAAAAGGCCGGCACCGGCGCCGGCAGCACCGGGGGCGTGCACGGCGCGTCGCAGGCGCGCGCCGAGGGCGTGCGGCTGACGCCCGCCAGCAGCGCGGCCGCACCCAGGCGCAGCCAGCGGCGGCGGCTCGTCGCGCCAGCGCCGGCGCCACCATCGGCATCTCGATCAAGGAGGTCGCGGATCATGGCCGGCACGGTAGCCGGCCGGTGTGTCCGCTTCGGGTCAGCGCAGCGCGCGCGACAGGTCGTCGCGCCGCTGCGTCAGCTCGCGGATGCGGCGGTTCAGGCGGTCGAGCTCCTCGTTGCGCTGCGGCTCGGCCAGCGGCGGCGCCGGGCGGATGTGCCGCAGCGGAGCGCCGGTGGACACGAGGTGCGAGCGCTCGGCCTCGAGGCTGCGCAGGTCCCTGTCGATCTGCGCCTGTTCGCGGCCGGCGTCATGGGCCCGCCGGGCGAAGGGCACCTCGTCGCAGAAGCGGTCGTAGCCGCGCCCCTGCCGGCCGGCCTCGAACTGCGCCCGGCTCGTGCACTGGCGGTCCAGCCGGTCGCGCCGGGCGGCGTCGTAGCCGGCGTGGAACTGGTAGTCGTCCGGCGGCATGCCCACGGACAGGCAGGCGGGCGGGCTGCCCGCCTGCGCGTCGACCGGCGCGCCGCTCTCGAACTGCCGGCGCCCGAGCGCGCGCCAGTCGAGCGTGGCGCAGTAGTTCTCCGCGCTGTGGCGGTAGTTGACGAGATAGGTCGGCGAGTCCACCGCCACGCCGATGGACGCGCAGCGCGACTGCGCGTAGGCGATGTCCTGTGGCGCCACGCCGCGGCCGCCGTCCTCGCGGCCCTGCACCGCCCAGTCGCGGCCGCACCACTGCTTCAGCCCGGCCAGACGCCCCCGCTCGTAGGCGGCCCGGTCCGGCATGACGCCTTCGGCCTCGCAGCGCGCCAGCAGGCTGCCGGGCACGAACTGCCCGCCGGCGCCGTCCTGGCGGCCGGTCTGCTCCCAGCGGGTCTCCTCGCACCGCTGCTTCAGCGTGGTGCATCCCGCCAGCATCGCGGCCATGCCGATCGCCAGCAGCCCGGCCCCGGGCCGCCGGCCCGTCCTGCGCCTTCCTCTCATCCGTCTCTCCCTCGAGATCGCTGCATGAATCCCCGAGGATTCTGCACGCCCGGGCGATCAGGGCCGGCCCTGGATCCAGCTGCCGTCGCGCGCCAGCGTCAGCGCCTGGTCGTGGAAGGCCGCCAGCGTCTCGCGGTGGCCGACGCTGACCAGCACCGCCTGCGGCAGCGCGGTGCGCAGCAGCCGGTACAGGCCGTGCTCCAGGCCGGTGTCGGTGGCGGAGGTCGCCTCGTCGAGGAAGACGATCGCCGGCCGGTTCGCCAGCACGCGGCCGAAGGCCAGGCGCTGCTGCTCGCCCGGCGAGAGCACCTGCGACCAGTCCTGCGCCTGGTCGAGCTGGGTGGCCAGGTGGCCGAGCTGGACCTGCTCGAGGATCTGCGCGGCGCGTGCCGGATCGAGCGACGCGGCCTCGGCCGGATAGGCCAGCGCCTCGGCCAGCGTGCCGATCGGCAGGTAGGGCCGCTGCGACAGGAACAGGCAGGCCGAGCCGTGCGGCCGCGCCGCCCGGCCGTCCGAGAACGGCCACAGGCCGGCGAGCGTGCGCAGCAGCGTCGTCTTGCCCGAGCCCGAGGGGCCGCGGATCAGCAGCGCGCTGCCGGCCGGCAGCGCCAGCGACAGGTCGGCGGTCAGCACCTGGCCGTCGGGGCGGCGCACCGTCAGGTGCTCGATCGTCAGCCCCTGCGCCTGCTCGGCCAGCGCCGGCAGCGTCAGGCTCGACGACGCGCGCACGTTCTGCTCGAAGCCGCTCAGGCGCTCGAGCACCGCGCGGTAGCCGGCGAAGCTGTCGTAGGAGGTGCGGAAGAAGGACAGCGCCTCCTCGACCTGGCCGAAGGCCTGGCTGGTCTGCATCACGTCGCCGAGCTTGATCGTGCCGGCGAACAGGCGCGGCGCCTGGATGATGAAGGGGAAGACCACCGCGATCTGGCTGATCGCCAGGTTGTAGCCGTCGAACTTCAGCGACCGCCACAGCGTGTCCCAGGCGTTGCCGATCACGGCCGCGAAGCTCGCCAGCAGGCCGCGGCGCTCGACCGCCTCGCCGCGGTAGAGCGCGATGCTCTCGCCGTACTCGCGCAGGCGCACCAGCAGGTAGCGGTAGTTCGCGGTCAGCTTCTCGGCCATGAAGTTCAGCCCGATCAGCGGCCGGCCGATCCAGAACGCGAAGGACGAGGCGACGATCACGTACAGGTAGACCAGGAACACCATCGCGCGCGGGATCTCGGTGCCGGCCACCGTCATCGACGCCGAGAGATTCCACAGGATGCCGGTGAACTCGTACATCGACACCACCGAGCTGACCAGTCCCATCGACAGCCCCAGCGTCGTCGTCACCAGCGCCGCGACATCCTGCTGGATGCGCTGGTCGGGGTTGTCCACCGGCGGCGAGGCGAAGCGCCCGAGGTAGTAGGACTGCCCGCCCAGCCACTCGTCGACGGTGCGGTCGTTGAGCCACTGGCGCCAGTGGATGGTGAAGGCGCCGCGGATGTAGCTGTTGAGCACCGCGCGGATCACATGGATCGTCGCCAGCACGCCGAAGAGCTGCATGCCGAACCAGAAGCCCTTCTGGTCGAGCGCCTGCAGCGCGCTGTAGAACTCGTTGTACCAGTACGAGAACACCACGTTCATGCGCACCGTGAACAGCACGAACAGCAGCATCAGCGCCACGCCGCCGAGCGGCCGCCAGGAGCGCCGCGGCGAGAAGTAGGCGCCGGTGAGCGACCAGAACTGCCGCCCCCACACCGTCCCGCGCGCCAGCAGCGCCATCACCGCGACGAAGACCACCAGCGTGATCGCGTAGGCCTTGGCCACCCAGATCGCGCTGTTCAGAAGTTCCTGGTTCCAGTTCATGCGCCTAGTCTACGGGCGAAAAAAAGGGAGCCCGGCGGGCTCCCCTTCTTCGCGACGGCTCCGGCGACGGCCGGAGCCCGGGCGCTCATGGCCTCACTTGGCGGCCAGACGCTCGACGCCGCTGCTGATCTCGGCACGGGCGGCTTCGGCATCGGCCCAGCCGGTGACCTTGACCCACTTGCCCTTCTCGAGGTCCTTGTAGTGCTCGAAGAAGTGCTGGATGCGCGCCAGGATCAGCGGATCGACGTCGCCGTGCGACTTGATGCCGGCGTAGGTCGGCAGGATCTTCTCGGTCGGCACGGCCAGCACCTTGGCGTCCTGGCCCGACTCGTCTTCCATGTTCAGCACGCCGATGGCGCGGCAGGGCACGACCGAGCCCGGCACCAGCGGGAACGGGGTCAGCACCAGCACGTCGACCGGGTCACCGTCGAGCGACAGGGTCTGCGGCACGTAGCCGTAGTTGCACGGGTAGTGCATGGCCGTGCCCATGAAGCGGTCCACGAACAGCGCGCCGGTTTCCTTGTCGACTTCGTACTTGACGGGGTCCGAGTTCGCCGGGATCTCGATGATCACGTTGAACTTGTCGGCGGTGCCGGGGGGGACGTTGAGCAGGCTCATGAGGTGGTTCCGAGTGTTGAATGGAATGGGATAGCCGGAAAGCCGTCGAGATTCTACGGGGCGCGCTTGCGTCGGCCTTGCGCCTCGGGCGCGAGTCGTGACGACTTCAAACAAGCCCGCTTCCCCCCGACGTTGCGGCATCGCAACATCGATCAGGATCGCACGCGCCGCTGTCCCGGAATGGAACATTCGAGGTACGCGACAGGCCCGATGCACGTCGCATTCTTCCGTAATTACGGGAATTGCCCGGTTGTCCAGTCTTGACCGCACACAGGATGATGCTGCGCAGCAATACAGGCCGGCGTACAATGCTGCACTGCAACATGAGCGGCACGCCGCCCTGCCCCAGCCCCCACCGGATGCCCGAGGAATCGCGATGCTCTATCAGTTCTACGAAACCCAGCGCGCTCTGCTGAGCCCGTTCGCGGAGTTCGCCAGCGCCACCGCCAAGCTCTACAGCCATCCGCTGTCGCCGTTCGCCCAGGCCCCCGGCTCCGAGCGCATGGCCGCCGGCTTCGACCTGCTGCACCGCCTGACGAAGGAATACGAGAAGCCGGCCTTCGGCATCACCACGGTCAAGGTCGACGGCGTCGACGTGGCCGTGCAGGAGCAGGTGGTCGAGAACCGCCCCTTCTGCCGCCTGCTGCGCTTCAAGCGCTACACCGACAACGCGCAGATGCTCGAGCGCATGCGCGCGCAGCCCATCGTGCTGGTGGTGGCGCCGCTGTCGGGCCACCACTCGACGCTGCTGCGCGACACGGTGCGCACGCTGCTGCAGGACCACAAGGTCTACATCACCGACTGGGTCGACGCGCGCATGGTCTCGATGGAGGCCGGCGACTTCCACCTCGACGACTACATCGGCTACGTGCAGGACTTCATCCGCCAGCTCGGCCCGGACGTCAACGTGATCTCGGTCTGCCAGCCCACCGTGCCGGTGCTGGCGGCGATCTCGCTGATGGCCTCGCGCGGCGAGGCCACGCCGCGCACGATGACGATGATGGGCGGCCCGATCGACGCCCGCAAGAGCCCGACCGCGGTCAACAACCTGGCGATGAACCGCAACATCGAGTGGTTCGAGCACAACGTGATCTACCGCGTGCCGCAGAACTTCCCCGGCGCCGGCCGGCGCGTCTACCCGGGCTTCATGCAGCACACCGGCTTCGTCGCGATGAACCCGGACCGCCATGCCAACTCGCACTGGGACTACTTCCTGGACCTGGTGCGCGGCGACGACGACAGCGCCGAGGCGCACCGCCAGTTCTATGACGAGTACAACGCGGTGCTCGACATGGACGCCAACTACTACCTCGAGACGATCCGCACCGTCTTCCAGGACTTCTCGCTGGTCTACGGCACCTGGGTGGTCAAGGGCGAGCCGGTGCGGCCGCAGGACATCCGCACCACCGCGCTGCTGACGGTCGAGGGCGAGCTCGACGACATCTCCGGCGCCGGCCAGACCGAGGCCGCGCACGGCCTGTGCAGCGGCATCCCGGCCGAGCGCCGCGAGCACTACATCGTCAAGGGCGCCGGCCACTACGGCATCTTCTCCGGCCGCCGCTGGCGCGAGATGGCCTATCCGGAGGTGCGCAAGTTCATCCTCGAGCACCAGGCGCCGATGAAGGCTGCGGCGGCCCCGGTGGCCGATCCGGTCGAGGCGATCCCCGAAACGGCGGCTCCGGCGACCCCGGAGACCGAGGTCGAGACGGCCGCAGCGGTCGCCGCCCCGGCGCCGCAGGCTCCGGTCGCCGAGAGCGCGCAGGCTCCCGCGCCGGTCGACACCGCGACCCCGGACGAGGCCCCTGCACCGGTCGACGCCGCACCGGCCGACGCCGCACCGGCCGAGCCGGCGCCGACGCGCCGCGGCAAGACGCGCCGCTGAGCCCGGGCGCCCGGCCCGCGCGGCCGGGCCGGGCATCGACCTGAAGGACAATCGCGGCCCCGCCGCGATTTCCCTTTCTGCCCGCCGCCATGCCGCCGCCCTCCCTCGCCGACCTGATCGATGCCCAGCTGCCGCAGACGCAGTGCACCCGCTGCGGCCAGCCCGACTGCCGCGCGTATGCCGAGGCGGTGGCCGCCGGCACGATGGACATCAACCGCTGCCCGCCCGGCGGACTCGAGGGCGTCATGCGCCTGGCCGCGCTGACCGGCCGGCCCGCGCAGGCGCTCGATCCGGCGTGCGGCGTCGAGGGGCCGCTCACGGTGGCGGTCATCGACGAGGCCTGGTGCATCGGCTGCACGCTGTGCATCAAGGCCTGCCCGGTCGACTGCATCAGCGGCACGAACAAGCACATGCACACCGTCATCGAGGCCGACTGCACCGGCTGCGAGCTCTGCCTGCCGGCCTGCCCGGTCGACTGCATCTCGCTGGAGGTGGTCACGCCCGGGCGCAGCGGCTGGCAGGCCTGGACACCCGGGCAGGCCGACGCGGCCCGCCAGCGCTACCTGGATCGCAACGCCCGGCGCGAGCGGGCCGCGCGCCAGCACGCCGCGCGCCTCGAGGACAAGGCCCAGCACAAGCTCGAGCACCTCGAGCAGCTGACGAAGAACACCGAGGTGCCCGGCGAGATCGAGCGCAAGCGCGCGATGATCGAGGCGGCCCTGGCGCGCGCGCGCTTGCAGCGTCAAAAAGACTCGTGCTAGAATTGCATTCTGCGTTGGGGGGGTAGCTCAGCTGGGAGAGCGTCGCGTTCGCAATGCGAAGGTCGGGAGTTCGATCCTCCTCCTCTCCACCAACGAATCCAGCGAAAAACGCCGAAGCCGAAAGGTTTCGGCGTTTTTTCTTGCCTGTCCGAAACGCAGGGGGCGGATGCTCGCGCATCCGCCCCCTGTGCTGTCGGTCGGGTCCGGCTCAGGTCCTGCGCGCAGCGCGACGACGGCTCCAGCCCAGCACGCCCAGACCGGCGACCATCATCGCCAGGCTCTCGGGCTCGGGCACCGGCGCGGCAGGAACCGTGTAGCTGATCGAGTCGAAGACCGCCGAGGTGCCGGCGCGGGTGTAGCTGCCCAGCACGCTGGCCGCGCCGGAGCCGGCCTGGGCGGCCCACACGTCGGCGACGATGCGCCCTTGCGCATCCGGCACGTCGACGCCCGACAGGCTGTAGACCGACACGCCATCGACATACCAGGACAGCGAGCCCGAGGTCCAGTCGAACGCGTAGGAATGCAGGCCGGCCGAGGCATCGAAGCCCAGCGCCACCGACTGCGTCACCAGCCCGCCGCTGGTCGACGACAGGAAGCTCAGCTGCAGCGTGCTGGTGTCGTTGCCGGCGATGTGCATGCCGATCAGGTCGCTCGGGCCGCTGGCGCTGTTGAGCGTGCCGCTGTACTTCATGAAGTCGGTGACGACGCCGCTGCCGGACGCGGCCCGGAAGGTAGCGCTGAAGGTGCCGAAGCCGTAGGTGTCGAGCGACGCGTACTGGCCCGAGGCGTTCGGGCGGCTGCCGCACTGCTCGGCCGCCACGCTGCAGGGCCAGGTGTTCAGCCTCAGGTACATCTGGTCGCTGGCAAAGGCGACATGGTCGGCGCGCCAGGCGACGTCGACCGGCTGGGGTGCCAGGGTGGCATTGGTCTTCTGCCAGAGGCTGGTGTCGTAGCCGGACAGGTCGTCGACGAAGGAGGAGCCGGTCGCGTGGGCCATGCCCGACAGGGGCACGAGCAGCCAGACCAGGGAGCGCAGGGTGCGGGCAACGGGCGTCATGGGCGGTGTCTTTCGAGTCGAGGACGGCTCCGATGAGCCGAACCAGGCACACCATCGTGGTGCGCGTCGCTCGAAGACTAGGGATTGGCCGCCCGGCCGACACCCCCGCGTTTGAGCACTTCAGGATCCGGACGACAAACAATCCAGTCCTGATGTGAAAAATTCAACCGGTTTTTGGAGCCTGTTCGAAGAGCTGCGCGAGCACTGCGCCACGCTGGCGCAGCGTCACCGCGCCCGGATCGCCAGTTGCGCGCAGATGTTGCGGCCGGTCACGGTCAGGCGCAGCGCCCCGCCGTGCCATTCGAACCAGTTGATGGCGACATAGTCGTCGATCAGCACCGGGTCGATCAGGTCGGCGCGCCGACGCTGCAGGAACTCGATCGTCGCCGGCAGCGCGGCCCGCAGGCGCTCGAGGCGCACGGAAGGAGAAGAGGACGGCGACGAAGGCACGGACGCCTCCGCGACGGACGGTGAGGAACTCGAACCGGTCATGGCGCTCTCCGATGGAACGGGTCACCATAGCACCATTCCGCCGCGATCGCCTGACGCGGCGGATCCGGATGGACGACTCAGGGAACTTCCAGGTACCTCTCGACCAGCTGGAAGAAGCGGTCGTAGAACTCGCCGGCGGGAATCGTCTCGCTGGCGACCTTGACCAGCGAGTCGTCGTTCGACGACAGCGGCAGCGAGACCGAGCCGATCGCGCTGACGCCCAGGCTGGCCGAGCTCGAGCTCTTCTTCAGCGAGTAGCGGTCCTGCACCGCGCTGACGAAGGCGATCGTCGAGGGCCGGTCGGCCGGCTCGCCGGCGTTGGCCGGCGCGTCCGAGGCCGACAGCGCCGCGGCACGCACCTCGGGCACGCAGACGATGTGGAACTCGATCTGCACATGCACCTCGGGCTGCGGCTGGAAGCTCTTGCGCCCGGTGACCGAGTCGGCGCGGTCGCCACTGCCGATCAGGTAGCCCTGGCTCATCAGCGCGCGGCGCGCGGCCTCGCAGGTGCCGCCCGTCGTCGCGGGAAACACCCGCGAGAAGGTCTCGGTGCTCGAGAAGGCCTCGTCGAGATAGACCCGGGACTTCGCCGCGGCGCTGCCCGACGAGGTCGAGCAGCCGGCCAGGGCCAGCAGCGTCAGGGCGGCAAGAGCGCAGCGGAGGAACGGCAGGACGGAGGGACGCATCGGTGGCGCGGCAGGTCGGGTCGGTTCACGCGAACGGCCGCCATCGTAGCGCCTGACGGCGGCCGACTCCGTTTCTGCGGGATCAGGCGCGCGGCTTGCGGCGCGCCGGGGCCTTCTTCGCGGCCGGAGCCGGCTCGGCGGAGACGGGGGCGGCGGCGAACAGCTTGGCGGCGCGGCCCTTGAGCTCGAGCAGTTCGTCGGGCGTGACCGAGTAGCGCGCGGCCATCGCGTCGGCACGGATGCCGAACTCGACCTCCTTCGTGCCGTTGGACAGCGTGCCGCTGGTGAAGTCGTAGTCGGCGTCGCGGGCCGGGAAGCCGTTCTTCTCGAGGTCGTAGCCCTGATAGCGGACCTCGGTGATGTCGCCACTGGCGAAGTCCAGGACGCCGGTCGACTTGACCAGGGTGTCGGCGAGCTCGTCGACGATGACGATGGGCAGCTTCAGGTCCATGCGGAACGACTCTCTTTCTTTTCGCCTCAGGCGACTTTCGGGGCGGGCGATGATGCCACAGCACCATGTCCGCACACCGCACAATGCGGGCCGCAACCCGAACCCCAGCCCGGAGGAACCGCCCATGCCCCGCCTGATCGTCGGCCCCTTCAACCGCGTCGAGGGCGATCTCGAGGTCCGTCTGGACATCGCCGACGGCCGGGTGCGCTCGGCCGAGGTCTGCGCGCCGATGTACCGCGGCTTCGAGCAGATCCTGCTCGGCCGCCCGGCCGGGGACGCGCTGGTGATCGTGCCGCGCATCTGCGGCATCTGCTCGGTGTCGCAGTCGGTGGCGGCGACCCGGGCGCTGGCCGACCTGGCCGGCGTGCAGCCCCCGCCCAACGGCCTGCTGGCGACCGACCTGATGCTGGCCTGCGAGAACCTGGCCGACCACCTGACGCATTTCTACCTGTTCTTCATGCCGGACTTCACCCGCGAGGTCTACGCCACGCGGCCCTGGTTCGTGGAGGCGCGCCGGCGCTTCGCCGCCCTCTCGCCCGAGGGCTGCGGCGAGCACCACCGGCTGGCGACCGCGGCGCGCGCGCGCTGGTTCACGCTGATGGGCCTGCTCGGCGGCAAGTGGCCGCACACCGGCAGCCTGGAGGCCGGCGGCTCGGCGCGGGCGATCGACGCGGCCGAGCGGCTGCGGCTGCTGGCGCGGGTGCGCGAGTTCCGCGGCTTTCTCGAGCGCACGCTGTTCGGCGCGCCGCTGGAGGCGGTGGCCGCGCTCTCCAGCCTGACGGATCTGGCGCGCTGGCGCGCCGAGCGCCCGACCGGCACGGACGCCGGCGCCGGCGACCTGCGCTTCTTTCTGGACCTGGCCGACGACCTGGGGCTGGCGCGGCTCGGGCCCGGGCCGGGGCTGTGGATCAGCCACGGCGCCTATCCGCAGCCCGACGGCACGACCGCGATCGGCGGCGGCGTCTGGCGCGCCGGCGCGTCGGCCACCGCCGCGCTGGACCTGTCGCTCGTCACCGAGGACGTGACCCGCGCCTGGCTGGCCGCCGACGGCGAGCCGGTGCGCCCCCCGGCACGCGGCCTGACGCTGCCGGACGCCGACAAGCCCGGCGCCTACAGCTGGAACAAGGCACCGCGCCTGGGCGGCGAGGTCGCCGAGACCGGCGCGCTGGCGCGCCAGCTCGCCGACGGCCAGCCGCTGCTGCGCGAGCTGGTCGCACGCGAGGGCTCGGGCGTGCTGGCGCGGGTGCTGGCACGGCTGATGGAGCTGGCGCGCGTGGTGCCGCTGATGGAGGGCTGGCTGAAGGCGATCCGCCCCGGCGAGCCCTTCTGCCGCCCGGCACCGCTGCCGGCCGAGGGCCAGGGCCGCGGCCTGACCGAGGCCGCGCGCGGCGCGCTCGGCCACTGGATCGCGCTGCAGGGCGGACGCATCCGCCACTGGCAGATCATCGCGCCGACGAGCTGGAACTTCTCGCCGCGCGACGCCAGCGGCCGGCCCGGCGCGCTCGAGCAGGCGCTGGAGGACGCGCCGGTGCGCCCGGGCGAGACCACGCCGGTGGCGGTGCAGCACATCGTGCGCTCCTTCGACCCGTGCATGGTCTGCACCGTGCACTGACTCCCCCTTCGCTGCAGGACGAACCCGCCATGCCCGACCGCCCGCCGCTCGCCCCGATGCTGCCGCCCGCCGAGGGGATCGACGACAGCGCCTGGCTCGACGTGATCCAGAAGATGGACGAGGTCTACTCGCAGCTGGTGGCCGACGAGGTCGCGCTCGAGGAGAAGAACGCCCAGCTCGAGCAGTCGCAGCAGTTCATCTTCAGCCTGCTCAGCGCGATGAGCGACGTGCTGGTGGCCTGCGACGCCGGCGGCCGCATCGAGGAGACCAACCGCGCGCTGGCCGAGCTGACCGGCCGCGACGAGGCCGCGCTGCGCGGCAGCGGCATCGAGGCGCTGATGGCCGACGAGGCCAGCCGGGTGCGCCTGCGCCATGTGCTGGGCACGCCGGCGCTGCAGCGCGGCGGCACGGTGCTCGAGGTCGAGCTGCTCGACGGCGCCGGCCAGCCGGTGCCGGTCGACTTCAACTGCACGCCGCGGCTGGACGCGGCCGGGCGGCGCGTCGGCCTGGTCTTCGTCGGGCGGCCGATGGGCGAGCTCAAGCGCGCCTACCACCAGCTGCGCGAGGCGCACGAGGCGCTCAAGCGCACCCAGCAGCAGCTGCTGCACTCGGAGAAGATGGCCTCGCTGGGCCGGCTGGTGGCAGGCGTCGCGCACGAGCTGAACAACCCCATCAGCTTCGTGCTCGGCAACGTGCATGCGCTGACCCGCTACACCGAGCGGCTGCGCCAGTACCTCGGCGAGATCCACGGCGGCCGGCCGGTGGCCGAGCTCGCGCCGATGCGCCGCCGACTGCGCCTCGACCACCTGCTGGCCGACCTGCCCTCGCTGATGGAAGGCACGCTCGAGGGCGCGCAGCGCACCGCCGACATCGTGCAGGGACTGAAGCGCTTCTCGGCCGCCGACCGCGACGAGCGCGGCCCGGTGCGGCTCAACGAGGTGGTCGAGCAGGCGATCCACTGGGTGCGCAAGGGCACCGCGCCGGACTTCGTCGTGCACTGGCAGCCCGGCCCCGACAGCGTGGTCGAGGGCGCACCGGGGCCGCTGCTGCAGGTGATGCTCAACCTGATCCAGAACGCCTGGGATGCGGCCAGCGGCGCGGGCGCGAAGCCCCCGACGCTGTGGATCACCGGCCATCTGGAGGCCGGTCTGGCGCGGCTGGTGTTCCGCGACAACGGCCCCGGCATCGCGCCGGAGCATCTGGGTCGACTGTTCGACCCCTTCTTCACCACCAAGCCGGTCGGCAAGGGCACCGGCCTGGGGCTGTCGATCAGCTACGGCATCGTCGAGCAGCACGGCGGGCGGCTGCTCGCCGGCAACCAGGCCGACGGCGGAGCGGAGTTCGTGGTCGAGCTGCCCGCCCAGGGCCTGCCGATGGCGTCGGCCAGCGGCTGAACGGCCCGGGTCAGACGCTGGAGCCGCTCTCCTGCGGCGGCGCCTCCGGCAGCTCCTGGTCGGCCGGGCGGGCGGCACCGTGGGCTGCCTGCGCCTTCTTCTGCGCCTTCTCCTCCTTCTTCTTCTTCTTCTCCAGCTCGCGCTGACGCTTCTCGAACGAGTAGTTCGGCTTCATGGCCATGGGGGCGCCTTTCTGTGTGGTGGTCGACTCAGGGTATCACGCGCAGCCCCGGCCGCGACCGCGCCGTCACCGGACAACGATCTTCCGCCAGCGGCCATCGACCGGTCACTCTCTTTCCACCCATCCGATCACGCTCGCCTGACCTGCGTCAAGACGTCACGAATTTCCAAGCCGTGACAAGGACTTGCGACAGTGATGCGGGATTACCCTGAGCCGATGGGCGTCAGGCACGCGACTTGTGACGTTCTCCGCGACAGAACCGAGGAGACCCACATGGAAACGTTCTACGAGGTGATGCGGCGCCAGGGCATCTCGCGCCGCAGCCTGCTGAAATACTGCTCGCTCACCGCGACCTCGCTGGGTCTCGGCCCGGCCTTCGTGCCGCAGATCGCGCACGCGATGGAGACCAAGCCGCGCACGCCGGT